>NCGF01000012.1 GCA_002281485.1 Sphingomonas sp. 28-66-16
GCGCTCGAAGAAATTGAGGCAATCCTCGCGGATTTCGAACAGCCACAGGTTCGGCGTCATCGCGCCGACATCCATCATATGGCTGCCGAGATTGAGCATGTGATTGGAAATGCGCGTCAATTCGGCGAAGAACACCCGCAGATATTGCGCGCGGAGCGGCACTTCGAGATCGAGCAGTTTCTCGATCGCCAGCACGTAAGAGTGCTCCATGCACAAAGGCGAGCAGTAATCGAGCCGGTCGAAATAAGGGAGCGCCTGCAGATAGGTCTTGTGCTCGATCAGCTTTTCGGTGCCGCGGTGGAGCAGACCGATATGCGGATCGAGCCGCTCGACGATCTCGCCGTCGAGCTCCATCACCAGCCGCAACACGCCGTGCGCCGCCGGGTGCTGCGGGCCGAAATTGATCGTGTAATTCTCGATCGTCACGTCGCCGGTGGTGGGATCGGCGGCGTCGGTCTGGCCTTCGATTTCGTCGAGATACTCAGCCATTGTCAGGCCCTGCCTTTTTCGCGCGCGGCGCACGCGGCTTTTTCACCACATCGGGATCGCCGGGCTTGGGGCCGGCATCAGGATGCGGCTTGCCCGCACCCGATTGCGTCGTGTTTTCGGTCGCTTTCGGTGTCGGTGGCGGCGGCGCGGCTGCGGCCCTGGCGGCATCGGCCTTGACGATATCATCGGCCTTGAGCGGCGTTGGCGCGCCCTTGGCTTCGGGCAGTCCAGCGCCGGGCGCTGCCTTTTCGTCGCCGGGCAGGATATATTCCGCCCCCTCCCAGGGGCTCATGAAATCGAAGGTGCGGAAATCCTGCGCGAGCTTGACCGGCTCGTACACCACGCGCTTGGCCTCTTCGGAATAGCGCAGCTCGACATAGCCCGTCAGCGGGAAATCCTTGCGCTGCGGGTGCCCGCGAAAACCGTAATCGGTGAGGATGCGGCGCAGATCGGTGTTGCCGTCGAACAGCACGCCGTACATGTCGTACACTTCGCGCTCGAGCCAGCCCGCGACCGGCCAGATACCCGTCACCGACGGCACCGGCTTTTCCGCATCGGTCGTCACGCGCACGCGGATGCGGTGATTGCGGGTTAGGCTGAGCAGGTGATAACAGACGTCGAACCGCTCGGCGCGGTCGAGATAATCGACCCCGGCGATCTCCATCAGCTGCTGATATTCGAGCCCGGGCGTATCGCGCAGCGTCATCATCGCCTCGATCAGCCGCTCGCGATCGATCGTCAGCGTGACTTCGCCAACCGCATCGAGCGTATCGACGATCATGTCGCCGAGCGCGGCCATCGCGGCATCGATCACGCCGTCATTGGCGGCATAGGCAGGCGCGGGCGCGCGCATCAAATCCTCCCCGGCACGGGGAGGGGGACCAGCGAAGCTGGTGGAGGGGGATCACCGCAAGCGCTCCGTTGCAGGCCCGCCCCCTCCGTCAGCGCGTTGCGCTGCCACCTCCCCGTACCGGGGAGGATTTCGGTTGCGCGGGCCATCACCGTTCGAGCGTCCCGACGCGGCGGATTTTGCGCTGGAGCTGCATGATGCCGTACAGTAACGCCTCGGCCGTCGGCGGGCAGCCGGGAACGTAGATGTCGACGGGCACGATCCGGTCGCAGCCGCGCACCACCGAATAGCTGTAGTGATAATAGCCGCCGCCATTGGCGCAGCTGCCCATCGAGATGACGTATTTGGGCTCGCTCATCTGATCGTAGACGCGACGCAGCGCCGGGGCCATCTTGTTGCAGAGCGTCCCCGCGACGATCATCAGATCCGACTGGCGCGGGCTCGCGCGGGGTGCCGCGCCAAACCTTTCAAGGTCATAGCGCGGCATGTTGACATGGATCATCTCGACCGCGCAGCAGGCGAGACCAAAGGTCATCCACCACAATGATCCGGTCCGCGCCCACTGGAACAGCTCTTCGGTCGAGGTGACGAGGAAGCCCTTGTCGCCAAGCTCGCTGTTGATGTCGTTCAGGAAGCCGACGTCGGGCAAGGTGCCCGGCGCCGGTGCCCGCTCAAGCTCTACTCCCAATCGAGCGCTCCCTTCTTCCACGCATAGGCAAGGCCCAGCGCCAGTTCGAAGATGAAGATCATCATCGAAAACCACGCCACCCAACCGAGTTTGAACACCGACACCGCCCATGGATAGAGAAACGCCGCTTCGAGATCGAAGACGATGAACAGGATGGCGACCAGGTAGAATCGCACGTCGAACTGGCTGCGGCTGTCCTCGAACGCGGGAAATCCGCATTCATACTCGGTGAGCTTTTCGGGCGTCGGCTGGTGCGTGCCGGTCAGCCGCGACACCGCCATCGGGGCGAACACGAAGACGCCGGAAAGCGCGAGGGCAACTGCCAGGAACAGCAGGATCGGCAAATACTGGGACAGATCGACCAAAGCGGCTCTCTTTTTGTCCGGAGGGAGGAATTGCGGCGCTTCTAGGACGATGGCCCCGAGGGGGCAAGGCCACGATGGTGCAGCTGCGAGGAAAAGCCGTGCGCCCGACCGTCAGTCCGCGAATCCTGCGGTTCCCGGGCCTTCGGGCGGCAAGACAAGAGCCATATAGAGATTGTGCTCGCTGGCGGCATAGTCGGCATAAGGCGCGCAATCGACGAAGCCGAACCGGCGGTAGAGCGCGGCGGCAGGGGCAAACAAGGCGTGCGTCCCGGTTTCGAGATTGAGTCGCCGCCAACCCCGTTCGCGCGCGACCGCGATCAGATGCGCGAGCAGCCGTGCCGCCACGCCGCGGCGGAGCTGCCCAGGATCGATGCGCATCGATTTGATCTCGCCGGTGCCGTCGCCAAGATCTCTCAGCGCGGCACAGCCCAGCAGCGCCTCCCCCTCCCATAGCGACCAGAGCGTGATGGCGGGATCGCGCAGTCCCTCGATCCCGAGGGCAAAAGCGTGTTCGGACGGCGTTACCGATCGCGCGCCGGCAGTATGCAGCGCGATCAGTGCGGTGATTTCCGGCCCGGTCGCATCATCCTCGACGATGCGCCAGCCGGTCATCCCAGCACTTCATCGGGATCGATGCCCCAGAGCCGGTTCGATTCGACATAGCCCGCACGCCCGCGAACATCGAAGCGGCACCAGCCACGCGCGCATTTGCTGATCCGGCCGACGACGCCCGGTGCGGCCCGCCAGACGACGCGCGCGCCGAATCGCGGCGTCTCGAGCATGTCGGCGATACTGCCCATCACCACGCCGGTGCGCGTATCGCTGAGCAGATTGGCCTGCATCCACCCCTGGGTGCCGTCCGGATCCTCGATCTTGCGCCATTCCTTGTAGATATCGACCACCTTGATCGGCAGATCGGCGCGCTGATAGAGCCAGCTCGCGGGATAGTTGCGGCCCGGACCGGTGCGCATCCGCGCCTTGCCCGCCGAGATCGACGCATAATAGGGCGTCTTGCGCTTTTGCGCCTGTCCGTCGACGGCGGCGAAGGCGATCAGCGCGACCGCGCTCATCACCAGCCCCAGCCAGCCCCAGAATCGCATGCCAACCCCCCTCGCTTCGTCAACCCCGACCTAGCCGCAACGACGGGCGATCATCAACCGAGTTGACGGGGCAATTCAATGCCGCCAATCGTCGATCATGCCCGATATGAGACGCCCGATGCCCAAGGTTTCCCATCCCAAGGTGGTCGTCACGCGCGAACTCTCCAATTCGGTGATGGAGCGGATGAGCCAGCTGTTCGACGCGACGCTCAACCGCACCGATGAACCGATGGACCGCGCCGCGCTGGCCGCCGCGATGGCGAGCTGCGACGTGCTGGTGCCGACCGTGACCGACGAGATCGACGCGGCGCTGATCGAGGGCGCGGGGGAACGGCTCCGCCTGATCGCCAATTTCGGCGCGGGCGTGAACCATATCGACCTGAAGGCGGCACGCAAACGCGGCATCATCGTCACCAACACCCCGGGCGTGCTGACCGAGGACACCGCCGACATGACGATGGCGCTGATCGTCAGCGTGCCCCGGCGGCTGGAAGAGGGCGAAAAGCTCGTCCGCTCGGGGCAGTGGAAGGGCTGGAGCCCGGGCGGCATGCTCGGCCACCGGATCGGCGGCAAGGCGCTCGGAATCATCGGCATGGGGCGGATCGGCCAGGCCGTCGCCCGCCGCGCGCGCGCCTTCGGCCTGTCGATCCATTACCACAACCGCCACCGGCTGCCCGAAATGCTCGAGGCCGAACTCGCCGCGACATGGCACCCCTCGCTCGACGACATGCTCGAGAAGATCGACATCCTGACGATCCACACCCCGCGCAACGCCGAGAGCGAGAATCTGATCGACGCGCGCCGGATCGGGCTGATGCGCCCGCACGTCTATCTGATCAACGCCTCACGCGGCGGCATCGTCGACGAAGACGCGCTGGTCGATGCGCTCGAGGCGAAGCGGCTGGCGGGCGCGGGGCTCGACGTGTGGAAGCACGAGCCGCGCATCGACCCGCGCCTGCTCGCGCTGCCCAATGTCGTGATGCTGCCGCATATGGGCTCCGCCACCTTCGAAGGCCGGATGGCGACCGGCGAAAAAGTGATCACCAACATCCGCGTCTGGGCCGATGGGCACCGCCCGCCCGATCAGGTGCTCGAGGGGTGGGTGTAACATCGGGCCTCCCGCAGCCGCGGTCGGTTTGGTCCCCTCGCTATCCGGGTAAAAGCAGGAACAATCGCCGGTGCGAGGCTTTCTTTCGATGAACGGACATCGGGAGAAGATGATGAGCCCCGCCCGCAGGGCCGACCTCGCGCGCGATACGTTTGTGGTGATGCTTGTGATCGGCGTCGTCCTGCTCGCCGTAAAGCTGTCGAATGTGCTGCTGCTGGTGTTCGCTGGCGTGGTCTTCTCGGCGCTGCTGCGCTTGATCGGCGACCCGATCCGTTACCGTCTCGGCTTGTCGCGCGGGCTATCGATACTGGCGGCGATCGCCATCCTAGCAGCGATACTGGGCCTGACGGGCTGGCTGTTCGGTGCCCAGTTATCGGCGCAGTTCAGCGAAATCAGCGGCCGCATTCCGTCGGGTATAGGGCAATTCCGCTCGATGATCGAACGCCTGCCTTTCGGCGAACAGATCGCGGGCGGGCTGAACACGTTGCCGTCCTCGGGCTTTCTCAGCGGTGTCGCCGGCTTTGCCATGACCACGGTCGGCGCCCTGGCAAATCTGCTGGTGGTGATCGTGGGCGGGATATTCATCGCTACTGCGCCACGATATTATTTCGCGGGTATAGCGGGTCTGTTTCCAGACGATGCGCGGCCCAATGTGCGTGATGCGCTCGAGGCGATCGACGTTGCACTCGGCAAGTTCCTGCAAGGCCAACTGCTTACGATGCTGATCGACGGTGTGCTGGCCGGCATCGGGCTGTGGCTGATCGGCGTTCCCGCTCCGTTAGCGCTCGGCGTTTTCCTGGGCGTGGTGAACTTCATTCCGTTTTTCGGGCCCTTTATCGGGGCGATACCGGGTGTGTTGGTCGCGCTGACAGCGGGGCCGATGACAGCGCTTTACGCAGCAGGCGTGTATCTGGTCGTCAGCCAGCTGGAGGGGAACCTTGTCTCGCCGTTGCTGCAGCAGCGGCTGGTGTCACTGCCGCCGGCATTGACGATCTTTGCCGTGCTTGCCTTTTCGGTTTTGTTCGGCACGCTCGGGGCGATCGTCGCTGCGCCACTGACCGCCATGCTCTACACCGGCGCAATCGTGCTGTGGGCACAGGACGCGCTCGATGAGGATGTGAAGACGCCCGGGACCAACAACGGATAGCAGCATGATCAGGCGCGGCCTCAGTCCCCCGTCAGAATCCGATCCACCAGCTGCTTCACCGTCGGCACGAAGCCGTTCGAATAGAATGGGTCCTTCCTGAAGTTATACGCGCCGTGACCGGCGAACATCAGATTCTGCTCGGTGTCGCCGCCATGGGCAATGTCCTGGAGCGTCTTCTGGATGCAGAAGCTGCGCGGATCGGCGAGGCGGCCGGTCGAGTTGGTCTCGCTGTCCATCCAGGACGAGAAGGCGCATTGGCTCAGGCACCCCATACAGTCCGACTGGTCCTTGCGGATTTCGGCCTTTTCGGTGGTGGTCACGAAGACGAGGGTGTTGTCGGGCGTCTTGAGCGCATCGGTGAAGCCGGCGCCGTACCATGCGCGTGCGCGCAGCAGATCGTTCTTGGTCACCCAGAAATTCTTGCCCTTCACGCCGACGTCGAGCTGGAACTGATGATCGCCCGCCGCCTCGGTCGAATAGGGTATCTGTCGCTCCGACCGCGCCTCCAGCGCGCGCAGGAACGGGTTGCGCACCGCGCTCGAATAGAAGCCGGTCGGCGAGAAACGGTGGAGCAACACCTCGCCTTCCTCGATCTGGGTGAGCTTGTCCTTCCAGCCTTGCGGGATCGGGCTTTCGCGCGTCAGCAGCGGGCGCGTGCCGAACTGGAAGGCGATCTGGCCGAGCTCGGGATTGTCGATCCAGTCGTTCCAGTCGCGCAGATACCAGACGCCGCCGGCCATCACGATCGGCACGTCATCCGAAATGCCGCCCTCGCGCATCGTTTCGCGCAGCGCCTTCACGCGCGGATACGGGTCCTGCGGCACGCGCGGGTCCTCGGCATTCGACAGGCCGTTGTGGCCGCCGGCGAGCCAGGGGTCCTCATAGACGACCGCCGAAAGCCATTCAGACGCTTTCGAATAGGCGCGCTTCCACAACGCGCGGAAGGCGCGCGCCGAGCTGATGATCGGCAAATAGCTGACCTCGTAGGAGGCGGCGATCTCGGAGAGCTTGTAGGGCATGCCGGCGCCGCAGGTGACGCCCGAGACGAGCCCGCGGGTCCGCTCGAGCACGCCGTGGAGCACCCGCTGCGCGCCGCCCATCTCCCACAGCACGTTGATGTTGATCGCGCCCTTGCCGCCGGCGATGTCGTGCGCGCGACGGACCTGCTGGACCGCGCCCTCGATCGCATATTCGACGAGTTCCTCGTGGCGCTCGCGCCGGGTGAGCGCGCGATAGATTTGCGGGATGATCTTGCCGTCGGGATCATAGCTGTCGGCGTTGACCGCCGAGACGGTGCCGATACCGCCCGCCGCCGCCCAGGCACCCGCGCTGGCATGATTGGTTGCCGCGACGCCCTTGCCGCCCTCGACCAGCGGCCAGACTTCCTGACCGCCATAGATGATCGGCTTCACGCCCTTGAACACGAATTCTCTCCGTTACCCGTTTGTGACAGCTATACAGCGCCGCCAGCGCTGCGCGAGCAAATTGCGACTCAACCAAGGCAACCCGGTCGGCCGATTGCGTCGGCATAAAGGCTCGAATAGGCCTCGACCATGACCTTTTCGTCATAATCGGTTGCTGCCTTTGCCCGGTTCGCCGCCCCGACGCGGCGCCGCTCGGCGGGATCAAGCGCAAGCTTCTGGAGCGCGTCGCGCAGCCAGACCTCGCCGTGGTGCCGCGCGATATAGGGCTGATTTTCCAAGGCAACCATCGCCGAGAGATCGCCGACCGGGGGCGCTGCCACCGGCAGGCCGGCCGCCATCGCCTCCACCACCGAGATCGGGAATTGCTCGCTTTGCGACGAAAGCGCGAAGATATCGAACAAGCCGATGTAGCGATGGGGCTCCGCCAGAAAACCGGGCAGATGCAGCCGATCGCCCAGCCCCATCGCCCGCGCCGCCTGCTCGATCGTCGCCCGTTCGGGACCCTCGCCGACGATCACCAGCCGAATCGGCACCGAGACCCCCCCCGCCGCGCGCACCAGCAGCGGCAGATTCTTGACGGCGCGCAAGCCCGCGAGCGTGCCGATCACGACCTCGTCCTTGCGGCGCCGGAACCCGGGAATCGCGCGCGCTTGTGGCGGCTCGGCATAGAGCGCGACGGGGATACCGTTGGGAATGCGGCGAATGCGTGCGGGCGGCTGGCGCCACGCGGTCAGCGCGATCCGCTCGAGCGTCTGCGACGGCACCACCAGCGCGCGCGCCGCACCGAGCGCGATCCGGCGATAGATGTTGCGTTCGGCCTTGAGCCCGCCCGCCTCGTCGGCATTGAAGCCGTCCTCGTGATGGATCAGCGGGGGCACCCCCTTGCCGAACACGCGCCGCGCCATCACCCCGTCGATCGCGCCCCAGTTATAGCTCAGCACCAGATCGAAGCGGCGCATATAGCGCGCGATCGCCTCATAGCGCGCGACCGACGGCCTGCCGGTCAGCGGCGGCGGGTCCTGCGCCATTTCATAACGGATCCCCGGCGCGATCGCGGCGCGGGCGCCGGTCTGATCGGGCACGCCCGAGACGATCGTATGCCGCGCGCGATCGCCGAACAGGTTCATCAGGCGGACAGCACGTGCCTCCTTGCCGCCGAGATCGAAGCTCGAATGGAGATGGAGAATGTTGACCGGCTGGACCATCGCGCCGGGTTAGCGAGCATCGACCGCCGGTTTCAAGTCATTGCCTGAAATCGGTCTTGGCGAGATAGGTGATTCGGCAAGCGAGATCGGCCTCGCCGCTCGCGACGATGACATGATCGCCGGCATCGACGATCCCGGTCGAGAAGACGATATTGTCGAGATACATCAGCGCGCCGAGCGGCGCGGTGAGCTGCGGCGCGGGCTCGATCAGCGGCGCTTCGCTCCCCGCCAGCGTGATCGACGGATCATCGGCATCGAGCAGCGACCAATAGGTGCGATAGATGCCCACCGCCCCGCCGGGCTCGACGCCGTGCCAAAGGCTGAGCCAGCCGCGCCGCCCGTCGCCGAGATCGGTGAGGATCGGCGGGGTGCCGCCACCGATCCGCGCCGACGCCGGCGCGCCGGCGCGCGCGCGGATGCCGGGGCGGTCGCACGGCTTCCAGTGGAGCGCATCGGGCGACGAGGCGAGGTTGATCGAGGGGCCGCTGCGCCAGTCGCTGCCCGGCGGATAGGCGAAATAGAGATCGCCGAGCGGGCGGGTCTGCGCCCAGTAACGCCCGTCGATCAGCCCCTCGAACAGCAGCATATCCTTGTTCTGATGATCGAGCACGATCCCCTCGAGCCGCCAGTCGAGCGCGTCGGCCGAGCTGTAGAGCGAGGTCGCCTGGCGTTCGGGGCTGACCGAGCAGGTCGTCATCAGATAGCGATCGCCGATCCGGCTGATCCGGGCATCCTCGATCCCGTAGCACTGATAGGAGGCGCGCGGCGTGATCGCGCGGTCATAGTGGATCGTCACCACACGGGTGCCGTCGCCCGACAATTCGACCGGCAGCAGCCACGACAGCGACGTCAGCGCGAGCGCCCTGGCACCCTTGTCGAGCACGTCGAAGGTGCGCGGATCGCTCGTCTCGATCCGGTCGAGCGGCCAGGCATCGAGCCGGTAGCCGCCGTCGGCCCAGCGGATCGCGTGGATATGACCGTCGCGCACCGGCGTGCGCAGCGCCTCGGCGATCCGGACCATCAGCAGCAGATTGCCGTTCGCCAGCCGCGTCATCCCCGGATTGAAGGCGCCAAGCACATAGGTTTCGGCAGCGATCCGCCCGGCGAGCGGCGACCGCGCCAGATCGATGTCGTGCGGAGTCAGAATCAACGCGTCGAAAAAGGCCATCGCACTCCCCCTGCCGGATCAGGACGCGCTCAGACGCGCACCGGCTCCGCCGCGACCCGCGCGAGCAGCCGTTCGATTGCCTCGGCCACGCCGGGTTCGTCGAGCGTGGGGGCGTGGCCGGTATCGGCGATGGTGAGCAGGTCGCTGCCCGGCAGCGCCGCGCGCATTCGATCGGCGACGGCGGCCGAGAGAATGTCGGACCGTTCGCCGCGCACGAGCAACACCGGCAAGCCGGCCATGCGATCGAGCGCGCGCCACATATCCGGGCCCGCCTCATTGCCCGGCACGCGAAACGGCTCGGCGATCTTCATGTCGTAGTCCAGCACGATCCGCCCCGCACTGTTGAGCCGGTAGAGCCGCTTGGCCATCGCCAGCCAGTCGCCGATCGCATAGTTGGGATAGGCATCGGCATTGGCCTCGGCGAGCGCCCGCGCGGCGTGAATCCAGGTCGGGAAGGCATTGCTCTTGCCGACATAGCTGCGGATTCGGTTGAGCCCGGCCGCGTCGATTTCGGGCCCGACATCGTTGAGCACCGCGCCGACCAGCGTTTCACGCGATGCGCCCGCGAGCAGCATCGCGACGATGCCGCCGAGCGACGTGCCGATCACGACATAACGGTCGCAGCCGATCTCGCCGAGCAGCTTCTCGACATCCTGCACATAGACGAGCGGCACATAGCTCATCGGATCCTTGGCATAGCCGCTCTCGCCGCGACCGCGAAAATCGACCGCGACAACCCGCCATTCGGCCGAGAGGCGCTCGGCAATGCCTTCGAAATCGCGGGCATTGCGGGTCAGGCCGGGCAGACACAGGATCACCGGGCGCCCGGCGGCACGATCGGGATCGCGCGCCGGATAATCGCGGGCATGCAGCCGGATCCCGTCGTTGGACCACCAAAATCGATCTTCATAAGCGGCCATGGTTGCGTCCCTGCGGTATCAGCCTCCATATCGCCCGATGGCCGCCAACCCGCAACCCGCCCGCTTCATCCCATCCACCGCGATCCTCGAACTCGGAGACGGCTTTTACGATCCGGTCGCCGCCGCCGATTTTCCGGTTACCAGACTCCGCTTTCGCAATGACCGCGCCGCCGCCGAGATCGGGCTTCAGGAGCTCGACGACGCCGCCTGGGTCCGCCACTTCGGCCGATTCGATCCGCTGCCGGGCTCGCTGCCCAGCCCGCTCGCGCTGCGCTATCACGGCCATCAGTTCCGCCAGTATAACCCCGAGATCGGCGATGGGCGCGGTTTCCTTTTCGCGCAGTGCCGCGATGCGCGCGGTCGGCTGATGGATCTGGGTACCAAGGGGTCGGGAACGACGCCGTGGAGCCGGTTCGGCGACGGCCGGCTGACGCTGAAGGGCGGCGTGCGCGAAATTCTCGCGACCGAAATGCTTCAGGCGCTCGGCGTCGAGACGTCGCGAAGCTTTTCGCTGATCGAGACCGGCGAGGCGCTCGAGCGCGGCGATGAGCCCTCCCCGACCCGCTCGGCGGTGCTGGTGCGGCTCAATCAAGGCCATATCCGGATCGGCACCTTCCAGCGGCTCGCCTATCTGCGCGACGAGGCGGGGCTGCGTCGCCTGACCGACTATGTGCTGCGCCATTACTATGGCGATGCCGGCGGCAACGGCGGGCCAGTGCGGCTGCTTCGGCATGTCGTCGCGCGGACCGCGCGGCTTGCCGGGCAGTTCATGGCGGCGGGCTTCGTCCACGGCGTGCTCAACAGCGACAACATCAACGTGACCGGCGAGAGCTTCGATTACGGCCCATGGCGCTTCGTGCCGGATTGGGACCCGGGTTTCACCGCCGCCTATTTCGATCATGCCGGCCTCTACGCCTTTGGCCGACAGCCCGAGGCAATCCACTGGGACGTGATGCAGCTCGCGACATCGCTGCGCGAGATCGCCGATGCCGAGCCGCTGATCGAGGCGCTCGACGGCTTCGGGGCCGCTTATCAGCCCGCGGTGACCGATGCGATGCTGTGGCGGCTGGGAGTCAAGCCCCGCGACGCCGCGCACGACCAGGCGCTGATCCAGGCGATCGAACGCGGCTTGCGGGCCGCCGGCACCCCGATCGACCGGTTTTTCTTCGACAGTTTCGGCGGAGCGATCCCCGAGGCGCTGGGCGCCGACTATGCCGAGGCACGCTCGCTGCTCGCCGATTATCGCCCGCGCAAGTCGCGCGACGAGCGCTTCTGGCAGGGCGCGCCCTGCGCGATGCTGATCGACGAGGTCGAGGCGATCTGGGCACGGATCGCCGAGGCCGATGACTGGTCGGCGCTGACCGCCAAGATCACGGCGATCCGGGCCTTCGGCGCGGCTTTGGCAGACTGACCACCGCCGTTGGCAATTCGCGCCGAATTGGGGCAAGAGCGCCAGCGGGACCTAATGAGAAAGACCCGATGGCCGGCCTGGAGATTGTTTCGACCGAACCCGCGACCGGCGCCGAGCTGTGGCGCCAACCGATCGGCGATGCCGATCACGAGGTGGGGATTGCGCGGGCGAGCTGGGCGGCATGGGCGGCCCAACCGCTCGCCAACCGGCTCGAGGCGCTGCGCCGCTTCGCCAATGTCGTCCGCGCCAAGGCCGAGCCTTTCGCCGATCTGATCGCGCGCGAAACCGGCAAGCCGCTATGGGAGGCGCGCACGGAAGTCGATTCGGTGATCGCCAAGGTCAATATCTCGGCGACTTCCTATGCCGAGCGCAGCCCGCAGCGGAAGATGGACGCGCAGGGTGGCCGGCTCGCGGTGCGTCACAAGCCCCACGGCGTGCTGGCGGTGCTCGGCCCCTATAATTTTCCGGCGCACCTGCCCAACGGCCATATCGTGCCGGCGCTGCTGGCGGGCAATGCCGTGGTGTTCAAGCCTTCCGAAAAAACCCCCGCCACGGGCGCGTTCCTGGTCGATTGCCTCCACCAGAGCGGCGTGCCCGAAGGCTGCGTACGGCTGCTGATCGGCGGACCTACCGAGGGCAAGGCGCTCGCGGCGCATCCCGATATCGACGGGTTGCTGTTCACGGGATCGGCGCGCACCGGGATCGCGCTCAACCGCGCCTTTGCCGACAAGCCCGAAAAGATTCTCGCGCTCGAAATGGGCGGCAACAATCCGATCATCGTCTGGGATTCGCCCGATCTCGCCTCGGCGGCAGTGCTCGTGGTCCAATCAGCGTTCACCAGCGCCGGGCAGCGCTGCACCGCGGCGCGCCGGCTGATCGTCGACGAACGGCTCCACCAGCCGCTGATGGCCGAGCTGTCGAAACTGCTCGACCGGATGATCGTCGGCGATCCGCATGCCGATCCGCAGCCGTTCATGGGCCCGGTGATCGACAATGAAGCGGCCGATCTGCTCACCGAGAGCTATCTGGCGCTGATGTCGCGCGGCGGCCGCCCGTTGCGGCATATGCAGCGCCCGATCGAGACGCGCCCGTTTCTGACCCCGGGCATGATCGACGTGACCGAAATGAACGACCGCCCCGATATCGAGCTGTTCGGCCCGATCCTGCAGGTGATCCGCGCGGCGAGCTTCGAAGATGCGATCGTCGAGGCGAACAACACCCGCTACGGCCTCGCCGCCTCGCTGGTGAGCCAGGACCCGGCGCTCTACGACCGATTCTGGGCGAATGCCCGCGCCGGCATCGTCAACTGGAACAAGCCGACCAACGGCGCCTCTTCATCTGCCCCGTTCGGCGGGATCGGCTGGTCGGGCAACCACCGCCCGAGCGCTTATTATGCCGCCGATTATTGCGCCTATCCGGTCGTCTCGTCCGAAGCCGAACAGGCGCGCGCGCTGATCGGCATCGGCTTGCGAGACGGCTGACAAGCTGGCCTACATGCCCCCCAAGCAGTGCTCGGTTGCGCGCCCGGCCCCGGCAGACCATCTGGCGCGGCATGACGACTGACCCTCCTTCCCCTTCGCGTGCCGGCTGCGTGCTGCTGGTCGGCGCCGGCCCGGGCGATCCGGGCCTGCTGACGGTCGCCGCGCGCGACGCGATCCTCGCCGCCGATCTGATCGTCCATGACGGGCTGGTCGACCAACGCATCCTCGATCTTGCCCCCGCCACCTCGCGTATCTCGGTCGCCAAGAGCCGCAGCCGGCATACGATGCGGCAGGAGGCGATCAACGATCTGCTGGTCGCCGAGGCGAAGCGCGGCAAGCGGGTGGTGCGATTGAAGGGCGGCGACCCGTTCATCTTCGGGCGCGGCGGCGAAGAGGCCGAGGCCTGTGCGGCCGCGGGCGTCGCGGTGCGCGTCATCCCAGGCATTTCGGCGGCGATGGGCGCGGCGGCGGGAGCGCTGATCCCGCTCACCCACCGGGCAGTATCGAGTGCGGTGACCTTCGTCGCCGGGCAGTGCCAGGGGCTGGGCGAGCAGAATTGGGCGGGCCTCGCCGGCAAGGGGCGCACGCTGGTGATCTACATGGGCGTCGCGACATCGGGGCTGATCGCCGAGAAGCTGATCGCCGAGGGCGTCGCCCCCGACATGCCCGTCGCAGTGCTCGAAAACGGCAGCCGGCCGAATGCGCGGGCGCGGCGCACCTTGCTCGCCGATCTCGGCGCGATGATCGCGCGCGAGCGGGTGCAGAGCCCCGCGGTGATCGTGGTGGGAGAGGTCGCGGCGCGCGGCACGGCGGTCGACGCGCTCGTGTCGCTTGCCATCGCAGCGGAGACAATCGCATGAAGATATTGACAGGAAACGATTTGTCTTCGGGCGATGTCGTCTGGTGGACCGGGAGAGGCTGGTCGCGCCATGTCGAGGACGCTGCCGATGTCGGCGAGGGCGGCGAGAGCATCGCCCGGGCCGAGGAAGGCGCCCGCCGCGTCAACGTGCCCTATGTCATCGACGCGGAAGCCACGCCGGATGGCCCTCGCCCGGCGCATATCAAGGACCGAGTCCGCGCGCTCGGCCCTACCGTCCGCCCCGATCTCACGCTGAAACCCGCCGACCCGCAAGCCGGCGAATGGGTGATCTGACATGTACAAATACGACCATTTCGATCAGGCGATCGTCGATGCCCGCGTCGAGGAATTTCGCGACCAGGTAAGCCGCCGCCTGTCGGGCGCGATGAGCGAGGATCAGTTCAAGCCGCTTCGGCTGATGAACGGCCTCTACCTCCAGCTGCACGCCTATATGCTGCGTGTCGCCATCCCCTACGGCACGCTCGACAGCCGCCAGATGCGGATGCTGGGGCATATCGCGCGCAAATATGATCGCGGCTATGGCCATTTCACGACCCGCCAGAATTTGCAGTTCAACTGGATCAAGCTCGCCGACACGCCCGATATCCTTGCCGAGCTGGCGACGGTCGAGATGCACGCGATCCAGACCAGCGGTAATTGCATCCGCAACATCAGCTCGGACCAATATGCCGGCGCCGCCGCCGATGAAGTCACCGATCCGCGCCCCTGGGCCGAGCTGCTCCGCCAGTGGAGCAGTTTTCACCCCGAATTCAGCTATCTGCCGCGCAAGTTCAAGATCGCGGTGATCGCGGCGCAGGAGGACCGCGCGGCGATGCGGCTGCATGACATCGGCATCCAGCTGCTCGAGCGCGACGGCGTGCTCGGCGCAAAGATTTTCGCAGGCGGCGGCATGGGCCGCACCCCGATGATCGCCCCGGAGATCAAGGATTTCGTCACTGCCGACGATCTGCTCAGCTATCTGGAAGCGTGCCTGCGCGTCTACAACCGCTATGGCCGCCGCGACAATATGTACAAGGCGCGGATCAAGATCCTGATTCACGAGATCGGCGCCGATAGCTATCGCGAGCAGGTCGAGGCGGAGTTTGCCCAGGTGAAGGCGCTCGGCATCGATCCGCCCGCCGCCGAGCTTGCGCGGATCACCGCGATGTTTGCGCTCCCCGCGTTCGAGACGGATGCCGCCGACACTGTTGACCGCAGCGACTCCGATTTCGCGGTGTGGCTCAACCAGAACGTCAAGCCGCACAAGGCGCCGGGCTATGCCATCGTCAATATCAGCCTGAAGCCGATTGGCGGCATCCCCGGTGACGCCAGCGCCGAGCAGATCGATCTGATGGCCGATCTCGCCGAGCGTTATTCGTTCGACGAGCTCCGCGTTACCCACGCCCAGAACATCGTGCTGCCGCATGTCCGCAAGGCCGATCTCCATACCGTATGGAGCGCACTCAACGAGGTCGGCCTCGCGAGCGCCAACCTCGATCTGATCAGCGACATTATCGCCTGCCCCGGGCTCGATTATTGCAGCCTCGCCAACGCCCGATCGATCCCGGTCGCGCAGAAGATCGCCCAGCGCTTCGGCGATCTCGGGCGGCAGCGCGAATTGGGCGAGTTGAAGCTCAAGATTTCGGGCTGCATCAACGCTTGCGGCCACCATCATGCCGGCCATATCGGCATCCTCGGCGTCGACAAGAAGGGCACCGAAAACTACCAGCTCTCGCTCGGCGGATCGGGCGCGGACGATGTCAGCATCGGCAAGATCACCGGCCCCGGCTTCGACGAGGACGGCGTGGTCGATGCGGTCGAGAAGGTCACCGACGTCTATCTCGCGGCGCGCACCGAGGGCGAGCGCTTCCTCGACACCTATCGCCGCATCGGCATCGAGCCCTTCAAGGACGCGATCTATGGGTGAGTCCCTGCTCCGTTTCCGGACCGACGCGCCGCATGACGAACCGGCGGTCACGCTCGACAGCTTCGTCGAGGGCCAGTCGAACGCCACCGCCGTCCGCATCGAGGCGGGCGACGATGCGCGCGCGCTGATCCCGTTCCTCGGCCGGCTCGCGCTGATCGAAGTGAGCTTCCCGGCGTTTCGCGACGGGCGCGGTTATTCGGCGGGGCGAATCCTGCGCGAGGCCGGCTATGCCGGCGAACTGCGCGCCGCGGGCGATGTGCTCGTCGATCAGATTCCGCTGATGCGCCGCTGCGGGTTCGACAGTTTCGCCCCGCAGGCGCCGATCGACGAAGCCGTGCTCAAGGCCGCGCTCGAACGCTATGACCACGCCTATCAGCGCGCCGCCGACAGCGTGGTGCCGGTGTGGAAACTGCGCCACGGCCAAGGCATCGAGCCTTAAGTCGGGACGGTCCGTACTGCGTCAATAGCTGGGCGCGGGCCCGGCATAATCGCTGAAATGAGTGAATTCGGCTTCGAACATCAGTGTCGCCTTGCCGGTGGCGCCGTGGCGGTGCTTCGAGATCAGCAATTCGGTGACGCCATAGGTCGCCTCGCCCTTTGACGCCCATTCGCGGTGCGCGTCGCTGTTGGGGTCGGTCGGCTCCTTGGCGGCGTGATAATAATCGTCGCGATAGACGAACCAGACCATGTCGGCGTCCTGCTCGATCGATCCCGATTCGCGCAGATCGGAGAGCTGGGGGCGTTTGTCCTCGCGCTGCTCGACCGCGCGACTGAGCTGCGAGAGTGCCAGTACCGAGACGTTGAGATCCTTGGCCATCGTCTTGAGCCCGCGGCTGATTTCGGAGATTTCCTGGACGCGATTGTCGTTCGAGCTGCGGCCGCTGCCCTGGAGCAGCTGGAGATAATCGACGACGACGAGGCCGATGTCGTTGTCGTGCTTGCGCTGCAGCCGCCGCATGCGGGTGTGGAGCGCGCCGATGGTGAGCCCGGCGGTATCGTCGATATACAGCGGCAGATATTGCAATTCGATCGACGCCTGGATCAGCCGGGTGCGCTCGGCATCGTTGAGCGTGCCCATCCGGAGCTTTTCGGAGCTGACCCGCGATTGTTCGGAGAGGATCCGCAGCGCGAGCTGATCGGCGGACATTTCGAGGCTGAAAAAGGCGACCTTGCTGCCGACCGAGCGATCCTTGGCGATGCCGTCGTTGATGTCGCGCATCCATCGCTGCGCGGCGTTGAAGGCGATGTTGGTCGCGAGCGCGGTCTTGCCCATGCCCGGGCGCCCGGCGAGGATCATCAGATCGGATTTGTGCATCCCGCCGATCTTGCTGTTGACGCTGTCGAGCCCGGTGGTGATCCCCGAAAGACCGCCACCGGCATTTTGCGCCCGCTCGACATTCTTGATCGCATATTTGGCGGCGTCACCGAACGACTTGACCGATGATTCGATGCCGCCGACGGCGGCGACCTTGAACAATTCCTCTTCGGCTTCCTCGATCTGCTTGCGCGGATTGACCTCCTCCGAGGTATCGACCGCGCGCTCGACGAGGCCGCGCCCGACCGACACCAGCGTCCGCAACATCGCGAGATCGTAGATTTGCTGGGCGAACTGCCGCGCGCCGATCAGTCCGGCGCCGCTGCCGGTGAGCTGGGCGAGATAGGCCGGGCCGCCGAGCGCGCGCATCCCCTCATCGGCCTCGAACATCGGCTTGAGCGTGACCGGAGTCGCCAGCAGATCGCCGCCGCGCAGCGACTTGATCGCCGCGAAGATGCGGCCATGGACG
Organism: Sphingomonas sp. 28-66-16; assembly: GCA_002281485.1. Lineage (GTDB taxonomy): Bacteria > Pseudomonadota > Alphaproteobacteria > Sphingomonadales > Sphingomonadaceae > Sphingomonas. Next base: position 17,927 of record NCGF01000012.1, read on the forward strand.
GGTTCGAAGAAATGATCGGGATCGAGCCGATCGATCAGATCGTCGGCAAGGCGGTTGTCGATCATCATCGCGCCGAGCATCGCTGCCTCGGCCTCGACATTTTGCGGGAGCCGGGTCTGGCTGGAATCGGTGGGGGGGACAAGTGCGGTGGCCATCGCGCCTTCTCCCAGAGCGGCCCCCTCGGCTCAACCCGTCGCGGCAATTAATCGCGTGGATAAATCGGCGAGGCCGCGATCGACCCGGCGACGCGCTTCCCCGTTGATTCCCGCGAGCGCAACCCCGATAGGCATGGCATGGCCGATCCCCGGATCATCGACGTCTCCCTCGACGAGCGCACCATCCTGTGGCGCAGCGCCGATATCGAGCAGGAGCGACGGATCGCGATCTTCGATCTGATCGAGGGAAATTATTTCGCCCCGGTGAAGGACTATCCCGACGGCTATGCCGGCCCCTACCGGATTCAGCTGAGCGTCGAGGAAGGCCGGCTGGCGATCGCGATCGGGCGCGAGGATTCGACGCATCTCGAAACCTATGTGCTCGGGCTGGGACGCTTCCGGCGGCCGATCAAGGATTATTTCGCGATCTGCGACAGCTATTATCAGGCCATCCGCGCGGCGACGCCCCAGCAGATCGAGACGATCGACATGGCTCGGCGCGGCATCCACAACGAGGCGGCCGAACTGCTCAAGGAGCGGCTCGACGGCAAGATCGACATCGATTTCGATACCGCCCGCCGGCTGTTCACGCTGATCTGCGTGTTGCACATCAAGGGCTGACCGGGTGATGCGGCGATGGACCCGACGCCTTGGGGCGATCGGCGGCCTGGGCGTCGTCATCGGCCTTGCCGCGATCGTGACCTGGTCGTTCGCGATCAGCTGGCAACCCGCGCGCCGCGACTATCCGTTTCAAGGCATCGCCGTGGGGGCGGCGGAAGCGCCGATCGAGTGGGCGGTGGTGCGCGGCGGCGGCGCGGACTTCGCCTATCTCACTGCCACGATCGGCGCCGAGCAGCGTGACCCGACCTTCGAACGCAGCTGGAGCGACGTCTATGCCGCCGGGCTCAGGCGCGGGGCGGTGCATGTCTATTCGCTGTGCCGGCTTGCCGCCGACCAGGCCAATAACTTCAACACGACGGTGCCCCGAGCAGACGACGCGCTGCCCGCCGCCGTCGAGATCGATTTTCACCCCGACTGTGCCGCCCGCCCCGAACCCGGCGTGGTCGCCGACGAACTCGTCCGCTTTCTGACGATGGTCGAGGCGCATACGGGCAAGCCGATGCTGTTGAAGATATCGAAGCGATTCGAAGCGCGCTATCATCTCAGCGCGGCGATCCCGCGGCCGATTTGGAGCGAGGGCAATTTCTTTCCGCCCGATTATGCGGCACGGCCATGGCGCATGTGGCAAGCCAGTGACATGCGCCGAATCGACGGCGCCCCGACGGCGGTGAGATGGAATGTGGTGGCGCAATGACGGATGCGGCGATGATGGATGACGAAATCCGCGATCGGCTGATCGCCGCGGCACGCGCCGCCGCGCGCCATGCGCACGCCCCCTATTCGCGCTTCGGCGTGGGCGCCGCGCTGCTGATGACCGACGGGGACATCATCACCGGCGCGAATGTCGAGAATGCCAGCTACGGCCTCTCGCTGTGCGCCGAGACGGTCGCGATCGCGAGCGCAAGCGCGGCGGGGCGGCTCGGCGACATCGTCGCAATCGGCGTGACGGGCGGCGCGATGGACGCCGCGGGAATCGCGCGCGGCACCGCACCGGTTTCGCCCTGCGGCCGCTGCCGGCAGGTGATCAACGAAGCCGCGCAAATGGCCGGTCGCGACATGGTGATCTGGTGTGGCGCTGCCGAAGGCGATGCCGCACACGCACATCTCTTGTCCGAATTGCTGCCGCATGCCTTTGGACCGCGCGATCTGGGGATCGGCACCGCCTGACCCCCTCTTGCCCGGCGGCGCGATTCCCGCGAGAGCCGATAATCAACGCCTTTCCAGGAGCCGCCAATGTCCGTCATGTCCGATCGCTGGATTCGCGAACAGGCGCTTGCCACCGGCATGATCGAGCCGTTCGTCGAATCGCAGAAGCGCGATGGCTGCATCAGCTATGGCCTCTCCTCCTATGGCTATGACGCGCGCGTGTCGGACGAGTTCAAGATCTTTACCAACGTCGATTCGGCGATCGTCGACCCGAAGGATTTTGCCGCCAACAGCTTCGTCGATCGCAAGACCGACTGCTGCGTGATCCCGCCGAACAGCTTCGCGCTCGCCCGCACGGTCGAATATTTCCGGGTGCCGCGCGACGTGCTCGTCATCTGTCTCGGCAAATCGACCTATGCGCGCTGTGGAATCATCGTCAACGTCACGCCGCTCGAACCCGGCTGGGAGGGGCATGTGACGCTCGAATTTTCGAACACCACGCCGCTGCCCGCGCGGATCTACGCCAACGAAGGCGCGTGCCAATTCCTCTTCCTGCAAGGCAACGAGCCATGCGAGGTCAGCTACGCCGATCGCGCCGGCAAATATATGGGCCAGCGCGGGGTGACGCTGCCCAAGCTGTGAGGGACGGCCAATAGAAAAGGGCGGCCCCGAAGGACCGCCCGATCTTTGGTCTGGCAATGGCCGCCGCGATCAGAAATCGTTGCGATATTGCTCGTTGCCGATGAAGCCGAGCTTCGAGATCTGCGACCTCTTGATCACCGCGAGAATGCGGTCGACGACTTCGTAGCGCGCCTGCGCGTCGGGCTGGAAGTGCAGCTCGGGCTCGGGTTTGATCGCCGTGGTCGCATCGAGATACTGGCGCAGCGTCAAATCGTCGACCGGGGTGCCGTTCCACGCGACGACGCCGGCGGCATCGATGGTAATCTTGTTCTTGTCGGGCTCGACCAGTTGCTGCGTCTGGTTGGGGTCGTTCTGCGGCAGATCGACCTTCACCGCATGCGTCTGGATCGGGATGGTGATGATGAACATGATGAGGAGCACGAGCAAGACGTCGATCAACGGCGTCGTGTTCATTTCCATCATCGGCTCGCCGTCATCGCTGCCGCCGCTCATTGACATGTCAAATACTCCTGAACGTTGGGCGGGCCATCACAGCCGCTCGATATTACCGCCGGGGGGCGGCTCGGAGATGAAGCCGACCTTCGCGAATCCGGCCTGCTGCATCGTGAAGATCGTGCCGCCAATGCACCGATAGGGCGTATCGACGTCGCCGCGAATATGCGCTTCGGGCAATTCGACGCCGGGGGCATTGGGGCCGCCCTGACGATCGATCTCGGCCTTGAGCTTCTCGACGGCGCGATCGAGCAGTTCCTTGCTGTCGACCCGGGTCTTGTTCCAATAGACTTCGCAACCATCGGGGCCGCCGCGCACCGACAGCGAGACGTTCTCGGGCTTCGTCGTGGTCGGATCGAAGGTCACGTCAGGCAGCTTGACCTTGATGTTCTCCACCACGACCGGCACCGCGATCAAGAAGATGATCAGAAGCACCAGCATCACGTCCACGAGGGGCGTGGTATTGATGTCTGAAAGAGGCTTATCGGTGTTATCGCCACCTACGCTTACAGCCATTGCAACCTATCCTATCTGCAGTCTTCGTGCCGCTCGATTGCTCGGGCGGCGAGGGAACGAGGACGACATCATCGCCCCCGTTCCATCAAGTCGCTCAGGCCTTGGCAGGGGCCGCCGTGGTTGCCTTTGCCGGCGCCGACCGTGCAGCGGAAGGCGCGGTCGGACGAACCGCACCGTTCGACGCGAGATAGCCGAGCACGTCGTTCGAAAACGCGCTGAGGTCTTCCGCGATCGCCTTGTTGCGGCGCTGGAGCCAGTTGTAGGCGAGCACTGCCGGCACGGCGGTGACGAGACCGAGCGCCGTCATGATCAGCGATTCACCGACCGGGCCGGCGACCGCGTCGATCGACGCCTGACCGGCGGCGCCGATCTTGATGAGCGCGCGGTAGATACCGATCACCGTTCCGAACAGACCGATGAACGGCGAGGTCGAACCGACTGTAGCGAGGAAGGCGAGACCGCCACCCAGCTTCGAGTTGATCGCCGCTTCCGAACGCGCGAGCGAACCGTGCAGCCAATCATGCGCCTCGACCGGATCGGTCAGCTTGGCGTGCTGCTCCTGCGCGGCGAGACCGTCGTCGACGATCTGCTTGTAGGCCGAATTCTTCTCGAGCTTGGCCGCGCCTTCGCGCAGGCTGGTGCTGTTCCAGAACGAGGCGCGGACGCGCTTCGCCTGGCTCATGATCTTCTGCTGCTCGAGCAACTTGGTGAAGAGGATATAGAAGGACACGATCGACATGAGGACGAGGATACCGAACACCGACTGCGCGATCAGACCGCCCTGCTCGAGCGACTCCATCAGGCCATAGGGGTTCTTCGAAGCTGGGGCCGCACCCGCAGCGAGAATGGTCGTGAGCATAAAGATATCTTTCCTCTGAAAAAATCGGCGGAACCCCGTCCGGCCCCGCCCGACGCATTGTTATTTCGGAATTTTCCACACCACACGGCGCGACTGGCTGGTTGCGATCGGATTGCCGTCCTGATCCTTTGCCGGCGTATACCGTCCGCGTCGCGTGATTGCGCGGCAGGCGGCCTCATCGAGGTCGGACGAGCCGCTCGAACCCGTCACCCGGCAATTCTCCACCCGTCCCTGGGTGTTGATCGTCCAGGTAATCGACGTGGTCCCCTCCTTCTCCTCGCGCAATGCCGAAGGCGGATAGTCGTCGGTGGTGATCCAGTCGGCCGGATTGCCCTTGGCGCCGGCAGCCTGATTGACGCGCGGTGGCGGCGGTGCAGGCGGCGGGGCCGGTGGCGCGGTCGGAATGGGTGTGTAGACCGGCGGCGGAGTCGCCTGGGTCTGAATCTGAACCACGGGCGGGTTCGGATTGCGGACGATCGGCGGCGGCGACACGACCGGCGGCGGCGTCAGCGGCTGATCGGGCGGTGGCGGTGGTGGTTCGTCGGGCGGCGGCGGTGGCGGCGGCGCGACGTCAAATGTGTTAAGTTTTTCCGAAACCTTCTTGACGTATTGATACGCAAGGCCGGTCACGAAAGCATATCCCAAGGCGGCGTGAATCAAGGCGACGATGACAATCGCCACCACCTTGTTTCCGCCGTCATTCCGGTCTGCATAGGCCATTCAGGTACGAAACTCCCCGTTGCACCAATCGTTCAGGTCGATCGAGTCCGTAGCGTCAAATCGCCATCAGCAAGCCGCTGGCACGCTCGTCGTCGCTCGGACCCCCAAGTCTGTATCGCCACCACTGGACCGACGCAAACGCTTTGTCGGACGCAACAAACGTACAATCGCCACGTGGCAAAATTATTTCTGTATAAGAACCGCGCAATCTCCTACCTGAAACGAATGATGGTGATATCGAGAATCACGCTTTTCGCAGGGTTTGCGGTCGCAATGTCCCCGTTGACGGGGGCCGTTGCGGCACCGCAACAATCATCCGTGCCGGCCCGCCCGGTCGCCGGCCCGAGCTATGTCGATGTGGCAAATCTGGTGTTGCGATCGCCCGTTATCGTCGATTCGACGATCCGAAAGGTCGAGCGACTGAAGGGTCTGGAGGCGGCGGGGGCGCCCGAGGGCGTCGCGCGGCTGTTCGTGCAGGCGGATGTTCTTGCGCTGATCCGCGGCACCGATTCGGTACCGGCGCAGATCGGCTATATTCTCGATGTCCCCGTCGACGCCCGTGGCCGGATTCCCAACCTCAAGAAGCAGCGGGTGCTGCTGTTCGCGCGTCCCGTGCCGGGACAGGCCAACCAGATCCAGCTGACCGGCCCCGATTCGCAGCGCCTGTGGACGCCGGCGTTCGATCAGCTCGCCCGCCGAATCACGCAGGAGGCGCTGGCGGCCGATGCCCCACCGGTGATCACCGGGATCGGCAACGCGTTTCACGTCGCCGGATCGCTGCCCGGCGAAGGCGAAACCCAAATCTTCCTGACCACGGCCGACAATCGGCCGGTCTCGCTGAGCATTCTGCGGCGTCCGGGCGAGCAACCGCGATGGGCTGTCGCGCTGAGCGAGATCGTCGACGAAGCCGCCGCGCCGCCGCCGCGCGACAGTCTGCTCTGGTATCGGCTGGCCTGCGCGCTGCCGCCGGCCCTGCCGATGCAAAGCCTGCGGGCGATGGCGCCCGAGGATGCCGCACTGGCGCGCGACGATTATCAGCTCGTGCTGCGGGCGCTCGGCCCGTGCGGCCCGGTGGCGGGCTAGGCTGGCCCGACCGCCAGGATTTGGCCGGTGGTGCACGACGCCTCGGCCAGGAATCGCACCGCATCGACAACCGCGCCGTCTGCCGCCCCGGCATCGACGCTGATCGCGCAGAGCCGCGCAGCGGGGGCAAGCTCGATCGCCAGCGGCTCGATCGCCGCCAGCATGAGATGTCGGTCGAAGGGCGAGCTGGCCGCGCCGATGACGACGACGATCGCGCCCGCCCCGGCGCCGGCACGGTCGCGGACGATTTCCGCCAGGGCCGCAGCCGTTTGGCCGGGCCCGGCGACGACGACGCAGGCGGCGGCGTCGGGCGTCGGATGGGCGGCCAGCGCCGCTTCGATCGCGCGCGCGAGCGGGCCGCTGCCGATCAGCGTCGCCACGCTCATCGCCGGTGGCGAAGCAGCGTCATCCCAATCGCTTCGCCATTTTCCGATATCGCCAGCTTGACGATCTTGATCTTCGCCCATTGCACGCGGGAATCCTGCAGCATCAGCGTCTCGGCGATGTGATCGGCGACGCCTTCGATCAGGGTGAAATGGACGCCCGCCGGCAGCGCACTGGTCGCCGCCCGCTTGAGGTCGAGATAGTTTTTCGACGCGGCAAGCGAGGTGTCGGGCGAAAAATGGGCCGGGCAATCGAGCCCGACGGTGATCGAGATGCGCAACGGCTGCGGCAGGTGAGTCTCTTCCGAATAAATCCCGGTCAGCACCGGCACCTCAAGATCGTGCACTTCGAGTTCGAGATAATCGTTCAATCCAGGCCCTTCCGGTCGCATGGCGCGCGCCATAGCAGGTTCGCGGCAGATCGGAAGGCGCGATGACGCCGGTGAAGCGTCAGACTGCCGGTGTCAGGCGCTCGCGCTGGGCCGCGCACGGACAGTTTCGAACCAGCGATGAAGATCGAGACAGCGGTCCGGGACCTGCAACTTGGCCGCCACGCCGAAATCGATCGTCACCAGCGCGGTGATGTCGGCAAAGCTGAAGCCGTCGCCGGCGATCCATTCGTGATCGGCGAGGCGCTGATCGAGCCCATCGACAAAAGCGCCCCACATGATCGCCCCGCGAGTCGCGAGTTCGGGGATCAGCGGGATCGTTGGCCATTTGCCGGGGGCGCCGCGCCCCTCCATCTGGGGGCGCGAATTGCGGAAGGCATAGACCGCCGCGGTATAGCCGTCATTCTCGATCCGCCGCGTCCAGGATTCGATCCGCCCGATCTCCAGCGGCGTCGTCCCGAACAACGGTGGTTCGGGCCGCAGGGCTTCGAAATAGCGGCAGATCGCGGCCGATTCGCAGATGACCTCGCCATCGTCGAGCTGCAGCGCGGGCACAACGCCGCGCGGATTGATCGCGAGATAGGCATCGGTGAAATGCTGATCGGTCCGCAGATCGACCATTTCGCGCTCGATCTCGATCCCCTTCTCGGCCAGGTAAATGCGCACGCGGCGCGGGCTCGGCGCCCAGACGGCATCGAAAAGCTTCATCGCGGCGACCTCTCCGGTTTATGCTTGCGTTCGCACCCTCGCACGCTAAAGCCCGCCGCCCCCGGCGTCCATGCTTATGGGGGCGGTGAAAGAGAATGCTGCCGTGATCGAGCTGGTGCCCCTTGGCGATATTGCGCCCCCCGCGATCGAAGCGCTGCTCGATGGCGCGTTCGGGCCGGAGCGTCACACGCGCACCGCTTACCGGATCCGCACCGGCATGATCGCCGATCCGCAGCTGAGCTTTGCCGCGATCGATGCCGGCGACCTCGTCGGGACGATCCAGTGCTGGCCGATCGCGCTGATGGACGATGATGGCCTCCAGCACGCGCTGACGATGGTCGGCCCCGTCGCGGTCCGGCCGGACCGGCAGCGGGACGGGATCGGCCAGTTGCTGATGCGGCACATGCTTGCTGCCGCCGACCGGGCCGCGACGACGCCGCTAATGCTGATCGGCGATCCCGATTATTATGGGCGCTTCTTCGGTTTTGCCGCCGATCGTACCGCCGGCTGGCGCACGCCGGGGCCGGTCGAGCGTCACCGGCTGCTGGCCCGCGGCGACGGCGTTCCCGAAATCGGCGGCATGCTGGGCCCGCGCCTCGCCGCCGTGGCGCCGGCCTGACCGGAGGCAGGCGCCGCCGGCAGACGCTTTACGCGCGCCACCGCCTCCCCTACCCAAACGCCATGCCGATGGAACCTCTGCCCGATCTGGCGACGCTTTCTCTGGCCGACGTCGCGCGCCTCGTCGAGGCACGCAAGCTGCCGCCGGTGGAGCAATGGAACCCGGCCCATTGCGGCGACAGCGAGATGCGGATCGCGCGCGACGGCACCTGGTTTCATCAGGGATCGCCCATCGGCCGACAGGCGATGGTGCGGCTGTTCGCGACGATCCTGCGCCGCGAACCGGACGGGGGCTATGTCCTCGTCACCCCGGGCGAGAAGCTCGACATCGCGGTCGAGGATGCCCCTTTCGTGGCGACCGAGATGAAGATCGAGGGGGAAGGCAAGTCGACCCGGCTTGCCTTCAAACTCAACACCGGCGACCTGATCGTTGCCGGGCCGGGGCACGCATTGCGTTTCGAACAGCGGGCCGACGGGCCGCATCCCTATCTTCACGTGCGCGCCGGGCTCGACGCGTTGATCACGCGGTCGCTTTACTACGAGCTCGCCGATCTGGCGCTGGCGAACGACGGCGAACGGCCCGGCATCTGGAGCGACGGTGCGTTCTTCGGCATCGAGCCCGAGGCGTGACGCTTGCGGCACGCCTGGCGACGGCGCTGGCGCGCCCGCCGCATCCCGATCCGACGCTGCTGACCGGCGATTATCACGATCTTGGCCTGAACGATGCCGATAGCCTGTCGGCGGCGGCGGTGCTCGTCCCCGTCACCGACCGGTCGACACCGGGGGTGATCCTGACGCAGCGGAACGCCACGATGCGGCGGCATCCCGGGCAGATCGCCTTCCCCGGCGGCCGGATCGATCCGGGCGACGACGGCCCCGTCGCGGCGGCGCTGCGCGAGGCGGAGGAAGAGATCGCCCTGCCCCGCAATCTGGTGACGGTGATCGGCGCCGCCGACCGCTATCGCACGGTGACCGGTTTCGATGTGACCCCGGTGCTTGGCGTCGTGCCCGCCGATCTGGTGCTCAGGCCGAGCGAGGCCGAAGTCGCGGCAGTATTCGAAGTGCCGCTGGGCTTTCTGCTCGATCCCGCCAATCATGTCCTCGCGCGCCGCGAATGGCAGGGGCGCGAGCGGCAATATTACGAGATCATCTGGGGCGAACGGCGGATCTGGGGTGCCACGGCGGCGATGATCGTCAATCTGTCGCGGCGGCTCGCATGGAGCGGATGATCCTGCCCGATGCCGCGTGGCGGTCACGCCCCGGGCTCGACGCGCTGTGCGCCGCGCTCGGCGCTGCCGAGGGCGCTGCCCGTTTCGTCGGCGGCGCGGTTCGCGACACGCTGATCGGCAGCACCGTCAATGACATCGACATTGCCACCCGGCTTGCCCCCGAAGCCGTGCTCGATCGGCTCGCCGCCGCGCGGATCAGGGCGGTGCCGACCGGACTTGCGCACGGCACGGTCACCGCGGTGCTGCCCGACGGCCCGGTCGAAGTCACGACGCTGCGGCGCGATCTCGCCACCGACGGGCGACACGCGACGGTCGCCTTTACCGACGACTGGCGCGAAGACGCCGCGCGGCGCGATTTCACGATCAATGCGCTCTATGCGGATCCGGCATCGGGTGCGCTGTTCGACTATTTCGGCGGGCTCGACGATCTTGCCGCGCAGCGGGTATGCTTCATCGGCGATCCGTTGCAGCGGATCGCCGAGGATCATCTGAGGATCTTGCGATTCTTCCGGTTCAGCGCGCGCTTCAGCGCCGACATCGATGCCGCCGGGCTCGCCGCCTGTGCGGCCCGCGCGCGCGATCTGATGGCGCTGTCGCGCGAGCGGATCGCGAGCGAATTGCTGCGCTTGCTGGTCGCGCCGCGCGCGCTGCCCGTGGTGACGCTGATGATCGATCGGGACATATTCGCAGCCGTACTGCCGGAAATCGCGCGCGCCGACCGGCTCGCCCGGCTGGTCGATCGCGAGGCCGAGGCCGGTCTCGATGCCGATCCGATCCGTCGACTCGCGGCGCTGCTGCCGCCCGATCCGCAGACAGGCGAGGCGGTCGGCGCGCGGCTCAAACTGTCGACCGCGCAGCGCAAGCGGCTGGCCAGCGCGCTGGTGCCGGCACAGGGGGCGGTGCAGCCGCTGGCCTATCGACTGGGGCGCGAGGGGGCGATCGATCGCTGGCTGCTGACGACGCCTTCGGATGCTGACGCCGTGCGCGGCGCGCGCGATCTGGTCGCGTGGGAGGTTCCCCGCTTGCCGATCGGCGGCGGTGCGCTCGTCGCGCGCGGGTTGACCAAGGGCCCCGATGTCGCGCGGACGCTGCGCGGAATCGAGGATCAGTGGATCGCCGAAGGATTTCCGTCAGCCGAGCGCGTGGCGGCTATCGCCGACGCTGCCGTCGCTCAGGCGTTGCGCTCGACCAGCAGCGCATAGGCGGCATCGGCTTCGAGCGAGCGGGCGTAATGAAAGCCCTGGCCATAGGTACAGCCGAGCGCCGCCAGCGTCTGCGAGAGCTCCTGGGTTTCGATCCCCTCCGCCGTGGTCTTCATCCCGAGCGCCTGGGCAAGACCGAGAATGGCGCGGACGATGGCGATCTTGTCGCGATCGGCGAGCATGCCCGTCACGAAGCTGCGATCCATCTTGAGGACGTCGATCGGCAATTTCTGCAGCAAGGCGAGATTCGAATAGCCGGTGCCGAAATCGTCCATCGCCAGCGTCGTACCGAGCGCCTTCAGCGCCTGCATCGTCTGCGCGACCCGATCGGGATCGGCGATCAGCGCGCTCTCGGTAAGTTCGAGGGTCAACCGTTCGCCGGGAAGGCCCGACTCGGCGAGCGCGCGCTCGACCAGGCGGGGGATATTGTCGCGCTGCAACTGGATCGCCGAGAGATTGACCGCCACCCGCACGCCGCAATCGCCACCGGCGATCCTGTCCCAGCCGGCGAGCGTCCGCGCGGCTTCGTGCATCGCCCAGCGCCCGAGCGGCACGATCAGCCCCGATTCCTCGGCCACCGGGATGAAATCGACCGGCGACAATTCGACGCCATCGTCGGTGAGCCAGCGCGCGAGCGCCTCGAAACTGACGATCCGTCCGGTCGCGAGATCCCAGATCGGCTGATAGGCGAGCCGCAACTGGCCGCCGTCGATCGCCCGGCGCAGCGACGTCTCGATGCTGAACTGTTCGCGGGCGATATCGAGCGTATGGATCTGATAGGATTCGACCAGCCCGCTCGCCTTGGAACGCTTCACTGCGAACTGCGCGTGGCGAATCAGATCCTCCGAATCCTCGACCGCATCGGACCCGAAGGCGATGCCGATCGAGCAGGAAACCCGGATCTCGAAATCGGACAGTCGAAAGGGCGTCGCCAGCGCGCTCTGGATTCGCCGCGCGACATGGTCGGCATCGCTCGGCCCCGCATCGAGCGTCAGCAAGATGCCGAACTCGTCGCCGCCGGTTCGCGCGAGCACGTCGCGGCTGCGCAGCGCCCCCTTCAGCCGGCGCGCGACCGTGATCAGCAGTTCGTCGCCCGCAAGCGCCCCGAGACAGGCATTGACCCGGCTGAACCGATCGAGGTTGACGATCATCACGGCATAGCGGCCAAAGCGCGTGGCATCGCCGTCGATCGCCGCTTCGAGCATGTCGCTGAAGCCGGCGCGATTGGGCAACCCCGACAGGCTGTCGGTCAGCATCTCGCGTCGCAGATTCTGCTCGGTCCGCAACTCGGCGGTGCGATCGATCAACGTGACGAGGCAGCGCTCGGCGGCGCGCATTTCGGCCCGGGCGAGATGGACGCGGTAGTGCCGGCAATCGACGGCATCGCCCAGCTGCCAGGCAAAATCCTCGCGATCGCCGGGCGTGACCATGAAGGCCATGATACGGGCGCCAAGCGACGCGACGAGCATCGACCGGCCATCCGCACCGCCCAGGCCGGCCTCGCGAAACGCCTGATTGGTCGCTTCGATCTCGAACCCGCCGGCGCGCAGGCTCAGGATCGCGGCCGGGATCGGCAGCAGCGAAATCGGATTGTCGGTCTCGTGCGCACGCTTTGGGGCAGATGCAGCGGGGCGGCGCCCGCCGGGGCGCCCGGCTGGATCAATCGTCGTCGCGGACCGGGGCGTGCCAGACACCATCCGGCATAGCGCTAACGCCAACATGTTAAGGTCGACTAAACCAGCCTGATCACGCCGAAATTTTCAGAACTGGTTGTCGCGCGGAAAGCCGGTCGGCGGCATCCGTCCGGCCGCGCCGCGCGCCGCGCGCCACGGGGCAAGATCGGATTCGGTCCGGGTCCGCCCGCTCTCGCCGCCCATCGCCCAGCTCAGCCCTTGCGCGAAGACGAAGCTGGTCACGTCGGCGAGCCCGCCGTCGCGATAGCGCTGGAGTTGCACCCCCTGCCCGCGCGACATTTCGGGCAGCTCGGCCAGCGGGAAGACCAGCAGGCGGCGATTGTCGCCAATCACCCCGACATAGTCATCGGCCGGATCGATCGGCTTGATCCGCACGAGCTTTGCGCCCGTCTTGGGGGTGACGACGGTCTTGCCCTTGCGCGTTTCGGCGATCAGGTCGGCGGTTTTGACGATGAAGCCGCGTCCGTCGCTCGCGGCGACGATATGCCGTTCGGCGCGGCTAGCCGGGAAGAGATCGACCACGCCCACCTCGCCGTCGAGATCGATCATCAGCCGCACCGGCTCGCCAAAGCCGCGCCCGCCCGGCAGCTTGTCGGCGCCGAGCGTGTAGAACCGCCCGTTTTCGGCAGCGAGCATGATCTTGTCGGTGGTCTGGGCATGGAAGGCAAAGGCGGGGCCGTCGCCCTCCTTGAACTTCAGCGCCTCGGTGCCGGCGGTTTCGACATGCCCCTTCATCGCGCGTATCCAGCCGCGCTGCGACAGGATGACGGTGATCGGCTCGCGATCGATCATCGCCTCGAGCGGGATTTCGCGCGCCGGCGCGGCTTCGGCAACGGTCGTCCGTCGCTTGCCGAGCGCGGTGTCCTGGCCATAGCGGACCAGCAGCTTGCCCAGATCCTTCTTCATCCGCGTCCGCTGGCGCGCATCGCTGCCGAGCAGGGCCTCGAGCCCGGCGCGTTCCTCGAGCAGCTTGTCGCGCTCCTTGCGCAGTTCCATTTCCTCGAGCCGGCGCAGCGACCGCAGCCGCATGTTGAGGACTGCTTCGGCCTGGCGGTCGGTCAACTCGAACTCGGCCATCATCACCGGCTTGGGCTCGTCCTCGGTGCGGATGATCTCGATCACGCGATCAAGATTGAGGAAGGTGACGATATAGCCGTCGAGCAGTTCGACCCGGTCGGTGATCTTGTCGAGCCGGTGCTGCGACTTGCGCTGCAGCACGATGAACTGGTGGTCGAGCCACGCCGACAGCGCCTCGCGCAACGACATCACCCGCGGCGTCCGGCGCGCATCGAGCACGTTGAGGTTGAGCGGCACCCGCACCTCGAGATCGCTTAGGCGAAACAGGCTCTCCATCAGCATGTCGGCATCGACCGTCCGGCTGCGCGGTTCGATGACGATGCGGACCTCGCTGTCCGATTCGTCGCGGACATCGGCAAGGATCGGCAGCTTCTTGTCGTTGATGATCGCGGCGATCGCCTCGATCAGCTTGCCCTTCTGGACGCCATAAGGGATTTCGGAGACGATCGCGTTCCAGGTGCCGCGGCCCTGATCCTCGATATGCCAGCGCGCGCGCACGCGGAAACTGCCGCGCCCGGTCGCGTAGGTCTCGGCGATGCTGGCGGCGCTGTCGACCACCAGGCCACCGGTCGGGAAATCGGGCCCCGACACCTTGGTCATGATCGCGGCGTCGTCGGCCTTGGGATCGTCGATCAGCAGCAAAGCCGCCTCGATCAGCTCGGCGGCATTGTGCGGCGGAATGCTCGTCGCCATGCCGACCGCGATGCCGCTCGCGCCATTCGCCAGCAGGTTGGGGAACAGCCCCGGAAACAGCTCGGGCTCTTCCTCCTCGCCATTATAGGTCGGCTTAAGGTCGGTCGCATTCTCGTCGAGCCCGTCCATGAGATCGACCGCGACCTGGGTCAGCCGCGCCTCGGTGTAGCGATAGGCGGCGGCGTTATCGCCATCGATATTGCCGAAATTGCCCTGCCCGTCGACGAGCGGATAGCGCAGCGCGAAATCCTGGGCCAGGCGCACCATCGCGTCATAGACCGACTGGTCGCCATGCGGGTGGTACTTGCCGATCACATCGCCGACGACGCGCGCACATTTCTTGTAGCCCTGCGCCGGATCGAGTTTCAGCAGCCGCATCGCCCATAACAGCCGCCGATGCACGGGCTTGAGCCCATCACGCACATCGGGCAGCGAGCGCGCGGTGATCGTCGACATCGCATAGATCAGGTAGCGCTCCGACAGCGCACTGTCGAACGGAGCGTCGGTCTGGCCGGGGATCGGGTCGGGCTGCGGCGTGGGCGCGTCGGGGTCAATCAGGTCGGTGGTCATCGTCCCGCCGTCGATAGCGAGGCGGCGCGCGCAAGGCCAGACGCCCAATTTTGTTCAAAATGTGGCAACGCGCTTTATCCTATCCGAGTTCTAGAATATCCATCGGCCTCCAATGGCCGAGGCCCCCGATCGGTTCGCGCTCGCGCAGCGCGCCGCCGAGATACGCCAGCAACTCGCCGAGCGGGCGACCAGCCGCACCGAACAGGTCGACAGCCTGGCGGCGACGCCGATGACGTTCCGCTACACCGCCTCAAGCGCGATTCCCGGCTTCGATTCGGGCGCACCGCTCTACACCGGCTATCTGATTGGCAAGCAATCGCTGTTCGTCGCGCTGACGGTGGTGATCGTCGTCCTTGGCGTGGGCGCACCGTGGCTTGCCTTCATCCTGCTGTTCGGCTGGCTCTACCGAGTCAGCGGCTTGCGCGCATTGCGGCGGCGCTGGGCGGCGCCCGACGCGGCAACGCCGATCGCGTCCTGATTGGCCGGGCGACGAAAGCACCTTATGGCTGGCGGCCATGAAGCGCTTTCGCCTTGCCCTGCCCGCCCTCGCCATGCTCCTGCTCGCGGCGATGACCGAGCCGCCCAAATTGCTGACCTGGCCCGATCTTACCGTGCGCGCGCGACCGGCGCCCGATGCCACGCTGCGCTATGGCAAAGATGCCTATCAAAAGGTCGATGTCTGGGTGCCCAAGGGCAAGGGTCCCTTCCCGGTCGTGCTGATGGTGCATGGCGGTTGCTGGCAGACCAAGATCGCCGATCGCAGCCTCATGAACTGGATCGCCGATGATCTCCGCAAGCACGGGATCGCGGTGTGGAACATCGATTATCGCGGGGTCGACCGTCCTGGCGGCGGCTATCCGGGGACTTTCCTCGATGTAGCGGCGGCGACCGACATGCTGAAGGCCAATGCCGCGCGCTATCATCTCGCCACCCGCCATATCGTCGCGGTCGGCCATTCGGCGGGCGGGCATCTGGCGCTGTGGCTGGCAGGTCGGGACAAACTCCCCGGCAACAGCCCGCTCCGCACGGCGCACCCGATCAAGATCGCGCATGTCGTGAGCCTGGGCGGCCTCCCCGATCTCGAGGCGACCGCGGCGAGCCCCGACAATGGCTGTGGCACCGAGGTGATCGCCAAACTGACCGGTCCGGCGACGGCGGCGCACCCCGACGTCTTCGCTGACACCTCGGTGCCGCGCCTGCTGCCGTTGGGCGTGCCGGCCGACCTGGTGAATGGCGAGAATGACCGGATCATTCCGATGCGGCTGGGCACGGGCTATGTCGATCAGGCGACCCGCGCGGGCGACACGGTCGCGCTCCACCGCATCGACCGCACCGGCCATGTGGAATTGATCGCGCCCGAAAGCGCCGCCTGGGCCGAGGCGAAGACGCTGATAAACGCAGCGCTGGGCCGATGACCCGCGACGAAGCACGCGCGCGCGACGCCGCTGATCCGTTGCGCGAATTCCGCGACCGATTCGCGCTGCCCGAAGGGGTCATCTATCTCGACGGCAACTCGCTCGGCCCGCTTCCCCGCGCGACCGCGCCGGCGATTGCCGATGCGGTCGCCCGGCAATGGGGCGACAGGCTGATCCGCAGCTGGAACGAGGGCTGGATCGACGCGCCGACGCGGATCGGCGACAAGATCGCACCGCTTATCGGCGCCCGCGCGGGCGAAGTCATCGCTTGCGATTCGACCTCGGTCAATCTGTTCAAGCTGATCGTCGCCGCGCTGCGCGTCGATCCGGCACGAACCGTGATCGTCAGCGAAAGCGGCAATTTCCCGACCGATCTCCATATCGCCGAGGGCGCGATCGGCTGCGTGCCGGGCGCGACGCTACGCGCCGTACCGCGCGACGCGCTGGCCGACGCAATCGACGACCGAACCGCCCTGTTGCTGCTTACCCATGTCCATTACAAGACCGCCGAGCGCTTCGACATGGCCGCGTGGACCCGACGCGCGCACGCCGCCGGCGCGCTGACATTGTGGGATCTCAGCCACAGCGCCGGCGCGGTGCCGGTCGATCTTGGCGGGGCGAACGCCGATCTGGCGGTCGGCTGCGGCTATAAATATCTCAATGGCGGGCCCGGCGCGCCTGCCTATCTGTATGTCGCCGATCGGCTCCAGGCGCGGATGACGAATCCGCTGTCGGGCTGGATGGGGCACGCCGCGCCGTTCGGTTTCGCCGATGCCTATGCGCCGGCCCCCGGCATCCGGCGCTGGCTGACCGGTACGCCACCGGTGCTTGGCATGGCGGCGCTCGAAATCGGGGTCGATCTGATGCGCGCCGCCGATCCGGCGGCGCTTGCCGCCAAAAGCGCCTCCTTGTTCGATGCCATGCATGCGATCGGCTCGACGCTCGGCCTCGAATGCGTGAGCCCGGTCGATCCGGCCGCACGGGGCAGCCACATCAGTTTTCGCCACCCGCATGCCTATGCGCTGTGTCAGGCGCTGATCGCCGAGGGGGTGATCGGCGATTTTCGCGATCCCGACATACTCCGGCTCGGGCTGACGCCGCTGTATTTGCGCTATCAGGACATCCTCGATGCCGGGGCGACGCTTGCCGTCATCCTCGCCGAGGAACGCTATCGCCGCCCCGAATTCTCAAAGCGGCACGCCGTTACCTGATCTTCGATTGGTCGTTAACCAAATCTACGCTATTTCGCGTCGCGGCTTGGGGGAGAGCGACATGCGAGTCGGGGCTTGGGGTGCGGCACTGCTGGTGCTGAGTGGATGTTCGCCGATCGACGCCAGCAAAGCAGGGGCCGACGCCGCGCCGGTGGCAGGCCTGGCGGCGCGCGCGCAGGCGGGCAGCGTCTTCAACGGCGCCGACTATGATTATCTCTACGCCTTCCGTTTGCCGGCAGCGCGAATCGCGAAGTTGCAGGACAGCCATATCCGCGGCTGCGACCAGCTCGGCACCGCGAGGTGCCGGGTGACGGCGGTGCGCTATCACGTCGCCGACGATAATTCGGTGGCGGCGGTGCTCGCCTTGCAGCTCGATCCGGCGCTGGCGCGCGGCTTCGGCCGGGCGGCGACCGCGGTGGCGACGTCGACCGGCGGCCTGCTCGTCGATGCGCAGGTCGCCAGCGGCGCCGGCGCGGGCCATGGCAGCGGCATCGTCGCCAGGCTGCGCGCCGAAACCGCGTCGATCGACGCATCGCTCAAAAATGCCACCAGCGACGACCAGCGCCGCGCCGCGCTGGACAAACAGGCGCGGCTCCGCGCGGCGATCGCGACGATCGGCGAAGTCGATCAGGCCGCGACCCAAAGCGCCGCGACCACGCCGATGCTGATCACCTACAGCTCGGGCAATGCCGTGCCCGTGCTCGGCGGATCGGCCAGCGCGACCTTCGACAATGCCGGCGAGACCTTTCTGCAATCGCTCGCGTCACTGACCCAGGTGCTCGCCGGGATCGGCCCATGGCTGCTGCTGCTGCTCGGCGGTGCGCTGCTGCTGCGGCGCGTCGTCAATCCCGAGCCCGCCGCCGAGGAGCGCGCGATCGGCGTGCCGCTGCCGCCCGAGGACACCAACCGCAATGTCATCCAGCGCTGGTTCTCGCGTGAGCCCCAGCATGACGAGCACCCCGAGAACGTCAACTAGTCCCCAGCGCGATTGCGCCCCTATCGTGCTTTCGGTATAGCGGTGGTTCACGCCCCGGCCCGCGCGACGCTAACGTTCGCGTTGCCGGGGCAGATTATTTTAGTCATCCTTTTCTCAAAGGTACCGCCGCCATGGCTCGCCGCCGCCAAATCTACGAAGGCAAGGCCAAGATCCTCTACGAGGGCCCCGAACCCGGCACGCTGATCCAGTATTTCAAGGACGACGCGACCGCCTTCAACGCCCAGAAAAAGGGCACGATCAGCGGCAAGGGTGTGCTCAACAACCGGATTTCGGAGCATGTCTTCACGTTGCTGGCGACGATCGGCGTGCCGACGCACTTCATTCGCCGTCTCAACATGCGCGAGCAACTCATTCGCCAGGTGGAGATCGTGCCGATCGAGGTGGTCGTGCGCAACGTCGCGGCGGGATCGCTCAGCAAGCGGCTCGGGATCGAGGAAGGCACGCAGCTGCCGCGCACGATCATCGAATATTTCTACAAGGACGATGCCCTCGGCGATCCGATGATCACCGACGAGCATATCTCGTGCTTCGGCTGGGCGAGCCAGGAGGAAATGCACGACATCGCCGACATGGCGATCCGGGTGAACGATTTCCTGTGCGGGCTGTTTGCCGGGATCGGCATCCGACTGGTCGATTTCAAGCTCGAATTCGGACGAATCTGGGACAATGACTATGCCCGGATCATCCTAGCCGACGAGATCAGCCCCGATGGCTGCCGGCTATGGGACATGGAAAGCGGCGAGAAGCTCGACAAGGATCGCTTCCGCCGTGATCTCGGCGGCGAGGTCGAGGCCTATCAGGAAGTCGCGCGCCGGCTCGGCCTGTTGCCCGAAGGCGCCGACAACGCGGTGCTCGATCTCGAAAGCCATCGCAAGCGGCGCGGCAAATAGCGCTTGGGTTTCCGGGTCAGCCCTTGACGCGGAATCCGCAGACGATGCCGAAGATGAAGCTGCTGAACAGCGCCAGCTGGACATGCCCGGTCGGATCGGACCAGCCGAAATATTGCCCGCCAAAGGCGAACAAAGCGACGAACAAGATCATTGCCAGCCCGGCCATCGTGCGACTCCCCTGCCATTGCCTGCGCTCCATGGCGCATCGGGAAACCTGTGCCTCGCCGGTAAACAATCGATGAAGGTTGCAGCCGGACGGGCGCCCCGGCATAGCGAATCGACGTTACCAAAGGATTCACGTCACCGATGAAACGCCGCATCATCGTCACGCTCAAGCCCGGGGTCCTCGATCCGCAGGGAAAGGCCATCCAGAAGGCGCTCGCCGGGCTCGGATTCGACGGCATCAACGACGTGCGCGCCGGCAAGCTGATCGAGCTCGACGTCGCCGACGATACCAGCGACGCCGCGATCGACGAAATGTGCCGCAAGCTGCTCGCCAACACCGTCATCGAGAATTACCGGATCGAGCAAGCGTGAAGGCGGCGGTCATCGTCTTTCCCGGATCGAACTGCGACCGCGACATGGCGGTCGCGCTCGAAGCGGTGACCGGCACCCGCCCGGCGATGGTCTGGCACGGCGAGACGGCGCTGCCCGACGGCACCGGGCTGATCGCGCTGCCCGGGGGCTTTTCCTATGGCGATTATCTGCGCTGCGGCGCGATCGCGGCACGATCGGCGATCATCCCGGCGATTATCGCCGCCGCCGAGGCGGGCGTGCCCGTGCTCGGGGTGTGCAACGGGTTTCAGGTGCTGACCGAAATCGGGCTGCTCCCCGGCGCGCTGATGCGCAACGACGGACTCGATTTCGTCTGCCGCGACGTCGCGCTGACCGTCGACAACGCCCGGAGCGCCTTCACCAGCCGCTACGCGAGCGGCGAGCGGGTGATCTTTCCGGTTGCGCATCATGACGGCAATTATTTCGCCGATGCCGAGACGCTGGACCGGCTCGAGGGCGACGGCCGCGTCGCGTTCCGCTATGCCGAGCCCGTCAACGGCTCGGCGCGGCAGATCGCCGGCGTGCTCAATGCCGGCGGCAATGTGCTGGGCATGATGCCGCACCCCGAGCGCCGGATTGAGGCTGCCCATGGCGGCGCTGACGGGCGGCGCCTGTTCGAGGGACTGCTGGAGATGGTTGCGGCTTAGCGCCTCTCCCGATCATCTCCCGCATCGCTTGCTTGGGCAGATCGAAAAGCACGTTGCTACCGTAGCAACGGAGTGCGCTATGGGTATCATGTCGGTCCGCGAATTGAACGCCAACATCTCCAGAGCATTGGCGATGGTCGAAGCGGGCGAGACGCTGGATATCACCCGCAACGGGAAGGTCGTCGCCGAACTGCGCCCCAAACCGATCGTTCGCGATGAAGCCTGGTGGCGCCTCCACGAAGCCAGCACGGCATTCCTTGAGCACGGCGTGCCGCTCGGTCTCGGCAAGGTCACCGAACAGGACAAATATGGCGATGCCGATCGGTGACGGCGACGATTGACTCCAATGTCCTGATCTACGCACTCGACAATACCGATCCCCCGCGGCGGGCAGTGGCCTGCGAGGTCGTCAGGCTGGCGATGCTTGGGGATGTCGTGCTGACCGCGCAGGCGATCGGCGAGACGATGAAGGTCGTTCGGGCGAAGGGTGGTCGTTACGCCCCCGAGGCCCTCAGCGAAATCGAACGCTGGACGGCGCTGTTTCCGACCGAGGGCACCAATGCCAGCGACCTGCTGGCGGCGGCGCATTTCGCTGCACGCCATCAGCTGCAATTCTGGGACAGCGTGATCTGGCATGTCGCGCGCCGCCGCGGGGCGACATGGTTCGTGTCAGAAGGCCTGCAGGACGGCCAAGCGATCGACGGGATGACCATCATCAATCCCTTCGATCCCGCCAATCAGCCTCGCCTGCCCGCGATTTTGGCGCCCGACGGCGTAGCGATCACACCGAAGCCCTGAACGGCGTAAAGTCCGTTCCCTCGTCGAACACGTCGACGCCTTCGCGGCGCTTGAGGAAATCGACCACCAGATAGGTCACTGGCGTCAGGATCGCTTCCCAGCTGACCTTGAGCACCCATTGCGTCACCAGCACCTTGATCACCAGCGCGTTGGTCCAGCCTTCAGCCCCCCAGAAGGCAAGCGGATAGAAGATCAGGCTGTCGACCGCCTGCCCCGCCACCGTCGAGCCGATCGTGCGGGTCCACAGCATCCTGCCCCCCGTCCACACCTTCATCCGGGCCATGACGTAGGAATTGACGAACTCGCCCGCCCAGAACGCGCACACCGAGGCGAAGACGATCCGCGGCACCTGGCCAAAGATCACTTCATAGGCGGCCTGGTTCTTCCAGTCGGGCGCGGGCGGCAGCGCGACGACGATGAACGACATGAACGCCATGAACAGCACCGCGACCGTCCCGGCCCAGATCACCCGGCGCGCGCGGGCATAGCCATAGACTTCGGTCAGCACGTCGCCGATCACATAGGAGATCGGGAAGAACAGGATGCCGGCGCCGAACGGCCAATAGCCAACACCCGGCAGCCAGATCTGCGCGACCTTGCCCGCGCCGATCACGTTCGACAGCAGGATGATCGCGACGAACGCCGCCATCACGAAATCATAATAGCGAAACGGCTCGTGCCCGAGCGATTGCGCCGAAACCGATTGCACCGCCATGCCCCGAACCCCGCCCAGCTGCCCATGATGAGACGCACGAGCTTTAACGGCGTTTCCCGACCGCGCAATTCCCGCTATCGACCGTATCGCGCGCGCCCGTAGCTCAGATGGATAGAGCACGAGACTTCTAATCTTGAGGCCGCTGGTTCGACTCCAGCCGGGCGCGCCAGGCTTTTCCTTCGGCTGCTCAAAAGCCCAGGTCGCTCAGCCCCGGATGATCGTCGGGCCGGCGGCCCAACGGCCAGTGGAATTTTCGGTCGGCGGCGTCGATCGGATGTTCGTTGATGCTGGCGAGGCGACGCGCCATCAGCCCGGCTTCGTCAAACTGCCAGTTCTCATTGCCATAGGCGCGAAACCAGTGGCCGCTGTCGTCGCGATATTCATAGGCGAAGCGCACCGCTATGCGGTTGCCTGCATGGGTCCAGACCTCCTTGATGAGCCGGTAGTCGAGCTCGCGCGCCCATTTACGGGTCAGGAACGCCGCGATCATGTCGCGCCCGGCGATGAACTCGGCGCGGTTCCGCCACTGGCTGTCGGGGGTATAGGCGAGCGCGACGCGCGCCGGGTCGCGGCTGTTCCAGGCGTCTTCGGCGAGGCGCGCCTTTTCGGCGGCGGTCGCGTCGGTGAAGGGCGGCAAGGGCGGTCGGCTCATGATGTTTCTCCGAAGCGGGTCTTGAGGGTCGCGAGTTCGGCTTCGAGCGCGGCGATGCGAATGTCGCGCTGGTTCAGGGCCGCGCTGACATCGGCGGCGTCGATCTTTTGAGGGATATGCTGCGGACAATTGATGTCCCATGCTTCGATCTCGAACAGCATCGCCTGTTCGCCCCTCGCGCGGTAATCATCGGGCATCAGCCGGGCGATCGTCGCGGGGTCGTCGCTGATCCGCGCGCGGCCCCACAGCTTGATGCGGCGCCTATGCGCATAATCCATCAGGAACAGGAACGCCTTGTCGTTCTCGGCGAGATTGCCGGTCGAGACATATTGCCGGTTGCCGACATAGTCTGCCCAGCCGATGAGCCCTGGTGCCAGCACGCGGATGAACCCCTTCGGCCCGCCGCGATGCTGGGCATAGGGTTGCCCGGCGGCATTGGCGGTGGCAAGATAAGCGGTATCGACGCTGCTCAGAAACGCCACGAGATGCTCGTCGATGTCGATACGAAAGCCACCCTGCGCCTCGATCCGGGCATAGTTCGCGCGCGAACCGCGGGCGGTCTGGATTGCCTTGACGGCAGGCGTGAAGGCGATGTCGCTCGAGGGGCCTAGCATGTCGGTTCTCCCTGGCTTGAAGGAACAGGCGGTGCCGCCCCACGGGCGGCACCGCCCCACACTCATTTTGCCGGCACGTAATCGAAACTGCCGGGCTGGACGATGAAGAACAGGCAGTCGCTGGTCGACAGGCAGGCCGTGACATGGGCTTCCTCGCCGCGCTGGAACCAGTAGGAGCCGACCGGCAGCGGCTTGGACGGCGCGCCGACCGGGCCGTTGGCGCCGATGCCCTCGATCACCACCGCGTAATAATCCTGCGTGTGGATGTGGGCAGGGCTGACGAAGCCGGCGGGCATGCGGATGAAGGTGCCGTGGCGGCCATGTTGCAGATCGCCGTATGCGGGGCCCGCGCGCAGCTCGCCGACTTCGGTCTTCACGCCGGAACCGAAGAACCTGATATCATCGGCAGGGACACTGACCGAGGTGCCTTCATGAGGAGGATGGGCAGGAGTCGATCGCGCAACGGCGAGACCGCTGGCGAGCAGGGTTGCCGACACAAGGGCGGCGATGGCGGGCTTATGGAACATGATGCTCTCGCTTCGAAGGGAGTGGATCAGGCGGCCTGGCGAGCCTCGACGAGGGGAAAGTCGATCTCGGTCTGGAAGACTTCGTTGAAGAAGTTGGTCCAGACATTGAGCGCGACGTGCTGGACGATCTCGATCACCTGAGCGTCGGTGTAGCCGGCGCGCTTGACGGCGGCGAAATCGCTGTCGCCGATGTGGCCCCGGTCCCTGGCAACTTTGGCGGCGAAGCGAACGGCGGCATCGGCCCTGGGGTCGTTCGACGCACCGTGGCGATTGGCGGTGATCTCGGCATCGTCGAGATGCGCGAGGGCGCGGCCAAGATAGGTGTGCGCCGAAAGGCAATAATTGCAGCCATTCATCTCGGCGACGGCGAGCGCGATCCGCTCGCGGGTCGCGGCGGGCAGGCTGCCCTTGGCGAGCGCGCCCGACAGGCCGAGATAGCCTTCGAGCGCCTGCGGACTCGTCGAAATGGCGCGGAACATGTTGGGGACGCTGCCAAGTTGCCGTGCGACGGCATCGAGCATCGGGCGCGAGGCTTCGGGGGCGTCAGCGACGGTCGCGGGGGTGGTGATACGGGTCATGGCGTAATTCCTTTCGGGTGCGGCCCTGCCGGCCGGTGCCCCCTAGCTAGTCGCTTCCATTCTCGCGCAGCAGATAGTAGTTTCGAGACCTTCCCTTCCATAATATGGAATGTTCGATGGACCGGTTTGAAGCGATGCGCACGCTGGTGGCTGCCGTCGATAGCGGCAGCCTGTCGGCGGCGTCGCGCGCGCTCGGGATGCCCCTGCCGACCGTCAGCCGCCGCGTCTCCGATCTCGAGGCGCATCTCGGCGCGCAATTGGTGGTGCGGACCAGCCGCCGGTTGATCCTGACCGAGGCGGGCGAGGCGTTCGTCGTGGTGGCGCGCCGCCTTCTCGACGATCTCGGCGACGCCGAGCGAGCGGCGAGTGGCGAATATCGCGCGCCGAGGGGCGAATTGCTCGTCGCCGCGCCGATCATGTTCGGCAAGCTGCATGTCGCGCCGATCGTCCACGCCTTTCTCGCCGCCTATCCCGAGGTGACGGTCAGGCTCCTGCTGTCAGATCAGGTCATCGATCTGGTCGAGGCGCATGTCGATGTCGCGGTTCGGATCGGGCGGCTCGTGGACAGCGACCTGATCGCGCGTGGGGTTGGCCATGTCCGCTGGATGATTTGCGCGAGCCCGGATTATATCGCGCGGCGCGGCGAACCGGCAACGCCGGAGGCGCTTTCCGAGCATGGCTGTATCGCGTTCGAAGGCTTGCAGACCTACCGAAGCTGGCCGATCGGCAGCGGCACCGCCACGCGCACGATCGCGATCCGGCCGCGCTTTTCGGTCAACACCGCCGATGCCGTGGTCGAGGCCGCCGCCGCCGGCCTCGGAGTCGCGCGGATCATGTCGTATCAGGCGGCGGGCGCGATCGCGACCGGACGGATCGCGTCGATCCTGCGCGATTTCGCGAGTGATCCGATCCCGGTCAGCCTCGTCCATCAGCCCCAGCGCGTCCAGCCGCTCAAGCGGCGCGCCTTTCTCGATTTCGTGGTGCCGCGATTGACGGCGGCGCTGGCGGCCGTAGAGGCCGCCGTCAGCGGCAGGTGAGGTCGTTCGGGTTCGCCGGCGCACCGACGCGGTCGCCGCGCCAAAATCTTCTGGCCCGCCAACCAGCTTCGCGCCTATCACCACGGCCAGCGATTGCGCCACATCAGCTGGTCGCCGGGGGCCTCGGCGTCAGACCATTTTTTTGAGGGGAAACACATGCGTCGCCTGATCCTTGCCGCGCTGCTCGCGGTCACCGCCGTCCCCGCCGCCGCGACCCCGACCGAGGATCTTCACGCCGTGATCGCCGATCACTGGGCCTGGTTTTTGAAATCGAGCCCGATCTATGCGACCGCGCTCGGCGTCCATAGCTACGACGACCAGATCGGCGATTTCTCGCTCGCCGAGGCCGATCGCCAGGCGGCGCAGGCGGCGATCTTCCTCAAGCGGCTCGACGCGATCCCCACGGCGACGCTGAGCCCGGTCGATCGCACCAATCAGGTGATCCTGCACCGCCTGCTCGCCGAGCAGATCGAGGCCAACGGCTTTGGCGAGCGGACGATGACCTTTTCGACGCTGGGAAGCTGGTTCCAGTTCTTCGCCGGGCTGTCCGATATCGTACCGGTGCGCACCAAGACCGATTATGAGAGCTATCTCGGCCGGCTGGCGCAGTTTCCCAGGGCCAATGCGCAGGCGCTCGACGTGACCCGCGCGGCGGTGGCGGGGGGGTATATGCAGCCCTGCGTGACACTGGCGGGGTTCGAACAGACGATCACCGGCGTGATCACCGACCGGCCCGAGGAATCGCGCTTCTACGCGCCGTTCAAGGGCCCCAAGCCGAGCACGATCAGCGATGCCGACTGGACGGCGATGCAGGCGCGCGCCAAGGCGCTGATAACCGGCACGCTCAATCCCGAATATCGCAAGATCGACGATTATTACCGCACCAGTTATCTGCCGAAGTGCCGCAACACGCTCGGCGCGACGAGCCTGCCCGATGGCGAGCGTTATTATGCTTTTCTCGTCCGCCAGCAGACCACGACCGATCTGACGCCGGCGCAGATCCACCAGATCGGGCTCGACGAGGTCACCCGCATTCGCGCCGAGATGGACGCGCTGGCGACCAAGGCGGGCTATGCGAGCCGCGCGGCGTTCATCCAGGCGCTGCGCACCGATCCCAAATATTACCCCAAGACCGCCGCCGAACTGATGGGCGCCGCTGCACTCCAGGCGAAGATCAACGACGGCAAGATGCCGAGCTTGTTCGGGACACTGCCGCGCCTGCCCTATGGCGTGCGGGCAATCCCCGCCGAAACCGCCGAAGGCACGACGACCGCCTATTACATGCCCGGATCGCCGCGCGCGGGGATCGCCGGGACCTTCTACGTCAACACCTCGAAGCTCGACCACCGGCCGCTCTATGAGTTGGCGGCGCTCACGAGCCACGAAGCGGTGCCCGGCCATCATAACCAGATTGCGCTGCAGCAGGAGATCGACCTTCCCGATTTCCGCAAATACCAGGCGTCGTTCACGGCCTTTGTCGAAGGCTGGGGGCTCTATTCGGAACATCTCGGGATCGAGATGGGCATTTATGACACCCCCGAAAAAGACATGGGCCGGCTCTCCTACGAGATGTGGCGCGCGTGCCGGCTGGTGGTCGATACCGGCATCCACGCCCAAGGCTGGACCAAGGAGCGCGCGGTGGCGTTCATGAAGGACAATACCGCGCTCACCGACGCCAATATCGATGCCGAGGTCAACCGCTACATCAGCAATCCCGGCCAGGCGCTGGCGTACAAGCTCGGCGAGCTCAAGATCCTGTCGCTGCGCAAGAAGGCCGAGGCGGCGCTCGGCGCCAAGTTCGACGTGCGCCGCTTTCACGATGCGGTGCTCGGCCAGGGTGCGCTGCCGCTGGACGTGCTCGAGGCCCAGATCGACGGCTGGATCGCGCAGGAGAAGACGCGCAGCTAGCGCTTCGTAGCTTAAATCTGCATCACCCGTCATGGCGAGCGCCGCGAAGCAGTCCAGCCGCCCGCGCACCCCTGGATTGCTTCGCTGCGCTCGCTATGACGATTCATTTTTTGGCACGATGCTGTAACCCCGGCCATCCCCGAACAGACATTAACGGAGAAGCTCATGCCCGGCGCGCTATCTGGCATCAGGATCATCGAATTCGCCGGCATCGGCCCGGCGCCCTTTTGCGGGATGATGCTGGGGGATCACGGCGCCGAGTTGATCCGGATCGATCGCCCCGGCGCGCGGCTCGATCCGCGCGATGCGCTGTCGCGCAACCGGCGATCGGTGGTGATCGATATGAAGACGCCCGAGGGAGCCGCCGCCGCGCGTGCCCTGTGCGCCGGCGCCGACGGGCTGATCGAGGGGTTTCGCCCCGGGGTGATGGAGCGGTTGGGGCTCGGGCCGGAGACGCTGCTCGCCGACAATCCGAAGCTCGTCTATGGCCGGATGACCGGCTGGGGACAGACCGGCCCCTATGCCCAGGCGGCCGGGCACGACATCAACTATATCGCGCTCGCGGGGGTGCTGCACACGGTTGGCCGGGCGGGCGAGCGCCCGGTGCCGCCGGTCAATTATGTCGGCGATTTCGGCGGCGGCGGGATGTTGCTCGCTTTCGGGATGGTCGCCGGGCTGCTCGCGGTGAAGAATGGCGCGCCGGGCCAGGTGATCGATGCGGCGATGACCGACGGCGCGGCACTGCTGGCGGGCATGAGCTGGGCAATGCTCGAGGCGGGGATCAACCGCGACGAGGCTGGCGTCAACATGCTCGACGGCGGCGCGCCCTTCTACGACACCTATCGATGCGCCGATGGCAAGTTCGTTTCGATCGGATCGATCGAGCCGCGATTCTACACCCTGCTGCGCGACAAGGCCGGGGTCGCCGACGATCCCGCGTTCGATCGCCAGCATGATCGCGCCGCCTGGCCCTCGCTCAAGGCCAAGCTCGAGGCGATCTTCAAGACAAGGACTCGCGACGAATGGTGCGCGATCATGGAGCATAGCGACGTCTGCTTCGCGCCGGTGCTGGCGATGCGCGAGGCGCCGCTCCATCCGCACAATGCCGAGCGCGGCACCTTCATCGCGCTTGGCGGCGCGACCCAGCCTGCGCCGGCGCCGCGCTTCTCGGCCACCCCCGCCGCCGCCCCGCGCCCGGCGCCCGGCGTCGGCAGCGATACCGACGCCGTGATCGCCGCGCTTGCCGACGACTGACGCGCCCGGCGCCTTGCCGCCCGGGAAATCGCCCGATAGGCTTGCGGCCATGACCAGAATTGCCGCCCTGATCGCCGCTGCGGCGATGCTGCTCGCTACACCGCCCGCCAACGCCGCGGCGACCGCCGCCGCCCAGCGCTGGGAGGCGCAGGCCAAGCGCACGCGCATCGTTCGCGACGACTGGGGCATCGCGCATGTTCACGGCAAGAGCGACGCCGACGCCGTCTTCGCGATGATCTATGCGCAGGCCGAGGACGACTTCAACCGGATCGAGACCAACTATCTCGTCTCGCTCGGGCGGCTCGCCGAGGCCGAGGGCGAAAGCGCGATCTGGCAGGACCTGCGCCAGCGGCTGTTCATCGATCCCGCCGATCTCCAGCGCGAATATGCCGAAAGCCCGGCGTGGCTGCGCGCGCTGATGCGCGGCTGGGCCGACGGGTTGAACTATTATCTGGCGATGCACCCCGAGGTGCACCCGCGCGTGATCCGTCATTTCGAACCCTGGATGGCGCTGAGCTTTTCCGAGGGCAGCATCGGCGGCGATATCGAGCGCGTCGCGCTAAAGCCGCTCGAGGCGTTTTACGGCCAGAACAGGCTCGCCATGGCCGACCCGGTGGACCACCGCGCCTTCCGCGAGCCGAGCGGATCCAACGGCTTCGCGATCGCCCCCGCGCTGACCCGCGACGGCCATGCGCTGCTGCTGATCAACCCGCACACCAGCTTCTTCTTCCGCAGCGAATTGCAGATGACGAGCGATGCCGGGCTGAACGCCTATGGCGCGGCGACCTGGGGACAATTTTTCATCTATCAGGGCTTCAACGAGCATGTCGGCTGGATGCACACGTCGAGCGGGGTCGATTCGGTCGATGCGTTTCTCGAAACGATCGTCGAGCGTAACGGCAGGCTTCTTTATCGTTATGGCACCGCGCTGAGGCCGGTGACGACCAGGCGCCTCACCCTCGCCTATCGTGCCAGCGATGGCACGATCGCGCGGCGCAGCTTCACCACCTACGCCACGCATCACGGCCCGATCGTGCGCGTCGAGGGCGACAAATGGGTGGCGATGGCGCTGATGAACACGCCCGTCCCCGCGCTCGAACAGAGCTTCCTGCGCACCAAGGCGAGCGATCTCGCCGCCTATCTGAAGGTGATGGCGCTACGGGCCAATTCGTCGAACAACACAATTTTCGCCGATGACAAGGGCGAGATCGCCTATCTCCACCCGCAATTCGTGCCCCGGCGCGACGATCGGTTCGATTATAGCAAGCCGGTCGACGGCAGCGATCCGGCGACCGACTGGCAGGGGCTCCACGCGCTGAGCGAGCTGCCTCAGCTTATATCGCCGGGCACGGGCTGGATCATGAACACCAATGACTGGCCTTGGTCCGCTGCCGGCCCCGACAGCCCCAAGCGCGACGCCTATCCGCGTTACATGGACACCGCCGGCGAGAATCCGCGCGGGCTGCATGCGACGCGGGTGCTGTCGGGCAAGCGCGATTTCACGCTCGACAAGCTCCGCGACGCCGCGTTCGATCCCTATCTCACCGCCTTCGCGCCGCTGATCCCGTCGCTCGTCGCGGCGTGGGACGGCCTGCCTGCCGATGACCCGCTCAAGGCGAAACTCGCCGATCCGATCGCCGTGCTGCGCGGCTGGGATTTCACCTGGGGCAAGGAATCGGTCGCGACCTCGCTCGCGGTGTTCTGGGGCGAGGCCTTGTGGGGCGATACCAGCAGCGACCTCGATCTCGAGACCGCCGGACTTGGTCGCTACGAGCACATGCTGTCCGCCGCTCCCGCGCGCAAGCTCGCCGCGCTGGCCCGCGCGACCGATCGGCTCGAAGCCGATTTCGGCACGTGGAAGACGCCGTGGGGCGCGATCAACCGCTTCCAGCGCAACGACGGCGCGATCGTCCAGACCTTCAACGATGCCAAGCCGAGCATCGCCGTGCCCTTCACCTCGGCGCAATGGGGGTCGCTCGCCTCGTTCGGCGCGCGGCGCTATCCGGGGACGAAGCGCTATTACGGGACGAGCGGCAACAGCTTCGTGGCGGTCGTCGAGTTCGGCGATCGTGTCCATGCGCGCGCGGTGACCGCGGGGGGCGAGAGCGGCGACGCCGCCTCGCCGCATTTCGGCGATCAGGCCGAACGCTATGCGAGCGGGGCGCTGCGCGAAGTCTATTTCTATCCCGATCAACTGCCAGGCCATGCCATGCGCCGCTATCATCCGGGCGAATGAGGTGAGCATCGTCGACTCCGCCGCCGGGCACGGCGATGCCGGCAAGGTCACCCTGCCCGCCCGGCCCGAGCCGGTGCGACTGTCGACGCACGACACCGCGGTCGTCGTGATCGACATGCAGAACGCCTATGCGAGCGAAGGCGGCTATGTCGATCTCGCCGGGTTCGACATCGCGGGGGCGGCAGGCACGATCGGCAAGATCGCGACCGTGCTCGATTCCGCGCGGGCGGCCGGGGTGCAGGTGATCTATCTGCAGAATGGCTGGGACCCCGAATATGTCGAGGCGGGCGGGCCGGGATCGCCCAACTGGCACAAATCCAACGCGCTCAAGACCATGCGCGCGCGGCCAGAGCTCGGCGGCCAACTCCTAACACGCGGAGGCTGGGACTATGATCTGGTCGAAGCGCTGAAGCCGCAGCCGGGCGACATCTCGCTCCACAAGACGCGCTATTCGGCGTTCTTCAATTCGCAGCTCGACAGCGTGTTGCGCGCGCGCGGCATCAGGCATCTCGTATTCGTCGGCATCGCCACCAATGTCTGCGTCGAAAGCACGCTGCGCGACGGTTTCCATCTCGAATATTTCGGGGTGATGCTCGAGGATGCGACGCATCATCTGGGGCCGCCCGCAATGCAGGAAGCGACCGTCTATAATGTCGAGAAATTCTTCGGCTGGGTGTCGACCGTCGCCGATTTCTGCGGCACCTTCGGGCAGATGGAACGATGACCCCCCCCCGCCGAGCAAACCACCGTCATGCTGAACTTGTTTCAGATCCAGCCCGCCGCCACGGATGGCCTTGCCGGTTGCGCGGTGGGTGCTGAAACAAGTTCAGCGTCACGAAATTAGGAATGCCCAATGCCCTTCGAAGCGATCAACCCGCCGCAATTCCCCACCCCGATCGCGCCCTTTTCGGCGGGAACCAAGGCGGGCAACACCGTCTATGTCTCGGGGACGCTGGCGCTCGGCGCGGGCGGCGCCGTGCTCCACCCCGGCGATGCCGCCGCGCAAACGCGGCACGTCCTGGAAGTGATCAAGACCACGCTGGAAGCCGCCGGCGCGACACTGGCCGACGTCGCCTTCAACCACATCTTCCTGAAGGACTGGGCCGATTACGCCGCGATGAACGCGGTCTATGCCGACTATTTCCCGGGCGAAAAACCCGCGCGCTACTGCATCCAGTGCGGGCTGGTGAAGCCCGAGTGCCTCGTCGAGATCGCCAGCGTGGCGCATCTTGGCTGAGGTTCTCGCCGCGCCTGACGCTTCCTCGGCGAAGGCCGGGGTTCAGGTGCGGGGGTCGGGGCACGGGGCCCCGGCCTTCGGCGGGGAAGCGTGATGGGGTTTGCCGCCGGACTCTATTACGAAGCGCACGGCCCCGATGACGCGCCACCGCTAATCCTGTCGTCGGGACTGGGCGGATCGGCGAGTTACTGGAGACCCAATATCCCGGCGCTCGCCAAGCGCTACCGTATCATCGCCTATGACCATCGCGGCACCGGGCGCAGCGACCGCGCGCTGCCCGAGACGACGTCGGTCGAAGCGATGTCAGCAGACGTCCTGGCGCTGATGGACGCGCTTGGCATCGACCAGGCCGATTTCATCGGCCATGCGCTCGGCGGCATGATCGGCATCGAGACGACGATCCGGACGACCCGCATCCGCAAGCTGGTTGTCGTCAATGGCTGGCGCCAGCTCAGCGCGCACACGCGCCGCTGCTTCGATGTCAGGCTGGCTTTGCTGCGGCATTCGGGCCCGGAAGCCTATCTTCGCGCGCAGCCCCTGTTCCTGTTCCCTCCCGATTGGATTGCCGCACACGACTCCGAGCTTGATGCTGAGGCGAGCCACCAACTGGCGTCGTTTCCGGGGGCCGAGACGGTTGAAAAACGCATTGCCGCCGTGCGTGCCTATGCGCCCGACCTGATCGACCACTCGGCGACTGCTTTCTGGTTGGTCATCGCCGCACGCGATGACATGCTCGTGCCGGTGCAAAGCGCGCTTGATGTCGCCGCCCCGATCGGCTGGGCGAGGACAGCGACATTCGACTGGGGCGGGCACGCCTGCAACGTTACCGACCCCGACCGTTTCAATGCCGTCATCGTCGATTTTCTGAGGGACTGATCACCATGCAAGTCGGCGTCTTCGTGCCCATCAACAATAATGGCTGGCTGATTTCGGAGAACGCGCCGCAGTACATGCCGAGCTTCGACCTCAACAAGGAGATCGCCCAGCGCGCCGAGAAATACGGGCTCGATTTCCTGCTCTCGATGATCAAGCTGCGCGGGTTCGGGGGCAAGACCGAGTTCTGGGAATATGGCCTCGAAAGCTTCACGCTGATGGCCGGGCTCGCCGCCGTCACCGAAAAGATCAAGATCTACGCGACCTGCCCCACGCTCATCATCCCGCCCGCCTTTGCCGCGCGGATGTGCAACACGATCGATTCGATCAGCCATGGCCGGTTCGGGCTGAACCTCATCACCGGCTGGCAGAAGCCGGAATATTCGCAGATGGGGCTATGGCCCGGCGAGGACCATTTTCGCAATCGCTACAAGATGTTGGACGAATATGCCCGCATCCTGCGCGAACTCTGGGAAACGGGGCGCAGCGATTTCAAGGGCGATTATTACCAGATGGACGATTGCCTCGTCCGGCCAACGCCGAGCGGCGACATGAAGATCATCTGCGCCGGCTCCTCGGACGATGGCCTCGCTTTCTCCGCGCAATGGGCCGACTATGCCTTCTGTCTCGGCAAGGGAGTCAACACGCCGACCGCCTTCGCCTTCAACAATGAGCGCCTCGCTGCCGCCACCGCCAGGACCGGGCGGGCCGTTTCGGTCTTCGTGCTCGTCATGGTCATCGCTGCCGAAACCGACGACGAAGCCATGGCCAAGTGGCAATCCTACAATGACGGCGTCGATCACGCCGCCATCGCCTGGCTCGCCGATCAGGGGGCGGCCGACACGGTCAACGCGACGACCAACGTCCGCCAACTCGCCGCGCCCGAGGGCGCCGTCAACATCAACATGGGCACCTTGGTCGGGTCGTACGCCAGTATCGCGCGGATGCTCGACGAGATGGCGGAAGTGCCCAATACCGGCGGCGTGCTGCTGACCTTCGACGATTTCATCGAGGGGGTCGAAGCGTTCGGCCAGCACATCCAGCCGCTGATGAAGAGCCGGGGCTAGCCCTCCCCTCAACCTCCTTCTTCGTCACCCCGGACTTGTTCCGGGGTCCATGGCGGTCATCATCATGCCGGCGTTGCGTTTTCGGCGCGGTGGACCCCGGAACAAGTCCGGGGTAACGTTAAAGGTGTAAGCCATGCCGGGGCCGCCCCCTGCTCCACTCAACATGGCATTCGGCCCGATAGCCGGTTAGAACCTCCCCATGGCTATCCTGAAATCGCATCGCTTCTATTCGATCCACGCGCAGGAAATGGTCCGCGTCGCCGCGACCACGCCGCGCGCGACGGTCGGCGATCCCGCGACCAACGCCGATGCGGCGATCGACCTCGTCAAGAAAGCGGCGGCGAACGCCGTCGACCTGATCGTCTTCCCAGAGCTCAACATGTCGTCCTACGCGATCGACGACCTGCACATGCAGGCGGTGCAGCACAGCGCGACCGAAGCCGCCATCGCCAAGCTCGCCAAGGCGACCGCCAAGATCGCCACGGTCATGCTGGTCGGCGCAGCGATCCCGCGTAATGGGCGGCTCTACAATTGCGCGGTGGCCATCGCGCGCGGCAAAATCCTTGGTGTCGTCCCCAAGACCTTCCTGCCCAACTACCGCGAATTCTACGAAAAGCGCTGGTTCGCGAGCGGCGCGGGGCTGACCGGCATGGATATCGACCTGGCCGGCCAGCGCGTTCCCTTCGGCACCGACCTGATCTTCGCCGCGAGCGACCTGCCGCACTTCGTCTTCCATGCCGAAATCTGCGAGGATTTCTGGTCGCCCACCCCGCCCTCGACCACCGGCGCGCTCGCCGGCGCCTATATCTGCTGCAACCTCTCGGCCTCCCCCATCCTGATCGGCAAGGCGCGTGACCGGGCGATGCTCGCCTCGGCGCAGTCGTCGCGCGCGATCTGCGCCTATGTCTTCTCGGCCTCGGGGCCGGGCGAAAGCACCACCGATCTCGCCTGGGACGGGCAGAGCCTGATCTATGAAAATGGCGAATTGCTCAAGGAATCGCAGCGTTTCCGGTGCGAGGCGGATACGATCGTCGCCGATATCGATGTCGCCCGGCTGCGGATCGAGCGGATGCGCAACGGCACCTTCAACGACGCCGCGCGCCTGGCGGGCGATCCGGAATATGAATTCCGCCGCATCGCGTTCGAGCACAAGCCGGATTTCGCCGATGTCGGCCTGCAGCGCGATATCCGCCGCTTCCCCTTCGTGCCCAACAACCCCGAACGGCTCGATGCCGATTGCTATGAGGCGTTCAACATCCAGGTCGAGGGCCTGATGAAGCGGATCGAGGCGTCGCACGCCAGGCGGCTCGTCCTCGGCATTTCGGGCGGGCTCGATTCCACCCATGCGCTGATCGTCGCGGTCAAGGCGGTCGATCGGATGAAAATCCCGCGCGACCATGTCCTGGCCTATACCATGCCGGGCTTCGCGACGAGCGAGGGCACCAAGGCCAATGCCTGGGCGCTGATGCGCGCGCTGGGCGTGGCGGGCGACGAGATCGACATCCGCCCCGCCGCCAACCAGATGCTGTCGGACATGCGCCACCCGTTCGCCAGCGGCGAAAAGCTGTACGACGTGACGTTTGAGAATGTGCAGGCGGGCCTGCGCACCGACTATCTCTTCCGCCTCGCCAACCAGCATGACGGGCTGGTGGTCGGCACCGGCGACCTGTCCGAACTCGCGCTGGGATGGTGCACCTACGGCGTCGGCGATCATATGAGCCATTACGGCGTCAATGCGGGCGTGCCCAAGACGCTGATCCAGTATCTGATCCGCTGGACGATCGCGACCGACTTGTGGGACGCCGATACCGATCGCGTGCTCGAGGCGATCCTCGCCACCGAGATTTCGCCCGAACTGGTGCCCGCCGACGCCAGCGGCGCGATCCAGAGCACGCAGGACCGGATCGGGCCGTATGAACTCCACGATTTCTTCCTGCACTATACGGTGCGGCAGGGGCAGTTGCCGTCGAAGATCGCGTTCCTCGCCTGGCATGCATGGAAGGACGCGACCGCGGGCAAATGGCCGCGCGGCTTCCCGGTGACGGGCCGCCACGCCTATGATTTGCCAGTGATCCGGAAATGGCTGGCCGAATTCCTGTTCCGCTTCTTCCAGACGAGCCAGTTCAAGCGCTCGGCGCTGCCCAACGGGCCGAAGGTATCGGGCGGCGGTGCGCTTTCCCCGCGCGGCGACTGGCGCGCGCCGAGCGACGGCGTGGCGACGGTGTGGCTGGAGGAATTGCGCGCGAATGTGCCGTGAAAATGCGGGCAAAACGCACGTAAAACGCACCTGTTTCGCGCCATTTGCCACCGAAATGACGCGCAAAACACGCGATTGGCACGCGATTTGACCGGATTTTGCTGGCGGTTTTGCGGGAAAAGCCGCGCAAACACCGCTTAAGGCCCCGTCATCGCGCAAAGAAGCGTGACCTTAAGAGAGGTGGGTGTGGCCAGTGACGTCGCGGCGAAAACGGGTCGCGACTGGGGGTACGCGACCGCGATTCATCGCTGGCGATTGGAGGGGGATTCAACGATTTGAAAGAGCGGGCATGACTGTATCATTGCTGGGGCATGTAGGAAAATTTTGGCGGGATTGCGCCTCAAAGTCAGCCATTCAAGTTCGCTAGCCGTGATCCCGGAAGCTGACGTACGTTCAGCGGGTTGCCGCGCGTCCGATTTTTTCAGCGACACTGTTGGCGGTCGTGACCGCGTGACCTAAGCATGGGCGATGGACGCGACTTACAATCTGAATGGTGGTTTCAAACCGACCACAAAACGGTCTGCTGACTTGGATGGCCCGGATTTTTATCCGACGCCATTGTGGGCCACCCATGCTCTCATTGAACACGAGCAGTTCGAGGGCGACATTTGGGAGCCTGCGTGCGGCGATGGCTCTATGTCAGAGGTCCTTGCAACGACCGGCTTGCCCGTCTTTTCGACCGACCTCTACGACCGTGGATATGGCAATGCGGGAGTTGATTTTTTAAAGAGTGAACGCGCCGCGTCGAATATCGTGACCAATCCGCCTTATAACGCCGCCGAGGGGTTTGTTCGCAAAGGTTTGCAAAACGCCAGCAAAAAGGTTGCGCTACTCCTCCGTCTCGCATTTTTGGAGGGGGCCAACCGACAACGCACCTTGTTCGGTCCATGCCCGCCTGCACGGGTATGGGTGTTTAGCGAACGCATAACCTTTTATCCTAAGGATGCGGTGCAGAAGGGCAGTGGCACGACTGCCTATGCATGGTTCGTCTGGGATAAAGATCAAAGCGGGCCGACGGAACTAAACTGGTTTCCTCCGGGTTACAAAAAGCGCTTCGACAGCCCGCACTATGCTGAAAATCCGATGCTCTTTAAATAGTCCATGCCGGCGTCGGTGATGGTAAGACCATCGACCGTTCTAACCGCTTGTCCTAATCCAAAAATTCCCTTCCTCCCGTTGCCGTGAGAGATCACGTTCCCTATAATCTGTTGCCAGAGACGTTCGCGGGGTCGGGACGTCGAACGTTGCAAATCCAGCGCAGATAGAGGGAAAATCTTAGGCAGTTCCTTCTTAATGCGTTCCGTCGACACAGTTTTATTTTGGCGTCTGGCAGCTATTTTCAGTGCAATCAGACGAGCCTCTTTTTCTTTGAGGCGGTCTTCATCGCTCCGGACCAGAACACCGTACTCAAAATCTTCGCCGCGCCGCCACGCAACTGCCTTCGCCGGCACTTCCAGCCCTGCCAGTACGTTGTCGAGGGCATCGTTTATTGCATGGAGGTCCACAATCTCCGACGGCAAAAAAACTGATACTGTCAGAGGTTGGTAGCCGGGGTAAGTCCTCAAATCGAAGCGAAACTGATTTCCAAAATCAAATGAGGCGACTTCGTACTCATCGAGGTCGTCTTGGTCATTGCGAACGTAGGTAGAAAAGTAGCGGAGAGGCCGCCACACGATCGCGTGTGGTACAAGCTCTGCCGGAATTGTGGTGCGTCGGGGGCGAAGCATTGCTAAACCCTCCTCCTCAAGGTCTGCAATGGTGTATATCGGCGCTAATACAAGCGTACTCGACACCTTCGGCTACCCGACTCTGGACGCCTGGCGTTTTCGTAAGGTACCAGCGGACCTCAAATGGCGTTCCATTGGGATGTGGCATCACGTCTGTCGAAAACTCGATACCGTCGCGTTGTGGAAGCTGGCCAGCATAAGCTTGGACCGTAGCCTCCAAACCGCCATTCTTCGGAGTTGTGCCCCATATTTCTCCACTGGCAATTTGCTTTGCAGCAACTGCCGGAGTTTGCGTGCCGCCATTATTCAACCTGTGAAACGCGCCGTATGTTGCCATCAAGCCCTCCCCTGATGCGGGGCTAACGTTTCAACAATCAAACATCCAGAGAATTTAAAACCAGACCGCATAGATTTCCACAGGGTTTCCCTGAGTTAAAGGCTGTCAATACCGCCGAGCCTCTCACAGATCGAATATGTCAGCTTCCAAATGGTCAACGCCCAAAACCCGCCAGTCAGCAACCGGCCCAGAAGCCGTTGGGCGGGTGCTGGTATATCGAAGTCGACAAGCCAACATAAGATACCCTTTCTATCCGTCGAATCGCAATTATCTTCTCGCGCAGGATGGAGATGATGCCGAACATGGATTGCTTTCCGAGACGCGTGGCCGAGAATATCCTTCCCTTGTCGGTCGCAAGAACTTTGCCTGCTGCATTCCGAGAATGGCACTTCACTGGGCAAACAATCGATCATGAGATTTCAGAGGAGACCTGCCGCCTTTGCGACAAGAAGGGTCTTCGATACCATTTCGAGATCCGGAACGACCATACAGGTCATCGCCTGGACGTCGGTTCCGAGTGCATTCTCAAATTCCAAGTCGCTGTCTACGACGAGGGCCGAAAGCTCGAACCGGTCGAGGCGCGTAAGGCTCTTGTCGAACGGATGCGGCAGATGCGACTCGAAAGCTGCTTACGTGCGCTGGAAAGGCTTGCAAAGGCCGAAGCGAACGACATCCTTTCGAATGCGCTTGCTTATTACCGGCTCCACAAATCGCTGACGCCGAAATTCGCGAATGTCGTATTTTGGCGTTTGCATGCCAACGCAATTGATCACGACCCCACGTTCTTCAAGGTACGGCTCGATAAGGCGAGCTATGTCACCGATCTTGGGGCAATGCCCCGGCGAAACGTCCATCGTATCTGGAAGGCGCTGACTTCAGCTCAGCGTAAAAAGGCAATCGAGCTCGGTCATTCCGCACCGCTGGAGTGAGGGGGGCGGATACAAATCATCGATATTGGCGCAATCGACCTCCATCCACTCTGGCACAAATACGAGCTTCACACGCTAGCGCTATCGCGAGACCGTTTATTGGTCGATGATGGCAGCTATGGCGTGTTGATCGCCTTAGACTTGCCAGTCCGCTCCCGGCCCAGTACCTGCCGATCGCTAAGACCAACATCCCGCGAATCTCCTGCTAAACCCCCACCACCTCCCGCCTCATCACCTGCACCGAAAACCGCTCCATCTCCTCGGCCTGTGGGCTCATCTGGAGCAGCAGCAGGTCGAGCCCTGCCGCCTCATACGCCTCGATCCGCTCGCGCAATTGCTCGGGGGTGCCGACGAGGTTGGGGCGCAACCCCCGGTTCGAGACCGAATATTCCGCGATCTTCATCTCGCGTTCGAGCTGGGTGCCTGACAGCCACTGGTCGAAATTGTCGTAGCCCGCGGGGAGGTCGCTCACCTCGGTGATGCGGGCGAGTTCGCGCTTCGCCTCCGCCTCGCTGTCGCGGACGATGGCGTAGGCGGCCATGCCGTAGTGCATCGGCGGCTTGCCCGTGGACGCGCGGCGGGCGGCCATGTCGGCGATCTTGGGGGCGATTGCTTCGACGGGGTCGCCGTGCATCACGTACGCGTCGCACTGGTTGGCGATCAGCATCTTGGCGGCCTCGCTCTCGCCGCCGGCATAGACGACGGGGGGCCGGACGGGCTTGGGGCTGCAGATCGCCTGTTCGGTGGTGTAGAAGTTGCCCGCGAAGTCGAACTCGTCCTCGGACCAAAGCCCCTCGACGACCTTCAACCATTCGCTTGTGCGCGCGTAGCGATCGTCGTGCTGGTCGAACTGGAGGCCGTAGCGCTTCGCCTCGTCGGCCCACCAGGACGAGACGACGTTGAGCGACAGGCGCCCGCCGGCGATCCGGTCGATATTGGCGGCGGCCTTGGCGAAGAGCGCGGGCTGGTGGAAATTGGGGCGCACGGCGACCATCAGCTCGAGGCTTTCGGTAACCGCGGCGACAGCGGCGGCGGTCGACCAGGCGTCGAGCGTCGGGGCGCCGACGCCCTTGATGTCGTTCATGTTGAGCTCGGCGATGAGCGTCAGGTCGTAGCCCCATTTCTCGGAGTCGATCGCGAGGCGCCTGGTATAGGCCCAGCTCGCGTCCATGCCCTCGTCGGGCACGTTGCGCAGCCAGCCGCCGAACACCGGCATCCAGTATCCATATCTCATGCCATCACCCCGGCGCCGCGCGCGCGCGCGATCTCGTCTTCCAAATAGTCGATCAACCGTTCGTGCGGGTCCCAGCCGAGCACGTCGAGCGGGCGCGCGACGAAGTTGGAGAGCGCGTTGATGTCGTAGAAGCGCGGCGTCCCGTCGCGATCGTCGATCATCACCTCGATCCCGCCGACGTCGAGCCCGGCCGCCGCCGCGATCGCCTCGGCGGCGGCGATCAGCATGAGATCGGGGGCCGCGCGGGTCATCTCGATCGGCGTGCCCTCGGCCTGGCAGGCGTCGGCGGGGCAAAGATCGAACTGGCCGCCGCCATCGATGTCGATCGCGTAGAGGAATTTGCGGTCGAGCGTTTCGATCCGGGTGATCCGGCCGTCGCGCGCGGGGACATATTCCTGGATCAGCAGCACGCCGTCGAGGCTGACCGGCAGGAAAGCGTCGGCGACCGCGAGCGCCAGCGCCTCGGGGCTGTCATAGCGCATGATGCCGGCCCCCGAGCCCCCGATATTGGCCTTGACCACCAGCGGGAAGCGCAGATCCTTCGTCGCGACGGCGATGTCCCGCGCGCGGTGGACGACGCGCGTCTCGGGAATCGCATAGCCGAGCCCGGCGATCAGCGCGAGCTGGCGCGCCTTGCTGGCATCGACCGCGAGGACATCGGCGCCGTTGATGATCCGCGCCCCCTGCCCCGCCCAATGCGCATAGAGCGCCGGCGTGTAGAAGATCGCGTGATCAGGGCTGCGCAGGAAGCTCGACATCGCCAGCCGGCTGAGGATCACGCGCGCCGGCGGCGGCGACCGCGCGGGATCGAAACTGTGCCCCTCGATGCCGATCCGGACATAATCGATGCCGCGCGCGTCGAGCGCGGCGAACAGCGGCACGAACCAGGCGGGGTGTTCGTAGAAGATGGCGAGATCGTGCATGGCTTCCATCCGTCGAGTGATCGGCGCGGCCAAGCACCGATGCGAGCGAAGCCTTCTACATCAGCGCGATGATTGCGCCAGTGGGACGCGCGCCGCGCACCTCTTCGCCTCGCCATGACACGGGCCGCCGCACGCTCAATACCCGGCCAGGCGCCCGGTCGGGGCGGCTCAGCCACCCTTGAACAGCGTCGGCGGATTGATCCGGCGCGACACCTCGCGCATCACGAAACTGCTCCGGATTCGCGCGACATGCGGCAGGATCGTCAGCTCGCGACGATAGACCTCGTCATATTGCGCCAGCGAGCTGACATGGATCAGGATGATGAAATCGGTGTCGCCCGATACGAAGCCGCAATAGGACATTGACGGGCATTTCACGACCTCGCGCTCGAACTCGTTGAGCACCGATTCGCTTTGCGAGGTCAGCTCGATCGCGACGATCACCACGCCGCTGAGGCCGAGCGCGTTCAGGTCCAGCCGGGCGTTGTAGCCGGCAATGATCCCGGCCTCCTCGATGATCTTGCGGCGCCGGGCAACCGCCGTGCTCGACAGGTTGATGCGGTCGCCGATCGTGACGTCCGACAGCCGCGCATTGTCGGACAACAGCCGCAGGATTCGGAAATCGGTGGCATCGAGCTCCAGCGCGCTCGATTTCCGCAAAATATCGACCATTATTATCAATTGCCCCCATTTGATGTGCAAAATGTGCGATTCTTTGATGAGAAACGCAACAAAATTTCTGTTAGCTTTCGACAATGTTCAGATCGGACCTAATCCGGCGTGAACGTCGCGTTGGCAGCATCGATCGGCTCGGGGGCTAATCGGGATCGGGCTGGTCAACCTGCCGATAAGGAAATGGGAGGGATGCCCGGAGGCGCTGGATCAGCACGAAGGGGGCATCATGGGGGACGACGGCGAGCTGCGCGGCTTTGGCCTGGCAGGGGGAAATCTTGAAAGTGCGATGATCGGATCGGCGCGGTGTCGCTGGCTGCTGTCGGCAGCCGCCATCCCGTTGTTGATCGGCGCCACCGCCGCCCAGGCAGCGACCGCGCCGTCGCCGCCACCGGCACGCGCGCTGGCGGCCACCGCGCCCGCCGAGGAGCCCGTGGCCGATGAAGCCGCCGGCGACGACCAGACCGCCGCGGAGAAGGAGGCGGAGATCGTCGTCACCGGGTCGCGCGTGGTCAGAAACGGCTACAATGCGCCAACCCCCGTCAGCGTCGTCACCGAAAAGGAAATCAAGGCCGAAGCGCCCGCCAATATTTCCGATTTCGTCAACACCCTGCCCTCGGTCCGCGGCAGCTCGACCGCCGCCAACTCGAACGGCTCGCTCAGCAACGGTCTTGCCGGGGTGGCCTCGGTCAATCTGCGGTCGCTCGGCGCGCAGCGAACGCTGGTGCTGTTCGACGGGCAACGCTCGGTCGCCTCGGCGACGAGCGGCGTGGTCGACGTCAACACCTTCCCGCAGGCGCTGATCGAACGCGTCGAAATCGTCACCGGCGGCGCCTCTTCGGCGTACGGATCGGACGCGGTGTCGGGCGTGATCAACTTCATTCTCAACAAGAAATATACCGGCTTCAAAGCCGATTACGAATATGGCGTCACCACCTATGGCGACGGGCCGAACCACAAGATCTCGCTGACGGCCGGGACCGGCTTTGCCGGCGGCAAGGGCCATATTCTGGTCAGCGGCGAATATTTCAAGCAGGACGGTATCCAGTCGATCGACCGCGCCTGGAACGATGCCGGCTTCTTCCAGATCGACAACCCGGCCTATAGTGCCGGCGCCTGCACCGACAACAACGCGGCGACCCCGTGTGTCCCGGCGCGGCTTATCCAGAGCGGAATCGGCACCAGCCAGTTCACCGCGGGCGGGCTCGTCAGCACCGGGCCGCTGCGGGGCCTTTATTTCGGGACGCGAAACGCCAACGGCATCGCGACGACCAATACGCTCAACTTCGGGCCGACCAACGGGCAATGGATGGTCGGCGGGGATTATCTGATCACCCGCGACGGCCATCTCGGCAGCGCCACCCTGCTCCCGTCGGAGCTGCGCAAGAGCGCCTTCGGCCGGATCAGCTATGAGGTATCGCCCGCGGTCGAAGTCTATGGCCAGTTCGCCTATACGCTCTACAACGGCCAGAGCTTCTACCAGCAGACGCCGACCACCGGCGTGGTGATCCAGCGCGACAACGCCTATCTCCCTGCCAGCACGGTCGCAGCGATGGTCGCTGCCAACGTCACCTCGATCCAGATCGGCACGAGCAATGCCGGTATCCCGCCGCAGGGCAGCGACAATACCCGTGAGGTTTTCCGCTATGTCGTCGGCGCCAGTGGCGGCTTCGGGTTGATCGGTGCCGACTGGAAATGGGATGCCTATTTCCAGCGCGGCATCACCAAGACCGCAGAGTTGCTCACCAACGCCTGGAACGTCAGCAAGCTCGCGCTGGCGACCGACGCGGTGTTCGCGCCGGCGGGGAACGCGGCCGGCGTCGCGGCGGGCACGATCATCTGCCGTTCGCGGCTGACCCCGGCAAACGTCAACAATGGCTGCGTGCCGATCAACCGCATCGGCATCGGCGCCGCCGATCCGGCCGCGCTCAACTATATCTTCAACGGCGGCAACCAGCCGCTGCGCAACCAGACGCTGCTGCAGGATGTCGCGGCGGTCAATTTCTCGACCAACAACCTGTTCAACAACTGGGCCGGGCCCGTATCGCTGGCGTTCGGCGGCGAATATCGCCGCGAGTCGGTCGACGGGGCCGTCGATCCGCAATTCAACACCGGCTGGATCTACGGCAACTACCGCGTCACCACGGGCAGCTACACCGTCAAGGAAGGCTTTCTCGAGACGGTGTTTCCGCTGTTCAAGGGCGCCGATTTCAACGGCGCGTTCCGCTTCACCGATTATTCGACCTCGGGCAGCGTGACGACGTGGAAGGCCGGCGTCACCTGGCAGATCATCGCCGACCTCAAGCTGCGCGGCACCTATTCGCGCGACATTCGCGCGCCCAATCTCGGCGAATTGTTCGCCCCCGGCACCGCGCGGACCAACACCGTCAACGTGCCGTTGCCCAACGGCACGATCCGCGCCGATCAGTTCACCGAAGCCACCGTCGGCAATACCGGTCTCGCCCCGGAAATCGCCAAGACCTGGGGCGTGGGGCTGGTGGTGACGCCGGGCTTCCTCCCCGGCTTCGCGATGTCGCTCGATTACTACAACATCGCGCTTGGCGGCGCGATCAACTCGCTCACCGCGCAGACGACGGTGCAGCTTTGCTACGAACAGGCCAATGCCGCCGCCTGCCGGAACATCACCACCACCGGCGGCCGCGGCGTGACGACCGCAGGACTGGTGATCACCGGGATCGAGCTCAAGCCGATCAACTTCGTCACGATCGAATCGCAGGGCATCGATTTCGAGGCGAGCTATCGCCGACCGCTGTTCGGCGGAACGATGCAGCTGCGCGCGCTGGTGACCAAGGCGATCAGCCTCTACACCGACAACGGCAT
Source organism: Sphingomonas sp. 28-66-16 (assembly GCA_002281485.1). GTDB lineage: Bacteria > Pseudomonadota > Alphaproteobacteria > Sphingomonadales > Sphingomonadaceae > Sphingomonas. The sequence continues at coordinate 62,855 of NCGF01000012.1, forward strand.
CGATTTCCCCACCCAGGCGGCGGGCCAGAATTCGGGCAGCGTGCCTTCCTGGACCTATCGCCTGACCGCCGGCTACGACACCGGTCCGTGGGGTTTCCAGCTCGTCGGGCGCGGGATCAGCGGCGGCGTCTATGACAACAGCTTCATCGTCTGCGACACCAACTGCCCGGTCTCGACCGTGCAGAACCGGACGGTCAACCGCAACGACATCGCAGGCGCCTTCTATCTCGATCTGCAGGCCAACCGGACCTTCCAGCTCGGGCCGGTCAAAGCGCAGGCGTTCGTGTCGATCCGCAACGTGCTCGACACCGATCCGGTGCTCGTCGGCAACGGCCCGACCGGCAACAATACGCCCGCCTATCCGCAGACCAACCGCAACCTTTACGATGTGCTTGGTCGCGTGTTCCGGATGGGCGTGCGCATCGCCTATTGATTGTTCGGCGGGCACGGCCGCAGCGACCGTGCCCGCTCCAAGGGGAGAGAATGAATGAACCGATTGCAGAAATATGCCGCCACTGCCGTGCTGACGAGTGCGGCGCTGGCGATGCCCGGCGGGCCCGCTTTCGCCCAGGCTAAGCCGGCGCTCAAGGCCGAGGCGATCGCCGGCGTCGATGCCCGCGCCAAGCTCGTTCAGGAAATGGTCGATTCGATCTTCAGCTTTGCCGAGCCGGGATTCCAGGAATTCAGGACCTCCGAGTATATTACCGCGATCCTCGAGAAGAACGGCTTCAAGATCACCAAGGGGGTCGCCGGAATCCCCACCGCCTGGACCGCGACCTGGGGTGAGGGCGGCCCGATGATCGCGCTGGGCAGCGACATCGATTGCCTGCTCGGCCTGTCGCAGGTGCCGGGATCGCCGACGATCAAGCCGCTCGTGGTCGGCGCGCCGGGCCACGGCGAAGGCCATAATTCGGGCATGCCGCTGATCGTCGCCGCCGCACTCGCCGCCAAGGACGTGATGGTCAAGCACGGCATCAAGGGCCGGCTGATGATCTGGCCCGGGGTTGCCGAGGAATTGCTCGCGACCAAGGCCTTTTATGTTCGCGCCGGGCTGTTCAAGGATGTCGATGCGTCGATCTTCACCCATGTCAGCAATGATTTCGGCACGGCGTATGGCGAGCTTGGCAACAACGGACTCGTCTCGGTCGAATACAGCTTCCACGGCAAGACCTCGCACGCCGCCGGCGCGCCCTGGGCCGGGCGGAGCGCACTCGACGGCGTCGAGGTGATGGACATGGCGTGGAACATGCGCCGCGAGCATCTGCCGCTCACCCAGCGCTCGCATTATGTGATCACCAATGGCGGCGGCCAGCCCAACATCGTGCCGGGCGAAGCCGCCGTCTGGTATTATTTCCGCGAACGCACCTTCAAGTCGATCGCCGATCTGTACCAGACCGGCAACGAGATCTCCGAAGCTGCCGCCAAGGCGACCGGCACCACGGTGACTCGCAAGGTGCTCGGCTATGCCGCGCCCAATTTCGCCAACAAGCCGCTCGCCGAGGCGGCCTATCGCAACATCAAGGCGGTCGGCATGCCGAAATGGAGCGCCGCCGACCAGGCCTTTGCCAAGGCGATTCAGGAGGCCAACGGCCTCAAGCCCCAGCCGCTGAAGAGCGACATCGGGGCGCTATCGACCCCCGAGACGCGCGGCGTGTCGCAAGGCGGCGGATCGGACGATATCGGCGACATCATGTGGGCGGTGCCGACGATCACGATCCGCTATCCCTCGAACGTCCCCAGCACGATCGGTCATAACGTGACGGCGGCGATCGCGATGGCGACGCCGATCGCGCACAAGGGCGCGGTGGCCGGCGCCAAGGCGGTGGCGATGACGGTGCTCGACATGATGACGAGCCCGAAACTGCTGGCGGACGCCAAGACCTATTTCAACGACGTCCAGAAAAAGACCGACACCTACGCCCCGGTGCTGACGGCCGAAGACCAACCGGCGATCCATCTCAACGAGAAGATCATGGCCGAGCTTCGCCCGCAGATGGAGAAATATTATTACGATCCAAGCAAATATGGCAGTTATCTCGAACAGCTTGGCATCGCCTATCCGCCGGTGACCAAATAGCGACGCCTGAATTGAACGGGGGACGCGTTCGGCGCACGCGTCCCCCGGTGGCGAATCTGCCGCTCCCTCGCTACTATCGGGGCTCCACCATCGGAGCCTTCGCCATGCCGTCACCAAGCCCTTGGGAACATCATCGCCAGTCCGGGATCGCCGACGATATCGATTTCGAGATCAAGGGCCAGGAGTTGCAGTTCGTCGAGATCGAGCTCGATCCCGGCGAGAGCGCGGTCGCCGAGGCCGGCGCGTTCGTCTGGAAGGATGCCAGCATCGGCATGACGACGGTGTTCGGCGACGGCAGCGCCGATCAGGGCGGCGGCTTCATGGGCAAGCTGCTCGGCGCGGGGAAACGGCTGGTGACGGGCGAAAGCCTGTTCACCACGGTCTTCACGCACAATGGCGTCGGCAAGGCGCGCGTCGCCTTCGCCTCGCCCACCCCCGGCGCGATCCTGCCGCTCAAACTGTCCGATTATGGCGGCACACTGATCTGCCAGAAGGACGCCTTTCTGGCCGCGGCAAAGGGCGTGTCGATCGGGATTGCCTTTCAACGCCGGGTGATGACCGGGCTGTTCGGCGGCGAAGGCTTCATCATGCAGAAGCTCGACGGCGACGGCTGGGTGTTCGTCCAGATGGGCGGCACCGTCGTCGAGCGTGACCTGCGCGCGGGCGAGCAGTTGCACGTCGATACCGGCTGCCTGGCCGCCTATACGCCCGGCGTGGAGTTCGATCTGGTGACGGCCGGCGGGGTACGCAGCGTGCTGTTCGGCGGCGAGGGGCTGTTCTTCGCGCGGCTGACCGGGCCGGGCAAGGTATGGATCCAGTCGCTCCCCTTCTCGCGTCTCGCCGGGAGGATGCTGGCGGCGGCCGGCCCGCGGGGCGGCCAGAATCGCGGCGAGGGATCGGTGCTCGGCTCGCTCGGGGACTTTATCGGCGGGAACGAGTAACGGCGCCTCTCAGCGCGCAACCGGCGCCTCGGCGAGCGCGGTCGTGAAGCGGCTGCGCCACCAGATCACGTCGTGGTTGCGAACATTGTCGAACATCGGCTGCCAGCGCGCGATCCGCTCGTCGCGCGACATCGCCAGCGCGCGTTCGATCGAATCGGCGAGTTCGTCGGGGCTATAGGGATTGACGAGCAGCGCCTGCGGCAATTGCATCGACGCGCCGGCAAAGCGGGAGAGGATCAGCACGCCCGGATCGGCGGGGTCCTGCGCGGCGACATATTCCTTGGCGACGAGGTTCATGCCGTCGCGCAGCGGGGTCACCAGCCCCACCCGCGCCGCGCGATAGACCCCGGCCAGAACGTCGCGCGGGAAGCCCTGATTGACATAGCGCAGCGGCACCCAGTCGATATCGGCGAATGCGCCGTTGATCCGGCCTGACAATGCGTCGAGCTGGGCGCGGATATCCTGATAGCTCTGCACCGTCGCGCGCGACGGCGGCGCGATCTGGAGCAGGAACACCTGCGAATGGGCGTCGGGTCGGGACTCGAGATAGCGCTGATAGCCGTTGAACCGCTCCTCGAGCCCCTTGGAATAATCGAGCCGGTCGACCCCGACGATCATGCTGCGGCCGATCGAGCTTTCGACCATGCGACGATGCGACGCCCTGGCGGCGTCGCCGTTGGCGCCGGCGATGAATTCCTGCGCATCGATCCCGATCGGGCAGGCGATCGCCCGGATCGTGCGTCCGCCGACGGTGATGAAACCATCGTCGCCGATCGACCCGCCCATTTCGCGAACGACATAGTCGTGGAAGGTTTCGAGCCATTCCTCGGTCTGGAAACCGAGCACGTCATAGGCAAACAGCGCCTCGACCAGCCTGCGATGGTCGGGCAGCGCGGTCAGCAGCCGGGTCGGCGGCCAGGGGATGTGCAGAAAGAAGCCGAGCCGGTTCTTGATCCCTTGCTGGCGTAGCACCCAGCCGAGCGGGATCATGTGATAATCATGCACCCAAACGAGGTCGTCGGGCTCGATATAGGGCCCGATGATGCCGCCGAAGACGCGATTGACCCGCTCGTAACCACCCTGAAAGTCGCGCTCGAATTCGGTCAGGCCGAGCCGGTAGTGAAACAGCGGCCAGAGCGTGCGGTTGGCGTATCCCTCATAATATTCCTCGACGTCCTGCTCGGGCAGGTCGATCGTGGCCGACGTGACCCCGTCGAACGTCTCGAAGCGCGGCGCGCCCGTCTCGCCGGCCTCGCCCGACCAGCCGAACCAGATGCCATCGGCCTCGCGCAGCGCGGCGGTCAGCGCGACGGCCAGCCCGCCCTGCGCGCTGGGCTTCTCCGCCGTCGGCGCCGACACGCGGTTTGAAATCACGATCAGACGACTCATCGCACCGCACTCCATGGTTTGCTGAGCAGGACCGCGCAGTTGATCAGCCCGACCAGCGAATAGGTCTGGGGATAGTTGCCCCAGAGTTCGCCGGTGACCGGATCGATATCCTCGGACAGCAAGCCGGCGGGGGTGAGCCGGGTCAGCATCTCCTCGAACAGCACCCGTGCATCGGCATGCCGCCCGGTAAAGTGCAGCGCCTCGATCAGCCAATAGGTGCAGACGTTGAACGCGGTGTGGGGGACGCCGAAATCATCCTCGCTCGCGTAGCGCAGCATGTAGGAGCCGCGCCGCAGCCCCGCCTCGACCGCCTTCAGCGTGCCGCAGAAGCGCGGATCATCGGGGGCGAGGAAGCGCAGATCGAGCAGCTGGATCAAGCTTGCGTCGAGATCGTCACCGTCGAAGGTCGCCGACAGCGTGTCGGGCTCGGCGCGCCACGCCGCCGCTTCGATCCGGGCGCGCATGCGATCGGCGCGATCCTGCCAGAAGGTCGCGCGATCGCCGAGCCCGAGCACCGTTGCGGCATTGGCGAGCCGGTCGCACGCCGCCCAGCACATCGCCGCCGAATAGGTGTGGACATGCGCCTTGGTGCGCAGCTCCCACAGCCCGGCATCGGGCTGGTCATAGCGCGCCCAGGCGCGTTCGCCGATCGGCTCGAGCGCCTCGAAATCGGCGACCCCTGCCATCCGGAACAGGCGATGATCGAAGAAAGCCTGCGCATTGGAGAGGATGATCTGGCCGTACGCGTCGTGCTGGACCTGATCATAAGCCTGGTTGCCGACCCTGACCGGCCCCATGCCGCGATAGCCGGCGAGCCCCGGCGCCTCCCATTCGGTGAGCGTCGCCTCGCCACCGACCCCGTAGAGCGGCTGGATGTGGCCGCCCGCCGCATTGTCGACGATGTTGCGCAGATATTCGAGATAGCCTTCGAGCACATCGAGCGCGCCGAGCCGGTTGAGCGCCTGGATCGTATAATAAGCGTCGCGGATCCAGCAGTAGCGATAATCCCAGTTGCGTCCTGAATCGGCGTGTTCGGGGATCGAGGTCGTCATCGCCGCGACGATCGCGCCGGTTTCCTCATGCTGGCACAGCTTGAGCGTGATCGCCGATCGGATCACGGCTTCCTGCCACTCGTGCGGCGTCGCCAGCCCCCGCACCCAACGGCGCCATTCGTCCGCTGTGCGATCGAGCATGCCGTCGAGCGCGGCCGCGATGTCTTCGCTGAAGCTCTCGTCGGGGCCGAGAAAGAAATGCAGCGGCCGCTCGACCCGGAACAGCCGTTCGTCCTCGATCCACCCGACCGGCGCGGTGGTCGACAGCCGCAGCACGCTCTCGTCGAGCAGATAGCGGATGTGGTTCGATCCGCGCGTGTGCCGGGCGGCCGCGCTCCCCCACGACCGCGCCGGGCGGAGCCGGATGCGGACTCGCGGCGCACCGGCGACCGGGCGGACGATCCGGCAAAACGCCGTCGGACGGTACATTCGGCCGCTCCGCTGGAAGCGCGGCGAGAAATCGATCACCTCGATCGCGTTGCCGTCGCCGTCGACGTGCCGCGTCACCAGGATCGGGGTGTTGCGGCGATAGGCCTGTGTCGTCTGGCTAACGCCCTCGAGATCGATTTCCCAAAAGCCGTAGGCGCCGTCGGCAGCGGGTGGCGCGGTATCGAGCAGCGACGAGAAGGCCGGATCGCCATCGATTCGCGGCAGGCACCCCCAGACAAACCGCCCCGAGCGATCGACCAGCGCCGACACCTGGCAATTGCCGATCGGCCAGAGATCGAGCGTCGCGGTCACAGCGCGGCGAGCCAGGCGCGCGCGGCGGCGACATCGGGCAGCCGGTACGCGGCGGCGGTCACGCGCGGGGGGCCGACCAGGATGCCGGCGCCGTCCGCTTCGGTGCAAAAGGCAAGCCCGGGCTCGTCGGTGACATCGTCGCCGAGAAACACCGGCCTGTGCCCGGCAAAGGGCGGTTGCGCCATCAAAGTGGCGATAGCGGTGCCCTTGTCGTGCCCTGCGGTGCGGATCTCGACCATCATCTTGCCGGTCTGGACGATCAGGTCGCCGGCCTCGGCGGCTTCGGCGGCGATGCGCCGCGCGGCGGCTTCGAGGCCCGGATTCTGTCGATAGTGAATGGCAACCCCCAACGTCTTGACTTCGATGACTATGCCCGCTTCGTGGCCGATCGCCGCCCTGACGATCGCCTCGACCCGATCGAGCGCCGCGGGCCTGCCCGGGGAACGCACCCCGGAAGGCCCTGCCCTGATCTCGGCGCCGTGGCTGCCCACCAGCGCCAGATCATCGGCCAGCGCACCGACCAGCGCCTCGAGTTGGGCGACCGAGCGGCCACTCACCAGCGCCACCCGCCCCGGCAACCGCGCGGCCAATCGCGCCAGCAGCGCGGCCAGCGCAGCGTCAACCGCCACCCCGGCGGGGTGTTCCATCAATTCGACCAGCGTCCCGTCGAAATCGAGAAACAGGGCCATCGTGCCGGCGTCGAAACGCGGCGGCTGAGAAGGGGGCGAGGCGTTCGGCATGCCCGATTGCTACACGCCATCGCCAGCGAAGGCAGCCCCTTAAGCGGGGAATGTTGGAGTTCCCACCCCGCTGGACCCAGGGCCGGCATTCGGCTATATAGTTTCATATGTTACCATTTGCCGCCACGGAGACTCCTGCCATGACGACCCCGACCGCCGCCCTTGCCGACACCGGCCATGACAACCCGATGGGCCTCAACGGCTTCGAATTCGTCGAATTCACCTCACCCGATCCCGACGCGCTGGCGGATCTGTTCGTCAAGATGGGCTTCACCCATGTCGGCAATCACAAATCCAAGAATGTCCGCCGCTATGCGCAGGGCGACATCAACTTCCTGCTCAACATGGAGCATGCTGGCCAGGTCGCGGGCTTCCGCGATACCCACGGTCCCTCGGCCAATGCCATGGCGTTCCGCGTCGCGGACGCTGCCAAGGCGGTCGCGCTCGCCGTCGAGCGCGGTGCGGTGAAGGTCGAAGGCAAGATCGGGCCCGACGAGCTCGACATCCCGGCAATCGAAGGGATCGGCGGCGCGAACCTGTATCTGGTCGACAAACATGGCGGCGAGACGATCTACGATACCGATTTCGAGCCCGTCCCCGGCGCGACGCCCAACGACAACAGCGTCGGCCTCCACACGCTCGATCATCTAACCCACAATCTGATGCGCGGGCGGATGAATTACTGGGCGGATTATTACGAGCGGATCTTCAACTTCCGCGAAATCCGCTTCTTCGATATCGAGGGCAAATCGACCGCTTTGGTCAGCAAGGCGATGACCGCGCCCGACAACAAGATCCGCATCCCCTTGAACGAAAGCCAGGACGAGCATTCGCAGATCGAGGAATTCATCAAGGATTACAAGGGCGAAGGCATCCAGCATCTCGCCATGGCGACCGACGACATCTTCAAGACCGTCGATACGCTGCGCGCCAACGGCATCCGCTTCCAGGACACGATCGACACCTATTTCGACCTGATCGACAAGCGGCTGCCGGGCCACGGCCACGATGTGGAAGAGATGCGCAAGCGGAAGATCCTGATCGACGGCGCGCCGGAGACGGGCGGCGGGCTGCTGCTGCAGATCTTCACCGAAAACATGGTCGGCCCGATCTTTTTCGAGATCATCCAGCGCAAGGGCAACGACGGCTTCGGCGAGGGCAATTTCAAGGCGCTGTTCGAAAGCATCGAGCTCGACCAGATGCGGCGCGGGGTGATCCCGGCGGGGGCGTGAACGACTCCCCTCTCCCATTTGGGGAGAGGGTTGCGCAGACTTGGGTCGCATTCTTCATGCGGCCCTAGTCGAAGCTGGGTGAGGGGGCAGCAACGCCTGCGACAATGCGCGCCACCGCCCCTCATCCAGCTTCGCCTAATTCGCTGCGCTCATAAGGCTGCGTATCCTTCTCCCCAATGGGGAGAAGGTTTGGGGAGAATTCCATGACCGAATACCAAACCGGCTTCGGCAACCACTTCAGCACCGAGGCGATCCCCGGTGCCCTCCCGATCGGCCGCAATTCGCCGCAACGCCCCGCGTTCGGCCTTTACGCCGAGCAGCTTTCGGGCACCGCCTTCACCGCCCCGCGCGCGGAAAACCGCCGGTCATGGCTCTACCGCCTGCGCCCTTCCGCCGCGCATCCCGCCTTCACGCGCTATACCGGCGCGCCAAACGTTGCCCCCGGCATCCCCGATACCCCGCTCGCCCCCAACCGCCTGCGCTGGGGGCCGATCGACCCGCGCCCCGGCACCGACTGGCTCGACAGCCTCACCACCATGCTCGTTGCCGGCCACGGTCCGCTCAGCCAGACCGGCGTCGCGGTCCATCTCTATGCCTGCGACACCGACATGACCGATCGCGCTTTCGTCTCGGGCGACGGCGAGCTCATCATCGTGCCCCAGCAGGGCGCGCTCACCCTGCTGACCGAACTGGGCCGCATCGACATTGCGCCCGGCCACATCGCGCTCATCCCGCGCGGGGTCCGCTTTCGCGTCACCCTGCCCGATGGCAACGCGCGCGGCTATGTCGCGGAGAACCACGGCGAGCCCTTCCGCCTGCCCGATCTCGGCCCGATCGGTGCCAACGGCCTCGCCAACCCCCGCGATTTCGAAACGCCGGTGGCGTGGTTCGAGGATGTCGAGGGCGACTTCGAACTCGTCCAGAAATTCGGCGGCCAGCTGTGGACAACGAACCTCGGCCGATCACCGCTCGATGTCGTCGCCTGGCACGGCAATCTCGCGCCGTGCCGCTATGATCTGGCGCGCTTCAACACCATCAACACCGTCAGCTTCGACCATCCCGATCCGTCGATCTTCACCATGCTGACCTCGCCCAGCGACGTGCCCGGCACCGCCAATGTCGATTTCGTCATCTTTCCGCCACGCTGGATGGTCGCCGAGGACACGTTCCGCCCGCCCTGGTTCCACCGCAACGTGATGTCGGAGGCGATGGGGCTGATCACGGGGGCCTATGATGCCAAGGCCGACGGCTTCGTCCCCGGCGCGCTGTCGCTCCACAACCAGATGAGCGGGCACGGCCCCGATGTCGCGAGCTGGAAAGCGGCGAGCAACGTCGACCTGAAGCCGCACAGGATCGACGGCACGATGGCGTTCATGGTCGAAAGCCGCTGGGTGTTCCAGCCGACCGAGCTGGCGCTGAAATCGGCGGCGCTCGACCCCGATTACGATGCGGTGTGGAGCGGATTCCCCAAGGCGCAGCTGCCGGATTGATCGGTGCCGACAAATATTTCGGGAACCTGAACCGCGTTCGACCGTCTCGTAGGCGATGAAGAAACTTCGCACAAAATCAATGTTCGCCTGGGAACATGCCGCCCAGGAAGCGCTCGAGGCGCAAATGTTCGATCATGTCGGCGCGGCCGATTTCCCCTGCGTCGGCGCCAAGGCGGCGATGGCGAAGGGGACGCTCGAAGTGCTGGCGTGCACCGCGATCAACAGCGCGTGGGACGATTTGCGCATCCACGACCGGCTGCTCCACTTCGCCGCCGAATATCGGCAGGAACCGGCGCTGTATCGCAGCTTTGCAGTGATCTTCGAAGGACCCGACGATCTGAGCGAGGCCGCGTTCGAACAGGCGCTGTGGGCACGCGTGCAGTCGCTGTCGGACAAGGACGTCTGGCGCGGCCAGGGCTATGACGCGCGCGTCAGTCCCGATCCGCAGAATCCGCATTTCTCGCTGAGTTTCGGCGGCGAGGCGTTCTTCATCGTCGGGCTCCACCCCCATGCCAGCCGCCCGGCGCGGCGTTTCGTCCGGCCGACGATGGTGTTCAATCTCCACGACCAGTTCGAACGGCTTCGCGCCGAGGGCCGCTATGAGGGGATGCGCGAGAAAATCATGGTCCGCGACGAGGCGCTCGCCGGATCGCGAAACCCGATGCTCACCCGTCATGGTGAGGCGAGCGAGGCGCGCCAATATAGCGGCCGCCTCGTCGACGGCGATTGGGAATGCCCGTTCAATTATGGCGGCGCATGACCACGCAGCGCATTCCGCCCCGTAGCGGCACCGCCTTTCGCCTCGCTGCCGGCGAGACGCTGATCGTGATCGACGCCGAAGGCGTTCAGGTCGCCGATCTGCTCGCCTATAGTGCGAGCGACGTCCGCGAGGTGATCTCGTCGGGCCGGACGCTCGATTATGCCGAGACGATCAGGCTGACGACGGGCCATCTGCTCTACTCGAACCGCTCGCGCCCGATGCTCGAAATCGTCGAAGACAGCGTCGGCTGTCACGATTTCCTGCTCACGCCGTGCTCCTATGCGACTTTCGATCATTTCTATCCCGATGAGCCCCGCCATCGCGGCTGCTTCGGCAATCTCGCTGCGGCGCTGGCGCCCTACGGCATCGGCGAGGATGCCATCCCCGTGGCCTTCAATTGCTTCATGAACGTGCCGGTCGACAGCGATACCGGCAAGCTTGCCGTGTTGCCGCCGCTCAGCAAGGCCGGCGATCACATCGCCTTTGTCGCGCGCATGGACCTGATCATCGGCCTCACCGCCTGCTCGGCGCTCGCGAGCAACGGCGGCAGCTTCAAGCCGATCGACTATCGGATCATGCCCGCCGGATAATTTTTGACGCGGCTGTCGATTCCACTCGCGCGGGCGCGTCTCCCCGATACGATCGCTCATGATCGGCCGAGGAGACCCGCGATGAAATATCTGCTGACGATCTACGAAAACGAAGCCACCTATAATGACGGCACCGGCGCCGCGATGGGCGCGATCATCGAGAGGCACATGGCGTTCAGCCAGGATATCGGTGCGGCGATGCTCAACGGCGCCGGGCTCCAGCCGGCCTCGACCGCGACCACGGTGCGCACCGACGCCGGCAAGCAGACGCTCCACGACGGCCCCTTCGCTGAAACGCGCGAGCAACTCGGTGGCTTCTACATGATCGAGGCGCCCGATCTCGATGCCGCGATCGCAATCGCCCGGAAAGTACCGCTCGCCGGAGACGGTGCGATCGAGGTGCGCCCGGTCATGGCGCCGCCGGGCATGTGAGCGCCGCCGCGCTCGAGGCGGTGTTCAGAGCGGCGAGCGGGCGGATCATCGCCGCGCTCGCCGCTCGCTTCCGCAACCTCGATCTCGCCGAGGAGGCGCTGGCAGAGGCATGCGCCCGTGCGGTGATCGCCTGGGCGAACGAGGTGCCGCGCGATCCGGCGGGCTGGCTGTACCGCGTCGCCGAGCGCGTGGCGCTCGATCGGCTGCGTCGGGCGGCCACGCGCGCGGCGGCGGCGTTGCCCGAGCCCGAACCCAAGCCGAGCGCGGAGGAACTGATGATGGCCGACATGCGCCTTATCCCCGACGAGCGGCTGCAGCTGATCTTCGTCTGCTGCCACCCGGCGATCCATCCCGACGCGCGCGCCGCGCTGACGCTGCGGCTGGTATGCGGGCTCTCGACCGAGGAGATCGCCCGCGCCTTCCTCGTCAGCGAGCCGACGCTCGCGCAGCGGCTGGTCCGCGCCAAGCGCAAGATCGCCGATGCGGGCATTGCCTTCGAAGTGCCCGGGCCAGACGCATGGCCCGGCAGGCTCGATGCGGTGCTGAGCACGATCGACGTCGCCTATGCCCATGCCCATGCCGATGGCGCGGGCAGCGGCCGCCACGCCGGTTACGCGACCGAGATGCTCGGCATTACCGCAACGCTTGCCCGGATGCTGCCCGGCGAAGCCGAAGTGCTGGCGCTCGCCGCCACGGTCCGCTTCGCCGAGGCGCGCCGCCCGGCGCGGGTCAACGCCGAGGGGATGATGGTGCCGCTGTCCGAGCAGGATCCGGCGCGCTGGAATCATGCGCTGATCGCCGAGGCACGCGGCTATTTCGCCGCCGCCGCCCGGATCGGCCCGCGCGCGCCGCGCGTGGTGGCGGCGCTGGTCCATGCCGAATGGTGCGCCCGCCCCTCGCTCGCCGAACCGCCGCCGTGGCGCACCATCCTGACGATCTACGACGCGCTTCTGACCGTGCGCGACGACGCGATCACCCGGCTCAACCGCGCGGTCGCGCTCGCCGAAATCGCCGGCTATGAAGCGGCGCTCGACGAAGTCGATGCGCTCGATAGCCCCGGGCTGGCGACCTACCTCCCCTATCACGCCACCCGCGCAGGCCTGCTCTATCGGCTCGGGCTGAACGATGCCGCGCGCGACGCCTATGATGCAGCGCTGGCGCTCGGCCCGGCCGATGCCGAGCGGCGGTGGCTCGAGCAGCGGCGGGCCGAGCTGCGATAGTCGGCGTTATTTCATCTGCCGCTTGACGCTCGCCATCGTCCCCTTGCCATAAGGCGGCTTGAGCCCGGCGAGTTTGGCGATGTCGATCATCGGCTGTTTGTAGAGCGCCTTGGCGTGGCTGAAGGTCTTGAAGCCGTCGCGCCCGTGATAGCTGCCCATGCCCGACGGGCCGACCCCGCCGAACGGCAAATCCTCCATCGAGACGTGGAAGACCACGTCGTTGACCGTCACCCCGCCCGAAATCGTCCGGTCGGTCACGCGGGTGCGTTCGTCGTCGTCGCTCCCGAAATAATAGAGGCCGAGCGGACGATCGCGGGCATTCACCAGCGCGATCGCATCGTCGATCCTGTCGTAGCGGCGGATCGGCAGGATCGGCCCGAAGATTTCCTCCTGCATGATCGTCATGTCATCGGTGACGTCGGTGACGATGTGGAGCGGCATTTTCCGCGCGTTGGATGCGGCGAAATCCTCGTTGGCTGGGTTGACCGTCTCGATCGTCGCGCCCTTGGCGCGGGCGTCGTCGAGCCAGTCGGTCAGTCGCTGGAAATGCCGGTCGTTGACGATCGCGGTATAATCGGGGTTGGCGAGCAGCGTGGGATACATCGCGCTCGCCGCGCTCTTGAGCCCCTCGACCACCGCGCGCTCCTGATCCTCACGGACGATCATGTAATCGGGGGCGAGGCAGATCTGCCCGGCGTTGAGCATCTTGCCGAGCGCGACCCGCTCGGTGGTGCGCTTGATATCGGCTGACTGGCCGACGATCACGGGCGATTTGCCGCCCAGCTCAAGCGTCACCGGCACCAGATTGTCGGCGGCGGCATGGAGGATGTGCTTGCCGATGCTCGTCGCCCCGGTGAACAGCAGGTGATCGAACGCCAGCCCGGCAAACGCCTTGCCGACATCAGGCCCGCCCGAGACGAAGGCGAGTTCGTCGAGCGCGAAGTATTTGGGACCCAGCTCTTCGAACAGCGCCGCCGTGGCGGGGGTGAATTCGGACGTCTTGACCATCGCCCGATTGCCCGCCGCCAACACCCCGGCGAGCGGCCCCATCACCAGCTGAACCGGGAAATTCCACGGCGCGATGATGCCGATCACGCCCTTGGGCTGATATTCGACCCAAGCCTTCGCGCCGAGCAGCCCGAGCGGAAACTGCACGCTGCGCCGATCGGGCCGCGCCCATTTCTCGAGCGACTTGATCGCATGGCGGATCGGCGCGATCGACGCGGCGATATCGGTGAGCATCGATTGCTCACGGCTGCGATGGCCGAAATCCTCGCTCATCGCATCGCAGAAGCGATCGGCGTTGTCCGCCAGCATCGCCGCCGCGCGGTTCAGCCGATCCTTGCGGGCCGCGATCGACACCGGCATCTCGGCCGTGAAGGCGGCGCGCTGGTCGCTGAGTATCTCGTGCATCGTCGCCATTGCGCTTGTCCTTTGTTCGCGGATCAGCCGCAGCCGATCAGGCCCGCCACGGGCACGATCACGGTATCCTGTCCTTCGCGGTCGAGCCGCAGCGTTCCTTCGGGAATCGCCGCGCCATCGGCGATGTCGGCACGGTTGACGACGTCCATGTCGATCGTCACGCGGAAATCGCCGCCGGCATAATCGGTCTTGGCGGCAAAGCCGCGCGCCCCGGCGCCCGACTGGGCGACCCGCACCAGATCGGTGACCGCCCCGCCCGGTGCGAAGCGGATCTGCGCGGGATCGTTGGTGAGCATCGCGACCAGCGCGCGGGTCTGGGTCTTCGACCAGAGGAACGCCGCGCACCCGCCGGTCGGCAGGGTCTGTTCGGGGATCGCGCCGATCGGCAGGCCGTCGATCGAGGCGGGGAGCGGCTTCGCCGGCGCCGGCCGGGATTCGGCGGCGGCGGGCGCCGCCACGAAGGCAGCGAGCAGGAACGCGAACAAGGCAGGCTTCATGGCCATGATAATAGCATGGCGATCTCGGCCGGGTAAGCCGCGATCGCCAGCAGCGTCCCGAACGGCAGCCGATCGTCGCGCGCGACGCCGCGCCCGGTGAGCAGCCAGAACAGCGCGACGCCAAGCCCGATCATCGCCGCGAGCACGACCACCGCCGGCAGCAGGCGCCAGCCGAGCCACAGCCCGATCGCCCCGAGCAGTTTCGGATCGCCGCCGCCCAGCCCCTCGCGCCCGCGCACCCGCCTGTAGCCGGCGCCGATCCCCCAGAGCGACCCGAACCCCGCCGCCCCACCGATCAGCCGATCCTCGAGCGCGGGCGCGATCCCCAGAAAGGCAGTGGCCAGCCCGGCGAGCGCGAGCGACAGAGTCAGCGGATCGGGCAGCCAGAAATCGGAGATGTCGAGCGCGGCGAGCGCGAGCAGCAGCCAGCCGAACAGCGCCACCGCAAGTGCCACGGGTCCGGGCACAAGCAACCCCGCGCTCGCCCCGATGGTCAGCGCGGCCAGCTCGATCTGCCAGTGCAGCGGCGCGATCGGCGCGGCGCAGTGCCGACACCGCCCGCGCATCGCGAGCGCGCTGAGCAGTGGCACCAGATCGGCGGGCCCAAGCACCGCATCGCACGCATCGCAGTGCGAGCGCCCCGCCAGCACCGACCGGCCTTGCGGCCAGCGGATCACCAGCGCGGCGACGAAACTGCCGATGATCGCGCCGAGCACGCCCAGCGCACTTGCCCAGAGCCAGGGCGGCGCGGGAACGAGGAGGCGGGCGAGATCGTCCATCGGCGACGCGATAGGCGATTTGTAATCGCCTCGCCACGGCCCTAAATCGCGCGCAACTCATCCTTCCTGCCGGAGCTTGCCCCATGGCCACCCAACCCGACCACGATCCCGTCGTCATCGTCTCCTATGCCCGAACGCCGATGGGCAGCTTCCAGGGGGCACTGTCGGGCGCATCGGCGACCGAACTTGGCGCCGCCGCCGTCGGCAGCGCGGTCGAGCGCGCCGGGCTGTCGGGTGAGGCGATCGAGCGCATCTACATGGGCTGTGTGCTGCCCGCGGGGCTCGGCCAGGCCCCTGCCCGCCAGGCCGCGCTCAAGGCCGGCCTCCCCGATCATATCGAGGCGACAACGGTCAACAAGATGTGCGGCAGCGGCATGCAGGCGGCGATCATGGCGGCGGATGCACTGGCGGCCGGCTCGGTCGACCTGCTGATCGCCGGCGGCATGGAGAGCATGACCAACGCGCCCTATCTGTCGATGAAGCACCGCTCAGGCGCGCGGATCGGGCATGATGTGCTGAAGGACCATATGTATCTCGACGGGCTCGAGGATGCCTATGAACCCGGCAAACTGATGGGCAATTTCGCCGAGGATACCGCCGCTGAGTACCAGTTCACCCGTGAGCAGCAGGATGATTATGCCATCGCCTCGCTGACCCGCGCCAAGAAGGCGCAGAACTCCGGCGCGTTCGACCGCGAGATCACGCCGGTCGAGATTGCCGGGCGGAAGGGCACCGTCACGGTCGACAAGGACGAACAGCCGCTGAAGGGCGATCCCACCAAGATTCCGACGCTCCGGCCCGCTTTCTCGAAGGACGGCACGATCACCGCCGCCAATGCCTCGTCGATTTCGGACGGCGCGGCCGCCCTGGTGATGACGCGGCTGTCGGTGGCGGAAAAGCTCGGCCTGACCCCGATCGCGCGGATCGTCGCGACGGCGGGCCATGCCCATGCCCCCGCCCTCTTCACCACCGCGCCGGTCTTCGCGATGCGCAAGGCAATGGAGAAAGCAGGCTGGTCCGCTCGCGACATCGACCTGTTCGAGGTCAACGAAGCCTTTGCCGTCGTCGCGATGATCGCGATGCGCGACCTGGGACTGTCGCATGACGTGGTCAACATCCACGGCGGCGCCTGCGCGCTCGGCCACCCGATCGGCGCCAGCGGCGCGCGGATCATGGCGACGTTGCTCTCGGCGCTTCAGACGACGGGCGGGAAACGCGGGATGGCGAGCCTGTGTATTGGTGGCGGTGAGGCGACGGCGGTGGCGGTGGAGATGATGGCCTGAACCTGAGCAACGCCGTTCGTCCTGAGTAGCGACTTCGACTTCGCTCTGCCGCTACTCAGGGCGAACGGTCTACTCCATCTAATGCCAAAAGGCCTCAATCACCCCTACCGCAAAGACCCCGCCACCAGTTTGTGCAGCTTGTTGTGCAGCGCATCGTTCGCCGCCAGAAATTCATTGCGTTCCATCATCTTGTCA
This sequence comes from Sphingomonas sp. 28-66-16, assembly GCA_002281485.1. Lineage (GTDB taxonomy): Bacteria > Pseudomonadota > Alphaproteobacteria > Sphingomonadales > Sphingomonadaceae > Sphingomonas. The sequence continues at coordinate 79,695 of NCGF01000012.1, forward strand.
CCGCCGCGGAAATCGGTGACGTAGCCGCCGGCTTCCTTGACCAGCAGAATGCCCGCCGCAACGTCCCAGCGGCTGAGGCTCGATTCCCAATAGCCGTCGAAGCGCCCGGCCGCGACCCAGGCGAGATCGAGCGCCGCCGAACCCAGCCGCCGGATGCCCGCCACGCCGGGCGCGACCGCGCCGAAGATGCGGGTCCATTGCGCGAAGTCGCCATGGCCGAGGAACGGGATGCCGGTCGCGATCAGTGCCTCCGAGAGGTCGTTGCGCGCCGACACGCGCAGGCGCTGATCGGTGAGCCACGCCCCGCGGCCGCGCTCGGCCCAGAAGCTCTCGTCGGTCAGCGGCTGATAGACCAGCGCCGACACCGTGTCGTAGCGGCCATCGGGGCGCGGTTCCTCGACCGCGATCGAGATCGCGAAATGGGGGATGCCGTGAAGGAAATTGGTGGTGCCATCGAGCGGATCGACGACCCAGCGCGGCTTGGTGGGATCGCCGGCGATTTCGCCGCGCTCCTCCATGATGAACGCCCAGTCGGGGCGGGCGTGGCTCAGCTCCTCGTAGATCGTCTGTTCGGCGCGCTTGTCGGCCATCGACACGAAATCGGCCGGTCCCTTGCGGCTGACCTGGAGCTGCTGAACCTCGTTGAAGTCACGCCGCAGCCGCGGCGCCGCCTTGCGCGCGGCGCGTTCCATGACGGTGAGCAGGCCGGAGTGGGAAACCATTTTATATCCTTTGGCCCTCTCCCCCGTGGGGAGTTCGGGGTCGGCCATGCCCCCGGCATGGTCTGAAAAATACGGGGCATTTTTTACCCCGAACGCCCCAAAAGGGAGAGGGCTAAGTAGGAAGAAGAGTTACTCAGCCCGCTTCACATAGGTCTGCTCATACACGTCGACGACGATTCGCGTTCCCGCGCCTATGTGCGGCGGGACCATCACGCGGACGCCATTTTCGAGCAAGGCGGGCTTGTAGGACGACGACGCGGTCTGCCCCTTCACCACCGCATCGGCCTCGACGATCAGCGCCTCGATCGTGTCGGGCAACTGCACGCTGATCGGACGCTCGTCGTAAAGCTCCATCACCACGTCCATGCCGTCCTGCAGAAAGGCAGCGGCATCGCCAAGGATGCCCGCATCGAGCGTGATCTGATCGTAGGTCTGCTTGTCCATGAAGGTCAGCTGGTCGCCGTCACGGAACAGGAACTGGAAATCGGTGGTGTCGAGCCGGACGCGCTCGACGGTTTCTGCCGAGCGGAAGCGGACGTTGTTCTTGCGCCCGTCGATCAGGTTCTTCATTTCGACCTGCATATAGGCGCCGCCCTTGCCAGGCTGGGTATGCTGGATTTTCACCGCTTTCCAGATGCCGCCTTCATATTCGATGATATTGCCGGGGCGAATGTCGACGCCGCTGATCTTCATGGGAATGCCTGCAGGTTTGAAAGAGCGAAGGGTTGAATTCACGAAAGGTGGGGCTTTAGCCGGGGCCGGTGTTTCCCGCAAGGCTGGGATAAGGATCGACCGCCGTGCCCTCCCACCAGCGATCGGTATCGGCCATGTGCGACAGACCGAAATGAAGGTGGTAATTGCCCGCTCCGGCATTGCCGCTATCCCCGACATAGCCGATCAGATCGCCGGTATCGACCGCCTGCCCTTCATGCAGGCCCGGCGCATAATCGCCGAGATGCGCATAATAATAGCTCCATTGCCGATCGGGCGAGCGGACATAGATCGTCGTCCCGCCGGCGGCGCTCTGGTGGAGTTTTTCGACGGTTCCGGGCGCTGCGGCGACGACGGGCATGCCGGCCGGGGCGACGATGTCGGTACCATGATGCTCGCGGAGGCCGTTTTCGCGGGGATCGCCCCAACTATCGGCGATTGCCGCGCGCGAGACGCCGGCCACCGGCACCGCGAGCGCGACGGCCGGCACCGGCGGAGCGGGATGGACCGACACGACCGGCCCCGCCGGCGCCGCGCCCTGCGCGGGCGGAGAATCAGATGGCCGTGCCGCCGGACCGGCGACCCGCACCCGCACCGTGCCCGCCAGCGCGAGCGCCACGGCAACGAACAGGAGCCCGGCGATGGCGGTCGCGCGCATCGGTCAGCGCTGGAAAATCGCCGGCGTGCCCGGGCCGACCATCAGCGCCAGTCGGGCGGCATCCCAATTGCTCAGGCGAATGCAGCCATGGCTTTCCGCGCGGCCGATCGTCTCCGGCGCGGGGGTGCCGTGGATCCCGTAATGAGGCTTGGACAGATCGAGCCAGACCACGCCCACCGGGCCATTGGGGCCGGGCGGCAACAAGGCTTCCTTGGCGTTCCCGCTCGCGTCCCAGAACAGCTTTGGATTATAGTGATAGGGCGGATTATAGGCGATGCCCTGCACCTTCCAATGGCCGATCGGCAACGGATCGTGGGTGCTGCCCATCGTCGCGGGGAACTGCCCGACGAGTTTGTCGGCCTTGTCATAGACCCGCAGCACCCCATCGGACTCGTCGACGACGATCTTTGCGCCCTCCGGCTGGGCCGCATCGACATTGAGCATCGACAGAGTATCGCGCCATTTCTGCGGCAGTTTCGGGTCATAGGCCCGCGATGAGGGCAACGCGTTCGGAAAGGTCACCATCGTGCCGGGGGTGAGCCGCGTCGTCGGGCTGTTGAGCGCGACCAGCACCGCCGGTGTGGTGTGAAACATCTCCGCCAGCTTCTCCATCGGCCCGCGATAGCCGAGCGAGTCGAGTTTGGCCTTGTCCTGCGGCGAGGCCGGCATCGGATCGACATAGGGCCCCGCGAGCCCGTCGGCGGTCAATCGCAAACGCCGCACCGGGCGCATCGCGCGATAGGCGCGGAGCGCCTGCATGGTCGGGCCATCGAGCTCGCCGGTCTGGTTGAATCCGCGCGACTGCTGAAAGCCCTTGAGCGCGATCGTCATCGACTGGCCGGGGCGTCCATCGAGCACCCCCGGCGAAAAGCCGAGATGATCGAGAATCACCTGCGCATGAAGGATCGTCACGTCGATCGCCGGGGTTGCCGCCGCATTGGCATCTGACGGGTTGCTCGGCGCCGCACTGGCGGCAATCGGCCCAATCGAGCCCAGCATCAGACAAGCGACGGCGGCAATGGTTTTATTGGTCAAATCAATGTCCTAGACAGGGGCCCATGTTGACAACGAACCAACAGCGATCGGTGTCCGCCGTTCTTTCCGGGTCTTCGGCGCCGCGGCGCGCAATGCTGGGCGGGATGGTGGCCGGCGCGGCGATGCTGATGCTGCCGCATCGTGCGGCTGCGGCGCCGATCGAATGGCGGCTGGCGCTGCGCAACGTCCATACCGGCGAGGCGGTCGACGCGCTGTTCGCGCGCGACGGCCAGTTTCTGCCGCAGGGGCTCGCCGAGCTCGCCCATGGCATGCGCGACTGGCGGACTGGCGAGGTTTTCGCAATCGACCGGCAACTCCTGGCGCTGCTCGTCAATTTGCGCGAAACGCTCGGCCAGCCGGGCAACAAGGCGATCGACCTGATTTCAGGCTATCGTTCGCCGGCGACCAATGGCGCGCTTCGGGCAGCCGGGGGCGCACATAGCGGCGTCGCGACCCGAAGCCAGCACATGCTGGGCAAGGCGAGCGACATCCATGTACCGGGCGTCGCGCTCGACCGGTTGCGCAGCGCGGCGATGGCGCTCGGCAAGGGCGGCGTGGGCTATTATCCCAGGGACGGCTTCGTCCACGTCGACACCGGGCGCGTCCGCCACTGGTAAGGCGGCGACGGACGCCAGAGCTTGGTCGTCGCCGATATTTGACCGCCTAGCGCGGCCCGCTATCGAGCCATCACCGCGTCGAACGCCGCGATCGCCGCTGCCTCGTCATTGCCCCAGACGGCGTGCGACACGGCCAGAAAGTCAGCGCCAGCCTCGACCAAGGGCCGGGCGTTGGCCGGCGTGATCCCGCCGATCGCGACGCAGGGCAGCTCGAACATCGTCGACCACCAGCTGAGCAGTACCGGCGCGGCATGATGCTCGACCTGCTTGGTCGTGGTGGGGAAAAAGCTGCCGAACGCGACATAGTCGGCCCCGCCCTCGCCTGCTTCCATCGCCAGATGGCGGCTGTCGTGACAGGTCACACCGATCTGTGCCGCCGGGCCAAGCGCCGTGCGCGCATCGCGAGGATCGCCATCGCCCTGCCCCAGATGCACGCCATCGGCTCCCAGCCTTTTGGCGAGCGAAATGCTGTCGTTGACGATGAAGGCGACGTCATGCTCGGCGCAGATTTTCTGCAACGGCTCGGCCAGTGCCGCCGCCGCATGCTGGTCGATGTCCTTCACCCGGAACTGGAAGGCAGCGACCGGCCCCGCCCCCAGCGCGCGGCGCAGGCGATCGGGAAAGCCCCCGCCCACGTCGAGCGGCGAGATCAGGTAGAGCTGGCAGGCCGGCCGCCGATCGTCGCGTTTGAACTGCGCGGCGAAATCGGGATCGAGCGGGCCCAGGGGATCGTCTTCGTCGGTCATGCCGGCGGGCCTACAACAGCCAGCAGGAAACCGTCCCACTTTTTCGCGCCCACGGTCTGCACGGCGGTCGCGCTCAGCCGGGGCTCGGCCCCGACCAGGTCGAACAAGGCGCGGGTGCCGATGATGCGGGGGTCGTCGCTGGCGGGATCGAGAACGCCTCCCTCGCGCACGACATTGTCGACGATGATCGTCGTCCCCGGCCGCCCCAGCGCCAGTGCCGCGCGCACGTAATCGGCGCCGTTTTCCTTGTCGGCATCGATGAAGACGAGATCGAACGGCCCCTCGTCCGCCGCGATCATCGCCCCAAGCGCTCCGATTGCGGCACCGGTGCGAACCTCGACCCGGTCGGCAAGGCCCGCCGCGGCGATATTGGCGCGCGCGACATCGGCATGATGCGGGTCGAGTTCGAGCGAGACGAGCGCTCCATCCGCGGGCAGCGCCCGGGCCAGACAGATCGTCAAATAGCCGCCCAGCGTCCCGATTTCCAGAATGCGCCGGGCGCCGGCCATGCGCGCGAAGAGATGCAGCATCCGGCCCTGTACCGGCGAGACGTCGATATCGGGCAGGCCGGCGGCTGCATTGGCAGCGAGCGTCGCCGCCAATGCCGGATCGTCGCCGATCAGCTTGTCACCGATATAGCCGTCGACCGCCGTCCAGGCCGGATCGGGCACCGCGACCCGCTCGACCATCTATTCCTCGTGCTTGTAGATCGCGACGAGCTTGTCGAGCATCGCCAGCGCATCGGCGCGGGGGCGCTGGAAGGTGTTGCGGCCGATGATCGAGCCATTGCCGCCGCCGTCGCGGATGTCGCGGGCATCCTGATAGACCGCATCGGCGCCCTTGGCGGCACCACCCGAGAAGACGACGATCCGGCGGCCGTCGAAGCAGCTCTGCACGACATGCGCGACGCGCTTGGCCTGGGTGGAGGCGTCGAAGCCCTCATACGCCTTCTTGGCGTCTTCCTGCTCGATATGATCGGTCGGCAGCTTTACCTTGATGATGTGCGCGCCGAGCAGGGCTGCCATATGGGCGGCATAGGCGCCGACATCGAGCGCAAGCTCGCCCTTCTTCGAAAGCTTGCCGCCGCGCGGGTAGGACCAGATGACGGTGGCGATGCCGACCGATTTCGCCTCCGCCGACATTTGCTGAATCTCTTCCATCATGTCGAACACGTCGTCGGCGCCGGGATAGATGGTGAAGCCGATCGCCGCGCAGCCGAGCCGAAGCGCGTCTTCGACGCTGCCGGTCAGCGCCTGATTGATGTTGGTCGCCCAGCTGTTCGAGCTGTTGACCTTGAGGATCGTCGGGATCTGCCCGGCAAAGCTCGCCGCCCCCGCCTCGATCATCCCGAGCGGGGCGGCATAGGCCGACAGGCCCGCATCGATGGCGAGCTGGAAGTGATAATGTGGATCATAGGCTGCGGGATTGACCGAAAAACTGCGCGCCGGGCCGTGCTCGAAGCCCTGATCGACCGGCAGGATGATCAGCTTGCCCGTGCCGCCCAGCCGCCCCTGCATCAGGATGCGGGCGAGATTGGCCTTCACGCCTGGATTGTCGGACTCGTAATTGCTGAGAATGGCTTTCACGGTGGGCGTCATCGAAATCCCCTTGGCGTAGATGCGGATGAACAGGCTGTTAGCGGGGCATCCGGATGCGGGCAACGGCTTGCATGCAGCATCACCGCGCGCGCCCCTTGCGCTTGTTGCGTCGCAGCATATCTGCAGCGCGATGAACAGCACGACAACCGAGCGTCAACCGCTTGCCACCTCGCTCATTGTCGTGATGGCCTTCGCCTGCGGCGCGATGGTCGCCAATCTCTATTATGCCCAGACGCTGCTCGATTCGATCGCGCCCGCCATCGGCCTGTCGTCGGGGATGGAGGGCGCGATCGTCACGCTGACCCAGCTGGGATATGGTCTCGGCCTGGCCTTGCTGGTGCCGCTTGGCGATCTCGTCGAGAATCGGCGGCTGATCCTGATATCGGTGGCGGGCACCGCCATCGGCTGCATCGGCATTGCTACCGCGCAGGGCCCGGCAACGTTTCTCGCCGCCTCGGTCATCACGGGGGTTTGCGCGACCGGGGCACAGGTTCTCGTACCGCTGGCGGCGACGCTCAGCAGCGGCGATCGCCAGGGCCGCACGATCGGCATGGTGATGAGCGGCCTGCTCACCGGCGTGATGCTCGCCCGCCCGGCGGCGAGCTTCGTCGCCGCGCTGGCCGGGTGGCGGGCGATCTTCTATGCGTCGTCGGGGCTGATGGTGGTGATCGGCATCGTGCTCGCGATCAGCCTGCCGCGCCGGGTGCCCAGCACCGACAAAAGCTATCCGCAGATCATCGGCTCGCTGCTGACGCTCGCGCGCAGCTATCGGCAACTGCGCCGCCGCGCGGCCTATCAGGGCGCGATGTTTTTCGTCTTCAATCTATTCTGGACGGTGGCGCCGCTCGTCCTGCTGCGCGAATTCGGCATGACGCAGACCCAGGTCGCGCTGTTCGCGCTCGCCGGCGCGGGGGGCGCGCTGGCCGCGCCGGTTGCAGGGGCGCTCGCCGATCGCGGGTTTACCCGCGCGCTGACGCTCACCGGCACCGGCGCCGTCGCGGCCGCGATGCTTGCCGCCGACCTCGCCGTGGCGGCGCGGAGCGTGGTCATCTTTGCGATCACGGCCATCGTCGTCGATGCGGCGGTGCAGATGAGCCAGATCACCGGTCAGAAGATCATCTTCGCGCTCGACGGCGACGCCCGTGCGCGGTTGAACGCCGCCTATATGACGACGATGTTCGTCGTCGGCGCATTGGGATCGCTGGCTGGCGGCTTCAGCTACACGATGGGCGGCTGGCCGTTGACCGCGATCATCGGCGCCGGCGTCGCGGCCATGACGCTGGCGGCGACGGCCTATCTCGATCGCGCCTGATCAGGCGTGTTCGACCGCCATCTTGGCGTCTTCGTTGACCGCGCGGCGTTCGGCGGTCTTTTCGGCCCGGGTGGCCATTTCGTCCCACGCCTTTGCAGCGCGCAGATAGCGTTCACGGACGTTGTCGAGGGTCGCCGATGCTGCGTCGGTAGCGGCCTGGCGGGCGCGTTCGCGGCAGAATGGTGCGGTGGTCGTCATAACGAACCTCCTCTTTTGCTTTAATGGATAATCAGCGAAAAAGGGGCGCCGGACCCAAGGTCCGGCGCCCCCAGATCGTTCAGGCTGCGGAGAGATTGACCGCAGACATCTTGCCGCGGCGATCCTGCTCCAGCTCGTAGGAAACGCGCTGTTCCTTGTCGAGCGTGCGCATCCCGGCGGCTTCAACCGCGCTGATGTGCACAAAGGCGTCGTTGCCGCCGTCCTCGGGTGCAATGAAGCCATAGCCCTTGTCGGCGTTGAAAAATTTCACGGTGCCAATCGGCATAGTCGTAGTTCCTTGAGTAGTTCCGACGGCGCCTTTCAAGGACGCAACCGGTGGGGCCGATATAGAGAAGACGGCGCATCGTCCGGCCCCGGGCCGACGCGCCGAAGCGGGTTCAGGCGCGCGGGACGAGCGGCGCCCGGAGAAAACGGTAGCGTGCGTGGCGCTCGGCGATCGCGCGCGCGTAGCCGCGTGCGAGACCGGCATGCGCGGCGCGCGCGCTGCGGCTCCGGGCACGCTCGGCGTTGACGAGCGAAATCTGCTCGCGCTTGAAAAGATAGTTGAGGTCCAAAGGCGCCGCTCCAATTGGGCTGGATGAGGGAGCGCGCAGGTCTCTCAGTCAC
>NCGF01000013.1 GCA_002281485.1 Sphingomonas sp. 28-66-16
CCGCCAGCTCGTCAAGCACCCGCTGACCGACAAGGGCATCGAGGGCTTCATGGCCGATTGGGCGAAGACGGGGCAGTCGATCGCGTGAAGGGGCAAGCCTTTTTGCTATCGGGGAGAAGGGCAAGAAGCACATTCAGCGAGGTAAATCAGGCGCCCGGCTCAATTGCTGCCGTCATAGCCCTTGTCGGCGGGCAGTGCGTTGGGCTTGGGCACTGGCAGGGCCATCAGGGTCGTCGGCGGCGCCATGGTCCAGCATGCCGCCGCCGGTCAGGATCAAGCCGGCAGGCAGGCCGTCATCGTCATAGCGGGCTTGGACGTTGCTCGTAAAACCGCCGCGTGATCGACCAAATCCGGGCGACGAGCCCGATATCGACACTCAAAGGGAAAATACTCTAAAAAGCATTGCGATGCAGGAGAACCCTAAAGGTCAGGATCACGATCTTGAGGTCGCGCCAGATCGACCAAGTATCAAGATATTCCAAGTCAGCCTGCAACCGAAGTTCAAGGTCGGATTCAAGTAACGTCGCTCCGCGGAAGCCGCGGACCTGGGCGAGTCCGGTCAACCCGGGACGGACAGCGTGACGGTGCCAATAACGCGGGTCGATTTCCCAGAAGAGCTTGTTCGCCGCCCGCGAGCCGAGCGCATGGGGGCGAGGCCCGACGATGCTCATTTGCCCGAGCAGGACATTGATCAACTGGGGAAGCTCATCGATGCTCGTCGTACGGATGAATCGGCCGATGCGCGTAATGCGGTCATCCTGACGCGACGTCGACACCCCGCCTGCCGAATCGCAGCTCTCAACGCGCATGCTGCGGAATTTCAGCATCTCGAACATTTGGTTAGCGCGGCCGATGCGCACCTGGCGGAATAGAACGGGGCCGGGGCTGTCGAGCTTGATTGCGATTGCGACGATGGCAAACAGGGGCGACAAGAAGATCAGCGCGGTTGCTGCGGTCAACAGATCGAAGGACCGCTTGACGGCTCTGTCCACAAGCTCGAGCGGGCCGTTTGCGACGATCAGCGTGGGTGTTCCGTGATGAATCGCGATGCCGAGGGGCGGGGTGTAGCCGCAGAACTCGGGAATCACGATCTCGCCCTGGACGTTCGCTCCCTTCAGCGCGTTCGCCCATGCATGGCGTCGCTCGGGGGGGCACGACACCACGACGCGGTCGAGGCCGGCCAACGAGGTCGCCAGCCGGTCATACATCATGGGGTCGTGCGTTTCCGGATCAAAGACGTCCTTCGCCGACACCACAATCGAGAAGATGCCCGGCGGGATCGGCTGGTCGCCGTCAACAATCAGGATGATGCTGAACGGATTGCCGCCGAGAAACGTCGTGAGATGTCGCGTAAAATAATAGCGACACATCGCCATGGTCGCCAAGGAAAACACCGAACCGATCGCTACCGTCAACCGCGGAAAACTTGCGCTGGTCTTGAGGTAATAAGCGACGAAGATGATGGCAGCGAGCGCGAGGATTAGCGATTTCAGCCCCTGGCCGACCGCGTTGAAGGGGTCCTGAATCGTTTCGCTGGCAAAAGCATGCGAATTGAGCGCCGTCGCGAGATAGACCGGCGTCAGCACGGCCACGATCAGGAGCCAGCTGAGATGCGCGATGCTCTCACCGCGGACGACCACCGCCGCCATGAAGCTGAGCAAGATGCACGCCGAATCGAGGATTATCAGCCATGCGAAGGCCCGGACGCGAAGCTGCGTAACGCGGGGGCGCCAGCCCGACGGGATCGATTCTGGAATCGCCGATGGCTGCGATGCCTTCCAGTTGCTGCGCTCAATCTCGATGTTCAACGCATTTACCCCATTTGGCCGCAGTGGTTTGCTGGAGATTAAGCCACTCTTCCTCGATATCCCACGCAATTTTTTGCAGTGCAGCACCGCGGGAAACAACAAAAGAGCACAGCTGAATCGACATCACCATCGGCGCTTGACGTCAAAATTGTAACAATCCGGGACAGCGCGTCGCCGGACAGCCATTCTAACATCGATTAGTTCCCCAATCATGGCCTAGCGATCGAAACCGGCGATCGGCAACGTCGTTGCGACGACCTAGCGGCAAAACGGGTCGAAGAGAGATGGCGGCACCGGGACGGCGCGTTCGGCTTTCTGGATCGCCATGTCACGGCGCGTCTGTTCGACCATGAACTGATCCGTTCGCGCAGCCAGCTTTGAAGGTGCGCTCGGATCATCGGTGATTCGGCTGCTGCAGCTCAGCGCTGATCACCGGGCACAAAAAAGCCGACGGCATTTCTGCCGCCGGCTCTCTCAATCCTGCAAGGATTTAGCGGCTCGACGAACCCGACGTGCCAGCAACGATACCCGCAATCGCGCCACCGGCAGCGATCACGACGATCGCGATCACGCCAGCCTGAGCGATGTTGCTCTTCTTCTTCGACGAAGCCGAAGCGCGGAGCGACTTCACGGCAGGGGCAACCGACAGACCCGAAGCCGGGTTAGCCGAAGCAGCCATTGCGGGCGCAACGGCCATCGAAGCTGCTGCAACCGAAATGAGGAACTTTGCGACGCTCATGTGTAACTCCCTTTGAAAACCGCCAACTTATTGCCACGATTTTCCTGGTGGGGCAACCGCCAAAAATGGCGGCGTCCTTATAGTCCAAACATGGTTTCGCGGCGATGAAACTCATTCCCCGCAGCATCGCTATAGCGGCGATGGATCGATAAATCACTAACAAAATGCATTCCGTATTGCGGTGCCGCATTTTTCTCGAAATCAGAGCTGCGCGGCAATCTGCCATGTGTCGGCGCCCTGGAGCCCCAGCGCGGTCAGCCTGCCGCTCGCATAGGCGCCCGTATCGATCCCGATTCGATTCGGGCGCATCTCGACCTCGGCGCTGATACTGTGCCCGTGGACGATGATCCGTTCGTGCGGTGCTGCGTGATCGAGAAACGATTCGCGAATCCAGCGAAGATCGCTCGGCTTCTGGTCCGCCAGCGCGACGTCGGGCCGGATGCCGGCATGGACAAAGGCATAGTCGCCGGCGATCACCATGTCCTCGAACGAACCCAGAAAGGCGAGGTGCTCCTCGGGCACGCTCTCCTGCAGCGCGACCATCAGATCGGGATAGTCGAGCTTGTTATAAATATCCTCGGTGATTCCGTAGCTCAGAATCGTTTCGCGGCCGCCGATCTTGCAGAAGAACCGCAGCGCCCGTTCGTCGCCGCGAAGCGCCTTCACGAACACCTCTTCATGGTTGCCCATCAGCATTCGGGTCGTCGGCAATTCGCGCTTGATCTGGATCACCCGATCGACGACCGCTGCCGAATCGGGGCCCCGGTCGATCAGATCGCCGAGAAAGATCAACTGCGGCTCGGCCGCGCCGCGCTGGGCGTCGTCCCTGGTCATCAAATCGAGCAGCATGTCGAGCAGGTCGATTCGCCCGTGGACGTCGCCGACCGCATAGAGCCGAAGCCCTTCGGGAATCGATCCCCTGGGACTGGCTGGCTGGATCGACTTTCGTAACCGCTTGAGCATTGTTCAATAATTTCGAGACAGACGTCGTCCCAATCGGGGCGAGCGAGATCGGTGGCGGAAGCAGGTCCGGATAAAGGATGACCGCAGTCTCAACAACATCTAATACGCGCCCATGATTGTATTGGTTCGCCGTGTCGGCGCCGTCCTGACCCTTCTCGCTGCAGCCTCGGTCACCGCCGCGTCCCCGCCGGCGGTCGATCGATCGCCGGCGATGCCCACGCCCGCCTTGCTCGAGGCCCTGCGGGCGGCCGATCTGCGGCTGGCGGCGATCGGCCTGCGGCTGACCACCAGCAACGCCGCTTTATGCCGTGAGCTCCAGCCGCGGTTGGGCGTCCAGTGGCATGCGCTGTCGCAATATCAGCCGCCGGTGCGGAGCGCGGTCCGCGCCAACTTCCATTTTGCTACTGATACCGCGATCGAAGTCGTCGTGCCGGCGGGACCGGCCGACAAGGCTGGGGTGCATAACGACGATGGCCTCATCTCGATCGACGGCAGCCCGGTCAAGACCGCGCTGCCTGCCGCGGAGGTGCCGGCATCGACGCTCGATCGCGACGCGATCGACGCCCGGATCGCCAAACTGCCGCCCGACCGACCGATTCGGCTGGGGCTCGAGCGCGACGGCGCGCGGCTCGAGATTGCCGTCGTCCCGGTGCCGGGCTGTCGTGTCCGGTTCGAGGTACATGATGAAGACGAGGCCTCGTCGGACGATTCGATCATCCAGATCGGCGCGAGCTTTCTCGATCGCTACGACGACAACGCGCTCGCGGTGATCGTCGCGCACGAACTCGGGCATGTCATCCTGCGCAGCCGCGCCCGGCTAGAGGCTGCCGGCGCGAAATGGGGCATCTTGTCCGAGTTCGGCAAGAGCGGCCGCCTGCACCATCAGGCCGAGGCGGAGGCCGATCGACTGAGCGTCTATCTGCTCGCCAATGCGGGCTATGATCCGATGCTGGCCGGGCAATTCTGGCGCGGGGCAGGGCGTAGCCTCGATCTCGGTATCCTGCGCAACCGCGCCTATCCCGACTGGAAGACCCGCGCCGCCAATCTCGACGCCGAGGCGGCGAAGATCCCGGCCGGGGTGCCGCTGCCCTATGTGCCGCCGATGATCAGCCTGCGCGACACGCCGATGAAATGACGGCTGAATCGGCGGGTCAGGCGAAACCGTGGAAGGCGCGGTACCAGTCGACGAATCGGGCCATGCCGTCGCCGATCGCGACCTTGGGCGCATAGCCAGTCAACGCATGGAGCTTGCCGACATCGGCATAGGTGGCCGAAACATCGCCGGGCGGGCGCGGTTTCATCACCATGATCGCCTCTTTGCCCAGCGCCGATTCAAGTGCTTCGATCATCGCCAGCACCGTTTCGGGCCGGCTGTTGCCGATGTTGAGCACGCGGTGGCCGCCGGGGGCGGGGGGATGATCGAGCGCGCCGATCAGCCCATCGACGATATCGTCGATATAGGTGAAATCGCGCGCCAGTTTCCCCTCGCCGAACACCTCGATCGGCTGGCCGGCGAGGATCTTCTGGGTGAAACCGAAATAGGCCATGTCGGGGCGGCCCCAGGGGCCATAGACCGTGAAAAAGCGCAACCCCGTCTGCGGAAAGCCGAAAAGGGCGGCATAGGATTGGCTCATCAGCTCGCACGAACGCTTGGTCGCGGCATAGAGCGAGACCGGGCTCACGGTGGGATCATCCTCGTTGAAGCCCGCGCCTTCGAGCGGTCGATCGCCATAGACCGAACTCGACGAGGCATAGACGAGGTGGGCGATGCCGGCATGGCGGCACGCCTCGATCACGGCAAGGTGGCCGATCAGGTTCGACTGGCCATAGGCGAAGGGGTTGTCGATGCTGTAGCGCACCCCCGCTTGCGCCGCGAGGTGGACGACACGGTCGGCGCCGCTTTCGGCGAGCACCCGGGCGAGGGCGCCGGGGGTGGCGATATCGAGTCGCTCGAACCGGAAATTCTCGAGGCCCTCAAACGTCCGTAGCCGCCCCTGTTTGAGCGCGGGATCATAATAATCGTTGAGATTGTCGACACCGATCACGCGCTCGCCGCAAGCCGGCGGCACCGGTGACGAGGATGGACATAAAGGGCTTAGTGCCGCTTTGTCGCGCCGCTGACAATCAGCTTGCCAGCCGCAGATCGGCCGCGGCCGCGATGGGTGTGGGCTGATCGGGCCAGATGCCGCGCGTGTCGTAGACGACCATGCTCGCGCGCTCCTCGAGCGGGACCGACTTGAACACCTCGTGGTCGACGAGCACGATCATGATGCCGCAGGTCTCGATCGCGCTATCGATATCGATCAGCCGCGCGGCCGAGCCGGCAAAGACGGCGGGCAGGGCATCGGCATAGGGCTCGACGATGCGAATCCGGTTACCGAACCGGTGGGCGAGATCGGCGGCGACCTTGAGCGCGGGGCTCTCGCGGAAATCGTCGATATTGGCTTTGAAGGCCAGGCCGAGGCAGGCCACCGGCACGCCGGGGAATTGCTCGATCAGCGCGGCAGCGCGAGCGATGGTGTGTGCGACCTTGCCGTCATTCACTTCGCGGGCGGTGCGGATCAGCGGGGTCTGTTCCGGGGCGGCACTGACGAGGAACCATGGATCGACCGCGATGCAATGCCCGCCGACGCCGGGGCCGGGCGACAGGATGTTGACGCGCGGATGGCGGTTGGCGAGGCGGATCACCTCCCAGACATCGACCCCCATCGTATCGGCGATGAGGCTGAGCTCGTTGGCAAAGGCGATGTTGACGTCACGAAAGGCGTTTTCGGTGAGCTTGGTCATTTCTGCGGCGCGCGCGGTCGTCGTCACACAGGCGCCGCGCACGAAGCGGCGGTAAAAGGCGAGCGCCTTGCGCGCGCAGCGCGGCGTGATCCCGCCGATCACGCGATCATTGTCGATCAGCTCGACGAGGATGCGCCCCGGCAGCACCCGCTCGGGGCAATAGGCGATGGCGATATCGGCGGTTTCACCGGTCTTGCCCGGCACCTTCAGATCGGGGCGCAGCGCGGCGAGCAGATCGCGCACCTTCTCGGTCGTGCCGACCGGCGAGGTCGATTCGAGGATCACGACGTCGCCGGCCTTGAGCACGGCGGCGACGGTCGTCGCGGCTTGCAGCACATAGCCGATATTGGGAGCATGATGGTCGCCGAACGGGGTCGGGACGGCGATCACGAACACGTCGGCGGGCTCGATCAGCGTGGCGGCGCGTAGATTGCCGCGTGCGACGACGCCCGAGACCAGCCCGTCGAGATCGACTTCCTCGATATGGACCTTGCCCGAATTGACCGTCTCGACGACCTTTTCGGAGACGTCGATGCCGAGCACCTGGACGCCGGTGCGCGCGATCACCGCCGCAGTGGGCAACCCGATATAACCCAGACCGAGGACCGCGACCTTGAGTTCAGAGTCCGAAACCATCCGCGACGACCTTTGCAATCCGAGCCGATGCGTGGCCGTCGCCGAACGGGTTGTGCGCGCGCGCCATCGCTGAGTGGGCTGCACCATCGTCGAGGAGGGTGAAGATTTCGGAAACGATCCGGTCTTCGTCGGTGCCGATCAGCTTTGCGGTGCCGGCGGCGACGCCTTCGGGGCGTTCGGTGGTCTCTCGCATCACGAGAACGGGCTTGCCGAGCGCTGGCGCCTCTTCCTGCACCCCGCCCGAATCGGTGAGGACGATATGGCTCATCCCCAGCGCGCGGACGAAATGGGGGTAATCGAGCGGATCGATCCTTGCGATGTTGGGCCGATCGCCGAGCACCGAATCCATCACTGCGACGACATTGGGATTGGGGTGGACGGGGAAGACCACCGCAGCGTCGGGGCGATCGGCGATCCGGGCGATGGCGCGCGCGATATTTTCCATGCCCCCGCCGAAATTCTCGCGGCGATGCGTGGTGACGAGGATGATCCGCTTGCCGGCAAAGCGCGCCGCGAGCCGATCGAGCCCCGCCGCCAGCCCTGGATTGGCAGCGATCGCTGCCGTCGTCGCGTGCAGCGCGTCGATCACGGTGTTGCCGGTGACGTGGATCAGCGCGGGATCGATATTCTCACGCTTCAGCGCGTCCGCGGCGGTTTCGGTCGGCGCGAAATGCTGGTCGGCGATCGGCGCGACGATGCGGCGGTTCACCTCCTCGGGAAAGGGCTGGTAGATGTCGCCCGAGCGCAGGCCTGCCTCGACATGGCTGACCGGCACCTTGCGATAATAAGCCGCGAGCGCGCCGACCATCGCGGTGGCCGTGTCGCCCTGCACGATCACGCGATCGGGGCGTTCCGCATCCATGACCTCGCCAAGACTGGTCAGCAACCGCGCCGTCAGCCGATCGAGCGTTTGCCCGGGTTCCATGAGGTCGAGATCGATATCGGGAACGATGCCGGCAATGGCGAGCACCTGATCGAGCAGCCCGCGATGCTGCGCGGTCACGCAGGTCCTGACGGCGAGGCCTGGCACCGCGCGCAGCGCCCGGACCACCGGGAACAGCTTGATCGCCTCGGGCCGCGTGCCGAACACGATGAGGACGGTGTGCAGGGGTGCCATTGCCATGATTTGCTCCTATTGAAGCATCTTTAAGAGGCCGCTAACGACGCGGCCGCATTCCCTCAATTTCGCCGCATTTGCCGACGAAGGCGTCGCTTCGGGGGCGGCGAAGATGGAGAAAAAGATGACGATCAAGCCACTCCGCAAGGCCGTTTTTCCGGTTGGCGGCCTTGGCACGCGGTTTCTGCCCGCGACCAAGGCAATGCCCAAGGAAATGCTGCCGGTGGTCGATCGACCGCTGATCCAATATGCGGTCGACGAGGCGCTGGAGGCCGGGATCGAGCAGATGATCTTCGTCACGGGGCGCGGCAAAAGCGCGATCGAGGATCATTTCGACATTGCCTACGAACTCGAATCGACGATGCGGGCGCGCGGCAAATCGATGGAAATCCTCCATCAGACGCTGCTCCGCCCGGGCGCCGTCGCCTATGTCCGCCAGCAGGAGCCGATGGGCCTCGGCCATGCCGTGTGGTGCGCGCGCGACATTGTCGGCGACGAACCCTTTGCGATTTTCCTCGCCGACGAATTGATGATGGGCGAGCCCGGCTGCATGAAGCAGATGGTCGATGCCTATGCCAGGGTGGGCGGCAACATCGTTTGCGGTTATGAGGTCCCGGCACACGAGACCGATCGCTATGGCATCATCTCGCCCGGCGCGGTCGATGGGCCGCTGGTCGAGGTGACGGGGCTCGTCGAAAAACCGGCGCTCGGCACGGCCCCGTCGCGGCTGATGATTCCAGGCCGCTACATCCTCCAGCCCGAGGTGATGGAGGTGCTCGCGACCCAGGAAAAGGGTGCGGGCGGCGAAATCCAGCTGACCGATGCGATGGCCCAGCTGATCGGCCGGCAGCCTTTCCATGCCTATCGCTTCGGCGGCGAACGCTATGATTGCGGCGACAAGGCCGGCTATATCCAGGCCAATTTTGCGCTGGCGCTCGCGCGTGACGATATCGGGCCGCAGGTGCGCGATTTCGCCTCGGCGCTGCTCGCGCGCGGCTGACCGCATCGGGTTGAACGCGCCGGATTTGTCGTTGCGGGACAAGCGAAGATTAAGGATTAGCGCCTAGACCGCTCGGCATGGCAGCCGCGCGGATCGAAAACATATGAAGGGCATCATTCTGGCGGGGGGCAGCGGCACGCGCCTCTATCCGGCAACGCTGGCGCTCTCGAAGCAATTGCTGCCGGTGTTCGACAAGCCGATGATCTATTATCCGCTGTCGGTACTGATGCTCGCGGGCATTCGCGAGATCATGATCATTTCGACCCCGCGCGACCTGCCGATGTTCGAGCTGTTGCTTGGGGACGGTAGTGCCTTCGGGATATCGCTTCGATACGCCGTGCAGGAGCGGCCGGCGGGCCTTCCGCAGGCATTTCTGATCGCCGAGGCGTTTCTAGACGGCGGCCCGTCGGCAATGATTCTCGGCGACAATATCTTTCACGGCGACAGCCTTGGTGCGAAATGCCGGGCGGCGGCGGAGCGGCCGATCGGTGCCACGGTGTTCGCCTATCAGGTCGACGATCCCGAGCGCTATGGTGTGGTCGCGTTCGACGCCGCGACCGGCCGGGCACTCCAGATCGAGGAAAAGCCAGCCGCCCCGGCGAGCAACTGGGCGCTGACCGGGCTCTATTTCTGCGATTCCGACGTCGTCGAGATCGCCCGCCAGCTCAGGCCCTCGGCGCGCGGCGAGCTTGAGATCACCGATCTCCTCCAAGTCTATCTCGATCGCGGCACGCTCGATG
This sequence comes from Sphingomonas sp. 28-66-16, assembly GCA_002281485.1. Taxonomy (GTDB): domain Bacteria; phylum Pseudomonadota; class Alphaproteobacteria; order Sphingomonadales; family Sphingomonadaceae; genus Sphingomonas. The sequence goes on from NCGF01000013.1 coordinate 9,791, forward strand.
TCAGCCGGCTCGGGCGCGGCTATGCCTGGCTCGATACCGGCACGCACGACAGCCTGCACGACGCTTCTTCGTTCGTGCGGACGATCGAGCGACGGCAGGGGATCAAGATCGCCTGTCCCGAGGAAATCGCGCTCGATCTCGGCTATATCGATGCCGCCGCAATGATCACCCGAGCGGCGGGCATGGGCAAGACGGGCTATGCCGATTATCTCCGACGTTGCGCGGCAGCGGCATGAGCCGGCAGCCGATCCATATCACCTATGCCCCGCCCGAGCGCACCATCCTGGTGACCGGCGGGGCAGGCTTCATCGGCTCGGCGGTATGCCGGCTGCTGGTTGCCGACGGTGCCAACCGGGTGATCAATCTCGACAAGCTAACCTATGCGGCGTCTCCAGCCGCGCTTGGGGTCGTGGCGGGAGCGGCAAATTATCGCTTCGTCGAGGGCGATATTGCCGATCGCTCGCTCGTTGCCCAGGTGATGGCCGAGGAACGGGTCGATGCGGTGATGCATCTGGCCGCCGAAAGCCATGTCGATCGGTCGATCGCCGGTCCTGCGGTCTTTATCGACACCAATATCGGCGGCACCTTCCATCTGCTCGAAGTCGCCCTCGAGCATTGGCGTTCGATGCTGCCCGACGACCGTGCGCGGTTTCGCTTCCATCATATCTCGACCGACGAGGTGTTCGGCGACCTGCCGTTCGACGACAGCCGCTTCAGCGAGGCGTCACGCTACAATCCTTCGTCGCCCTATTCGGCGTCCAAGGCGGCATCGGACCACCTGGTCCGCGCCTGGCATACCACTTTTGGTCTCCCGGTCGTATTGTCCAACTGCAGCAACAATTACGGGCCATTTCAAAATCCGGAAAAGCTGATCCCGCTGACGATTCTGAACGCGCTCGCCGGCGAACCGCTGCCGGTCTATGGCACCGGCGCCAATGTCCGTGACTGGCTGTATGTCGATGATCATGCGCGCGCGTTGCGCACCGTGCTGACGCGCGGCCAGATCGGCGAAACCTATCTCGTGGGCGGGCGCGAAGAGCATAGCAATATCGCGGTGGTGGCGATGATCTGCGACCTGATCGACCTGATCGAGCCGCGTGCCGATGGCCGCAAGCGCCGGTCGCTGATTCGCTTCGTCACTGATCGGGCAGGACATGACCGGCGCTACGCGATCGATCCGAGCCGGATCGAGCGTGAACTTGGCTGGCGCCCGCTCGTCAATTTCCGCGACGGCCTGATCGCAACGATCGACTGGTACCGCGATCAGCGTCGTGGCGCCGACGCGGTCGCGGCCCGCCTTGCCGGCTAGAACGTCGCCAGCCGATCGTCGCCCAGCGTCGTCATCATCGCCATCAAGCCGCCGGCTTCCACCCCATCGACCAGATCATCGATCGAAAGTTCGGCGATCGCCATGCCCGTCTGGCAGGCGATGATCGCGATATCGGCCTCGAGCGCGATCGCGATCAGATCGAGCCGATCGGGCAAGCCATTGGCGGCGAGCCTGTCGCTGGTATCGTCGGCGCGGGGCAGACGGCCGAGGAGCGGTACTGCGGTTTCGTGGACATAGACCCGCGCTCGACCCCCGAGCGCGGCGTGCGTGAGCGCCAGCGTCAGCGCAGCGCGAAACCGTGCCTGATCAGGGGCCGCGACGAGGATCGTCAGGCCGGTCATTGCCGACACGCCGGGCAGCCCGGGTCCTTGGGCAGCGCGATCGTGCGGAACCGGAAATCGAGTGCGTCGGCAATAAGCAGTCTACCGGCAGGATCGGCGCCGAACGGCACGAGCGCGCGGATCGCCTCGAGCGCGGCGAGGCTGCCGAGCACGCCGGTCATCGCCCCCAGCACGCCCTGGTCGGCGCAGCTCGCCTCAGCGCGATCGGGCGCATTGCCGACGAAACAGCGATAGCAGGGCTTGTCCGCCTCCCATCCGCGAAAGACGCCGAGCTGCCCCTCGAACTGACCGACCGCCGCCGACACCAGCGGGATGTGCCCGGCAAAGGCGGCGTCAGCGACGGCGAGCCGCGTCGCGAAATTGTCGCAGCCATCGACAACCACGTCGGCGCCCCCGAGCAGGCCGGCCGCATTGCCGGCATCGATCCGCTGCCTGACGGCCGTGACCGCGACGTCGGGGTTGAGCCTGGCGACAGCCCCGGCCGCCGCCTCGGTCTTGGCGGCGCCGATGTCGTGGTTGCCGAACAGGGTCTGCCGCTGCAGGTTGCTCAGATCGACCCGGTCGTCGTCGATGATCGTCAACCGCCCGATCCCGGCGCCCGCGAGATACTGGATCGCGGGAGAGCCGATCCCGCCCGCGCCGATCACGACGACATGGCTGGCGAGCAGCCGGCGCTGACCCGCACCGCCGATTTCCTTCAGGACGAGGTGCCGCGCATAGCGATCGAGCTGGGCGTCGGTGAGTGGGGCGGTAGAGCGTGCCGTGGAGGGGGGTGACATGGCGCTAGACGCCCGTCGATCCGAACCCGCCGAGCCCGCGTGCCGTCTCGGCGCTGAAGCGCTCGACGACCGCGAATTTGGGGCGGACGATCGGCAGGAAGACGAGCTGGGCGATCCGGTCACCCGGCTGGATCGTCAGCGGCTCGCTGCCCGGCGGAGTGCGCAGCCACGCGCTGATGAAGATCTGATCGGCATAATCGGCGTCGATCGTCCCGACCGCCTGACCGAGCACCAGCCCCTTCTTGTGACCCAGTCCCGATCGCGCCAGCAGGAAGGCGACGAGGTGCGGATCGTTCATCAGCACCGCGATCCCCGACGGGATCAGCACCGCCGGCGCCTGGGGTTGCAGGGTGAGCGGGCCATCGATGCAGGCATGGAGATCAATACCCGCCGACAGGGGCGTCTGGTAGCGCGGGAGCCCCCATTCATGGAGGCGCGCGTCGAGGATCCTGAGTTCAAGGCGCGGCGCGAGATCGATCATCATCCATCCTTGGCTGGGAGCGCTGCGCCTAGTCCCTCGGCGGTGCCGGTGGCAAGCGGGGCGGTGTTAACGGCTTGCCAAGCGCGCCGTGCTAGCGATGCCGCCGTGGCAAGCATTCCATCTTCGCGGCGAGTGCCGGTCCAGGCGGCCGGTCTCACGCTGATCCTCGCAACTTTGGCGGTCTATTCGCTGGTTTCGTTGCCGTCGCTGGCGAGCCGCTGGGGTGATTCGGCGGCTGGAGTCGGCGTGCTCGCGCTGTGGCTCCTCCTGGCCCGGCAAGCCTTGCCCCTCATCGCCGGCGCGCCGAGTCGCCGCCGCATCGCCTTGTTGGCCGGAGCGATCGTCGGTCTTCGTCTGATTGCCGGCATCCTCACCAATGGGCGCGTATCGCCCGGTGACTCGCAGGCCTATCTGATCATTGCCGATCACCTGCTGGCCGGCCGCGGCTATTATTTCGACGAAAGCTATATGGGGGTGCGCACCTTTGCGCTGTTTCCACCGGTCTATCCGCTGCTGCTCGCCGGCTGGGCGGCCGTGCTTGGCACCACGACCTGGTCGCTGCTGGCGCTGGCGACGCTCACCGACGGTCTTGCGGCATGGCTGATGGCCGGGATCGCGCGGCGGCTGGGCGTCGCCGGGGCCGGTCGCGCGGCCGCCTTTCTCTACCTGATCTGGCCATCGGCGCTTTTTTCGGCGCCGCTCGCGCAGAAGGAGTCGCTGTGCAGCCTGCTCGTCCTGTTGCTGGCCCGCGCCTGGATCGAATGCCGCGATTCGGGCAGCCGAGGCTGGCGCGGCGCGATCGCGCTCGGCGTTCCGGCTGGCCTGCTCGCGCTGACCCAGCCGGGCGAGGCGCCGCTGGCGGCGTTGTTCGGCCTCGCGCTGATCGGCGGAATCGGCTGGCGTCGCCTGCTGACCTTCGGGCTGGCGGGGGCGGCGGCCGCGACGGTGGTGATGCTGCCCTGGTGGGTACGCAACTGGATCGTGTTCGGCGCCTTTGTGCCGCTGACGACGGCGGGGGGTATAGGACTGTGGATCGGCAACAATCCCGACGCCACGGGCAACTGGATTCCGCTGCCCAAGGCGCTCCGCGGGATTCCCGAAATCACCTATGCGCGCGACGCCGCAGGCTTGGCGAAGCAGTGGATCCTTGCCCATCCGGGCGAGTTTCTGCGCCTGACGGCCACCAAATTCGTCCGCGCGGTGGGCGTCAGCCAGTTCGGTCTCGTCCGGCTCGCGGCGATGTATCCGCCGATCTCGGCGATGATCGCGGCCATGCTGTTTCCGCTGACGGCGATGTCGCAGGTGCTGCTGCTGGGCGGGGCAGCCGCAGCGGCGCGCGCGCGGGCGACGCCCGCGTTGATGACGCTCTCGCTGCTGATCATCGCCTGCCTTGCCCAGCTGGCCCTGTTCGGCGTCTGGTTCGAATTCGGTGAGCGCCACCGCGAATTCGCGACGCCATTTCTGCTGCTGCTGATCTGCACCGCCGTGGCGGCGTGGCAACCCCGCCAGCGGCCAACGCCGCGCCCGACGGCGCTCGCGACCTAACCGGCAAGCGCCGCAGCGATGCGGCCCGCGAGCCGTTCGGCGACGTCTTCCTTGGGCAGCCGCGCCCAGCTTTCGACCCCGCCGGCATCGACGATATGCACCTCGTTCGCGCCGCCGCCCATCACATCGCCCGAAACGTCGTTGGCGACGATCCAGTCGCAGCCCTTGCGCGCGCGCTTGGCGATGGCATGCTCGATCACCTGCTCGGTTTCGGCCGCGAAGCCGATCAGCAGCCGCGGGCGACGCGGGCTGCGCGCGAGCGTCGCGAGGATATCGGGGTTCTCGATCAGCGCCAGACGGGGCTGACCGCCGCCTTTCTTGATCTTCTGTGCGGCGGGCGCGACTCGCCAGTCGGCGACGGCCGCGACCATCACGGCGGCATCGGCGGGGAGCGCTGCATCGACCGCGGCCGCCATTTCGAGCGCGGTCTCGACGTCGACCCGGTCGACCCCGGCGGGCGCGGCGAGCCCGACGGGGCCGGCGACCAGCGTCACCCGCGCGCCGAGCCGGGCCAGCGCTCCGGCAATCGCGAAGCCCTGCCGTCCCGACGACCGGTTGGCGATATAACGGACGGGATCGATCGGCTCATGCGTCGGCCCCGCCGTCACCAGGATGTGCCGACCAGCGAGCAGCCGGCTCACCGGGCCAGCGCGTGCTGGATCGCCGCGAGGATCGCGTCGGGCTCGGGAAGCCGGCCCGGCCCGAATTCGCCGCACGCCATCGCGCCCTCCTCGGGCGGCAGCACGGTGATGCCATCGCCGCGCAGCGTCGCGACGTTGCGCTGGGTGGCGGGGTGCTGCCACATCCGCACGTTCATCGCCGGCGCTGCCAGCACCGGCTTGTCGGTGGCGAGCAGCAGCGTCGTCGCCAGATCATCGGCGATCCCGGCTGCCATCTTGGCGAGCAGATCGGCGGTGGCGGGCACGACGACGACGAGATCGGCTTCGCGCGAGAGCTGGATATGCCCCATCTCGGTCTCGTCCTTCAGGTCCCACAGGCTGGTATGGACGGGCTGTTCGGAAAGCGCCGCCAGCGTCATCGGCGTCACGAAATGCGCCCCCCCGGCGGTCAGCACGCAGCGCACGCCGATATCGGCCTTGCGGCACAGCCGGATCAGCTCGCAGGCCTTATACGCCGCGATGCCGCCACCGACGATCAGCAGGATGCGTTTCATTGCACGCGTCTTGTCACGATGATGCGCCGGCTGTCGAGAGCAGCGCCACTCAGATCGCGCAGCGAATCGGGGACGAAGGCAAGGCCGATCAGGAAGGTCGGCGCCACCATCAGCCCCCAATAAAAGGTGTCTGGGCGGCCGAACAGGCTGAGCAGCACGGCATAAGCCGCGAAGATCGCGAGCGCCCGCGTCGCCAGCGGGTCGCGCCAGCTCGCCCAGCCGAACAGCGCCAGCCCGACGAGCAATGCCGCCAGCCAGCCCGGCGCGAGGGCGAGCGCGGTCGAGATCGTCATCGTTTTCACGAAGAAACCGAAGCCGAGCATGCCCGCCCAGCCCGGCGAGGCGGGGTCGAGCGGTTCGATCACCTTGTCGACGGCGATCGCATGAAGGACCACCACCCCGGCAAAAACCATCAGGGCGAGACCCCAGCCGAGCGACTCGCGCCGGCGCCCCTCGATCAGCGCGATGCCCGCCATCACGATCACATAGAGCGCGGCGGTTTCGCGGATCAGCATCGCGATCATCCCGATCGCTGCCGCCTCGATCCAGCGATCGGGCTTGCGCAGCGCGAGCGACAGCGCGACGAGCAGGCCCGCCCAGATTTCGTGAAACACCACCAGCGACGGCTGGACGAAGGCGACCAGGCCGCCTGCCAACAGCACCAGCGCGATCGCCAGCGGCGGCGGTCGCGCAAAGGCGTCGCGCAGCCGCACGAACCAGGCGAGCACGACCCCGGCCGCGAGGAAAAAGAGCAGCAGGATCGCCAGATCGGGCGGGATCGATGCCTCGATCACCGCAAGCGTCGGCAGCCGGAAGGTCACGAACGGCCGCAGCGGATAATCGCCGCGCCGGAGCGCCCGCGCCGTTACCAGATAGTAATTGCCGCCATTGCGCACCCCGGCAACGATCGAATCGTACAGCACGATGTCGGCCTGATCCTCGGCGTGGCGTCCCGGATCACGGCTGACAGGCGGTGGCCCCGGCACCAGCAGCGCGGTGAGGCTCACGGCGAGCAACAGGGCGGTCAGCACCGCCACCAGCCCGGCGCGTCGCGGCGTCAACCCGGCAAATCGGGTCGGCGCAGCAAGCCAGAGCGGCGGGCGGGGGCGGGCCATGCGCTAGCCCAGATACAGCATCGTGGCGGCGATGCTGACCGCCGAGGCGAGCAGCGCGACCAGCAGATAGCCCCACCAGCCGCCGATCCGCACCGGCTCTATCGGCCTGAGCGGCGGGGCCGGCGGGGCGCCGCCCGCGTTGGGGAATTGGCGTTCGATGTTGCGGATCAGATCGGGCAGTCGCGCGACGGTCTGCAAATCCTTGATCAGGCGATCGGCGACATAGGCCTCGGGGCCGAGCTCGGTCCGGATCCATTCGCGGACGAAGGGATCGGCGGTTTCCCACATGTTGATATCGGGATCGAGCGCGGTCGCGACACCTTCGACCATGACCATCGTCTTTTGCAGCAGCAGCAGGTGCGGCTGGGTCTGCATGTCGAAATCGCGGGTGATGTTGAACAGTCCCTCGAGCATCGTGCCGACCGACATGTCCTTGACCGGCATGCCGCGCATCGGCTCGCCCACCGCGCGCAGCGCGGTCGCGAATTCAGCGACGTTGTGATGCGCCGGGACATAGCCGGCCTCGAAGTGAATCTCGGCGACCCGGCGATAGTTGCCGGTGATCAGGCCATAGAGAATCTCGGCCAGCCAGACGCGCGCGCGCCGATCGATCCGGCCCATGATCCCGAAATCGATCGCGGCGATGCGGTTGCCGGGCATCGCGAACAAATTGCCTTGATGCAGATCGGCGTGAAAAAAACCCTCGGCGATCGCCTGCCGCAAAAAGGCATGGACGATGATGTGCGCGAGCCGCGCCGGATCATAGCCGGCCGCGATCAGGGCCGCGCGATCAGAAATCTTGATTCCGTCGATCCATTCGAGCGTCATCACCCGGCCGGTGGTGCGTTGCCAGTCGATTGCGGGGACGATGAAATCAGGCTCGGCCATCATTGCTTCGGCGAGTTCGGAGGCCGAGGCGGCCTCGCGTCGCAGATCGAGCTCGCGCGCGGTCCAGCGCTTGAAGGTCTCGATCACCAGCCGGGGGCGCAGCCGGGTGAGCTCGCCGCCCATCGTCTCGAGCTGGGCGGCTGCCCACTGATAGGTATCGATCGCGCGGGCGAACTCCTCCTCGACGCCGGGGCGCAGCACCTTGACCGCGACCCGTCGCCCGTCGGTGGTCACCGCGCGATGGACCTGCGCGATCGACGCCGCGCCGACCGGCACCGGATCGATCGAGGCGAAAAGCTCGTCGAGCGGCCGGCCGAAACTGCGCACCATCGCGGCTTCGATCACTGCATAGGGCACCGGCGGCAGCCTATCCTGCAAGCGCTGGAGATCGTGCGACGCCTCGACCCCGACAATGTCGGGCCGGGTGGCGAGCGTCTGGCCGAATTTGATCGCGGCGGGGCCGATCGCCTCGAGCGCGTCCGCATAAGCGGGGGTGGCCGGTACGCGCGCGCCGAATCGCGCGATCCGCACGAGCCGGCGGACGGCGGGCGGCGTGTTCGGGTCGCGCTCGATCCCCGTCAGCGCCCCGTGACGGGCGAGGGTGCGGCCCCATTTGAGCAATCGCCAGAGATGCACGACGGGGGCGGTCATCCGACGCTGCCCCTCCCGTGCAGGGAGGGGAGGAAAGCAGCCGTCATCAAATCTTCCAGCCGCTATGGATCGCGACGAGCCCGCCGAGCATCGGCTCGACCGCGGTCTGGACGAAGCCTGCCTCGCCGATCATCGCCTCGAACGTCGCCATATCGGGGAACCGCCGGATCGATTCGATCAGATAGCGATAGCTGTCGGCGTCCTTGGCGAGCAGCTGGCCGAGCCTCGGCACCAGCCGATGCGAATAGGCGTCGTAGACGTCGGCGAAGCCGGGCCACAAGGTCGTCGAGAATTCGAGGCAGAAGAAGCGGCCGCCGCGCTTCAGCACGCGGTGCGCCTCGCGCAGCGCCGCCGGGATGTCGGTCACGTTGCGAATGCCGAAGGCGATCGTATAGGCATCGAAGAATCGATCGGGGAATTGCAGGCTCTCGGCATTGGCCTCGGTCCACACCAGCCCGTCGATTCCGCGCTTCGCGGCGCGCTCGATGCCGACCTCGAGCATGGCGCCGTTGATGTCGGCCACGGTGATCGCCGCGCCCGACGGCGCCATCCGGAAGGCGATGTCGCCCGTGCCGCCGGCCATGTCGAGGATCGTCTCGCCGGCGCGGGGCTTCACGCGGCGGACGAAGCGGTCTTTCCACAGCCGGTGCATGCCCGCCGACATCGCGTCGTTCATCAGATCATAGGAACCGGCGACGCTGGTGAAGACGCCGCCCACACGGGCGGTCTTCTCGTCGGGGGCGATGTCTTCGTAACCGAAGGAAACTGTCTCGTTCATCGCGTCGCTCTAGCCAAGGCTTGTGGGCGGGGCAAACGCAACCTAGCTGCCGAGGCACGATGCCCGAACTTCCCGAAGTCGAAACCACCATCCGCGGGCTGCGCCCCGTGCTCCAAGGCGCGCGGATCGAGCGCTTGCTGCTGCGCCGTGCCGATCTGCGACGGCCCTTTCCGCCCGATCTGGGCCAGCGATTGACCGGCGCGACCGTCGTCGGGCTCGCCCGCCGCGCCAAATATGGCCTGATCGATACCGATCGCGGCGACACGATGATCTTCCATCTCGGCATGTCGGGGCGATGGCGCGTCGATCCGAGCGAAACGCTGACGCATGATCATCTGATCGTCGAAACCGGCGCGGGCCGCACGCTCGCGCTCAATGATCCGCGACGATTCGGCTCGGTCGACCTGATCGAGACGGCCGCGATCGGCGATTATCCCGCGTTCGTCGCGATGGGGCCCGAGCCGCTCGGACCGGATCTCGATGCCGCCCTGCTCTATCGCGTGTTCGAGGGGCGGATGGCGCCGGTCAAGGCCATGCTGCTCGATCAGCGGATCGTCGCGGGGCTCGGCAACATCTATGTCTGCGAGGCGCTGCACGTGGCAGGGATCGCGCCATCGCGCGCGGCCGGACGGATCGGCCTGGCGCGCCTCGAACGACTCGTGACGGCGATTCGCGCGGTGCTGGTGGCAGCGATCGAAGCAGGCGGCTCGACCCTGCGCGATTATGCCCGCCCCGATGGCGAACTGGGTTATTTTTCGAAACAATGGCGCGTCTATGGCCGCGAGGGCGAGGCCTGTCAGTGCGGGGCGCGCGTGCGGCGCCGCGCCGAGGGCGGCCGATCGACCTTCTGGTGCGCGACTTGCCAGCGCTGAGCGGTTGACCGATCCGCCGCCGGTGGGTATGGAGCGCGCTTTCGAAGGGCGAACGGGACTCGTTCCCACGCCCTTTTTCATTGCAAAGGTTCGAGGACGGCATGGCGAATACGCCACAGGCGAAAAAGCGTATCCGGCGGAACGACCGCCGTGCGGAGATCAACACCAATCGTATCGGGCGCATTCGCACCTTCGTGAAGAAGGCCGAGTCGGCGCTCGAAGCGGGCGACAAGGCAGCCGCCTCGGTCGCGCTGGCCGCCGTGCAGCCGGAATTGGCACGCGGCGTGGCCAAAGGCGTGCTCCACAAGAACACCGCTTCGCGCAAGTTTGCGCGACTCACCAAGCGGCTTTCCGCACTCGCCTGATCTTTAACGATTTTGTCACAAACCGCCCGCCCGGGCTCTTCCGGGCGGGCTTTTTGTCGTGCGCGCGTCGCTGATTTGGCACCCTGCAGCCCTCGCCGTACCGGACATCCTAAAACGCAGGATTCCTCGCGATTCGCGTAGGTTTCAGTTTAGTGACTATTATATTAAACAGTAAAAACAAGTCGTTAAAGTCGGTCCCACGCGTTTGCGCGCTTGGCAGCGAGTCAATCCGATTTATTTCAAATCTGCGACATTACTTCTCTTGATCGACTCGGTTAGGTCTTCATAATCAATCTTCGTCGCGGCGAACTTCATCGCTCGGCCTCTGATTTAGCGTCATCGACAGACGGAGCGATTCCGGCCTGGGGACACGCTTGTCTTTGAATAATTGGCCGGTCCGCAAGGCGTCTGGCCCGAAGGGAGTGGTCTGCGTGGGGGTTGGAACTGGAGCATGTGGAGCGGAGCGGGAGAATGACGTCGATCGCGCATGGGCGCGCATTCGCGGCAATCTTCGCGAATCGGCCGGCGTGCGCCTGTTCGACCAATGGCTGAAGCCATTGGCCCTGCTCGACTCCGAATCGCCCGGCGTCGTCCGGCTCGGATTGCCGTCGGCGTTCATGACCAACTGGGTTCGCAACAACTATGCCGAGCGGCTGGCCGCTGAATTCAAGGCGCTGCTGCCCGATGTCCAGCAGGTCACGATCGAAACCGCCTCGGCCAAGCCGGCGCTCGCGGTTCTCAGGGCCGAGATCGTCGCGCTCGACTCTGCCCGGCCCGTCACGTCGGCACCGGCGCCGCAGGCCGCTGCAGCCGAAGACAGCCGGCGGGCGGCCCCCGTGCTCGACGCCAGGTTCACCTTCGACCGTTTCGTCGTCGACGCCTCCAATCGTGTCGCCTTCAACGCCGCGCAGGCATTGGCGCAACCGGGCAAGCCGCGTTTCAGCCCCCTGTTCCTCCACGGCGCCACGGGGATGGGAAAGACCCATCTGATGCACGCGATCGGTGCCGCTTTCCGCGCGGCGCAGCCCGATGCGCAGGTGATCTGCATGTCGGCCGAGCGGTTCATGTTCGAATTCGTCCAGGCGATGCGCGCGCGCGATACCTTCGCGTTCAAGTCGCGGCTGCGCTCGGCCGATCTGCTGATGATCGACGATCTGCACTTCATCGCCGGGAAAGATGCCACGCAGGAGGAGTTTTTCTACACGATCAACGAGGTGATGAGCGCCGGCAAGCGGCTGGTCGTGACCTCGGATCGTTCGCCGCAGGCGCTCGACGGGGTGGAGGCGCGGATCGTCTCGCGCTTCGCGATGGGGTTCGTCGCCGATATCAAACCCGCCGATCTCGATCTGCGGCGGGCCGTGCTGGCGCGCAAGCTCGCCGATATGCCGGGAGCCAGCGTGCCTGGCGACGTCCTCGAACTGCTCGCGGTCCGGCTGTCGTCGAGCATCCGTGAGCTGGAAGGCGCGCTCAACCGGCTGGTCGCCTATGCCCAGCTGACCGGCGATCGGATCGACATGGATTTTGCGGCCGCCACGCTGGGAGACGTTCTGCGCGGCGCCCAGAAGCGCGTGACGATCGACGAGATCCAGCGCGCGGTTTCGGTCTATTTCGATCTCAAGCCGATCGAACTCGTCTCGGCCCGGCGCGCCCGCGTCGTTGCGCGCCCGCGTCAGATCGCGATGTATCTCGCCAAGCGGCTGACCACCCGATCGCTCCCCGAAATCGGGCGCAAGTTCGGCGGGCGCGATCATTCGACGGTGATTCATGCGGTGCGCCGCATCGAGCAGCTCCGCGACACCGATCGTGACGTCGACGGCGCAGTGAGGAACCTGCTCCGCGATCTCGAAGGCTGAAAACGGCCCGCCCGGCGTCGCGGCGCCGGGCGGGTCAGGCGATCAGCGCTTGGGCTCGGGGGCGATCGTGATCTTCACGGTTTCGCCCGAATTGCCCGGAAAGCCGGTGAACATGGCTTCGACGAGATTGGGCACCAGATGCGGGAGGTCATCGTCGCGCGAAATCGCCTTGGCGGTGCCTTCGAACACGCGCTGGCCATTGTCGGTGCGGTCGATCTGAAGATCGAGTTCGCTGGTGTACACGGTGTAGCTGCGAACGTCGTTGAAGCCGCTTCCGAACAGGAACGGATCGTTGAAGCCATAAGCGAAGCCGCGACCGCCATAGAAGCCGAAGGGATAACCGAACCGGCCAAACCCGCCAAAGGCGCCGTATCCGCCAAAGCCCGCGCTCGGATAGGACACGATCTTCTCGCGCCCGCCATCGACGTCATAGTGCATCTTCACGACCAGATCGGCGCGCGCAGGATCGGTCGCCGGGCGATAGCCCTGACGGACCAGCTGGGCGGCGACCATTTGGGCGTATTGGCCGAATTCGATGCCACCCTCGAGCCGCTGATCGGTCGGCTGCACGACGAAGGTCTGACCCGCCGGCGGCGACAGCGCCTGAAAACGCGAAACGCGCGCGGCGAAAGGCTCGGCGCAGCTGGCGAGCGCGAGCAACGCGGTAACGGCGAGGAGGGTCTTTTTCATCGAGGGCACCATCTATCCAAGTAAAATCGCCATATATCAGCGGGAAGCGCCGTATATCACTTATTGGCAAGTGTGGCACTTCGTTTGTGAATAGCGGTTGAACAAGGGGTTCGGTTCCGCCGTCATAGCCGTCATATCTGCAGGCCGATCGCCCGCTGGGCGTCGGCGAGCGTCGGCGCCGCCAACCCCGAGGCGCGCCCGGCGCCAGCGATCAGCGCATCGGCAACCGCACCGCGATCCTCGAGCAGCCGGGTCAGCCGGTCGCGAATCGGGCGCAACGTCGCCACCGCCAGATCGGCGAGCGCGGGCTTGAACGCGCCGAAGCCCTTGCCGGCAAAATCGGTCATCACCGCATCGACCGTCACGTCCGCCATCGCCGCATAGATCGTCACCAGGTTCCGCGCCTCGGGCCGGTCGGCGAGGCCGGCGAAGGTATCGGGCAACGGCGCGGCATCGGTCTTCGCTTTCCTGAGCTTCTGCGCGATCATGTCGTCGTCATCGACCAAGTTGATCCGGGCCATGTCCGACGGGTCCGATTTCGACATCTTGGCGGTGCCGTCGCGCAGGCTCATGATCCGGGGCGCTGCCTTGCTGATCAGCGGCTCGGGCAACGGAAACAGCTCGACGCCGAAATCGGTGTTGAACTTGGTCGCAATGTCACGGGCGAGCTCGAGATGCTGCTTCTGGTCCTCGCCGACGGGCACATGGCTCGCCTTGTAGAGCAGCACGTCGGCGGCCTGGAGCACCGGATAGGCGAAATAGCCGACGCTCTGGCTCGATCCGTCCTTGCCGGCCTTGTCCTTCCACTGCGTCATCCGGTTGAGCCAGCCCATCCGCGCCGTGCCGTTCAGGATCCAGGCGAGTTCGCTGTGCGCCGGCACGCGCGCCTGATTGAACAGGATCGCCTTGGCCGGATCGATCCCGCAGGCAATCAGCGCCGCTGCCATCTCGATCGTGTTGGCGGCGAGTTCGGCCGGCACGACGGGCTGGGTGAGCGCGTGCAGATCGGCGAGGAAGAACAGGCACTCGCCGCCGGTCGCCGCGACCTCGTCCTGCATTGCTACCCATTGCTTGATCGCGCCCAGATAATTGCCGAGGTGGAGATTGCCGGTGGGCTGGATTCCCGAAACGATGCGCATCATGGGTCTTTCCTGATTGAAGCCCCGCCGCGCGGGCGGTGCATCGCGCGCAGGTCCGACGGCAGATAGGCCCGAAGCGCGAAGCAGGCGGCGGCATAGACCAGCCCGCCGGTCGCGACCAGCACCAGCATCGCCAGCCAGCGGGTCAGGCCGGGCCCGGTCGTATAGGGGGTGAATCGATCGTTGAGGAAATACAGCGCCACCCCCATCAGCAGTGCCGCGCCTGCCAGCCGGATGACCCGGCGGCGCAGCCGCGCATCGGGCACGAAATGGCCGCGCCGTCGAAGGGAGATATAGAGCATCGCCACATTGGCGGTGCTCGACAGCGCCGTCGCCAGCGGCGGGCCCATATGTCGCAGCGGCACGATCAGCGCGAGATTGAAGGCGATGTTGAGGCCGATCGAGATCGTCGCGAGCCGCACCGGGGTTCGCGTGTCCGATCGGGCGTAAAAACCCGGGGTCAGCACCTTGACGAGGATGTAGGAGGGCAGGCCGATCGAAAAGGCAGCGAGCGCCTGCGCGGTGAACAGCGAGTCCTCGGCCGTGAACTTGCCGTGCTGGAACAGGGCGGCGACGATAGGCACGCCGCACACGATCAGCGCGACCGTCGCCGGCAGGGTGAAGAACAGCGCCAGTTCCATTCCCCGATTTTGCGTTTCCATCGCCTCGGCGTCGTTGCCCGCGCCGAGCAGGCGCGAGATCGTTGGCAACAGCACCGTCCCGAGGCCGATGCCGATCAGCCCGAGCGGCAACTGGTTCAGCCGGTCGGCATAATAGATGTACGAGACCGAGCCCTCAGGCAGCAGGCTGGCGGCCAGCGCGGTCGATATCACGAGGTTGATCTGAACGGCGCCGGCTCCCGCCGCTGCCGGGCCGATCAGGCCGAGCAGTTTTTTGACCGCCGGGGTGACATGGGGCAGCTTGATCCGCAGCCGTATGTCGTTGTTGACGCAATACCAGGCGAGCCATCCGAGCTGGATCACCCCCGAGAGCGTCACCGCGATCGCCTGGTTGCGGCCGGTGAAGAGCGGATCGGTCTCGTGAAACGCGAGCAACGCCACGATCAACGTCAGGTTGAGGAGGATCGGCGCCGCCGCGCTCACCCAGAATTTCTGCAACGAATTGAGGATCCCGCCGAACAGCGACACGAGCGAGATCAGCAGCAGATAGGGCAGGGTGATCCGCGACAGCCCGACGGCATAGGCAAATTGTGCCTCGCTCACCGCCTTGAACCCGCCCGACAGCGCATAGGTGATCGGCCAGGCGAAGATTTCCATCACGATCGTCATGACGATCAGCAACGGCAGCAGCACCGACAGCACATCTTCGGCAAAGGCCAGGCCGGCGGGCAGGCCGCCACCCTCTTCGGCGACCTTGCGATTGAACATCGGGATGAACGCCGCCGAAAAAGCCCCCTCGGCGAACAGCGCCCGGAACATGTTGGGCAGGCGAAACGCGATCAGAAACGCATCCGATGCAAAGCTCGCGCCAACGAATCGCGCGAACAGCGAATCGCGGACGAGCCCCAGCACCCGGCTGGCCAGCGTCAGGCCGCCGACTGAGCCGAGTGCGCGGACGAGATTCACGCGCGGCGCCCGCGGACCGGATGGTCAGGCGTGGCCGACATCCTGGCTGACGATGCCGTCTTCGGTCTGCGACTGAAGCTGCTGCATGTAGAGCGCGCCGAAATCGATCGGTTCGAGGAGCAGCGGCGGAAAGCCGCCGTCGCGGACGGCATCGGCGAGCACGCGCCGCGCAAACGGAAACAGGATGCGCGGCGCTTCGCCGAGCAGGAAAGGCTGGAGTGCATCGGCGGGGATGTTGCGCAGGGCGAACAGACCCGCAAAGCTCAGATCGACGACAAAGGCGACCATGTCTTCGGCCTCCGATCGCGCATCGATCTTGAGCACCACTTCATGGACATCTTCGGCGACCTGGGTCGCGCTGATCCCGAACTGGACGTCGATGCGGGGCTGCGCCTGATTCTGGTAGATCGCCGGCGCGTTCGGATTTTCGAACGACAGGTCTTTCACATATTGCGAAAGGATCCCCACGGTCGGCTGCTCGTCGAAGCCGTTGGCGCTTGCGCCGCTATCCTGATCGTCCATCGAAACTTCATCCTTGCTCAGTCGATTGGGGAGGCGAGCGTACCCGCCGCCCGATGCGCGCAGCGCGTAGCAGGGGTATTCGTGCAGTTCAATGATGCCGGTCGGACGCGCCCGGTGGCCGGGCGTCGCGTAATCGACAAACCTCTGTACCTGCGCATTTGAATCGTCGGGTCGATGCGCCTATGTTAGGCGGGAGCCCAGATTTGGAGGCAGAGTGGTCTATCTCGTTCTTCTCGCAATGGTTGCCGGTTTTCTGGCGCTGCGACTTTACATGGTCCTCGGCAAGCGCACGGGGCACGAGCAACCTTTGCCCAAGGCGGCTGAGGAACGCGTCGTCTCGCCGCCGTTGCCGCGCACGATCGATGTCGCGCCCGAACAGCGCGACGTGCCCGCCCGCAATGTCGAGCAGGGCGCCGAACAGGGAATCCGCGCGATCATCGCCGCCGATCCGTCCTTCGATGTCGCGCGGTTCGTCGATGGCGCCAAATCGGCCTATCGGATGATTCTCGAAGCGTTTTGGCAGGGCGACGAGGCGACACTCGAATGGCTGGTCGATGACGATGTCAGGCAGAGCTTTGCGGCAGCGATCGCCGATCGCAAGGCGGCTGGTCATGTGCTCGACAACCGGCTCGTTTCGATCGAGCGTGCCGTGATCACCGACGCCTCGCTGGAGGGCAGGAGTGCGCGGATCGGCGTGCGGATCGAGGCCGATATCGCCGCAGTCACGCGCGACGCGGAAGGCAATCTGGTGTCGGGATCGATGACCGATGCGGTTGCCACGCTCGAAAAATGGACATTTGCGCGGACGCTGAAAAGCAGCGATCCGAACTGGAAGCTCGCCGAAACCGACGAAGTCTGATTTCCATGGAGGGCGTAATCCGCCGACGCGGCTGGGCAATCATCGTCCTGGCCGCGCTGCTTTCAGCCTGCGGCGGGCGGATCATTCCGCCATCGACCGGGCCGGCGCCGCAAGCGCGCAAGCCCGTTGCGGCCAAGCCGATCGAACCCGTGCCGGTCGCCGCCGCCCCCGACGCCGGCAACGCCGCGATGGCGGGTATCGTTGCCGGCCCGCCGGTCGCCTCACTGCCGATCAAGGCCGACCAGGCCGTCAAGGCGCTCGCCACCTTCCGGACGTCGTGTCCGTCGCTCACCAACCGCACCGATGCCACGGGCCTGACCCAAGGGGCCGACTGGCAGCCTGCCTGTGCCGCCGCCAATGAATCGTCGGATCGCGACGCGCGCCGCTTTTTCGCCGGTTGGTTCGAAACCGTCCAGGTCGGCGACGGCCGCGCGTTTGCGACCGGCTATTTCGAGCCTGAAATACGCGGATCGCGAACCCGGAGCCGCGAGTATCAGGTGCCGATCTATGGCCGTCCCAGTGACCTTATCGACGTCGATCTCGGGCGGTTTTCGGATGCACTGAAGGGCAAACGCGTGCGCGGCCGGATCGAAGGCACCGCGCTGGTGCCCTATTACGACCGCACCCAGATCGAGACCGGCGCCATCGACAAGTCGGCGCCGATCATTGCCTGGGCCGCTGATCCGGTCGAGATCTTCTTCCTGCAGATCCAGGGCTCGGGCCGGCTGCGACTCCCCGACGGCTCGGTGATGCGGATCGGTTACGACAGCCAGAATGGCCGCGACTATACCGGGATCGGCACGCTGATGCGCGACCGTGGGCTGCTCGCGCCCGGGCAAAGCTCGATGCAGGGCATCGTCGCCTGGTTGCGTGCCCACCCCCAGGAAGGCCGCGAGATCATGCGCGAGAACAAGAGCTTCGTGTTTTTTCGCGAGCAAAGCGGCCCGGCCCAGGGGGCGATGGGCTATGCCGTCACGGGCGGGGTCAGCGCCGCTGTCGATCCCAAATTCATTCCCCTCGGCGCGCCGGTGTTCCTGTCGATGGATCGCACCGACGCCAGCCGGCTGTGGATCGCGCAGGACACGGGCGGCGCGATCCGGGGCGCCAATCGCGTCGACACCTTTTGGGGCGCCGGAGAGGAAGCCAGCGCGATTGCCGGCGGCATGGCGGCGCGCGGAACGGCCTTTCTCCTCGTACCAAAGGGAACGCTTGCGCGGCAGCGGGCAGGGGGCAGCGATGGCCGGGCGCCGTCTGAGCGCTGATGAAGCGGCGCTCTGGCAGCGCGTGATCGCCACGGTTCGGCCGGCGCGCACCGTCATCGACGCGGCACCGATTGCCCCCGCACCACCGACACCCCAGCAAGGCCGCGCGGCGCACGCCGCTATTCCCCGACCGAAACCGGGGCCCGTGCCCGCTCGAAAGCCCGGTCCGGCGCTGCCGCCCGCCAAAAGCCCGCCCGGTCCCGGCCAGACGCTCGACGGCGGCTGGGATCGCCGTCTCGCCGCCGGCGCGGTCGCCCCCGACAGTGTGGTCGATCTGCACGAGCACACGCTCGACACCGCCTATGTCGCGCTTGATCAGGGGCTCGATCGTGCGCTGCGTCGCGGCGACAGGGTCTTGCTGCTGATCACCGGCCGACCTCCCCGGCCCGAAAGCGAGCGACCCCATGCGCGAGGCCGCATCCGCGCAGCGGTCGGCGACTGGCTAGCGGCATCGCGTCATTCGGCGCGGATCGCGGCGGTCCGCCCGGCCCACCCGCGCCATGGCGGCGCCGGCGCCCTTTACATCGTGATTCGCCGTGATCGTGATCGAAATTATTAACCTTTCGATGGCATTTTTCGCCATCCGCCCGGGCGCCCGGGCTTGGCGGCAACGGGGGATTTGGCAGCGCGATGGAAGGAGCTTCGCTCAAAAGCCGCGCCGTCTCCTTCGCGATGGCGTCGGGCGCGGTCGCATTCATCCTCGCCCTTGTCGCGACGTCCAACGGCCGGCTTGATTCCGAAAGCGTCTCGCGCGCGCTCATCCCCGCGATCATTTGCGCGGTCATGTGCTGGGCATCGACCGAGCGCGCCATCGCCAACACGGCTGCCGCGATCGATTCGGCCATTCGCCGGCTCGCGCTGGCTGCACAAGGCGATCTCGTCGGGGTTATCCCAAAGGAAATACACGAAAATGTCCCGCAGCTGGCGACGGCGATGGAGGCATTGTTCGTTCAGGTCGGCGCCAATATGGATAGCGTCCACCGGCTGGCGATGTTCGATACCGTCACGGGCCTCGCCAACCGAACCAATTTCCGGCGGAGTTGCGAGCGCCTGCTGATCGCGATGCCGCCGGGGACGACGGCGGCGCTGTTGTTCATCGATCTCGATCGGTTCAAGCAGGTCAACGATACGCTCGGCCATGCTGTCGGCGATGTCTTGCTGGGCATGGTCGCCAACCGATTGCGGGCGGTCGCCGACCGGATGACCGTCGAGATGGAAGCCCCCCAGCCGCTGATCGGCCGCCTGGCGGGGGACGAATTTACGATGTTCTTCCCCGACATCGCCGACGCCGCCGATGCCGAGCGGATCGCGCGCGGCGTGCTGTTCGCGCTCGCCGAGCCTTTCGATCTGATCGGCAACGAAGTCGAGATCGGTGCGTCGATCGGCATCGCGATGCGGCCCGAGCATGGCACGTCGCTGACCGATCTGATGCGCGCTGCCGACGCGGGCATGTATCACGCCAAAGGCAGCGGCCGCGGTCGTGCCGAATTCTTCAGCGATACGCTGGCGGCCGAGATCGCCGATCGCGCCCAGCTTGAAAGCGATCTGCGCGAGGCCATCGATTTCAATCAGTTCGCGCTCGTGTTTCAGCCGCAGATCAGCCTGGCCGGCGGGCGGATCGTCGCGGCCGAGGCGCTGTTGCGCTGGCGCCATCCGCGTCTTGGCCTCAAACTCCCCGGGACGTTCATCAAGCGTGCCGAGGAGACCGGCCTGATCGTCGAGATCGGCGAATGGGTGATCGCGACGGTGGCCGATACGATCGCGCGCTGGGGCCGTGAAGGCATCGAACAGCGTCTTGCGATCAATATTTCGCCGCGTCAGCTCGATCATGCCGGCTTCTTCCGCCGCCTGCGTGAGGCAATGATGGCCGCCAATGCGCCGCCGCATCTGCTCGAGCTCGAAATCACCGAGACGATGGCGATGCACTGCAACGAGGAGGTGATCGAGGCGATCGCCGCGCTACGCGCCGATGGTGCGACGATCGCGATCGACGATTTCGGCACGGGCTATTCCAATCTGGCGCGGCTGCGCGATCTGCCGGTCGATCGGGTCAAGCTCGATCGCAGCCTGATCGAATATGTCGCAGTGAAGCGCGAGGCGCGAACGATCGTTCATGCCGTGATCGGGCTGATCCACGGTCTCGGCTGCGAAGCCGTCGCGGAAGGGATCGAGAGCGCCGATCAGGCCGAGGTCCTGCGGATCATCGGCTGCGACGTCATTCAGGGCTATGCCGTCGCCGAGCCGATGGACGAGGAGGCGTTCATGGCCTGGTCCCGGTCCGACGACCGTCAGCGGATGGCGGGCTGAAGCGCCGCGACGAGGATATCTTCATAGATATCGGCGAGCAGGATCAGGTCGTCGACCGCGACCGCCTCGTCGAGCTTGTGCATCGTTGCGTTGACCAGCCCGAATTCGACCACCGGACAAAGCTGCGAGAGAAAGCGCGCGTCCGACGTGCCGCCCGTGGTCGACAGCTCGGGATGGCGGCCGGTGCGGCGCTCGATCGCCGCGCCGATCAGCGTGGAAAGCGTGCCCGGCGGGGTCAGAAAAGCCTCGCCAGAAATGCGCGCCGTCACCCGGCCGTCGGGCGCGTGCCGCTTGACGATCGCGGTGATCATCGCCGTCAGATCGCTGCCGCGATGCCGGTCGTTGAAACGGATGCTGAGCCGCGCGGTGGCGAGCGCGGGGATGACGTTGGTCGCCGGATTGCCGACGCCGAGGTCGGTTACCTCGATATTGGAAGGCTGGAACCATTCGCTGCCGTCATCGAGCGTGATCGCATCGATCTCGGCGAGGATCGCGACAAGCCGGGTGATCGGGTTGTCGGCGAGATGGGGATAGGCGACATGGCCTTGCTTGCCGGGCACCTCGATCCAGATATTGACCGAGCCGCGCCGGCCGATCTTGATCATGTCGCCGAGGCGGTGGACCGAGGTCGGCTCGCCGATCAGGCAGAGATCGGGCTGCAGCCCACGCGCCGCCATCCGTTCGATGATCGCCACCGTACCGAAGGTTGCCGGGCCTTCCTCGTCGCCGGTGATGAGCAGGCTGAGCGTGCCGGTCGACGGCGCGCGTGCCGCCGCGACGACAAACGCGGCGATCGCGCCTTTCATGTCGACCGCGCCGCGCCCGTACAGCAGCGCGCCGCGTACCTCTGGCGTGAAGGGATCACTGGCCCATCCCGCCCCGGGAGGCACCACGTCGAGATGCCCGGCAAAGGCGAAATGCGGGCCACCGCGATCGCGCAC
Organism: Sphingomonas sp. 28-66-16; assembly: GCA_002281485.1. Lineage (GTDB taxonomy): Bacteria > Pseudomonadota > Alphaproteobacteria > Sphingomonadales > Sphingomonadaceae > Sphingomonas. The sequence continues at coordinate 31,269 of NCGF01000013.1, forward strand.
GGCGAGCAGATTCTCCACCGGGCCGTCGGGTGCTTCGCCAGCGAGAAAGCGGTCGACGGAGAATCCGAGCGGGAGAAGCGCGGCCTCGAGCACATCGAACACCGCAGGCCCGGCGGGCGTGACGCTTTCGCAAGCGATCAGGGCCTTGGTGAGCGCCACGACATCGGGCAAACTGGTGATGGCGTCCATGGAGGCTGCATTGCCCAAGCTCGATCTCGACACAATCCCCCCGAGCAACGCGACCGGCTATCCGCCGCCGTTCGATGCGCCGGTGGCAGGCCGCTGGTGGCGGCGGCTGGCGCCGGCCGGCGGCCTCACCGCGTTCGGCGCGAGCCATGTCACGCTGAGGCCCGGCGCCTGGTCGTCGCAGCGCCACTGGCACGACGGCGAGGACGAACTGGTGGTGATTCTGGCGGGCGAGGCCGTGCTGATCGATGATAACGGCGAGACACTGTTGCGCGCCGGCGACGTCGCCGCCTTTGCGATGGGCGACGGCAACGGCCACCACCTCGTCAACCGAAGCACCGCCGATTGCATGTTCGTCGCCATTTCGGCGGGGGATGCCGAATCGGGCGGGAGTTATTCGGATATCGACATGCGGTTCACCAAGGACGGCTATGTCCGCAAGGATGGCACGCCCTATCCCCAGGAACGACTGAAGTGACGGTGCCTGTCCGACTCCGACGACGCAGCGCGGCGGCCGATCGCCCAGCGGCTCACGCGTAGCGGCGGATGAGCGCGCGGCGGAGCAGGCGATCCTCGAGCGAATAGTAGAGCGCGATCAGATCGCCTTCGATCACCGTCGACGCAGCAAAGGCGATGTCGGTCGCATTGCGATCGGTTGCCGGCGGCGGCACGAGCAGCGGTTCGAGTCCCCGCCCGGTGACGCACGAAAAATCGCGATCGAAGCTGATCCAGCCGATTCGCCAGCGCGCATCGTGCGTCGCGCCATTGTAGAACATCACCGGATCGGCGCCGTCGATCATCGCGATCGGCCCGGTCGACAGATGCCAATTGTCCCAGCTGTCCTCGCGAATCCCGAACGGGTCGGGTAGCACGGTCCAGGGGCCATCGGGCGAGGGGCTTCCCGCCAGCCCGATCCGCGAGGCGCCGTGGGCGGCATATTCGTAGAATAGCCGCCATGCGCCGGTCGAGGTCTGCGCGAGAGTCGCCTCCTTTATATTGCCTTCGCCTGGCGGGGCCTTGAGCACGAGCTGCATCTTGCTGAGCGATGCCAGCTCGCGCCCTTCGGCGAGGATCATCGCGCTTTGCGCGCGCCTGGCGTCGACGCCGGTATAATAGACCAGATAGCGGCCGTCGGGCATGACGACGACGGTGGGGTCCTCGCATCCGCCCGCGTCGTCGGCATCGGGGCCGGGATCGATCGTCGGGGTATCGTCCATCGCAAAAGTGAGCCCGCGCTCGCTGGTGCCGCCGCCGATGATGCCGGTCGGATCGGTCGGGCCGAGCGGGCAGGGTACGCCACGCACCAGGATCCGATAGCGCCCGTCTTCGCGCCATACGAAGGGGCTCATGAGATCGAATTTCTTGCCCAGCGGACCGCCCGTCAGCCTGACGTCATCGAGTTGTTCGACGGCATAGGCAACCATCGTCAAGCGCCCTGCGCGACGGTCAGCGACAGCCCGCCGTCGATCGTGACCGTGGTGCCGGTGATATAGTCGGCAGCAGGAGACAGCAGGAAAGCGACGAGCGCGGCAACCTCGTCGGGGCGGCCGGCGCGTTGCCACGGGATATTGGCTTCGAGCGTGCGGCGGTAGTCGGCATCGTCGAGCGCCTTCTCGTTCATCGGCGTGAGAATCATGCCGGGGGCGACGCCGTTGACCGCGATCCCCTTCGGCGCGAGCTCGAGCGCCAGCGTCGCGGTCAGCTGGGCAAGACCGCCTTTGGCCGCGTCATAATCTGCCCCGCCGGCGCGCGGCGCACGCTCGTGGATCGACGATATGTTGACGATCCGGCCCCTCTGGCCGGTCGCCGCGAGTCCGCGCACCAGCGCGCGACAGGTGAGGAAAGGCCCATAGAGATCGGTTCGGACGACGCGATCGAATTGCGCGAGCGCCATATCGACCAGCATTACCCCGCTCATGTTGAGCCCCGCCGAGTTGACCAGCAGGCCGGGGGTGCCGAAGGCGTCCTCGCACTTCGCAAAAAGAGCGGCGACGGCGGCCTCGTCGCCCACATCGGCCTGGACCGCGATAGCGCGCGACGAATCGCCGATCGATGCACACACGGCCTCGGCGGCGGCCCGGTCCTTGAAGTAGGTGATCGCCACCCGCGCGCCGAGATCCCCCATCGCCTTGGCGCACGCGGCACCGATCCCCGATTCGCCGCCGGTGACGATTGCAATCTGGCCGTCCAACATCGCCGATTCTCTCATGGTCCGATCGTCCGTCGATGTCGCACCGGCGGCCCGTTTCTCCCAAAAAAGACGCTTCAACGATGGATAAGTTGCGCGGCCGGCGTACCCGCCGGATTATGATGTCTCAACGCTTGCGCCGGGCGTTTCAGCGCGTGGAGGGGGTTTCGAACTGTTCGATCACCCACTCTTCCTCCTGAGCGCCGGCGATCCAGTCCTGCAGGAACGGATGGCCGAGCACCGCGTCGATATAGGCCGGCGCGAAGCGCGCGATCGGCAGTTGATAGGTCACGATCCGGGTGCAGACCGGCGCGAACATGATGTCGGCCGCGCCGAACGCGCCGAACAGGAAATCGCCATCGCCACCGAATCGCGCGCGCGCCTGTGCCCATAGTTCCATGATCCGCGCGAGATCGGCGAGCACATCGTCGTCGGGCCGTTGCTGGGGGAAGGTCTGGCGGATGTTCATGCTGTGCTTGCGGCGCAGCGCGGCGAAGCCCGAATGCATTTCCGCCGCCATCGATCGCGCCATCGCCCGCGCGGCGACGTCGGTTGGCCAGAATTTGTCGCCGCCGGTCTTTTCGTCGAGATAGGCGATGATCGCCATACTGTCCCACACGACGATGTCCCCATCCCACAGGATCGGCACCTTGCCCGATGAGGGCGCGAATTCGTCGCCTTCGCGGCGTTTGTCCCAATCGGCGTCGTAGAGCGGGACGACGACCTCTTCGAACGGCAATCCCGATTGCTTGCAGGCCAGCCAGCCGCGCAGCGACCAGGACGAATAGGCCTTGTTCCCGATGATCAGCTTCAGCATGGCTTGGCCGATACCGGCGTTGGCGTCGCCGGGCAACGAGCATCGCCCGTCGCCGGCTTGTCGGGCACCAGATCGTCGGCGAGCGGCGCGCCGAAGATATAATGGCCGAACCAGTTCTCATTCTCCTCGAGCACCGCGCGCTGCTGCTTGGGCTTGTTGATCGGGTGGCCGAGGCCTTCGTAGACGACCATTTTCACCGGCACGCCCTTGTCCTCGAGCGCCTGGCGCAGTTCATAGCCGTTGGCGATCGGGACGCGCCGGTCGCTGCCGCCGTGCTGGATCAGCGTCGGCGTCCTGGCGGTGGCGAGATAGGCGATCGGCGAGGTCTTGCGGTAGACTTCGGGATCGTCCCAAGGCGTTGCCTTGAGATACTGGACGGTGAACGGGGTGATGTCGGTATTGGCGTAATAGGTCATCCAGTCCGAAATGCCGGCGCCGACCGACACCGCCTTGAAGCGGTCGCTCGCGGTGGCGATGAACGCCGAGATATAGCCGCCCTGGCTCCACCCCATCGCGCCGACCCGCGCGGGATCGACGAAACCCTTGGCGACGAGCGAATCGACGCCACTGATCACGTCCTGATAGTCGCCGACGCCCAGGTTGCGGACGTTGAGCGCCCGAAAGGCGGCGCCATAGCCCGCCGAGCCGCGATAATTGGGCCGGAGCACGATGGCGCCACGCGCGATGAATCGTTCGATCGGATAATAGCGATCGGCGACGACGACCGGCAGGTCGATCCCGGTCGGGCCGCCATGGATGACGACGAGCAGCGGATATTTCTTCTTCGGATCGAAATTCTTCGGGGTGTAGAGGATGCCCTCGATCGGGGTGCCGTCGCTCGATTTCCAGCTGACCACTTGCCGGGTCGAGATCTGGTATTGCGCGAGCTGCTCGCCGCCGCGCGTGATCGGGGCGGGGGCGCCGCGATCGAGATCGGCGAGATAGATTTCGGGAAAGCGATTGGCCGCCGCACCGACATAGGCGAGCCGCCGGCCGCTGCGCGACAGCGAGAACGATCGGGCGATCGGCGTGCCCGCCAGCGCCACGCGCGTGACCGCGCCGGTGCCGGGATCGATCCGGAACAGCCCGGCCTCGGTCTTCTGGAGCGCGGCGAAGGCGATCCCGCCAGCGTCCCATCCCAGCAGCTGAGCGTCTTCGTCGAAATTGCCCCCCACGATCCGCGTCGCGCCGCCGCTGGCGGGGACGATGCCGATATGGCCGTTGGCATAATAATAATTCTCGGCGCCGGCCGCAGTTTCGAAGGCGATCGCGCGCCCGTCGGGCGACCATTTGGGGTTTCCGTTCGGGCCGCCTTCTCCCGCCACCATGCTGATCTTGCCGGTCGCGAGATCGGCGACCTGGATCTTGCTGGTGACGCCCGAGATGATGTCGGGATCGCGCACCGAGGCAAAGGCGATTTTGCTGCCGTCGGGGGCGAAATCGAACGCCATGACGCTGAAATCCTTGCCGTTCGTGATCGGCCTCGACGCGGGGACGGCAATCGCGCGACCGGCGGCATCGGTCTGCGGCAGCGCGATCAGCCACAATTGCGCCATGACATAATCGCCGCGCACGATATGATAGTCGCCGAAGCTTTCCTTGCGCTGCTTGAGCGTGCCGGGTTCGGTGCTGTCGGTGACGATGCCGAAATGGCGCGAATCGGGCGCCCATTCGAACGCCGAGACGCCGTCTTCGAGCGCGGTCACCTGCTGCGCCTCGCCGCCGCCCGCCGGCATCACCCAGAGCTGGCGCTTGCCCGATGGGCTTTTGGCGATGACGCCAGGGCGATCGGAGAGGAAGGCGATCCAGCGTCCGTCGCGCGACCAGGCGGCGGCATTGCTCGAATTGGCCTGGACGGTCAGCAGGCGGCGGTCGCCGGTCGCGCTGTCGGCGATCCACAGGTCGGTCTCGAAGGCATTGCTGACCCAGTTGGTGCGGCTCTCTTCATAGACGACCCAGCGACCATCGGGGGAAATGGCGGGGTTGTTGAAGCTCTGGACGTCGAGCGATTCCTGCACCGTGGGGGTGCCGACCCCGGGGACCGGCGCGGGCGCCGCCGAGAGCAGCAGGAGCGGCGTCACGGCCAGCATCATCCGCCGGGCATTTGCCCGCCGCACCCATCCCCACCCTGCCATGATCGATCCCCGCGCTGCTTGTTGCCCGCCTAGCATCATGGTTTTGGCGCGCTGCGCAAGTATCGTGGCGTCCGGCGTCTGGTTTTGGGCGTGCGGCGGCGCCGGTTAGCGCCGGTCAGCCGATCGATTCGATCACGGCGGCACGCAGCTCGGCGATGCCGAGCCCGACTTCGCTCGAGGTGGCCAGAATGTCGGGATGCGCGGCGGGGCGCTTGCGCGCTTCGGCCGCGGTCGACTCGATCACCTTCAGCAGCTCGGTCGGCTTGATCTTGTCGACCTTGGTGAGCACGAGACGATAGCTGACCGCCGCCTTGTCGAGCATCGCCATGATGTCGTGATCGACCTCTTTCAGGCCGTGGCGCGAATCGACCAGCACCAGCACGCGCTTGAGCACCTGCCGCCCGCGCAGGAAATCATTGATCAGGAAGCGCCATTTCTTGACCATGTCCTTGGGCGCCTTGGCGAAGCCATAGCCCGGCATATCGACCAGCCGCAGCGCGAGCGGATCGCCGACGTCGAAGAAATTGAGTTCCTGCGTGCGCCCCGGGGTGTTCGAGGTCCGCGCGAGCCCGTTGCGCCCGGTGAGGGCGTTGAGCAGCGACGACTTGCCGACATTCGACCGCCCGGCAAAGGCGATTTCGGGCACCTCCGGATCGGGCAGGAATTCCAGTGTCGGCGCCGATTTCAAAAAGGCGATCGGCCCGGCGAAGGTGATCCGCGCCGCTTCGAGCATCTCGGCATCGAACGGGCCGTCATCGGTTTCAGTCATGCCGGGTCACTTCTTGGGCGCCGGCTTGGCCTTTTTGGGGGCCGGCACCAGCATCTCGGGATGGCGCGCATAGAGCAGCCGCTGTTGCAGGATCGTCAGCGTGTTCGAGGTGATCCAGTAGATCTGCAGCCCGACCGCGAACGGCGCCATCACGAACATCAGCATCCAGGGCATGATCGCGAACACCTGCTTCTGGGCTTCGTCCATCGGCGCCGGATTGAGCTTGAACTGGAAATACATCGAGATGCCGAGCAGGATCGGGATGATGCCGATCGCGATGAACACCGGCGGCGTGAACGGCAGCAGGCCGAACAGGTTGACCGGCGTCAGCGGATCGGGCGCGGAGAGATCGCGAATCCACAGCACGAACGGCTGGTGGCGCATTTCGGTCGCGAGCAGCAGCACCTTGTAGAGCGCGTACATGATTGGGATCTGCAGCAAGGTGGGCGCACAGCCGGCGAGCGGGTTGGCGCCCTCGGCCTTGTACAGCGCCATGATCTCCTGCTGCTGGCGCGCCTTGTCGTCCTTGTAGCGTTCCTGCAGCGCCTTCATCTTGGGCTGGATCGCCTTCATCTTCGCCATCGAGGCGAACTGGCGCTGCGCGATCGGGAACAGGAGCCCCCGGATCGTGATCGTCAGCAGAATGATCGCGACGCCGAAATTGCCGATCATCCGGAACAGCCAGTCGAGATAATAAAAGATCGGCTTCTCGACGATCCGGAACCAGCCCCAGTCGATCGCCTTGTCGAAATTGGCGATGTGACCATCGTCCTGATACTGATCGAGCAGCCGCACTTCCTTGCCGCCGGCGAAGAAGCGGCTGGTCTGGGTCGCCGATTTGCCCGGGGCGATCGTCACCGGCGGCGTCGAGAAATCGGCCTGGAACACATCTCCCGCCGCGCCGCGAAAGCCGGCGTGCACCCGCGCCTGCTGATCGGGGATCAGCGCGGTCAGCCAATACATGTCGCCGAAGCCGAGCCAGCCGCCCTTGGCGTCGAAATAATTGGCGCCGGGCTTGGCGGTCGTGCCGAAAATCTTGCCGAAGAAGCTGGGCTCCTGCCCCCGCAGATTGGGATAGCCGATGTCGTAGTTGGCGCCGGGGCCGAACACGCCGATCGGGCCAACATGGTTGGTCCAGGTATCGATCTCCTTCGGCGCACCGGTCCGCGAGATCAGCCCATAGGGGCGCACCGTGACGGGCGCTGCCGAACCGTTGCCGACCCATTGTTGAATCGAAAACATATAATCGGGATCGACCGCGATCCGGATGCGGAACTGCACGCCCTGCGGGCTGTTCCAGCTGAGCGTGACCGGCCGTTCGGGGGTGAGGGCGGGGCCGTCCGCTGTCCAGATGCTATCCTTGTCGGGCGCGGTGACGCCGTCACCGGCCCAGCCGAACCCGGCGAAATAGCTGTGCGCTGCGCCCGAGGGCGAGAGCAGCCGAACGGGGGGCGAATCCTTCTTGATCGTCTCGCGGTGGCGCAGCAGCACGAGATCGTCGATCCGGGCACCCTTGAGGTTGATCGAACCACGCAGCGCCGGCGTCGTGATTGCCACGCGCGGCGTTTCGGCGATCACCGCCTGACGATCGCGCAACGTCTTGGCGGCGGCTGCGGCCGGTTCGAGCGCGGCGCTGGTGGTCGGGTTTGTCGCGGGGGCAGCGGCGTTGCTGGCGGCCACGCGTGCGGGCTTGGGCGGTGGCGCGGGCATGAACTTGCCCGCGATCAGCGGCCAGCCGAGCAGGATCAGCGCCGCGATGACCGCGAACAACACGATATTGCGATTGTCTTCACTCACCTGGCCGACCCCGATTCGTGGCTCTGTTCGTTACCGGGGACAGGATCATAGCCATGTCCGCCCCAGGGATGGCAGCGCGCGATGCGTTTCGCGGCAAGCCATCCACCTTTCAGCGCGCCATAGCGGCCAAGCGCCTCGATTGCATAGGCCGAACAGGTCGGCTGATAGCGACAGCTCGGCGGCAGGATAAGCGACGGCCCCAATTGCCAGCCACGCGCGACGAGAATGAGCAGTCGCGCGATCATCGCGCGAGCTTCGCCAACGCCTTGGCGAGTTCAGCGCGGAGCAGCGCGAAATCGCGTTCGATGCCGCCCGCGCGACCGATCAGGACATGATCGCTGCCCGCGAGCCCCGCCTGCGGCAGCAGTTCGCGCGCGAGCGCGCGCAGCCGGCGCTTCATCCGGTTGCGCACGACGGCATTGCCGATCTTCTTGGTCACCGTATAGCCGATCCGCATCGTCGGATCGCCATCGCGCCGGTCGCGCGCCAGCAGGACGAAGCCGGGCATGGCGCTGCGTCTCCCCGCGTTCGCCGCGAGAAAATCGCGGCGCTCGGTAAGAATCTTTATGCCGACAGCTTCTTGCGACCGCGCGCGCGACGGGCACGAAGGACGTTGCGACCGCCCACCGTCGCCATCCGCGCGCGGAAGCCGTGGCGGCGTGCACGCACCAGATTGCTCGGCTGAAAGGTCCGCTTCATCGCTCATTCCCTAGATCATCGAAATGTAAAAAGGCCGCCAAAAGCGGCGGCCGAACAGCCAGAGCCTTTAGGCAAGGGGTGAGGCCGAGTCAATATTTTCGCGCCGTCAATCGGTGCGGCCGCGGATCGAGTCGCGGATCGTCAGCCAGAGCAGCCTGATACGAGACTGCTTACCCTCGGCATCGCGCGGTACGCGGTCGCGCTCGCGGCGCCTGAGCGCGCTCGCCCGACGCAGGCCGAGATCGGCATAATGGCCGACGCGCGGCCAGCGTCGCTTGATCTCGACGAAGCGCCGTTTGGCCGACTGCGAGTTCTGGAGAATCAGCGCCAGACCCGCTGCAAACACGAAAATCCCGCCCGGCCCGGGGAGGACGCCGACGATCGGCGAGAGCAGGACGACGAGCACCCCGAGAAAGAGCAAGGCGGTGCGCGTGGCGGGACTGCGCACGCGAATGGGATGATTGGCCGTCACGACCGGGGATATGGGATCGGTGTATTGTTTTGGCAAGACAGTCTCCGCGTGGTTTCGCATTGTCGGAAACCCGCTATGAACGGTTCATTAGCCGAGGACAGGGCTTATGGTGGCGATTGTTTCGACGGTGGCTTATCTGGGGCTGGAAGCAAGGGCCGTCGAGGTCCAGGTGCAGGTCGCGCCCGGTGTGCCGGCTTTCAACGTCGTGGGTCTTGCCGACAAGGCGGTCGCCGAAAGCCGCGAACGCGTGCGCGCCGCGATCGCGGCGCTCGGGCTGGCGCTGCCGCCAAAGCGGATCACCGTCAATCTCTCGCCCGCCGATCTGCCCAAGGAGGGATCGCATTATGATCTGCCGATCGCGCTTGCGCTGCTCGGGGCGATGGGGGTGCTCGATGCCGAGACGCTGAGCGATTATGTCGTCGTCGGCGAATTGGGGCTCGATGCGCGGATCGCGACCTCGCCGGGCGTGTTGCTCGCCGCCCTCCACGCGTCGGAGCATCGCAAGGGGCTGGTCTGCCCGGCTGCGCAAGGCTCGGAAGCCGCCTGGGCGGGCACGATCGAGGTGATCGCCGCGCCCGATCTGCTCGCGCTGCTCAACCACTTCAAGGGCCATGGCTTGTTGTCAGCGCCGGTGCCGGGCGAGGCCGATGCCGCCACGCCGGGCCCCGATCTGCGCCAGGTGAAGGGGCAGGAAACCGCCAAGCGCGCGCTCGAGATTGCAGCGGCGGGCGGGCACAATCTGCTGATGGTGGGACCACCGGGGGCGGGCAAGTCGCTGATGGCGGCGTGCCTTCCCGGAATTTTGCCGCCGCTCGATTCGAGCGAGGCCTTGGAAGTGTCGATGGTCGCAAGCGTCGCGGGCACGCTGAACGGTGGTCGCCTCACGCGGACCCGGCCCTATCGCAGCCCGCATCATTCGGCGTCGATGGCGGCGCTGGTCGGCGGCGGGCTCAAGGTCAAGCCCGGCGAGGTGAGCCTTGCGCATCTCGGCGTGCTGTTCCTCGACGAACTGCCCGAATTCCAGCGCGCGGTGCTCGATTCGCTGCGTCAGCCGCTCGAAACGGGGTCGGTGACGGTCGCGCGTGCCAACGCCCACGTCACCTTCCCGGCACGGGTGCAGTTGATCGCGGCGATGAATCCGTGTCGCTGCGGCCATCTCGGCGATGCCGCCCTTGCCTGTTCGCGCGCGCCGCGTTGTGCGGCCGATTATCAGGCGAAGGTCTCCGGCCCGCTGCTCGACCGGATCGATTTGCATGTCGAGGTCGCGGCCGTCAGCGCCGCCGATCTCGTGCTGCCGCCCCCCGCCGAGGGATCGGCCGACGTGGCGGCGAGGGTCGCCGCGGCGCGCGCGATCCAGACCGCGCGCTATGCCGATCAGCCTGCGCGCACCAACGCCGAGGCTGACGGCCCGGTGCTGGAGGCGGTCGCCACGCCCGACGAACCGGGGCGCAAATTGCTCGCCCAGGCGGCGGAGGCAATGCGGCTGTCGGCGCGCGGCTATACCCGAATCCTGCGCGTGGCGCGGACGATCGCGGATCTCGGCGGCCAGGAGGGGGTGGGGCGTCTCCATATCGCCGAGGCGCTCAGCTATCGACGGCAAGCGCCGCGCAATTGAGCCGCGTTCGAAAACGGGTCCCCCAATCGCCATTTCGGTGCTGGATTTGCGCCGGATGAGCCGCTAGCAGGGCAACCGTGCGGGCGTGGTGGAACTGGTAGACGCGCCGGACTCAAAATCCGGTTCCGCAAGGAGTGTCGGTTCGAGCCCGACCGCCCGCACCAATCTTCTCCGCGCGCCCGGCCGGCTCACGCCGAACGCACGCCCTGGCCGAACCACTGATCGACGAGTTGTTCGGCTTCTTCGATTTGAAGCGACCGCCCGGCGCAGTGGATCGACATACAGCGCCGGTGCACCGACGGCGTTCCGGCAAGCGAGCGCGCCAATATCACCAAAGGTCCCCGCGCAATTTCGGTAAGGTGATCTTCGTCCATCCGTGACGATTTCGATCCAGCCACTATACCGTGATAAAGAACGGCTTCGGATTTCATATCGATCATGACGAATTCCTTCGTATCTTACCGACAATAAACGAAGGAAGGGCAAATCTGTTCCAGGCGATAAAATATTACACCGCCAAGCAATGGTAAATATAACCTTAATCGCCGGTTTAATACTTGATCGGAATTAAGTTGTTAGCGTATCTTTTGGTAGCGCTCAGGCCAGCCTTGGCAAGATGATCGTCGCATCGAGCCCGCCGCCGTCGCTGCCGTTCGCCGGACGATTGACCAGGGTGACGTCGCCGCCCGCCTCGCGCACGATCGCGCGCGCCAGCGCCAGCCCCAGCCCGGCGCCGCCGGTCTCGCGATTGCGCGAGCTTTCGAGCCGGGTGAAGGCATCGAATACCGTCTCGATCTTGTCGAGCGGAATGCCCGGCCCCTGATCGGCCACGACGATCGCGACCTGATTCTTGCCGGGCACCAGCCGCACCTCGGCAGCGCGGCCGTATTTGACGGCATTTTCGATGAGATTGCGGATCGCCCGGCGCATCAGCGACGGGCGCAGCGCAAGCTTGAGCCGATCAGCCTCGACAAAGGTCACCGGGCTGCCGATCGCGACGAAATCCTCGACCACCGCATCGACCAGCGCCGCGAGATCGACATCGGTGACGCCCTCGCTCGGGCGGCCCAGACGGGCGAGCGAGAGGATGTCGTCGAGCGTCCGGTTCATCTCGTCGATCGTATCGGCCATCCGCGCGCGATCGTCATCGTCGTCGACCGATTCGATCCGCACGCGGAGCGCGGCGAGCGGCGTGCGCAGATCGTGCCCGATCGCACCCAGCATCCGGTCCTTTTCCTCGAGCATCGCGGTCACGCGCAGCCGCAGGGCGTTGAATGCAGCGATGACGGCACGGACATCTGCCGGCCCCGCTTCGGGCAGCGCGGGCGCGGCGGCGCCGGGCGTGAACTGGCGCGCGGCATTGGCGAGCGACTGGAGCGGGCGCGAAATATAGCGTGCCGCCCAAAGCAGCGGGAGCAGGACGATCACGTAGAGGATCAGCGTCTGGCCGACGAGTTGCCAGATCAGAAAGAAATCGTTGCGCGACCATGGGGCACTCAACAGGATCCAGCCGCCCCCGCGCCGCTCGACCGCGATCAACAATTCGGCGCCGATCCGGGCATAGCGTTGCGCCTGGCGCGGCGAAAAACGCTTCAGGTGCGGATCGTCAGGGCCGATCGAGCGAATCTCGGTATTGATCGCACCGTGCAGAACGCCTGCCTCGGCGAGCGCGGTTCGCAAGCCTTGTTCGATGTCGGGTCGCTGGTGCTGGCGCGCGTCGAGGGGGTTGGTGGCAGCGAGCTTCACCCTCCCTTGCAGCCGGCGATCGGGGAGTCGCCCCGCGACGCCGGCCTCCTCGACATCGATGATCCGCGCGACGGTCGGGCCGACGATCTGCTGGAGCCGGAACTGGCGGCGCCCTTCGAGCAGCAATCCGAAATTGACCGCCTGCGCGGCGAACAGCGCCACCGCGATGAGCAGGGCGAGCTGGCCCGACAGGCTGCGCGGCATCAGCGACCGCGCGATCAAAGCCGGGTGACCTCGGCAGCAAGCGTATAGCCGCCGCCCCAGACGGTCTTGACCAATTCGGGGTTCTTCGGATCCGCCTCGATCTTGCGACGCAGGCGGCTCACCTGATTGTCGATCGCGCGATCGAACGCGGCGGCTTCGCGGCCCTGCGTCAGATCGAGCAGCTGGTCGCGGGTCAACACCTGACGCGGGCGCTGCACCAGCGCGAGCAGCAGATTATATTCGCCGGTCGACAACGCGACCGACACGCCATCGCGATCGACCAGCGCGCGTTCACCGGTCTTGAGCACCCAATCGGCAAAGCCATAGGCGCCGGCTTCGGGCGGCCGCTGACGCGCGCCGCCGGCCGCCGAGCGGCGAAGCACGACCTTGGCGCGGGTGGCGAGCTCGCGCGGGGAGAAGGGCTTCACGACATAATCGTCGGCACCCATTTCGAGGCCGACGATGCGCTCGGTCTCCTCGCTGCGCGCGGTGAGCAAGATCACCGGCAAATCGCTCGTCTCGCGAATGTGGCGGCACAGGCTGAGCCCGTCCTCGCCGGGCATCATGATGTCGAGGATGACGAGATCGATCGCATAGGCGGCGAGCCGCGTGCGCGCCGAAGCGGCATCGGCTGCCTGCGTTACCCGAAACCCCTGCTTGTGCAGAAATTGCGCGAGCGGCTCTCTGATCGAGCGTTCGTCATCGACGAGCAGGAGATGGGGCTGATCTGCCATCAGCTCTCCGTCTAGCATGGAAGTCGCCTCCGGGAAGCGAGTGATGGGCATGAACCGCAAGAATTGCCGGGCGGGCTGGGGGAGGGGGGAGATGCCCGCCCGGCGACCGGGAAGCTTACTTCCCGGTATTCGGTTGCGGCGCCGGAGACTGCGCCTCGAGCTGCGCTTCGCTGGCGCGTGGCCGCCCCGCGCCCTCACGCCACGCCTTGACGCGTTCGCGCATCTGCGTGCGGGCGGCATCCATCTCGGCCTTGTCGACAAAGCCGTCATGATTGGTGTCGATCCGGTCGAAATGCCCCGTCGCGCGCGCCATCATCGGCTCGGTGAATTCGGCGCGGCTGATCTTGCCGTCCTTGTTCGCGTCGAGACGCGCCAGCATGGCTTCGGGGCCGCCGCCGGGACCGCGGCCTGCCATGCCGGGACCATCCGGACCACCGGGGCCGCGGCGGTGCATGCCCGGACCCTTGGGCCCGTCTTCGCCCGCGCGCGCCATCCAGCGGTCCCGCTTGGCCTGGCGCCATGTCATGCGCTCCTCGGCGGTGATCTTGCCGTCGTGATTGGCGTCCATCTTGTCGAAGCGCTGCGTCGCTGCGGCGAGGAACTCGTCGCGGGTAATCGTGCCGTCGTGATTGGCATCGGCCTGCGCCATCGCGCCGCCGCGATGATGGCCACCGCCGTCCTGCATCTGCGTGGCAAGCGCGACGCCGCCAATCGTCGTCGTGGCGAGCGCGGCTGCAATGATAAGCTTTTTCATGGCATTGATCCTGATCATCGGATGGAGCTGATCTCCACCGTCCCGATCAATCTGGTCTCCATGTGTCGCGGTGTTTTGTCAGGCAACCGATAAAGTGTCGCAAATTGTCGCGGCATCGGTCGTCTCAGATGAAGATCGCGACGCTCTGCATGCCCTCTGCGACCAGTTCACCCGAGGCGTTCCAGACCCGCATCGTCTGGCTGCTGCAGCCATTGCGGGCATAATCCGATTTCGCGGACAGCAGCCACCAGTCGTCGGTGGTGCTGGGGGTCGGGGTCAGCATGTTGACGAGCCAGGTGACCGAGCTGACCGGCGGATAACCGGTGGTGAACAGCCGTGCGACCGCCGGCGGCAGCGCGTCGGCGATCGCCATCAGATGGACCATCGGATCGAGCCCCTCGGTCGCCCGGAGCCTTGCCCAGCGCAACAATTCGCCCTCGCCGATGCCATCCTTGATGTCGAGAAAGTTGAAGTTGTTGATGAAAAAGCCTTCGGGGCCGGTAAACACCTTGGCATCCTGCACCGGCGGCTGGCGATCCATCAGCGGGCGGTTGTCGAGATCGATCGTCGAGGGCTGGCCCGACATGAAGACGAAGGTCGCGCGGTAGCCAAGCCCCGCGTCGGACGTGATGTCGGCCTGGATGAACGCCGCCGTCCGCCCGCGCCGCAGCTTCGTCGCGGTGACGGTGATATCGCCCGCCAGCGGCCCAATGAACGACACCTGCGCCGTTCGCAGCGGCGGCAGATCGGGCTCGCAATGCTGCGCGGCGTGGAGCGCGATCGCCGAGGAAAGCCCGCCAAAGGCGGTGCGGCCCTGCAGCCAGCCGGCGGGGATGGTGGCGGTGTATCCCGTCTCGGTCGGCTGGGCGGCGGCGAGGATATCGGCAATCGGGGTCATGTTTCGGCTTTCGACAATTGATCGCGCAATTCGCGTTTGAGCACCTTGCCGATCGCGCTGCGCGGGAGTTCGGCGGCGATGTGGAGCGCGGCGAGCCGCTGGGTCTTGCCGAGCCGGGCGTTGGTCCAGGCGAGGATCGCCGCCGGATCGGTGGCCGATCCGCGCGGTACGTAGAAGCCCACCGGGGTTTCGCCCCATGCTTCGGAAGGCACCCCGACCACGGTGCAGTCGGCGACGTCGGGATGCTGCGCCAGCACGGCTTCGAGGTCGCTGGGATAGATGTTGAAGCCGCCGGAGATGATCAGATCCTTCTTGCGGTCCATCAGGATCAGGAACCCGTCTTCGTCGAAGCGACCGATATCGCCGTGGCGGATGTAGCGGCGCCCTTCGGCATCGAACCACTCGGCTGCCTGCGTCGCCTCGCGGCGGCCGTGATAGCCGGTCATCATCGCCGGCGACCGGCCGACGACCTCGCCCGTCTTGCCCGGCGCCACCTCGTTGCCGTCGTCGTCGATCAGTCGGATGTCATGCCCCTCGATCGGCAAGCCGACGCTGTGGAGTTTGGTCGGATGGGCGTTGGCGACAAGCATCGTCGTGCCGCCGCCCTCGGTCATGCCGTAATATTCGATCAGCAGCCCGGGCCAGCGCGCGACGACATCGGCCTTCAAGGCCGCCGAAAACGGCGCGCTGGTGCAGGTCTTCAGGCGGAAGGCCGACAGATCGAAGCGATCGAAATCGGGCACCGCCATGATCCGGCTATACTGGACGGGCACCAGCATCGCATGGGTCGCGCGGTGCGCCGACGCCAGCTCCAGAAAGTCCCGCGCGTCGAACTTCTTCATGATCACGGCGGTTCCGCCCCAGCCGAGCGTCGGCAGCAGGGTCACCAGCGTGGTGTTCGAATAGAGCGGCGTCGCGATCATCGTCACCGCCTCGCCAAAGCCGGCGCCGGCATTGCGATGGATATGCGCCCAGCGCATCGCATGGCTCTGGACGATACCCTTGGGGATGCCCGTCGTGCCCGATGAATAGATGACGTTGAAGGGATCATCGGGGGCGATGTCGGCGGGGGCGGGCCGGGCGCCCGGCGCGGCCAGCCAGTCGATGAAGGCGTCGGTGTCGAGATCGACGATCGTCGCGGTCAGCGCTTGTCCGTCCAGCGCGGTCCGCGTGTCAGCGTCGACGAACACGATCGGCGCACCGCTATCGTTGATCATCGCGGCGATGTCGGGGCCGGTCGCCGAAGGCGCGAGCGGGGTCGCCGCACAGCCGGCCCGCAGCGCGCCGAGAAACACGATCGCATAGTCGATCGAAGGCGCGGCGCAGATCGCGATGCAGCTTCGTGGCTGGACGCCGTCGCGTTGCAGCGCCGCGGCGACCTGATCGATCCTTCGATCGAGCGTCGCATAGTCGATCGTTCCCGCGCTCGAAATCAGCGCGAGCTTGGTGCCGCGTTCGGCGGCATGGGCGCGGATCAGATCGGGCAGAGTCGCGAAGCTGCTCGCGAGCATCGTCTCGGCGGTCATAGCGTCTCCCATCAACCCTCTTGACCAGCTAGGCGACGGCCCGTCGAAATGCCATACGCGATCTTCGAAAAACAAAGGGGAGGTCACGCAATGCTATTTTACGACGCTGCCGACCCGGCGCCGAACCCGCGCCGGGTGCGCATCTTCCTTGCCGAAAAGGGGCTCAAGGTGCCCAGCAAGCAAGTCTTGATGCTGCAAGGCGAGCACAAGGCCCCCGATTATCTGGCGATCAATCCGCTCGGCCAGGTGCCGGCGCTGGTGCTCGACGATGGCGACGTGCTCACCGAGACGATCGCGATCTGCCGCTTCTTCGAGGCGCTCAATCCCGATCCGCCGATGTTCGGCAAGGGACCGAAGGGGGTCGCCGAGGTGGATATGTGGACTCGCCGCGTCGAATTGCGGCTCGGCGCGCCGCTGGCGATGATCTGGCAGCATACCCATCCGTTCACCGCACGCGTGGTGGTGCCGCAATACACGGATTTCGGCGAGAGCAACCGCGCCAAGGTGACCGAGGCGATGCGCTTCTTCGATACAGCGCTCGCTGATCGGCCGTGGCTGGCAGGCAAGGATTTCTCGATCGCCGATATCGCGTTGCTGACGACGATCGATTTCGGCCTGTTCATCGATGTCGGCATTCCTGACGATCTGGCCCATCTGAAGGCGTGGCACGAGCGCGCCTCGGCACGCCCGAGTGCGAAGGCATGAGCGAGGCGATGGAAGGCGGCGTCGCGATCGTCACCGGCGGGGGCACCGGGATCGGCGCGGCGGTAGTTCGCCAGCTCGCGGCGCGCGGGGTGCGGTGCGTGATCAACTATGCGACCAGCCGGGCCGATGCCGAGGCGCTCGCCATCGAAATCGGCAATGGCTCGATCGCGGTGCAGGCGGACATCGTCGACGACGCCGATTGCCGCAAACTCGCCGCCGCCGCGACCGAGCGCTTTGGCCGGATCGACTTCCTGGTCAACAATTCGGGCCGGACGAAATTCGCCGATCATGAGGATCTCGACGCGCTCGATGCCGAGGATTTCGTCGATATCTACCGGCTCAACACGATCGCCGCGTTCCAGATGATCCGTGCCTGCGCGCCAGCGATGCGCGAAGGCCCGATGAGCGCGGTCGTCAGCGTGGCGTCGGTCGCCGGGGTGTTCGGCATGGGATCGTCGGTCGCCTATGCCTGTTCGAAGGGCGCGTTGATCACGATGACACAGAGCCTCGCGCGGGTGCTCGCGCCGGCGATCCGGGTGAATGCGGTGGCGCCGGGCTATGTCGGCACCGGCTGGTTCGAAAAGCGGCTCGGCGAGGAGGGATTTGCGAAACTCAACGCGCGGATCGCCGCGAGCGTGCCGATGGCGTTGGCGACGATGGCGCCCGATGTCGCCGCGCCGATCGTCGGCTTGCTCGATCCGGCGATGCGCGCGGTGACCGGCGAGGTGACGTTGGTCGATGCCGGCGGCCATCTCGATCTCCTCCTGAGCCGGCGGCCCGGCCGGGAGCATTAGCCAGGCCCGGCGGGCGCGTCTTTCGGCGGCACCCGGCCGAGCACTTTCCATACGACGATCGCCAGCGCCACCGCCGCGAGCGCGCTGGCCAGCAGGAACGCAGCCCCCGGTTCGCCGCGCGCCACTCCGGCGGCGAGCACCTGGGTCAGCATGAGCGGGGCGATCACGGCGGCGACGCTGTTCATGCTGCCGATCCCGCCCTGCAGCGCACCTTGATGCGATCCATCGGCGAGCCGCGAGAGCAGCGCGTTCATCGCTGGAAACACCAGAAACGACAGCGCGCTGGCGAGAAAGACGACATAGGCCTGCCACCCGGCGGTGATGAAGACATAGGCCAGAAAGGCGCCGCCCCCGCTCGCCAGTCCGACGACGACGGCGCGCCGTTCGCCGATCCGGCCGATGATCCGGCCGGTCAGGAAGAACTGGACGCTCGCCATGACCGCGCCGACGAACGTCAGCGACCAGCCGATCGCAGTCGCATCCCAGCCGAACCGCGCCGCGCACCAGAAGGCCCAGGTCGCGGGATAGACAAAGCTCGCCAATTGCCAGACGAACCACGCGATCAGCAGGGGCGCCGCTTCGCCGCTTTTGAACAGCGGCTGGAAGGCGCCGATGACATTGGCGCTGCGCCAGTCGAAGGCGCGACGCAGCTCGGGATGGAGCGATTCGGGGAACAGGAAGATCATCGCCACGGCATTGACGAGCGCGAGCAGCGCGGCGGCGATGAACGGCGCGCGCGGGCCAAGCCCGGCGAGCAGACCGCCGATCGCCGGTCCGACGATGAAGCCGATCCCGAAGGCAGCGCCCAGCCAGCCGAAGACTGTCGATCGCTTTTCGGGGGTGCTGACATCGGCGAGCGCGGCACTGGCCGGGCCGTAGATCGCGCCCGCGACCCCGGCGATCGCGCGACCGAGGAACAGCCAGGCGAGCGTCGGCGCCCAGGCCATCAGCGCATAGTCCGCCGCGAAGGCGAGCATCGAGGCGATCAGCACCGGCCGCCGGCCGAACCGGTCGCCGAGATTGCCGAGCAGCGGGGCGGCAAAGAATTGGGTCAGCGCATAGATGCCGAGCAGATAGCCCGAGATCCGCGTCGCCTGGTCCAGATCGGTATGGCCGAGCCGGGTGATCAGCGCGGGCAGGATCGGGAGGACGATGCCGAAGCCGATTGTGTCGATGATCACCGCCGTCAGAACGATGATGACGGTACGTCGGTCATATCCCATCCGCTGCCCCCTTGCCCCGATGATGCCCCATGCATCGCCCGAAAGGTCACCATCTTTCCGATCGCTTGCCGTGGGGCGACCCGGTGCGCCCGTCGCCAAGTTTATAGTATGAAACAAAGAAAGAACACAACGGAGGGGTCGCGCCATGGCCAGCCCGCCATGGCCGAATGACCCCCTTGGCAACGAGGCGAATTCTATGCGATGCGACGGCATACCCGATATTCAGATTCGGTCCCGAAGGAGAGCAATAATGGCGACCGCCGCCGAACTCGACGCTCCAGCCGCCGCGCTGGATGATTTCCGTGCCGACGTGCGGCAGTGGCTCGCCGACAATTTTCCCGCGAGCCTGCGGGGCAAGGACAATGCGCTGCGCGGGGTCGATGGCCCGACCGAGCTGAGCGACGAAGAGGCGCGCTGGACCAAGGCGATGGGCGACAAGGGCTGGGGCGTGCCGACCTGGCCGGCGGCCTATGGCGGCGGCGGGCTCGATCGTGCCCAGGCGCGCGTGCTGCAGGAGGAAATGGCCCGCGCCGGCGCGTGGAACCCGATCGGCGGGATGGGCGTGATGATGTTCGGGCCGACGCTCCTCGAATATGGCAGCGAGGCGCAGAAGCGCGAGCATATCCCGGCGATCGCCAGGGCCGAAGTGCGCTGGTGCCAGGGCTATTCGGAGCCCAATGCCGGCTCCGACCTCGCCAATCTCCAGACCTTTGCGGAGGACAAGGGCGATCATTATGTCGTCAACGGCCAGAAGACCTGGACCTCGGGCGGGCAATGGGCCGACAAATGCTTCTGCCTCGTGCGCACCGACAAATCGAAGAAGCATGAAGGCATCAGCTTCCTGTTGATCGACATGAAGGCGCCGGGGGTCGACGTTCGGCCGATCCGGATGATATCGGGCCAGTCGCCCTTCTGCGAGACCTTCTTCACCGATGTGAAGGTGCCCAAGGAAAATCTGGTCGGGCGCGAGGGCGAAGGCTGGACGATCGGCAAGCGGCTGCTCCAGCACGAGCGCCAGAATCTGTCGGGCGGCGGGGCCAATGCCGGCCGGATGTTCGCGGGCAAGGCGATCGCGCAGCTCGCCAAGGAATATCGCGGCGCGAACGACGATGGCCGCGTCGCCGATGGCGATCTGCGGATGCGGATCGTCCGTCACGAGATGGACCAGCGCGCCTTCATGCTGACGTTGCGCCGCGCCGCGATCGAGGCGAAATCGAACCAGGGCCCGTCGGCGGCGACGTCGATCATGAAGAATGTCGGCGCGCGCCTCGTCCAGGAGCGTGCCGAATTGGCGATCGAGATCATGGGGATGAACGGGCTCGGCTGGGAAGGCGAGGGCTTCAGCGAGGCCGAGCTCAGCCAGACGCGCACCTGGCTGTGGGGCAAGGCCGTCTCGATCTATGGCGGCTCGACCGAGATCCAGAACAACGTGATCGCCAAGCGCATCCTCGGGATGCTCGATCACCAATAGCCAAGTCCCGTGCGTCACCCCGGCGAAAGCCGGAGTCTCGGGCGGCAGGCGCGGCGCCTTATTCCAGCAATACCCCGGCTTTCGCCGGGGTGACGGGCTAAGTCCAATTTACGGGAAGTCTACAATGGCTGCACTCACCGACGAACAAACGATGCTGCGCGACATGGCGCGCGAATGGGCCGACAATGAATCGCCGGTCGGCGCCTTCCGCAAGATTCGGGACGCCGCGCCCGATGCCGGCTATGACGTCGATGCCTGGCGCAAGATGGCCGAGATGGGGCTGGCGGGGATCGTGATCCCCGAGGCGTTCGGTGGAACCGCGTTCGGCTATCTGTCGCTTGGCCTGGTGCTCGAACAGCTTGGCCGCAATCTCGCCGCCTCGCCGCTGGCGTCGACCGCCGCCGCCGCCACGGCGATCGTGATGGGAGGCTCCGAGACGCTAAAGCCAGCATGGCTGCCGAAGATCGCGTCGGGCGAGGTGGTCGCCACGCTCGCGATCGACGAAGGCCCCGTCCACAACCCCGGCAAGATCGCGACGACCGTCAACGGGGGCAAGCTGACGGGGACCAAGGAATTCGTCGCCGAGGGGGACAGCGCTGCCCTGTTCGTCGTGGCCGCAACCGACGGGCTGTACCTCGTCGACGGCAACGCCCCGGGGATCACGCGCGCGCACCGGCACATGGCGGATTCGCGCAGCCACGCGAGGGTCAGCTTCGATGGCGCGGCGGCCGAAAAGCTCGACGGCACGACGACCCAGGCGATCGTCGATCGCGCGACGGCCGCGGTGTGCGCCGAAATGCTGGGGCTTGCGGTCCAGGCGTTCGAGACCACCAATGATTATCTCAAGACGCGCGTCCAGTTCGGGCAGCAGCTGTCGACCTTTCAGGCGCTGCAGCACCGGATGGCGAAAATGTTCACCGAGCTCGAGCTGATGCGGTCAACGGTCGAAGGCGCGCTCGAGGCGATCGATGCGGGCCGGTCCGACGTCGATCAGGCGGTGACGCTGGCGAAAGCGGTGGCGGGCGAGACGCTCAAGCTGGTCAGTCGCGAGATGATCCAGCTCCACGGGGGCATCGGCATGACCGACGATTACGACGCCGGCTTCTATATCAAGCGGGCGGCGGTGCTCGAGGCGATGTGGGGCAATGCCAGCTATCATCGCGAGCGTTTTGCGCGGCTGAACGGCTATTGACCGGCGGTCGCGCCGGGGGGCGACCGACCGCGATGCCGATCGATCGCCTTAATCCCAGCGTTTAGAATTCCGGTCCTGTTCTCGACGAATTTCGCGAACTATGACTTTTTGGCCACAGCACGGCTAAAGCTCGCTCATCATTGGCCTTGTTTTGCTTGACGCGACCGCAGCGAGTGTCTCTATTAGAGCTTACGGTACGGATCCGATAGTGGTCTGACCTCATGGGAGATAGAGATGCTCAAGACTCGTCTGTTGGCAGCGGCTGCGTGTTCCGTGGTGGCTCTTGCCCTTGCTTCGCCAGCTGCAGCTCAAAATGCTCCGGTGGCTCCGCTTCAAAAAGCCAACGACGAACCGATCCAGCAAGCGCCCGACATCGTCGTTACTGGATCGCTGATTCGCGGTACTCCAGAAGATGCGGCGCTGCCAGTTGATGTCATTACGAGTGATGAGCTTGCCCGCCAAGGTAGCCCGTCTGCGCTGGATCTTCTGAAGAACCTGCCGACGTCGAACGGCGTGATCGGTGATGCCAACCAATTTGATTCGCGTGCCCAGGGATCAGAAGGCGTCGCCAGCGTTAACCTGCGCGGGCTTGGCCCGCAGCGTACACTGGTGTTGCTCAACGGCAAGCGCGTCGTCAGCGCGGGCACCGGCGTTCCCGTGGTAGACATAAACCTGTTGCCGCAAAGCGCGATCGGGCGGATTGAAATACTGAAGGACGGTGCGGCGGCAACCTATGGTTCGGATGCTGTCGCCGGCGTGGTCAATTTCATCACGCGCTCTGATCAGCAGGGTTTTCAGGCATCGGGCGACTATCGTTACATTCGCGGATCGACGGGAGACTACACAGGCGCGATCAGCTTTGGACATCACAAGGATGGGTTTCAGATGTTCGCCTCGTTCGGATATCAACATCGCTCGCCATTGCGCACGATCGATCGTCCTTTCACCGTGCAGCCTTATCCAAACAATCCGCAGGGCGGTTACACCGGTGGCGGCAATCCAGGCAATTTCGGTTTTGGCGGTACCCCCAACTTCGTACGCGATCTTGGCTGCGAGGCGCTCGGGGGCTTCCGCAGCTTGCCAGGGTCGACCACCGATCGCTGCTTCAACAATTACGGCCAGTTCGACAATCTTGTCGAACCCGAAGATCGTTATCAGGCCTATGTCGAAACCAAGATCGATCTGACGACCAACCTGAAATTCAGCGCAAGTGCCCTGTACGGCTCCTCTTCGACGCGGATTACGACCTCGCCGAGCTATCTGCCAACGCTGCCACCTTCGGCTAATGCTGTCAGTGGCGGTGCCGGATTGTTCATTATCCCGACCTATTCGCCCGCGCTTCGAGACTATTGCTCCCTTTATGGCGCGGCGTCGGGCTGCGTGACTGCGGGCGGTGCGCCAGTCGCCCCGGCGATCGCCTTCCCAGTTCTCTTCCGGCCGTTCCTGCTAGGCGGCAATCCGCTTTTTGCCGATGCACAGAATTCGCGCGCGTCAGCATTCAGTCAACGCCAGTCCGAGTCGGTTCGTTTCACTGCGGGTCTCGAATGGTCAATCAATAGTAAGCTGACGCTCGAAGCCGGCTTTACCTATTCGGACTATAACCGCGGCATCGAGGGTACCGATACTTTCGGCGATCTAATCCAGAACGCGCTTGCCGGTTTTGGAGGGCCCAATTGCGCCTATGCGACGCCTGCTCAGCGGGCTGGGCTAACAGCGGCACAGGTTACGGCGTTGGCCGGCACCAATGGGTGCACCTTCTTCAATCCTTTCTCGACGGCGGTCGCCGCCAATGCGATCAGTGGGGTCGCTAATCCAAACTATGCCGGCACCCGTAGCCCTGTGGGGTTCAGTTTAGCGCCAGGCGCCGGCCTGATTAACGACCTAGCGACGATCGACAATTTCTTCCGGACATCGCGCAGCGACACCAACACCCAACTGCTCGTCGGCGACCTTGTGTTAAGCGGCCAGACTGGGCTGCGCCTTCCAGGCGGTGAGGTATCGTTCGCGATTGGTGGCCAGTATCGCAGCAACAAATATTCCATCCGCTACAATGCGGACTCGAACCTCGACATCAATCCGTGCACCGGCTCGCCGCTCAATCCGGCTGCCACCTGCTCGCCGCAGACGGGCGCGCTTGGCTTTTTGGGAACCAACCGGAATCGCGCCCTCGATGGAACGGTTTATGCGTTCTTCGGTGAACTTCAGGCGCCAATCACCGATAGCATAAATGTACAACTGTCGGCTCGCTATGAGAATTACGGCGGCTCGGTGGGTTCTACTTTTAATCCGCAGGGACGCATTCGCTGGCAGTTGACCGACTGGCTCGCCATTCGCGGCGGCGCCGGTACCACCTTTCGTGGTCCGCCCGCCGAGAATCTCGCTGGACAGGTTACCTCGTTGCAAATCATCGGGTCTTCGTTCCGGGCTATCGATATTCGCGGCAACCCCAATCTCAACCCGGAAAAGGCGACGACCTATGGCGGTGGTCTGATCCTCAAGATCGGTGGCTTGAACGCAAGTGTCGATTATTTTCGCTATGACCTTAACGGTCCGATTGAAGCCGAGCCCGTCGCGGGTATCGTCAGTGCGCTATTCGGAACCGCTTCCAACTGCACCGACCCGGCCTATGCCGCGCTCCGCAGCCGCTTTGACTTTAGCGGTGGTATTTGCGGGATCGGCACCGTCCAACGGTTGCGTACGAACCTGATCAACAGCGCTAATGTCAGTACATCAGGTCTCGATTTTCAGGCTGACTATCGGTTCGATCTTGGCGGCGCCGATTTCCGGATCGGTGGCACGGGCACCTATGTGATCAATTATAAAACCCAGAACATCAATGTGGAAGGCATCGTCGTACAGCCGGCGTTCGACGCCGTCGGCAAGCTCAACTTCCAGACCAGCGCTTATCCGATCCCGCCGCTTAAAGGGAACATCTATCTCCAAGGCGATTGGGGCATTCACAGTGCGCGTTTCCAAGTGAACTATATCGACGGTTATCGCGATCAGCGTGCCGACCAGGCGGGCAGCATCTTCACATCCGCGGCAACCGCAGGTACGTTGGCTGGCACGGCCGTTACCGCGGGCGCGAACATTAGTTCATTCACGACGCTCGATTTTACCTATCGGATGCAACTCAAGACAGGCACGACGATTTCGCTCTCGGCGCTCAACTTCCTCGATCAGTTGCCGCCGTTTGCCCGGCTCGACTTCAACTATGATCCGTTCACGGCGTCACCACTTGGCTTTACAGCAAAGTTTGGCATAACCCAGAAGTTCTGACGTGATCTTCGGTATCTGATTAAGTCGCCGCCCGGAGCCTGCTCCGGGCGGCTTTTTTTGAGCGCGTTTGGATTGGTATTTCTCCATGGCCGCCCTCCCCGTCATGCCCGAGACAGCTGACGCTCGTGCCCTCAGGCTGCGCAGCTGGACGCTCGCGCTGCTGACCCTGGTCTATTTCTTCAGCTTCATGGATCGCTACATCCTGTCGATCTTGCTCGAGCAGATCAAGGCCGACCTCGGGCTCAACGACACCCAGCTCGGGCTGCTCTCCGGCTTCGCTTTCGCGATGTTCTATGCGACGCTGGGTATTCCGGTCGCTTGGCTTGCCGATCGCAAGAGCCGGCGCGACATCATCGCGATCGCGCTCACCTTGTGGAGCGTGATGACCGCCTTGTGCGGTACCGCCCAGAATTTCGTCCAGCTGCTGATCTTCCGGATCGGCGTCGGCGTCGGAGAGGCGGGATCGAGCCCGCCGAGCCATTCGATCATCGCCGATCTCTATCCGCCCGGGCAGCGCGCGGGGGCGATGGGCATCTATTCGACCGGGGTGGTGCTGGGCGGCGGCTTCGGCGCGATCATCGGCGGGCTGATCGCGGCCAGCTATGGCTGGCGCTGGGCGATGGCGGCGGTCGGCATTCCCGGCGTGTTGCTCGCCCTTTCGGTACGGTTGTGGATGGTCGAGCCGCGTCGCGGCCTTTCCGACCCGGCGCCGACATCCGACGATCCCCGGACGATGCCGTCGCTCGCCGATGGCTTTCGCAGTCTCGCGGCCTGCGCGCCGGCGGTCCACCTCATCCTCGCGGTGACGATCACCTCGCTGGTCGGCTATGCCACCGCCAATTTCGGACCCTCCTATCTCCAGCGATCGTTCGGGATGACGCTGACCCAGGTATCGTTGATCTATGCGCCC
The DNA here is from genome assembly GCA_002281485.1 of Sphingomonas sp. 28-66-16. Classification (GTDB taxonomy): domain Bacteria; phylum Pseudomonadota; class Alphaproteobacteria; order Sphingomonadales; family Sphingomonadaceae; genus Sphingomonas. The sequence continues at coordinate 57,383 of NCGF01000013.1, forward strand.
GCAGTGGCTCTCACCGGGGCGTTTGGCGGGATCGTCGGGGGCAAGATCGCCGATGCGCTGGGGCGGCGCCACGGGCTGCACGTCCAGGCGTGGTTCGTCGCGGTGCTCAAGCTTGCGGCGCTGCCGTTCACCGTCGCCTTCTATCTGACCTATGACCTATCGGTCGGGCTGGGTGCCGTGCTGCTCTCGTACCTGCTGGCATCGAGCTATCTCGGGCCGAGCTTCGCGCTGATCCAGGGGCTCGCCCCCACCCGAATGCGGGCCGTTTGGGCAGCCATCACGTTGCTCGTGATCAATCTTGTGGGGCTGGGGTTGGGCCCGACTATCACGGGCCTGTTGAGCGATCTCTACCGACCGTATTTCGGCGTCGAGTCGCTCCGCTACGCCTTGCTCAGCGCCAGTTTGCTCACCCCGTGGGCAGTCTTTCATTATTGGCGCGCGGGGGTGATGCTTCAGCGACGATCGCAGGACGGGCAAGCGGCGCCGGCCGCCGCTTGATCATCCTCCGCTGAGCGAAGCCGCAGGCTGGGGCGCGGGCGCACCGGGCATCCGCGCTGCATAATAGAGTGATACGGCATCGATTTCGCGGTCGGTAAGGTTGCGGGCGAGCGGCCCCATCGAGTTGCCTGGCTCGGCGCCGCGCACGCCGATGCGGAAGAGCTTGAGCTGTTCCGCGAGATACCCCGGGAATTGGCCGTCGAGCGCCGAAAACCCTTTGGGAGACGCGCCCTCTGCCCCGTGGCAGGTGCTGCAGGCACCGATCCCGCGTTTCGCGTCGCCATCGGTCGCGAGCTGCCTGCCCAGTGCCAGCATGGCAGGGGCGGGGGCGAGCTTCATCGACTGTCGCCTGGGTTGGCTGGCATAATAATCGGCAAGCGCCGCGATGCGATCGTCCGACAGCTGGACGGCGACCGTCTGCATATAGCCGCTTTGCCGCGTCCCGTTGCGGAATGAGGTCAGCGCGTCGCGGATATAGACCTTGTTGAGCAGCGCGATGTTGGGAAATGCGCCGCTTGGCCGACCTGCGCCGTCCGCACCGTGGCAAGCCACGCATCCGGCGATCAGCGAACCGCTGTCGCCGATCGAATCGAAGCCGATCGCCGGCGCCGTGTATCGATGGCTGTCGACGGGCGGGGCGAGGAAGTTCGGCAGCACATAGCCGTGCGACGCCCCGTTGACCGGGCCTGCGCGCGGTCCGGAGGGAGCGCTGGACCGGTCGCCATAGGCGAGCGCCTCGAACTGGGCGGTCGTCATCTTCGGCATCTGCTTCAGGAACGACACCACCGACCAGACTTCGTCATCGCGGTCCTGCACCGGCCATGAGGGCATGCCGCTATATTTCACGCCGTGCTTGACCACCCAGAACAAGTCGCGCGGCGGGAATTTGTCGATCTCGCGGAATAGATATTGGGGCCGGGGACGCATCGACAGTGCGACCGGATTCTGGCCGAGCCCCGGACCACTATGACAGCGGGCGCATACCCGCCCGTAATAGGCCGCACCCTTGGCTACCTGGCGCGGCGAGCCGAATTCGGCCGGTATGGTGAGGCCGCGCGCATGATAGGCGGTCGATCGCCGGAAAACGCCGTGGAGGATCAGGGCCCAGCCGGGCGGGTGTGGAATCGATGCCGACAGGTTGATCCAGCCGGCCGACAAAATGATGATCGCGACCGCGAGAATTGCGGCGCCGGTAGCGAGGAGCGGGCCAAACCACTGGCCAAACCGGCGGGGAAAAATCATGCTGAGGATCGATCGCGCCATCGCTCTTTCCATTGTTCTGGTGATGGAACAACAAGTGCGATCGCGAAAAATTGTTCCCTTGGCATAGCCGCGAGCGCCGGCCATGCCCGAGACGGCCGGGCTCAGATCGCCAGCACGCGATCGTCGAACAGCCCGAAGCAAAGCGTCGACGCATAATAAGCGATCGCGCGCTCGCGGGGCATCGTACTCGCCCATTTGCGCATGTCGAAGGCGGCATTCTGCAGCGCCATCAACGCCTGTGCCGCAATCAGCGGGTCGATCGGGCGGATCGATTTCTCGGCGATCCCGTCACTCATCATGCCGGCATAACGCCGTGCGATCCGGTTCGACCGCCCGACCATTTCGCTGCGGACCGAACGCGGCAGGCCGCTCAGCGCGGTCGTGCGCATCAGCGGGCCGCGCTCCGAAAACTGGATGTCGAGCAAGGTTGCAATCGCGCTTTCGAGCTTGTGCCAATAGCTGCCCGGCTCGTCTTCCGAGAGCCGCTGCGCATCGGCGATGGTCGTCAGGCTGCGCTTGTAGCAGGCGATCACCAGATCGTCCTTGGCATCGAGATGGTGGTAGAAGCTGCCCTTGGTGACGTTGAGCTGCGACGCGATTTTCTGCACCGATGCGCCGCGATAGCCCAGTTCGTTGATCAGCCTCGTCGCCGCGAGTAGAAACGCCTCGCGCCCGGGTTCGGCTTCGTCGTGATCGAGGTCGATCCGCGTGGGCGACCAGCGCGCGCCCTCGCCGGCGATACCGCGCGCAAAGACCGCCATCAGCCGGGCCTCGACGCGATCATATTGATCGAGGTCGTAGCGCCCGAGCCAGACCGGCAGCCAGAACGTGTTTTCGAGCAGAACGTGCGCGCGCGCGCCGTGCAGATCGGTGTGCGCCCGCGTGTCGCCGGCCCCCCACAGACTGCGTGTCTTGCGAAAGACGTCGCGCCAGCCGGCCATCAGCCGGCCCCGGACGGGTTCCTCCATTGCCCGCAGATCCGACAGCACGGCAAAGGACGTCGCCTCTCCGCGATTGATTCGTGCCAGCCGGTCCATATTCTGCGCCAGATAGCGCGCCACGCGAGCCTCGGGCGTCGGTTCTTCGAGCGCCGTGTCGAGCATCGCCTGAAGCTGATCGAGCGTATATTCGAAACAGGCAGCGGCAAGATCTTCCTTGCGCTTGAAATAATAGGTCACGCTGGTCGTGTTGAGGCCGACGCGGCTCGCGACGTCGGCAAAGGTCATGCCCTTGGCGCTTTGTTCGTTGATGGCCTGCGCGGCCGCCGCCAGAATGGCGTCGCGCTTTGCCCGGAAGCGCTTGGTGCTCCCGTCCAACCCCTCGGCAACTGCCCCTACAGCTTCCATCATCCGAGCTTAACACCATCTTTTCGAAGAAACAGTCCTTTTTGCGACGCACGAGAAAACGCGTAATCATAGCGGTAACGCGACGGCAGGGATGCCATCAACGGCTTTACCGAAGATGCGGTACGGTCTAAGCCACGCCCAACATTTCGGCACGGAGGCTGCGCCATGGATTTCACGCTGAGCGAACGCGAGACTTATTTCAGGGACCGCGTGAAGGGCTTCATCGATCAGCATATCCGGCCGCGAAACCCCCTTTACGAGCAGCAGAGCCATGAAGGCGAGCGCTGGAAGGTGATCCCCGTCATCGAGGAAATGAAGGCCAAGGCCAGGGAAGCCGGGCTTTGGAATTTCTTCATGCCGCCGCATTCGGGGCAGCGCCATGTCGACGACAGCTTCGAGTTCGAAGGTACCCAGCTCACCAACCTCGAATATGCGCTGTGCGCCGAGGAAATGGGCAAGATCGGCTGGGCGAGCGAATGCTTCAATTGCTCCGCGCCCGACACCGGCAATATGGAGGTGCTCCACCGCTACGGCACGCTCGAGCAGAAGGAGCAGTGGCTTCGCCCGCTGATGAATGGCGAGATTCGCTCGGCTTTTCTGATGACCGAGCCGGCGGTCGCTTCGTCGGATGCGACCAATATCGAAACGAGCATGGTCCGCGACGGTGACGACTATGTCATCAACGGCACCAAATGGTGGTCGTCGGGGGTCGGCGACCCGCGCTGCAAGATCGCGATCGTGATGGGCAAGACCAATCCCGAAAGCTCGCGCCACAGCCAGCAAAGCCAGATACTGGTGCCGCTCGATGCGCCCGGCGTAACCATCAAGCGGATGCTGAGCGTCTATGGCTACGACCACGCCCCGCACGGGCACGGCGAGGTCGAGTTGAAGGACGTCCGCGTGCCCGTCGAGAACGTCCTGCTCGGCGAGGGCCGCGGGTTCGAAATCGCGCAAGGTCGCCTCGGGCCGGGTCGTATCCATCATTGCATGCGGACGATCGGCGTGGCTGAAGTGGCGATCGAGGCGATGGCCAAGCGGTTGCTGACCCGCGTCGCATTCGGCAAGCGGATCGCCGATCAATCGATCTGGGAACAGCGCATCGCCAAGGCGCGGATCGACATCGAGATGACTCGGCTGCTCTGTCTCAAGGCCGCCGACATGATGGATCGCGCCGGCAACAAGAGCGCGCAACAGGAAATCGCGATGATCAAGGTGGCGGCGCCCAATATGGCGCTGTCGATCCTCGACGACGCGATCCAGGCGCATGGCGGCGGCGGCGTGTCGGGCGATTTCGAGCTGGCGCACGCCTGGGCGGCGATGCGGACGCTGCGCTTCGCCGACGGGCCGGACGAGGTGCACAACCGCGCGATCGCGCGCAACGAGTTCGGCAAATATGCCGACTTGCCCGCGGCGGTAGCGGCCAAGGAAATGGTGCGGCGCTAGAGTTTCTAGCCCTCTGCCCGGAAGGAGAGAGGGTTGGGAGAGGGGCGTAGCAAGGGCACAGACCTCCGTTGGGAGAGGGGCGGTACGAGGCGCGGCATTGCTTGGCTGCCCTTTTCCCCGGCCCTCTTCCCCGAAGGGGAGAGGGAGTTAAGTGAAAGCAGCCGTTCTTTACGAACCGAAGTCGGACCTCGTCATCGAGGATATCCGCATCGACAAACCGGGCCCGCGCGAGGTGCTGATCCGCACCGTCGCTTGCGGCGTCTGCCGATCTGACCTGCACTTCGTCGATGGCAGCTTCCCGCATCCGATGCCGACCGTGCCCGGGCACGAGGCCGCCGGCATCGTCGAGGCGGTCGGCAGTGATGTCGCGCGGCTCAAGGTCGGCGATCACGTCATCACGTTCTTCACGGTGTTCTGCGGCTCTTGCGAGATGTGCGTGACGGGGCGCCCCTCGCTGTGCGTCGATCCGTCGACCCGGCGCGCCAAGGGGGCCGACCCCCGTATCGCGCTCGCTGACGGCACCCCGCTCGCGCCGTTCCTCAACCTGTCGGCCTTTGCCGAGATGATGCTGGTCCACGAAAACGCCTGTGTCGCGATCGCCAAAGAGATGCCGCTGGACCGGGCGGCGCTGCTCGGCTGCGCGGTGATCACCGGGGCGGGATCGATCTTCAACGACAGCCGGCTGCGCCCGGGCGAGACCGTCGCGGTGATCGGCTGTGGCGGCATCGGCCTTGCCGCGATCAACGCCGCCAAGATCGCGGGCGCGGGGCAGATCATTGCGATCGATCCGGTCGCCGACAAGCGCGCGCTCGCGGAGCGGCTGGGCGCGACGCACGGCTTCGATTCGAACGAACCCGATCTGGCGAAAAAGGTGATCGCGCTGACCGGCGGCGGGGTCGATTACGCGATCGAGGCGGTTGGTCGGCCGAACACCGCCGAGCTCGCCTGGGCGCTGCTCAAGCGCGGCGGCACTGCCACCATTCTGGGCATGATCGCACCGGGCAACATGGTCAGCATTCCGGGGCCGAGTTTTCTCACGGGCAAGAAGCTGCAAGGATCGTTGCTCGGCTCCACCCGCTTCCCGATCGACATGCCGCGCCTCGTCCAGCTCTATCTCGACGGCAAGCTCGATCTCGACACGATGGTCGCGGAGCACATCACGCTCGGGGGCGTCAACGAGGCGCTGGCAAAATTGCGCACCGGCGACACGGTCCGCTCGGTCATCGAGTTCAGCTGATGAGCGAAACCGCCGATACCGCGATGGTCGGGACGACCCCGGTCCCCGTCGACGACCCGATCGACCCGGAAGCGGTCGCTGCCTGGATGAAGGCGCATATTCCCGGCGTGGACGGCGCGGTGACGCTCAGCAAGTTCAAGGGCGGGCAGTCCAACCCCACCTACCGCGTCGATGCCGGCGGCAGGGCCTATGTCCTGCGCCGCCAGCCCTTCGGCAAGCTGCTGCCTTCCGCTCATGCGGTCGACCGCGAGTATAAGCTGATCGCGGGGTTGCACCCGACCGGCTTTCCCGTCCCGACGCCCTATGGCTTGTGCGACGACCCGAACGTCATCGGATCGATGTTCTACATCATGGAACTGGTCGAGGGCCGCAACCTGTGGGACGGCTCCTTGCCCGACAAGGCCCCGGTCGAGCGCACCGCGCTCTACAATGCGATGTGCGATACGCTGGCGCAACTCCACAACACCGATCATGTCGCGGCCGGGCTGGGCGATTATGGCCGGCCGGGCAATTATTTCGAGCGTCAGGTCGCGCGCTGGACCAAACAATATCGCGCCTCCGAAACCGAGCACATGCCCGATGTCGAGGCGCTGATCGAGTGGCTGCCGCGTACACTGCCGACGCAGGACCGCACCTCGGTCGTTCACGGCGACTACCGCATCGACAACATGATCTTTCATGCCAGCCAGCCACGGGTGATCGCGGTGCTCGACTGGGAGCTGTCGACGCTCGGTGATCCGCTCGCCGATTTCAGCTATTTCCTGATGAACTGGGTGACCGAACCCGAGGGGCGCTCGGGCGTGAGGGGACTGGCGGGCCCCGAGACAGGCATTCCGACGATCGAGGACATGGTCGCGCGCTATTGTGCCGCGACGGGGCGCGACGGCGTGCCGCAGCTCGACTGGTATTTCAGCTATAATCTGTTCCGGCTGACCGGAATCGTCCAAGGCATCAAGAAGCGCATCGTCGACGGCACCGCTTCCAGCGCGCAGGCGGCCAAGACGGCCGAACGGGTCGGCGGGCTGGCGGCGGCGGCGTGGGGGTTTGCCAAGCGCGCCGGGGCGTAACGATAAGAGGGTATTAGAATGAGCCAATTCGAGCTGAGCGGCAGCGTCGCGATCATCACCGGCTCGTCGCGCGGGATCGGCGAGGCGAGCGCGTGGGAACTGGCCGAGCACGGCGCCAAGGTCGTCATCTCCAGCCGCAAGCAGGACGCCTGCGACGCGGTCGCCGCCGAGATCAACGGCAAGTTCGGCGAGGGAACGGCGATCGCGGTCGCCGCCAATATCTCCGACAAGGCGGGACTCCAGCATCTCGTCGACGAAACGCGCGCCGCGTTCGGCAAGGTCGACATCCTCGTCTGCAACGCCGCCTCCAATCCCTATTATGGACCGCAGGAGGGGATTGCCGACGATCAGTTCCGCAAGATCCTCGATAACAACATCATCTCCAACCACTGGCTGATCGCGATGGTGGCCCCCGAAATGCGCGATCGCGGCGAGGGGAGCATCATCATCATTTCGTCGATCGGCGGGATCAGGGGAACGCCGGTGATCGGCGCCTATGGCATTTCCAAGGCCGCCGACATGCAACTCGCGCGCAATCTCGCGCATGAATTCGGGCCGTTCGGGGTGCGCGTCAACTGCATCGCGCCGGGGCTGATCCGCACCGAATTCGCCCGCGCCTTGTGGGAGAATGAGGAAGCGGTCAAGGCGCGCAACGCGACCACGCCGCTGCGCCGGATCGGCGAGCCCCAGGAGATCGCCGGTGCGGTCGTTTTCCTAGCCAGCAAGGCCAGCAGCTTCATGACCGGGCAGACGATCGTCATCGATGGCGGCGTGACGATTTAGGAGAACAGGACAATGCCACGTTTCACCGACAAATCGATCATCGTCACCGGTGCCGGCTCGGGCATCGGCCGCGCCGCCGCGATCCTGTTTGCGCAGGAAGGTGGCAAGGTTGTCGTCGCCGATATCAGCGCGGGAGCGGATGAAACCGCCGCGATGATCGCCGCCGCAGGGGGCACGGCGGTGGCGATCCAGATGGATGCCGGGCTCGAGGCCGATGTCGAAAAGACCGTCGCGCTCGCGATCGAGCGTTTCGGCGGGCTCGACATCATGTTCGCCAATGCCGGGATATCGGGCGGGATGGCGAACATCTTCGATACCGATGTATCGCTGATCACCGAGGTGCTGCGCGTCAACCTGATCGGGCCGTATCTGGCGATCAAGCACGCCGCGCCCGTGATCGCGAAGCGCGGCGGCGGCGCGATCGTGCTGACGGCGAGCGTTGCCGGAATCCGCTCGGGCGCGGGGTCGCCCGCCTATTCGGCCTCGAAGGCAGGGGTGATCAATCTCGCGATGGTGTCCGCGCAGCAGCTCTCGGGCTCCAACGTGCGCGTCAACGCGATCTGCCCGGGTCTGACGGAGACCGGCATGACCAAGCCGACCTTCGATTATGCCCGCGACGCCGGCAAGATGGACCGGGTCGGGCGCCTCAATCCGCTCAGGCGCGGCGCACAGCCCGAGGAGCTTGCCAGGGTCGCGGCCTTCCTCGCTTCGGACGATGCCAGCTATGTCAACGGTCAGGCGATCGCCGTCGATGGCGGGCTCTCGTCGAGCCATCCGGTGACCAAGCAGGAATATGGCCGTACCGCCGTCTAGGCGCGCCGTCTTGCCTCGGTAACAAACGCGGCATAATCGTTCTCGCATGCGGATTTTGGCAACAATAACAGTCGTTACGCTGCCGCTCCTCAGCGGTGTCGCGACCTTCGGTTCCGATCGTGCCGGCGCGCAGACGCCCGCGGTGCCGCCGCCGATCGTTTCGTCGCGGCCGGGCGTGCCGGGCCAGCGCATGATGATCGCGTGGCGGCCGGGGCCGGTCACGTGCGATGGCGGCCCGATCGCCACCGTGGCTCCGCCCGCCCCCGAGCCGTCGCTTGGCTGGGCAAGCAACGCGCTGATCACGCCGCAGCGCTTTACGTTCGGCATCGACGCGCGTGGCAGACCGCTCGGGATCGCCCGGGCCGTTGGCGGCCAGGCGATCTATAGCGGCGATCTGGCGCCCAGCCTCGCGGCGGCGCTATTCGCGCCCGGCGCCGCGCGGACCGGGTGCAGCGTCAGCTTCGTGGCGACAGCGATGCCGCTCGATGCCGCCCCGATCGACATGCTGATCGCCTATTCGCTGGCGCCGCAAAATGGCCAGCTTCCGCGCGCGGCGTTCGAGCGCATCCTGCCCGCCGGCACCACCTGCATCAACCCGCCGCCCGCGCTGCGCAGCCGCGCCTATCCTGATTTCAAGGCGTTGCCGCATCCCGCCGGTCGGCGCGACTGGAGCATGACCGGATACGACATCGATCGGCAGGGCAGGCCCGTCAGGATCCGGATCGTCGCCAGCACGGGCAATGCGGCGCTCGATCGTGCCTCGATCGTCGCCGTCTCGAAATCGCGCTTCGAGCCTGGCGAGCGCACCGGCTGCCGCTATCCCTATTGGGTCGCCGCCGCGCCGCTGCCGGCGCCCCCCTTGCCCGATTCCCCTGGCCAACCCGACCAGGGCAATTGCGCCGACGAAGCGTCATGGCAGGTGAAGCCGGTGCTCGCCTATCCCGACGCCTATCGCCGGCGCGGCATCGAGGGATGGGCGCGAATCGCGTATGACGTCGCCCCGTGGGGGGCGATCGGCAATCTGCGCGTCATCGCCAGCGAGCCGAGCGCCGATTTCGGTGCCGCCGCGCTGCAAACGATTCGCGGGGCGACCAAGGCGCCGTCGCTCCAGGGCCGGAGCAATTGCGTCACGCGCGTGCGATTCGTCATGGCGGCGTCGGATCATCGGAATCCTTCTGCTCCCAGCGAAGAGGGCCCGCCGCCATTTTGATCCGGTTGACGAAATGTTCGAGAGAATCTAAATCCGGTCGGGAACTAGGGCGGCGCAAAAATGTTGAGCGCTGGAGATAAATAGGAAAAGGGAATTATTATGCGCGCCAAATTTCTGACGAGCGTCACGATTGCTACCGCGATGATCGCCACGCCTGCTCTGGCAGCGACCAGTGCTCCGGCAGTCGGTGCTGCAAATCCTGCGTCGGGTCTGTCGCTTGCGAGCGTTGGCAGCCTCCGTGCGGCAGGCAAGAAGCGCCACGGCTCGAAAGTGAGCGGCCTGGGCCTGATCGCCATCATCGGCGTTGGTGGTGCGGTTGCCGGGCTGGCCGTGGTTGCCGGTACCCAGAAGGACACGCCAACGAGCCGCTGATACTTTCGGCGCCCGGAGATCAGTCTCCGGGCGCCGCTTATTCTCTTGCCCCCCCCTTGTCGGGCGCCAGCGATCTCTCGTCTGCGATTGAGGTGCGGCCAGCCCAATCGTGTCGGATCATTCAGCCGCCAAGTGCGCGCTTGAAAAACCCGATCACCTCATCGACCGCCGCCCGCGTGATTTCGCCCTCGGCATCGATCAGATCACCCGTGAACACGCTGTGCGCCGGTTTGCCGGCCTTGGCCAGCGGACTGTCCGGATTGCCCGCCGATGCCGGGATCTCCATTCCGGCGAACGCGTCGCCGAATTCGCGCCGCAACGTTGCAAACTTTTCGCCCTTGCAAAGCGGATCGCCGTCGAACCGGTATCCCTGAATTTCCAGCCCTTCGCTTTCGGTCCGCCGCTTGACGGCCGCCAGATCGTGCGGCGAAATGTCGAGTCCCGCCGGCTTGGTGGCAGGCATGCCCGGTTGCGACAATACCGGTGCCAGCACGACCGGATCGACGGCCATCGACAGGGCGAATCCGCCCGTCAGGCACATGCCGATCACGCCGACCCCCGGACCGCCGCATTCCCGATGCGCCTGATGCGCGAGCGGCTTGAGCCAGTCGACGATCGGGCTCGATCGATCGGCGCGAAGCAGCGTGAATTCGCGGCTCACGCACAGCCCCAATATCCGTCCGCGCGAAATCCGTTCGGGATTGGTCGCGTCGGGCGTGCCGAGCAGGATCGGCGCATAGACGCGAAAGCCGACATCGGCGACCCAGCGGCAGAAGCGCGCCAGCGTCGGCGTGAACCCATAGACTTCGTGAATGACGATGATCGCGGGGCCGGTCTCGCCGATCAGCAGCACGGGTTTGGTCTTGCCGGCGAAGGTGAAATCGCGTCGGGCAAAATCGCTGATATCGGCGCTCAGGCTCGTCGGCATTGGGTTCACTCCCGCAAACGGATCAGTCCTTCTTGCGCGCAACTCGCGACCAGACGCCCGTCGCGCGCGAAAATCTTGCCGCGATTGAAGCCGCGGGCGTGCCCCGCCCAAGGGCTGTCACAAGCATAGAGCAGCCACTCGTCGGCGCGAAACGGCTCGTGCAGCCAGACGGTGTGATCGAGGCTCGCGGTCTGCAGCTTGTGCGTCATCCAGTTGACGCCGTGCGCCAGAGTCGCGGTGCCCAGCAGCGACATGTCGCTGGCATAGGCAAGAATCGCGCGGTGAAGCGCCGGATCGTCGGGCACCGGCGCCACGACCCGAAACCAGCTGTTCTGCCTGGGTTCCTGCCTGACCGGATTGAACCAGCTGCGCGGCGAAACCGGGCGGATATCGACCATGCGCGGCCGCATGAAATTGGCGCGGAAGCGTTCGGGGATCTTGTCGAGCATGGCAAGGCGCAGGTCCCGATCCGACGTCAATTCCTCGGGCGGCGGCACGTCGGGCATGGCGTCCTGATGCGCAAGCCCACCCTCGGGCAACTGCAGCGAGCAGGTCATGCTGAGGATCGGCTGGCCCTTCTGCATCGCGATCACGCGCCTGGTCGCGAAGCTCTTGCCGTCGAAATCGCGGACGACCCGGTAGATGATCGGATGATCCTCGTTGCCGGGTCGCATGAAATAGGCATGGAGCGAATGCGCCGCCTTGGGGTCTTCGGTCGATCGCTGCGCCGCCTGCAGCGCCTGCGCGATCACCTGCCCGCCGAAGACACGCCCATAGCCGTCATTGCCGCGCTTCCCGCGATAGAGATCGGTGTCGATTTCCTCGATGTCGAGCAGGTCGACGAGATTCGCCGCGAGCTGGGTGGGGGAGGGATCGGGTTCGGCGATGTCGTCAGTCATGTGCTTACCTTAGCCGGTGGGGAGCTTAGCGTTTTATAGCGCCACCCTAAACCGTTCGGGCTGAGCCTGTCGAAGCCCTGCCTTCTTTCCCACCACCGAGAAGAAAGGCAGCCCTTCGACAAGCTCAGGGCAAAAGGAGTGATAGAGATCGTAGCGTCAATAGCCTGCCGCGCGGGCGAGTTGATCGGCGTGGAAATTGGCATCGCCGAACATCTCGGCGAGCACGCGTCCGCGCTTCATGTAGAAGCCGATATCATATTCGTCGGTCATCCCAATCCCGCCGTGCATCTGGATGCCCTCCTGGACCGCCAGGGTCGAAGCCATCGCAGTCATCGCCTTGGCGACCGACACTGCCTCGTCGGCATTCGCATCGCCACTATCGAGCAACTGTTGTGCCTTGAGGACGGCGGCACGCGCCACCTCCATCTCCGCGTAGAGATGCGCGGCGCGGTGCTGGAGCGCCTGGAAGCTGCCGATCCGCACGCCAAACTGCTTGCGCTCCTTCAGATAGCTGACCGTCATGTCCATCGCCCCGCCGCCGACGCCGACCAATTCCGCCGACGCCCCAACGCGACCGGCGCGGAGCAGGCGGCCCAGCGAATCGCCGCCATGATCGACTTCGCCGATCACTGCATCGGCATCGACCTCGACCCCATCGAATTTCAGCCGCGCCGCCAGCGAGGAGTCGGCAAACCGTTCGGCCTCGGTGGAGAGCCCGGCGGCATCGCGGTCGACCGCGAACAGCGTGATGCCGCTCGCATCATCGGGGCTGCCTGCGGTGCGCGCGGCGACGATGATCACGTCGGCGACATGGCCGTGCGTTACGAACTGCTTGGCCCCGTTGAGCTTGAAGCCGTTGCCCGACCGTTCGGCCTTCATGCCGATCGTCGCGCGGTGTTTGGCCGCTTCGTCGATCGCCAGTGCCGCAACGGTGTCGCCGGCGATGATGCCGGGGAAATAGCGGGCGGCATGCGGGCTGCCCTTGAGCGCCTCGACCGCCGCGACGGCAGTCGCGAGGAACGGGGAGGGCGTCAGATTGCGCCCGACCTCCTCGAGCACGACGCCCGCCTCGACATGGCCGAGGCCAAGCCCGCCCTCATCCTCGCCGATCAGGATACCGGTCAGGCCAAGCTCGGCGAACTGCTTCCACAGGTCGCGGCTGAAGCCGGTTGGGTCGTTGGCGTCCCGCAAGGCCCGCATGTGCTTGACCGGCGCCTGCTCGGCGACGAAGCCGCGCGCGGTGTCCTGCAGGAGGAGTTGTTCTTCGTTGAGGTAGAGCGGCATCAATCAAAATCCTCTTCGTCACCCCGGCCTGGTTCCGGGGTGACGGTTGGCGGGTGTGTGGGGTCAAGCCCCCGGCAATTCCAAAATCCGTTTCGCCACGATGTTGAGCTGAACCTCGCTCGTCCCGCCCTCGATCGAGTTCGCCTTGGTGCGCAGCCACGCGCGCGCCTCAGCACCGGCGTTCGAGCGCTCGCTTTCCCATTCGAGTGCGTCGGAGCCGCCGGCCGCCATCATCAGCTCGTGGCGCGATTTGTTGAGCTCGGTGCCATAATATTTCATCATCGAGGGCTGGGCCGGATGCGCCTTGCCCGCCTTCAGTTCGTCGATGAAGCGTTCGGACATCATCGTGAACGCCTTCGACCGCACCTCGAACTGCGCGATCGCCGCGCGCAGCAACGGATCGGCGAGGCGACCCTCGTGATCCAGCCCGATCGTCGCAATCGCGCCCTCGACCAGCGGATTGCCGCTGACCGAGCCGAGGCCCATCCCCGAAATCATTTCGCGTTCATGCCCGAGCAGATATTTGGCGACGTCCCAGCCCTTGTTCTCGTCATGGACGCGCTGGCTCTTGGGCACCTTCACATTGTCGAAAAAGGTCTCGCAAAAAGGCGAATAGCCGCTGATCAGCAGGATCGGCTTGGTTGACACGCCGGGCGAGGCCATGTCGAACAGCACGAAGCTGATGCCGACCTGCTTGCTGGTCTTGTCGGTGCGCACCAGACAAAAAATCCAGTCGGCCTTGTCGGCATAGCTGGTCCACACCTTCTGACCGTTGACGACATAATGGTCGCCGGCGTCCTCGGCCGAGGTGGCGAGGCTGGCGAGGTCAGAACCCGCATTGGGTTCCGAATAGCCCTGGCACCAGCGGATTTCGCCGCGCGCGATCTTGGGCAGATGCTCGAGTTTCTGCTCCTCGGTGCCATATTTGAGCAGCGCCGGCCCGAGCATCGAAATACCGAAGCTGTTGAGCGGGTTGCGACAGGTCATTGCCGCCATTTCCTCGCGCAAGATCTTGGTCTCGGCCGGCGACAGGCCACCGCCGCCATAGGCCTTGGGCCAATCGGGCACGGTCCAGCCGCGCGAGGCCATCGCGTCCATCCATTGCTTCTGCCCGGGCTGGAAATCGGGGTTGCGGCCGCCCCAGTTGGTGTCCTTGTCGCTACGGACCGGCTCGCGCATTTCGGGCGGGCAGTTGGCCTCCAGCCAGGCGCGGGTTTCGGTGCGGAAAGTATCGAGGCCGGTGGTCATAGAAACTCCTTACGTCAGCCCGGACGTGTTCCGGGGTCCACCGCGCCTCGTTGCCGAAGCGCTGGTGGAAAAGTGGACCCCGGAAGACGTCCGGGGTGACGATGCCTATTTGAAACGGCTTCCCGTCTCGGCATTGCTCTTCAGCAACTCAGCCACCTTGAAGCCATGCTTCTCCAGCCCCGCGACGATCGTTTTCGCCCCCACAGTGTCGGCCCAGAACATCGGCCCGCCGCGATAGACCGGCCAGCCATAGCCATAGATCCACACCACATCGATGTCCGACGCGCGCTGCGCCATCTTCTCTTCGAGGATCAGCGCGCCCTCGTTGACCATCGTGTAAAGCGTGCGCTCGATGATCTCCTCGTCGCTGATCTCGCGCTTGGGCAGGTTCGATTTCGAGCGGAAATCCTCGATGATCTCGGCGACGCGGGGGCTGGGCGAGGGGTTCCGCTTCTCGTCATAATCGTAGAAGCCCGCCGACTTCTTCTGCCCCCAGCGGCCTTCGGCGGCGAGCGCGTCGCGGATGCTTTCGATGCGGGTCGGATCGCGGTGCCAGCCGATATCGACGCCGGCGAGATCGCTCATCTGGAACGGCCCCATCGGCATGCCGAATTCGACGTGGACGCGGTCGATCTGTTCGGGCGTCGCGCCCTCCATCAGCAGCTTGTTCGCCTCCACCTGCCGCGGCATCAGCATCCGGTTGCCGATGAAGCCGTGGCAGACGCCGGCGACGACCGCGACCTTCTTGATCTTCTTCGCGAGTGCCATCACGGTGGCGAGCACGTCGTCGGCGGTCTTCGCGCCGCGCACGACCTCGAGCAATTTCATCACATTGGCGGGCGAGAAGAAATGCATGCCGAGCACGTCCTGCGGGCGGCTCGTGCTCGCGGCGATCTCGTCGATGTTGAGATAGCTGGTGTTGGAGGCCAGGATCGCGCCCTGCTTCACGATCTTGTCGAGCTTGCCGAACAGCTCCTTCTTGACGTCCATATTCTCGTACACCGCCTCGATCACCAGATCGCAATCGGCGAGGTCGTCGAGGCTCAGCGTCGGGGTGAGCGCGCCCATCGCGAGCGCGACCTGTTCGGGCTTCATCCGGCCCTTGGCCGCCGACGCTTCGTAATTCTTGCGGATCACGCCGGTGCCGCGATCGAGCGCTTCCTGCTGCATCTCGACGATCGTGACGGGGATGCCCGCGCTGAGGAAGTTCATGCTGATCCCGCCGCCCATCGTGCCCGCGCCGATGACGCCGACCTTGTTGATCGGGCGCAGCGCGATGTCGGGGGCGATGCCGTCGATCTTGGCGGCCTGGCGTTCGGCGAAGAAGATGTGGCGTTGGGCGGCAGACTGGACGCCCATCATCAGCTTCATGAATTCCTGGCGCTCGAACGCGATGCCCTCATCGAAGCTCGATCCGTCGGCGGCCTTCTCGACACAGGCGATATTGGCGGCGGGCGCATCGAAGCCGCGGAAGCGCTTGGCGTTGTCCTTCTTGAACGCGGCGACGGCGTCGGGATCGGCAGCCGCGGTCTTTTCGCGAGCGCGGGGCAGGGGGCGGGCATCGGCCATCTCGCGCGCGAACGCGATCGCGTCGGCGACGAGCGAGTTTTCACCGGCCAGCCGATCGATCAGCCCGGCGTCGAGCGCCTTTTTCGCCGAAATCGGATCGCCCTTGGCGGTCATCTCGAGCGCGAGCGCCACCCCGGCGATGCGCGGGATCCGCTGCGTCCCGCCCGCACCGGGGAGCAGGCCGAGCTTCACCTCGGGTGTGCCGATCTTCGCCGAGGGCACCGCGATCCGGTAGTGACAGCCAAGCGTGACCTCGCACCCGCCGCCCAGCGCGGTGCCGTGGATCGCGGCGACAACGGGCTTGTGGCTCGCCTCGATCATGTCGACGAGGGTGGGCAGGCCCGGCTCCTGCATCGGCCTGCCGAATTCGGTGATGTCGGCGCCGGCGAAGAAGGTCTTGCCGTCGCAGCGGATCACCACTGCCTTGACCGACTCGTCGGCGGCGGCGGCCTTCAGCCCGGCCTCGAGCCCCTGGCGGACCGCAGCACCGAGCGCGTTGACCGGCGGGTTGTTCGAAATGATGACGAGGACGTCGTCATGGCGTTCGGTAGTGATCGGGCTGCTCATCTTATTCTCTCCAGGACGTCACCCCGGACTTGTTCCGGGGCCCACCGTGCTTCTTGAGCGAAGCATTGGTGGATGAGTGGACCCCGTGTCCGGGGTAACGGAAAAATCTAGGTCAGTGCCGAATAAATCAGCGTCTTCAATTCACGGCGGATGGGGTAGGCGCTCGACGGGCGCAGCTGCGTCATGAACACCATGCTGATGCGCTCGACGGGGTCGATGAAGAAGGCGGTCGAGAACATCCCGCCCCAATAATATTCGCCTTCCGATCCCGGGATCATCGAGCGCGCGACATCGATGTTGATGGCAAAGCCCAGCCCGAACCCGGTACCCGCATTGGCCGCCTCGCTGAACAGCGACTTCGACATGCCGGCCAGATCGCCGCCACCGGGCAGATGGTTGCGCGTCATCAGATCGATCGTCTTGCGCCCGACGATCCGCACGCCGTCGAGCACGCCGCCATTCAGGCACATCGTGCAGAAACGGTGATAATCGAGCGCGGTCGAGACGAGCCCGCCGCCGCCCGAAAGGAATCGGGGTTTGCGGCTCCACGCGCTCGCCTCGCCGCGATCGAACATCACCGGCGCGCCACCGGGGACGAAATCATAGCAGTCGGTCAGGCGGGGGACCTTGTCCTCGGGCACGTTGAAGAAAGTGTCGTGCATCCCGAGCGGGTCGAAGATGCGGGTGCGGTAGAACTCGTCGAGCTGCATGCCGCTCACCCGCTGGATGCTCGCGCCGAGCACATCGGTCGCCACCGAATAATTCCACGCCTCGCCGGGCGAGAATTCGAGCGGAATCTTGCCCAGGGCGGCAACGAATCCGTCAAGATCGAGATTGCCGTGCCAGTTCTCCAGCCGGCCTTCGCGATAGGCGGCGTCGATATTCGACCGGTTCTGGAAGCCATAGGTCAGCCCCGACGTGTGCCGCAGCAGATCGACCATCCGCATCGGCTCGGCGGTCGGCTTCGTCATGAACGGCATTCCCGCGCCGCCGCCATTGTAGACGCCCAGCCCCTTGAACTCGGGGAGCACGTGATGCACCGGCGTGTCGACCGCGATCTTGCCTTCCTCGACCAGCATCATGAAGGCGATCGAGGTGATCGGCTTGGTCATGCTGGCGATCCGGAACAGCGAGGTCTCGTCGATCGCGCCGCCGCCCGCTCGTGCGCTGCCCTGGCTCGAAAAATGAACGATTTGCCCCTCGCGGGCGATCAGAATCTGCGCATTGGGCAGCTTGCCGGGCGCGACGTAGCGCTCGTCCAGCAGCGCATCGATCCGGGCGAGCCGGGCGCTGTCGAAGCCATGTGATTCCGGCGTCGCGATGTCCATGCTCTCTCCATACCCCTGGTTCGAAATGCCCGCCACCCTATTGCCTTGAGTGGCGCGCGAATCAACACTAACCTTGGTCAACAGGGCGGATAAGCCAAACCCGACATTCAAGAGTGGAGAGTATGCCGTGTCCAGCACTACCGCCCAAGAACCGCTGATCGCGCTCGATCCCGCCTGGCCGAAGATGTCGCTCGCCGAGGTCGATGCGATCCTGACCGCGCCGGGTGCGCGCTTCGAGATGGAAACGCTGACGATCAACGGCGTGCCGACCCGCGCCTGGAAGAATGCGCCCCCCAATCTGGCGATGCTCGTGCAGTTCGCGCGCAGCCACGGCGAGCGCGAATTCACCATCCATGAGGACGAGCGCGTCACCTACGAGGCGCATTTCCGCGCGGTTGCCACACTGGCGACCAAGCTGCAGGCAATGGGCATCGGCAAGGGCGACCGGGTCGCGCTGGCGATGCGCAACCTGCCCGAATGGCCCGCGATCTTCTTCGCCGTGGTCAGCCTCGGCGCGATCATCGTGCCCCTCAATGCCTGGTGGACCGGGGGCGAGCTCGAATATGGCATCGCCGATTCGGGGGCGAAGCTGCTGATTGTCGATGGCGAGCGGCATCATCGCCTGATCGATCATTATCCGGCGCTGCCCGCGCTCGAGGCGATCCTCGTCGCGCGCGCCGCGGCGCCGCTCGACGGCCGCGCGCAAGCGTTCGAGGCGCTGATCGGCGAGCCCAACGAGTGGGCGCGCTTGCCCGAGGTGCCACTCCCGGCGGTCGCGCTTTCGCCCGATGACGAGGCGACGATCTTCTACACCAGCGGCACCACCGGCAATCCCAAGGGCGCGCTCGGCACACACCGCAACCTGACCACCAACATCATGTCGAGCGGCTACAGCGCGGCGCGCACGCTGTTGCGGCGCGGCGAGGAGATTCCGCTGCCCCAGCCGCGCACGATGCTGACGGTGATCCCGCTGTTCCATGTCACCGCGTGCAGCGCCGCGCTGATGGGGGTGGTCGCCGGCGGCAGCAAGATGGTGTTCATGCGCAAATGGGATCCGGTCAAGGCGATGGAAATCATCGAGCGCGAAAAGGTCCATGCGACCGGCGGCGTGCCGACGATCGCCTGGCAGCTGCTCGAACATCCCGATCGATCGAAATTCGACCTCTCCTCGCTCGAGGCGATCGCCTATGGCGGCGCGCCCTCGGCGCCCGAACTCGTCAAGCGGATCTATACCGAATTCGGCGCGCTGCCCGGCAATGGCTGGGGGATGACCGAGACGATGGCGACCGTCACTGGCCACGCCGCCGAGGACTATCTCAACCGCCCGACGAGCGCCGGCCCTCCCGTCGCGGTCGCCGATCTCAAGATCATGGACGAGGCGGGCGCGCATGAACTGCCGGTGGGCGAGGTCGGCGAACTCTGGGCGCGCGGGCCGATGATCGTCAAGGGATATTGGAACAAGCCCGAGGCGACGGCGGCGACCTTCATCGACGGCTGGGTGCGGACCGGTGATCTTGCCCGGCTCGACGAGGAGGGCTTCGTCTATATCGTCGATCGCGCCAAGGACATGATCATCCGAGGCGGCGAGAACATCTATTCGAGCGAGGTCGAAAATGTCCTCTACGCCCACCCCGCCGTCACCGATTGCGCGCTGATCGGCATCCCGCATCGAACGCTCGGCGAGGAACCGGCGGCGGTGGTGCATCTGGCACCGGGGATGGAAGCGACCGAGGCCGAACTGCAAGCGTGGGTGAAGGAACGGCTCGCGATCTTCAAGACGCCGGTGGCGATCCGGTTCGTGAAGGAAACCCTGCCTCGCAACGCCAACGGGAAGATCCTGAAGAAGGATTTGAAGGTGCTGTTCGAGGATCGGGTGGGCGTCGCCGCGTAACCCAATCGTTCGCGGCGAGCGCTCGGTAACAATCTGGAATGCACCGGATTGGCGCCGAACGAGCGGTCATCGACCGGTCATTTTAGTGTTTTTCTAGCGTCATAGGGACGCCATCACCACGCAATGTTGGGATTTCACAACCTTGTCTCGGCGGGTCGCTCGGCGGCCATGATCGAAGGGGCAGGCAATGGTGGATTTGGCGGGCGGGCGCATCGGCTATGACGATGGGGACATCGATACCAACCGGTCGACAGGCGAGTCTCTCGACGATCTGGTCGCCAGGCGCTATTCGCGCCGCGATATCTTCCGCAGCGGCACTTCGGCGGCGGCGTTTGCCGTGTTCGGCGGATCATTGCTGTCGGGGTGCAACGAAGCGGCGTCGATCGCGACTCCCCCGGTCGATCCACCGGCGACGGTGACGACGGGATCGTCGGGCGCGACCAGTTCGGGGCGCGTCGTGACGCTGACCGGGACCGCGACCGACAACGCGCCGATCGTGTCGCAACAATTTACCCAGACGTCGGGGCCCATGGTCGCGCTGACCAACGCGACGAGCGGCACGGCGACCTTCATCGCGCCCAGCGTGAGCGCCACGACCAACCTCGTCTTCCGCTACTCGGTCACCGACTCGGCCGGGAACGTCACCGTGTCGGACATCACCGTGGCAGTGTCGCCGGCGCAACTCGGCTTCACGGCCGTCGCCAAGAATCTCCTCGATGTCGTCACCGTACCCGCCGGCTATTCGGTGACGGTGCTGTATCGGCTCGGCGATCCGATCAACGGCACCGTCGCCGCGTTCCGCAACGACGGGAGCGACACCGATTATGCCAATCGCTGCGGCGATCACGGTGACGCGCTCTATTGGTACGGCCTCGCCGCGACCGGATCGGCGCGCGATGACAATAGCAGCACGCGCGGTCTGCTCGTGATGAATCACGAGAATATCAACCAGCCCTATCTGCACGTGAATGGGCCGACCAGCCCCGGCGGGGTCCGCCCCGAAGCCGAAGCGCAGAAGGAGATCGACTGCCACGGCCTCAGCGTGATCGAAACGGTACGCAGCGCCGCCGGCGCGTGGAGCTATGTGGTGGGCAGCAGCTTCAATCGCCGCATCACGCCAGGCACGCCGATGACCTTCAACGGCCCGGGGCGCGGCAGCGCGTTCCTCCAGACCCAGTTCTCGCCGGCGGGCACCGACGGTCGCGGGACCATCAACAATTGCGCCAACGGCCACACGCCCTGGGGCACCAACATCACCTGCGAAGAGAATTGGGCGGGCTATTTCCGGCGCCCGACCGCGACCGACAATCCACGCCGCACCGCCAAGGAGCGTACGGCACTGACGCGCTACGGCGTTACCAGCACGAGCGGCAATTATGGCTGGGCGACGGTGGTGCCCGCGAGCAGCAGCAACACCCTGTTTCGGCGCTGGGACGTTCAGGCCACCGGCGCCAGCGCCACGGATGATTTCCGGAACGAGCACAATCAATTCGGCTGGGTGGTCGAGATCGATCCCTATGATCCGACCTCGACGCCGCGCAAGCGCACCGCGCTTGGCCGCTTCAACCATGAAGGATGCTGGCCGTCCAACTTCGTCGTGGGTCGGCGGCCCGCCTTCTATATGGGCGACGATGCCCAGAACGAATATCTCTACAAATTCGTGTCGGCGACGCCCTGGGTGGCCGGCGACGCGACGGCGGCCAACCGGCTCGCGGTTGGCGATCGCTATCTCGATTCGGGCACGCTCTATGTCGCGCGCTTCAGCGCCGACGGCACCGGCCAGTGGCTGCCGCTGACCTTCGGCTCGGGGGCGCTGACGCCGTCGAACGCAACCTATCCCTTTGCCGATCAGGTCGATGTGCTCGTGCATGCGCGCCTCGCCGCCGATGCGCTCGGCGCGACCCGGATGGACCGTCCCGAATGGACCGCGGTCAACCCGGTCAGCGGCGAAATGTATCTGACGCTGACCAACAATGCGAGCCGGACGGCGGCAACGGTCGATGCCGCCAACCCGCGCGTCTATGTCGATCCGCCGAGCACCGCGGTCGGCAATCGCAACGGCCACATCATTCGTCTGCGCGAAGCCGGGGACACATCGGAGGCGACGAGTTTCACCTGGGACATCTATCTGTTTGCCGCCGGGTCCGATTTGAGCGCGGCCAACATCAACCTGTCGGGCCTTGATGCGACCAACGACTTCTCGAGCCCCGACGGCTTGTGGTTCGGCCGGCCGACCAACCCGAGCGGGCTCGTCTCGCCGTTGCTATGGGTACAGACCGACGATGGCGCGTTCCGCGACGTGACCAACAACCAGATGCTCGCGGCCTTCCCGGGTAGCGTTGGGGATGGCGGCACCGTGACGATCACCAACGCCGGCGGTGGTACCCAGACCACGCGCCGCGGCGCCGCGCCGGGCACGCAGCTTCGCCGGTTCCTCGTCGGGCCGGTCGAATGCGAGATCACCGGGGTCGATTCGACCCCGGATGGCCGGTCGCTGTTCGTCAACATCCAGCATCCCGGCGAAAATGGGTCGCCTTCGAACATCACCAGCAACTGGCCGGCGAGCCAGACCGGGCCGGCTTTGGGTGTTCGGCCGCGCTCGGCGACGATCGTCATCACCAAGGATGATGGCGGCGTGGTCGCGCTCTGATCGCCGCGAGCCGGGGCGCGCTTGCAACACGGCGAGGGGCCCCAGAGGAGCACATCGCCGCGCAGTGTTCGACCGGTCCTCCCGATGATATGATCATCGCCGCCGAAACGACTCGGCGGCGGCATCGGGGAGGGTGTCAGCATGGCAGTGCGGCGACATCGATCGACACGCTCGTCTTCGCGCAAGGGGCGCCATCTCGGCCTGGGCGTCGCGGCGCTGACGCTGCTCGCGGCCGTGCCGGCCAATGCGCAGGCCGATCCCGCAGCCGAGATCGACGCGCTTGCCCGCGAGTCGGCGGCGCCAGATGCCGGGCTGATGCTCGCGCGCAAGCAGGTGGCGCGGGGCGACTTGCTCGGGGCGGTCGCGACGCTCGAGCGCGTGATCATGGCCTATCCGCGGACCGACGAGGCGATTCTGTTCCATGCCAGCCTGTTGTGCCGGCTCGACGATCCGGACGGCGCCCGGGTCGAGCTCGACGAAGTCGCCGGCCATGATCTCGATCCGCAGGCGATGGCCGAGGTGAGGCGCGCATGCGCGCCGGGCGCTGGCGGGCGCCGGCCATGAGGGGCGCCGTCACTGTCCTCGCGGTCGTCGCTGCTGGCCTGGTAACCGCGGGGCTGGCCGCCGCCGATCTGCCGGTGATCGGCATCAATGCCGCGATCGTCAACAATGTCCGCTTGCGCCATGCCGGCGATGCGGCGGCGCGGACCGCCACGCTGCGGCAGCGGGTGCTGCTCAACGACGAGGTGCAGACCGGCGGCAACAGCCAGCTCCAGGTGATGCTGCTCGATCGCTCGATGTTCAATGTCGGCGCCAATGCGCGGCTGACGATCGATCGGTTCGTCTATGATCCGGCGCGCGGCACCCGATCGCTCGGCGCCTCGGTGGCGCGCGGGGCGTTCCGGTTCGTCTCGGGGCAGCCCGATGCGCGCGGCACCGCCGCGATCCGCACCCCGATCGCGGCGATCGGCATCCGCGGAACGATGCTCGAGGGGGTGGTCGGCGCCGAGGCGGTGTTGATTGCGTCAGGGGAAGCCGCGATCGGTCCCGCCGTTCAGAGCGATCCGGCGACCGCCTCGCTGATCATCTTGCGCGGTCCCGGCGCGCGCGCCCCGCGCGGGACGGCGCCCGGCCTGATCGACGTCACCGCCGCCGGGCGGCGCGTCACGCTCGATCGACCGCTCGCCGCCGCCTATGTGCCGCGCCCCGGCGCGCCGCCGATCGGACCGTTCCGGATTTCCGCCGAGGGTCTGCGCCTGGTCCAGGCGCTGCTGTTTCCCGCGCTGGCGCAGGAACTGGGCTTGCCGGTGCCCGGTGCGAGCGATTCCGGCTTTACCCCGTTCACCCCCGGAACGCCCGAACCGCGCCGCCCGCTCGATCCGCGCGCTTTTCCGCCCGGCGCGCCCAACGGCGGCTTCGAGCGCGGTTCGGGACCGCAAGTCGATCCGCGCGTCCCCGGGGGTTTTGGCCAGCGCGACCCGGCGGTCAATCAACGGCCACAAGCGACCGCGCCCGCGCAGCCGACCGCCGGCACGACCCAGTCGCCGCCCTCGACCCGGCCGACCGGCACCGCACCGCCCCAGCCTGCCAACCAGCCTGCCAACCAGCCCACGAATCAGGCCGCGCCCGCGCGGCCGACCCCCAACCGACCACCACCCGGCCAGGGGCCGCCCCCGCCACCCTGAGGCTGGTCGTGCCGGCGACGTCGGAAAAGCGCCTCAGCCTGCCGATGCCGCCGCGACCACGCCCGCCACGGCCCTCGCCCAGCCCGCGAGCCGCGCTTCTCGCACGTCGTCCGCGAGCTGCGGGGCGAAGGTTTCGACCGTCCCGCGCATCGCCGATGCCTGATCGAGCCCGCTGAACAGGCCGCAGCCGATTCCGGCAAGCATTGCCGCGCCGAGCGCGGTGGTCTCGGCAAATTGGGGGCGCTCGACCGCGATGCCGAGCATGTCGGCCATGTCCTGCGCCATCCAGTCGTTGGCGACCATGCCGCCGTCGATCCTGAGCGTCGCCCAGTCGACGCCGTCCGCGGCGAACGCAGTCTTCAGATCATGCGCCTGGTGCGCCATCGCCTCCAGCGCGGCGCGAACGATGTGCGCTCGGGTGTTGGTGAAGCTCAGCCCCGATATCGCGGCGCGCGCCTCGGGTTGCCACCACGGCGCGCCGAGTCCCGACAGCGCCGGGACGAGATAGACTCCGCCATTGTCGGCCACGCTGCGCGCGAGCGCTTCGGTCTCTGCGGCGGTGCCGAACAGCCCGATCGAATCGCGCAGCCATTTGATCAGGCTGCCCGCGACGAACACCGATCCCTCCAGCGCATAGGCGCGCTTGCCGCCGAGCTGCCACGCGATCGTCGCGAGCAGGCGGTGGCGCGAGACCGGCGGGATCGCCCCCGCCTGGGTGAGGATGAACGCGCCGGTGCCGAAAGTCGCCTTGGTCTCGCCGGGCTTGAGGCACGACTGGCCGATCGTCGCCGCCTGCTGGTCGCCCGCCATGCCGCAGATCGGGATCGGGGCGCCGAACAGCGTGGTCGCGCCGAACCTCCCGGCGCAGTCGACGATCTCCGGCAGGGCGGCGCGCGGTGCGCCGAACAGATCGATCAGGCCATCGTCCCAGTCGCCGCTGCCGATCGCCATCAGCGCGGTGCGGCTGGCATTGGTCGCATCGGTGATGTGCAGGCCGGCGCGGTCGTCTTTGGCGGTCAGTTTCCAGATCAGCCAGCTTTCGACGGTGCCGATCGCGAGCCGGTCGCCCGCTTCGGCGAGCTGCGGCCAGTTGGCCATCGCCCAGCCGATCTTGGATCCGGAGAAATAGGGATCGAGCAACAGCCCGGTCTTGGCCTGGACCATCGCTTCATGCCCGGCCGCCTTGAGGTCGCGGCAGCGCATGGCGGTGCGGCGATCCTGCCAGACGATCGCGGGGGCGAGCGGTTCGCCGGTCGTCTTGTCCCAGAAGACCACGGTCTCGCGCTGGTTGGTGATGCCGATCGCGGCGATTCGCTCGGCAGCGCCGGCGGCGTCGATGACGGCGCGGGTGACGGCGAGGGTGCGCGTCCAGATTTCGGCGGCATCATGCTCGACCCGCCCGGGCTCGGGATAATGCTGGGTGAGTTCGATGGCTCGGGTCGCCAGGCAGCGCCCGGCGGGCTCGAACAGCATCGCGCGGGTCGAGGTCGTGCCCTCGTCGATAACCAGGATAAGATCGCTCATGGCGGCGCACGCTAGCCGGGATTACAAGTGAGTGGAATGCCGCTACAGCAGACAAAAGACGAACAGGGAAAGTGACCGTGGACGACGCATCGCGACCGATCGGAGGGCCGGCAGCGGATGCCCCGCCTGCTGCCGCCGCGCCCGCGCCGGTCGCGCCGCCGGCGCCCCAGCCGCCCGCGCCGCCGCGCGCCACCGGTGAAAGCGACGATGACGTGCGCCGCCGCGATCGGTTGCTCGCGTCGCTGACGCTGATCGCCGGGCTGGGGCTCGCGCTCGCCACGCCCTTCGCGCTCAAGGCAGGGGCCGAGTTCTTCCTCCCGGTGACGGCGGCGCTGGTGATCGCGGTCGCGCTGGTGCCGGTGCTCGAATGGCTCGAGCGGCACCGGCTGCCCGCGCCCCTCGCGGCGCTGACCTGCGTCGTCCTGTTTCTCGGCGCGGCGAACATCGCGCTGGCGGCGATCATCGTCCCGGCGACGCAGTTCTTCCGGCTGCTGCCCGAACGCATCGGCCGCATCCAGATGAACATCGCGCCGCTTCTCGATCTCTATTCGAGCCTCGAAAAATATATCGACAAGACCGCGATGCGACTCGCCGCCGGGTCGGCCCAGAAAATGGCGAGCGCGGCGCAGGCGACGACGGTGCCGCCGCGCTCGCTGGTCGAACTGATCGCGACATCGGCGCCGACCGTGTTCGTGCAGGTGTTCTTCGGCACGCTGGTGGTGTTCTTCTTCCTGTCGGGCTGGACCCGGCTGCGGCGGCGCACGATCACCAGCCGGTCGAGCTTCGATGGCGCGATGGCGACCGCGCGGGTGATTCAGGATGTCGTCGACGACACCTCCTCCTATCTGGGGACGATCACGCTGATCAATGTCGCGCTTGGCCTGTCCATCTCGGCGGCCTTGTGGAT
Organism: Sphingomonas sp. 28-66-16; assembly: GCA_002281485.1. Lineage (GTDB taxonomy): Bacteria > Pseudomonadota > Alphaproteobacteria > Sphingomonadales > Sphingomonadaceae > Sphingomonas. Next base: position 83,895 of record NCGF01000013.1, read on the forward strand.
GATGGGCATGCCGTTTCCGCTGATGTGGGGCGGCATCGTCACCCTGCTCAATTACGTGCCCTATTTCGGTCCGATCGTCGCGGCGCTGCTGCTCGCGCTCGGCGGGCTGATGGTGTTTTCGGATATCTGGGTGGCGCTGCTGCCGGCGGCGATCGTGATCGGCGCGCACCTGCTCGAAGCCAATGCGATCACCCCGTTCATCGTCGGCCACCGGTTGACGATCAATCCGATCATGATTCTGATTTCGCTCAGTTTCTGGGGGTGGGTCTGGGGCACGCCCGGGGCTCTGCTCGCGGTGCCCTTGCTGATCATCCTCCAGACCGTGCTTGGCGCGGCGGGCAAGCCCGACATCGCCGGGTTCCTGTTCGAACATGGCACGCTCGATCATCAGAAGCGGCGCGAGCGCGATCCATGACGCGCGGGCGGTGCTTGACCGGTTGACAGGTGGTGGCACCCAAAGTAGGTGCCGCGCCTCACGCTTCATAAGCGGGTGTAGCTCAGTTGGTTAGAGCGCCGGCCTGTCACGCCGGAGGTCGCGGGTTCGAGCCCCGTCACTCGCGCCATAGCGCCCTTGCCGGGTGCTTGGTATCAGCGGCCGGTTTCCATCCAGCCCAAGAGCGGCTTCATCGGGAGGATCCAGATGATGCCCGTGATCGCGTAGAACAGCATTTGCGCCAGCACCGGCCAGCCGCTGATCGTTTCCGACAGGCTCGCCACGAGCACCACCCAGACCGCGATCAGCAGCAGGATCAGCAATGTGCCTATGGGTTTGCGCCAGCTTGGGGTCATGCGGTCGGCTCCGGATCGATCCAGCCGCGCTCGGTGACGATGCCGTGCAGGGGCACGTCCCAGGGGTCGGTCGGAAGGGTGTCGATCTGCTGCATGGACCAGGCGACCCCGATCCTCAATACCGCCGCAAGGCGGGCGAAGGCGCGATCATAGTAACCGGCGCCCTGGCCGAGCCGATTGCCCGCCCGATCGAACCCGATCAGCGGGGTGAGCACGATATCGGGGTTCAGTTCGCACGAGTCGGCGCGCGGCTGGAGAAGACCGAACGGCCCGTCGTCCAGCGGGTCGCCGACCGTCCAGGCGAGAAAGCGCATCGGCGCCGCGCGGGTGGTGACATGCGGCAACGCCAGCCGGTAGCCGCGATCGAGCGCCGCTTCGGCAAGCCGCGCCGGATCGGCCTCGCCAGCCATCGGCAGATAGCTTGCGATGATGCCGCCGTCGGCGAGTCGGTCGAGAAAGGTCGGCGGCGGCGCGATGGCCGGGGCGCTCGGGGCAAACGCCAGACGCTGCGCCCGCAGTCGTGCGCGCAGCGGCGCCTTGTCGATGCCTGTCATCATCGCATCCATGGCCGGGGGAGGTGGCGGGACCGCCATGGCCGTTTGCCTGAATATCCTCTGACGCCGGTAACGTCAGGTGGGGACCATTTTCTCGGACCAGGATCCGCGAAGGGACAGCCCCCCAGGATGAAGAATCGCCTCAGGGATGTTCGTGAAGCTCGTACCGGGCAGTACCCGCCACCCCTTATCTAGGCGCTTTGCGTGTCTTCCTCAAGGGCAGCAGCGAGCGATTCGAGGCGATCGGCGATCCGGGCGAGCAGCGCCTCCGAATCGGGCGGGGGCGCAGCCGGTGGCGTGGACACGGGCGCGCCCGCGACCGCGACCGCCGGGTCTCCCCCAGCCGCTGCTTCGTCGAGCGCATCGGCGAGCATCAAGGCGACGAACAGCATCGAGCGTTCGCCATTGTTCCCGCCCGAGGCGCGATGGGCGGCGGGCCAGCGCTCGTCGAGCATCGCCCCCATCCGGCGCACCTGTGCTTCCGAACCGGCTTTGCAAGCGATCCGGTGCTGGCGATCGCCGATGGTCAGCACGACTTCGGCCATCAGACGGTCTCCTTGCCGATCGCGGCGTCGAGCGCTTCGATCGCTTCGCCCATCCGCGCACGCAGCGCCTGGTGGCGCTCGGCAAGCGCGCGCATTGCCGTGTCGCGTCCCGCCGCGGCTGTCTCGATTCGGCGCAGCGCGCGCTCGATCCGATCGGCGACGGGCTCGGGGACGTCATTCTGCATGCCGCCCGGATAGCATGATGCCGCCATGGCGCAAACCATCCCCCCGGCGTCGGCGATGCGGGATTGCATAGGGGTGATCGGGGCGGTTGACGGCGGAGCGGCACCGCCGCAAAGACGCCCGACACATCGACTCGCCGGATTCAGCCATCGATCTCCGCCTGGCCCGGCCTGTTTTTCCGGGGACAGATATGACCGTCGCTCAGACCGATCTTGCCAATGCGATCCGCGCGCTGTCGATGGATGCCGTCGAGGCTGCCAATTCGGGGCATCCCGGCATGCCGATGGGGATGGCCGACGTCGCGACGGTGCTGTTCCGCGATTTCCTGAAATTCGATCCCGCCGACCCGAAATGGCCCGACCGGGACCGTTTCGTGCTGTCGGCCGGGCACGGATCGATGCTGATCTATTCGCTGCTTTATCTGACCGGCTATGCCCAGCCGACGATCGACGACGTCCGCACCTTCCGGCAGTTCGGCAGCCCTTGCGCGGGGCACCCCGAAAACTTCGAACTGCCCGGCGTCGAATGCACCACCGGGCCGCTGGGGCAGGGCCTGGCGATGGCGGTCGGCATGGCGGCTGCCGAGCGTCACCTGAACGCGGTGTTCGGCGATGCCATCGTCGATCATCGCACGTGGGTGATTGCCGGTGACGGCTGCCTGATGGAGGGCATCAACCACGAAGCGGTCGGGCTCGCCGGGCACCTTGGGCTCGGACGGTTGAATGTGCTGTGGGATGACAACCGCATCACGATCGATGGCCCGGTCAGCCTGTCGTCGAGCGAGGATATCCCCGCGCGCTACCGGGCGAGCGGCTGGCATGTCGCCGAATGCGACGGGCATGACTTCGCCGATATCGCGCGCGCGCTGGCCGAAGCCGCCGCCGATCCGCGTCCCTCGTTGGTGCAGTGCCGCACGATCATCGGCAAGGGTGCCCCCAACAAGCAGGGCACGTCGAAGACTCACGGATCGGCACTCGGCAAGGACGAAGTGGCGGCAGCGCGGGAGAATTTGGGCTGGACTGCCGCGCCGTTCGAGATCCCAGACGACATTCGTGCGGCATGGCTCGATTTCGGCAAGCGCGGCGGACAAGCACATGGCGAGTGGCAGAAACGGCTCGCAAGCCATTCCGATCGTGCCGAATTCGAACGCCGCATGGCGGGCGATGTCGATCTGGAGGACGCCGCCGGTTGGGCGTTTGCCAACTGGGATCGCGTCCCGGCATCGGTCGCGACTCGCAAATCCTCCGAATTCGCGCTCGAAGGGCTGACGGCGGCGATGCCCGAGCTGGTCGGCGGATCAGCCGACCTGACCGGCTCCAACTTCACCAAGACGCCGTCGCTGACCTCAATGACGCCCGAATATTATGCCGGGCGCTACATCAATTACGGCATCCGCGAATTCGGCATGGCCGCCGCCATGAACGGCATGGCGCTGCACGGCGGCATCATCCCCTTCGGCGGCACCTTCCTGGTGTTCGCCGATTATTGCCGCCCCGCGATCCGGCTCTCCGCGATCCAGCAGGCGCGCGTCATCTATGTGATGACGCATGATTCGATCGGCGTGGGCGAGGATGGCCCGACGCATCAGCCGATCGAGCACGTCATGAGCCTGCGGATGATCCCCAATCTCGAGGTTTACCGCCCCTGCGACGCGGTCGAGGTCGCCGAATGCTGGGCGCTCGCGCTCGCGAAGAAGGATGGGCCGAGCCTGCTCGCGCTGTCGCGGCAGAATCTGAAGCAGCTCCGCACCGGTGGCGACATGCTGAGCGCGAAGGGCGGCTATCGACTGCGCGCCGCGACCGCGGCGCGGCAGGTCGTGCTGATCTCGACTGGGTCAGAGATGCAGATCGCCGCCGGCGTCGCCGAGGCGCTCGAAGCCCAGGGGATCGGCGCCGATATCGTCTCGATGCCGTGCTGGTCGCGCTTCGAGGCGCAGGAGGCGGCATACCGCGCCGACACGCTGCCGCCCGATGTGCTTCGCGTGTCGATCGAGGCGGGCGTGACGACGGGCTGGGAGCGCTATACGGGCGATGGCGGCCTTCGCTTCGGGATCGACAGCTTCGGCGCATCGGGGCCGATCGATTCGCTCTACAAACATTTCGGGCTGACGGTCGAGGCGATTGCGCCGAAGATCCTGGCCAAACTGCAGAACTGATGGAGAAATTGCGATGACGGTCAAGGTAGCGATCAACGGGTTCGGGCGCATCGGCCGGCTGGTCGCGCGCGCGATGCTCGAGCAGGGCGATACGGAGCTGGAGCTGGTCTCGATCAACGATCTCGCCGATGCCAAGGACAATGCCTGGCTGTTCAGCCGTGACAGCGTCCACGGCAAATATCCCGGTTCGGTCTCGGCCGAGGGCAATGATCTGGTCGTCGACGGCAAGCATATCCGCGTCACCGCCGAGCGCGACCCCGCCAACCTGCCGCACAAGGAACTCGGCGTCGATCTGGTGCTCGAATGCACCGGCTTCTTCACTGATCGCGCGTCATGCCAGAAGCATCTCGATGCCGGCGCCAGGAAGGTGCTGATCTCCGCGCCGGGGAAGGGCGTCGACCTGACCGTTGTCTACGGCGTCAATCATGACAAGCTGACCGCCGACCACGTCATCGTTTCCAACGCGTCGTGCACCACCAACTGCCTCGCCCCGGTGGCCAAGGTCCTCAACGACGCGATCGGCATCGAGCGCGGGCTGATGACAACGGTCCATGCCTATACCAACGACCAGAAGATCCTCGATCAGGTCCATAGCGATCCGCGCCGCGCCCGCGCCGCCGCGATGTCGATCATCCCGACCACGACCGGCGCCGCGCGCGCGGTCGGCGAGGTGCTGCCGGAATTGAAGGGCAAGCTCGACGGCTCGGCGATCCGCGTGCCGGTGCCCGACGTCAGCCTGGTCGACCTGACCTTCACCCCCAAGCGCGACACGACCAGGGACGAGGTCAACGCGATCCTGAAGGCGGCGTCCGAGAGCGGGCCCTTGAAGGGCATCCTCTGCTATACCGATGAGCCGCTCGTTTCGATCGATCTGATGCACGATCAGGCCTCGTCGACCGTCGACAGCCTGGAAACCGCAGTGATCGACGGCAAGCTGGTCCGCGTGGTCAGCTGGTACGATAATGAATGGGGTTTTTCGAACCGGATGGTCGATACCGCAAGGGCCATGGCGGCGTTCCTGTAAGCCATGGGGACGATCGCCGGCATCGCCCGCCACGCGCGGCCGCGCGGGCCCATGGAAGTGCTCGACAGCGTCCGGATTACGGTTGAGTCCGGGCTCGACGGCGATTTTCGTGGCGCGGTGAAGCCCGGCGGGCGTGGGCGGCGGCAGGTGTCGCTGATCGAGCGGGCCGATTGGGACGCGGCGATGGCCGATCTCGGCGTCGATCACCACTGGTCGGCGCGCCGGGCCAATCTGCTGGTCGAGGGGCTCGACCTGCCACAGATCGAGGGCGCGCGGGTGCGGATCGGCGGGGTCGTGCTGATGATCACCAAGGAATGCGATCCGTGCAGCCGCATGGAAGAACTCGAGCCCGGCCTCAAGGCAGCGCTGACGCCCGACTGGCGCGGCGGGGCGCTCGCCAAGGTCATTGCCGGCGGCAGCATCGCCGTCGGTGACGCCATCGAAGTGGAGACGGACAGTTGAAGGCCTTTCGCACGCTCGACGACATGGGCGACATCGCGGGCAAGCGCGTGCTGGTGCGCGAGGATCTCAACGTGCCGATGGAAGGTGATCGGGTTACCGACGATACCCGGTTGCGCGCGACGCTGCCGACCGTCACCGAACTCGCCGACGCCGGCGCGATCGTGCTGGTGCTCGCCCATTTTGGCCGCCCCAAAGGGCCCAGCGCCGATCTGTCGCTGGCGCGCGTGACCCAGGCCTATGCGGCGGTGCTCGGGCGGCCCGTCCACTATGTCGACTGGGACGGCGATACCGCTGCGGTCGCCAGGCTCGCGCCGGGCGATATCGCCGTGCTCGAGAACACCCGCTTCTTCGGCGGCGAGGAAAAGAACGACCCCGCTATCGTCGCGCGCTTCGCCGCGCTCGGCGATCTGTACGTCAACGATGCTTTCTCGGCCGCGCACCGCGCCCATGCCTCGACCGAGGGTCTGGCGCATGTACTGCCCGCCTTCGCCGGCCGCGCGATGGAGGCCGAACTCGACGCACTCGAAAAGGCGCTCGGCAATCCCGAACATCCCGTTGCGGCGGTGGTCGGCGGGGCCAAGGTGTCGACCAAGCTCGACGTGCTCACCCATCTCGTCGACAAGGTCGATCACCTGATCATCGGCGGCGGCATGGCCAACACCTTCCTGGCGGCGCGCGGGGTCGATGTCGGCAAGTCGCTGTGCGAGCACGATCTGATCGGCACGGTCGAGCGCATCTTTACCGCCGCCGAGCACGCCAACTGCACGATTCATCTGCCCTATGACGTCGTCGTCGCGAAGGAATTCGCGGCCAACCCGCCCAGCCTGCGCATCTGCAACGTCCACGAAGTCGCTGCCGACGAAATGATCCTCGATATCGGCCCCGCCGCGACCGAGGCGCTCGCCGATGTGCTCAAGACATGCCGAACGCTGGTGTGGAACGGCCCGCTGGGCGCGTTCGAAACGCCGCCGTTCGACAAGGCGACGATCGCGCTCGCCCGCACCGCCGCCGCGCTCACCAAGGACGGTTCGCTGGTCTCGGTCGCCGGCGGTGGCGATACCGTCGCGGCGCTCAACCAGGCCGGGGCAGCCGATGATTTCACTTTTGTCTCGACGGCGGGCGGCGCGTTTCTCGAATGGATGGAGGGCAAGGAATTGCCCGGCGTGGCGGCGCTTCGGCGCTAGTTGGCGGGTGGTGGCTCTCTGAGTAACGGCACCAGCACATCATTGAGCGTGTCGAGATCAAATGCGCCGGCCTTGGCATAGCGAAGCCGCCCCTGCCGATCGATCACATAATTGGTCGGGAGCGCGGTGATAATGCCATAGGGCCCTTTGACGCGGCGAACCGACGGAATATTCAGCGCTGCGAACAGCTTTTTCAGCATGCTGAGCGGCAGCGAGTCCTCGGTCGTGATCGCGAATACGCGAAGCCCGGCCTTCTTCTGGATGCTGTAATAGGTGTCGAGCAGGGGCAATTCTTTCTTGCAGGGGCCGCACCATGTTGCCCAGAAATTCAGGACGACAACCTGACCGCGCAGCGCTCCCATCGTCACCTTGCTGCCGTCGACGAGGGTGAGTTCGAAATCGGGCGCGGGTTCGCCGATCGCCGGTTTTTTGGCAGCCACCAGCAATAAGGGCGCAAGCGCTAAGAACGCCGCTCGCGTGATCAGTTCGGCCCGACCCATCATATCCGTCCCCCGGTTGCGGAAGACTTATGCAGCCTTCGGATCATGTCAATAAACAACGGCTTGCGCCCCCGTGGTGAGGGCGAGGGGCTCGGCGTGCCGGCCGGCCAATTCGGGCGTGCCGGCGATCGCTGGTTTATTCGTGCGACAATTTGCGCTGACTATGCTATTGCGGCTGCATCACTCGAGTACCCAACCGATTTCTC
>NCGF01000045.1 GCA_002281485.1 Sphingomonas sp. 28-66-16
GGCGCGCCTGCCGAAGACGGAAGTCTCCAAGGTCAATTGCGAGAAAATCGAAGGGCTCTGCGAGGTCACTGCGGGCGCGAACCTCTTCTACGTCAACCAGGGTGCTCGCTATCTCATCATCGGCCGCGTCTATGACATGGAGACACGTCAGGATCTGACAGCGGCGCGGCTTCTCGAGATCAACCCCGACATGCTGGTCGGCGGGGCTGCGAAGGCAAATGCCGCGGCGGCTTCCGGCGGCGAGGGGGACGGGGGCGAGGTCACGGCAGCCGCGGCCGGCAGCAGGCGGACCACGGTCCCCGTGCGCCCGGCCATGCTCAACCTGACGGGGCTGCCGAACGAGGGTGCGATCGTTTGGGGCAACAAGGCGGCCAAACAGACCGTCACCATCTTCACGGACTTCCGCTGCGGCTATTGCCGTGCGCTCACCAATGTCTTGCGAGGCATGGACGTGAAAGTGGTCGAGCGGCCGATCTCGGTCCTCGGCAGCCGTGACATTGCCGATCGCGTGTACTGTTCGAAGAACCAGGAACAGGCGCTTCACGCCGCTTATGCGGGTGAGCCGTTCAAAGCGCCAGCTGCGTGCGACACCAAGGGTCTCGATGCCAATGAGAAATTCGCCCAGAAAAATGGCCTGAACGCGACGCCGGTCATCGTTCGCAGCGACGGCGAAATCCTCGAAGGCTATCGGCCGAAGGAGTTTCTCGAGGCCTGGCTCAGGGGTGCGAAGTCGTGAGGCGGCGTCTGGATCGATCCCGCCGATCGCTGGGCGCACTCGGATCGGCCGGTCTGGCAGCGCTGACTCTGCTCAGTGGGTGCGCGACTTTCGGGAGCAACGTGCGAGGCAGCTTCTCATGCGCCGCGCCCGATGGCATCTGCGCGCCCTCCTCGTCGATTGACGATCGCGCGCTGGCGATGATTGCAGGTGAGAGTGGCGGCGATGCGGTTCCCGCCGGGCCCTATATGGAAACCCGCCCGAAGGCGCGGACGCCGCGGACCGCTGCGACCAGGCAGATCGTGCCCGTCGAGCCCGGCGATGCGCGGCGGACCCAGGAGCGCGTGCTTAGGATCGTCTTCCAGCCCTACATCGACGAGCGCGGGCGATTGCATGAGATGAGCGCGGTCCACGCCGTCGTGCAGAGCGGCGAATGGCAGCAACAGTCGCTGGCATCTGCAACGCTTATTCCTGATCGCAACCCGTCCTCGATGCGCACGATGCCGGAATCGCTCGCCGAGGCCGTCGATCGCGCCGACCCTGCGATCGTCGATGTCGCGGCGATCGATCCAGATCTTCCTGATCCTGCGGCGGTGGCCGCTGCGCGAGTGCGCGGTGCCGATCCGGTAGCAGCGATCAAGTCCGACGTTGCGGCTCGCCTGGCCCCCAAGGCGGGCCGCAACGCCCCGACCCTCCTACCGTCCGTGGAAAAGGGCCGAACGCAGCCGGCGAAGGCAATCACACCAGCGCCGGAGGCCGTTGGCCCAGCAGGTAGCCCGGCCAGCGTAACGACGCCGCCCAAAACGACCGCCGGTGCCGAGGCAGCTGCACGGGTGAAAGCGAGTCCGCAATATCAAGCGCAGGCGACCGAGGGTCAGGAAACGGCGCGAAGTGCGGCCGCTGCAGGCGTGCTGCCCGCAGCGAAGCCAGATGCCAAGCCAGTCGTCCGCGCTGCAGGATTCCCCGCATCCGTGCCGGAGGAGAATTGAGATGGCGCGGCGCTTTTTCGACGATCTGCTCGCCGGCGTCTTCGGCGATAGCAAGCGTCCCGACGCCCAGCAGCCGGATCTCGCGGTCCCGATGCTCGCGCACTGGTTGCCCTATCGCAGCTACGATCCGAAGACGGGCATCTTCTACAACAGCGCGTCGCGCGGGTTCGTCATCGAGGCGGCGCCATTGGTTGGAGCCGACGAGCGCACCGGCGAAATTCTGGCACAGTTTCTATCTGAGGGTATCCCGGCGCCGGGCTGTCTCCAGTTCCACCAGTGGATGTCCCCCCGCATCGGCGAGCGGCTCTCGAAATGGTATCTGCCGCGCTA
>NCGF01000014.1 GCA_002281485.1 Sphingomonas sp. 28-66-16
CCCCGTCGGCCGTGGCCAGCGCGAGCTGATCATCGGCGATCGCCAGACCGGCAAGACCGCCGTCGCGATCGACACCTTCATCAACCAGAAGAACGCCAATGCGGGCGATGACGAGAGCAAGAAGCTCTATTGCATCTATGTCGCGATCGGCCAGAAGCGCTCGACCGTCGCGCAGATCGTCCGCCAGCTCGAAGAAAGCGGCGCGATGGACTATACCATCGTCGTCGCGGCGACCGCGTCGGAGCCGGCGCCGCTGCAGTTCCTCGCGCCGTACACCGGCTGCGCGATGGGCGAATATTTCCGCGATAACGGCATGCACGCGCTGATCGTCTATGACGATCTGTCGAAGCAGGCGGTTGCCTACCGCCAGATGTCGCTGCTGCTGCGCCGCCCGCCGGGCCGCGAGGCCTATCCCGGCGACGTCTTCTATCTCCACAGCCGCCTGCTCGAGCGCGCCGCGAAGATGAACAACGACAATGGCGGCGGCTCGCTGACGGCACTGCCGATCATCGAGACGCAGGCGGGCGACGTGTCGGCGTACATCCCGACCAACGTGATTTCGATCACCGACGGCCAGATCTTCCTCGAAACCGACCTGTTCTTCGCGGGCATCCGCCCGGCGATCAACGTCGGCCTGTCGGTCAGCCGCGTCGGCTCGGCCGCGCAGACCAAGGCGATGAAGAAGGTGTCGGGCTCGATCAAGCTCGAGCTCGCGCAGTACCGCGAAATGGCGGCGTTCGCGCAGTTCGGTTCGGATCTCGATGCGTCGACGCAGAAGCTGCTCAATCGCGGCGCGCGGCTGACCGAGCTGCTCAAGCAGGCGCAGTTCTCGCCGATGCCGTTCGAGGAGCAGACGGTGTCGATCTTCGCCGGCACCAATGGCTATATCGACAACGTCCCCGTCAACGCGGTGACTCGCTTCGAGGCGGCGATGCTCGCCGACATGCGCGCCAACCATGCCGACATTCTCACGGACATCCGCGAGAAGAAGGATCTGTCGAAGGAAACGACGGAGGCGCTGAAGACCGCGCTGGGCGCGTTTGCCAAGTCGTTTGCGTAAGTGATCTAGCCCTCTCCCTGCTGGGGAGAGGGTTGGGTGAGGGGCGGCTCGGCCCGCTAGGGCACCTCACCCTCACCAACTCCGACTAGGCGGCCCAGCCGCCAAGTCTGCGTATCCTCTCCCTCAAGGGAGAGGGAGAGAAAGGTACGATGGCAAGTCTCAAGGCCCTCAAGATGCGGATCGGCTCGGTGAAGTCGACGCAGAAGATCACCAAGGCGATGAAGACCGTCGCCGCTGCGAAACTGCGCCGCGCGCAGGAGGCAGCGGTTGCCGCGCGCCCCTATGCGCAACGTCTCGAAGCGGTGATGGCCAACCTCGCCGCGAAAGTGACCGTCAGCGAATCGTCTCCCAAGCTGCTCGCGGGCACCGGCAAGGATCAGGTCCACCTGCTCGTCGTCGCGACGTCCGAGCGCGGCCTGGCGGGTGGTTTCAACACCAACATCGTCCGCCTCGCCCGCCGCACCGCCGATGCGCTGATCGCCGAGGGCAAGACCGTGCGTTTCTACCTCGCGGGCCGCAAGGCGCGCGTGCTCGGCCGCTTCTACCCGGCCATGATCCATTTCGACCGCGACATGAGCGGCGCGCGCAATCCCGCTTTCGCGCATGCCCATGCGTTGGCCGAGGACCTGATGGCCCGCTTCGAGGCCGGCGAGTTCGACGTCGCGCACCTGTTCTATTCGAACTTCCGTTCGGCGCTGGTCCAGGAGCCGGTGGTGCAGCAGATCATCCCCGTGCCGCTGCCGACCGCAAGCGCCGCTACCGCCGGGTCGTCGCTTGCCGCCGTCGACTATGAGCCCGACGAGGAATCGATCCTTGCCGAGCTGCTGCCGCGCAACATCGCGATCCAGCTTTACGGCGCGATGCTCGAGAACAATGCCGGCTTCTACGGCGCGCAGATGACCGCGATGGACAATGCCACCCGCAACGCCGGCGACATGATCCAGAAGCTCACGATCCAGTATAACCGCACCCGCCAGGCCGCGATCACGACCGAGCTGGTGGAAATCATTTCGGGCGCCGAGGCGCTCTAAGCAGTTCCCTCCGCGCGAAGGCGCGCACGATATCGGAAGCAAGGAAAGAACGATGGCAACCGCAGCCCCGACCGCAGACAAGCCCGCCCGCAAGCCGCGCGTGGCAAAACCCAAAGCCGATTCCCCCGGCACCGCGCCGATCGCGACGACCAACAATGTCGGCCGCATCAGCCAGGTGATCGGCGCCGTCGTCGACGTCACCTTCGAGGATCAGCTGCCGTCGATTCTCAACGCGCTCGAAACCAGCAACAACGGCACCCGCCTGGTGCTCGAAGTCGCCCAGCATCTGGGTGAGAACACCGTTCGCACGATCGCGATGGACGCGACCGAGGGCCTGACTCGCGGCCAGACCGTGACCGACACCGGCTCGCAGATCCGCGTGCCCGTCGGTCCCAAGACACTCGGCCGCATCCTCAACGTCATCGGCGAGCCGATCGACGAGCGCGGCCCGGTCGACAACACCGAGACGATGCCGATCCACGCCCCTGCCCCGCTGTTCGTCGACCAGTCGACCGAGAGCGCGATTCTGGTGACGGGCATCAAGGTGATCGATCTCCTCGCGCCCTATGCCAAAGGCGGCAAGATCGGCCTGTTCGGCGGCGCCGGCGTCGGCAAGACCGTGCTGATCCAGGAACTGATCAACAACATCGCCAAGGGGCACGGCGGCACCTCGGTGTTCGCGGGCGTCGGCGAGCGCACCCGCGAGGGCAATGATCTCTATCACGAATTCCTCGATGCCGGCGTCATCGCCAAGAACGAGGCCGGTGAGGCGATCTCAGAAGGCTCCAAGGTCGCCCTCGTCTACGGCCAGATGAACGAGCCGCCGGGCGCGCGCGCCCGCGTCGCGCTCTCGGGCCTCACCATCGCCGAATATTTCCGCGACGTCGAAGGCCAGGACGTGCTGTTCTTCGTCGACAACATCTTCCGCTTCACCCAGGCGGGCTCGGAAGTGTCGGCGCTGCTCGGTCGTATTCCGTCGGCGGTGGGTTACCAGCCCACCCTCTCCACCGACATGGGCGCGCTGCAGGAGCGCATCACCTCGACCAACAAGGGCTCGATCACCTCGGTGCAGGCGATCTACGTGCCCGCCGACGATCTCACCGATCCGGCGCCGGCCACCTCGTTCGCCCATCTGGACGCGACGACCGTGCTCAACCGGGCGATTTCGGAGCTGGGCATTTATCCCGCCGTCGATCCGCTCGATTCGACCAGCCGCGTGCTCGAACCCCGCGTCGTCGGCCAGGAGCATTATGACACCGCCCGCGCGGTGCAGTCGGTGCTGCAGAAGTACAAGTCGCTGCAGGACATCATCGCCATCCTCGGCATGGACGAGCTTTCCGAAGAGGACAAGCTGACCGTCAGCCGCGCGCGCAAGGTTCAGAAGTTCCTGTCGCAGCCGTTCCACGTCGCCGAGGTCTTCACCGGCATCCCCGGCAAGTTCGTCCAGCTCGAAGACACGGTGAAATCGTTCAAGGCCGTTGTCGACGGCGAGTATGACCATCTGCCCGAAAGCGCCTTCTACATGGTCGGCGGCATCGACGAAGCCGTCGCCAAGGCCGAGAAGATGGCGCAGGACGCGTAATGGCTTGAAGCGGGCTCCCCTTCAGGGGAGTTCAAGGTCGACCAAGAGGGGAAGTACGGGGCAGCGCGCTGCTTCGCGACCCCTCTCCCCGACCCTCTCTCCTGATGGGAAGAGGGAGAAGGAAAGAAGAAAATGCTGCACTTCGAACTCGTCACGCCTGAAAAGCTCGTCCGCAGCGAGGACGTCTACATGGTCGTCGTCCCCGGCAGCGAAGGCGATTTCGGGGTGCTGCACGGCCATGCGCCGGTGATGTCGACCGTTAGGGACGGGGCGCTTCATATCTACAAGACCGATAAGTCCGAGCCCGAGATGCTGCCGATCAAGGGCGGCTTTGCCGAGGTCAACGAGCGCGGGCTGACCGTGCTCGCCGAACAGGCCGGCTAATCGCGCTGGCGGTCGCCGCTTGGTTAGGAAATTATAAAAGCTTCAGCCGTATCGCTATCCTCAGCTATGGGGATTTTACGGCAATGAGCGCATTTGGGCGACGCAGCGGAACCGCTAATGGTGCGCCCCCCGCCCGGCCCGCCTTTGGCGTCGCGCGGCCGATGCAGGGCGGCGGCCCGGCACGCCCCGGCGATCTCGACGGCGGCGAACAATTTCCGCCGATCGCGAGCCCTGCCCCGACAACGGGCGGCGACGAGCAAGCTTATGCGGGCACGATGCCCGGCGGCACCAGCGACGCGCTCGCGCGGCTCGCCGAACGCCAGGCTTCGTCGGGCGAGGCCGGCCAGTCGAAGATGGAGGGGTTCGAAACCTCGATCCACAAGATCAAGGAACAGGTGCTGCCGCGCCTGCTCGAACGCGTCGATCCCGAAGCCGCCGCGACGCTGAACAAGGACGAACTGGCCGAGGAATTCCGCCCGATCATCGGCGAAGTGCTCGCCGAGCTGAAGCTGACGCTCAACCGCCGCGAACAGTTCGCGCTCGAAAAGGTGCTGGTCGACGAGTTGCTCGGCCTCGGACCGCTCGAAGAGCTGCTCGCCGATCCGAACATCTCGGACATCATGGTCAACGGCCCCGAGCAGACCTATATCGAACGCAAGGGCAAGCTCGAGCTCGCCAACATCCAGTTCCGCGACGAGGAACATCTGTTCCAGATCGCGCAGCGCATCTGCAACTCGGTCGGCCGCCGCGTCGATCAGACGACGCCGCTCGCCGATGCCCGACTCAAGGACGGCAGCCGCGTCAACGTCATCGTGCCGCCGCTGTCGCTGCGCGGCACCGCCATCTCGATTCGCAAATTCTCCGCCAAGCCGATCACGCTCGACATGATGGCCGGATTTGGCTCGATGAGCCCCAAAATGGCGACCGCGCTCAAGATCGCCGGCGCGTGCCGCTTCAACGTCGTCATTTCGGGCGGTACCGGCTCGGGCAAGACGACGATGCTCAACGCGCTGTCGAAGATGATCGACCCCGGCGAGCGCGTGCTGACGATCGAGGACGCCGCCGAGCTCCGGTTGCAGCAGCCGCACTGGCTGCCGCTCGAAACGCGTCCACCCAACCTCGAAGGCCAGGGCGAAATCAGCATTCGCGATCTCGTCAAGAACGCGCTGCGCATGCGGCCGGACCGGATCATCCTGGGCGAAATCCGCGGCAGCGAATGCTTCGATCTGCTCGCCGCGATGAATACCGGCCATGACGGCTCGATGTGTACGCTCCACTCCAACAGCCCCCGCGAGGCGCTGGCGCGAATGGAGAATATGGTGATGATGTCGGACATCAAGGTGCCCAAGGAGGCGATCAGCCGCCAGATCGCCGATTCGATCGACCTGATCATCCAGGTGAAGCGTCTGCGCGACGGTTCGCGCCGCGTGACGAACATCACCGAGGTGATCGGTATGGAAGGCCCGGTGATCGTCACGCAGGAACTGTTCAAGTTCGAATATCTCGACGAAAGCGCCGACGGCAAGATCGTCGGCGAATATCGCTCGATGGGCCTGCGCCCCTATACGCTTGAGAAAGCACGGCAATATGGCTTCGATCAGGCCTATCTCGAGGCCACGCTCTGAGCGTTCGGCGGTCGATTAGCGTCACATTGGCACGCAAGATGGTTAGCGCGGTTTAATCCATCGACGCTTCGGCGTACCACCCTGGTCATGCGTTTGCTGCTGGCCTTTCTTGCGCTCTTTCTGGTCGCGGCGCTGCCGTTGCCGGGGACATCATCGTCGACGCTGGCGCCCGATACCGAGGCCCGCTGGGTGCCGTTCGATCTGACCCCGGGCAACCAGATCCGGTTCGACCTGACGATCGACGGGCGGCCGGCGGTGGCGATTCTCGACACCGGCGTCAGCGCCTCGGTCGTCTCGCGCGCCTTTGCCGCAAATGCCCGGTTGCGGGTGCAGCCGCGCGGCAGCGCGACCGCGATCGGCGGGGCAGTTGCGATCGGCTGGACGACGACGCACGATATCGCCTTTGGCGGGCTCGTCAGGCGCGGCGGTGGCCTGACCGTCACCAGCCTGCCCGCCAGCGCGACGTTGAGCGACCGTCCGGTCGACATGCTGGTCGGGCATGATCTGATCGATGGCTATGCCCTCGACATCGACTATGCCGCATCGCGTTTTCGCCTGCTGCCTTCGGGACGGCTGCCGTTTCGCGGTGCCAGCGCCCCGCTGGCGGTGTCGCCTGAACAGAATCTCTACGTCACCCAGCTGACCCTTGGCGGTCGCCGGCTGCAACCGGTGGTGGTCGATACCGGCGACGGTTCGTCGATCACGCTGTCGCAGCAGGCATGGCGTTCGACCCGGCTGGCGCCGATGCCGATGACGACGACGATCGCCTATGGCATCGGCGGCGCGCAAATCACCGAGCTCGCGATCGTCGACGCGCTGTCGGTCGGCCGGCTGGGAGCCGAAAAGGTCGAGCTGCGGATCGAACCGAATGGCGGCTTTTCGCAATCGATCGGCGCGGCGGGGCGGATCGGTTCGGGTTTTCTCCAGCGTTACCGCGTGCTGATCGATCCGGGCGCCGGCCACATCGTGTTCAGCGAGCCGACGCAGCCCGAGGCAGGGCCGCTGCGATCGACCAGCGGTATCCTCGCCCGCACCGAAAAGGATCGGCTGCGGGTGCTCCACGTGATGCGCGGCAGCCCCGCCGAGAGCGGCGGCTGGCGCAGCGGCGAGACGATCTGTTCGATCGACGGCACCGCGATCGGATCGAGCTATGCAACGAGTCGCGCGGCGGGATGGTCGGTCGATCGCCCCGGCAGGGTCGTCGCGCTCGGCCTGTGCGACGGGGTCACCCGCCGCCTGACACTCCAGCGATTCTATTGACCCATCCGCGGCGACAGGCGCCCCGCCACGGCAACCCGCGGCTCAGGCGTTGAGCGCGAGCGTCGTCAATATGGCCGCGCCGATCAGCGAAAAGACCAGCACGGTCGGCCAATCGATGATCCCGATCGCATCGGGATCGTGACGCCGGAGCCGGCGCCGATCCTGCCAGCCGCTCAGCAGGGCCAGCAGCACGCAAACCGAAACGCCCGCCCAAAGCCCGGCTTGCATCGTCTTGATCCCCTTGCCAAAGATGCCACGCCAAGTCCTTTCCCCAAGGAGTAGAGATGCGCCATCCCCTTTATGCGACCAGCGCCGCGATTGTCGGCCTCGCCCTGTCGGTCGGCGCCTATGCTGCTGCCGTCGCACCCGGCCCGGCGCTGATCGCGGCCGTCAAGGCGCCGAGCCGGACGGCCGCCAATCGCGCGCGAGACCGTTACCGCCACCCGGCGGAGACGCTCGCGTTTTTCGGGGTCAGGCCGACCGACACGGTCGTCGAGATCTGGCCGAGCGGCGGCTGGTACACCGAAGTGCTTGCCCCCTATCTCCACAAGAGCGGCACGCTCTATGCAGCGGCGCCGAGCGAGACGGCACGCAAGGGCGTCCAGCAACTGATGACGGCCAATCCAGCGATCTACGGCAAGATCAAATTTGCCAGCTTTCCCTCGATCGACGCCGCCGATCGCGTCCCCGCGGGCACCGCCGATGTCGTGGTCACCTTCCGCAACGTCCATAATTGGAGCTTTGGGGCGACCGACCAGACCCAGGCAGCGTTCGACCAGATGTTTGCCATGCTCAAGCCCGGCGGCACGCTCGGCGTGGTCGAGCATCATCTGCCCGAGAACGCAAAAGGGATCGACGAGGCCAAGAGCGGCTACATGAAGCGATCGTCGGTGCTCGCGCATGCCACCCGCGCGGGATTCAAATTTGCCGGGGAAAGCGCGGTCAACGCCAATCCGAAGGATACGCACGATTATCCCAAGGGCGTCTGGACGCTGCCCCCCAATTATGCCGCCAAGGATGCCGACAGGACGCGCTATGCCGCGATCGGCGAAAGCGACCGGATGACGCTGAAATTCGTCAAGCCAAGATAAGCGTGATGAGTGACGGCAAGCCAAAGGCGACCGGCCTGTGGGCGCGGATCGTTGGACCGGCGACGAGCCGAGGCGAAACGGCGGCGATCCTGGCCATGATGGCGCTGAGCGTGCCGCTGGCTGCCGGCGCCGTGATCGCGTCGGGTACCGTCGGCTGGCGATGGTGGCAGTGGCTGATCGTGCTGCTGCTGGCCGCCGACCTCGGCGGCGGCGTGGTCGCCAACGCGCTGCCGGCCACCAAGCGCTGGTACCACGCCCCCTGGGTGCCCGAATGGCGCCACCTTTCCTTTGCCGTCATCCATCTGCATCTGCCGCTGATGGCGTTGCTGGTGCCCGAAGCGATGCCGCTCCAGGCGGCGTGGCTGGGCTATGCCTGGATGATAGGCGGCGCCGCGGCGCTGATCGCGATACCGGCACGGTGGCGGCTCGCCGCGGCGTTCGTGCTGACTTTGGCGGGGACGACGCTGATGGCCCGGCTGGTCCCGCTCGACAGCGCTGTGGGATGGATGCCGCTCGCGCTGATGCTCAAGATCCTTGCCGGCCATTTGATCGGTCCGGCAAGGGCCTGACCTATTTGCCGAGCTGCTCGATCTTTTCGTGCAAGCGGCTGAGCTCTTCCTTGAGCGCCGCGATCTCGTCATCCTTGTGGGCGACGGTATCGGGCGCGTTGCCGGGCTTGAAGGCAGCGGTCGCCGCTTCGAACATCGCCATGTTGCGCTTGGCGATCTCGGCGAAGGGCGAATGCGCAAACGCCCCCTCGACCGCCGACTTGAACTGCGCCTGGTTGCGGCGGAAGCCTTCCATCGACGCTTCGAGATAGCCCGGCACCATCGCCTGCATCGAATCGCCATACATCGCGATCAGCTGGCGCAGGAAATTCACCGGCAGCATCGTCTGGCCGCGCGATTCCTCTTCCATGATGATCTGGGTGAGCACATTATGGGTGATGTCGTCTTCGGTCTTGGCGTCGACGACCTTGAAGTCGCGCCCCTCCCGGGTCATCGCGGCAAGATGCTCGAGCGTGATGTAGGACGACGTCTCGGTATTGTAGAGCCGCCGGTTGGCGTACTTCTTGATGATGACGACGCCGTCAACAGCAGCTGATTTCTTCATTGGACCGAATTCTTCATGGGGGTTTCTCGCGCGTGTCTGACCAAGCCATAACACCGTTTCATGCGGCACTGCAACACGGCCCGCGCCCGTTGCCGCTGTTTCTCGACATGCTGCGCAGCGAAACTGCAGCATCGCCGGCGCGGCAGCGGCTCGCGCTTGCCGGGCTCGCCGCCTATCAGAACGCCGATCGCGGCGGACGCCGGCGGCTCGGGCGCGTCCGCAACCGGCGCGGCCGCGCGATGCTGCGCGATTATGGCGGCGCGGGCCAGCCGGTGCTCTTCATCCCCTCGTTGATCAATCCGCCCTTCATCCTCGATCTCACCCGCCGGCAATCGCTGCTCCGCTGGCTGGCGGCGCGCGGGGTTCGGACCTTGCTGCTCGACTGGGGGACGCCGGCGGCGGGCGACCACGCGATGGATATCGGTGATCACGTCGACCGCCTGCTCGTGCCGCTGATCCGCAAGCTCGAGTCGCCGCCGATCCTCGTCGGCTATTGCCTGGGCGGCACGATCGCCGCTGCCGCCGCCTG
This sequence comes from Sphingomonas sp. 28-66-16, assembly GCA_002281485.1. Taxonomy (GTDB): domain Bacteria; phylum Pseudomonadota; class Alphaproteobacteria; order Sphingomonadales; family Sphingomonadaceae; genus Sphingomonas. The sequence goes on from NCGF01000014.1 coordinate 9,676, forward strand.
CCTGACGCCGGTGGCCGGGCTGGCGATGATCGCGGCGCCGTGGCATTTCGCCGGCTTCGGCGACGCCGCCCGCGCCCGGATCGCGGCGCTGTGGGCGCGCGCACGGCCCGTATGCGAGGCGATGGGGCTGGTGCCGATGGAGGTGCTGCAGACGGGCTTCTGGCAGCTCGATCCGGCGCGGACGATCGCCAAATATGAGGCGTTCGCATCGATGCCGCCCGACAGCGACGCTGCGCGCAGCTTCGTCGCGCTCGAGGATTGGGCCAATGCCGGCGCGCCGCTGACCTTTGCGGCCGGCCGTGCGCTGTTCGAGGATTTCATCGCCGAGGACCTGCCCGGCAGCGGGCGCTGGCGGATCGGCGACACGACGATCGATCCCTTCGCCCTCGCCTGCCCGACGATCGATTTCGTCTCGATGAGTGACCGGATCGTGCCCGCCGCGAGCGCCGCGCGGTTCAGCGATTGCCGCGAACTCGGCGCGGGCCATGTCGGCATGGTGGTCGGCAGCCGCGCCCGTACCCAGCTCTGGTCGCCGCTTGCCGACTGGATAAGCGGCGTCGAGGAGGCTAGATAGGCGCGCATCCCATTCCACCCTCTCATTCTATGCCACGGGCAAGGAGTCATCCCATGACCGACATCGTCATCACCGCCGCCAAGCGCACGCCCGTGGGCAGTTTCCTCGGCGCCTTCGCCGCGACTCCCGCGCACGAGCTGGGGCGGATCGCGATCGAGGCGGCGCTCGCCCAGGCCGGGGTGCGCGGCGACGAGGTCTCCGAGGTGATCATGGGCCAGGTGCTCACCGCCGCCCAGGGCCAGAACCCCGCGCGCCAGGCGTCGATGGCCGCCGGCGTGCCGCGCGAGGTGCCCGCCTGGGGCGTCAACCAGGTCTGCGGATCGGGCCTGCGCGCGGTCGCGCTCGCTTATCAGGCGATCGCCAGCGGCGACGCGACGGTGATGGTCGCCGGCGGGCAGGAATCGATGTCGATGAGCAACCACGCGCAAAGCCTGCGCGGCGGCACCAAGATGGGCGACGTCAGCCTGGTCGACACGATGATCAAGGACGGGCTGACCGACGTGTTCAACGGCTATCACATGGGCATCACCGCCGAAAATCTCGCCGAGCAATATCAGATCACGCGCGAGGAACAGGATGTGTTCTCGGTGCGCTCGCAGAACCGCGCCGAGGCGGCACGCGCGGCCGGCAAGTTCAAGGACGAGATCGCCCCCGTCACGATCAAGGGACGCAAGGGCGACACGATCGTCGCCGATGACGAATATATCCGCGCCGGCGCGACGCTCGACGGCGTCGCCGGACTCCGCCCCGCCTTCAAGAAGGACGGCACGGTGACGGCGGCCAACGCCTCGGGCCTGAACGATGGCGCCGCCGCACTCGTCGTCATGTCGCGCGCCGAAGCCGAGCGGCGCGGCGCCCCGATCCTCGCGCGGATCGCGAGCTGGGCGTCGGCGGGGGTCGATCCGTCGATCATGGGGATCGGCCCCGTCCCGGCGAGCCGCCGCGCGCTTGAGAAGGCGGGCTGGACGATCGCCGATCTCGATCTGATCGAAGCCAACGAGGCCTTTGCGGCACAGGCGCTGTCGGTCGGCAAGGAGCTCGGCTGGGACGCCGACAAGGTCAACGTCAACGGCGGTGCGATCGCGATCGGCCACCCGATCGGCGCCTCGGGCGCGCGCGTACTGACGACCTTGATCTATGAAATGGCGCGCCGCGACGCCAAGAAGGGCCTGGCGACCCTGTGCATCGGGGGCGGCATGGGTATCGCGATGTGCATCGAGCGCGATTGATGCGCGAACGCGATCCGGCAGCCGGATCGACAAGTGTTGCGCCGAAGCCACGAATCGCGAAATTCGTTGGGGGGGCGCAACCTTTTTCGGAAATTTACTTGCGCTGAACGAAGTGCATCGCTCTCCTAGCGTCAATAGGTCTCCAAGCCGAGGCCTGTTGGGGCATATAACAGGGACAAGCGATGAAGATTTCAGCATTTTGGGGTGCAACGGCACTCGCGTCTATGACGATGGTCGCGCCGGGAATCGCTGCGGCAGCAGCGCCCGCCGCCGCGCCGGCGCCAGCAGCAGCCGATGGTCAGTCGACGACGGCAAATGACGAAGCGAGCGACGACCAAAGTATCGTGGTCACGGGGTCGCGCCTCAACAATCGTCCGAACATTGAATCGGCCGTGCCGATCACGTCGCTCAGTTCCGAGGAACTGCTCTCGCGCGGCACGGTCTCGGTCGGCGATCTGCTGAACCAGCTGCCGCAGCTGCGCGGGACCTTCAATCAGGCGAACTCGACGCGCTTCATCGGCACTGCAGGCATCAGCGCGCTCGATCTTCGCGGTCTGGGTACCGCGCGGACCCTCGTGTTGCTTGACGGTCGCCGGATCGTGACGGCGACGCCGGGCGTCAACCGGCCCGACGTCAACATCGTACCGGCCGACCTGATCGAACGCACCGACATTGTCACCGGTGGTAACTCGGCCGTTTACGGTTCGGACGCCGTCGCTGGCGTGGTGAATTTCGTGCTCAAGGACAATTTTGAGGGCATTCGAGTTCGCGCGCAGGGCGGCATCTCGTCACGGGGCGATCGTGGCTCATATTTTGCGTCGATCACGTCGGGCGTTAACTTTGCCGAAGGTCGCGGCAACATCGTGTTCGCCGGCGAATATGCCAATCAAGACACGCTGACGAACCTCGAACGCGACGGCCAGACCGGCGCGCTCAGCGGCCGGAGCCAGTTCAACGCCGTCCAGAATACCGGCGCTCAGCTTAATCCCTCGGGCGGCCCGATCCGCACCGGATCGGAGTCAGCGCTGGGCGATGGCATTCCGGACACGGCGTTTCTGCGCAATGTCTTCAACAACAACATTTCGGAAGGTGGGCTTTTCACGGCCGCCTGCCCGACCGTGGCGGCGACCGGCGAGAGCACGGCGGCGTTCAATGCCCGCCGTGCGGCTGCCTGTTCTGGCCTGCCCAACATTGGCAGTTCCAATGCCCTGTCACAGTTCGGCACCACCTATGTGTTCCGCCCCGACGGCAGCCTGGTCGCCAATCGTTGCGTCCAGGATCTGCGGCCGTTCGGCTCGAGCAACTGTATAGGCGGCGAAGGGTCGACGCTGCGTCGGACCGGGTTCCTTGTCCCAGGCCTCGAGCGCAAGTCGTTCTTCTTCAAGGGCCATTATGAAATCTCGCCGGCGCTGGTGCCCTATTTCGAAGCCCAGTACGTCCGGATCGATGCCAATCAGGAAGGTCAGCCGACCTTTTTCAACAACTCGTTCAGCATCAACAACCCGTTCCTGACGACGCAGGCGCGCAATACGCTGGTCTCGGCGCTGGCACCCGGCGCAACCAGCTTCTCCGCGTTTCGCTTCAATATCGATTTCGGCGGTCGCGGCGAACAGCATCGCCGCGAAAACTACCGGGCGGTCGTCGGTCTACGCGGCACGTTCAACGACGATTGGCGCTACGACGTCTCGTTCAACTACGGCTATCTCTCGACCTATTACGAGACGCAGGGCAACGTCGACATCGCCAAGTATAGCAGGTCGATCAACGCCGTTCGCAACGCGGCCGGCCAGATCGTCTGCGCCGTCAACGCCGTCACGGTCACCGACGCGGCCTGCGTGCCCGTCAATCTGTTTGGTGATGGCCAGGTCAGTGCGGCTGCGCTGAACTATTTCGGCTACACCTCGTCGCGCGTCCAGCGCGCGAACCTCTATGATATTTCGGGCTTCATAAAGGGCGATCTCTCGCAGCTCTTCGAGCTTCCCGGCGGACCGGTGTCTTTCGTCCTCGGCGGCGAATATCGGGTCGAGACTGCGTATGCAGCCTATGATCCGTTCACGTCGGCAGGAAACACGTTCCTCAATTCAATCCCTGACTTCCGACCCCCGACGCAGAAAGTCGCCGAAGGTTTTGGCGAAATCAACATCCCGCTGCTCAAGGATCTGCCTTTTGCGCGTGAACTGAGCTTCAATGCGGCTGGTCGCGTGTCGAACTACAATATCGGCGCCACTGGTACCGTCGTCGCGTACAACTTCAGCGGCATCTGGGCGCCGGTTCGCGATCTGCGGATTCGGGCAGGTTGGGCCCGGTCCATCCGCGCACCTACCCAGAGCGATCTGTTCGCGCCGCAGAGCCAGACCTTCCTGAACGGTCTCGTCGATCCCTGCGGCCAGCAGAATATCAACAACAACCCGAACCGCGTCCGCAACTGCGCGGCGGCGGGCGTGCCGACCACACAGACGTTCAACGGCACGACCGAACCCTTCTCGAACCGCCCCTCGTCCGGGATTTCGGGGTTCAACGGCAGCAACCCGCTGCTCCAGGCTGAGCGCAGCGACAGCTTGACTGTCGGTGCGGTGTTCCAGCCGCGTTTCCTGCCGGGATTGCAGATCACGGTCGATTACTACCGGATCAAGGTTGCCAATGCGATCAACTCGCTGGCGGCTCAGACGATCATCAACCAGTGCTATGACAGCCCTGGCGGGATCGCCAATCCGTTCTGCGCGTCGATCTTCCGTAACCCGAACGGTACGTTCCGTGGCCAGAGCGACGTGCAGCACGGAGGAACCGCGGTTTCGCTGACGACGACCGGCCCGTCGTTCATCTCGGGACCGTTCAACTATGCCCAGAACGTCACCAGCGGCATCGACGCCGACATCAGCTATCGGACCAACCTGTTCAGCGACTGGAAGCTGGCGCTGCGCGGCATTCTGACGCGTACCTTCGATCGTCGGAACTTCACCGACATCAACGATCCGACCTTCGCCATTCGGCAGCTCGGCACGTTGGGCGACCCCGAAATCCAGGGAACGCTGTCGGCGAACGTATCGAACAAGGTCCTGAATTTCGGCTACCGGTTCCGGTACATCGGGGGCACGACGGTCTCGACGAGCTATGAGACGCAGAATTCGTTCCAGGGTCGTCCGCCTACCAATCCCGACGCCTTCCCGTTCGCCTTCTATCCGGACATCACCTATTCGGATCTCCGGGTCGATATTACGCCAACGGGTAAGTACAAATTCTATGCCGGGGTGGACAACGTGTTCGATCAGCTGCCGCCCTATGACTTGCTCGGCACCGAGAGCGGTGGCTATGATCCGACCGGTCGCTTCTTCTATGCGGGCGTCGAACTAAAGTTCTAGTCATCGACGATCGTAGTGATGAGAGGGCCCTCCTTCGGGAGGGCCCTTTTTTCATACCCTTTTCAGATCGACGTTGTTGGCTGGCGGCAGCGCCCCGCCCCGACCCGGCCGCGTTCCTGGTCACCGATGCCCGAGATGCGGCGTCCCGCGAACGGGCACCGACCACGATCCGCCGTCCACCGACGACGGCCTGGTCGTATCAGTCCGGCCCGTCTACATCCGGTTCGGAGGGCGACGACATCCAGCGGCGATCGAGACGTGCTCCGAGGCCCGTCAGCAGCTCATATTGTGACAGACCGCTACACGCTGCTGCCCGGGGCAGCGCGTAATCGAGCGTCACCCAATCCCCCTCGGCGAGCGAGGGCAGCGAGTCGGCCCCAACCGCGACCAGATCCATCGACACGCGCCCAAGCACCGGCAGCGGGTGGCCAGCGGCGTGCGCCGTCCCTCTGGCCGAGAAGCCGCGCCAATAGCCGTCGGCATAGCCGATGTTGAGGATCGCGACCTCGATGTCGGCGGGGGCGCGATAGATGGCATTGTAGCCAATGGTTTCGCCGGCGCGCACGCGGCGGCGCTGAAGCACCTGCGCCTCGGGGGTCGCGACCTGGCTGATCAATCCGGCAAATTCACCGCGCGGGACGCCGCCGTAGAGCGCGAGGCCGGGCCGCGTCAGATCGAACAGATATTCGGCGCCAAGCGCGATCCCGGCCGAATTGGCGAGACTCAGCCGGCGCGCCGAAGTGCGTCCCTCGAGCCCCGCAAGGCGCGCACGTTGCACGGCGTTCATCGGCGACTCTTCGTCGGCGCTCGCGAGATGGCTCATCAGCGTCTCGATGACGAGCCCGTCGAGCAGCCCCGCCTCGACCTCTTCGACCGCGACGCCGAGCCGGTTCATGCCGGTGTCGACCATGACGTCGCACGGCGCCCCGCCTGCCTGTTGCCAGCGCGCGACCTGCGCCGCCGAATTGAGCACCGGGCGGGCGATGCCGGTGGTCGCGACGGGCATGTCTTCGGGACGGACCCCGTGGAGGACCGATACCGGCAGCCCGAGCGGCGCCAGCTGCTCGGCCTCGGCCCAGGTCGCGACGAAAAAGTCCCGGCACCCGGCAGCAGCGAGCCGTGTGGCGACGGCAGTCGCGCCCAATCCATAGCCGTCGGCCTTCACCGCCGCGCCGCAGGCGGCAGCACCACTCATGGCCGCGAGCGTTCGCCAGTTGCGGACGAGGGCGGCGCCGTCGAGGCGCAGGCGGAGCGGAGCAGCAGTCATCATGGCGCGCGTTACGGCCCCGGCGCGATCGATGCTAGCCCCGTACCGCTTTCCCGGGCTTCTCATCCTGGTGCCATACCAGCGTCACCACCAGTGCCATCGCCACCACCCCCATCGTGTACCACAGACCGCCATAGGGATTGCCCGAGCGCGCGACGATATACTGGCTGATGAAGGGCAGGAAACCGCCGAAATAGCCCGTGCCGATATGATAGGGAATCGACATCGAGCTGTAGCGGATGCGGGCGGGGAACATTTCGGCGAGGAGCGCGGCGACGGGCCCATAGGTGATGCCTGCCAGCGCGCTGAGCGTGATGATCGCGGCGAGAATGATCGCGATATTGCCCGGCGACGGAATCACCTTGCCGAGTTCATAGCCATTGGCCGCGAGCGTGGCATCGAGCGCCGCCGGGCTGGTATCCTCAACCGTGACGCCGCCGATGGTGACCACCGTCGCCGGGGCGGGCACCGATTGATAGGCCACCCCCTTTTTGGAGAAATAATCGAGCAGCTTGCCGCACTCGTCGGCCTGTTCCTTGGCGAAGGGACTATAGTGGCAATCGGGACCCGACACGATCACCGGGGCGCGCTTGGCGGCGAGCGCCAGACCGGGATTGGCCGCGCTGCCGATCACCCAGAAGATCGGGAACAGCATGATCAGCGTCAATGCATAGCCGAGAACGATCGGCAATTTGCGGCCGATCCGGTCCGAGAGCCAGCCGAACAGGACGAACCAGAAGAGCCCCGCCGCGGCGCCGACGCCGACGATCAGCTGTGCGGTCGTTTCCTCGACGCGCATCGTCGCCTGGAGGAACGAGAGAACGGTGAACATCGCGGTGTACCAGATGACGGTCAGCCCGGCGGCGATGCCGAACAGCGCGACGAACAGACGGCGCAGATTGCCTGGATAGGTGAAGCTTTCGACGAACGGGTTGGCGGCGGTCTCGCCGGCTTCCTTCATCTTCCTGAAGACCGGGCTTTCCGAGAGCTTGAGGCGCATCCACAGCGACACCGCGAGCAGCAGCAGCGAGAACAGAAACGGCGTGCGCCACGCCCAGGCATCCCAGCTTTCGGGGCTGAAGGCCGATTTGGCGATCAGCACCACCGCCAGCGACAGGATGAACCCGCCCGCGACGCTCGCCTGGATGAAGCTGGTATAATAGCCGCTGCGGCCCGGCGGGGCATGTTCGGCGACATAGATCGCGGCGCCGCCATATTCGCCGCCCAGCGCCAGCCCCTGCAGGATGCGCAGCAGGATGATGATCGCCGGCGCGGCGAGGCCGATCGAGGCGGCCGAGGGCACGAGGCCCACCCCCGCGGTCGCCAACCCCATCAGCGTAATCGTCACGAGAAAGGTGTATTTTCGCCCCAGCCGATCACCCAGAAAGCCGAACAGCACGGCGCCGAGCGGGCGAAACCCGAAGCCGATGGCAAAGCCGGCCCAGGCGAGCAAGGTCTGGACGGTCTCGTTCCCCGCCGGGAAAAAGGTGCGCCCGATGATGCCGGACGCGGCGAGCGTGCCGTAGATGAAGAAATCATACCATTCGAAGATCGTGCCGAGCGACGAGGCGGTGATGACGAGCTGGATGTCCTTGCGGCTCGGCTCGTTCGCCTGATGGTCGGCTAGTGCAGTCGCCACGATCTTCCCCCGGACCGGTTCTACGCGTTACCCCGTCGTTCCGCTCGCGCCGAGCTTGCCGCCTCGCTGTCCTTCTGTTCGGCAATCGACAAGAAAGGCAGGGCTTCGACAAGCTCGGCCCCAACGGGCCTCGAGGTTCCGACGCTTTCGTGACGACACTAAACGCTTTGCCCGAACACGCAATCCGTCGGCGGGTCAGTCCTTCGCGGCGAGCATGCGGATGATCCCCGAAAAGTCCGCCCCGCCCTGCCCCTGATCGGCATAGGCCTGATAGAGTTCGGCGGCGCGCGCGCCCATCGGGGTTTCGGCGCCGGCGTCTTGCGCCGCTTCCATCGCGAGCTTCAGATCCTTGAGCATCAGCGCGACCGCGAAGCCGCCCTGATAGTCATGATCGGCGGGGGTTTCGGGGCCGACGCCCGGCAGCGGGCAATAGCTCGTCATCGACCAGTTCTGGCCCGACGACACCGAGCTGATGTCGAAGAATTTCTGCGGATCGAGGCCGAGCTGTTCAGCGAGCAGGAACGCCTCGCTGGTCGCGATCATCGACGCCCCGAGCAGCATGTTGTTGCAGATCTTGGCGGCCTGGCCGGCGCCATTGTCGCCGGCGTGGATGACGGCCTTGCCCATTTGCGCGAGCACCCGCTCGGCGCGCTCGAAACCGCTATCGCTGCCGCCGACCATGAAGGTGAGCGTGCCGGCCTGGGCAGCGGCGATCCCGCCCGATACCGGCGCATCGACCGCGACGAGCCCCTTGGCGTGCGCGGCTTCGGCGATCCGCCTGGCGGTCGCGACGTCGATCGTCGAACAGTCGATCAGCAACGTGCCGGGCCCGGCGACATCGAACACCGCCTCGCCATAGACGGCCTCGACATGCTTGCCTGCGGGCAGCATCGTCACCACGATCTCGGCGCCCTCGATCGCGGCCTGGGCGCTGTCGCACGACAGGCAGCCCGCCGCCTTGGCCCGATCGAGCGCGTCGGGCGACAGATCGAAGGCGCGGACGTCATGCCCGGCCTTGGCGAGATTCGCGGCCATGCCGCCGCCCATATTGCCGAGCCCGATGAATGCGATGCTGGTCATTAAACTCTCCTGGTCAGGCCCTCTTCCCCGAAGGGGAGAGGGTGAGCACTACTTGCCCGTCCACACCCCCGGGCGCTTCTCGACAAAGGCGGCCATGCCTTCTTTCTGGTCCGTGGTGCCGAACAGACCGTGGAACAGCCGCCGTTCGAACAGCACCCCCTGGGTGAGCCCCGTCTCGAACGCCATATTGACCATTTCCTTGTTCGCCTTGACCGCCAGCGGCGCCATGCCAGCGATCGTGGCTGCCGTCTTCACCGCCTCGTCGATCAGGTCTGCGGCCGGGACGATGCGACTGACGAGGCCCGCGCGCTCGGCTTCCTCGGCGCCCATCATCCGCCCGGTCAGGCACATTTCCATCGCCTTGGCCTTGCCGACTGCTTTCGCCAGCCGCTGCGACCCGCCCATGCCGGGCGACACCGCGAGCTTGATCTCGGGCTGGCCGAACTTGGCGGTATCGGCGGCGAGGATGAAATCGCACATCATCGCGACCTCGCAGCCGCCGCCGAGCGCATAGCCGGCGACTGCAGCGATGATCGGCTTGCGGGTGGCAGTTACCCGGTCATAGCCGGCGAAGTGGTTGGTGCCGAACATCTCGGCAAAGCCCATCGCCTGCATTTCCTTGATGTCGGCCCCCGCCGCGAACGCCTTTTCGGAGCCGGTCAGCACCGCGCAGCCCTGCGACGGATCGGCATCGAACGCCTCGAGCGCGGTAATCAGTTCGGCGAGCACCTGGCTGTTGAGCGCATTGAGCGCCTGCGGCCGGTTGAGCGTGATAAGTGTCACGGCGCCGCGCTGTTCGATGAGAAGGGTTTCGTAGCTGGGCATATCTTTCTCTCTTTCGTCACCCCGGGCTTGACCCGGGGTCCCGCTTCTTCTCGCCGCCCAAGGGTAGCGGGACCCCGGCTCAAGGCCGGGGCGACGCGGGAAGGTGGTCAATCGTGTGGCGTCCACGCCTCCGCATCGGACAGCGGCGCGAAAATCTGGTCGATGACGTGCGGGGTGACGCCTTCGGGCGTTGGCGGATTCCACTTCGGCGCATTGTCCTTGTCAATGATCACCGCGCGCACGCCTTCAAGGAAATCATGTCGCTGCACGACATGCGCGCCGACCGCATATTCCTGCCTCATCTCATCGGTGAAATCCTGCATCAGCACCCCTTCGTGAAGCAGGCGGAGCGAGACCTTCATCGTCTGCGGCGATTTGGTGCGAAGTAATTTCAATTGCGCCTGCGCCCAGTCGCCGGGATCGGCCTCCAGCGTGGCGAACACCTCTTCGAGCTTGTCCGACGCGAAGAGCCGGTCGATCTCGTCAGCGACGGCGAGTATCGTCGCCGCGGGGGGCGCGACCGACAGATCATCGAGAATGGCATCGATCGATCGCGGATCGGCAATGATCCGGGCCTTGGCCTCGTCGAGCGATGCACTCGGCAGATAATGGGTCGCGAGCCCGAGCGCGAGGCACTCCGCCCCGTCGAGCCGGTGGCCGGTCAACGCCAGAAACTGCCCCATCCGCCCCCCCAGCCGCGACAGATACCAGCCACCGCCGACATCGGGGAACAGGCCGATCCCCGTTTCCGGCATCGCGAGCCGGGTATTCTCGGTCGCGACGCGGTATCGGCACGGCAGCGAGATGCCGACACCCCCGCCCATCGTGATCCCATCCATGAAGGCGACGGTCGGCTTCACGTAAGTGAACAGCTTGTGGTTCATCCGATATTCGGTGTGGAAGAAGGCGCGCGCCGCGACGCCGTCCTTCGCGCCGCTTTCCGCGAGCATGCGGATATCGCCGCCCGCGCAGAAGCCGCGAGATTTTCTGGGGTCGCCGTCCAGCGACGGGGCATGATCGATCAGCACGGCGGCGACTGCAAGATCGAGCCGCCACGCTTCGAGCGCGTCGAGCATCGCCGCGCACATCGCGGTGGTAAGCGCGTGGATGGCGCCGGGCCGGTTGAGCCGGATGCGGGCAACGTCGCCTTGGATCGAGGTCAGAACGTCGTCAGTCATGAAATCCTCATCACTGCCGGGTCAACTCCCGCCCGACGATCATCCGCATCACCTGATTGGTCCCCTCCAGGATCGAATGCACGCGCAGGTCGCGCCAGAAGCGTTCGATCGGATAGTCCATCAGATAGCCGTAGCCGCCATGCAGCTGCAGCGCGCGGTCGACCACGGCCGAGCCGGTATCGGTCGCCAGCCGCTTCGCCATTGCCGCGAACCTGGTCTTGTCGGGGGCGTTCGCCGTCACCTTGGCGGCGGCCATGTAAAGCAAGGCGCGTGCTGCCTCGAGCTCGGTCGCCATGTCGGCGAGCATGAATTGGGTGTTCTGGAAATCGCTGATCGCGGTGCCGAACTGCTTGCGGTCGCGGGTATAGCCGATCGCCTCGTCCAGACAGCGCTGCGCCCCGCCGAGCGAGCACGCGCCGATATTGAGCCGACCGCCGTCGAGCCCCATCATCGCGATCCGGAACCCCTCCCCCTCGCCACCGACGCGGTTGGCGACGGGGACGCGGACCTCCTCGAGGATCACCTGGCGGGTTGGCTGCGAATGCCAGCCGAGCTTGCGCTCGTTCGCGCCGAACGACACGCCGGGCATGTCCTTTTCGATGACGAGGCAGCTGATACCCTTCGGCCCGTCCTCGCCGGTGCGGACCATCGTGACGTAAACGTCATTCTCGCCCGCGCCCGAGATGAACTGCTTGGTGCCGGTGACGACATAATGATCGCCGTCCAGCACCGCGCGGGTCTTGAGCGCCGCCGCGTCGGAGCCGCTGCCGGGCTCGGTCAGGCAGTAGCTGGCGATCGTCTCCATCGTCACCAGACCGGGCAGATACTTGCCCTTGACCTCGGCCGAGCCGAACCGGTCGATCATCCACGCGGCCATGTTGTGGATCGAGATGAACGCGCTGGTCGAGGGGCAGCCATAGGCCATCGCTTCCATGATCAGCGCCGCCTCCAGCCGCCCGAGATTGATCCCGCCAGACTCTTCCGAGACGTAGATCGCCGCAAAGCCAAGTTCGGCCGCTTCCTTGATCGTATCGCGCGGGAAAATATGCTTTTCGTCCCACTCGCCGGCAAAGGGCGTGATCCGATCGGCGGTGAACTTGCGCGCCAGATCCTGGATCTCGCGCTGGTCGTCGGTGAGGTCGAACTGGGTCATGCAACGCGCTCTAACGCGGCCGGGCACCGATTCCCAGCACGCTTTGTGCTGCGGTGGACGGGCCGTCCGGCCCAAGCCATAACACGCGGCCATGGACCGGCTCATCCTGATCGACAGCGCGATGCGTCTGCTGACGATCGGCCAGCTGGTGCTGATCGCCCTCGTCATCGGGCGGGGCCGCGCGCCGGTGCGACTCCGGATCGCGACGGTCGCGCTGCTGTTCTGCATCTGCGCCTACAGCATGATCGCCACGCCGATCCAGCTCGGAACCGCGGGGCCGGTTTGGGCGGCCATCCAGCTCGCCGCGCAGGCGACGCCGATGCTGCTTTGGGTGTTTGCGCACCTGCTGTTCGAACGTCCGCTCGACCGTCGACTGGTGACGGGCGGGGCGATCATCGTGGTCAGTTGCTGGATCGGGTTCGGGGTCGCCGGCCCGGTCGCGAGCAATCTGGGCCTGTGGCTGGGCGCCCTCCAGCGCGGCACATCGCTGGCAATGGTGGCGCACGCGATGCTGATCGCGCTCGGCGAACGCGGCGACGACCTGATCGAGAAGCGCCGACGGCTGCGCGTCGGATTCGTCGTCGTCGTCGGGGTGCTGGCGGTGATGGTGATGGTGATCGAGATGATCTTCGGCTTTCGCCACACCAGCGCGATCGTCACGCTGCCCCAGGCCGCCGCGATCCTGATCGGAACGATGGCGCTGGGATCGGCGCTGCTGCAGAGCGATCCCGACATTCTGTTCGCGCCCGTCGTCACTGGCGACGAGCCACCCGCCCCGTCGCTCTCGCCGTCGGACCATGTCCTGAAACAGAAGCTCGATGCAGTGATGGCGGGCGGCATCCACCGCGAACCGGGGCTCAGCATCGGGGTGTTGGCAGAGCGGCTCGGCACCCCCGAGCACCGGCTGCGTGCGCTGATCAACCAGCGGCTGGGCTATCGCAACTTCTCGGCTTTTCTCAATCATCACCGAATCGGCGACGCGAAGGCGATGCTCGCCGATCCGGCGCATGTCGACCTGCCGATCCTGACGATCGCCATGGATCTGGGTTATGGCAGTCCGGCGCCGTTCAACCGTGCCTTTCGCGAGGATACCGGGCAGGCGCCGAGCGATTTCCGGCGTGCGCGCATCGTGCGGAATTGAATATTGCTGATCGATTCCGGAATCGATCATGTTTTTCCGGGAGAACGGCGCGCGCGCCTTCCGTTTCCGGCACGATCGTCGGGTAGATACAACGGAGCGTCGCGATGTCGCCATTGTCTTCCCTGCCCCCGGTCCTGCTGACCATCGCCAACGAAATCCGCTGGGCGGTGCAGATCGAGTTCGAACGCTATTTGATCGGCGCGGCGGGCGTGGCCATCTTGTATTGGCTGATCCGGCGATGGATCGAGCATCGCCGCATCCAGACCATCAAGGCAAGCATCGCCGATCGGCGGCGCGAGTTCCGCCAGTCGGTCGAGACGATTCTGGTCTTCTCGCTCGTCAACCTGCTCACCTTTGCGATGTTCGAGGCGGGCTGGCTGCCGGTGGCGCATGGTGAGCCGATCCTCGGGATACTGCTCGCCCAGATCGTCGCGATGGTGATCATGCACGATGCCTGGTTCTACTGGATGCACCGCACGCTGCACCTGAAGGCGCTGTTCCGCCGCGCCCATGCCGCGCATCACCTGAGCCGCACGCCGACCAGCTGGGCCGCGTACAGCTTCGCGCCGATCGAGGCGATATTCGAGAGCATCTATGTCCCGGTGATGTTCGTCATCGTCAGCCATGTCGCGCCGATGCAGCCCTGGGCGATCTTCGTCTTCCTGGGCCACCAGATCGCCCGCAACGCGATCGGCCATTCGGGGTTCGAGCTGGCGTGGCCGGGGTTCACCCGTTCGCCGCTGACCGGCTGGCTGACGACGACGACGCACCATGATCTGCACCACACCGAGGGTCGCTATAACTTCGGGCTCTATTTCACCTGGTGGGACCGGATGATGGGAACCGAGCACCCGAAATATCACGAGAAGTTCGAGCGGGTCGTCGGGCGCCGCTCGCTGGCCCGTTCGCCCGCCGAGACGGCGTAGCCAGCGTCGCGGCGCGCGCGACAACCAGACGCCGGCGCCTGCGCCCGCCGGTCTGTGCGCCCCATATTGGGCAGTCGAGCCCGCCTCCGGTCTGCCGGTTGTTAACCGCCCGAACCTTACCCCGGATTCGCCGGCGTCAATCGCGACGCCGTGCGCTCCCTTTGGGGGCGCGCGCGTCCACAGTGAGGAACAAGGGATGAATATCAGCCGGTTGATTACCGACCATGATCGCATCGATCGAATCGTCGTGGGACTTGCCTCGATCGTCGATAGCCCCGTGCCCGCACCGGCTGGCGCATCTTCAAAGCTTGCCGAGCTCGCCGAAGCGCTGACCGAACATCTCGGCCACGAGGACAGCTTCATCTATCCGGCGATCATCGCCGGCGACAAGACCGTCTTTTCGACCGCCGCCACCGATTTCGTCCGCCAGTTCGAGGCGTTGCGGCGCGACTGGGACAACTATCTGCACGCCTGGACGTCCGCCGGAATCGCGCTGGCATGGCCTGATTTCTGCCGCGAAACGCAGGCGATGATGATCCGGCTCGCGGCGCGGGTCCGGGCAGAAAACGAGCTGCTATACATGACTGCGCTGCAGCAGGGCGTGATCACCCTGAAGGACATCAGAGCCGCCGCCTAAGCCGGGCCGCGCGGAAAGCTCACCCGCCGGCAAGGTCGCTCAGCATCCCCGGCGTGAGCACCTGCGGCAGCACCTCGGGCTCGCTCGCACCCGGCTTGTAGAACAGATACAGCGGCACGCCGGCACGATTGTGCTGCTCGATGAAACGACCGAGCTTGGGGTCGCCGTCGGTCCAGTCGCCGACCATCACCGCGACATTGTGTTTGGCGAAGGCTGCCTTCACCTGATCGGTGTCGATCGCGATGCGTTCGTTGACCTTGCACGTCAGGCACCAATCGGCGGTGAAATAGGCGAACACCGGCTGGCCGTTCGCCCGCGCCCGGGCGAGCTTTTCCTCGCTGAAAGCTGCCTTGTTGTCGGCAGCGAGCGCCGCCGCCCCGGCAGCGCCCTTCGGCACCGCGCGGACGATGCTGGCGGTTGCCCCGGTCACCGCGAGCAGCGCGATCACGCTCAGCCAGTGCGCCGACAGACCCTTGTGCTGACGCTTGCCGACGACGAACAGCACGATCGCGACCCCCAGTGCGCCGATCAGCCCGAGCGTGATGCCGTTGGTGCCGGCTTCACCGCCCAGCACCCAGGCGAGCCAGATCGCGGTCAGCCCCATCGGGATGGCGAGTACCTGGCGGAACGTCTCCATCCAGGCGCCGGGCTTGGGCAGCGCTCGGCGCAGCGACGGCACGAAGCCGATCAGCAGGAACGGGATCGCCAGCCCGAAGCCGAGCCCGAAGAACACCGCCATCGCCGCCGCTGCCGGCAGCACCAGCGCCGCGCCGAGCGCAGCGCCCATGAACGGCCCGGTGCACGGCGTGGCGATGACCGCCGCAAGCGCGCCGGTGGCGAACGCGCCGCTCGCGCCGCTCGCCGAATCGACGAAGCGCGGGGTCGGGATTTCGAACAGGCCCGCCAGATTGAGCGTCAGCGCGACCACCAGCAGCAATAGCACGACGATCGTCGCGGGGCTTTGCAGCTGGAACGCCCAGCCGACCGCCGCGCCGCCCGCCCTGAGCGCGAGGATCGTCGCCCCCAGCCCCATGATCACCGTCAGCACCCCGCCGGTATAGGCGAGCGCCTCCTTGCGCGCCTCGCGCTCGTCGACCGAGCCTTTGGCGAGGCTGAGTGCCTTGAGGCTCAGGATCGGGAAGACGCAAGGCATGATGTTGAGGATGAGCCCGCCGAGCATCGCCCCGCCGAGCGCGATCAGCGTTGCGAGCAGAATGCCGCCGCCGGGGGCCAACGCGGCATCGCCCGACCGGCCCGCCGCCGCCGCGACGATGCCCGGTGCTGCCGAGACGGTGACCCCCCGAATCGCGCCGATCCGCAGCACGCCCGCGAGCGGGCCTTCGCCCGGCTTGAGCGCGGCGGTCTCGATCACCAGCCGGTCGCCGTCGCGCGTCACCGTCTGCGGCGCGGCGTAATCGATCAGCCCCTGGGTGATTGGGAAAAAATAAGCTTTGTCGAGCGGCGCCGTCGCCGGATAGGGGATTGCAAGCCGCAGCGTCTTGCCGTCGACCTGATAGGTCGCGGCCATGCCGATCGGCTTGGGCAGCGCCTGGCGATAACCGTCGAACTGGGCGCGGCGCTCGGGGGAGATGCCGCCATCGCCGATCGTCAGCGCGAGCGACAGATCGGCCGCCTCGGGGACGCAGATTTCTTCGGTACAGACGAGATAATTGGCGCGCAATTTGATCGGCAGTGTGGTCCCTGGCGCGAGGCCGGTGGGCAATTTGAGGTTCAGCAACAGCGTATAATGTTGTTCGAACACGTAATTCATCAGCCCGGCGATCAGCAGGGTGGTCGGCACCGGATAGGCGGGATCGCTAACCGTGACGCCCACAGGCAGCGTCCAGGCGAGCTTCGCCGGAAAGCCGGCGTCGCCCGGATTCTGCCAATAGCCGTGCCAGCCGGGCTGCGGCGTGACGTCATAAGCCAGCGTCACGGTGCTGCCGGCAGCGGGGGTATCGGACTCGGCGATCAGCCGGGTCGCGAGGTGCGGCCCCTTCGAATAGGGATCAGGCGCCTGCGCCGCGAGCGGCGACAGGCCGGCCAGCGCCAGCAGCAACGTCACAATGGCGAAACTCAACGCGCGCATTCGGCAGTCCTTGTCTAATGCCCCTGGCCGGTCGATAGCCGGAACCCGGGCGCGGTGCACCCACCTCGGGAGATGATCGATGAAGAAGATTGCCACGATATTCGCGAGCGCGCTCGTGCTGGTTACACCGGCGGCCCAGGCGCAGGACGCCCCCGCACCGGTAAACGCCGCGGCGGCACCCGCACCGGCCGCGGCGCCCAAATTGATCGTGACGATCTCGGTCGACCAGTTCTCGGCCGATCTCTTCGCCGAATATCGCAATCATTTCACCGGGGGCTTTGCAAGGTTGCTGCAGGGCGTGGTGTTCCCCTCGGGCTATCAGAGCCATGCCGCCACCGAAACCTGCCCCGGCCATTCGACGATCCTGACCGGCATGCACCCTGCGCGCACCGGCATCATCGCCAACAACTGGATCGACCTGACCACTGCGCGCGCCGACAAGACGGTCTATTGCGCCGAGGACGAGGGCGTTCCCGGCAGCACTTCGTCGGCGTACACCGTTTCCGACAAGCATCTGCTGGTGCCGACACTCGGTGAGCGCATGAAGGCGGTCAATCCGGCGAGCCGCGTCGTCTCGGTCGCCGGCAAGGACCGCGCGGCGGTGATGATGGGCGGGCACCGGGTCGACGAGCTCTGGTGGTGGGACGGCAAGAAATTCGCAAGCTATGCCGGACGCCCGACGCCAGCGATCGTCGATCGCGCCAACACCGCGCTGACCGCCCAGATCGCGCAAGGCCAGCCGGCACTGGAGGAGCCGGCCTTCTGCAAGGCGCATGACCGCGCGGTCGATATCGGCGCGGGCAAGACCGTCGGCACGGGGCGCTTCGAGCGCAAGCCCGGCGACGCGCGCGGCTTCCGCGCCTCGCCCGAATTCGACGGCGCGGTGTTCGCGATCGCCGCCGGGCTGATCCGCGACATGAAGCTCGGCCAGGGCAGCGCGCCCGATCTGATTGCGATCGGCGCCTCGGCGACCGACTATGTCGGCCACACCTATGGCACCGAAGGCAGCGAAATGTGCCTTCAGCTCGCCGAGCTCGACAAGTCGATGGGCGATTTCTTCGCCACGCTCGACGGCCTGGGGATCGATTACGAGGTGGTGCTGACCGCCGATCATGGCGGACATGACCTGCCCGAACGCAACCGCGAACATGCCGCCCCCGGCGCCGCGCGGATCGACCCCGCGCTCAACCCGCGCCAGATCGGCGAGAAGATCGCCGCCAAGCTCAAGCTCGGCGGCCAGATTCTCTATGGCGACCCGATCGGCGACGTCTGGATCGACCCCAAGCTGACCCCCGCCCAGCGCACCGCCGTGCTGCGCGAGGCGCTCGCGCTGTACCGCGCGCATCCGCAGATCGCCGCCGCCTTCTCGCGCGCCGAGATCGAGGCGACACCCGCGGCGACCGGTCCCGCCGAAACCTGGAGTCTGATCGAGCGCGCGAAAGCGAGCTTCAATCCTGCGCATTCGGGCGACATCGTCATCGCGCTCAAGCCGCGCATCACCCCGATCGCCAGCCCGCTCGGCGGCTATGTCGCGACCCACGGCTCGTTCTGGGATTATGACCGGCGCGTGCCGATCCTGTTCTGGCGCAAGGGCATCGTGCCGTTCGAGCAGCCGCTGAGCGTCGAGACGGTCGACATCGCGCCGACGCTCGCCGCGACGATCGGGCTGCCGCTCGGCGCCCCCGCAATGGATGGGCGCTGCCTCGATCTGGACTCGGGGCCGGGATCGACCTGCCGGTAGGGGGTTGCCCGGTGCCGGCGACCAGACCCACATGCCGTTCGGGCTGAGCCTTTCAACCTTTTTCCGTCACCCCGGGCTTGGTTCGATCACAGACGGGTAGCGTCGCGGGCCCAGACTGGAACAGAAAAACAGCCCTTCGACAGGCTCGGGGCAGATGGAAGTTGGGATAGTGGGCGATGCCACTCAGCGCAGCTCGAACGGCCGCACGCCCTTGCCGAGCTGGTTCGCGCCCACCGCCAACCGATCGTGGCTGACGTCGGCGACGAAGGCCGGGCTGTGGGTCTGGCCGGGGGCGAGCGTCGCGACATTGGCTTCGACGCGCAGGCCCGTCGCGGGATATTTGCGCTGCTCGGCCGAGACGACGATGAATCCCGTCCAATTCTCCTTGTCGGGGCCCTGGACGAAGGTGTTGCGCGCGATCAGCCCGGTTGCGCCTTCGGGCAGATCGATCATGTAATTGGTCTTGTGCCCGCTCGTGTCGTCGAAGCTGTTGTCGGTGATCGACACGTTGGGGACGCGCAGCTTGACATAATGGCCGCCGCGCCCGCGCTCGAAGCGCGAATTGGTGATCGTCACCTTGCCCTGGCTGGCGAGATACACCGAATGCGCGCAATCGGGGGTTTCGTCGCACTGACCGAGCCCGGCGAAGGTCGAGCGATCGATCGTCACTACCTGCGCGCCCGAGGTGCCGCCGAGGATGCCCTCCTGGCTATCGAGGAACATCGCGTTGCGCACCGTGAGATCGCCGATCTCGATGCGGATGCCGGCGCCATTGCCGTCGCCGACGCGGATGTTGCGGAAGATGATCCCGTCGACCACCGATCCCTCGCCGCGCAGCACCAGCGCCGCCTTGCCCTCGCAGGCGACGCCGTCGAAGATCACGCTGCCCGGCTGGACCGCCTTGAAAGTGATGTGCCCTGCCTGCTGGATCGCGCACTGGCGATAGGTGCCCGGCGCGATCAGGATCGTCGCATCGCGCCCGCGGACCGACATCAGCGCGTCGTCGAGCTGGGCAAAGCCCTGCCCGGTTTCCTGGACGGTGAAGGGCGCGCGCACATTCTGCGCGGCGGCGGGCACGGTGAG
Organism: Sphingomonas sp. 28-66-16; assembly: GCA_002281485.1. Taxonomy (GTDB): domain Bacteria; phylum Pseudomonadota; class Alphaproteobacteria; order Sphingomonadales; family Sphingomonadaceae; genus Sphingomonas. The sequence continues at coordinate 29,597 of NCGF01000014.1, forward strand.
CGCCAGGGCGACGATCGGTAGGGCGAAACGCATCGGGCAGGCCTCCAGAGATAGCCCCAGATGCGCGCCAATTGCGCGTGTGTGAAGGCTAATTGAGGGTTAACAATCGCGCGTCGATCGCGACCGATCGACCCGATGCGCGCGCCCCGATCCGGAGAATTCGAATGGCCGAAGACAATGCCGCCTTCCCCATCACCACCGCGGCGGTGAACTGGTATGATGGCAGCGGGCAGTTGCATATCCGGGTCTATTCGAGCGACGGCTATACCGTCACCGAGCGCTGCGCCGACGGCCAGGGCTGGACCGACGGCGCGTTCAAGCAGCCGGGATCGCAGGTATCGGCGACGGCATGGACCGCATCGGACGGCGCCCATATCCGCGTCTATTGCACCGCCAACGACGGCACCACCGAATGGTGCGCCGACCCCGACACCGCCTGGACCAAGGGCAGTTATACGGATTAGGGCTTGGGGGGTGATGGATTCTGCGATTTGGGGTTTTGCCCTAAACCGCGCTTGGGGCTTGGTCTTGGTTCCGCCCCGCAACCTCCCAAAATCGAGAGCCCGGCTCGGGGCAGTTTCACATGCTGGCCGCCGCCAGATTGTTGCTTACCGGCCATGCGACAATCAGGATCAGCTTCTAGGCCTTGTTGCTAAGGCTTTGGCTGGCCGCAGCGGACTGGCCCAGGTCTGTCCCGCTCCGATTACCGGGGCGGGACAGCCGGCGGGCTTGGCAGGAATTGGCTCAGGCCGCTCGGGCGTACCGAGCCGTCTGGCAAAACACCAAGATGCACACCTTCATCTCGACGACGCGCGGCGACATTAACCGAAGCGTCGCGGGCAATAGCCGCTTTCCGTCGTGATAAGTGCCACGCCAACGATTGGGCCCGTCGAGCGTGATGTCAGACAACACGATTCCGTCGTCGACTCGTCCTGGCTGGCCATTGGCCCTGCGGGCAAGGCCGGTGGCACAGAGTCGCGCAGGCCCCTGGTTGCAGGGCTCGATTCGGGCGGCACCGGGCCCGTTAATCTCGGTCCAGATGCCGAGCAACGGGGAGTGACTGGTCATCGGCACGGCATCGCTCAGAGCCGCCGTCATCAGCATCAACTTGGAAATCCACATGGTCGGTTCCTTTCAGTGTTCAGGTTGGTTTTTTGGGGATCGGAAAGATCAGGCCGCAGCAGTTGCGGCATTCGGGTTGGTAGACGGTCGCCGGACGGCGGCCGCGAAGTGGTGATGGTAGTCGGGGTGTTCAGTGCCCATCCAACGGTCCCACCAGGTGAAATAGAGGCCGAAGTTCCAGCCGATCTTGCCGTGGTGCAGGTCGTGGTGCGTGGTCGTCGTCATCCAGTCGAACAGCGGGCGGCCATCGCGCCGCGTCGGCATGACCTCAATTCCGCAGTGAAGAAGCGTGTTGCGGATGATTTGATGCAGCACGAACAGGTCGACAACGACCCAGGAGGTCGGCACGATCAGCACCCAGAGCGGGACAAAACTGCCCATCAGGACGGCCTCCCCCCAATCGAAGCTATAGGCTGTGAAGGGCGATGGATTGTTGCTGAGGTGATGGCGACGATGCACCCAGCGAAACAGACCGCGTATGTGCGACAGCCTGTGCGCCCAGTAGAAATAGGCGTCGTGGGCGACGATCATCAGCATCAGGCTGGCCCAGAACCAGATCGGCCCCCATGTCGCGGCGATCTGGCTGCCCTTCCACCAACCGAGATGGTGCGCGACCGTTACCGCGAGCGAGACGGTGGAAAATACCGCGATCGACCGTAACGAGTAGAGAAACTCCTTGCGAAGTTGTCGACCGGGCGGGCGCTGTTGGCGGATGCGACGATTGGCGAGCGGCCGCGCCAGCCCATACCAGAGCAGCAACCAGAAACTCGTGGCGAAGATGACATAACGAATGACATCGCCGAGCATGAGCAGCACCCAGTGCGGCCCCAGCGATGCAAGATAGTCCAACGACATGTGCGAACCCTCCTTTGTTCAGGCGGGGCGCTCTTCGCTGCTCGGGGCGGCGATCGTCTCGCCGATATAGCGGAAATGCTGGCTGATTCCGAAATCGGCGAGGGTTTTCACGAATCGACTAGGCGTAATTCATCGCCAGACGTCGAAATTCGGTTGGCGTCACCCCGGTCGCCTCACGGAAGGCGCGGTTGAAGGGGCCAAGCGAGCCGAATCCGAGATCGAAGGCAATGCTCGCGACGTTACGCGCTGCGTTGGCCGGATCGCTCAGCACCGCGCGCGCCTCGGCGATGCGGCGTTGGTTGACGAAGCTGGCGAAGTTGCGATGCCCGAGCTGGTCGTTGATCAATCGCCGCAGCCGGTGCTCGGGCAAGCCGACGGCCTTGGCGAGATCGCCGATCGTCAGGCCCTCGCGCCGCCACAGCGCATCGATATCCATCGCCCGTTGCAATCGATCGAGCCAGATGCCGCTGTCGTCGAGCGTGCGCGATTCGGCCGGCGCAGAACGCCCACCACCCGCGACGCCGAACAGCGCCGGTCGTGCCTCAAGCAGCACCGCCACCCCGGCGATGCCCAGCATCGCCTGGATCGACGCGTTGGCGAATTCATACCAGCCAGCGTGAATGCCCAGCGTCTGGCCGATCTGGGCCAGGCTCAGCACCATCGAAAAGGTAGCGATCAGCACCAGAAACGGCACGCGAAGGCGCCGTCGCGCCTCGACCAAGTCGTTGCGGCCCGACTGCACGATTACCACCAGCGCGTGCAGCGCGAGCAGCAGGCCGACCACATTGTGCAGCGTCCATATCGACGGCGCAGACGCTCGCGGGCCATATTGGCCGACCAACCCGATCAAGGTGAGCGAGGCCGCAGGTGCGGCGCTCGCCACCGTCAGCGATCGATCCTCGAACAAAGTGACCGCGAACAGCCAGAAATAGCCTGCGCTACCGATCTGAATCAGCCAGAGCAGAAGCTGAACCGGCCCGAGCAAATTCTCGATGGCGCGAACGCCATTGAGCGTGAAGCAGATATTGCTGATGACGAACAACAACGTCGCTACCCGCAAGCCGCGGTCATCAGCGCTGCGCGCGAGCGATATGCCAAGGCCTAACTGGGCACCAACTGCCATTCCGCGAAACAGCAGGTCAAGAAGTTCCCATGGTCCCACCGGTTTCCACGCTCCCACGGCCGTCACGGTCATTCTATTCGCGGGGCGGCGGAATTGCCAAGGCTCTCCCGCCTGCCCCCGCCGATCGGCGGGGGCAGCGGCGCGGCTCAATCGAGGTTCGGGCGCAGCCAGCGCTCCGCCGTCGCCAGATCGACGCCGCGCCGCGCAGCATAATCGGCGACCTGATCGGGCCCGATCCGGGCCACGCCGAAATATTCGGCTTGCGGGTGGCCGAAGTAGAAGCCGCTGACGGCGGCGGTCGGCAGCATCGCGAAGCTCTCGGTGAGCGACACGCCGGTCGCATGGTGCGCGTCGAGCAGTTTGAACAGGATCGGCTTGAGGCTGTGATCGGGGCAGGCCGGATAGCCCGGCGCAGGGCGGATGCCGAAATATTGCTCCTTGATCAGCGCCTCGGTCGTCAATTGCTCGTGCTCGGCATAGCCCCAGAGCGCGGTGCGGACATATTTGTGGAGCCGCTCGGCAAAGGCTTCGGCAAAGCGATCGGCGAGCGCCTTGAGCAGGATATCCGAATAATCGTCCATGCCCGCCTTGAAGCGCGCCAGATGCGGTTCGATGCCGTGGATGCTGACCGCAAAGCCGCCGATCCAGTCGCCGTCGGGGCTCACGAAATCGGCGAGGCACATGCTCGCCTTGCCCTCGCGCTTGGCGATCTGCTGGCGCAGGAACGGCAGGCGGACGTGATCCTCATTGTCGAGATGAATGACGACATCGTCGCCCTCGCGCGCGCACGGCCATAACCCGCACACGCCGCGCGCGGTCAGCCATTTTTCGTCGATGATCCTGTCGAGCATCTTCTGCGCATCGGCGAACAGGCTCGACGCGCTTTCGCCGACGACCGGATCGGTGAGGATCGCGGGGTAGTTGCCCGCGAGTTCCCACGCGCGGAAAAAGGGCGTCCAGTCGAAATACTGGCTGAGATCGCGCAGATCCCAATCGGGAAAGCGGTGGACGCCGGGCAGGATCGGGCGCGGCGGCTTCAGCCGCATATCGGCTTCGAAGGCGTTGTCGCGCGCGGCCTCGAGCGACAGCAGCGCGTTCTGCGGCTTGCCAGCCCGGGCGGCGCGGACGGCTTCATATTCATCGGCGGTCTTCTGGACGAACTCGTCGCGGATCGTGTCGCTGACGAGCGTCGAAGCGACGCCGACCGCGCGGCTGGCGTCGAGGACATGGACGACGGGCCCGTCATAGGCGGGCGCGATGCGCAGCGCCGTGTGGACCTTCGAGGTCGTCGCGCCGCCGATCAGCAGCGGCATCGTCATGCCGGCGCGCTTCATCTCCTCGGCCACCGTCACCATCTCGTCGAGCGAGGGGGTGATCAGGCCGCTGAGGCCGATCATGTCGGCGTCATTCTCGTTGGCGGCCTTCAGGATATCCGACCAGGGCACCATCACCCCCATGTCGACGACGTCGAAGCCGTTGCACTGGAGCACGACGCCGACGATGTTCTTGCCGATATCATGGACGTCGCCCTTGACCGTCGCCATGATGATCTTGCCCTTGCCGCGCGCGCCGGGCTCCTTTGCCGCCTCGATATAGGGGAGCAGATGCGCGACCGCCTTTTTCATCACGCGCGCCGATTTGACGACCTGCGGGAGAAACATCTTGCCCGAACCGAACAGGTCGCCGACGACGTTCATCCCGTCCATCAGCGGGCCTTCGATCACCTCGATCGGGCGCGCGTGATTCTGGCGGGCTTCCTCGGTATCGTCGACGACGTACATGTCGATGCCCTTGACGAGAGCATGTTCGAGCCGCTTGTTGACCGGCCAGCCGCGCCACTCCTCGGCGGCCTTTTCGGCGACGGCATCGGTGCCCCGGAATTTCTCGGCTAGCGTGATGAGGTTGTCGGTCGCGTCGTCGCGGCGGTCCCAGATGACGTCCTCGCATGCTTCGCGCAGCGCCGGGTCGATGTCGTCATAGATGTCGAGCTGGCCGGCATTGACGATCGCCATGTCGAGACCGGCGGGGATCGCATGATAGAGGAACACGCTGTGCATCGCGCGGCGGACGGGCTCGTTGCCGCGGAACGAGAAGCTCAGGTTCGACAAGCCGCCTGAGATATGGACGTGCGGGCACCGCGCCTTGATCTCGCGGCACGCCTCGATGAAATCGATCGCGTAGCGGCGATGCTCGTCGATCCCGGTCGCGACCGCGAAGATGTTGGGATCGAAGATGATGTCTTCGGGCGGGAAGCCGATGCCGGTGAGCAGCTTGTAGGCGCGCTCGCAAATCTCGACCTTGCGCGCCTTGGTGTCGGCCTGGCCGACCTCGTCGAACGCCATCACGACGACGGCGGCGCCGTACGCCATCACCTTGCGCGCCTGGTCGAGGAACTGCGCCTCGCCTTCCTTCATGCTGATCGAATTGACGATCGGCTTGCCGCTGACGCATTTCAGCCCGGCCTCGATGACCGACCATTTCGACGAATCGATCATGAACGGGATGCGCGCGATATCGGGTTCGGCGGCGATCAGCTTCAGGAAGGTCGTCATCGCGTGGTGCGCGTCGAGCAGCCCCTCGTCCATGTTGACGTCGAGGATCTGTGCGCCGTTCTCGACCTGCTGGCGGGCGACCTCGACGGCGCGCGGATAATCGCCCGCCATGATCAGCTTCTTGAACGCGGCCGAACCGGTGACGTTGGTGCGTTCGCCGATATTGACGAAATTGGTGGAGGCGGGAGTGGAAGCCAAGATATTTTCCTAATCGTCGCCCGGAGAAAGCCGGGGTCTTTGCGTGTCAAGCGCGCCCTTGCGGCACGGGACGCCGGCGTTCGCCGGGAACGGACGAACGCCTGTTACGCCGCCATCGTCATCGGCTCCAGCCCCGCGAGCCGGGTCATCACCGGCGGCACCGGCACCGCGCGGCCCGGCAGCCCCGCCACCGCGCGCGCCATCGCCGCGATATGCGCCGGGGTCGAGCCGCAGCAGCCGCCGAGTATATTGACCTGCCCCGCCTCGGCCCATTCCTTGACGAGCGCGGCGGTTTCATCGGGCATTTCGTCATATTCGCCGAGCTCGTTGGGCAGGCCGGCATTGGGATAGACCATGATCAGCGTATCGGCGATGCCGGCAAGCGTCTTGACGTGAGGGCGCAATTGCTGCGCGCCGAACGAACAGTTGAGCCCGATCGTCACCGGTCGCGCGTGCCGCACCGCATGCCAGAACGCCTCGACGGTGTGGCCCGACAGGTTACGGCCCGACAGATCGGTGAGGGTCATCGACAGCATGATGGGAATGTCTCGCCCCAGCTTCTCGCCCGCTTCGATCACCGCCATGATCCCGGCCTTGGCGTTGAGCGTGTCGAACACGGTCTCGATCAGGATGAAATCGGCCCCGCCCTCGACCAGCGCGAGCACCTGTTCGAGATAGACGTCCTTGAGATAATCGAAGTCGATCTCGCGAAAGCCGGGATCGTTGACGTCGGGGCTGAGCGACAGCGTCTTGTTGGTCGGCCCGATCGCGCCGGCGACGAAGCGCTGGCGGCCATCCCTGGCGGCATAGTCATCGGCGAGCCGGCGCGCGATCTGCGCCGAAGCGATGTTGATCTCGCGTACCAGCCCCTCGGCGCCGTAATCGGCCTGGCTGATCACATTGGCACTGAAGGTATTGGTCGAGACGATGTCCGATCCGGCATCGAGATAGGCGCGGGTGATCGTCTCGGGCACTTCGGGCTTGGTGAGGGCGAGGATATCGTTGTTGCCCTTCTGGTCCCTGGCGAGCTTCAGGTCGCCGGCATAATCGGCCTCGACGAGCTTCCAGTTCTGGATCTCGGTGCCGAACGCGCCGTCGGTGAGCAGGATGCGCTGGGCGGCGGCGGCGAGGAGTTGGTCACGGGCAGTCATCATTGGTTCCTTCCGAAGCCCCGCCCCTGAAGGAGCGGTGCCTGATTGGGTTAGGCCGCCGCGACGGCCGGTGCCGCTGCGGGCTTCGCCCGCAAGCCGAGCAAATGGCAGATCGCAAAACTCAGCTCGGCCCGGTTGAGCGTGTAGAAATGGAAATGGCGCACGCCGCCGGCATAAAGCTTGCGGCACATCTCGGCCGCGAGCGTGGCGGCAACGAGCTGACGCGCCGGGGGATGATCGTCGAGGCCCTCGAACAGGCGGTCCATCCACGCCGGAATCTCCGCACCGCACATCCCGGCGAACTTGCGCGTCTGGGCGACGTTGGAGACCGGCAGGATCCCGGGCACGATTTCGGCACCGATTCCGGCGGCCGCGGCGCGATCCCGAAACCGGAAATAGGCTTCGGGTGAAAAGAAGAACTGGGTGATCGCCCGGTTGGCGCCGGCATCCATCTTGCGCTTGAGGTTGTCGATATCGGCGACCGCATCGGCAGAATCGGGATGAAGCTCGGGATAGGCCGCCACCGATATCTCGAACGGGTGAAGCTTGCGCAGGCCGGCGACCAGCGCGGCGGCATTCTCATAGCCTGCCGGGTGCGGGACGAAGCGCGCGCCGGCGACCGGCGGATCGCCGCGCAGCGCGACGATGTGGCGCACGCCTGCCTGCCAATAGGCATCGGCGACGGCATCGATCTCGTCGCGGCTCGCATCGACGCAGGTCAGATGCGCCGCCGCCGCCATGCTGGTCTCGCGCTGGATCCGCGCGACACTCGCGTGGGTCCGCTCGCGAGTCGAGCCCCCGGCGCCATAAGTGACCGACACGAAGCGCGGGCCCAGCGGCTCGAGCGTCTTGATCGCTTCCCACAGCGCCTCTTCCATCTTCTCGGTCTTGGGCGGGAAAAATTCGAAGCTGACGACCGAATCGCCGGCGAGATCCGCAAACAAGGGGGCTTCGAGCGCACGGCGCGCCTCTTCGAGCTGCGAAACAGAAATCATCATGCCGCCTTCACCTTCTGATCGATATCGTCTTGTCCTGCGCCGAGCTTGCGGCCGAGCCACAGCTTGACCGTCAGCGCACTGCCTTCGAGGGTTTCGATCCGCGCCGGGGCGAGCCCCGCCGCCTCGAACCAGCCGATCACCTGCTCATCCGAAAAGCCGAGCCTGGTATGGGCATCGCGCGCGCGCAATTCTTCGCGATCATGCGGCGCGAAATCGGCGATCAGCAGCCTGCCGCCGCGATCGAGCACGCGCGCCGCCTCTGCGATCGCTGCGCCGGGCTGTTGCGCGAAGTGGAGGACATGATGGAGGATCGCCGCATCGGCGGCGCCATCGGCCATCGGCAGCGCATAGAGATCGGCCTGGCGAAGTTCGGTGCGTTCGAGTCCGCGCTCGGCGAGCTTGGCGCGCGCAAGGCGGAGCATTTCCGAGCTTCGATCGATCCCGAGCGACTGCGCCGCCTGGGGACCGAACAATTCGAGCATCCGTCCCGTGCCCGTGCCGATATCGATCAGCTGACCGATCGGCGAATCGCCGAGCACGCGCTTCATCGCGGCTTCGACCTCGCTCTCGGCGACATGCAACGACCGGATTGCGTCCCACTGGCCGGCATTGGCCTCGAACCAGGCGTTGGCGGCTGCCGCGCGATCGGCCCGCACCGCCGCGAGCCGCGCAGCATCGGCGACGGTCCAATGATCCGACTCACGGGTCACCCACGCTTCGAACGCCGCGAGCACCGGCGCCACCAACGCGCCGTCGCCGAGCGCCACGAACACCCAGCTGCCCTCCTTGCGGCGCTCGGCAAGCCCGGCATCGCACAGGATCTTGACGTGGCGCGAGACGCGGGGCTGGCTTTGGCCGAGCACCTGCGCCAGTTCGCCGACCGAGAGCTCCATCGACTGGAGCAGCGCCATGATCCGCAATCGGGTCGCATCGGCGAGCGCGCGAAATATTTCCAGGGCCAGGTTCATGCCATCAAGATATAAAGATATCTTTATATGCCGTCAATGACTGGTGTCGGGTGTTGATGGCATTGCGTCGACAGGGCGGCTTCCCTAGCTTGGCGCTTCACGCTTTCAGTCGAACCACGAAGGATCAATGCCATGAAAAAGGTCGCCCTCCTGTCGCTCGCCGGGGTCGCGGGGCTGTCGCTTGCGGCTTGCAGCCCGACCGCGAAGAACGAGACTGCCGAGGCCGGGGAAGCGATTGCCGCCGATGCCAACGCCTCGATCAGCGAGGCAGTCAACGACGTCGATGCAGCCAGCGACCGCGCTTTCGGCGCCGCCGAGGCGACGATCGACAACGCCGGCGCAGCGATCGACAATGCGACCGACGGCACGACCGGCAATGGTTCGGGCGCGGTCATCGAAGAGTGACATGACCGGCAAAAGACCGCTCCTCATGGCGATGATCGTCGCCCTGCCCCTGCTGCTGGCGGCTTGCGGCGGTCGCGATACCGATTCGAGCGGCGCGACCGCAAGCGAAGCGCGCCAGCTCAACGACGCAGCGGCCATGCTCGACGACCAAAGCGTATCGGCGAATGCCGTGATCGCCAACGACCAGGAACCCGACCACCCATGACGACCCTTCGCCGCCTCGGCAGCACTGATCTGAACATTGCCCCGCTCGTTCTGGGGGGAAATGTTTTCGGCTGGACCGCCGATCAGGCAAGGAGCTTCGCGATCCTCGATGCCTTTGTCGACGGCGGCGGGACGATGATCGATACTGCCGACGTCTATTCGGCGTGGGCGCCAGGCCATCGGGGCGGCGAATCGGAAACGGTGATCGGCGCCTGGCTGAAGGCGTCGGGCAAGCGCGATCAGGTGTTGATCGCCACCAAGGTGGGCATGCTGCCCGGCGAGGGCGGCGCCAAGCTTGCCCCCGCGCGGATCGCTGCGGCTTGCGACGCCTCGCTCGAGCGGCTCGGCGTCGACACGATCGACCTTTATTTCGCGCATCAGGACGATGAGGACGTGACTCAGGAGGCCGCGCTCGAAGCCTTTGGCCGGCTGGTCGATTCGGGCAAGATTCGCGTCGTCGGCGCGTCGAATTTCCATGCCGCCCGGCTGAAATCGGCGCTCGACCTCGCGCGTACCCATGATCTGCCGCATTATCATGTGCTCCAGCCCGAATATAACCTCGTCAGCCGACACAAATTCGAGGGCGAACTCCAGAATCTGTGCGTCGAGCACAATATCGGCGTGGTGCCCTATTTCGGACTCGCCTCCGGCTTCCTCACCGGCAAATATCGGTCGAGCGACGACCTGGGCAAGAGCGTGCGCGGCAGTCGGGTGGCCGCGCTGCTGGAAGGCAACGGGCTGGCCGTGCTTGCGGCGATGGACGATATTGCCGATGAAACCGGCGCCACGCTCGCGCAGATTGCGCTTGCCTGGCTTGCGGCGCAGGCCGGCGTCACCGCGCCGATCGCGAGCGCGACCAGCGTCGCCCAGCTTCAGGAACTGCTGGGATCGATGACGCTCGAGCTGTCACGCGATCAACTCGACCGGCTCACTGCTGCCGGCGCCTGAGCGCCGACGGCATCAGTCGCGCGGCAGTTCCCTGATTTCGACGGTGCCGCCGCCTTCGAAAACGGGATTGCCGACCAGAAACGCCCGGGCTGCGGCGAGATCGGATGCCTCAATCCGGATGAACCCGGTGAGATGATCGCTGGCGGGGCCGGCGACGCCGCTCCTGCGATACGCCCTGCCCTCACCGATCGAACTGCCGCCGACGAAGACGCCACTGGCGTGAAGCATCGCGAAATACGCCTCCCACGCGCCCGGCGACGGATCGTCGTCATTGTCGTCGTGCATCAGCAGAATGAAGTCGGCCACGGCATGATCTTCCTGTAGAACCGGCGGCAGCCTGGTCAGTTGTCCATGTCGAGGTCGATCTCGCGCACCCGCCGGCGCTGGCGGGCCCCGTCGACAAGCGTGCGCAATTCCTCCCGGATCGCCCGCGCGCGCGGTATGTCCGCCAGGATCAAGTCGCCATCGCCGGTCGTGAGATCGCTCGACTTGATCGTGATCGCGCCGATATCGGCCCATTGGTTCAGCAGCGAATAGGTCACGCTGACGTCCTTGACGCGGTACAGCTCGATTTCATCGGTCTTCTTGTTGAAGATGCCGGTCTGGATGATCAGCCGCTCGTCGGTCAGCTCATAGTGCGTCGCGACGTTCCGGAACCAGCGCAGCGCCGCGATAACGAGCCCGACGCCGACCAGGCACAACAACAGCGTGCCCCAGCCGGCGAGGCTGCCGACCAGCCAGCGACTGGTGCTCGATCGAAAGCGCGTGATCGACTTTTCCATGATGCTCTCCTCGCGCCGCCGTCGTCGACATCATAGCGCACACCCCCCTGCTCCGCAGCCAAAAGATAAATCTTGCGCATTTTCACAAAAGTGACATTCTTGTGTCACAAAACTGAAACCTTCCCAGCCGGGCGGGTGGTGAAAAGGAGAAGGAACGATGCGCACCACGATATGCGCGCTGCTTGCCGGCAGCATGATCATCATGGCGACGCCGGTCTGGGCGAGCCAGGACGATCGCAATGGCTATCAGCAGATCAAGCAGGGCGATCTCGTCGCCGCCGAAGCGATCATCAATCGCGAGCGCCGGCTCTTCGCGGGCGACCCCGATTTGATGCTCAATCTCGCGACGGTCTATCAGCGGACCAATCGTCTTCGCGAGGCTCGCGGCCTTTATCTGCAGATCCTCAGCAGGCCCGACGAGCAAATGATGATCGGCAGCGACAGCTACGCGTCGGCGCACGCGCTCGCGCGGGCGGCACTGACGCGGCTCGACGGCGCGCAGATCACGTCGCGATAGGCCGGGACGACGAGGATGACGACGAGGGGACCGGTCGCGCGCTGCCGGCCCCCGCGAGCCGACCATCGGGTCAGCCGACGAAGGCGCGCTCCAGCACATAGCTGCCCGGATGCGACATCGCGCCTTCCGTAAAGCCCATGTCATCGAGCAGCGCCGCGGTTTCCTTGATCATCGCCATCGAACCACACAGCATCACGCGATCGATTGCGGGATCGAGCGGATAGCTGCCGTCGCGGAGACGATCGGTAATGCGCCGGCAATCGCCCGATGACGCGCCGTTCACCCGCGTGGCAACCCAATCATAATGGAGCTTGAGGGCAGCTTCCTCCGATACCAGCGGATCGTCGGCGAGCTTGCTGTCGAGCAGCTCGCGATAGGCGAGGTCTTCGAGGTTGCGCACGGTGTGCTGGACGGTGACCTTGTCGAACCGCGCATAGACATCGGGATCGCGGATCAGGCTCATCCACGGAGCAAGCCCCGTCCCGGTACCGATCATATGCAGATTCTTGCCCGGCAGAAGCGCATCGAGCACCAGACTGCCCACCGCCTTGACGCCCAGCAGCAGATCGTCGCCGGGCTTGATGTGCTGGAGCCGCGAGGTCAGCGGGCCGTCCGGCACGATGATGCTGAGGAATTCGAGTTCCTCGGCATAATGTTGCGAAGCCATCGAATAGGCGCGCAGCAACGGCTTGCCGTCGACCGGGAGGCCGAGCATCACGAACTGGCCACTGAGAAAGCGAAAACTCGCCGGCCGGGACACGGTGAAGGAAAACAGCCCGTCATTCCAACGGTGCACGCTCAAGATCTTTTCGACTGTACTCTGCATTCGACGTCCCGAAGTAATGGCCTGTGTCGCGCGGCCTTACAGCTTGCCGCGCCGTTCAAGTCCAGTGCTGATTGCTAGGGCCGGCAACAGCCCCGCTTTCAGGCCCCGCCGGCCAGCGAGACTGGACAGGACTCGAAAGCGAACGGCCCGGGGCGCGCGCACCGGGCCGTTGCCATGCCACACATTGCTGTCCGGCTTTTCCTATCTGGTCCGGCGCGCGGCGCCGGTCAAGCAGCGAACTGGTTCATCGTATTGTGCGCGCCACCGGCCTTGAGCGCTGCTTCGCCGGCGAAATATTCCTTGTGATCGTCGCCGATGTCGGAGCCCGACATGTTCTGGTGCTTCACACAGGCGATACCTTCGCGGATTTCCTTGCGCTGCACGCCTTTCACATAGCCGAGCATCGCCTGCTCGCCGAAATATTCCCTGGCGAGATTGTCGGTCGACAGCGCGGCGGTGTGATAGGTCGGCAGCGTGATCAGGTGATGGAAGATGCCGGCGCGGGCGGCGGCATCCTTCTGGAAGGTGCGGATTCGCTCATCGGCTTCATCGGCGAGCGCGGTGCCGTCATAATCGACGCTCATCAGCTTCGCGCGATCATAGGCCGAGACGTCCTTGCCCTCACCTGCCCAGGCGTCGAACACCTGCTGGCGGAAATTGAGCGTCCAGTTGAAGCTGGGGCTGTTGTTATAGACGAGCTTGGCGTTCGGGATCACCTCACGGATGCGGTCGACCATCCCGGCGATTTGTTCGATGTGGGGCTTTTCGGTCTCGATCCAGAGCAGGTCGGCACCATTTTGCAGCGACGTGATGCAATCGAGTACGCAGCGATCCTCGCCCGACCCGGCGCGGAACTGGAACAGGTTCGACGGCAACCGCTTGGGACGCAGCAGCTTGCCGTCGCGATTAAGGATGACGTCGCCGTTGCGGGCGGTCGACGGATCGATCTCCTCGCAATCGAGGAAGCTGTTATACTGGTCACCGAGATCGCCCGGCTCTTTGGAGACGGCGATCTGCTTGGTCAGCCCGGCGCCGAGCGAATCGGTGCGGGTGACGATGATACCGTCCTCGACGCCCAATTCCAGGAACGCGTAACGGCAGGCGCGCACCTTTGCGAGGAAGTCCTCGTGCGGCACGGTGACCTTGCCGTCCTGATGCCCGCACTGCTTTTCGTCGGACACCTGGTTCTCGATCTGCAGCGCGCAGGCGCCGGCCTCGATCATCTTCTTGGCGAGCAGATAGGTGGCTTCCGCATTGCCAAAGCCGGCATCGATATCGGCGATGATCGGCACGACATGGGTTTCGTAATTGTCGATCGCGTTTAGCAGGCGCTGCTCCTCGACCTGGTTGCCGGTTGCGCGTGCCTTGTCGAGATCACGGAACATCATGCCGAGTTCACGCGAATCGGCCTGGCGCAGGAAGGTGTAGAGCTCCTCGATCAGCGCGGGGACGCTGGTCTTCTCGTGCATCGACTGATCGGGCAGCGGACCGAAATCGGAGCGCAGTGCTGCGACCATCCAGCCCGATAGATAAAGATAACGGCGCTTGGTCGAGCCGAAATGCTTCTTGATGCTGATCATCTTCTGCTGGCCGATGAAGCCGTGCCAGCAGCCGAGCGACTGGGTGTAATTGGCCGGATCGGCGTCGTACGCCGCCATGTCCTCGCGCATGATCTTCGCGGTGTAGCGCGCGATATCGAGTCCGGTCAGGAAACGGTTCTGCGCCCGCATCCGCGCCACGCTTTCCGCGCTGATGCCGTCCCAGGTCCCCTGTTGGCGCTGGATCAGGCCTGCGGTGGTTGCGATATCGGTCTGGTAGGTCATGAGCTTGCGCCTTGCATCGAGAGGTGATGGTCGCGCTGTAGCGTAATTGACAGCCCACCAGCCGATCCAAGACATAGTTATGCGGTTCAGCTGTGAATTTGGTGATCCGGCTAATGTGTTATTGTGTATTATTTACTAGACGCGCCGCGTCCGCCGCGCTGATGATCGGCACGAACTTCGCCGCCGTCAGGCTCGCGCCGCCGACCAGCGCGCCATCGACATTCGCCGCGCCAAGCAGGCCGGCCGCATTTTCGGCGGTGACCGATCCGCCATAGAGCAGCCGAACGTCGTTGGCCGGCGCGCCGATCAGCCGCGCGAGCTTGGCGCGGATCGCTGCGTGCATCGCGATGACATCGCCGACGCTGGCAACCCGGCCAGTGCCGATCGCCCAGATCGGCTCATAGGCGATCGCCAGCCAATCGGGCGCCGCGCCGGCAGGCAGCGACCCGGCAAGCTGCGCGGTCACGACTTCCTCGGCAGCCCCGGCGTCGCGCTGCGCGAGCGTCTCGCCGACGCACAGGATCGCCTCGAGCCCGTGACGCTGCGCCGCTTCGGCCTTGGCCTTCACCTCGGCATCGGTTTCGCCCTGATCGGCGCGGCGTTCGCTGTGGCCGACGATCGTGAACCGCGCGCCAGCCTCGCGCGCCATCGCCGCCGAGATACAGCCGGTGTGGGGACCGCTGTCGGCCGCCGCGACGTCCTGTGCGCCGATCATCAGGCCGAGCGCACGGCTGACGGCAGGGGCGATCAGCGTCGCGGGGACGGCAACGCCGACATCGACACCGGGCGACTCAGCCGCTGCGTCGGCGATCGCATCGAGCTCGGCGAGCGCGGCGAGATTGCCATTCATCTTCCAGTTTCCCGCGATCAGCTTGCGCCGCATCCTGCTCTCACCTCATTGATTGGCCGTCCCCCGCAGCGATAGCGATGCCACCGAGCCGCACAAGCTTGAAGCGTCGGCCAAGCGCCCCTAAAGCGTGGCGACTTTTCGCCCTTGCTACTCTCAACGATCGGCCCGTCTCCGCATGCTGACCTTCATTCGCCGGCTCATCAATTCGCGCACCGGCGTGATCTTCGCCTTCGTGCTGCTCGGCACGATTGCAGTCGCCTTTGCCGTCGGCGACGTGACCGGCATCCGCTCGAACGGGAGCGGCAGCGCGAGCGGTAGCCGCGCCGTGACGGTCGGCAAGAGCGCGATCAGCGTCGACGAGTTGAAGAAGCGGGTGCAGGACGAGATGGAGTCGTTCCGGCAGCAGCGACCGACGCTGACGATGCAGGACTTCCTCGAGGGCGGCGGTTTCGAAGGCACGCTCGAACGCTACATCAACACGATCGCGCTCGATCAGTTTGCCCAGGCGCAAGGCATGGTCGTCTCCAAACAGGTCGTCGACAGCCAGATCGCGAGCATCCCGGGGCTGCAAGGGCCCGATGGCAAATTCAGCCAGACGATTTACGAGCGCCTGCTTGCGCAGCGCAAGCTGACCGACGCGCAGGTCCGGACCGAAGTGGCGCGCAGCGTGCTGACCGATCAGTTGACACTGCCGACCGTCGGCGCGAGCCAGGTGCCGAACCAGCTGGCGACACCTTATGCTTCGCTGCTGCTCGAAAAGCGTACCGGGCTTGCCGGCTTCGTGCCGACGCGGGCGATGGGCGCCGGCGCGGTACCGACCGACGCCGAGATCTCGACCTTCTACACCCGCAATATCGCGCGCTACACGATCCCGGAGCGGCGCGTGATCCGCTATGCGATCGTGACGCCCGATCAGGTCAAGGCCGGCGCCACGCCGACCGAGAGCGAGATCGCCAAGGCTTATCAGCAACAGGCGGCGCGCTTCGCCGCAACCGAAAAACGCTCGCTGTCGCAGGTCGTGATCGGCGACAAGGCCGCCGCCGACGCCCTGGTCGCCAAGGTAAAGGCGGGAACGCCGATCGACGCCGCTGCCAAGGCGATCGGGCTGGATGCCGCCAAGATCAACGACGTCGATGCCAAGAGCTATGCGACCCAGACCTCTCCCGAGATCGCGGCGCAGGTGTTCAAGGCCGATCGCGGCGCGGTGATCGGCCCGATCAAGGCGCCGCTCGGCTGGTCGGTCGTTCAGGTCGGCTCGATCGCGCAGATCGCTGCGAAGACGCTCGATCAGGCGCGCCCTGAACTCGTCAAGGAACTGACCGCCGAAAAGACCGCCAAGGCGATGGCCGATCTGCGCGCGACGATCGAGGACGCGATCAACGACAAGTCGACGCTTGCCGAGATCGCCTCCGACCGCAAGCTGCAGGTGGCGACGACCAATCCGGTGATTGCCGATGGCCGTGATCCGACCAATCCGACGCCGCCCGACCCCAAGCTCGCGCCGATCGTCGCCGCCGGCTTTGCCGCCGAAACCGGCGACGATCCGCAGCTCGTGCCGTTCGGCACCGACGACGGGTTTGCGGTGGTCGCGCTCGACCGCGTGGTCGCGCCGGCCGCGCCCCCGAAAGCCGAGCTGCGCGATGTGCTGATGCGCGATTTCACGATCGATCGCGCGCGCCGCGCCGCGCGCAAGGTCGCCGCCGAGATCGTCGCCAAGGTCAACAAGGGCACCCCGCTCAAGGACGCGCTCGCGCAGGCAAGCGTCAAGCTGCCCGGCACCCAGCCGCTGGCCGCGACCCGCGCGAGCCTGGCCGCCAATCCCAATGGCGCGCCCCCGGCGCTCGCGCTGATGTTCAGCATGGTCAAGAAAACCGCCAAGCTGCTCGAGGCGCCCGAGCAGGGCGGCTGGCTGATCATCTATCTCGATACGGTCGAAGAGCGCGACGCCTCGGGCAATCCGCAGATCATCAACGCGATGCGCGCCGATCTCGGCAAGACGATCGGCCGCGAATATGTCCAGCAATTCACCGAGGCGGTGCGGCGATCGGTCGGCGTGACCAAGAACGATGCCGCGATCGCCAAGGCGCGCGCGGACCTGTCCGGCGCGCAGCGCTGAGCCAGGCGGTGATCGACGGGCTTGAAGCGGCCACGGCGGCGCTTGCGGCGGGGCGGCCGGCCCTGCTCTGGCAGCGTCAGATCGCCGACACCGAAACGCCGGTCGCCGCCGCGCTCAAGCTGATCGAGCCCGGGCGTGGCGATTTCCTGCTCGAATCGGTCGAGGGCGGCGCGGTGCGCGGGCGCCACAGCCTGATCGGCCTCGCCCCCGATCTGGTCTTTCGCGCCAACGGGCCCGCCGCCGCGATCAACCGCCGCTGGCTGCGCGACCGCGACGCGTTCGAGCCCTGCCCCGCGCCGACGCTGGCGGCGCTGCGCGGTCTCGTCGCCGATTGCCTGATGGAGGTGCCCGCCGCGCTGCCGCGGGCGCTCGCCTGTCTGGTCGGCTATTTCGGCTATGAGACCGTCGGTCTGGTCGAGCGGCTGCCGCGACCGCCAGCCAATGCGCTCGACCTGCCCGACATGATGTTCGTGCGCCCGACGGTGATCCTGATCTTCGATCGGCTCGCCGATGCGCTGTTCCTCGTCGCGCCGGTGTGGCCCGATGCCGCGCGCGCGCCGAACGCCATTGTCGGCGAGGCGATCGAGCGGATCGAGACGACCGCCGCCCGGCTGGCGACTGCGCCGCTGCCGGCGCCGGTCCGGGCCGAGCCGATCGCGGTCGAGCTCGCGCCGGTGCTCGCGCCGGGCCGCTATGGCGAGATGGTGGCGCGGGCGAAGGACTATATCGTCGCGGGAGACATTTTTCAGGTCGTGCTCGCGCAGCGTTTCACCGCGCCCTTCGCGCTGCCGCCGTTCGAGCTTTATCGCGCACTGCGGCGGATCAATCCCTCGCCGTTCCTCTATCATCTCGATCTGCCGGGCTTCGCGCTGACCGGATCGAGCCCCGAAATACTGGTGCGGGTGCGCGACGGCGACATCACCATCCGCCCGATCGCGGGCACCCGACCGCGCGGCAAGACCGCCGCCGAGGACGAGGCCAATCGCGCGAGCCTGCTCGCCGACCCCAAGGAGCGCGCCGAGCATCTGATGCTGCTCGATCTCGGCCGCAACGACACCGGCCGCGTCGCCGAGGCCGGCAGCGTTCGGGTAACCGACAGCTATACCGTCGAATTCTACAGCCATGTCATGCACATCGTCTCGAACGTCGTCGGTCGGCTCGGCGCGAAGCACGACGCGATCGACGCGCTGCTCGCGGGGTTTCCGGCGGGGACCGTCTCGGGCGCGCCGAAAGTGCGTGCGTGCGAGATCATTGCCGAACTCGAGCCCGAGACGCGCGGTGCCTATGCCGGCGGCGTCGGCTATTTTTCACCCGACGGATCGATGGATTCGTGCATCGTGCTGCGGACGGCGGTGGTGAAGGACGGCGTGATGCACGTCCAGGCCGGCGCCGGCATCGTCGCCGACAGCGACCCTGCCTATGAGCAGCGCGAGTGCGAGGCCAAAGCCGGCGCACTGCTCGCCGCCGCGCGCGAAGCGATCAGGGCAGCGGCCGCGACCGGCTTCGGACAGTAATCAAGCCCCTGGCTGATCAAATCTGATGGGAAACGGCTCAGGGCGCCTCGGGGCCGCCCGACGCCTGCGCCTTGCGCTCGGCGGCCCAGCGCTGGATCAGCTGCTGAGTGCAACCGGACTGGCCGCCGGTGCCGGTCGGCGAGCAGGTATCGGGCAGCCCGCCGGCGACACGGCCGACTTCGTCGATCGTCGCAGCGCGGTTCACCCAGCTCTGGTTGGCGGGCGGAATCGGCCGATCACGCAGCGCCTTGGGGATGCGATAGGGGTCCTCGAGCGGCGAACAGACGACGATTTCGTCACCGGTCGCCTCGGGGCAGCGCTCGCCGACCTTGAGCAGCACGCTGCGAATACGCGTCGGCGGGGCCCCCTTCTCGGTCTGGTCCTGCGCCGACGCGGCAGCGGGCAAGGCGAGCAGCGCGGCAATGAGAAAGGGGCGAAGCATGATGCTCTCCAATGGTCGAAGCGAGACTTGTCATGTCGGGGCTTTCGCCCAGCTGAACAAGGGGTTCCTCGTGCCGCGCCAAGCCTCTGTCGGCAATTGCTTGACCCGCCCCGCCCGGCTGGTAGCGTCGCTGCCCATGATCCGCCTGCTCCTCGCGCTGTTCGCGTTCGCCGTCACCCCCGCCCTCGCCGCGCCCTGGCCGACCAGCGAGGGCAATGTCGAGCTGCGCGACGTGCGATTCGGTTCGGGTGAGACGCTGCCGATGGTGCGGATGCACTATACGACGCTCGGAACGCCGCACCGCGATGCCCGGGGGCAGATCGACAATGCGGTGATGGTGCTGCACGGCACCGGCGGGTCGGGCAAGAACTTCCTCGTGCCGCAATTCGCCGACGAGTTGTACGGCCCCGGCGCGCCGTTCGACATCACGACGACCTATGTCATCCTGCCGGACAATTTCGGCCATGGCGGATCGACCAAGCCGAGCGACGGGCTGAAGGCAGCATTCCCGCATTATGACTATGACGACATGGTGATGCTCCAGCACCGCATGCTCGTCGAAGGGCTTGGCGTCACCAGGCTCAGGCTGATCCTCGGCACCTCGATGGGCTGCATGCACGCGTTCGTCTGGGGCGAGACCTATCCGGGCTTTGCCGAGCGGCTGGCGCCCTTTGCCTGCAACCCCGTCGCGCTCGCCGGGCGCAACCGGATGTGGCGCAAGATGGCGATCGACGCGATCAAGGCCGATCCGGCGTGGCAGGGCGGCACCTATACCACCCCGCCCGCCGCCGGCATTCGCACCGCCGCCGATCTGCTGATCCTCGCCGGGATCAATCCGATCGCCGCCCAGACGCTTTGGCCGACCCGCGCCGCGACCGAGGCGGCGCTCGATCAGGCGTTCGATCGGGCGAGCAGGCTCGACGCCAATGACGCGATTTATTACCTCGACGCTTCGCGCAACTATGATCCCTCGGCGCTGCTCGAACGCATCACCGTGCCGGTGCTGTGGATCAATTCGGCCGATGACTTCATCAATCCCCCCGACCTGGGCTTCGCCGAGCCCGCCACCAAGCGGATGCCGCGCGCGCGCTTCATCCTGATCCCGGCCAGCGCCGACACCAAGGGTCATGGTACCCACACCTGGGCCAAATTCTGGAAGGCCGATCTCGCCCGGCTCCTCGCCGAGCCGGCCCTTCCCCCGACGGCGCCCGCCCGCTAAGGGCGGCCTCCATGATCCTCGTCATCGACAATTATGACAGCTTTACCTGGAACCTCGTCCATTATCTGATGGAGCTGGGCGCCGAGGTGCAAGTGGTGCGCAACGATGCGCTGACCGCCGCCGACGCGCTGGCGAGCAACGCCCATGCCTTTCTGATCTCGCCCGGCCCGAAGACCCCCAACGAGGCCGGCATCTCGCTCGATCTGGTCGCCGCCTGTGCCGAGGCGCGCAAGCCGTTGCTCGGCGTGTGCCTCGGCCATCAGGCAATCGGCCAGCATTTCGGCGGGGTGGTGGCGCGCGGCGGCCTCATGCATGGCAAGACGTCGCCCGTGCGGCACGATGGCAGCGGACTGTTCGCCGACCTGCCCTCCCCCTTCACCGCCACCCGCTATCACTCGCTGATCGTCGAAAACATTCCGGCCGATCTCATCGTCAACGCCACCGCCGATGACGGTTCGGTGATGGGGTTTCGCCACGCGGCGCTGCCGATTCACGGCGTCCAGTTCCACCCCGAAAGCATCGCCACCGAGCATGGCCATGCGATGCTCGCCAATTTCATGGCGCTTGCGGGGCTGGAGCCCAAGGCGCTGACAAGGGCGCTGGCGTGACCGTCCTCGTGTCGCTGCCCGATCCGGCCCGCCCGCTCGACCGCGAGGCGGCAGCGCAGGCCTTTGCCGACATCCTCGACGCGCGCACCAGCGAGGCGGCGGTCGCCGATTTCCTGATCGGGCTCACCCAGCGCGGCGAGACCGCCACCGAGATCGCCGAGGCGGCGCGCGCGCTGCGGGCAAGGCTGATCCCGATCGAGGCGCCTGAAGGAGCGATCGATGTCTGCGGGACCGGCGGCGACGGCCATCACACCCTCAACGTCTCGACCGCGGTCTCGCTGATCGTCGCGGCGTGCGGCGTGCCGGTCGCCAAGCATGGCAACCGCGCCGCCTCGAGCAAGGCCGGCGCCGCCGACACGCTCGAGGCGCTTGGCCTCGATATGGAGCGCGCGGGGCAATCCGCCGAGGCCACGCTGCGCGATCTGGGAATCGCGTTTCTGTTTGCGGCCAATCACCATCCGGCGATGCGGCGCATCACCCCGATCCGGCGCCGGATCGGCAAGCGGACGATCTTCAACCTGATGGGGCCGCTCGCCAATCCGGCGCGCGTCACCCGCCAGCTGATCGGCATCGCCCGGCCCGATTACGCGCCGGTCTATGCAAGCGCGCTCGAACAGCTCGGGACCGAAGCAGCGGTGGTCGTGTCGGGCGAGGAAGGGCTCGATGAACTGTCGGGCGCCGGCCCGAGCATCGCCGTCAGCGTCGGCCGCTTTGCGATCGCGCCGAGCATCACCCCCGAAGACGCCGGCCTGCCGCGCCATCCGATCGCCGCGATCCGGGGCGGCGACCCCGCCTATAACGCGGCCGCGCTGCGCCGCTTGCTGAAAGGCGAGACCGGCGCCTATCGCGACGCCGCATTGCTCAATGCCGCAGCGTGCCTGATGCTCGCCGACCGGGCCGCCACGCTCACCGAAGGGGTCGAGGAGGCGCGCGAGGTGCTCGACAACGGCCTTGCCAACGCGCTGCTCGACTGCTGGATCGCTTACCGATGACCACCATTCTCAACCGTATCCTCGAAACCAAGCGCGCCGATGTCGCCGCGCGCAAGGCCTTCGTCTCGCTGGGCGATCTCGATGCCCAGATCGCCGAGCAGACCGCGCCACGCGGCTTTCATGAAGCGCTGGTCGCGCGGGCGGCGGATGGATTCGGCCTGATTGCCGAGATCAAGAAGGCGAGTCCCTCCAAGGGCTTGATCCGCGAAAATTTCGACCCGCCGGCGCATGCTCGTGCCTATCAGGCGGGCGGGGCAGCGTGCCTGTCGGTGCTGACCGACGAACATTGGTTCGAGGGATCGGACGCCTATCTCACGGCAGCGCGCCTTGCCTGCACGCTGCCGGTGATCCGTAAGGACTTCATGATCGATCCCTGGCAGGTACCCGAATCGCGCGCGATCGGCGCCGATGCGATCCTGTTGATCGCGGCAGCACTTGACGACGGCGTGATGGCCGAGATCGAGGCGGCGGCGATCGACTGCGGGATGGATGTGCTGGTCGAAGTCCATGACGCCCGCGAACTCGACCGCGCGCTGCGGCTCAAGACGCGGCTGATCGGGGTCAACAACCGCAATCTGCATGATTTCACGGTCGATTTCCGGCGCAGCTACGAACTGGTGTCGAAAGCGCCCAAGGACTGCACCTTCGTCGCCGAAAGCGGGCTTTCGACGCATGCCGATCTCGCGGCCATGGCCGACAAGGGCGTGCGCTGTTTCCTGGTCGGCGAAGCGCTGATGCGCGCCGACGATATCGAGACGGCGACGCGGACGTTGCTCGGATGAGCCGGCTGACCCACCTCGATGCCGAGGGGGCTGCCCACATGGTCGATGTCGGCGCCAAGCGCGAGACGCTGCGCGAAGCCGTCGCGACCGGTCGGATCGAGATGAGCGCCGAGGCGGCAACCGCGATCCGCGACGGGCTGGTCAAAAAGGGCGATGTGCTCGCGGTTGCCCGGGTTGCCGGGATCATGGCCGCCAAGCGGACCAGCGACCTGATCCCGCTGTGCCATCCGTTGCCACTGTCACGCGTCGCCATCGACCTTGCGCTCGACGCCCGGGGAGTCACCGCCACCGCGACCTGCGCCTGCACCGGACAGACCGGCGTCGAAATGGAAGCGCTCACCGCCGTCTCTGTGGCGCTGCTGACGGTGTATGACATGGCGAAAGCAATCGACAAGGGTATGACGATCGGCGCGGTGCGGCTGCTCCACAAGACCGGCGGCAAATCGGGCGACTGGCACGCCGAGGCCTGATTCAACGCGAAAGCGCGTCGCTAGCCCGCGCTGATCGCGGCGCCGACGTCGACCATCTTGCCGCGCGTGACGATCACCCTGTCGCCGAGCTTGACCGCTGCGAACAGCTGCTTCGCGAACGGCGTCGGCACGCCGATGCAGCCGTGCGTCATGAACCCTTCGGCGACCGACGTGCCGTGGATGCTGATGCCGTCGTTGGTGAGCCGCAGCATATAAGGCATCTTCGCATCATAGAGATTGGAGACATGGTCGGCGTCTTTCTGGGTAATCGGAAACACGCCGAGCGGGGTCGGCTTGTCATCGCCGCCATAAAGGATTGCCGAGGTGCCGATCTCAAAGCCGTCGCGAAACACCGACAGCGTCTGCGCGGCGAGATCGACCGTGATCATGATCGTCCCTGTCGCCGGCGCGCCACGCTCGTCCCAGTAATGATCGCCGAGATGGAGCGGCCCCTCGATCGGCAGGATGTGCTTGATCACATAGGCCGAACCGCTCGTTGGCGCCGGTTCTGCCGGCGCGGGCGATGCCTGGCTGGCGACAGCTGGCGAGGCTGCTTGCGACGGGGTCACCGCGGCAGGCGATACGTCAGGCGCTGAAACCTGAATTTCGGTGGCCCGAAGCGGCGGCGACGGCGGTGCTGCGGGCGCTGCATCGGCCGGCGATACGGGCGGTCTTGCCCGCAACGCGCCGCTGGCCAAAACCAGGACCGCCACGGCCAAAAGCACCGTGAGGCTCATCATCCCGATAACCTGCCCGCCAAGTTTTGCCCGTCTCATGCAGCGAAGGGGTAGCCAAAATTCGCCC
Organism: Sphingomonas sp. 28-66-16; assembly: GCA_002281485.1. Taxonomy (GTDB): domain Bacteria; phylum Pseudomonadota; class Alphaproteobacteria; order Sphingomonadales; family Sphingomonadaceae; genus Sphingomonas. Next base: position 53,866 of record NCGF01000014.1, read on the forward strand.
GCGCGCCACCCCCTGCGATCGGCGCGTTTCATCGCAGGACAGTCGCCCCGACCATTAAGATTTCACGGGGCGACCGTGGTCGGCGGGGGTCTCCGCTTGATCGCCACCGGTGCTGATATATGGGTGGATCGGGATGAAGAGGCAGCGACTGACAGCATCGAAGGGCAGACGATGACGGACACGGTCGCAGGCCTGATGCCGGTCGCCGAGGCGCAGGCACGGTTGCTCGCCGATGCGCCGATCGTGGCCACCGAGATGCTGTCGATAGAGTCGGCGGCGGGTCGCTGGGCGGCGCGCGACATCGCGGCGCTGCGGACTCAGCCCGTTAACGATCTTTCGGCCATGGACGGCTATGCGATCCGCTTCGCCGATCTGCCCGGCCCCTTCGGCGTGATCGGCGAAAGCGCCGCGGGGCATGGCTTCGACGGCCAAGTCGGCCCCGGCCAGGCGGTCCGCATCTTTACCGGCGCGGCGATGCCGGCGGGCGCCGACACGGTGATGGTCCAGGAGGAAGTGCGCCGCGACGATGCACGCGCTACCCTCACCGGCGAGGGGCCGGCCTCGATCGGACAAAATGTCCGGCGCCAGGGGCTCGACTTCGCCCAAGGCGCGACGCTGATCGCCAAGGGCGATCGCCTGACCCCCGCCAGGATCGCGCTCGCCGCCACCGCCGGACACGGATCGTTGCAGGTCAACCGGCGGGTGCGAGTGGCGATCGTCGCGACCGGCGACGAACTGGTCGCCCCCGGCGCCCCGCTCGTCGGTGCGCAACTGCCCGAATCCAACGGGGTGATGCTCGCCGCGCTGCTCGCCGATCTGCCCGTCGAGCTGATCAACCTCGGCATCTTGCCCGACCGGATCGAAGCGCTGACATCGGCCTTTGCTGCGATCGACGCCGATATCCTCGTCACGACCGGGGGCGCCTCGGTCGGCGATCATGATCTTGTCCGCCCGGCGCTGATCGCCGCTGGCGGCGCGATCGATTTCTGGCGGATCGCGCTGCGCCCGGGCAAGCCGATGATGGCCGGCACGCTCGGGCGGGCGATCGTGCTCGGCCTGCCCGGCAACCCGGTTTCGGCGTTCGTTACGGCGCATCTGTTCCTGCGCCCGCTGATCGCCGCGATGGGCGGCGCCGCCGATCCGCTGCCGCGGTCCCTCCAAGCTATCCTCGGCGCCCCCCTTCCCGCCAACGGCCCGCGCCAGGATTATCTGCGTGGCCGCACCGAGCAAGGTCGAGTCGTCCCGGCGGCGATTCAGGACAGTTCGATGCTGCTGACGCTCGCGCGATCGGACTGTCTGATCGTCCGTGCGCCGCATGCCGCGCCCGCCCAGGCGGGCGACTCGGCGGAAATCCATCCCTTCGCTTGACTTCACCAGAACGGTTGCCTAAACGTTCGTCGTCTGTTCTGGACGGAGGAACATCATGCTCACGCGCAAGCAGCACGAGCTTATCTGCTTCATCAACGATCGCCTGGGCGAGACCGGCGTTTCGCCCTCGTTCGAGGAAATGAAGGACGCGCTCGACCTCAAATCGAAGTCGGGGGTGCACCGGCTGATCAGCGCGCTCGAGGAGCGCAAGTTCCTGCGGCGGCTCCCCAACCGCGCGCGCGCGCTCGAGGTGTTGCGGATGCCCGACCGCCCCGAAACCGGCCGTTCGGCTTCGCCCAAGTCATCCCCGCTGCCCGCCAACATCAGGCCGGTGCCGCAGCCCGCCAACGACGTGATCGAAATCCCGCTCCATGGCCGGATCGCCGCCGGTGTGCCGATCGAGGCGTTCGAGGATTCGGCGATGCTCGCGGTGCCCGCCGCCTTGCTTGGCAGTGGCGATCATTACGCGCTCGAGGTGGCCGGCGATTCGATGGTGGATGCCGGCATTCTCGACGGTGACTATGCGCTGATCCGGCGGACCGACGTCGCCCGCGACGGCGAGATCGTCGTCGCGCTGATCGAGGACAGCGAGGCGACGCTCAAATATTTCCGCCGCGAGGGGGCGATGATCCGGCTCGATCCGGCCAACCGCGCTTATGATCCCCAGCGTTATGATCCGCGCCAGGTACGCGTCCAGGGGAAGCTCGCCGGATTGCTCCGCCGCTACGATTGACCTCGATCAGCGGCGGCGCCCGCCACGGATGGGCGTCGCCGGGTCGGGCGACGGTGGTGACCGTGCCGGTGGCCAAGGTGATCGCAACCCCGCCGGTCCGCGCGAGCACGGGGCGATCGAGCTTGAGCCAGCGCGGCACGCAGCGACGCGGCAGCCAGCGCTCGCTGATGACGATATCGGCCCCCCGACAGGCGGCGATCAGCTCGGCCGCCGGCATGCGATAGGCACTGCGGGTGGCGAGGATGCGCCAGCGTCGCCCCGCCGCAACCCGATCGACGAGGCAGAGATCGGCGCTGCAGCGCGCATTGCGCTGATCGGCCAGCAGCGAGGGCTCGCCGTCGACTCCGCCATTCTCGGCGAGCATCGCCCGTGTATAGTCACCCGCGCGGTCGCGGAGCATGGCGATCCCCCCATCGGCGGCGCGGACGCCGATGTGACGGCCATCGCCCGTCACCAGCAGATCGGGCGACGCGACACGCGCCGCCATGATCGCCCCGGTCGTCAAGGGGAGCAGGCCGAGCGCACGCCACCGCGTGCGCCACAGGCCGAGCCACAGCCCACCGAGCACGATCAGGCCAAAGGCGCCGCCGCCCATCGTCGGCAGCGTCGCCACCGCCCCCGGCGCTTCGCCGACCCGGTGTGCGATCCATAGCAGCAGCATGAGCGATCGTTCGAGCAGCCACCAGAACGGCCACGCGAGTCCGATCGGATCGAGCACCAGCGCCAGCCCCTCGATCGGCATCACGACGAAGGTGGTGAGCGGGATTGCGACGATGTTCGCGATCGCGCCGTACAGCCCGGCCTTGTGAAAATGGAACAGCGCGATCGGCGAAAGTGCGGCTTCGACGAGGATGCCGGTGAGGAGCAACGACGCGAGCCCGCGCAGCACCGCGCGGCCCCGCCCCTCTTCGCGCGCCGCAAACCACGCCTTGACGCGCGGCTGTTCGTGGAGTGCGATGATCGCGGCGACGGCGGCGAACGACAGCTGGAAACTCGGGCCGACCAGGGCCTCTGGCCAGAACAGCAGGACGATCACCGCCCCGGTCGCGACCAGCCGCAGCGTCACCGCCTCGCGCCCGATCGCCAGCGCGACGAGCACCAGGAGCGCGGCGACGCAGGATCGCACCGTCGGCACCTCGGCGCCCGTGAGCAACGTATAGCCGATCGCGGCGACCGCCGCCGCCCCGGCCGCGATCAGCCGGAGCGGCAGATGCAGCGCCAGCCACGGGCTGAGCGCCAGCAGCCGCAGCAGCAGCACCATCACCCCGCCGACGACGGCGGTGATGTGCAGGCCGCTCACCGACAGCAGATGGGCGAGCCCCGCGCGGCGCATCGCCTCGGCATCGTCGATCGGGATCGCGCCCTGATCGCCGGTGGCAAGCGCGGTGGCGATCCCGCCAGCGCCGCCGGGCAGGTGGCGCTGAATATGCGCCGCCAGCCGTGTCCGCAGCCCGCCCGAATCACGCATGCCTGGTGCGATGACTTCGACCGGACCGAACCCGCGCCCGGTGGCGCCGATCGCGCCGAACCAGGCGACCCGCGCGAAATCATAGGCACCGGGCACCGATGGCCCCGGCGGCGGCATCAGCCGGGCGCCGAGGCGAATCACCGCCTGACGCCCGAGGCCGGCGGGCATGTCGGCAGCGGTGAGGTTGACCCGGATGTGCGGGGGCAGCGCTGCAGGCCGGCGGGCGTCCCCCTGATCGAGCAGCCGCAGCGGGGCCAGCCGCAAGCGATAGAGGTCACGCGCCGGCAGCGGTTCGATCCGCTCGACCCGCGCCTCGAAACGGACGATGGCAGGCCGACCGAGCACGGGCGCGGCCACCGACTCGGCCTTGGACCAGATCATCGCGAGCCCGCCTGCGACTGCGAGTGCCGCCATTGCCGTGACCCGGCTCGCGCGCGCGCCGCGATCCATCGCCAACGCGCCCGCCGCCAGCGCGCCTGCGACGAACAGCGCCCCCGCCCACGCCTGCCGATCGGGCAGCACGAACCAGAGAGAGATGCCGCCGCCGAGCATCACCGGCAGCCACAGAAACAGCTGCTCGCGTTCGGCCTCGAGCCAATGTTCGAGACGGTCGAAGACGCGCGCGCGCCATTGCCGCACCGCGATTTGAAGCCGCGCGGGGCTCGTGCTAGGGGCGGGCGCGGCTGAACTGGCCATCGTTATCAAAGTCTGGGAGCAGCCGCATTTTGGCGCAAGTTCTGAAATCGGGGCGTTCGTGACCGATACGTCCACCACGTCTGCCGTCGTGACGCGCTTTGCGCCCTCGCCGACCGGATTTCTGCATATCGGCGGCGCCCGGACCGCCTTGTTCAACTGGCTGTTCGCCCGCCATCACGGCGGCAAGTTTCTGCTCCGGATCGAAGACACCGATCGCGCCCGATCGACCCAGGCGGCGATCGACGCGATCATCGACGGGATGAGCTGGCTCGGGCTCGACTGGGATGGCGAGGCGATCTTTCAGTTCGCGCGCGCAGCGCGCCACGCCGAAGTCGCGGATCAGATGCTGGCGGCGGGCCATGCCTATAAATGCTTCGCCACACCCGAAGAGCTCGCCGCGTTGCGGGCCTCGCAGCAAGCGGCGAAACAGCCGATGCGCTATGACGGACGGTGGCGCGACCGCGATCCGGCCGAGGGCGGCGACAGGCCCTTCGTCGTCCGGCTGAAAGCCCCGAAGGAAGGCGCCACGACGATCCACGATCGTGTCCAGGGCGAGGTTACCGTCCAGAATGCCGAGCTCGACGATTTCGTGCTACTGCGCTCCGACGGTACACCGACCTATATGCTCGCCGTGGTGGTCGACGATCACGACATGGGGGTGACGCACGTCATCCGCGGCGACGATCATCTCAACAACGCCTTTCGCCAGTTGCCGATCATCAAGGCGATGGACTGGCCCGAGCCGATCTACGCGCATGTCCCGATGATCCACGGATCGGACGGCGGCAAGCTCTCGAAGCGCCACGGCGCGGTCGGGGTGGATGCCTATCGCGACGAGCTCGGTATCCTGCCCGAAGCGCTCGACAATTATTTGCTGCGGCTCGGTTGGGGCCACGGCGACGACGAGATCATCAGCCGCGCGCAGGCGATCCAGTGGTTCGATTTGGCGGCGATCGGAAAATCACCGTCACGGTTCGATTTGAAGAAACTGGAGAACCTCAACGGTCATTATATCCGGCTTGCCGATGACGATCGGCTGGCGGCTTTGGTGGCGGGCCGGATCGCCGATATCGACGCCGCCGCGCTCGGCCTGCTCACCCGCGCGATGCCCGTGCTGAAGGCGCGCGCAGCCAATCTGAACGAGCTCGCCGAGGGCGCCGCGTTCCTGTTCGCGCAGCGCCCGATCGCTATCGACCCCGCCGCCGCCACGCTTTTGGACGGCGAGGCACCGTCGTTGCTCGAGCACCTCCACGCCGCGCTTGACGCCATCGACGGCTGGGATACGGAGAGCCTCGAAAGCGCCGTCCGGGGAGTAGCGGAGGCGGCGGGCGTCAAGCTCGGCATGGTCGCGCAGCCACTGCGCGCTGCGCTGACCGGACGAAAGACATCGCCCGGGATTTTCGACGTGCTGACATTGCTCGGGCGCGACGAAAGCCTGGGCCGGATTGCCGACCGGATTCCCGCGGCGGCGCAACGCTGAACAGAAGGACCAGACCATGACCGATACCGCCAAGCTGACCGTCGACGGCGCCGATCACGATTACCAGGTCGTGTCGGGCAGCGTGGGGCCGCAGGTCATCGATATCCGCAAACTCTATGCACAGACCGGCAAGTTCACCTTCGACCCCGGCTTCACCTCGACCGCGAGCTGCGAATCGGGGCTGACTTATATCGACGGCGACGAGGGGGTGCTGCTGCACCGCGGCTATCCGATCGGGCAGCTCGCCGAACAGTCGAGCTTCATGGAGGTGTCCTACCTGCTGCTCAACGGCGAACTGCCGAGCAGCGACGAGCTGAGCAAGTTCACCTACACCATCTCGCGCCATACGATGCTGCACGAACAGCTGATGACCTTTTATCGCGGGTTTCGGCGGGACGCGCACCCGATGGCGATCATGTGCGGTGTCGTCGGCGCGCTCAGCGCCTTTTACCACGATTCGACCGACATCACCGATCCGTACCAGCGGATGGTCGCGAGCCACCGGCTGATCGCGAAGATGCCGACAATCGCGGCAGCGGCCTATAAATATTCGGTCGGTCAGCCCTTCCTCTACCCCGACAACTCGCTGTCCTACACGGGCAATTTCCTGCGGATGACCTTCGGCGTTCCTGCCGAGCCCTATGTCGTCAACCCGGTGGTCGAAACGGCGCTCGACCGGATCTTCATCTTGCACGCCGATCACGAGCAGAACGCGTCGACCTCGACCGTGCGGCTCGCCGGCTCCTCGGGCGCCAACCCGTTCGCATGCATCGCGGCCGGCATCGCCTGCCTGTGGGGCCCGGCGCATGGCGGCGCCAACGAGGCCGCGCTCAATATGCTGCGCGAGATCGGCACGCCGGCGCGCATCCCCGAATATATCGCGCGCGCCAAGGACAAGAACGATCCGTTCCGCCTGATGGGCTTCGGCCACCGGGTCTACAAGAATTACGATCCGCGCGCGACGGTGATGCAGCAGACGGTGCGCGAGGTTCTCGGCGAACTCGGCGTCACCGATCCGATCTTCGACGTCGCGCTCCAGCTCGAGGAAATGGCGCTCAACGATCCCTATTTCATCGAGAAAAAGCTGTTCCCCAACGTCGATTTCTATTCGGGCGTGATCCTGTCGGCGATTGGATTCCCGACGACGATGTTCACCGCCCTGTTCGCGCTCGCGCGCACCGTCGGCTGGGTCGCGCAGTGGAACGAGATGATCGCCGATCCCGAGCAGAAGATCGGCCGCCCGCGCCAGCTCTACACCGGCCCGACGCAGCGCGACTACGCCCCGATCAGCGCGCGCTGACGGCGCGCGCCGCGCGCGCCTATTCGCGATAGGGCAGCGTCAGCACGAAGCGCGCGCCCTGCCCGGGCGCGCTGTCGACGGTGACGTCGCCGCCCATCGCGCGCGCCAGACGGCGGGCGATGTAGAGCCCGAGGCCGCTGCCACCGGGCTCGCTGGTGTCGACGCGTTCGAATTTTTCGAAGATGCGTGCCTGATCCTCGATCGCGATCCCGCGTCCCTGATCGGCGACGACGACGGCGGCCATCGGTCCGTCGCGCTCGGCGCGGATCCAGACCATGGCTTCGTCGGGCGAATAGCGCACGGCATTGCCGATCAGATTGACCAGAATCTGGAGCGTCCGGCGGAACTCGCCCGTTGCGGGCAAGGCCTCGTCGAGCGGCGGCCGGTCGATCCGGACGTTGGCCGCGGCGGCGCGCACCTGCAGCAAGCCGGCGGCGCGGCGCGCGATATCGGCAAGGTCGATCGGCTCGGCCGCAACGACGAAATCAGGCCGCTCGATCGCCTGCAGATCGACGAGATCGTCGACCAGGCCGAGCAGATGGCGCCCGGCCGTCGCGATATCGGCGGCGTAGTCGGCATAGTCCTGCCGCAATGGCCCTTCGGCCTTGGCGTTGATGCTGTCGGCATTGGCGATGATCCGCCCCAGCGGCGCGCGCAGCGCGCGATCGAGCCGTTCGCTGAACGCCTCGGGCAGCCCGGACCGCGTGACCGCCACCCCGGTGGTCGCCGGCTTGTCGACCGGATCGACCATCAACGTCGCCCCGACAAGCCCCGCGAAACCGCCACTGGCATTGAGCCGCGGCGTCGCCGACAGCAGCACCGGACGACCGGTTTCACGGATCATCGCGGGCTGATCGTCGAAGCGTTGCCGCATCGCCAGCGCGCCGAGGATCGGGAACATGCCGGTATCGGCTTCACCGAGGATGAAGAGCCGGGTCAGCGGCTGCCCGAGCAACGCCTGGCTGTCAAAGCCGTGCCGTGCGCCGGCGATGATCGAGATCTGGGTGAGGCGCAAGGCGGCGTCGGTTTCCCATGTCCAGGCAGCGGCACTGCGCAGGAAATCGCGCGCGCGCACGTCTTCATCGGCGGTCGGCTGCCACGCGGTGCGGGTCTTCCAGCCGCTGATCGCCAGCCGGACGACATCGGCGGCTGGATCCGGCTCGGCCCGGACCCACATTTCGATATCGTCGTCACCATCTGCCGCGACGATCGAGCGCGACACGAGAATGCCGAGCCGTCGTGCCAGTCGGACGAGCGTGGCCAAGGGCGGCACCGCGATCGGTGCCCCGATCGCGCCGCCGGCGCGCAGATTGAGATCGTGCAGCCGCAGATCGGCCTCGACCAGCCGGCCGTCATAGCCGACCACGCCGCGCACCACGGGAAGCTGCGGATCGATCGCGTTCATGATCGCTCGGCTCTGGCCAGCGCCACCACGGCTGCCCTGAGATCAGGGTGGAGCCGGAGCGACGCCAGCGCTTCGCGCGCGTCACCATGCGGAATTGCGGCAATCGCATCGAGCCGATCGGCGAACACCTCGACATCGCGGCGCGGATCGGCTTCGCAAAGGGCCAGCCCGATCGTCGCGATCATCGGGCGATCGAGCCCGACAGCGCGCAGCGCCAGCCAAAGCCGGTCGGCAACGGGATCAATGACGATTTCACGCATCGTCTCATAGCCAAGACCGAGCGCATGCGCGAGCAGCGCGATGAACAGCGACGGCCGGCGATCGCCGAGTGATTCGGCAAGCAAGCCGGGCAGTTCGTCAGCGGTCGCGGCAAGGGCCGTCGTCAATCGCATCGCCGCCGCTTCGAGCCGTTCGCCCTCGTCGTGCGCCGCCAGGCTGCGCAGTGCCGCCTCGGTGATCGCGCGATCGAGCGTCTCTTGCGCCGGGCCGGCGCTGCCCGTCAGCTGATCGCGCAAGATCGCGGCCGTCCACCAGACCAGTCGATGATGCAATTCGGCGGGCAGATCGCTGCGCGGCGCAGTCGGTGCGTCGCCGGCGTTGTGGCGCCGCGCCTCGGCGATCATCAGCGCGGAGGCCGACGCAGCGACGATCGGGTCGCGATGGCTGGTCAGCCGCACGAGCAGGCTCGGTCGCTCGGCGGTCTCGCCGCCCGCCAGCGGCAGGGCGTCGCCGATCGCCTCCTGCTCGACCCGCGCAAGCAGTTCGCGGATCAGGCCGGCGTCCTTGATCAGACCCGATCGTTCCAGCCGATCGAGCACCGCAAGACTGCCGCTGGACAGCGCGATCGCCAGATCGGGCTCGCCGCGCCCGACGAGGAGGCGACCGCCATAATGACGCAATTCGCTTTCGATCGACGTCACGATCATCCGCAGCAGGCGCGACAGCGCGCCGCGGAGGCGTTCGTCGAGCTGCGCTTCTGCGGGCACGAAAAAGAGATCGATCGCGGCACGGATGCGATCGTCGGCGCGCACGTCATCAGCTGCTCCGCGCGCGAGCAGGTGGCTGGCGCCAGCGTGGACACCATCGTTCATGTCGCCTTGGTCGATCGACATGTTTTGAGACCTAGGGATTTCTCGTTAAATTCCCGCTAAGGCTTTCGCGAAGTGCTTCGATCGCCGCCGCGAGCGACGCCGTCGCATATAGCGCGGTCATCATTAGACCGGTGAGCGTTTGGCCTGCAATCGCGAAGGGCAGGAGGATCAGCGGATAGGCGATCGGCGTGCCCCACCAGGATTGGCGAATACGATCGTCGCCCCCGCGCTCGACAAAGCCGGCGATCACCACCAGCGCCACCGCGACGCTCGTCGCGCTCAGCGTGCCTTCGGAACGGCTGACCGCAATGCCGAGCGCCAGCATCGTCAGTCCCGAACCCCCGAGGATCGCGCCGCGCTGAAGGTGCACGAGCGCGGTCTCGTCGCGCATCCAGGCAAGCGCCCCCCCGATCGACAGCCCCGCCATCGCCACCAGCACGAACGGCAGGCCGAGCCAGCCCCAGCCCCATCCAGTGATGCCGATCCCCGCCGCGAGCAGCGCCGAACTGCCCGCCGCGATCGCCCAGCCGGGCACCGACCGCGCGACGATGCGCGGCAATACTAGCCGCGCCAGCGGGGCGATCAGATAACGATCGACCCAGGGAATGCGGTTCGAGACATGGCCCGTGAGCACCACCTCGTTGCGCGCGCGCAACCGAGCGGCATCGCGCTCGACGCCATGCCCCGCGCGCGCCTCGCCCGAGGGCAGGCGCAGATGAACCGCGCCGGATTGCGCGGTCACCCTGAGCAACGCCGACTGGAAATCATAGTCTCCCGGCAGATGGGCAACATCGGTGATCCGATCGGCGCCGACCCGCGCCATCCCCGCCCAGATCGCGTCTTGCCCCACGCGCTCGAGGCCCGGCAGCGCATCGACCTCCCCCGTGACCAGCAACGCATCATCACCCGCGCCGGCCAGCAGCGCGAGGATCGTCTCGTCGGTCACGAGGCCGTCGGCAATCACCAGAACATGCGCGAGGGGGTGGAGCTTCGCGGCGGCCTCGCTGGCCGATCGCACGATATCGACCGAGCCACCGCGCCGGCCGATGCGGTTGACGGCGCCGACGAGCTCGGGCGTCAGCCGCGCGACGACGACGATGATCTGCCCGGCCCCGGCCGCAATGAGCAGCCGCGCCTGAAACTCGATCAGCGTCCCGCCGGCGAAGGGCAAGGTCTCAGCGAGCATGTCAGGGCGATCAACCGCGTCTTCGGTCGCAAAAATCAGTCCGGCAAGCATCGCATGGCGCTTAAGCGCTCAGGCCGCTCTTGGCAAAGGGGCTCAGAGGCGTTCGATCGCCCGGCGCAGCCGTTGCAGCGCGCGCTTGTCGCCCACCGGCAGATCGCTGGTCTCGTCGGCGAGTGCCATCAGACGAATCGCCCCGAAGCTCGCGCCGAGGCCCTTCAGCCGCAACGCCGCCGCGCGCCAGTCATCGACGCTGTCGGCGTGTTCGAGCAGATCCAGCGAGCGCTGCGCGCTATCGAGAAACGCCATGCGGAGTTCGGCGATCAGCGCGGGTTCATCGCCCACCGCCGCCACCAGAGCCGCATCTATTGCACCGGGATCATATGCCATCGACCCAAAACTAGGGTGCAATGCTTAACGCATCGTTATTCTATTCGCTTTGCCGCGCCCGGAATCGTGGTAAACGAAGGCGATGACGGGGGGATCGCGCATCATAGACATCAGGCCGGGAACCGACGAGTCATCGTCGGTCGACGACGCCGTGCCGATCGGCGCGCTGCCGAAGAACGAACCGATGGCGATCGATCCCGATGCGCAGCCTGGCGATCTGTCGCGCGGTACCGCCGCCAGACTTCTGCCCGCGCTGGCGATCATCGCGCTGCTCGGCTGGTTCGGCGGCATGGGCTGGGTGGTCTGGCCGAGCGTGGCGGCGGGGCTCGCCCCGGTTGCGCTGATCGAACTGATCGCCGCGCTGTGCGTGCCGCCGGTGCTGCTCGGCATCTTCTGGCTGCTCGCGCTCCGGACGAGCCATGCCGAGGCCCGCCGCTTCGGCGCGACCGCGCGACAGATGCGCGCCGAGGCCGCCGCGCTCGAGCGGACCATCGCGATCGTGTCGCGCCAGATCGAGGACAATCGCGCGCGGCTCGCCGAACAGACCAACGCGCTGATGGCGATGGGCGACGGCGCATCAGAGCGGCTCGCGGCGATCAGCAACGGCATGGCGCATGAGATGGCCGCCGCCGCCGATCAGACGCGGTCGCTCACCGCCTCGACCACCGCCGCCCAGGCCAGCCTGAGCGTGCTGCTCTCGTCGCTGCCCCGCGCGCACGCCGAGACCAGCGAGATGGCCAAGACGCTCGAGGCCACTGGGCTCACCGCGGGCGAGCATGCCGCCGCGCTCGACGCCCAGATGGCCGCGCTGGCCGAGCGGGGCCGCGAGGCCGAGGGCGTCGCCGGCGGCGCCGCCAAGAAGCTCGCCGCGCACATCGCCCGGATGGAGGCGACCAGCGAGACCGCCGGCGCCCGCCTCGAAAGCGTGACGGCGTCGATGTCCGACGCGGTCGACGAACTGCTCGGCCGGACCGCCGGCGCGGTCGACGAGGCCCGCAAGGGGATTACGGCGCAGGGCGAGGCGATGCTGGCGATGCTCGAGGCCAATCAGGCCGCGCTGAGCCGCGCGAGCAGCGATTCGGTCGATGCGCTCGCCACCCGGATCGCCTCGATCGAAACCGTGATCGATCGCATCGCCGCGCGGATCGACGACCAGCGCCAGGCGAGCGAGTCACTCGCGGTCGGGCTCGATGCGAGCTTCACCGCCGTCGAGACCAAGGTCGCGTCGTTCCACGACCGGGGCATTGAGCGCACCCAGACGCTCGCCGCCTCGATCAGCGCGCTCGGCGGATCGGCCGATGCGATGACCGAAGCGCTCAGGGCGGGCGACGACATGGCCCGCAAGGTGATCGCGACTAGCGAGGACCTGCTGACCTCGCTCGACGCCGCCGCGCGCGAGATCGACGAGACGCTGCCCGAGGCGCTCGCGCGGCTCGATGCGCGGATCGGCGAGAGCCGGAGCGTCGTCGCCGGCGCCAAGCCCGAACTGCTCGCGCTGGTCACCGCCGCCGAGAGCACCCATGACGCGATCGAGGCGATCGCCGGGGTGATCCAGGGCCAGCGCGTCACGCTCGATCAACTCTCGAAGCTGCTGATCGACACGCTGGCGACCGGTCGCGAGCGCGCGAGCGAGATCGGCGAGACGCTCGACGCGACGATCGCGCACACGCATGATTTCGCCGAACAGGCCGCCCCCCGGCTGGTCGAGGCGCTGATCCGCGTGCGCGACACCGCCACCGCCGCCGCCGAACGCGCGCGCGAAACGCTGGCGACGGTGATCCCCGAGGCCGCCAAGTCGCTCGAACTGGCGAGCGCGCAGGCGATGCAGCGCGCGGTCGGCCATTCGGTCGAGCGCCAGATCAACGCGATCACCGACGCCGCCGACGCCGCCGTCGAGGCCGCCGCGCGCGCCTCCGACCGGCTGACGCGGCAGATGATGACGATCGCCGAGACGAGCTCGCTGGTCGAGAACCGGATCGACGATGCCCGCGCCGAACGCGAGAAGGCCGACAGCGACAGCTTCGCGCGCAAGGCCTCGCTGCTGATCGAATCGCTCAATTCGGCGTCGATCGACATCGCCAAGAGCTTTTCGAGCGACGTTTCGGACAGCGCCTGGGCGGCGTACCTCAAGGGCGATCGCGGGGTCTTCACGCGCCGCGCGGTGCGGCTGCTCGATTCAACGGACGTCCGCGAGATCGCGCGGCTCTACGACGACGACGGGCCGTTCCGCGAGCAGGTCAACCGCTATATCCACGATTTCGAGGCGATGCTGCGCACGATCCTCGCCCAGCGCGACGGCGCGCCGATGAGCGTGACCCTGCTGTCGTCGGACATGGGCAAGCTCTATGTCGCGCTGGCCCAGGCGATCGAACGATTGCGGGCGTAGCGCCCGATCGGGCGCCGGGCGACTGGCGCGCGACGATCGTGACAGCGGCAAAGATGACACTCGACGCGACCGGCGCGCCGGGGGCGCCCCCGCAGCGCACTCAACCGATGACAACGCCGCCGCAACATGGTTGAAGCGATGGCGATGATCGCCGGTCTCCGTCGTCACCCGATGCCGCCACCCGGGGCCCGACCCGGAGTGACGGGCGGGTCGCTATGACCAGCGCCCCCTCACTCGACCGGCTTCATCCCCCCGAAGAAATCGAACGTCTCGGCGCGCACCCAGCCGAACTCGTAGTTGAGCAGGAACAGCACGAACATCAAGCTCGCGACGATCGTCGTGCGCAGGATGAAGCGACCCGGACGGAAGACATGGGGAGCGCTGTCGGCCTGGCCGGGGACGCGATCGGTGCCGGCCTCGTCGGCGGTCTTGACGCCGAAGGGCAGGACGAGGAACACCGAAAACGCCCACATCAGGAAATAGATGGCGAGCATCGAGGTGATCTGCATGGCGCGTCAGGCCTCGATCAGCAGCACGTCGACGAGCGGCTTCTTGCCCGTCCAGCGCCCGGCGACGCGGCGCACCGCGAGGCGGACCTGCTCGCGGGTCTTGTCGCGATCCTTGCCGCCGTCGCGCACCGCCTTGGCGGCGGCGCCCACCGCTTCGTCGATGAACGGATCGCGGTCTTCCTCGACCGGCACGCCCTGCAGCTTGATCTGCGGATCGCCGAGCAGCGCGCCGTTCTTGCCGACCGCGACCGCGACCGAGATCTGGCCGTTGAGCGAGAGCTTGCGGCGCTCGTTGATCGTCGTGCCATCGGCGGGCAGGATGACGTCGCCGTCGAGCACCAGCCGGCCGACCGGGGCATGGCCGATCTTTTCGGGCGCGCCGGGGGCGAGCCGGACGATGTCGCCGTCGCTCTGCACCAGCGCGCGCGGCACGCCCTGTGACAGGCCGAAACGGGCATGCTCCATCATGTGGCGCATCTCGCCATGGACCGGCATCAGCAGCTCGGGCCGGATCCAGCGATACATGGTCGCGAGTTCGGGACGGCCGGGATGGCCCGAGACATGGACGTGCGCCTGGCGATCGGTGATCATGATCACGCCCTTCGCCGCGAGCGCATTCTGGATGCGGCCGATCGCGACCTCGTTGCCGGGAATCTGCTTCGACGAGAAGACGACGGTATCGCCGGCATCGAGCGAAATCGTGTGCGAGCCGAACGCGACGCGGGCGAGCGCGGCGCGCTCCTCGCCCTGCCCGCCGGTCGCGACGATCAGGATCTTGTCGCGCGGCAGCCGCATCGCCGTGTCCCAATCGACCGTCTCGGGGAAATCGGTGAGATAGCCCGTCGCCTGCGCGACCTTGAGGATACGATCGAGCGAGCGGCCGGCAACGCAGATCGCCCGGCCACTGTCGAGCGCGACTTCGCCGAGCGTCTTGAGCCGCGCGGCGTTCGAGGCGAAGGTGGTGACGAGGACGCGCCCCTTCGCGGCGGCGACGACGTCGAACAGGCCCTGGCGCACCGAACTTTCGGAGCCCGAGGCCTCGGGATTGAAGACGTTGGTCGAATCGCAGACGAGCGCGAGCACGCCGGCGTCGCCGATCGCGCTGAGCACTTCGGCGCTGGCCGGGGTGCCGATCACGGGCTCGTCGTCGAGCTTCCAGTCGCCGGTGTGGAACACCTTGCCATAGGGCGTGGTGATCAGCAGCGCGTTGCCCTCGGGGATCGAGTGCGCGACGGGCACGAAGCGGAAGCCGAACGGCCCGAGCTGGAATTCCTTGCCGGGCTTGACGATGTTGAGCTTGACGCGGTCGGCGATGCCCTCCTCGTCGAGCTTGCCGCGGATCAGCCCGGCGGTGAAGGGCGAGGCGAACAGCGGCACGCCGAGATCCTCGGCGAGATAGGGCAAGGCGCCGATATGATCCTCGTGCCCGTGGGTGAGCACGATGCCGAGCAGATCGTCGAGCCGTTCCTCGATGAAGGCGAGATCGGGCAGGATCACCTCGACCCCCGGGTAATTGGGATCGGCGAAGGTGATGCCGCAATCGACCATCACCCATTTGCCTTCGCAGCCATATAAGTTGACGTTCATGCCGATTTCGCCCGAGCCGCCAAGGGCCAGGAAGAGGAGTTCTTTCTTGGGGGTAGTCACTAAGGTCTTGTTCTTTCAGTTTCGGCCACCGGCATCGGCAGGCGGCCATGGGAGGGCGCGGTCAGCGCCGAGAATTTCGTCGAGATGGGGGGAAGCAGCGCGGCGCGTTTCGGCGCGGGCCGATGCACCTCTCCAGTCAGATCTCTTTACATTGACCCGTTCGTTTCGAGCGACGTCGGGAAACTTGCCCCAGGCGGGGCACAGGGTGTCTCGACGTCGCTCGACACGAACGGATGGGGATTTGATTTAACCGACGGTCATCTCGCTTTAAGCCGCTATATGGGCGCGATCCCACAACATCGCCAGTCCCTGTATCGTCAGATCGGGCTCGATGGCGTCGAAAACGTCGGTCTGGCGCTCGAACAGGGTGGCAAGACCGCCGGTGGCGATCACCTTGACCGGGCGGCCCACCTCGGCCTTGATCCGCGCGACAAGCCCCTCGAGCATGCCGACATAGCCCCAATAGATGCCGATGTGCATCTGGCTGATCGTGTCGCGCCCGATCACGCTGGTGTCGGCAGGCGCCTCGATCGCGATGCGCGGCAGCTTGGCGGCGGCGGTGACGAGCGCGTCGAGCGACAGGTTGATGCCCGGGCAGATGATCCCGCCCTTGTATGCGCCGGTATAGTCGACCACCTCGAAGGTGGTGGCGGTGCCGAAATCCACCACGATCAGATCGCCGGGATAGAGCGCGTGGGCGGCGATCGTGTTGACCGCGCGATCGGCGCCGAGCGAGGCGGGCTCCTTGACGTCGATCTCGATGCCCCATTCGACCGGCGGCTGCCCCGCGATCAAGGGCTCGCAGGCGAAATATTTGCGCGCGAGCGTCTGCAGATTGTGGAGCGCGCGTGGGACGACGGTGGCGATGATCACCCCGGCAATGTCCTTGCGGTCATGCCCCTCGAGCTGGAGCAGCTGGCTGAGCCAGACCGCATATTCGTCCGCCGTGCGGCGCGGATCGGTGGCGATCCGCCACCGCGCGATGATCGCCTTGTCGCGCACGAGCGCGAACACGACGTTGGTATTGCCGGCATCGATCGCGAGCAGCATGGCTCAGAACTCCCTTTTCCCTCCGTTGGGGCAAACCGAAGGCGCGCTAGATCAAAAATACATCGCCTGCGTGAATGACACAGCGGCCGCCGTCCGCCAAGCGGAGGATGAGGGCGCCGTCGCCATCGAGCCGATCGAACAGCCCATCGATCGCGCTGCCATCGGGCAGGCGTGCGGTGAGCGCGGTGCCGCTGGGGTGGGCGCGCGCGGTCCAGCGGTCCCGCACCGGCGCCAGCCCCTCACCGCGCCAGCGCGCGAGCCAAAAGGCGACGTTCTCGGCCAAGGTCGCGAGGAAATCGTCCGGATCGGTGGCGACGCCCTGCGCGGCGAGGCTGGTGGCCGGACGATCGAGATCGGTCGGGTGATGCGCCAGGTTGACGCCGAAGCCGATGACGATCGCGTCGCCGGCGCGCTCGAGCAAGATGCCCGAGAGCTTCGCGCCGTCGAGGAGCAAATCATTGGGCCATTTGAGGGTCGCACGCGCCTCGCCCAGATAGGCCGCCACCGCCGCCTCGAGCGCGACCGCGGCGACGAGCGCCAGCGTCGCCGGCGGCGGATCGGTGGCGCGGAGCCGCACCAGCGTGCTGGCGTAGAGATTGCCGGGCGGCGACTGCCACGCCCTGCCCTGCCGCCCGCGCCCGGCGGTCTGGCGTTCGGCGCGGAGCCACAGCCCTTCGCTCGCCCCCGTCGCTGCCAGCCCGATCAGATCGGCGTTGGTCGAGCCGGTCTCGGCGATCGTCCGGATCGACGTCGTCAGAACAGCGCCCGCGCCGCCGCCATGCTCCACACGCCCATCGCCGGGATGGCGAGATAGCCGAGCGGCGAGAGGAAAGCGGCCGAAGCAAGGATGAGCCCGCCCTCGACCCGGCTTTCCATGGGCGCGAAGCCGGCCCCGGCGGGCTCGTCGAAATAGATCGTCTTGACGATGCGGAGATAATAATAGGCACCGATCACCGAGGCGGCGATGCCGATCGCGGCGAAGGCGAACAGCCCTGCCTGCACCGCTGCCCAGAACACCGCGAACTTGGCATAGAAGCCGAACAGCGGCGGAATGCCGGCGAGCGAGAACATGAAGATGCCAAGCGCCAGCGCGAGGCGCGGCTGCGTTCGCGACAGGCCCGACAGGCTGGCGATCGTTTCGATCGGCTGGCCGTCAGCGCCGCGCATCTGGAGCACGACGAGGAAGCTGCCGAGCGTCATCACGACGTAGATCGCCATATAGACCGCGACCGCCGCGACACCCTCCGGTGTCCCCGCTGCCAAGCCGACCAGCGCGAAGCCGACATTGTTGATCGACGAATAGGCGAGCAGCCGCTTGATGTTGGTCTGGCCGATCGCCCCCGCCGCGCCGAGCACGATCGAGGCGAGCGAGGCGAAGATCACGATCTGGCGCCATTCGAAGGTCGCCGGCCCCATCGCCTCGATCGCCACCCGCACCGCGAGCAGCACTGCTGCGACCTTGGGGGCGCTGCCGAAGAAGGCGGTGACCGGGGTCGGTGCGCCCTCATAGACGTCGGGGGTCCACATGTGGAACGGCACCGCGCTCATCTTGAAGGCGAGCCCGGCAAAGACGAACACCAGCCCGAACAACAGCCCCTTCGAATGATGACCGACATAGGCGGTGGCGATCGAATCGAACAAGGTCGTGCCGCTGAAGCCGTAGACCAACGAGATGCCGTAGAGCAGGATCCCGCTCGCCAGCGCGCCGAGCACGAAATATTTGAGGCCGGCCTCCGCCGAGCGCTGATCCTGCCGCATGAAGCTCGCGAGCACATAGGCGGCGAGGCTCTGGAGCTCGAGGCCGATGTAGAGCGTCAACAGATCACCCGCCGACACCATCATCCCCATACCGACGCACGACAGCAGAATCAGCACGGGATATTCGGGGCGCAGATCGTCGCCGCTGGTGCGCGCAAAGAAGCGCGGCGCCATGACGATCGCCACCGCTGCGGCGCCGTAGATCAGGATCTTGGCGAAAGAGGCGAAGGCATCGGCGCGGTAGAGCCCGTAAAAGGCCTCGCCACCGCTCGACGCCGGGCCGATCAGGGCGATCGCCGCCCCGCCGATCACCGCGACCGCGGTCCAGGAGATGGCGCGCGCTGCCGCCTGCCCGCCCCAGGCGGCGACCAGCATCAGCGCAAGCGCGCCGATCGACAGCACCAGTTCGGGCAAGGTCATCACCAGATTGGCTGCATAGTCCATCAGTGCGCCTCCGCATGGGCCAGAGGGGCGATCGGCTTGACCAGATTGGCCCGGCCAGGTGTCGGCAGACTGTCGCCGGGCGGCTGAGCGCGCGCGACCCGGGCGACGAGCGTCGTCGCGTCGCCGCGCATCGGCGCGAGGAAGCTTTCGGGATAGACCCCCATCCACAACACCACCGCCGCGATCGGCGCGAGCAGCGCGATCTCGCGCAACGAGAGATCGGGCATCGCGCGGACATCGTCATGAACGATCTCGCCGAACGCGATCCGGCGATAGAGATAGAGCATATAGGCAGCGCCCAGGATGATACCGGTGGTGCAGAGCAACGTCGCCGTGGTCGACACCTGATAGGTACCGGCAAGGCTCAGAAATTCGCCGACGAAGCCGCTGGTGCCCGGGAGGCCGACCGACGCCATCGTAAACAGCAGGAACAGCACCGCATAACGCGGCATGTTGATGCCGAGACCGCCATAGCGGCTGATCTCACGGGTGTGGAGCCGATCGTAGATGACGCCGACGCACAGGAACAGCGCGCCCGAGACGAGGCCGTGGCTGAGCATCACGATCATCGCGCCTTCGATGCCCTGGCGGTTGAACGCGAACAGGCCGATCGTCACGATCGCCATATGCGCCACCGACGAATAGGCGATCAGCTTCTTCATGTCGGTCTGCACGAGCGCGACGAGCGAGGTGTAGATCACCGCCACCGCCGACAGGCCAAGGATCAGCCAGGTTAGGCTCGCCGAGGCTTCGGGGAACATCGGCACCGAAAAGCGCAGGAAGCCATAGCCGCCGAGCTTGAGCAGCACGCCGGCGAGGATCACCGAGCCGGCGGTCGGCGCCTGGACGTGTGCGTCGGGCAACCAGGTATGCACCGGCCACATCGGCATCTTGACCGCGAACGAGGCGAAGAACGCCAGCCACAGCCAGGTCTGCGCCTCGACCGGGAAATCATGGTTGAGCAAGGTCGGGATATCGGTCGTCCCCGCCTGCTGCGCCATCCACAGCATCGCGATCAGCATCAGCACCGAGCCGAGCAGCGTGTAGAGGAAGAATTTATAGCTCGCATAGATGCGGTTCGCCCCGCCCCAGATGCCGATGATCAGGTACATCGGGATCAGGCCGGCTTCGAAGAAGACGTAGAAGAGGAACAGATCCTGGGCAGCGAAAGTGCCGATCATCAGCATTTCGGTGACGAGGAACGCCGCCATATATTCGGGCACGCGCTTCTGGATCGATTCCCAGCTCGCGCCGATGCAGATCGGCATCAGGAACACGCTGAGCATGATCAGCATCAGCGCGAAGCCGTCGATCCCGAGCGCCCAGCCGAAGCGGCCGAACACCGGCAGCTGGGCGTGCTCGACAAATTGCCACTGCGGGCCGCCGATATCGAAATTGGCCCAGAGCCCGATCCCGAGCAGCAGATCGACCAGCGTCGCGATGAGCGCCAGCCAGCGGGCCCCGCGCGCATCGAGAAACAGGCAGAGTATCGCAGCGGCCGCAGGCACCGCGAGCATGATCGAGAGGATGGGGATACCGTTCATCGTCACAAATCCCCCGCAACCATTTGCCGCGAGCTCGTCGACGGGCCACGCTTTCTCTCGACGGTCGAGAGGAAAAGCCGGGCTTCGACAGGCTCGGCCCGAACAGGGGCAGGGTTGGTGTCAAAAATCACGTCGCTCACGATGCAATCGCCCAAGTGACGACCGCGGTGAGGCCGATCAGCATCACAAAGGCATAGGTGTAGATATAGCCGCTCTGGAGCATCGCCGCCGCGCGGCTGCCCGAGACGACCACCGCCGCTGCGCCATTGGGGCCGAAGCGGTCGATCGTCTGCTCGTCGCCGCGATGCCAGAAGAAGCGGCCGATCGCGAAGGCGGGCTTGACGAAGAGCAGGTCGTACAGCTCGTCGAAATACCATTTGTGGAGCAGCCAATCGTAGACGACGCTCAGGCTGCGCGCCATTTGAGCGGGCAGTTCGGGGGCGCGGATATAGCTGTACCACGCAGCGGCGAGCCCGATGATCCAGGCGGCGGCGGCGCTGAGCTTCACCAGCAGCGGCACTTCGTGCGTCGCATGGGCGAGATGCTCGCTGAACGCGATCGCGCCCTTCCAGAAATCCTCGCCCGAGCCGGGCTCGATGAACGCGCCGTGGAACACGAACCCTGCCGCAACCGCCCCCGCCGAGAGCAGTCCCAAAGGCACCAGCATCGTCCAGGGGCTTTCATGCGGATGATACCCGCCCGTGCCATCGGCGATCTCGTGGGGACCGGGCGCATGCGCGGGCGGGGTATGGCCGGCATCCTCGGCCGCGGGATCGTCGTGATGCGCATCGTGCCCGTGGCCGTTCGCGTCATGGAGCGCGTGCTGGATATGCTCGGATGTCGCCCAGCGCGGTTTGCCCCAGAAGGTCAGGAACATCAGCCGCCACGAATAGAAGCTGGTCAGCAGCGCAACGAGAATGCCGACGATCGACGCGCCGGCATGACCCGACGCCCAGGCGCCCTCGATGATCGCGTCCTTCGAGTGGAAACCGGCAAAGCCGATCGCGGGGAGCCCCTCGATCACGCCGGGAATGCCGACCCCGGTGATCGCCAGCGTGCCCGCCATCATCGCCCAGAAGGTGATGGGGATGGCTTTGCGGAGGTTGCCGTAATGCCGCATGTCCTGTTCATGGTGCATCGCGTGGATCACCGAGCCCGCGCCGAGGAACAGCAGCGCCTTGAAGAAGGCGTGCGTGAACAGGTGGAACATCGCCGCGCCGTACGCGCCGACGCCGGCGGCAAAAAACATATAGCCGAGCTGGGAACAGGTCGAATAGGCGATCACGCGCTTGATGTCGGTCTGCACCAGCCCGACGGTCGCGGCGAAGAAACAGGTCGCCGCCCCGACCGTCATCACCACGGTCATCGCGACCGGGCTCGTCTCGAACATCGGCGACAGGCGGCACACCATGAATACGCCCGCCGTCACCATCGTCGCGGCGTGGATCAGCGCGGAAACAGGCGTTGGGCCCTCCATCGCATCGGGCAGCCAGGTGTGGAGGCCGAGCTGCGCCGATTTGCCCATCGCGCCGATGAACAGCAGCAGGCACAATACCGTCATCGTATCGGCGCGCATGCCGAGAAAGCCGATCGTCGACCCCGCCATCCCGGGGGCGAGCCGCAGGATTTCGTCGATCGAGACGGTGTTGAACACCAGATAGGTGCCGAAAATCCCGAGCATGAAGCCGAGATCGCCGACGCGGTTGACGACGAACGCCTTGATCGCGGCGGCATTGGCGCTGGGCTTTTTGAACCAGAAGCCGATGAGAAGATAGGAGGCAAGGCCGACACCTTCCCAGCCGAAGAACATCTGGACGATGTTGTCGGCGGTCACCAGCATCAGCATCGCAAAGGTGAACAGCGAGAGATAGGCGAAGAAGCGCGGCTGGTCCGGGTCCTCGTCCATATAGCCCCAGCTATAGAGGTGGACGAGCGCCGAGACGCTGGTGATCACGACGAGCATCACCGCGGTCAGCGCATCGACGCGCAGCGCCCAGGCGATGTCGAGATCGCCCGAGCGGATCCATTCGAACACCGGCGTGACGCTGGGGCTCGCCGTCCCGGCGACGAAGCTCAGGAAGATCGGCCAACTAAGCGCTGCCGAGGTGAACAGCGCGACGGTCGTGATCAGCTTGGCGGGCACATTGCCGATGGCGCGATTGCCCATGCCAGCGACAAAAGCGGCCAGCAGCGGCAGGAAGACGATGGCTAAAATCACCGAATGATCACCCCTTCATCCGGTTGACGTCGTCGACCGAAATCGTCCCGCGGCCGCGGAAATAGATGACGAGGATCGCCAGCCCGATCGCCGCCTCGCCGGCCGCCACCGTCAGCACGAACATCGCGAAAATCTGCCCGACGAGATCGCCGAGATAGGCCGAAAAGGCGACGAAATTGATGTTCACCGCGAGCAGGATCAGCTCGATCGCCATCAGAATGACGATGATGTTCTTGCGGTTGAGGAAGATGCCGAGGACCCCCATCGTGAACAGGATCGCGGCCACCACGAGATAATGGACCAGACCGATCATTGGCTCGATCCCGTATTGCCGCTTGTATCGAGCGCCGTCGACATACCGGCCCAATGCGCTGCACAAGGTTTCTCGACTTCGCTCGAACCGAACGGGTTGAGGAAATTCTGACTCACAGCTCCACCCCTTCGCGCACCGGCGCATCGACCAGCCGCACCGCATCCTGCGGCCGGCGCGCGACCTGGCGGGCGATATCCTGCGGCTTGACCCCGCCGCGCTGGCGGTGAGTCAGCACGATCGCGCCGATCATCGCGACGAGCAGGACGAGCCCTGCCGCTTCGAACAGATACAGGTAGCGCCCGTAGAGGAGCGTGCCGATCGCCTCGATATTGGGCGTCGCCGGCGCGGTCGGCGCGATTCGGCGCCCGAGCGCAATTGGCCCGGTCGACCAGGCTCCGAGCGCGACGAACAGCTCCGCCGCGAGGGCGACAGCGAGCGCCAGACCCGGCCAGAGATAGCGCGCAAAGCCGCTCCGCATCTCGGCGAAGTCGATGTCGAGCATCATCACCACGAACAGGAACAGGACCGAAACCGCACCGACATAGACGATCACGAGCAGCATCGCGATGAACTCGGCGCCGACGAGGATCATCAGCCCCGCCGCATTGAAAAACGCGAAAATGAGCCACAACACCGAATGCACCGGGTTGCGCGAGGCGATCGTCATCGCCCCCGAGGTCAGCACCGCAAACGCGAAGAGATAGAAGGCAAAGACCTGGATCATGGCCGGCCGACCATCATCGCCACCGCAGCGAGCGACGGGTGGCCGCCGTCACGAGGCGCTCCCGTGCCGCTCGAGGCCCCAGCATGCGCTGGAGCGGCGTGGTTGTGATGCTGGTGAATCATGATGGTCCCTGAAGTCACAGCGCGCTTACCGGTACGGGGCATCGGCGGCAAGGTTTGCGGCGATCGCCGGTTCCCAGCGATCGCCATTGTCGAGCAATTTCGCCTTGTCGTAGATCAGCTCCTCGCGCGTTTCGGTCGCGAATTCGAAATTCGGCCCTTCGACGATGGCATCGACCGGGCAGGCTTCGGCGCACAGCCCGCAATAGATGCACTTGGTCATGTCGATGTCGTAGCGGGTGGTCCGCCGGCTGCCGTCGGCGCGCGGCTCGGCCTCGATCGTAATCGCTTGAGCGGGGCACACCGCCTCGCACAATTTGCACGCGATGCAGCGCTCCTCGCCATTGGGGTAGCGGCGCAGCGCATGCTCGCCCCGGAACCGCGGGGAGATGGGGTTTTTCTCGTACGGATAGTTGATCGTCGCCTTCGCCTTGAAGAAATAGCGCAAGGTCAGCGCGTGCGCCTTCAGGAATTCCCACAGCGTGAAGGCTTTGATCGTCTGGGCGATATTCATCCTGAAACTCCAACGCGAACAAGCATCAGGTACCCGCTCACCAAAAACACCCAGACCAGGCTCAGCGGCAGGAACACCTTCCAGCCCAGCCTCATCAGCTGATCATAACGATAGCGCGGCACGGTCGCCTTCACCCAGCTGAACAGGAAAAAGAAGAAACACATCTTCAGAAACAGCCAGATGATCCCAGGCACCCAATAGAGCGGCGCCCAATCGAGCGGCGGCAGATAGCCACCCCAGAACAAGGTGGCGTTGAGGACGCACATCAGGATGACGTTGGCGTATTCGCCCAGCCAGTAGAGCGCGAACGACATGCTCGAATATTCGGTCTGATAGCCGGCGACGAGTTCGCTCTCGGCCTCGGTCAGGTCGAACGGCGCGCGCTGGGTTTCGGCGAGCGACGAGATGAAGAACACCACTGCCATCGGGAACAAGAGCGGATTGAACGCGAAGCCGTTGATCGGCAGCCAGGCGAAGCCCCAGACATTCTTCTGCGCTTCGACGATCGCCGCAAGATTGAAGCTACCCGTCCACAGCACGACCGAAATCAGCACGAAACCGATCGCGACTTCGTAAGAGACCATCTGCGCGGCGGCGCGGATCGCCGAGAAGAAAGGATATTTCGAGTTGGACGACCAGCCCGCCAGGATGATGCCGTATACGCCGAGCGAAGACGCCGCGAGCACGTAGAGCAGCCCGACATTGATGTTCGACAGGATCAGGTTCGGCTGGAACGGCACCACCGCCCACACGATCAGCGCGACGGTGAAGGTGATGATCGGCGCGAGCAGGAACAGCCCCTTGTTGGCGCTCGACGGAATGATCGTTTCCTGCAGAAAGACCTTCAGGCCGTCAGCAAAGGACTGGAGGATCCCGAACGGCCCGACGACATTCGGCCCGCGCCGAAGCGCCATCGATGCCCAGATCTTGCGGTCGGCATAAATGATCAGCGCGACCATCAGCATCACCGGCAGCGCGATGAGGAGGATGTCGATCACAGTCCAGACGAACCACGCCCAGCCAAAGCCGATATAGGGGGAGAGCCAGCTGGTCATGCGACCGCCTCCACGACCGTCACCCCAGCAACAGCTGGGGTCTCGCAGTAGCGAAGCGGGCGCATGCGGTATGAGACCCCAGCTTGCGCTGGGATTGCGGACAGGTTCACCTTCATTCCGCCGCCTCCGCAAAATCCTGCCCGTGGATCAGTTCCGACGAGCAGCGCTGCATCGTCGGGCTCGCGCGGCAAATGGCGTTGGTGAGGTAGAAATCCTTGATCGGATAATCGACCGTGCCCTCCCCCTTCGCATCGAGCGCAGGCGGTGCCCAATCGAACGTCACCAGCCCGAGCCGGCCGAGCGCAGGCACATCGCGCGCCATGGCCGCGCGCAACTGATCTAGCGTATCGAACGGTAGCGGGGTACCCATCACCGCCGACAGCGCGCGGAAGATCGTCCAGTCTTCGCGCGCATCGCCGGGCGGGAACACCGCGCGCTCGCCGCGCTGGACGCGGCCTTCGAGATTGACCCAGGTACCCGATTTCTCGGCATAGCTCGCCCCAGGCAGGATGACGTCGGCCTGCGCTGCGCCCTTGTCGCCGTGGTGGCCGACATAGACCTTGAAGCTGCCGGCGAACTGGCTGAAATCGACCTCGTCCGCGCCCAGGAAGAACGCCAGCTTCGGGGCCGCAGCGACCATGTCAGCAATGCCGCCAGCTTGCGCATAGCCGAGCATCAGCCCCCCCATCCGGGCTGCCGAGAAATGCACGACGTTGAACCCGTTCCAACCGTCGCGCACCAACTTGTAGGTGCCGGCGAGCTTGAGCGCGGCGGCATGGCCGTTCTTCAGCGCGGCACCGCCGACGATGATCATCGGGCGCTCGGCCGCCTCGAGCGCGTCCGCCGCAGCCTTGGGGAGTTTGCCAAGCAGCCCCAGATCGTTGCCCAGCCAGTCGACCTTATAGGTCAGATCGGTCTCGGGTCCGACCGCGAACACCTTGGCGCCCTTCTTGATCGCCTTGCGCACCCGCGTGTTCACCAGCGGCGCTTCCCAGCGCAAATTGGTGCCGACGAGCAGGATGACATCGGCCTGTTCGGTGCCCGCGATCGTCGTGTTGAAATTGACCGCGGCGAGCGAGGTGACGTCATAGTCCATGCCGGTCTGGCGACCTTCGAGCAGCGCCGAGCCCATCCCCGCGAGCAGCGCCTTGGCCGCATACATCGTCTCGCAATCGACCAGATCGCCCGCGATCGCAGCCACGCTGTCGCCCGCATCGACCGCCGCTATTGCCGCAAAAGCCTCGTCCCAGCTCGCCTCGACCAGCTTGCCGCCCTGTCGCACGAACGGCCGGTCGAGCCGCTTGCGGACCAGCCCGTCGATCGCGTGGCGGGTCTTGTCGGTCGCCCATTCCTCGTTCACGTCTTCGTTGATCCGCGGCAGGCAGCGCAGCACCTGGCGCCCGCGACTGTCGAGCCGGATATTGGTGCCGACCGCGTCCATCACGTCGATCGTCAGCGTCTTTTTGAGCTCCCAGGGTCGCGCCTCGAACGCATAGGGCTTCGAGGTCAGCGCGCCGACCGGGCAGAGATCGACGACGTTGCCCGAGAGCTCGCTGCTGACCGCATGCTCCAGATACGAGGTGATCTGCATATTCTCGCCGCGCCCGATCGCGCCGATTTCCTCGACGCCGGCGACTTCCTCGGCAAAGCGGACGCAGCGCGTGCACTGGATGCAGCGCGTCATCACCGTCTTGACGATCGGCCCCATATATTTCTCGGTCACGGCGCGCTTGTTCTCGTCATAGCGCGACGAACCCCGGCCATAGGCGACCGACTGATCCTGCAGGTCGCACTCACCGCCCTGATCGCAGATGGGGCAATCGAGCGGGTGATTGATCAGCAGAAACTCCATCACCCCTTCGCGCGCATTCTTGACCATCGGCGAATTGGTGAAGATTTCCTGATTCTCGGCGGCCGGGAGCGCGCACGACGCCTGCGGCTTCGGCGGCCCCGGCTTCACCTCGACCAGGCACATGCGGCAATTGCCCGCGATGCTCAGCCGCTCGTGATAGCAGAAGCGCGGAATTTCCTTACCGGCAAGCTCGCACGCCTGAAGCACGGTGGCCCCGGCGGGAACTTCGATCTCGATCCCGTCGACTTTGAGTTTGGGCATTCCATCAGGCTCCGGAAAGATCGGCGAGCCGGCCATACAGCGACGCCGCCACGAGCAACCGCACCTGGAAGGCCTTGAGCTGCATCGCGGCATTGGCCGGGACGCAGCTCTGCAGCGCGGGCGACAGCCCACGAAACGCGGACGCCTCTTCGACGCTCCCGGGCGCTGCTTCGACCAGCGATGCCGCGCGCTGCGGATCTGCCCCCGCGACACAGCGGAACAACGCGGCATCATTGGCGACCTGACTCTTGCCCAATTCAATGCGGCGCGGCGGGATCACGGGCAGCGCTCGGGCGCGCGCCAGCGCGCCGCCATCGGCTTCCTTCAACAGGGTCTCGGCGAACACGCCGCGCAGGTCGTTGATACGGATCAACAGCGACCGCATATCGGGATCGAGGCACGCTGTCAGCGGCGCATCGATGCGACCCGCCGCCTTGTCAAACCGTGGCGTGGCTGGCTCGGAACCGGCAATCGCGATCGCATCGGTCCGGTCGCGCTTCAGGACGCAGGCGGCGATCGAGCGGGTCGCATCAACCCGCGACATCAACCCGGATGCGTCGTTCGTCGCCGGCATGCCCGACAGCAAAAACCCTGCAATCGCGCCCATCATCATTCTGCCGCCTCCATCATCGGGCTGAGCCCGCCAGCGTGTTTTTCCGCAATCCGGCGCTCGATCTCGGGCCTGAAGTGCCGGATCAGCCCCTGGATCGGCCATGCGGCCGCATCGCCCAGCGCGCAGATGGTGTGGCCTTCGACCTGCTTGGTGACCTGATAGAGCGTGTCGATCTCGCCGATATCGGCGTCGCCGGTGCGCAGCCGCTCCATCACGCGCCACATCCAGCCGGTGCCCTCGCGGCACGGCGTGCACTGGCCGCAGCTTTCGTGCTTGTAGAAATAGCTGAGGCGGCTGATCGCGCGGACGATGTCGGTGGATTTGTCCATCACGATGACGGCGGCGGTGCCGAGGCCCGAGCCGAGCGCCTTCAGCCCGTCGAAATCCATCGGTGCGTCCATGATCTCTGCCGCCGGCACCAGCGGCACCGACGACCCGCCGGGGATCACCGCGAGCAGATTGTCCCACCCGCCGCGGACGCCGCCGCAATGCACCTCGATCAGCTCGCGGAACGGGATGCTCATCGCTTCCTCGACCACGCAAGGCCGGTTCACATGGCCGCTGATCTGGAACAGCTTGGTGCCCTTGTTGTTCTCGCGCCCGAAGCTTGAAAACCATTCGGGCGAGCGGCGCAGGATCGTCGGCGCGACCGCGATCGATTCGACATTGTTGACCGTGGTCGGGCAGCCATAAAGCCCCGCCCCTGCCGGGAAGGGCGGCTTCAGCCGCGGCTGGCCCTTCTTGCCCTCGAGGCTTTCGAGCATCGCGGTTTCTTCGCCGCAGATATAGGCGCCCGCTCCCCGGTGGCAGAACACGTCGAAATCATAGCCCGACCCGCACGCGTTCTTGCCGATCAGCCCCTTGTCATAAGCCTCGGCAATGGCAGCGAACAGCACCTCGGCCTCGCGGATATATTCGCCGCGGATGTAGATATACGCGGCGCGCGCGCGCATCGCGAAGCCCGCGACCAGCGCGCCTTCGATCAGCTTGTGCGGATCGTGGCGGATGATCTCGCGGTCCTTGCAACTGCCGGGCTCCGATTCATCGGCGTTGATGACGAGGAAGTTCGGGCGATCGGGCTTGGGCTCCTTGGGCATGAAGCTCCACTTCGTGCCGGTCGGGAACCCTGCCCCGCCGCGTCCGCGCAGGCCGCTCGCCTTGATCCGATCGATGATCGTATCCGGCCCCAGCGCCAGCAGCGCCCTGGTATTGTCCCAATCGCCGCGCTTGAGCGCCGCCTCCAGCTTCCACGACTGGAAGCCGTAGACGTTGGTGAAGATGCGATCCTTGTCGGCGAGCATCAGCGCCCCTGCCCCACCAGCTTTTCGATGAAGAAATAGGCCGCGACGCCGACGCCGAGCACCACCGCCAGCACGATCAGCCCGAAGGCGAGCTTCACCAGCGCGACGAGCACGAAAAGCGCGAGCAGCGCGATGCCGAGTGCGATCAGGATGTTCATGCCCATTCTCCGCGATAATCGTGGTTTTCATCGACCATGGCCGCAAGCGACGTCGGGCCACCTTCGGGGCAGCTCGTCTGACGGCCGATCTGCGATCCCGTCTTCGGACTTTCGCCGCGCGCGAGTGCTTCGAGCACCGCCGTGGTGCGATCATAGTCGAGATCTTCGAAATTGTCGTCGTTGATCTGCACCATCGGCGCATTGGCGCAGGTGCCGAGACACTCGACCTCGGTGAGCGTGAACAGCCCGTCGGGGGTGGTCTTGCCCTTGATCAGGCCGTGGTTCTTGCAGGCGGCAAAGACGTCGTCGGAGCCTGCCAGCATACACGGCGTGGTGCCGCAGACCTGCACATGATAGCGGCCGACCGGCGCCATGTTGAACATCGTGTAGAAGGTCGCGACCTCGTACACGCGCATATAGGGCATGCCGAGCTCGCGCGCGACGAACTCGATCACCGGCACCGGTAGCCAGCCCTGCGTCTGCGTGGCGGCCCCCACCTGACGCTGGGCGAGATCGAGGAACGGGATCGACGCGGACTGCTGGCGACCCGGCGGATAGCGGCCGACGATCTCCTTCGCCTTCAGGGCGTTCTCCGGCGTCCAGGCGAAATCGCCCCAGGCAGCGCGGGTTTCGGCTTCGTCGGGGATATGGGCGTGGTCAGCCATCAGATCGTTTCCAGCGTTGCGCGCGTCAACTCGGACGGATTGACGCCGGTATTGGGCTCACCCTCGCGATCCATCAGCAGGATATGTGCTTCTTCGTCCGCAAAGGGCTTGTGCTCGGCGCCCCTGGGCACGACGACCATCTCGCCCGGGCCATAGCGGCGCACGCCATCGCGGAACGCGATACCGAGCTCGCCCGCGACGACCAGGAACAGCTCGTCGGTATCGGCATGCGCATGCCAGCTGAATTCGCCCTGCACCTTGGCCACGCGGATTTCATTGCCGTTGTAATGACCGATGATGCGCGGGTTCCAGTGATCGGCGAACTGCGCGAGCTTGGCGGCGATGTTGAGGGTGGCGGGGGTGTCACGCGCGTCAGCCATCAAGCCATACTCCGTCACCCTGAACTTGTTTCAGGGTCCAACGCGCCGCAAAGACGGTCGGTGCAAGTGGCGAACTGGATGCTGAAACAAGTTCAGCATGACGGGGGGAGGACGGTTGGATCACCGGTCGCACTCCCCGAACACGATGTCGAGCGCGCCCAGGATCGCCGTCGTGTCCGCCAGCATGTGGCCGCGCGACATAAAATCCATCGCCTGCAGGTGCGAGAACGCCGTCGGGCGGATCTTGCAGCGGTAGGGCTTGTTGGTGCCGTCGCTTACCAGATAGACGCCGAATTCGCCCTTGGGGCTTTCGGTCGCGACATAGACTTCGCCGGCGGGGACGTGGAAGCCCTCGGTATAGAGCTTGAAATGGTGGATCAGCGCTTCCATCGATCGCTTCATCTCGGCGCGCTTGGGCGGCACCACCTTGCGGTCGAGCGACGCGATCGGCCCTTCGGGCATTTCGCTCAGGCACTGCTTCATGATGCGCGCCGACTGGCGGACCTCCTCCACCCGCACCATGAACCGGTCATAGCAATCGCCGCGCGTGCCGACGGGCACTTCGAACGTCATCCGGTCATAAACATCATAGGGCTGTGCCTTGCGCAGATCCCACGGGATGCCGGCGCCCCGGATCATCGGGCCGGAAAAGCCCCATTTGATCGCGTCCTCGCGGCTCACCACCGCGATATCGACGTTGCGCTGCTTGAAGATGCGGTTGTCGGCGACGAGGCTGATCGCATCCTCGAACAGACGCGGCAGGCGGGTGTCGAGCCAGTCGGCGATGTCGGTCAGCAGCTTGAGCGGCGTATCCTGATGCACGCCGCCGGGCCGGAAATAGGCCGAATGCATC
>NCGF01000015.1 GCA_002281485.1 Sphingomonas sp. 28-66-16
ATCATAATCATGATCGTCGATGTTCGGACGCATCTTGATCTCCTTGATCTCCTGCGTCTTCTGGCTCTTGCGGGCGAGGTTGGCCTTTTTCTGGGCCTCGTACTTGAACTTGCCGACGTCGAGGAACTTGGCGACGGGCGGATCGGCGTTGGGCGACACTTCGACAAGGTCGAGGCCGACGGCCTGCGCCTGCTCCATCGCTTCGCGGGTGTACATCACACCCAGATTTTCGCCGTCCTGATCGATCACGCGCACCTTGGGCGAGACGATGAATTCATTGAAGCGCGGACCGTTGATCGGCGGGGGCGCGAGCGGGCGCCGGGTCATGGGAGGACGTATGGGTAAAGCTCCTGTAGTTGTAAGAGGTCCATATAGGCATTTTTACGCCGATGCGAAAGAGCGATGCGGCGCGATCAGCGAAGATCAGGCGGCGTTGCATCCCTGACGAGGTGCGCCACCAGGTCGTCGAGCGCCACGATCTGCTGCCGATCGCTGCCGAGTTGGCGTAGCGCGACGGTGCCTTCCTCGCTCTCGCGCTTGCCGACGACGAGCAGGTTGGGGACTTTCGCCAGCGAATGTTCGCGCACCTTGTAGTTGATCTTCTCGTTGCGCAGATCGGTTTCGACGCGGATACCCGCCGCCGCCAGCTTGGCCGCCACGACATGCGCATAATCGTCGGCATCCGACACGATCGTCGCCACCACCGCCTGCACCGGGGCGAGCCAGAGCGGGAATTTGCCGGCATAATGTTCGATCAAAATGCCGATGAAGCGCTCGAAGGTGCCAAGGATCGCCCGGTGGAGCATGATCGGGCGGTGGCGCTCGCCGTCCGCGCCGACATAGCTCGCGTCGAGCCGTTCGGGCAGCACGGTATCGGTCTGGATCGTGCCGACCTGCCAGGTCCGCCCGATTGCATCGGTTAGGTGAAACTCGAGTTTCGGCGCATAGAAGGCGCCCTCGCCCGGCAGTTCTTCCCAGCCATAGTCCGGCGTATCACGCCCGCTTGCCTTCACCGCATCGCGCAGCGATTGTTCGGACCAGTCCCACATGTCCTCGCTGCCGAAACGCTTGTCGGGGCGCAGCGCCAGCTTGATCGCATAGTTGTCGAAGCCGAGATCGCGATAGACCGAATCGAGCAGATCGCAGAACGCCTTCACTTCCTCGATCAGCTGGTCCTCGCGCACGAAGATATGCGCGTCGTCCTGCGTGAATTGCCGCACGCGCATGATGCCGTGGAGCGCACCGTGCGGCTCGTTCCTGTGGCAACAACCGAATTCGGCCATGCGGATCGGCAGGTCGCGATAGGATTTGATGCCCTGTTTGAAGACGAGGATATGCGCCGGGCAGTTCATCGGCTTCAATGCCATCATGTCGCCCTTGCCATGCAGCACCGGGCCTTCGCCCTCGGCATTGGGCACTTCGTCGGGCACGGCGAACATGTTTTCGCTATATTTGCCCCAATGGCCCGAGCGTTCCCATTGGCGCACATCCATCAGCTGCGGGGTCTTGATCTCGGCATAGCCCGCCGCGTCGAGCCGGCGGCGCATATAGGCCTCCAGCTGGCGCCACAGGATGAAGCCCTTGGGGTGCCAGAAGACCGAGCCTTGCGCTTCGCTTTGCAGGTGGAACAGGTCCATTTCCTGGCCGATGCGGCGGTGATCGCGCTTGGCGGCCTCCTCCAGCCGCGTCATATGCTCGGCCAGCTGCTTCTTGTTGAGCCAGCCGGTGCCGTAGATGCGTGAGAGCTGCGGGTTGTTCTGGTCGCCGCGCCAATAGGCCCCCGAGACGCGCGTCAACTTGAAGGCATCGGGATCGAGCTTGCCCGTCGAGGCGAGATGCGGCCCCCGGCACATATCGAGCCAGTCCTCGCCCGACCAATAGACCGTCAGCGGCTCGTCGCCCGGCAATTCGGCGGCCCATTCGGCCTTGAAGGTCTCGCCCTGCTGCTTCCAGCGGCTGATCAGCGTCGCGCGGTCCCAAACTTCGCGGCGCAGCGGCTTGTCGGCGCGGATGATCGCGCGCATCGCCTCCTCGATCGCGGGCAGGTCGTCGTCGGTGAACGGGCCATGCTCAGCCGTCGGCGCGAAGTCATAATAAAAGCCGTCGTCGGTCGACGGGCCGAAGGTGATCTGCGTCCCCGGAAACAGTTGTTGCACCGCTTCGGCGAGCACATGCGCGAAATCGTGTCGCGCCATTTCCAGCGCGTCCTTCTCGTCACGGTTGGTCACCAGCGCGAGCGTCGCACTCCCCTCGAACGGCCGCGTGATATCGCGCAGTTCGCCATCGACCCGCGCGCCGATCGCGGCCTTGGCGAGGCCGGGGCCGATCGCCGCGGCAATATCGGCCGGGGTGGTGCCGGGCGCGACCTCTCGGACCGAGCCGTCGGGGAGGGTGATCGCATAAAAATCGTTCATGATCGTTCCTGTCGCATGGGCGCGCTTATGCATAAAGGGGCGGCCGGGGAAAGAGCGGAACGAAGTAGTGGACGCCAGCCCCCCGTTCCCGGGCGGAGCCTGAAGCGCCAGCGTCAACCGGTGACGCGTAACCCCAAGCCCCCAGGGACAGCCCGGGTGGTGGTAGTCGTGGTTAAGGGAGAAGGATTGGTCATCGCCAACAATCTAGGTCGGTCGGCTTAACGGCACAAGTCACCTCAAGCGGCGCCCCCGCCTCTTCCAACCCATTGTGTTGCCGGCGGGCCCCGGCTTACCCTGTCGCATCGTCAACGTCACGGGAGTCGCCGCATGCTCGACCTGACCCGCCCCGAGGGCACCGAACCGCAGGATTTCCACGTCACCCGGCGCACCGCCACGAGCATGTTCTTCGTCGGCTATGCGCTCGCCGCCGTCGCCGCCGACGCCAAGCCGGTGACGACGCCCGCCGACGGGCTGATCATCGAGGAAGTGCTGATCCCCAACGGCGCGACCAACCCGCTGCCCGCCTATGTCGCGCGGCCCAAGACGCCAGGCAAGCATCCGTGCGTGATCGTCGTCAACGAGATTTTCGGGGTGCACGACTATATCAAGGACATCTGCCGCCGCTTCGCCGCGCTCGGCTATGTCGCGGTCGCGCCGCAGTTCTTCTACCGTTCGGGCGTCGATCTGCCCGCGCTGACCGACTTCGCCGAGATCCGCAAGGTCGTGGCGCAGGCCGGCCCCGATCAGGTCGACGGCGACGTCAAGGCGACCTCGGCATGGCTCAAGGCGGCCAAGTTCGCGAACGGCAGCAAGATCGGCATCACCGGGTTCTGCTGGGGCGGCGCGGTCGTCTGGCGGGCGGCGATGGTCGATCCCGATATCAAGGCAGGGGTCGCGTGGTACGGCGCGCTCAAGTCGTTGATCCCGCGCGCGATCGAGCTGCACGTGCCGGTGCTCGGGCTGTACGGCGCGCTCGATCAGGGCATCCCGCAGACCGATGTCGAGGCGATGCGCGCCGCGCTCAAAGCGAACGCCAAGACGGGATCGCAGATCATCGTCTATCCCGATGCCCAGCACGGCTTCCACGCCGATTACCGGCCGAGCTACAACGAGGCCGACGCCAAAGACGGCTGGGTCCGGATGCTCGCCCATTTCAAGGCCAACGGCGTGGCCTGAGCCCCGGCGCTGCCCCGATCCACCTCGGCGCAGCGCCATCGATCAGCTCACCGAACCCGTTCGCCGCCCTTGATCACCGCGCTCGGATGTTCGAGCAGGCGGATATTGGCGAGCGGATCGCCCTTCACCGCGACGATATCGGCGTAGCGCCCAACCGCGATCGTGCCGACGTCGCCGGGGCGCCCCAGCGCTTCGGCGGCATTGCTCGTGGCGGCGCGGATCGCGTCGATCGCGGGCATCCCCCATTCGACCATCTTGGCGAATTGCAGCGCATTCTGCCCGGCCGGAAAGACGCCGCCATTGTCGGTCCCGAACACCATCTTCACCCCGGCCCTATAGGCATCGCGAAAGGTCTCGCGCTGCTTGCGGCCGATCTGGCGTTCCTTTTCGAGGCTTTCGGGGAACACGCCGTTCTTGGCGCCCTCGGCGAGGATATAATCGTCGTCATAGATATCCATCGAGAACCACGCGCCATGTTCCTTGGCGAGCCTGAAGCTCTCGGCATCAGCGAGGCTGGCATGCTCGATCGTGTCGATCCCGGCGCGCAGCGCATCGTTGATGCCGGCGGTGCCATGGGCGTGCGCGGCGACGCGCAGGCCGAGCATATGCGCCTCGTCGGCGACCGCCTTGAGCTCGTCGAAGGTCATCTGCTGCGCGCCCGCGACGTCGGACTTCGACAGCACCCCGCCGGTCGCGCACACCTTGATCACCTCGGCACCATATTTGCGCACCGTCCGCACGAGCTTGCGATAGCCCTCGGGGCTGTCGGCGACCGAGGGATTGGGCAACACGCCAAAGCTCGGCGGCAGCCCTTCGCTGCCGTCGCAATGCCCCCCGGTCGCGCCGAGCGCGTAGGTCGCGGGCACGATACGCGGGCCGGGAATGACACCGCGCTCGACCGCCTGCTTGAGGCCGACATCGTCATAATCGGGCGAGCCGACATTGCGCACGGTGGTGAAGCCGGCATCGAGCATCGCCTTGGCGTTGGCGACGCCGACCGCCTGCCAGAAGCTGTCGGTATAGTCGAGGCTGCGAAACCCCGACAGCGTCGGATCGCCGTTGAGATGGACGTGCATGTCGATCAGCCCGGGCAGGATCGTCTGGCCCGGCAGGTCGATCCGCGTCGCATTGGGCGGGATCACCGGGCGGGCGCCGCCGCGCGTGACGATCGACGCGATCCGCCCGTCAGTGACGACCACCACCGGCTCGTCGAGCGTCTTGCCCGAGACGACGTCGATCATGTGATCGGCGGTGACGACGACGCTCTCGGCGTGCGCAGTGGCGGCCAGCACGAGCGCGCCGGCGGCGGCGATTAGGTGTTTCAGCATCAAGTCCATCCCCTGTTGACGTGCGGCGCGATTAAGTGCCCGGGCAAGCGCGCGCGACGAAAGCCGCGCGCGGGATGCCGTCGGTCGTGGCCAGCCGCTCGGCAGGGAGCTTCACGACCATCCCGCTCGATGGCAAGGCAAAATCATAGACAGCGCCCCTGAGCTGCGCCATCGCCCCGCCGCAGACCGCAGCGCCGATCGCGCGAAAGCCGATCGCGATCCCCTCGCCCATGCTGCCGGTCCAGCGGCCGACCTCCACGCGTACCTTGCCGGCATGATATTTGCCCGCGCGCGGCAGCACCTGTTCGATCCACTGTCGCGCGATGCCGGTCTCGCGTTCCTCGGCGGGCAGGCTGTGGACCTGATAGCTGGTCGGCGCCCGGACGAACCAGCCCATCATCGCCCGTGCCACGCTGGTATTGCCGCCGCTCGGGGTATCGCTCAGGTCGATGATGACGGGATTGTCGGGCGCAATCGTCGCCATCGCCGCATCGAACGCCGCGATCGTCGTCGGGTCGCCCAGGCTGTTGTTGATCCTGATCC
The DNA here is from genome assembly GCA_002281485.1 of Sphingomonas sp. 28-66-16. Lineage (GTDB taxonomy): Bacteria > Pseudomonadota > Alphaproteobacteria > Sphingomonadales > Sphingomonadaceae > Sphingomonas. The sequence goes on from NCGF01000015.1 coordinate 5,462, forward strand.
GGCTGGGCGCCTTGGCGCCGCTCGACACGCTGACCGGCGGCTGGTCGAGATGGATGGTGTAAAGGCTCGGCAGCGTCACCGTGCGCGCCTGGCCGCCATGCGCCACGGTCAGCACACGCGGCCGGTCGCGCCGGCCGGCGGCCAGGACGCGGGCGGCGTAATCGGCACGCTCCGGCGTGACGTCCAGCCCGAGCGCTTGCCAGAATCCCGCGACGGCCTGCACGGTTGGCATGTCCGCGATCGCCGTTACCCCGTCACCCTTGACGATACCCGCCTCGGCCGCCGGGCTGCCGGATTTCACCGCGTCGACGACATAGCGATCGCCGCGCCGCACGATCCACAGATCGGCATAGGTCGGCACGACGGCCCAGCTGTCCTTGAACGAACTCCCGGTGATCGCGTGATGGTCGGCGAGCGAGGCGATCCGGTTCTCGGCATAATGGAGCAGGCTGTCGCGGTCATGCACCGCCGCCCGCTCGGCGGCGAGCACGGGCGAGTCGGGCAATCGACCGCCCGGCCAGTGATCCTGATAGGCATAATTATCGATCACCCGCTGATCGAGCGCCCGGGCGTCGGCGGCATAATCGATTGCCGATGCGGGGACCTGCGCCTGCGCTGCCGCGGCGCCGGCCAGCAACCCCAGCAGCCACACCGTTTTCATATGTGCAGCGCGCGCCCATAGGCCGCGAGCACGCTCTCGTGCATCATTTCGGAGAGGGTCGGATGCGGGAAGACGCTTTCCATGAATTCGGCTTCGGTCAGTTCGCCGGTCTTGCCGATCGTATAGCCCTGGATCAGCTCGGTCACTTCCGCGCCGATCATGTGCGCGCCGAGCAATTCGCCGGTCTTGGCGTCGAAAACCGTTTTGATGAAGCCTTCCGCCTCGCCCAGCGCGATCGCCTTGCCGTTGCCGATGAAGGGGAAATTGCCGACCTTGACCGCATAGCCCGCTTCCTTCGCCTTGGCCTCGGTCAGCCCGACGCTGGCGATCTGCGGGTGGCAATAGGTGCAGCCGGGGATGTTCTTGGGGTCCATCGCGTGCGGATGGCCCCCCGCAATCGCTTCGGCGGCGATCACGCCCTCATGGCTCGCCTTGTGTGCCAACCAAGGGGGCGCGGTGATGTCGCCGATCGCCCAGAGACCCGCGACATTCGTGCGGCACATCGGGTCGGTCTTCAAGAAGCCCCGATCTATCGCGACGCCCAAGGCCTCCAGCCCGATATTTTCGGTATTGGGCACGATCCCGACCGCGACGATGACATGGCTGAACGCGCTGGAAGCGACCGTGCCGTCTTTCGCCTTGATGCTCGCCGTCACGCCATTCGCGCCGATATCGATCTTCTCGACGCCAGCGCCGGTCATGATCGTCATGCCCTGCTTCTTGAGCGATTTTTCGAGGAAGGCGGAGATTTCGGCATCCTCGACCGGCACGATCCGGTCGAGCATTTCGACCACCGTGACCTCGGCGCCCATGTCGTTGTAGAAACTGGCGAACTCGATCCCGATCGCGCCCGATCCGATGACGAGCAGCTTGGTCGGCATTTCGGGCGGTACCATCGCGTGGCGATAGGTCCAGATCCGCTTCCCGTCGGCCTTGGCAAAGGGCAGGTCGCGGGCGCGGGCACCGGTCGCGACGATAATGTTCTTCGCGGTCAGCTCGGTGGTCTTGCCATCCTTGTCGGTGACGGTCAGCGCGTTGGCGGCGGTCAGCTTGCCCTCGCCCATATGCACCGTGATCTTGTTCTTCTTCATCAGGTGGGTGACGCCCTGATTGAGCTGCTTGGCGACCCCGCGCGAGCGCTTCACCACAGCGGCGATGTCGGCGCTGATGCCCTCGGCAATCAGCCCGTAATCCTTGGCATGCTGCATGTAGTGATAGATTTCGGCCGATCGCAGCAGCGCCTTGGTCGGGATGCAGCCCCAGTTGAGGCAAATGCCGCCGAGCAGTTCGCGCTCGACGATCGCGACCTTCAGGCCAAGCTGGCTCGCGCGGATCGCCGCGACATAGCCGCCGGGGCCCGAGCCGAGCACGATGAGGTCATAGGTATCAGCCACAATAAGCTCCTGGGGAGGGAGGATCAGACAAGAACGTCGCCGATCACGCGCGGCATCCGCCGTTCGTCGATCGCGACAAAGGTGAAACGCGCCTGGGTGACGAGGCACGACTCCTCGGCATGCCGATCGCGGCGCCAGCTCTGCACCTCGATCGTCATCGACGTGCGGCCGACCCGCGCCAGATCGGCATAGACCGAGACTTCGTCACCGACGAAGACCGGTGCGTGGAACTTCATCGCCTCGACCGCGATCGTCACCGCGCGGCCCTTGGCATGGCGCGCCGCGACCAGCCCGGCGGCCGAATCCATCAGGCTCATCAGCCAGCCGCCGAAAATGTCGCCGTACGCATTGGCGTCGGCGGGCATCGCGGTGACGCGGATCGCCAGCCGATCGTCGAGGGGCATCGCGCTCATTCGGCCGACAGCACCCAGGCCATCGTAGCGGGCATCCCATGTGCAAAGGCCTGCGCGATCCACAGCCGTGCCATCCCCTCGAGCTCGCGCGCATAATCGAGCCCGCCGGCGTCGCGCGCGTCGAACCCGCAATCGACGAGCAAGCCGATGATCGCGGCACGCGCGGCGGCATCGTCGGCGGCGACGAACTGCAGCGGGCGCAGCGCCCGATCGGGGGCATCGGCCATCACCCCAGAGCCGACCTGGTTGAGCGCCTTGACGACGATCGCATCGGTCTTGGCCTGAAGGATCGCCGCCGCCGACTGATCGGGCGCGATCAGCGGCGCGAGCGCGTTGCGGAAATCATAGGGGTTGATCGGATCGATCAGGATCTTGCCCGTGATCGGCCCCATCGCAGCGAGCGCGTCATCGATCGCGTCGAAGCCGATCGCGAGCAGGATGGCGTCGGCCCAACCGGCGGCGTCCGCCATTGTCTTCAGCGGCACGCCGTGGTCGCTCGCATAGCGGGGGTCGGCGGGATCGCGCACGCCGTACACCGCCTCATGCCCGGATCGTGCGATCACCGGGGCGATCGCCGCGCCGACGCGACCCTTGCCGATCACCGCTATCTTCATTGCCCGTTCGCTCCCTGCTTGCCGGCCTGATCGGCGCGCCAGGCGCCGCGAAGCGGCTGGATGCCCATCACCACGATCACCGCGATCGCGACATAATCGATGAACCAGATCGTATCGGCGGCGCGCGGCACGGCCCAGGCCGAGAGCGCCGCAATCACCAGCGCGGCGACGATGCCGGCGGCGATGTGGAACAGCTCGATCAGGACGCGCATGCTGCCGTCAAGCGATCATGCCGAGCGGGCTTTCGACCAGCGCCTTGAACGCCTGCATCAACTGCGCGCCGTCGGCGCCATCGATCGCGCGGTGATCGAAGCTGCCGGTCGCGCTCATCACCGTGGCCACGCCCAGCGCGTCGTCGATCACATAAGGGCGCCTTTCGCCCGCGCCGATCGCCATGATCATCGCCTGGGGCGGATTGATCACCGCTTCGAACTGCTTGATCCCGAACATTCCCATGTTGGAAAGGCTCGCGGTGCCGCCCTGATATTCGTGCGGCTGGAGCTTGCCCGCCTTGGCCTTGTCGGCGAGCGATTTCATCTCGGTCGAGATCGCCGACAGCGCCTTTGCCTCGGCGCCGGCGATGATCGGGGTGATCAGCCCGGTCGGCGTCGACACCGCGACCGAGATGTCGGCGCGGCTGTAGCTGATCAGCTGCTCGCCCGCGAACGAGACGTTGCACACCGGCACCTCGATCAGCGACTGGGCGAGCGCCTTGATCAGCAGATCGTTGACCGACAGCTTGATCCCGCGCGCGGTCAGCGCCGCGTTGAGCTCGCCGCGCAGCTTGAGCAGCGCATCGAGGCGGATGTCCACCGTCAGATAGATATGGGGAATCTGCTGCTTCGATTCGGTCAGCCGCCGGGCGATCGTCTTGCGGATATTGGAGAGCTTGGCCGCCGTGTGCGGAATTTCGGTGCTGAACGGGGCAGGCGCGACGGGCGGCGCCGGGGCTGCGGCGGTCGGCTGGGCGGGCGAGGGCGTTGGCGCCGCGCTCGGCGCGGGCGCTGGCGAGCCAGCGGTGGCGGTTGCGCCGGCCAGATCGGCCTTGACGATCCGGCCATTCGGCCCGCTGCCCGAGAGGCTGGCGAGATCGACCCCGGTCTGCGCCGCGATTCGCCGTGCCAGCGGGCTCGCCTTGATCCGCTCGCCATCGTCGCGCGCCGGGGCGGCCGGCGGCGACGACGGATCGGCGCGCTCGGCGGCCGTCGGTGTCGCCGCTGGCGCTGGCGTGGCGGTCGGCGCAGGCGCGGGGGTCGAGGCCGGCGCCGGCGTCGATGCGGCAGCGTCTTCGCCATCCTGGGTCAGCAAGGCGATCGCCGTGCCGACCTTCACATTGTCGGTCCCCTCGGCGATCAGGATCTTGCCGATCACGCCTTCATCGACCGCTTCGAATTCCATCGTCGCCTTGTCGGTCTCGATTTCCGCCATCAGATCGCCCGAGCGGACCGTGTCGCCTTCCTTGACCAGCCATTTGGCGAGCGTTCCCTCCTCCATCGTCGGCGACAGAGCGGGCATCTTGATCTCGATCGGCATGGATGATCCTCGAACGATTCCTGGGGAGCGGATGCGCGCGTCCTTCGCCATCCGGGCGCGCGGGTCAAGACCATCGCGCAGTCGGCGGGCTTGCGCAATGGTCGCGCGCCGCCCACCTAACGCCAGAGACAGGTCGGGGGCCGGGGCAATGCGCATCTATCTGGTGGTGATCGACGAAAGCCCCGAGGCGAGCGTCGCGCTGCGCTTTGCCGCCCGTCGCGCGGTCAAGACCGGCGGCGGCGTCGCCATCCTGACCTTGCTGCCGCCCGCCGAGTTCGTGCCCTGGGGCGGCGTGCAGGCGACCATCGAGGAAGAGGCGCGCCAGCATGCCGAAGGCCTCGTCGCCGCCGCGGCAGGCACGCTGATCGCCGAATCGGGGCTCAAACCGACGATCACGGTGCGCGAGGGCGATGCGAGCAAGGTCATCCGAGAGATGATCGCCGACAACAGCGAAATCGCCGCGCTGGTGCTCGCCGCCGCCGCCAGCGGCCCGCCGGGCCCGCTCGTCAGCCACTTCGCCGCCAGCGAGGCCGGCGCGCTGTCGATTCCGGTGATGATCGTGCCGGGGTCGCTGAGCCCCGAGGCGATCGACCGGCTGAGTTGATCGAATCGACCAGGTCGCTTGAACCGGCGGCGTATCGCGTGCACGATCATGCGATGCGCACCCTTTCCCTGCTTCCGCTCCTGCTCGCCCTGCCCGCCGCTGCGAATGCCGCCGATGCGCCCGATCCCGCGAGGCTCAAGACCACCGTCGAAAAACTGGTGTCGTTCGGGACCCGCCACACGCTTTCCTCGCCGACCGATCCCAAGCGCGGCATCGGCGCGGCGCGCGCCTGGGCGGCCGACGAACTCGACAAGATCGGTGAAGCGTGCGGCTGCCTGCAGGTCCAGCGGATCGGCCGCACCTTCACCGGCCCGCGCGCGCCGGATGGGGTCGAGGTGATCGACGTGCTCGGCATCCAGCATGGCCGCAACCCCAACCGCGTCGTGATCGTCGGCGCGCATATCGACAGCCGGGTCAGCGATGCGATGGACGCCACCAGCGACGCGCCCGGCGCCAATGACGACGGATCGGGCGTCGCGCTGGTGCTGGAAGCCGCGCGCATTCTGTCGAAGGAGAAATTCGACGCGACGATCGTCTATGCGATCTTCTCGGGCGAGGAGCAGGGGCTGTGGGGCGGACAATTGCTCGCCGAAACCGCCAGGGAGCGTGGCTGGGAAGTCTCGGCGATGCTCAACAACGACATCGTCGGCAACACGATGGGGCAGAACGGGGTGCGCGTGGCCGATCGCGTCCGCGTCTTTTCGGAAGGCATCCGCGCCTCGGAAGACCTCAAGGAGCAGCTCGCGCGGCGCGGCAATGGCGGCGAGGATGACGGCCCGAGCCGGATGCTCGCCAAGACGATCGACGGCATCGCCGCCGCCATCCCCGGCGGGCTCGACGTGTTCGTCGATCGGCGGCCCGATCGTTTCGGGCGCGGCGGCGATCACGAACCTTTCCTCAAGCTGGGCTATCCGGCGGTGCGTTTCTCGGTCGGCGCCGAGAACTGGACGCAGCAGCATCAGGACCTGCGCACCGAGGGCGGGATCGTCTATGGCGATACCGTCGACAAGATGGATTTTCCCTATCTCGCCAAGGTGACCGCGATCAACGTCGCCGCGATCCGCCGCTTCGCCAGCGCGCCGGGCACGCCCGCCGGCGTTACGATTTCGGGCGCGCTTTCCTATGATACCCAGGTCAAATGGCAGCCGGTCGCTGGGGCGACTGGGTACCGCATCCGCTGGCGCCGCACCGACGCACCAGGCTGGACCGGGTCACGCGACGTCGAGGGCACCAGCGCGACAATCGCCAACGTGATCGTCGACGATCACCTCTTCGCGGTCTCGGCGCTCGGTGCGAACGGCGCCGAAAGCGTCCCCGCGCTTGCCGGCCCCGAACCCCGGCCGCGCTGATCGGCGGCGTCGGAAAAACTCAGCGGCAGCCGCACTGGCGCGGTGCCGGGCGCCATTTGCGCACCGGCTTGCGATAGACACGGCGGACGACCGGCGCGCGATATTCGACTTCCTCGATATATTCGGTCGTCGTCGTGGTCACCACTGGCGCCGACTGGACGGTGATCGTCGTCGTCACGCCGGGCGGGGAGACCCACTGGCCGTTGACATAGGTGCCGCTATACGTCCCGGCATAGCTGCCCCCGGCGGCATAGCCACCCGAATAGCCCTGCTGATAGGTCGGCTGGACGACCTCGCGCGGCTGATCGTAAACGACCGCCGGTGGCTGGGTATAGGTGCCCTGATACGTTCCCTGAAAGCCATAGGTCGGCGCCGAATAGGGCGCACCGTAACGCGGCTGAGGCTGATAGCTGCGCTGATCGCCATAGTCTCGCTGCTCGGCGTAGCCCCGCTGATCAAGATAGGCGCCGCCATCGTCATCGCGGTCCCAGTCGAGCCCGTTGACCGAGTCCCACACCCGGCCGCCGCGATCGACCAGGACCGCATCGTCGTAATAGCGCGTCCAATAATAACCCTGCGGCGGCACCGACAGGCCATAGGACGCATAATTGCCGATGAAGAAGCTCGGGGCGACCCAGTAGCGCGGCAACGTCCAGCCGCGTGACGGGCGGCGATAGGCCTGCCAGCCGCCGGGCGCCTGCATCCCGCCGACCCAGCGGCCGCCGACCTGCCCGCCCCAGCGCTGGCCCCGCGCGGCGCCTTGGAAGGTCGTGCGCTGCTGCTGGATGCTCCCCTGAGGGAAGCCAGGCTGTGGCATCGCTCGCTGGGGGAAGCTCGCCTGGGGATAACCCTGTCGCGGCGCGCCGACTCGTTGCGCCTTGGCTGGCCCGGCGAGCATGCCCCCCGAAAGCCCCACCGAAAGCCCCAGGGCCAAAATCGTGCGAATCGCCATGGTTACTCTCCGAAACCGGCGCCGAATACGACCGACGCCTGCAATGATCTTAACCTTTTTGTTACCATTTTCAGGCGCCGCTGACCAGCGGGCGAGACTGTCCCGCTACGGGTCAGATACGCGCCGCCAGCAACGCCGCGAGCGCCTCGACGCCCGCTGCATCCTCGCCATCGAACCGCGCCGCCTTGGGGCTGTCGAGATCGAGCACCCCGATCAGCGCGCCGGCGCGGATGATCGGCACGACCAGCTCCGAACGACTGTCGGCATCGCAGGCGATATGACCCGGAAACGTCTCGACATCGTCGACGCGCTGCGTTTCCAGCGTCGCAGCCGCCGTGCCGCAGACGCCGCTGCCGATCGCGATGCGGATGCACGCCGGCTTGCCCTGGAACGGCCCGAGCACCAGCGTATCGCCGACCAGCCGGTAAAAGCCCGCCCAGTTGAGGTCGGGCAGATATTGCCAGATCAGCGCGGCCGCATTGGCCATGTTGGCAATTGGATCGGGCTCGTCGCCGGTCAGCGCGTCGAGCGCCCCCAGCAGATCGCGGTAGAGCGCGCGCTTTTCCGAACCATCCACATCGAAAGCGTACATAGTTTCCTCTTTGTAAGGGCTAATCGAGATCGATCCGGCCGCGCCCCGCCTTGATCGCGCTGCGGCCCTTCTTGGCATCGACCCGCCGCGCCTTGGCGGCCTTGCTCGGCTTGGTCTTGACGCGGCGCACCGGGCGTTCGTGCGCCTTGCCGATCAATTCGGCGAGGCGCGCGCGGGCATCGACGCGATTGGCATCCTGGGTGCGGAATTTGCGCGCAGTGACGATCAGCTCGCCCGCCGCCGTCATCCGGGTGCCCGCCAGCGTCTTCAGCCGCTGATAGACGTCGGGTGCGAGCCCGAGCCGGAACACCGCCACCCGCAGTTGCACCGCCGTCGCCACCTTGTTGACATTCTGCCCGCCCGGCCCCGAGGCGGCGAGGAAACGCTCCTCCTCGATCGCGCTTTCGGGGAGGACATAGTCAGCCATCGCCGGGCTCGGCAAGCGCGACCGGGCCGAACCCCGCCGCCACGAATCGCTCGGGCAGCGGCGCCTGCGCCGTCACGTCGGGCTTGCCCTCGCGCGGCACCGTGAGCGCGGCGGCATGGAGCAGCATGCCGTGCGGTCCCTTTCGGCCATAGACCGGGTCACCGGCGACCGGCGCACCGAGCCCTTCGGCGGCATGGACCCGGATCTGATGCGTGCGCCCCGTTTCGGGGGTGAACTCGACCAGCGCCTGGCCGCCCTCGATCCGCACCAGCCGCCAATGGGTGCGCGAGGGGCGGCCCTCGGGATCGCCGATCATCCGCCAGCCCTCGGCCTCGCTGCTGATCTTGCTCAGCGCCAGATCGATCAGCCCCTCGGTCCCTGCCGGGATCGCATCGAGCACCGCCAGATAGCGCTTGGCGACGAGCCCCGCCTCGAACGCGCGCTGGAACCGCTTGTGCGCCTTGGGATTGCGCGACAGCAGCAGGCAGCCGCTGGTGTCGCGATCGAGCCGGTGGACCGCCTGCGGCCAGCGCTGAAAGCCGAAGGTCAGGCTCTGGAGATGGTTCTCGAGGCTCAGCGCGCCGTCGCGCGGCGGATCGACCGGCAAGCCGGCCGGCTTGTCGATCACGATCGCCTCGCCGTCGATGAACAGGACATGGTCTGTAATCATAAGCGAGGCCCTTGCCACTGTGCGCGCGTGCGTGCCAGAAAAAGCGAGTCTCGCGGGGGAATGATGAAACGACCGATCGTCTGCTTGCTGGCGCTGTTCGCGGTGACCCCGGCGGCGCTGGGCGCCGAACTGCTGTGCGTCAGCGAAAGCATCCCGCCCGGAATCGACGGGCGGCTGCTCGGGCATCTGCCCTATACCGAAGTCGGCCCCGCCGATCTCGTCCCCGCCCCGGCCGGTTTCGCGCTCAACGGCGTCTGCCTGCTCCGCCGCGATGCGGCGAACGATCTCGCGCGGATGCTGATCGCTGCCGATTCGGTGCCGGCGGTGTGGGGGCGGTTGCGGGCGGTTTCGTGTTTTCGCAGCATCGCCCGGCAGCGCGCGGTGTTCTGCGCCCAGATCGGGCCGCACAAACGGTGCCGCAATGCCGCCGAACGCGCCCGGGCGGTGGGACCACCGGGCTTCAGCGAGCATGCCACCGGCTATGCGATCGATTTCGGCACCCGGCCCTCGCCCGGTTGCGGCGACGCCAGCGCCTGCTTCGCGCAGACGCCGGCGGGCCGCTGGCTGATCGATCATGCCCCCGACTTCGGCTTCGAGCTATCGTTTCCGGCCGGCAACGCGCAAGGCGTGACCTGGGAACCGTGGCACTGGCGCTGGGTGGGCACGGGGATCGCCAGCCCCGGCGCGGCGGTCGCCCGATCGATCTTCGTGCGTGCGCGTCAGGAATTTCCGGCCCAGCCGACCACCCCCGATACGGCGATACGAGCGCTCATTCCGCCCGCCATCGCCATGCCGATGCCGGCGCCGACGGCAACCCCGCATATCGAGGTGCCGTCGACGATCCGGTGATCGCCGTTCAGGCGATCAGCTTGCCGGCGGTTTCGGCGATCCGCCGCCCCTGATAGCGCGCGCCATCGAGGTCCGTCGCCGATGGCTGACGGCTGCCGTCGCCATCCGCGATCGTCGTCGCGCCATAGGGCGATCCGCCCTTGACCTCGTCGACGCCCATCTGCGCCTGATAGCCGTAATCGAGCCCGACGATGGTCATGCCGAAATGCAGCAGGTTGGTGATGATCGAGAACAGGGTCGTTTCCTGCCCGCCATGCTGCGAAGCGGTCGAGGTGAACGCGCCGCCGACCTTGCCGTGCAGCGCACCGCGGAACCACAGGCCGCCGGCGAGATCGAGAAACGCCGCCATCTGGCTCGGGATCCGGCCGAACCGGGTCGGCGCGCCGATGATGATCGCATCGTAATCGGCCAGTTCCTCGACATTGCCGATCACGGGATGGGCGGTGTCGGTCTTGAAATGCGCGGCTTCGACCACGGCTTGCGGGGCCGTTTCGGGGACGCGGCGAATGTCGACCTGGGCACCGGCGGAACGCGCGCCCTCGGCGACGGCATCGGCCATCTGCTCGATGTGGCCATAGGACGAATAATAGAGGACGAGCACTTTGGTCATGACGTAATTCCTTGAAATCGAATGTTTCTGATCGGGAAAGACTATCGGGAGAAAGATATCGGGGCGGACATATCTCGGGGGAGGGGAGGAGCTATGCCCGCCCCGTCCGGTCCCGCGAGCGGGCCCGGAAACGAGGAAAGGAGGAAAGGTTATTCGCTGTCGACGAGGACGATCTCGGCATCCTCGATCGCGCTGATCGCGATCGTCATCGGGCCGCGAAGCGCCACCCCGTCGCGCGCCTCGATCCGCTCGCCGTCGATCTCGATCGCGCCGGTCGCGGGCACGAGATAGGCGTGGCGCCCCTCGCCCAGCTCATGGCTGATCGTCGCGCCGGCAGCGACGGTCGCCGCCAGCAGCCGGGCATCGGCCCGGATCGGCAGCGCGCCGGTATCTTCGGCAAAGCCGCTGGCAAGCGTCACGAACTGCCCCGAACGATCGCCTTTGGGGAAGGGCTTCGCCCCCCAGCTCGGCGATCCGCCGAGGCGCTTGGGCTCGATCCAGATCTGGAACAACGTCGTCGTCTCGGATTCGAGATTATATTCGGCGTGGCGGACCCCGGTGCCGGCGCTCATCACCTGGACGTCGCCCGCGCCGGTGCGGCCCTTGTTACCCAACGAATCCTGGTGGGTGATCGCGCCGGTACGGACATAGGTAATGATCTCCATGTCGCGGTGCGGATGCGGCGGAAAGCCCGAATTGGCAGCGATCTCGTCATCGTTCCAGACGCGGATGCTGCCCCAGCCCATCCGGGCGGGATCGTAATATTCCGCAAAAGAGAAATGATGCCGCGCGTTGAGCCAGCCGTGATCGGCGTGGCCGAGGCTGGCGAAGGGGCGGCGATCGATGCGTGATTTGGTCAGCATAGCTAATACTCCTTGTCTCGGAGCCTAGATAGCAACCCGAATCAGCACGTAAATGGAAACAGAAGAAACGCTTCGTTTCGGTTTTGATGTCGTTGATCGTTGGTCGATCGTCAGCGACGCACCTCGCATACCGACATCACCGTCGGCCGTGTCGTCCGCCATTTGCCGGTCCAGCTGCCGTTCGCGCGCGTGGCAACGCCTGGACACACGCGCTGGGCGTCGAACTGCGTGACCAGCCAGCTACCGGCCTCCACCTCTTCGATCACGGGCTCGCGCGGGCGGCGATCATAGCCGTCGCGGCGATCCCCGAAGCCATTGCCGCGGAATCGATCGCCACCAAATCCGCCCCGCGGACCGTTCTCGACCGAAGCGATGCGGTAGAGCGGCCGATAGGCGCCGCCCCGCTCGGTGATCAGGATGGCGCGCGCGCCGAGATTGAGGCGGATCTGGACGTCGCGCGTCGGATCGTTGAGATCGATCCAGTCGGGCCCGCGCGCCAGTTCGTCGAACCGCGCCTTTATCTGCTGGCCCATGCCATATTCGGTCCAATGGCCGCGACCGTCATAGACGAACCGGCCGCCGGGATAATTGACCGTACTGACGTTGGCCTCGCGGTTCTCATAGCCTGTGGGCCGGCCCCAATCCTGCGCCGCTACCGGCGCCGCGAGCGTGATCGCCAATGCTGCTGCAGCCAATGAATACCACGTCATCGAACGTCACTCTCCTGCCGGCCATCGCCCTTTCGCCCGTATCTCGCCCAGACCGACGAGGCCGATCAATCGGCATTTCGGAAACGATAGACTCCCGTTGTTTCGCGGCCTGTTAGCCCTTATCGGGATGGCATGCGTCTGCCGGACCTTGAAGCCTGGGCGATCTTCGCCAGCGTCGTCGAGCATCGGTCGTTCAGCGGCGCCGCCGAGGCGATCGGCCTGTCGAAGGCGACGGTTTCGAAGGCGATCACGCGGCTCGAGGCGCATATCGGCACCAGCCTGTTCAACCGCACCTCGCGCCGCCTGTCGCTCACCGAGAGCGGCAGGACGCTCGCCGACCACGCCCAGCGGATCCTCGGCGAAGCGCGCGCGGCCGAGGAAGCCGCCCATGATTCGACGTCGGCGCTCGCCGGCGTCGTCCGGGTGAGCGCACCGATGAGCTTCGGCCTGCTCCATGTCGCCCCGGCCATCGCCGATTTCATCGCCGCGCATCCGGCGATCGAGATCGATCTCAACCTGTCCGACGCGCTGATCGATATCGTCGCCGAAGGCATCGACATCGCGCTCCGGATCGGTGATCTGCCCGACAGCAGCTTGCGCGCGCGACGGCTGGGGCCGATCCCGACGCATATCGTCGCCGCGCCTGCCTATCTCGCCCGCCATGGCCGGCCGACGCACCCCGCCCAGCTCGGCGAACACGCCTGTTTTGCCTATACCAATGCCAGCGGCCCCTGGCGCTTCACGGGTCCGATGGGCGAGGAGGTCGCGGTGCGCCCGTCGGGGCCGTTCCGGTCGAACAGCGGCGATGCGATGCTGCCGGCGCTGCGCGCGGGGCTTGGCATCGCCACCCTGCCCGATTTTTTCGTCGGGGCCGATCTCGCAAGCGGTGCGCTCGAGGCGATCCTGACCGAGTGGCACGGCCCGCCGGTGGCGCTGCATCTGATGACCCCGCCGAGCCCCTTGCGCCCGCGACGCGTGGAAATGCTCGTCAATCACCTCAGCGTTTCGTTGTCGGCGCCGCGCCACGCGCCGAATTGATCGCCGCGCCGCCGCGCAATTGCCTCAGGGATTCTACGCGACTCGTGGATTGAGGCCGATTAATCTCAAATTAACCTTTTACCTTCATCACTGATGAGGTTAATGGATTGTGCGTGAGAGCGCCGGGCAATTGGGGATGTTCGGGGCTGAGAGCAACAGGGGAACTGCCAGATGCGCGTGCTGCTGATCGAAGACGAGCCGACGACGGCCAAGGCAATCGAACTGATGCTCTCGGCGGAGGGCTTCAACGTCTATACGACCGATCTGGGCGAGGAAGGCCTCGATCTGGGCAAGCTCTATGATTACGACATCATCCTGCTCGATTTGAACCTCCCCGACATGCACGGTTATGACGTGCTCAAGAAATTGCGCGTCGCCCGGGTGCAGACGCCGGTGCTGATCCTTTCGGGCATCAGCGAGATGGACTCGAAGGTCCGCTCGTTCGGATTCGGTGCCGATGATTACGTGACCAAGCCCTTCCACCGCGACGAACTCACCGCGCGCATCCATGCCGTCGTGCGCCGCTCGAAGGGACATTCGCAGTCGGTGATCCGCACCGGCAAGCTCGCCGTCAATCTCGATGCCAAGACCGTCGAAGTCGATGGCGCCCGCGTCCATCTGACCGGCAAGGAATATGCGATGCTCGAGCTGCTGAGCTTGCGCAAGGGCACCACGCTGACCAAGGAAATGTTCCTCAACCATCTCTACGGCGGGATGGACGAGCCCGAACTCAAGATCATCGACGTCTTCATCTGCAAGCTGCGCAAGAAGCTCAGCATGGCGTGCGAAGGCGACAATTATATCGAGACGGTGTGGGGCCGCGGCTATGTGCTGCGCGAGCCCGACGAGGTGACCGAAGCCGCCGTCGCCTGAGCATCATCATCGAGCGGGGGAAAGCCCGCGGTCCCTTCGCCGGGGCCGCGGGCTTTTTTTGTCCGGCCGGCACGCCGGATGGGCGATTCTGCTTGCGGGTGGCGCTGGCGCAAGCAGCGCCATAAGAGGCGTTGAGCGATCCCCCGTGATGAAAGACCGTCATGACCGAAGCGTCCGCACCCGGCGCCCCTGCCCACGCAACCCCTGCCCCCGCAACCCCTGACCGCCTTGTCCTTCGCGAACCCGACGACTGGCACGTCCATCTGCGCGACGGCGCGATGCTCGCCGCCGTCGCCGATTACACCGCGCGCCAGTTCGCTCGGGCGATCGTGATGCCCAATCTCGCCCCGCCGGTCACCACCACCGCGCTCGCCCGGTCCTATCGCGACCGCATCGTCGCCGCGACCGATCCGGCGCTGGGCTTCACCCCGCTGATGACCGCCTATCTCACTGACGCCAGCGACCCCGGCGACCTCGCCCGGGGCTTTGCCGACGGCGTGCTCACCGCGTGCAAACTCTATCCCGCGCATGCCACCACCAATTCGAGCCACGGCGTCACCGACGTCGCGCTGATCGATCCGGTGCTGGCGGCGATGGAACGGATCGGCATGCCGCTGCTCGTCCACGGCGAGGTCACCGACGCGCATGTCGACATCTTCGATCGCGAGGCGGTGTTCATCGATCGGGTCCTGCGCGGGATCGTCGCGCGTTTTCCCGGGCTCAGGATCGTCTTCGAACATATCACCACCGCCGACGCGGTCGATTTCGTCGCAGCCGAAGGGCCGCAGATCGCCGCGACGATCACGCCGCACCATCTCGCGATCAACCGCAACGCGATGTTCGCCGGCGGGATCAGGCCGCATCTCTATTGCCTGCCGGTCGCCAAGCGCGAGACCCACCGGCTGGCGCTACGTCGGGCCGCAACCTCGGGATCGCCCAAATTCTTCCTCGGCACCGACTCGGCGCCGCATGCGATCGAGACCAAGGAAGCGGCGTGCGGCTGCGCCGGAATCTTCAACGCGCCCTATGCGATCGAAAGCTATGCGCTGACCTTCGAGGAGGAAGGCGCGCTCGACCGGCTCGAAGGCTTCGCCTCGGTGTTCGGCCCGACTTTTTACGGCCTGCCGCTCAATCCGGGGCGGATCGTGCTCGAGCGCGCGGCGGCGACCGTTCCCGATCGAATCCCCGGCCCCGGCACGACGATCATCCCCTTCCATGCCGGCGAGACGCTGCCCTGGCGCTTCTCGGGCAAGATCGCCCAGGGTTGACGCCTGGCGGGGCGCCCCTGGCGGGCCCGCCGCCGTCACATCGCTTGATCCGCCCGCGTGCGCTCGGTAGCCAGTGGCGATGCCGCCGCTCCCCATCACCGCAGCCGACGCCGCCGCCGAACTCGCGCGCCTCGCCGCCGAGATCGCGCATCACAATCGCCTCTACCACACCGACGACGCGCCCGAGATCAGCGATGCCGATTATGACGCGCTCGTCCGCCGCAACGCCGCGCTCGAGGCCGCTTTCCCCGACCTGGTCCGCGCCGATTCGCCGAGCCGGCTGGTCGGCGCCGCGCTCGCGGGGCATCTCGCCAAGGTGCCGCATGCGCGCCCGATGTTCAGCCTCGACAACGCGTTCGACGACGAAGGCGTGCGCGATTTCCTCGGCCGGGTCCGGCGCTTCCTGTCGCTCGGCGAGCACGCGCCCGTCGCGCTCACCGCCGAGCCCAAGATCGACGGGCTGTCATGCTCGATCCGTTACGAGAACCGCCGCCTCGTCCAGGCATTGACGCGCGGCGACGGCCAGGTCGGCGAGGACGTCACCGCCAATGTCCGCACGATCGCCGACATTCCCGCGACGCTGCCCGACGATGCGCCCGACGTGATCGAGGTGCGCGGCGAGGTCTATATGGACAAGGATGCGTTCGCGGCGCTCAACGCGCGGCTGATCGCCGAGGCCGAGTACGCCGACAAGGCGCGCCAGTTCGCCAACCCGCGCAACGCCGCCGCCGGTTCGCTGCGCCAGAAGGACCCGAGCGTCACCGCCAGTCGCCCCTTGCGCTTCTTCGCCTGGGGCTGGGGCGAGGCGAGCGCGCTGCCCGGCGACACGCAATCGGCCGTGATTGGGGCGATCCGCCGCTGGGGCTTCCCGGTCACCCGCCAATTCCAGCCCGGCGGCACGCTCGACGCGGCCCTGGCCACCTACAAGGCAATCGAGGCCGAGCGCGCCGATCTGGCGTTCGATATCGACGGTGTCGTCTACAAGGTCGATCGGCTCGACTGGCAGGATCGGCTCGGCTTCGTCGGCCGGGCGCCGCGCTGGGGCCTGGCGCATAAATTCCCCGCCGAACAGGCGCAGACGACCTTGCGCGCAATCGACATCCAGGTTGGCCGCACCGGCAAGCTCACCCCCGTCGCGCGGCTCGAACCGGTCACGGTCGGCGGGGTCGTCGTCACCAACGCCACGCTCCACAATGCCGACGAGATCGCGCGCCTGGGGGTGCGCCCCGGCGACCGCGTGCTGCTCCAGCGCGCGGGCGACGTGATTCCGCAGATCGTCGAGAATCTCACCCGCGAGGTGGCGCGCGATCCCTGGACCTTTCCCGCGGTCTGCCCCGAATGCCAGTCCGATGCGGTGCGCGAGGAGGGCGAGGTCGACATCCGCTGCACTGGCGGGCTGATCTGCCCGGCCCAGCGCGTCGAACGGCTGCGGCATTTCGTCAGCCGTGCCGCGCTCGACATCGACGGCCTCGGCGAAAAGACGATCCGCGAATTCTTCGCGCTCGGGTGGCTGCACAGCCCCGCCGATATCTTCCGCCTCGGTGCGCACCGCGAGGAATTGCTGGCGCGCGAGGGCTGGAAGGAAAAATCGGTCGACAATCTGCTCGCGAGCATCGCGGCGCGGCGCACCCCCGATCCGGCGCGCTTCCTGTTCGGGCTCGGCATCCGGCACACCGGCGCGGTCACCGCGCGCGATCTGGTCAAGGCGTTCGGCAGCGTCGAGGCGGTGGCCGAGGTCGCGACCCGCGCGCATGACGACCCCGCCGCCCTCGCCGAGCTGATCGCCGTCGACGGCATCGGCCCGGTCGTCGCCGACGCGCTCGTCGCCTTCTTCGCCGAGCCGCACAACCGCGCCGCCTGGGCCGATTTGCTCGGCGAGGTCCGGCCGCCGGCGTTCGTCTCCACCGTCCGCGAGTCGTCGGTCACGGGCAAGACGTTGGTGTTCACCGGCACCCTCGAGACGATCAGTCGCGACGAAGCCAAGGCGCAGGCCGAGGCGCTGGGCGCGCGGGTCGCCGGATCGGTCTCGGCCAGGACCGATCTGGTGATCGCTGGCCCGGGCGCGGGCTCGAAGCTCAAAAAGGCCGCAGAACTGGGGATTGAGGTGATCGACGAGGCCGGCTGGCGCGCGTTGGTCGCGGCGGCGAGGTGATGCCTTTTTGCAACGCAACATGAACCGATTGTGTCCGACGCTGGCGCAGCCTCGCTCTGTCATCGAAGAGAAATAATTCCGCTGCATGGGGCTCGGGACGGTGCATTTCACCGCGCTTTTTTAGCGACTCTTCGTCTCAAGGGGAAAACAATGCGTAATCAGCTTTTTATGGGCGTGGCGATGGCTGCGCTGATGGTTCCTGCCGCGGCCAGCGCGCAGGAAACGACATCGATCATTCGCGGTCAGGTCACTTCGAATGGCGCGCCCGTCGGCGGCGCGACCCTGACGATCACGCACGTTCCCTCGGGCACCGTTTCGCGGACCACCACCGACTCGTCGGGCGGTTTCAGCGCCTCGGGCCTGCGCACGGGCGGCCCTTACACGGTCGACGTCGCCAGCAGCCAGGGCGACACCCAGATCACCGGCATCTACGCCGTCGTCGGCCAGCCCTATGATCTGCCGATCGACGTCTCCGCCGCGACCGGCGCCGACATCGTCGTCACCGCCTCGTCGATCAAGGGCGCCGGTGCCGCGTCGGACGGCCCTCAGACCGTTCTCGACGCGACCGACATCGCCAAGGTCGCCTCGGTCAACCGCGACATTCGCGACATCGAGCGCCGCAGCCCCTTCGCCAGCATCGATCTCACCAACAGCCGCGCGGTGTCGTTCGCCGGCACCAACCCGCGCTTCAACCGCTTCACGATCAACGGCGCGCAGGTCGGCGATACCTTCGGTCTCAACCCCGATGCCAGCCCGACCCGCCGCGGCCCCGTCCCCTTCGACGCGATCGCGCAGGTCTCCGTCTCGATCGCACCGTATGACATCCGCCAGACCAATTTCCAGGGCGGCGTCATCGACACCACGCTGTTGTCGGGTACCAACGAATATCACGTCAACGGCTTCTATTCGCAGAGCACCGATGGTCTTCAGGGCGACAACATCCAGGGCCTGAAGATCAACCTGCCCAAGTACAAGAGCGAAACCTATGGCGCGACCGTTTCGGGTCCGATCATCAAGGACAAGCTGTTCATCGCCGGCTCGTACGAGCGCAACACCGATCCCCGGCCGCTGACGCCCGGTGCCGTCAACCAGGTCTTCAACCTGACCGACGCGCAGGTCGCCCAGATTCAGAACATCGCCAAGACCGTCTACAATTACGACACCGGCGGCATCCTTCCGGTCACCAACAATCTCGACGAGAAATTCTTGGTCAAGGTCGACTGGAACATCACCGAGGGCCAGCGCTTCTCGCTGTCGTACATCAATTCCTATGATGCGCAGGACAATCCGCAGAATTCGAGCACCTCGACCACCTCGCCCTCGATCGGCCTCGCGTCGAACGCCTACAAGCTCACCGAATTGCTGCGCACCGGCATCGTCCAGTTGAACTCGGATTGGTCGGATCGCTTCTCGACCGAAGCGCGCTTCAGCTACAAGGCCTATACGCGCGGCCAGGACCCCGAGCTCGGCCGCGGTTTCGCCCAGTTCATCGTCTGCACCGCGCCGACCAGCGTCAACAGCGGAAGCGATCGCACCACCTCGTGCGGTACCGGCAATCCGACGGTGGCGTTCGGCCCCGATATCAGCCGCCAGACCAACGCGCTGTTCACCGACACCTATGACGGCTCGTTCCTCGCGCGCTTCAAGGCCGGCCAGCACGACTTCAAGGCGCTGTTCCAATATGTCGAGAACCGCACGACCAACGCGTTCCTGCAGCGCAGCGCCGGCGCCTATTATTTCGACTCGATCGCCGATCTGCAGAACCGCACGGCGAGCCAGTTCGATTATGCCAACGCCCTGACGCTCAACCCCGACGATACGACCGCGAGCTTCAAATACGGCACCTGGTCGATCGGTCTGCAAGACGATTGGCAGATCATGCCCAACCTGCGCCTCACCTATGGCGCCCGCTATGATCTTTATGCCTCGTCGAGCGCGGTCGGCCTCAACACCGATTTCGTCAATCGCTATGGCTTTGCGAACACCAACACGTTCAACGGCCTCGATGCGTTCCAGCCGCGCCTCAGCTTCGACTACAAGCCGTTTTCGCGGCTCACGCTGCGCGGTGGTGTCGGCGTCTTCTCGGGCGGCACGCCGGACATCTACTTCTCGAATTCCTACTCGAACACCGGCGCCAACCAGAACCGCATCCAGACGGTGACCCGGGCGACCCCGGTCGGCGGCAATGTCGCCACCTGCACCGCGCCCTACACCGGCGCGAACGCCGCCGTCTGCACGGCCGCGCTCAACAACGTTCAGGGTACGGTTGGCTCCATCTCGCCGATCGTGAACAATTATCTGACAGCCAACATCGGCTCGCTGGCAACCGCCGGCACTGCCTCGGTAGCGCCCGATTTCCGCCTGCCGTCGCAGACCCGCGCCACGCTGTCGGCCGATTACAACATCTGGGGCATCAACTTCGGCGCCGATTATGTGTTCTCGAAGGTCAACAACGGCGTCACGTTCACCGATCTGCGCTCGCGCATCATCGGCACGCTGCCCGATGGCCGCCCGCGCTACAATTTCGTGCCGACCCCGGGCGTCGTCGGTCAGACCGTCGATACCAACACCGACATCCAGATCGGCAACACCGGTCAGGGCCGCAGCCACATCTTCGTCGTCCGCTTCGACAAGGAATTCAAGAAGCTCGGCGTCTCGCTCGGCGGCAGCTACACCTGGCAGAGCGTTAAGGACGTTTCCAACGCGACCTCGTCGGTGGCCTCCTCGCTCTACAACGCCCAGGCGGTGATCGATCCGAACAACGCCGCTTACGGGATCAGCAGCGACGAGATCAAATGGCAGTTCAAGTACAGCCTCGGCTATGATCATGCCTGGTTCGGCGATTATCGCACGATCATCCAGCTGTTCGGCGAAACCCGTGCAGGGCGCCATTACAGCTTCACCGCGCAGGATACGACCTCGGGCCGCTCGGCAGTGTTCGGCACCACCGGGAACAACAACCGTTACCTGCTCTATGTCCCGACCGGCACCACCGATCCGATCGTCAGCTATGACTCGCCCGCAACCCAGACCGCGCTCGAAACGCTGATCAACAACACCGCGCTGAAGAACTATCGCGGCGCGATCGCCGCGAAGAACATCGCTCGCTCGCGGGCCAACACCCGGATCGATCTCCACCTCGAGCAGGAAATCCCCACCTTCATCGGCAAGTCGCGCATCAGCGTCTACGCCGATATCGAAAACCTGCCCAACCTGCTCAACAAGAACTGGGGCGGCGTGAGCCAGTTCGGCTTCCCGGGCACTGCCGACGTCGTTCGCGTCCAGTGCCTGAGCACGCCGGTCGCCACCGGCACCGCGCCGGCGGCGGCGGTGATCAACACCAGCCCGACCCAGCCCTGCGCGCAGTATCGCTACTCGGCTTACGTTGCCCCCGCCGAGCGTCTGACGACCGATATCTCGCTCTATCTGATCCGGCTGGGCGTGCGCGTGAAGTTCTGACCGCTCGACCACCGTTGACGAACGAGCCGCCGTCCCCGCAAGGGGGCGGCGGTTTGCTTTTGGCGCGGCGGCGACGCCAAAAAATGGGGCCTCGCCAATCGAACCGGCGGGGCCCCTTGTCGTCGCGGCATTTTGTCTTCGGGCGATCGGCGGCCGATCAGGCCGGCTCGGCGACCTTTGCGTAGAGGCTGTTGATCGGCCGCGCCATCACCCGCGCGACCATCGGCTCGAAGAAGCTCAGCGGCGCGCTTTCATAGCTCGGGTCGAATGCTGCCTGATCATATTTCTCGCAGAATTCGGCGCAGGCCTCGAAATGCGGGTGGCCGCGGTAATTTTCGCGCAGGTCGCGGTCCATGCCGAGATAGTGGAAATAATAATAGCCCTGGAACACGCCGTGATTGTTGGCGATCCAGTGGAGTTCCTCGCTCACGAACGGGCGCAGCATCGCTGCCGCGATCTCGGGATGGTTGAAGCTGCCGAGCGTGTCGCCGATGTCGTGGAGCAGGGCGGTGACGACATAGGCCTCGTCGCGCCCGTCGCGGTGGGCGCGGGTCGCGGTCTGCAGCGAATGTTCGAGCCGATCGACCGGAAAGCCGCCATAATCGCCGTCGAGCAGCTTCAAATGGGTCAGCACGCGCGCGGGCAGGTCCTTCGCGAAGGCGCGGAAATGGGTGCTGATCGTCATCCAGTCCTCGCGCGTGCCCTCGGTCATCGCGGTGAAGCTGGCGCGGTCGTGCGTCAGGTCGATTGCGTCGGTCATGGCCTCTCTCCTTGTCGGCGACAGCATACGCCCCTTCCGGCGCGCTTGTCAGCCGGTATAAGGGGGCGATGCCCGCCGCGCGCCTGCCCCGTCCGCAATGACCGATCCGGCCAAGCCCGGCGTCTTCGTGCGCCCGTTCTTCGAACAGAAGAACCGCGCCTTCTGGCTGCTCCAGGCAGCGGGGTGGAGCGGCTATCTGGTGCTGCGCTCGGTGTCGAGCATCTCGAACGGGCTGTCGCTCGCGGTGATCATCGCGGTCGTGATCGAATCGATCATCGGCTATTGCATCACGCTGCTGCTTTCGACGCTCTACGGCTATTATCGCAGCCTGCCGCGCGTCAGCCTGGTGCTGCTCACCGTCTTCACGCTGGCGATCGCGACCGCGCTCTATGCGGTGCTCGACGCCTTTTCCTTCTCGTTCATCAAGCTCGAAAGCCCGGGGATCAACATCAAGCTCGTGCTCGGCACGATCTTCCTCAATTTCACCGTGCTCGCAGGCTGGACCGCGCTCTATTTCGGGATCAACTTCTATCTGATCGTCGAGGAGCAGATCGATCAGCTCGAACGGCTCGGCAGCCAGGCTTCGTCGGCGCAGCTGGCGATGCTGCGCTATCAGCTCAACCCGCATTTCCTGTTCAACACGCTCAATTCGATCTCGACGCTCGTCCTGCTCAAGCAGACCGAGCGCGCCAACGCGATGCTCAGCCGGCTGTCGTCGTTCCTGCGCTACACGCTCGCCAACGAGCCGACCGCGCACGTCACGATCGCGCAGGAGGTAGAGACGCTCAAACTCTATCTCGAGATCGAGAAGATGCGCTTCGAGGACCGGCTGCGGCCGAGCTTCTCGATCGATCCGCGCGCCGCCAAGGCGCGGCTGCCCTCGCTGCTGCTCCAGCCCCTGGTCGAGAATGCGATCAAATATGCGGTCACCCCGCGCGAGGACGGCGCCGAGATCAACGTGCTCGCACGGCTGAACGGCGATCGGGTGCAGATCAGCGTATCCGATACCGGGCCGGGGTTGAACGAAATGAAATCGCGGCCAAGCCTTTCAACCGGGGTCGGGCTTGCCAATATCAGGGACAGGCTGGTGCAGGCATATGGGCCAGACCATAAATTCGAGACGCGATCGAATCCCGGGGGCGGATTCAGGGTGGAGATCGACATTCCGTTCCAGCTCGAGGAACCGACGAAAGAGGCCGCATGACGATCCGCACGATATTGGTCGATGACGAACCGCTCGCGATCCAGGGCTTGCAGCTCCGGCTCGCGCCTTATGACGATGTCGAAATCGTCGATACCTGCATCAATGGCCGCGAGGCGATCCGCAGCATCAAGACCCACAAGCCCGATCTGGTCTTCCTCGACATCCAGATGCCCGGGTTCGACGGGTTCTCGGTCGTGCAGGGGCTGATGGAGGTCGAACCGCCGCTGTTCGTCTTCGTCACCGCCTATTCGGATCACGCGATCCGCGCGTTCGAGGCGCAGGCGATGGATTATCTGATGAAGCCCGTCGAGGAAGGCCGGCTCGCCGACACGCTCGATCGCGTCCGCCAGCGCCTCACCGAAAAGCGCGGCGCCGAGGAGGTCGACCGGCTCAAGGAAGTGCTCGCCGAGGTCGCGCCCGATTCGGTGGAGAATCTCGCCGAGAGCAATGACGCGCCCTCGTCGAACCGCTTCGAAAAGCTGATCAACATCAAGGATCGCGGCCAGATCTTCCGCGTCGACGTCGACACGATCGAGCGCATCGACGCCGCCGGCGACTATATGTGCATCTATACCGGCGACAACACGCTGATCCTGCGCGAGACGATGAAGGACCTCGAAAAGCGCCTCGATCCGCGCCGTTTCCAGCGCGTCCACCGCTCGACGATCGTCAACCTCGATCTCGTCAAGGAAGTGAAGCCGCACACCAACGGCGAATGCTTCCTGGTGCTGCAATCGAACGCGCAGGTGAAGGTCAGTCGCAGTTACCGCGACGTGGTGGCGCGCTTCGTGCACTGAGGGGGGACGGTTTTCGCTCGTGAGGTGCGGACATTTCGCCCGCATCGCCACGCCGGACCTGGTCCGGAGGACGCCGGGCAACGACGGACGACAAGGCTCGTCGAGAAGTGGCCCCGGAACAAGATTGTGACGGTGGGGCGCATGGCGGCGGCCAGCGCCCGTGTCCGAGCCGACCGACTCCTCATCTCAAGCCGCTCCCCTTCAGGGGAGGGGTTCGGGGTGGGGGCGCGCCTCCGGCCCAGCGTCGGATTCGCGGAGAGCCCCCGCCCCACCCCCTCCCCCGAAGGGGAGCGGCTATAGGCTCGTCTCGGCGAGTCGTTGGATCAGACCATTCGGTTTCGAAGGCCAGCCGTTTGTCGGGTAGTGGTTTTCGACGGGAGATGGGCCGGGAGGGGACTGACCGCCCTTATGCAGGAATGCCGGGAGCGCACGTTCGATCCGCTACGATGCCAGTCTCCTATTTGCCACTCGTCAGCACATGATTAATGTTCACTTTGTCGCACCACCGAGGCCAAGATGAGCGAACAGAAGCGTCTAAAATTGCTGAGCGATACGACTCGCGCTCATTTGGCGGCCGGCGAAGGACAACTCGTGGATTTCAAGCGCGCCCCCGACGGCGTAAGCGCTGACGATCTCGTCGCTTTTGCTAATGCAGCGAATGGCGGTACGATCTTGGCAGGAGTTGGCGAGCAGAGCGTGGATGGTGCGCAAGTAGGCGTGGTGCTCGGTTGCGACGTCAGCGACAACACGATCCTTCAACTTCTTAACAAAGCGATCAGCTGCATCCCACCCGTATCGATCGACGTCGTCATTGAAAATTTGAACGACAGACCCATCCTGCGAATAGGGGTTCAATCAAGCCCGACTAAGCCACATTGCACGCCGAAAGGTTTATATTGCCGGCGAGACGGTGCCAGGAACCGCGCTCTCCATCCCAGCGAGCTTCTCAAAATTTTCTTGGACACCGAAGCGCAAGTCTTTGCTGAACGCTTCGAATCGGCTGCCGCGCATATATCGGAGGAAATCGGCAACCTTGAAGGATCGCTCGCAAACACCATTAAGAACATGAGTGATCAGCTCGGTTGGGCGGACTCTAATCTCGACGACACTTCACACACGATCAATACCGTGCTCGCCTATGCCAAGCTGATCAAGGACGAGACCGACGATACGGCCACCAGGCTTCGCACGATTTTCCGGCAGGATACGCGCGACGATCCCATTCGCGCTCGCGAAAAGAAGAAGCTGGTCGATTTGCTTGTCGAGCAGATATCCGAAGACAAGGGCCTCACCAAAGCGGTGCTGGAGGGGCACCCGCTGAACTACACGATGACGGGCAAACCAGCCCTAGAACTCACCGAACAGGATGGTCAGGAGGCTTTGGCCGAAGCGTACAAAGCTATTCGAGACCGAGAGGATAAAAAACAATACAAAGCGAAATGCGTGGCGCCGGGCGAATGCGATGAGGTTTCATTAACCGCGATCTCAGCGTTCATAGCCCGTGACGGGGATCAGGCTGAGATTGCGGCCGGGCTCGGTAAGGCCTTTCGCCTCGGATTCACGTCTTACAAGGGACAGATCGTCGCCTCTGCTGTCCTTAAGAAGCCGAACGCCACCTCCCGATCTAAACTGTTCGAAAGAACCGATGCAGATGCCGACCCAAAGCACTTCAAGATACAATTGGACTGTATCTACCTCCACCCTGACCATCACGGCAAGGGTGCGTTGTCCAAGCTCATTACGAAACTGCTCTCAGCGGTAAAGGGAGAGCCAGTGTTTTCAGTGGTCATGCTTGGTGACACCTTGCAGAGGCAAGTTCTCGAACACATGAAATTCAAGGCGGCGATATTGAAGCCGCACAGCCACCGTCAGACTAAGCGCAGCGATGATTTGTTTCTGCTAGCTAAATAGCATTCTGCAACGCCGCTCCGTTGACCAAAGCGCAGATCCACCTTTGCTGGTGTCGACTGAGGCTCCCCTAACGGAAAGCCGCTTTTAGGATTACCAGCTGGGTGGGCGAACGTCTGATATTAGGGCGCAAAGCCGCCAGGACGTCCCGGCTCGACCAGCCGCCGACATCCTCGTGTCGGCGCTCCGAATGCCGACCGACGCCAATCCGGTGGTCAACGGCCTCCCCGCCAACATCCTCCCTCTATCCTCGCCGCCCCGCGCCCGGCATAATCCGCTCGGGAGGTCGGTCATGTCGGATAAATTCACCACTTTCACCAAGCTCCATGTCCCCGGTGATCCGCTGATCCTGTTCAACGTCTGGGATGCCGGCTCAGCCGCCGCGGTCGAGCGTGCGGGCGCCAAGGCCGTCGCGACGGGGAGCTGGTCGGTCGCCGCCGCGCACGGGTTCGCCGACGCCGAAAGCCTGCCGCTCGATCTCGCGCTCGCCAATGCCGCGCGCGTCGTCGCAGCGATCACGCTGCCCGTGAGCATCGATTTCGAAGGCGGCTATGCAACCGATCCGGTGCGCACCGCCGCCCATGTGGCCGCGCTCGCCGCGACCGGGGCGATCGGGTGCAATCTGGAGGATCAGGTGATCGGCGCGCGCCCGCGCGCGCTCCATCCGCGCGCCGATCAGGCCGCGCGGATCAGGGCGATCCGCCAGGCGGTGGGGCCGAAATTCTTCCTCAACGCGCGCACCGACATTTTTCTGGCGGCGCCCGCCGACGTGCACGACGCGGCGATGCTCGATGCGGCCATCGAACGCGCGTACGCCTATGCCGATGCGGGGGCCAATGGCTTCTTCGTGCCGGGGCTGATCGATCTCAGCCTGCTCGAAAAGATCTGCAAGCGATCGCCGCTGCCGGTCAATTTCATGGCCTTTGCCGGCGCGCCTTCCGCCGCCCAGGTCGCGCAGACCGGCATCGCCCGCATCAGCCACGGCCCGGGCCCGTACCGGCTGGCGATGAACGCGTTCGAGGACGCCGCACGGGCGGCGTTGGCTTAGGCCTCGGGGGCTTCCTCGATCGCCGCATCGGCGCCGGGCCGCTCGAACCAGGCCTCGACCTCGCCCGAGAGCTTGAGCGTCAGCGGCTGGCCGTGGCGATCGACCTTCTTGCCGAGCGCGACGCGGATCCAGCCCTCGGACAGGCAATATTCCTCGACGTCGTGGCGCTGCTGGCCCTTGAAACGGATGCCGATGCCGCGCTCGAGCAGCGACTGGTCGAAATAGGGGCTGCGCGGGTTGCTCGACAGCCGGTCGGGGGGTGTATCGCTCATGGCCCGCGCTTCTGCGTCAAGCCGCGCCAAAAGGCCAGCCCGGCGACGACAAAAGCGCGCACGACCGGGTCGCGCGCGCTCCTGACGAAAGGTCTTGCGAAAGCCGGGCCGATATGAACCGGTCAGCGGCAGACGCGCACCAGCACCGGCTGGCGATAATAGCGATCCCAGCGGCGCTCGGTGTAGCAGCGCGGATAGCGATCGCGATAGCGATAGGCGTAATAGCCGTTCTGCGGATAATAGCCGTGATCGTTGTAGTAGCGATAATCATAATCGATCGGATAGCCGCGATCGATATAGTAACGGTCGCGATAACGGTCGTTGGCGTTCGACGCGATCGCCGCGCCGATCGCCAGTCCGGCGATCCCGGCGACGATCGCGGGGCCGGCATTGCCGCCGCCGCGATAGCCATGGCCGCCATAGCCGCGTCCGCCATAACGCTGCGCCTCGGCCGGCGCGGCGGCGGTCAGGGCGGTCGCGGCGAGAGCGATACCGAGCCCTGCCTTCTTCATCATCGAATGCATGTCACGTCTCCCAATTTGCTGCCCAAGCCCCAACTTGCATCAACGCTGACGGCGGTGAGCATGCGCCATGTTATTGGTGATTCGCAATGAACCTGCGCAGAATGGCTCGTTCATGGCGGGTTTAGGACGATCGACGCGGTGTCGGGAGGGCATGAATGGCATATTGGCTGATGAAATCGGAGCCAGAAAGCTATGGCTGGAGCGAGCTGATCGCCGACGGCAGGACCGAATGGGACGGGGTGCGCAATGCGACCGCCGCGATCAACCTGCGCGCGATGGCGGTCGGCGACGAGGCCTTTCTCTATCACAGCGTCAGCGACAAGGCGGTGGTCGGCATCATGCGGATCATCCGCGCCTTCCGCCCCGATGGCGAGGGCGGCAAATGGGCCTCGGTCGAGGTCGCGCCGGTGCGCGCGCTCGCCCGCCCCGTGACGCTCGCGGCGATCAAGGCCGAGCCGGCGCTCGCGGCGATGGAGCTACTCCGCCAGTCGCGGCTGTCAGTGGCGCCGGTGCGCCCCGCCGAATGGGCGCAGATCCTCGCCATGGGAGCGGGCTGAGGCGGGCGCGCCGCGACGATCGCGGGCGCCCGGCGCACGCGCGGCGGCTGGCAAAGCCCGGGGGGCGACCTATGCTGGCGCGATGGCCGACTCCGCCGCGGCGCAACCGCGCGACACGCTGATCCTGGTGTACAACGCCGATGGCGGCGCGCTCGCGGCGCTGCGCGATGCGGTTCACAAGCTCGTCTCGCCGGCCAGCTATCCCTGCTCGCTCTGCGCGGTCAGCTATGGGGCGGTCGGCATGAAGGCCGACTGGCGCCGGTTTCTCGACAGTCTGCCGGTCGCCACCCGGTTTCATCACCGCGACGATTTTCAGGCTGCCTGGCCGGGGCTCGCCATCGCCCTGCCCGCGATCCTGCTCCAGCGCGGCGGAGCGGCCCCGGCCGTGCTGATCGATGCCGCCACGCTCGACGCGCAGCGCGATGTCGGCGCGCTGATCGAAACGCTGCGCACGGCGCTGGCGGCGGCGCGATGAGGAAAATCGATCACACAGATCAGAAGCGCTCGTTTAGCGCCGCCGCGATGGCGGGCTAGGCTCGGATCGGGTATAAAGACGGTCAGAGCCCGAACGGCCACAGCATTGGAGAGAGACGATGAACGACGAAGCCAAATGCCCGGTAATGCATGAAAATCCCGATCGCGCGAAAATCTGGGGCATGTCGAATCGTGACTGGTGGCCGAACCATCTCGATCTGAAGATGCTCCACCAGAATCCGCCCGCCGCCGATCCGATGGGCGCCGATTTCGATTATGCCGCCGAATTCAGGACGCTCGATCTCGATGCCGTCGTCGCCGATCTGACCGCGCTGATGACCGATTCGCAGGATTGGTGGCCCGCCGACTATGGCCATTACGGCCCGTTCTTCATCCGCATGGCGTGGCACAGCGCGGGCACCTACCGGATCGCCGACGGTCGCGGCGGTGCCGGCGCGGGAACGCAGCGCTTCGCCCCGCTCAACAGCTGGCCCGACAACGGCAATCTCGACAAGGCGCGCCGGCTGCTCTGGCCGATCAAGCAGAAATATGGCCGCAAGCTCAGCTGGGCCGATCTGATGGTGCTCGCGGGCAACGTCGCGCTCGAATCGATGGGACTCGAGACCTTCGGCTTCGGCGGCGGTCGCGCCGACATCTGGGAGCCCGAGGAAGACATATACTGGGGCCCCGAGGGCAAATGGCTCGACGACCAGCGCTACAAGGGCGAGCGCGAGCTCGATAACCCGCTCGCGGCGGTGCAGATGGGACTGATCTACGTCAACCCCGAGGGCCCCAACGGCAACCCCGATCCGCTCGGCTCGGCGCGCGACATCCGCGAGACCTTCGCGCGGATGGCGATGGACGATTACGAGACCGTCGCGCTCACCGCCGGCGGCCATACCTTCGGCAAGACGCACGGCGCCGCCGATCCCAACCAATATGTCGGCCCCGAGCCCGAAGGCGCGCCGATCGAGGCGATGGGGCTCGGCTGGATCAACAGCTATGGCAGCGGCAAGGGATCGGACACGATCACGAGCGGCCTCGAGGGGGCATGGACCCCGACCCCGACCAAATGGGACAACAGCTATTTCGACACGTTGTTCGGCTATGAGTGGGAACTGACGAAAAGCCCCGCCGGCGCGCAGCAATGGACGCCGGTAAACCCCGAGGCGCAGGGCACCGTCCCCGATGCGCAGGACCCATCGAAGCGCCACGCGCCGATGATGTCGACCGCCGACATGGCGATGCGGATGGACCCGGCCTATGAGAAGATCTCGCGGCATTTCCACGCCAATCCCGACGAGTTCGCCGATGCCTTCGCGCGCGCCTGGTACAAGCTCACCCACCGCGACATGGGGCCGATCGCGCGCTATCTCGGCAAGCGCGTGCCCGCCGAGGAGCTGATCTGGCAGGACCCCGTCCCCGCGGTCGATCATCCGCTCGTCGATGCCGCCGATATCGAGGCGCTCAAGGCCAGGATCCTCGCCTCGGGGCTGAGCATCGCCCAGCTCGTCACCACCGCCTGGGCCTCGGCCTCGACCTTCCGTGGCAGCGACAAGCGCGGCGGCGCCAACGGCGCGCGGATCCGTCTCGCCCCGCAGAAGGACTGGGCGGTCAACCAGCCGGCCGCGCTCGCCACCGTGCTCGACAAGCTCGACTCGCTGCGCGCCGAGTTCAACGCCGCGGCCAGCGGGGGCAAGGCGATCTCGCTCGCCGACCTGATCGTCCTCGCCGGCTGCACCGGGGTCGAGGAAGCGACCAAGAAGGCGGGCCATTACGTCAAGGTTCCCTTCACCCCTGGCCGCACCGACGCGAGCGACGAACAGACCGACGCGCACAGCTTCGCCCCGCTCGAGCCCACCGCCGACGGGTTCCGCAACTATTGGCGCGAGGGCCATCGGCTCACCGCCGAGGAGATGCTCGTCGATCGCGCCCAGCTGCTCACGCTCAGCGCGCCCGAGATGACCGTGCTCGTCGGCGGCTTGCGCGCGCTCGGCGCGACGGTCGGCGAGCCGCACGGCGTGTTCACCGATCGGCCCGGCACGCTGACGACCGACTTCTTCGTCAACCTGCTCGATATCGGCACGATCTGGGCGCCGATGGGCGACAGCGACCATGTCTTCGAAGGCCGCGACCGGACGACCGGCGCGATCAGGTGGACGGGCACCCGGGTCGATCTGATATTCGGCTCGAATTCGGTGCTGCGCGCGCTCGCCGAAGTCTATGCCAGCGCCGATGCCCAGTCGAAGTTCATCGACGATTTCGTGAAGGCGTGGGACAA
Organism: Sphingomonas sp. 28-66-16; assembly: GCA_002281485.1. Classification (GTDB taxonomy): domain Bacteria; phylum Pseudomonadota; class Alphaproteobacteria; order Sphingomonadales; family Sphingomonadaceae; genus Sphingomonas. Next base: position 36,318 of record NCGF01000015.1, read on the forward strand.
GGTGATGATGCTCGATCGGTTCGATCTGGCCTGATCGACGCTGGTCGGTCGTGGGCGGGGACGCCGGCGACCGACCAGCGCGATCGGTATCGCCGCTCAGCGGGTCAGGCCGCGCTTAGCTGCTCGATCCGGATCGATCATGCTGCGGGTTGCTCTGCGGGGCCCCGCTTATCCCAAGTCTTGATGACCGCGACCCATCGTAAGCCCCTCCCTATCAGGGGAGGGGCCATAAGTTGCGCTCAGTGAGACCTGGACTTACGCCGCTTTCGCCCGGCTCGCGCGCTTGCGCTCGTTCGGGTCGAGATAGCGCTTGCGCAGCCGGATCGACTTTGGCGTCACTTCGACCAGTTCGTCGTCGTCGATATAGGCGATCGCCTGTTCGAGCGTCAGCCGCCACGGCGGGGTCAGGCGGATCGCGTCGTCCTTGCCGCCGCTCGCGCGGAAGTTGGTCAGCGCCTTGGCCTTCATCGGGTTGACTTCGAGGTCGTCGGTCTTGGCATTCTCGCCGATGATCATGCCTTCGTAGAGCGCCTCGCCGGGGGCGACCATCATGATGCCGCGCTCTTCGAGCGGCCCGAGCGCATAGGCATTGGCCTCGCCCGAGCCGTTCGAGATCAGCACGCCGTTCTTGCGGCCCTCGATCTTGCCCTTGTGGGGCCCATATTTTTCGAACAGCCGGTTCATGATGCCGGTCCCGCGCGTGTCCGACAGGAATTCGCCGTGATAGCCGATCATCCCGCGGCTGGGCGCGGAGAAGGTGATCCGCGTCTTGCCACCGCCCGAGGGGCGCATGTCGGTTAGCTCGGCTTTCCGAATGTTCATCTTCTCGACGACGGTGCCCGAATATTCCTCGTCCACGTCGATGATGACGGTTTCATAGGGTTCGGTCTTGTTGCCGTGCTCGTCTTCCTTGAACAGCACGCGCGGGCGGCTGATGCCGAGTTCGAAGCCTTCGCGGCGCATCGTCTCGATCAGCACGCCGAGCTGCAATTCGCCGCGGCCTGCGACTTCGTAGGAATCGCGGTCGTCGCTCTCGGTGACCTTGATCGCGACGTTCGATTCGGCTTCGCGGAACAGGCGGTCACGGATCATGCGGCTGGTGACCTTGCTGCCCTCACGCCCCGCCATCGGCGAATCGTTGACGGCAAAGCGCATCGACAGCGTCGGCGGATCGATCGCCTGCGCGTGGAGCGGCTCGGTCACGCTGGGGTCGCAGATAGTGTTGGCAACGGTCGCGATCGTCAGGCCGGCGAGGCTGATGATATCGCCGGCGTTGGCCTCGTCGACCGGCAGCCGCTCGAGCCCGCGAAACGCCATGATCTTCGAGGCGCGGCCGGTCTCGACGATCTTGCCCTCGGGGTCGAGCGCGTGGATCGGCATGTTGGTCCTGACGCTGCCCGAAAAAACCAGGCCGGTCAGGATGCGGCCGAGGAAATTGTCGCGGTCGAGCAACGTGACGAGGAACTTGAACGGACCATCCGGGTCGGCCGAGGGGGCGGGGACGTGCTCGACGATCTTGTTGAACAGCGGGTCGAGCGTGCCTTCGCGGACATCGGGATTGTCGCCGGCATAGCCGTTGCGACCGCTCGCGAAGAGCACGGGGAAATCGAGCTGGTCGTCGTTGGCTTCGAGGCTGACGAACAGATCGAAGACCTCGTCGAGCACTTCCTGCGCGCGCGCATCGCTGCGGTCGATCTTGTTGACGACGACGATCGGGCGCAGGCCGAGCGCCAGCGCCTTGCCGGTCACGAACTTGGTCTGCGGCATCGCGCCTTCGGCGGCGTCGACCAGCAGGATCACGCCGTCAACCATCGACAGGATGCGCTCGACCTCGCCGCCGAAATCGGCGTGGCCGGGAGTGTCGACGATGTTGATCCGCGTCTTGTGCCCGTGATGGTCATCCCACTCGATCGAGGTGCACTTGGCGAGAATCGTGATCCCGCGCTCCTTTTCGAGGTCGTTCGAATCCATCGCGCGCTCTTCGACGCGCTGATTGTCACGGAAGGTGCCCGATTGGCGGAAAAGTTGATCGACCAGCGTTGTCTTGCCGTGATCGACGTGAGCGATGATCGCCACGTTGCGGAGGCTCATAAAGTGTCCTGATGCTAAAGCGGAGGTGTTGGGGGCGCGCATAGCGCAAAATGTTGCGCTGCGCAAAGGTGACGCGCGCCCGGGGCGATCAGGCGGTCCAATCCTCGACGCGCAGACCCTCGACCCGGCCGAACTCGCTGGTATTGGCGGTGACGAGGGTCAGCCCACGTGCCAGCGCCTGCCCGGCGATCATCACGTCATAGGGCATCACGTCATAGGGACCGATCGGCGTACCGCGCCTGCGCAGGGTGGCGCGGATTTCGCCAGCGGCGCGGGCGTCGTTGTGGTCGAAGGGGAGGATGGGGATGCCGAAGCCTTCGATCTCGCGCAGGTTGCGGTCGACCCGCTGGCTGTTGAACGCGCCGAAGTAGAGCTCGTGAAGGACGATCGACGACAGGGCGATGTCAGGGCGGTGGCGGGCGATCAGCTCGGTCACGACGGGATTGCCCCGAGCCACCCAGGAGATCATCATGTTGGTATCGGGCAGAAAGCGCATCAATCGAAAGACGGCCCGCCGGGCATCTCCTCAGGACCGGGGCGATCGTCCAGCACCGCGCGGACGAAGTCTTCGTCCAGACTGCCCGACAAGCGCCGGGCCCAATCTTCATCGCTCTCTGTGTTCGGCTCCAGGATAACCTTGTCCCCCTCCCGCCGGATCGTCACCTCCTTGCCTTCGAAGCGATATTCCTTGGGCAGGCGGACGGCCTGGCTGCGGCCGGTCCAGAAGATCTTGGCCACGTCGCTCATGCGATTCACCTCTGATAGCTATCATTGATATATACCGGCATCCGCATAGCGGCAACGCTTTACCTGTGGGGAGCCGGTGCCTAGGCGCGCAGGCATGTCGCTCGTCCGCCGCCTGATGCCCGATCGCTTCATCCTGATCCTGGTCGCGACGCTGGTCGTGGCGACGCTGCTGCCGGCGACGGGCGGCGCGCTGGTCGCGATCGGCTGGCTGTCCAATGCCGCGATCTTCTTGCTGTTCTTCCTCCACGGCGCGCGGCTCAGCCGGCAGGCGGTGGTCGATGGTGCAAAGCGCTGGCGATTACAGGTGGCGATCCTGGCATTCGGGTATGTCGCCTTTCCTGCGGTCACGCTGGCGCTGACGCAGCTGCTCGGGCGCTGGTTCGCGCCTGAACTGCTGATGGGGCTGCTGTTCCTGGGCGTGTTGCCGACGACGGTGCAGTCGTCGATCGCTTATGCCTCGATCGCGCGCGGCAACGTCGCGGCGTCGGTGATCGCGGCGGCAAGCTCGAATCTGCTCGGGGTCGTCCTGACGCCCATCCTGTTCGCGCTGCTGGCGAGTACCGCGTTCGGCGCGCTGTCGCTGGGCGGCGTTGGCAAGGTTGCGTTGCTGTTGCTGCTCCCCTTCGCGCTCGGGCAGCTGCTTCGTTCCGTGGTGCTGCCGACCATCGAGCGCCATGCGAAGGTTGCGGGGATGATGGACAAATTGACGATCATCCTGGCGGTTTATGTCGCCTTTTCCGAAGCCGCCACGCAGGGCTTGTGGCGCCGCGTCAGCACGATCGAACTGGCCGGATTGGGCGGGATCGCCCTGCTGCTGCTGCTCGCCGCGTTCGCGGGTGCCTGGGCGCTGGGAGGGGCGATGAAACTCGCCCCCGCCGATCGCGCGACGATGTTGTTTTCGGGCGCGCACAAAAGTCTCGCCACCGGCGCCCCGATGGCGCGAATTCTTTTCCCGCCAGCGCTGGCGGGGGCAGTCATCCTGCCCTTGATGCTCTATCATCAGCTGCAGTTGATGTTGAGCGCGGTGATTGCCGCTCGACTTGCACGGGACGATTAGCGTATTACATGAACGATACACTTGAACGCACGGGCGATCGGCGGCAATGAGGCCGAGGACACGCGTTGCTGGAGGAACTTGATGGCGACCCAGACCGACACTGCGACCAACGATCTCGTGCTGACCCCGCCCGATCCCGTCCCCGTCGTCGCACCCGAACGCGCGGTCGGGCTGGTGCCGGTCGACGACGAGAAACGTACTCAGTTGCAGGCCAAGGTCGATAGCTTCGTCAGCGATCTGGTCGCGCAGGACGTCAACTCACCCGAATTCGGCAAGCGTGTCGATGCGATCAGCGCGATGGGCCAGAAGGAAATCCGCGACGCCGCCGGGCAATCGAACCGCTTCCTCGATCGACCCGTCAAGGCGATGGACCAGGAATCGGGGGTCGGGGCCGATCTCGCCGCGCTCAGGCGGACGATCGAGGACCTCGATCCCGGCAAGAAGGGCAGCCTGATGGCGCCGAAGAAGATATTCGGGATCATCCCGTTCGGCAGCAGGATGCGCGATTACTTCGACGGCTATAAATCGTCGCAGGGGCACATCTCGTCGATCCTGAAATCGCTCGGCTCGGGCAAGGACGAGCTGCTGATGGACAATGCCGCGATCGACGTCGAGCGCGCCAATCTGTGGACCGCAATGGGGCGGCTCGAACAGATGATCGTGCTCGCCAAGACGATGGACGCGAAGCTCGAGGATACCGCCAACGAGCTCGACCACACCGATCCGGCCAAGGCCAAGGCGATCCGCGAAACCGCACTTTTCTATGTCCGCCAGCGCACCCAGGACCTGCTGACGCAGATGGCGGTGACGGTGCAGGGCTATCTCGCGCTCGATCTGGTCAAGAAGAACAATGTCGAGCTGGTGAAGGGCGTCGATCGCGCGAGCACCACCACCGTCGCGGCGTTGCGCACGGCCGTCACCGTCGCGCAGGCGCTGACCAACCAGAAGCTGGTGCTCGAACAGATCACCGCGCTCAACACGACAACCGCCAACATCATCGATTCGACCGGCAAGCTGCTCAAGAGCCAGACGGCGACGATCCATGAACAGGCCGCCGCCTCGACGATCCCGCTCGAAACGCTCCAGCGCGCCTTCCAGAATATTTATGACACGATGGATGCGATCGACAGCTTCAAGCTGAAGGCGCTCGACAGCATGAAGACGACCGTCAATTCGCTCTCGGGCGAGGTCGAGAAGTCGAAGGGATATATCGCCCGTGCCGAGGGCCAGGCCCAGGCGGCGCTGAGCGGCCCGTCGGCCGACACCTTCAAGCTCGAGGCGGTCTGACATGACCGATATCGACCGGCAGATCGCGCGCTCGGCCGAGCTGATCAACCGGGTGGATTCGCGCTCGCGGGCCAGCGAGCGGCGCCAGCGACGGGTCAACGAGGTCGGCACGCGGTTGACGCGGATCGCGCTGGCCGATTCGGCGATCCTGATCCTCGCGGTGGTAGCGGGGCTGTTCGTCCCGCTCGGGATGTTCGGCGCGCTCGCCGTGATGCTGCTGCTGGTGGCGACGACGCTGACCTTGGCGATCTTCCCGACGGCGGCTGCGCCGACCGCCGAGAAGCTGCGCCAGGTCGAGCTCAAGGCGCTGCCCGCGCAGACCGACCGCTGGTTGCAATCGCAGCGCCCCGCGCTCCCTGCCCCCGCCGTCAGCCTGATCGACCAGATCGGGATGCGGCTCGACACGCTCGGCCCGCAGCTCGCCACGCTCGGCGAGAACGAGCCCGCCGCCGCCGAGGTCCGCAAGCTGGTCGGCGAGCAGCTGCCCGAATTCGTCAAGGGCTATACGCGGGTGCCGCCCGAACTGCGCCGCGTCGAGCGCAATGGCAAGACCCCCGATGCGCAGCTGATCGAAGGTCTCAAACTGATCGAGGGAGAGATCGGCGAGATGAGCGCGCAGCTCGCCGCGGGTGATCTCGACTCACTGGCGACCCGCGGACGGTTTCTCGAGATCAAATATCGCGGCGATGCCGAAGGCGGCACATTAAGCTGACGTCGCAACCCGCGTGTCAGGTCAGTTTCACCAAAGCTTCATCTTGCCGACTGGCGAATTGGCATTTTAATGACGTTAGAGACCAGCCCCAAAGAGTTTGATCGTCTTTGGGTGTATCACGACTAATCGATTGATCGGCGTCGAATGACTGTGAGACTGTTCCATCGTCTTGAGATGGAGACTCATCATGGCAACCACCCCCGATCAGCCGACGCAGCGCCCCAACATCCTCGTGATTACCTGCGATCAATATCGCTTCCCGCGGTTTTCCTATGGCGCCGATGGCGGGTTTGACGAGCCGCTGAAGGAAATTCTCGGCTTTCAGGGGACGATCAAGGCCGACAATCCTTACGCCAAATTCTTTCCCGGTCTGCTGCGGCTGCGCGAGAATGCGGTCGTCCTGCGCAATCACACGATCGCCGCGAGCGCGTGCACGCCGAGTCGCACGGTGATCTATACCGGCCAATATGGCACGCGCACCGGGGTGACGCAGACCGACGGTCTGTTCAAGAATGGTGATTCGTCGAACTTCCCCTGGCTCGCGGCGGACGGCATCCCGACGCTCGGGACGTGGATGCGCCAAGCCGGCTATTCGACGCATTATTTCGGCAAATGGCATGTCTCCAACCCGCCCGAGCATTCGCTCAAGCGCTACGGGTTCGACAATTGGGAGGAATCCTATCCCGAGCCGCACGGTGCCCAGCCGAACAATCTCGGCGTCTATCGCGACGCGGGCTTCACCGACAGTGCCTGCAGCTTCATCCGCCGGCAGGGGCTCGCGCTCAACTACAACCGTGCCTTCGCGCAGATGGCGGTCGAGGACCCCGCGACGACCGGGCCCGACACCGCCGCGATCCCGCCGTGGTTCGCGGTCGCCTCGTTCACCAACCCGCACGACATCGCCACCTATCCCGGCGTGATCGCCCAGGCGCTGCCCGATCCGCAGACGAGAACGGGCACCCAATCGATCTTCGGCCCGCTGGCCGTGCCCGATCAGGGCGACGCGACGCCGCCACCCGTCCCGGGCACGATCCGGATCCCGCTCAATCCTGACGGCTTTCCGCAGGATTGTGCGCGGCCCTCGCCTACCCAGGACGAATCGCTCGCCGAAAAGCCCAGCTGCCAGCATGAAGCAGCCTACAAGGTCGGGCTCGCGCTCGCCGCGAAAGGCGGCTTCAACATCGTCAACGGCCTCGTCGGCGCCGCCACCGCCGCCGGGATGCCGCCGCCCACCGGGATCGACCGGGCGGCGGCGATCGCGGACGCCGTCGCGCTGTCGCTCAAGAGCTGCATCCCGTTCCAGCTCACCGACGACCCCGATCAGAACTGCCTCGTCTTCCTGCAATTATACGCGTGGCTCCACGCCGTGGTCGATCGGCACATCGACGCCGTGCTCACCGCGCTCGAGGAATCGGGCCAGGCCGACAATACGATCGTGATCTTCCTGTCGGATCACGGCGAATATGGCGCGGCGCACGGCATGATGATCGAGAAATGGTACGCCGCCTATCAGGAGGCGCTGCATGTGCCGGTCGTGGTGCGCTTCCCGGGCGCCGCGACGACGACGCGCAGCACCGACATCGGCGTGATCGCGCCCGAGCCGGCGCAGATCGATGCGCTGACCAGCCATATCGACATTCTGCCAACGGTGCTCGGCCTTGCCGGTATCGATGTGGCCGCGCGACGGGCGCTGAGCGCGGAACTCGCGCTCAGCCGCACGGTGCCACCGCTGCCGGGGGTCGATCTTGCACCGATCATCAGCGGCGTGCTGGCCGGTGCGCCCACTGGCCCGATCGTCGAGCCCGATGGCAGCGACCGCGAGGGCGTGCTGTTCATCACCGATGACGAGATCACCGCGCCGCTGCCCCCGTCGCGGACCGCGCAGGAGAAGCACTCCTATGAAGAATTCGCGGTCTATGACGCGGTCGTGCAGGCGGTGATCGACGGCGCCAACGGCAAGCCGGGGGTCGATCTCGAGCGCGGCGCGGTCAAGCAGCCCAATCATGTCCGCTGCGTGCGCACGCTCGACTACAAGCTCGCGCGCTATTTCGATCCCTCGGGCAAGGCCCCGCAGGAGTGGGAAATGTATGATCTCAGGAACGACCCCAACGAGGCGCTGAACCTCGTCATGGTCACCACGTCGCCGCCCACCGCCCGTGCCGATCTTCCCGACGCGACGACGATCCAGGCCGCCGCCGACCAGCTCGCCGCGCTGCTCGAAAGGCTCGAACGGCGCGACCTATAGCCGGCCGCTCACCTCCCCGCCGGCGGCGATTGACCAGGCGCCAATAAATCGGCATGTCGACTGCCAATAGGGCGCGAACTGCCCGCCGCAGGAGCACGCCGATGCACGTCGCCAATGCCGTCATGCCGACCCCCGACCAGATCGCCGCCTTTTTCAGCGCGGTCGAGGACGGTCCGTTCACGATGGTCAATCTGCTCAAGTTCAAGGCGAAGGCCGACTATCCCGACGGTCGCGACGCACAGCTGACGGGGTTCGAGGCCTATATGCGCTATGGCATGGCGGTCGGCGCGCATATCGAGGCGGTCGGCGGGAGGCCGGGCTATGCCGGGCGCGTCACCGGCCTGATGCTCGGCGAGGTCGAGGAATTGTGGGACATGGTCGCGCTGGCCGAATATCCCTCGCTCGCGGCATTTCAGGCGATGGTCGCCAACCCCGGCTATCAGGCGATTTCGGTGCACCGCGAAGCAGGGCTTGCCGGCCAGCTCAATATCAAGACACAAGGGCCCCGCGCCTGACGGTGGCGCGCTCGCACCCGGGAGGCGTGTCATGGCCAGGACGCTTAAGATCGATTTCGTCTCGGATGTCGTCTGCCCGTGGTGCGTGATCGGGCTGCGCGCGCTCGAACAGGCGCTCGCCAGCGCGCATGACGAGGTCGACGCGGCGATTCACTTCCAGCCGTTCGAACTCAACCCGGCGATGCCGCCCGAAGGCCAGAACATCGTCGAGCATGTCGCCGAGAAATATGGCGCGACGCCGGAGCAATCGGCGGCGAACCGCGCGGGGATTCGGGCGCGCGCCGCCGAGCTTGGTTTTACGATGACCGGCACCGAGACCAGCCGGATCTACAACACCTTCGACGCGCACCGCCTGCTGCATTGGGCCGAGGGCGAAGGCAAACAGGCCGCGCTCAAGAACCGGCTGTTCGCGATCTATTTCAGCGAGGGCGGCGATCCGTCCGATCGCGCGACGCTGGTTGCCGCTGCGGGTGCCGTCGGGCTCGATCCCGAGACGGCGCACGCGATCCTCGCATCGGACCGATTTGCCGCCGACGTGCGCGCCGCCGAGCGCCATTGGCAGGCGCAGGGGATCAGCGGCGTCCCGGCGATCATCGTCGACGACAAATATGTGATCATGGGCGGCCAGCCGCCCGAAGTTTTCGAACGCGCGCTGCGGCGCATCGCCGCCGAGGGCTGATCAGCGCTTGGTCAGCCGCGCGGCGAGCCGGGCGAAAAATGGCTGGGGCAGCGCCAGCGGGAGCCGCGACACGCTGTCGCCATCGTGCCGATCGACATAGACGATCTCGCCATCCTCGATCGCCTGCAGGCGCGCATAGGGCAACTTGGCCGATAGTTCCTGGCGCGTCAGCGAGGCCGGATCGATCACGCACAGGATGAAGCCGCCGGGCACGAAGGTCGAGGCATAGACCTTGCCCTCGTGGATCAGCGCGGGCGGCAAATAGCGATAGGCGCCCTTGGGCTGTTTGCCGTCGATATAGAGCTGGCCGCAGCCCGGCCCGCCGAGACCCACTTCGAGAATGTCTTTCCAGTCGATCGTCGGTTCGGTCATCGGGTCCGCCTCTGCCCGTCAAAGATAGAGTGGCGGCTGGGCAGCGGCAAGCAGCCCACGCTCATCCCACGATCGCCCGGGCACGATCGGCGAGCCGCGCGACGGCAGCGGCATGGATTCCCGGTGTCGTCGCCAGCACGCCAAACGCCTGCGCGCTCGGCGTATTGAACGCGAGGTTCCCGCCAAAAGCGTCGCTGACCGTCGCCCCCGCCTCGGTCGCGATCAGCGCGGCGGCGGCGATGTCCCACTCAGACCCCCAGCGCAGCGTTGCCACCAGATCGGCCTCGTCGGCCGCGACCATGCCGATCCGCAGCGCGATCGAATTGGGCTTTGGCACCATCACCAGATCGGCATCGTTTTTCGGCAGTTGATCGGTCGGCACGCGCGCGCCAGCGAAGCTCGTCCGGTTTCCCGCACTCAGCACGATGCCGTTGCGCGTCGCGCCGCCACCCGCGATCGCACGCCAGCGCTCGCCGCGCGCGGGCGCGTCGAGCACACCGACGATCGGGACGCCATGATCGACCAGTGCCACCGAAACGGCCCACCCCGGCAGGCCGCGCAGATAATCGCGCGTGCCGTCGATCGGATCGACCACCCAGAGCCGAGCGCAGCCGAGCCGATCGGCATTGTCGGCGGTTTCTTCGGAGAGCCAGCCGGCAGCCGGATCGAGCGCGTACAGCCGCTCCTTGAGCAGCGCATTGACCTCGAGATCGATATCGCTGACCGGATTGCCCGGCGATTTCTCCCACCGCCCGAAATCGTCCGGCCAGCGGGCCAGCGCCAGTGCGCCCGCCTCCGCCGCGATCGCCGCGATATCGTCGACCAGCCGGTCGGACGATCGGTCAGCCACTCGCCACCGTCATGCCCTCGATCGCGATCGTCGGCACGTTGACTGCATAGCGGAATTCGAGATCGTTGGCGGGGGTGAGATTGAGGAACATGTCCTTCAGATTGCCGGCAATCGTGATCTCGGCAACCGGGCTCGTCAACGCGCCATTCTCGATCAGGAAACCGGCTGCGCCCCGGCTATAATCGCCGGTCACGCCATTCACGCCCATCCCGATCAGCTCGGTGACATAGACGCCGTGGGTGACACCACCGATCAGCGTTTCGGGGGGCACGTGCCCGGCTTCCATGAACAGATTGCTCGACGAGACGCCGGGCGCGCCGCTGGAGCCGCGCACGGCATGGCCGGTGGGCTCGAGCCCCAATTGGCGCGCCGAGGCGCTGTCGAGCAGCCACGCCTCGAGCATCCCATGCTCGACGATCGCCATCGGGGAGACGGGCAGCCCTTCGCCATCGAAGGGACGCGAGCGCAACCCCTGCGGGCGATGCGGATCGTCGCGGATCGTCACCCCCTCGCCGAAGATGCGCGTACCGAGCGCATCGAGCAGGAAGCTGGTCTTGCGGGTGATCGACTGGCCGGCGATCGCGCCGATCAGATGCCCGATCAGGCTGTTGCCGACGCGCGGATCGAACACCACGGGCATGCTGCCGCTTGGCACCCGCACGGGGTTGAGCCGCTTGATGACGCGCTCGCCAGCCCGCCGCCCGACGATTGCCGCATCCTCGAGCCGATCGAGGTGCCGGGCGCTGTGATAGGCATAGTCGCGTTGCATGTCGCTGCCCGTCCCGGCCAGCACGCTCGCCGAGACGACATGGCTCGACACCGAATAAGCGGCGGCAAAACCATGGCTGGTGGCGAGCGCCCGCACCGATCGACCGGCGCTCGCGCCGCCGCCCTCGCTGTTGGTGACACCCGGGACGGCGCGGGCGGCGTCCTCGGCCGCCAGCGCGCGCTCGCGGAGCGCTTCGGGGGCAATGTCCCGCCCGTCGTCGAGATCGAGATGCGGCGGGCTGCCGTGCATCAGCCGGTCCTCGGGGGCCAAACCCGCCCATCTATCCTCGGGCGCTTCGCGCGCCATCGCGATCGCCCGCTCGACCAGCGCGTCGAGCATATCGGGCAGCAAATCGGAGGTCGACACGCTGGCATTGCGCCGCCCGACGAACACGCGCAGCCCCAGTTCCTCGTTTTCGGAGCGCCCGACATCCTCGAGCGCGCCGAGCCGAATCGAGACATCGATCGAGGCATCGGCGGCGAAAACCGCATCGGCGGCGTCGGCCCCGGCGGCAATGGCGCGGGCGACGATATCCTGTGCCCGCTCGCGGGCCTGTTCTGGCGTTTGCATCGACGCGACTTAGGCCGCCTGACGCCGGATTTGAACCAGTATCGGCAATGATTATTGTGCCGTCGTGCCGACGACCACACAGGCGGCCGCCATCAGCAGCCCGGCAAAGCGGTTCGACCGGAAGCGGGCGAGCGCGTTGGCGCCGTCATCGGGGATAAGGGTGGCCACCTGCCAGCCGAGATGCAGCGCAACCGGCAGCAGCGCGACCAGCGCGAGCGGATCGGCCCGAATTTGCCAGAAACTTACGCCCCAGCAACCAAGCGCGATGGCATAAAATGCGGCGACGCCGGGCTTCACCTGGCGCCCCATCGCTCTGGCCGACGATCGGATACCGACCAGCGCGTCGTCCTCGCGGTCCTGGAGCGAATAGATCGTGTCGTAGCCGACGACCCAGGCGATCGAGCCCAGATAGAGCAGCAGACCGGGCAGCGAGAGCGCGCCTGCAACCTCGCCCCAGCCGACCAAGGCTGCCCAGGAAAACACCAGCCCCAGCCATGCCTGCGGCCACCAGGTGATCCGCTTCATGAACGGATAGGCCGCGACCGGCGCAAGGCTGAGCAGCGCGACGATCGCCGCATAAAGGTGGAGCTGGACCAGCACGACGAGGCCGATCAGGCAGAGGGTGACGAGCCAGATCCACGCGGCTTGGAGCGAGATCGCGCCGCTCGCCAGCGGCCGATCGCGCGTGCGCGCGACACGGGCGTCGAGATCGCGATCGATGATGTCGTTGTAGACGCAGCCGGCGCCGCGCATCGCGATCGCGCCGATCAGCAACCAGACGACCAGATCCCAGCGGGCAATCGCCCCGCCGGCCAGCGCCACCCCCCATGCGCCCGGCCAGAACAGCAACCACCACCCGATCGGCCGGTCGAAGCGCGCGAGCATCGCAAAACCGCGCAGACCGGCCGGAAGCCGCCCGATCAGCCCGCGATATTCGCTGTCGGGGACGATTCCGGTTCGATCAGTCATCTGGCCCTGCCCTTTTCGCGCATCACCGCGCCTGTGCCACCGAGCGCGTGCGCTGTCATCTGTCGTTCGGCCCACCGCCGGATTGTCGTATGCGCCGATCGTCGCTAGGACCGCTCGCGCCGGGCCGGCATTTGCGCCCCCAATTCGAAGGTCCCCATGCTCGATATCAAGTTCATCGTGAACAACGCCGACGATGTAGCCCGCAACGCCAAGGCGCGCGGTTACGACGTCGATGTCGATGCGATCATCGCGCTCGATCAGGATCGCCGCACGCTGATCGTCGAGATCGAGGAACGGCGCAAGGAAAGCAAGGCGCTGGCGGCGAAGAGCGGCGCCGGCGCGGTCGATCCCGATTCCATCCGCGCCCGCGCCCGCGCGATCAAGGAGGCAATCTCGCAGGGCGAGGCACGTCTGCGCGAGATCGAAGACGATCTCAACGATCGGCTCGCCCGCGTACCGAACATGCTCGATCCGCGCGTGCCGATGGGCAGTGAGGATGATTTCACCCTGTTCCGCGAATGGGGCACCCCGCGCCGGTTCGATTTCACGCCGCGCTCGCACGAGGATGTCGCCGAAGGGCTCGACATGCTCGACATCGCCCGCGGCGTTTCGGTCGCCGGCAGCCGATTCTACGTGCTGAAGAACGATGCGGTGCGGTTGCGCTATGCGATGATCGGGCTGTGGCAGGCGATGGTCGCCGATGCGCCGTGGCAACTCGTCAGCCCGCCGCTGCTGGCGCGCCCCGAAACGCTTTTCACCGCCGGCTACACGCCGTTCGCGTCAAAGGAAAACTACAAGATCGAGGACAGCAACCTGTCGCTGATCGGCACTAGCGAACAGGCGATCCTGGGCTTTCACATCGACGAGATTCTCGAATCGCTGCCGCTGCTCTACATGGGCGACAGCATGTGCTTCCGCACGGAGGCGGGCGCCGCCGGCCGCGATACGCGCGGGATCATCCGCGTCCATCAGTTCTTCAAGCTCGAGCAGGTGGTTTTCTGCCGGCCCGAGGAATCGGAGCATTGGCATCTGCAATGCCTCGCCAACGAGGAGCGCTTCCTCCAGCTGCTCGACATCCCCTATCGCGTGATCGTCTGCTCGTCGGGCGACATCGCCGCACCCGGGCATTTCAAATACGACATCGAAGCCTGGATGCCCGGCCAGGATCGTTATCGCGAGGTGACCTCGAACACCAATCTCACCGATTTCCAGACGCGGCGCGGCAATATCCGCTGGCGCGACGAGGACGGCAAGCGAGTCTATCCGCACACGATCTCGGCGACCGGCTTTTGCGATCGCCACCTGCTCGCATTGCTCGAAACGCACCAGAATGAAGACGGCTCGCTGACGATTCCGCCGGCTTTGGTGCCCTATATGGGTGGGGTCGAGCGGATCGGCTGACCGCGGGGTTGACGAGGGGGAGGATCGGGATGCGTGGGCCCACCAGCACGACCTCGGATCAGCACCTTAGAACGGATTGATCGAATATCCCTGCTGCTGCAGCAACGCGAGCGCGGTCATTGCCGAAAGCGCCATCTTCACCCCCGGCAAGACATCCGCCTTGGCGATCGACGCGGCGGCGGCGCTTTGCCCGCACAGCCAGATGTCGACGCCATGGGCGGTCAATGCGGCAATCGCCGCCGCGCTGCCATTGGCGGCGCCGTTGTTGCGCTGGGCATAGGGGCCTGCCTTCAGAAGATCCGTCGAGGCCGGCCCATGAACAACGATGGCGACATGGATATTGGCGAGCGGCACGCCGGCTTCGACATGCATGTTGATGAATCGCGCGGCCGACTCGATCGCTCGGCTGAGCTCGCCGGGCTTGGCCTTTTCCGAGACGTTGAAGGCGACATGGAACACCGTCGTCGGCGGGAGCGGCATATCGCTGTCCACCGAGGCGACATCGCCAAATTCGGCAAACACGGGTCCGGGGTGAAATCCGGTGCGCGGCGCCGCGCTCGCTTCGATCGGCAGCAGTAGCAGGGCAAGCAGAATCGGCAGTTTCGTCATGGCAGCCAGTGCTCCTGATGAATCGCTATCCGCTGCCTCTATACACGCGTGCCGGGCCAGCGCGAGAGCATCACGATTGCCGATCAACGCACGGCGATGCCACCTGGCCCATGAGCTGGGCCCGATGAGCCGGCCCTATGAAGGGCAGCGCGGATCACCCGGACAATCAGGCAGGCGCGCCAGCGTGGCGGCATCGGGCTCGAGCGGCCCCGAGCCCCGCTGCCCGCCGTTCAAGCCCGTGCCCGAGATCACAAGCGACCCGTCGTTGGCGATGCGGAGCGTGGTCGAGCAGGCCAGGGACATCGGCTTGATCTCGCTGCAGGCGATCCAGATCTGCGGCCGGCCGGCCGCGCTCACCCGGACCTTCTTGCGCACCAGATCCCAGGCGAAGACGCGCCCCGCAGGATTGCCGAGCTTGCTCGTCCCGCCGAACAAAAAGGCGCGATCGGCGCGGAACAGCGGCGTATCACCATCGTCATAAGCGACGACCTTGGAATCGGTGAAGGTGATCAGCTGATCGGGCCCGCCGGCGAACTGGACGACGCTCAGCGAAAAGGCCTGGGCGATCGCCGCCGCCGGCAGCGCGCAAACCCCGACCGCGATCCCGAAACGCATCAGCCATGCCATGATTGATCCCCTCTCGACGCCAAGCAGCAATTTCCTTACGCGTGATGGCCAGGCGCAACAAGCAAACGGGATAAGGGAAATTGTCGGGCGATGCTTGATGACGTGGCCGAGCTTCTCGGCGCCGCCGACGAGGATGGGCCCGACACGCCGGAGGAGCGCGAGCGCAAGGCGTGGCATCGACGGATCACGATCGGCGCCGCCGGCTTCTTCCTCGCGGTGATGCTGGCCGCGATCAACGCCATCTCGGCCATACGTGGTTCGGTGATCGTCGTGCAGCCGCCAGAGCAGGTGATCCTCTATCGCGATGGCGACGACGACAAGGCCGTGCTGACGATGGCGATGCGACTCGCGATGATCAACGCCGCCGGCGCCGAGCATGGCGATGTGCTGATGGAGGCAACGATCACGCCGATGAAGGGCGGCCCCGCGTTCAAATTCGCCGGCTCGGTCAAGCCCGTCTTCACCAATGATCCCGATGCCGCCAGCAAGTGCGAGATCGGCGCGCGCTGCGTCACGCTACCCGGCCTGCTCGCGATCGAGCAGGGCGACGACATCATCGACATTCCCGGCGGTTCGGTGCGCTCGCCCTATCTCGCTTATCCGGTGACCGATTGGAATTGCGAGGGCGATGCCAAGCAATGCGGGCGCTTCACCAATTTCGACCACGCCATCGCGGCGATCGCGCGGGGGGAGGGCGAATTCACCGTCAACGTCAATTTTTACAGCGACGGCAAGCGCCGCATCATCTGCCAGGGGCGCGCGATCGACCTCGCCTATCTTCGCAAGACCGGCTGGATGACGATCGGCTGCAAACAGACGAAGATCACCGGCGCGCCCGTTTTCTGAGGGCGGCGGCGCCGCGCCTATCGCCGGCGCAGGAGCGCGAGCGGATGAAGGGTGACGCGGAATTGAAACCCCCGATCCTGCAGGTCGCGGCTGCCGACCTGGGGCGCGTCGATCAGCGCATAGGCATAACTGACCCGAGCCGTGATCGCGTCAGCGGGCACCCAGGCAAGGCCGGCACCGACGCTGGCGAGCCGATCGGGCCGTGGCTGGGGATCGCGGGCATTGCCCAGCACCGCGCCGTCGACGAATGCCGACACCCCGAAAGCTGCGAGATTGACGCCATGGGCGTCGGCTCCGCGGCCCGAGAGCGACACCGGCTGATAGAGTTCGACCGAACCGATCAGCCCGCGGTCGACCAGCGCCAGCGTCTCGCGATAGCCCCGCACCGTCGCGTCGCCGCCTGCCGCCAGTCGCTCCCCCGAATAAAGCAGCCCTTCAGCCCATTGTCCGGTCAGTCGCAACCGCACTTCGAGCCCGTCGCTGGTCAGCCGGCGGGCATGGCTCGCCTGCACCAGCAGCGCGCGAAAATCGGTGGTCGGCACGCGATCGAGCAGCGCGGCAGCATCGACGGGGTTGGTGGGGATGACGCGCGATCCGGCCAGCCCCTGCGTGAATGTCACCGACAGCGCGGTCACCTGGGATATCCCGCGCTCGACCCAGTCGCCGACCAGCCGCAGCGCGGTATAGTCTGACCGGCCGTCGACCGCACCGGGCGAGAAGGAAAAGGGCTGGCCGAGCAGGAACGTCGCGGTCTCGCGGTGGGCCAGGCGCACGCCCACCGAGATGCTCCGCGCCGCCCGCCAGCCGCCCGCCGGGCGCGGGGTCAACGGGCGGAGGACCAGCGTCTGGTCGAGCCCAGCCTCGACGTTCCAGTCGCGCGCGCTGATATCGAGCGGCACCAACGGGCGATCGACCACCGACGCCAGATTATAGCCGCCGCGCATCAGGAAATTGGTCCGCGTGCCGAAGATCGGCGTCTGATAGCTCGCCGAGGCATCGGGCTGGCCGGCGGTGATCCCTGCCTCGGCGCTGGCCAGATCGCCGGCGGTGATCAGGTTGCGGATCGATCCGCCGATCGCACCGCGCTGGGCGCCGACGGCGGGGGAGCGACTGTTGGCGACGCTCGCGTAGAGATCGATCCGGGGTGCCGGATCGACCGTCAGCGCCAGTGTCGCCTCGCCCGGGCGGGCGCCGGGCCGCAGATCGGCGCGCACGGTGGCAATCGCCGGATTCTCGGACAGCAAGCGAAAGGCACGCTCGATCGAGAGCGCGTTGAGCGGCACCTCGCGGGCTGCCTGCATGCGATCGGTGACAAAGCCCGAGGTCAGCCCGCGCGCGCCGCCCGCCCCCCAGCGCACGATCACCGGCGAAGCGTCGCCATCGGCGGTCAGCCGACCGAACACCAGCACGAGGTGGAGCACCCCGCCATCAACCAGCGCGCCGCCGGTGATCCGCACGCCCGAATTGATATAGCCGTTGCGAACGAAGGCGAGGTTGATGAGCTGGATCAGCGCCGTCGTCCGATCGAGCGGCATTCGCGCGCCGATCAGGCCGTTGAGGGCGAACTGGTGCTTGACCCACGCCGCGTCGAAGCCGCGGCTTGGCGGTTGTTCGAGCGTGAGCCCGGTCACCGGATCAGGCGTCGGCGCCCAATCGGCAGCCGCGGGCGCGCTGCCCGGCCCGCCCGCAACATCGACATCGGCGATCACGATTCCGGCATCGTCGACGGCCGGCACGGTGGCTGCAGGCGCATCGATCGGCGGCACCAAGGCTGGCGCCGGCCTGGAAAAGGCCGGCAGCGTCGGCGCCGTCGCGCCCGGCCCGGTTCGGTCGCCGGGCGCCTCGGGCCGTTGCTGCGCCTGGGCCTCGGTCGCGCAAAGCGCGGCCGATACGACGATGGTCCTGAGCATTGTCGCGGTGGTCACTGTTTGCAAACCGTCCAGCTGGTCAGCGCGCCGGCGACGGTCGACGCGGCGGCGCCGTCGGGGGCGGCGATGCCGGCATAGGGCCCGGTCGGACGCAGATTGAGCTGGTTGGTGCCGCCGCGCCGCGTTGCCGCGCACTGGCCGCGCAGCACCGACGACGCATCGAGGAACGACAGATCGACTGGCGCGGCGCCGGTCGAAAGATCGCCGACCTGGCTGTCGACGAGCAGCAGCCCGTCCACCGACAACAGGTTGAGCCGATCCGACGAGCGGATGTAGAAATCGGACTGGATCAGCACATCGGCGCCGAATGCCTCGCCCAGCGCCAGAATCTGGCCGCCATCAGAGAGGATCAGATAGGGGCTGGCGATCGTGATGATGCCACCGGTGCCCGGCCCCGACGACGTCGTGATGACCCCCGATTGCGCCGCGCCGCGCAGCAACAGCGTCCCCGTGCGTGGCATCAGCAGCGTGATGTCGCCCGCCGGGCCAGCGATCGAATTGGTCGAGATCGCGGCGCCATCGCGCAGCTCGACGCGGCCGGCGTCGATCAGGATGCCCCCCGCAAGCCCGCCCCGATCGGATAGATTCTCGCTGGTGATTTCCGATCCCGCGCCGCGCGCGATCAGCGTGCCCACCGTCAGCAGGATCGCGCCGGCCGGATCCGGATTGAACGACGTGCTTTCGATCCGACCACCGTTGACGATCTCGATCGTGTCGGCGGTGATGTCGATCCCACCCGCCGTCCCCGCCACCGCGCCGGTCGCTGCCGAGGCGATTTCGGCGCCGTCGAGCACCAGTGATTTGGCCTTGATCGCGATCTCGCCGGCAAATCCCGTATTGGCCACGCTGGTGCTGATCGAAGGTGCGTCCGCGGGGCCGAGATACAACCGGTTCGCCTCGATCGACACGCTGCCGGCATCGCCCGTCGCCGCTGCGCCGGTCTGCGCGGACGTGATCCGCGCGCCGCCGGTGATCGCGATGTCGAGCGGCCCGTCGCCCGAAGGTTCGATGAGGATGTCCCCCGCCCGCCCGGTCGAAAAGGTCTCCGAACTGATCCGGCTGCCGCTCGAAAGATCGATCGAATGCGCGCTGATCTGGATCAGACCCGCGATTCCCGAACCCCGCGTCGAGGTGGCGATCTCGCCGGTATTGCGCAGGGTGAGGTCCCCGGCCTGTACGACGATGATGCCCGCCGCCCCGGTGCCGCCGAGCGCGGCGCTGTTGAGCGCGCCATCGTCGATGAGCAGGTGATCGGCATTCACGACCAGCGTCCCGCCCTGCCCCGATCCCTCGGTCACCGACGAGATCTCGCTGCCCGACAGGATCCGCAAGGTCTTCGCGTAGATCCCGACCTCGCCCGCGCCGCTACTCTGGCCGCCGATCGAATCGGCGGCGATGCTCGATCCGTTGCGCAGCTCGATCGTGTCCGCAGCGACACCCACATAGCCGCCATATCCCGCGCCCAGATTGGACGAGGTGATGCGGGCGCCGTGATCGAGCGCGACGGTCTTGGCGAGAATCGAGACGGTCCCCGCGTCGCCCGTCGCGCTCGATTCGGCTTCGGACGCGATCAGCCCGCCGTTCATCGTCAGCGAGCCGGTGTCGATCAGCAGATCGCCGCCGTTCCCCGCGCCGAAGGTGGTCGAATCGATCATCCCGCCAGAGGTGATCGCGATGCTGTCGGCAGCGATGTCGATACTGCCCGATCGCGAATTGCCATAGGCAGACGAGACGATCGACGCGTCGGTTGCGATCAGCAGTGAGCCGGTGCGGATGCGGATGTCGCCGGCATTGCCCATCGCCCCGGGCAGCGCCTGCGAGCTGATCTGGCTGGTGTCGGACATCATGATCCGCAGCGCGTCGATATCGACGACGGCGGCGTTACCGATCCCGGGCGCAAAGCTGCCGAGATAGGTCTGGTTGGCGCCGCCGGCGCTGCCGCGCAGGATCAGATCGCCGACCAGCAGGTGGAGGCCAGCGGCACTCCGGTCGTTGGAATCCGAGGCGAAGATCGAACTGGTCAGCGTCATCCGCGCGGCAGCGGCACGGACCCGGCCGGACTGGCTCGCGCTGGGCTGGACGCTGACGAAGCTGTCAGTGAACGACAGGTTCCCGCTCGTGAACCGCGCCGCGAGTGGCTGATCGAGCGCCACTTCGGCGCTGGCGGTGCCGAGCGCGACAAGATCGAGCGCGCCGGGGACGAAGGTCGATCGGTCGATGCTGATATTGGCCGCGCTGAGCGACAGGCCGGTATCGGCGCCGACGAAGCCGTCGCCGGCGCCGACGATGCTGATATCCCCCTGGGCGCCGAGAAAGCCGAACGCGGCAGGCGCGGCCATCGAAAAGCTCGAGCCGCCGGGGGTCGTCACCCCGAACACGCCGCCATCGGCAAAGCGCAGGCTGCTCGCGGTCGAGAAATAGGCCGCATTGGGCACCGCGACCGACGCATTGGCGCCGAAGATGATTCCGGCCGGATTGATGAAGAAGAAATTGGCGCGATCAAGGCCTTGGGTGGCGATCGTACCGTCGATCGTCGAGATGCTGCCACCGGTGATGCGATTGATGACGTTGGCGATGCTGCCGCCGTCACCGCCCGATCGCACCCATAAGGCGGTGTCGCCCGTCCCGAGCGAAAAACGCGCAAAACTGTGAAACAGATTGTCGCCGACGCGGCGACCGCCGTCGATCACCGTGGTGGTGCCCGTGGTCGTCGCGGTGGTGCCGGTGGTGAGCGCAGGCGGCGCATCGGGCGTGATCGCGGTCTGGGCGCCCGCAGGGATCGCCGACAGCAACACGAGCGCGCCCGCGCCCATCCCGATCGCGGCGTGCCTCATCTCCAGCCCCCCAACAGCGTGAATGCCGCCCAGATCGACGGATGCGCGAGATCGCCGCCCTGCTTGATCAGCGCCAGTTGGGCGGTGCGCAGGGCCGCCGCCTTGCCGTCGCCGGCGCGGTAGCGATCGTAAAATGCCTTCATCAGCGCGACGGTGCCGGTGTCGTTGACCGACCAGAGCGACGCAATCGCGCTGTCCGCGCCCGACTGGACGGCGGCCCCGGCAAGGCCCATGCTCGCGAGATCGTCGCCGACGGCAGTTTCGCACGCGCTGAGCACCAGCAGGTCCAGATCATCGCCGCGCGCGCGGCCCGATCCGATCAGGCCACGAAGGTCGGCGAGCGGGATCGCTTCGCCATTGGCGACGATGAAGCTTCGGTCGGATCGCCCGTTGAACGCGGCATGCGTCGCCAGGTGCAGCACGTCGACATGGCCGCCCGCGAGCGCCTGCCGCAGATCGGCCTCGCGGAAATCGTCGATCACGGTGCCGCCGGGGCCCGCCGCCGCGATCGCCTCGTCGCGGGTGCCCTCGAGCTTGGCGAAGCGCCCGGCGGGGAGCACGACGTCGCGCTGGAGCGCCACCGCGACGACCTTGAGCGGCCGCCCGCTGCGATCGCGACCGGGTTGCGAATAAGCGAGCGCGGGCGCCAGCGCGAGTGGCGTCCGCTCGATCAGATAGCTGCCCTCGCCATCGATCAGCGCGGCAAAGGGCAGCGCGCGCAACGGCCCGTCAGGCACGATCACGAGGGTGCCACCGGGCGCCAGCTTGCCTTCGATCGGCTTGATCAGCAGGGCATAGAGCGCGTGCGCGGCCACCTTCCAGCCATCGTCGCCCCCGCCCACCAGCGAGCCGACCATCTCGTCGACCAGTTGGGCGACCGCCGCCCGCGTCGTCGGTTCGCCGGCCGGCAACCGGCTGAATCGCGCCGTGCCGTCGCGGCTGCCCGCGACGAACAGGAGCTCCACCCGATCGTCGAGCAGGATGGGATAGAGCAGCACCTCGCCCGCGCGCAGCGATGCCGGGTCGACGGGATCACGCGCCGGCACGCAATTGGCGCCGAACGCCGATTGCAATTCGGCCTCGCGATAAGCCTCGACGATCCGTTGTGCACCAGCAATGCGCGCCGGATCATTGCCCCGTTCGGCAAGCTGCGTCGCCACCGCCGCTTCGAACACCGGCCGCATCTGCACCGCGAAGGTCGATTCCTCGGTCAGTGGATCGTTGAGCGGCAGGATCGGGCGGATTGCCTCGAGCGCGCGATAAGCCTGCAGCACCAGCGCCGCGCGCCGGCCGGGCTCGGCCTCGGCGAGCAACAACAGCCAGCTCGGCATCCGCAATGGCTGCGCGCGTTGCCCTTCGAGAAACACCGCGTTTTGCAGCGCGCGCGCCGCTGCCGGTCGGTCGCCGGCGGCGAGAAGCATCCGGCCTTCGATCGCCGCTGCAAAGGCCAGCGCGGCAGGATCCGCCGATCCGCCCGCGCGCATCGTCGCGACCGCCGGCATCAGCGCCGGATCGCCCGGATCGACCGCGACGAGGACCTCGGCGAGCCGCCCCGTGAGCAAGGCCCGGCGCGGTTGACTCGTGATCGCCCGAGCATGGTGCAACCCCGCCCGAGCGGCGGTTGCGGCTTCGGCGCGCAGCGCGCTCGCCCGGAACGGCGCCGCGGCAGTTTCGGCAATCACCAGCCGCGCGAGGCGCAACTGGGCAAGCGCGGCCCGGTCCGCATCGCCTGCCGCCAGCGCGCGGGCCGATGCGCAACGCAACGCCGACCGCGCGAGAAAGCGACCGACCCCGCGCACGACCGGCACTTCGATCGCCAGGCACGGGTCGTCGGTCGCTGGCTCGGTGCTGTCGGTCACGACAGGGGCCAGCGGCGGAACCGGCGCCGCCGCGCCGCGCGTGTTCGCCCCCGAAGCGCCCTCGCCGCCGAGCAGGATCAAGCCCAGATAATAAGCGGCGCGGGCCTCGATCGCCGACTCGCCGGCCTGGTGCGCCAGGTTGACCGCCGCCACCAGAAACTGCCGTGCCTCGAGTTGATTGCCCGCGGGATCGACCCGCATGAGTTCGCCCGCCGCGGCGCAATAGCGCGCGCGGACCGCCGCCGGCGCGATCTCGCCCCTGCCGTCCGCGATGGTCAGAAGGTCGAGGTCGCTGTTGCCGGCGCTCGCCAGGCGATGGCGCTCGATCGCGGCTTCGGCGAGCACGCTGGCGCGCTCGATTGCCCGCGCGTCACCCACCGGCGCCGGGGACGAATCGCTTAGGCAGATCGAGGCTGGCCCGGCCGCTGCGGCGCCCGCCGGCGCGCCAAAGAGGGCGACGACGATCACCCCGCCGGCGATGCGCGAGTGCCGCGCGAATTGTTTCCAGGCATCCCCCACCGACGCGACGTAACAGGTTGCCAAAACGCCGTAAAGCAACCGGCCGAAGGCACGCCGCCATTTGTCCGACGTGCCGTCCCGACGGTGCATTTGCGTCGCGGGCCAAAAGAGCTAGACGCTCTCTTCGTGTCCGCCACACCCGCCCCCCGCACCGGTCGCTCGCCAAGGAACTCGCCGTGAAATCAGGCCATCCCCGCACGGCCCGCGCGGACAAGGCAAGCGTGATCATCGACGCCGATGAGTATTTTCGCGTCGCGCGCGCGGCGATGCTCAAGGCCCGAAAAAGGATCATGCTGATCGGATGGGATTTCGACGCCCGCATCGAGCTGATCCGGGGGGAAGATGCCCGCGATGCCGGCGAAGCGCCGGTCACCATTGGCGACCTGATCTATTGGCTGGTCGAGCGCACGCCGGCGCTGGAAGTCTATCTGCTGCGCTGGGATCTCGGCGCGCTCCATTCGCTGTTCCGTGGGAAAACCATCTTCACCGTCGCCAAATGGGCGATGCATCCGCGCATTCACGTCAAGCTGGATCATCATCACCCGCCGGCGGCGTCGCATCATCAAAAGATCGTCGTGATCGACGACACCTTTGCCTTTTGTGGCGGGATCGACATGACGGCCGACCGCTGGGATACCCGTGCGCACGCCGACGACGATCCCGATCGCAAGGCACCCGGCGGCGCGGCATCCGATCCCTGGCACGATGCCAGCAGCGCGCTGCAGGGGCCGGCCGCCGCCGCCCTCGGCAAGCACGCGCGTGACCGCTGGAAGCGCGCCAGCGGCGAGACCCTGACCGGGATCCGCGCCAAGCATGATTGCTGGCCCGACGATCTGCCGGTGCAGTTTTCCGACGTCGCGGTTACCATCGCCCGCACCGCGCCGGAGATGGACGATCAGCGACCGGTGCACGAGATCGAGCAGCTCTATCTCGCGCAAATCTCCCGGGCGCAGCGCTGGATTTATGCCGAGAGCCAGTATTTCGCGTCGCGGCGCGTCGCCGAGGCGCTTGCCCGCCGGCTCGACGAAACCGACGGCCCCGAAGTCGTCATCATCAACCCGCTGACCGCCGAAGGCTGGCTCGAACCGATCGCGATGGATTCGGCGCGCGCCCGGCTTGTCGAGGCGCTGCGCCGCCGCGATAAATATGGGCGGCTGCGCCTCTATCATCCCCATACGCGCGACCGCCAACCGATCTACGTCCACGCCAAGATCATGATCATCGACGATGCGATCATCAGGGTCGGCTCGTCCAACCTCAACAATCGATCAATGCGGCTCGACACCGAGTGCGACATCGCCATCGACTGCGCGGACAATGCCGACCGGCACGGCGATTGTGCCGAGGCGATCGCCGCGATCCGCAACGGCCTGATCGCCGAGCATCTCGCCGTCGACGTCGAAAGCGTGGCGGCGATGATCGCCGATACCGGATCAATTGTGCAGACGATCGAAAGCCTGCGCTTCGACGGGCGCAAGAATGCCAGGGATCGTCGGGCCACGCTGATCCCCTATGAGGTGCCCGATCTGTCGTCGGTCGAAGCGTGGCTGGCCGACAACGAGGTGCTCGATCCCGAAGGCCCGGGGGAAATGTTCGAGGCGTTCGACGAACGCGGCCTCTTCCGCCAATTGTCGCTGTGGCGCAAATCGCTGTAATTCAGCGGATCGACAGTGCCCGAGCAGGGGACGCATCGCGCGCACCTAAAGCGGCCAAAAGCTTTGCAATGCCCGACGATCCGGCTAGGTTGCAATCGATTGCTCGAAGCGCCGCCTCAGATTGCCGTCCGAAACGCGGGATACAAGGAAGAGGGAAATGGCTGGAACATCCTTGGCTGCGACTCGTCGGGCAATGCTCAAAGGCGCAACTTTCGCCGTCAACGGGCTGGCCTGTTCCATGTTCGCCGGAACCGGAACGGCAATCGCCGCTGGGGGCGCGCACGCGAGCAGAGACCGGGAGTCCCTGGTCGCCGGCACCGGCATCGCCGCAGTCCAGACCCAGTACGGCAAGATCGCCGGCTATCGTGCCCATGACATCTTCGCGTTCAAGGGAGTGCCTTATGGTGACACTACCGGGGGTGCCAATCGCTTCCTGCCGCCGCGCCCGCCAAAGCCATGGACCGGGGTGCGCAGCGCCCGAAGCTACGGACTGGTCGCGCCACAGGACAAGGGCACCGGGCGCCTTCACGACGACGAAGCCTTTCTGTTCCAGTGGAACGACAGCGTCGAGGGCGAGGATTGTCTGCGCGTCAATATCTGGACCCCCGGCATTGCCGACAATGCCAGGCGTCCCGTCATGGTGTGGCTCCACGGCGGCGGTTTCGCTGCGGGCTCGGGAAATGATTTGCCGGCCTTTGACGGCCATAATCTGGCCCGGCGCGGTGACGTGGTGGTGGTCACGCTCAACCATCGACTCAATCTGCTCGGCTTTCTGGACTTGGCCGCCCATGGGTCGGCCTATGCACGATCGGGCAATGTCGGGATGCTCGACATCGTCGCTGCGCTGGCATGGGTGCGCGACAACATCGCCAATTTCGGCGGCGACCCTGATCGTGTGACGATTTTCGGTCAATCGGGCGGCGGGGCCAAGGTCAGCACGTTGATGGGCATGCCGGCTGCCAAGGGCCTTTTCCACCGCGCGATCGTGCAAAGCGGGTCGGTAGTGCTTCGTAACACGCCGGAAAGATCGCGCCGTCTCACCGAGCTCACGCTGCGCGAACTGGGGATCGGCGGCAATCCGATCGAGCGGCTCCAGGCGATGCCCTATGCCGACCTCGTCCGCGCCAGCGACGCAGTGATGCAGCGCGAAAACAAGCCGATGGGCCCCGTCTTCGACATGCGCCGGATGGTCGGCAATCTCGGCTTCGGGCCGGTGCTCGATGGCGACGTCCTGCCGACCGCGCCGTTCGGACCGGACGCGCCGGAAATGACGGCGGACGTACCGATGATCATCGGCACGACGCTCAACGAATTCGCGACGGCGATAAACCATCCCGAATATGAAGCGATGACGATGGATGACCTGCGCGGGCGCTTGGCCGCGATGTTCCCGGATCGCGCCGACGCCGTGCTCGCCGCATTTCGCCAGCGCACGCCGCAGGCCAGCCCGTTCGACCTGTGGTCGCGCATCGCAAGCGCACCGATGCGTCGCGGTGCAATCGATCAGGCCGCGTCCAAGGCTGTGCAGCGTCGCGCACCGGCTTATCTTTACTGGTTCCAATGGCAGACCAACGTGCTCGACGGTCGCCCCCGCGCTTTCCACTGTGCAGAGATTCCATTCGTCTTCGCCAATGCCGAACGATGCGACCACATGACCGGCGGCGGCCCGCGCGCAGCGGCGTTGGAAGCGAGCATCGCCGACGCCTGGATCGCGTTCGCCCGAACCGGCAATCCGAATCATGCCGGCCTGCCCGTCTGGCGCCCCTATGAGGCGACGACGCAGGCGACGATGCTGTTCGACGACCGCTGTCGGCTCGTCCTGGGCATTGATCGCGAGGAACAGGCGAGCGTCACCTGACGCGGATCGTGATGCGGCATTTCGGCAACAGCTTGTGATCGGTGGGTGAGACGATGAACGGATATGCGATGAGCACCAAGGGCCCCGCGCTGCTTCTGGCGATCGCGACATTGTGCGCCGCGACGGTGGGCGAAGCGAAAGACCGCTGGGTCGGCACATGGGGCACCGCGCAGCAGCTCGCCCCAATGCCGACACCCCGGATGCCGCCCCGCCCGACCGGCGCTCCGGCGCCGTCACCGCCACCGCAAGCGCCGTCGCCAATTGCGCCGACCCCGCCCGAGTTGGCCGACCAGACCGTGCGGATGGTCGTCCGCCCCACGCTCGGGGGCAAATTGCTACGCGTGCAATTCTCCAACGCATCAGGTGGCGCGCCCGTGACGATCGGGCGGGCGCAGCTGGCGAAGAGCGCCGGTGCGGGGCGTATCGCACCGGAGAGCGACCGCCCGATCCGCTTCGGCGGGCAAACCGCCGTCACCATCCAGCCTGGCCAGCTGGCGATCAGCGATCCGGTGGCGCTCGATGTCGCCGCACTCGAACCGCTGGCGGTCTCGATCTATCTGCCCGGGAAAACGGCAGTAAACACACTGCATCCGCTGGGTTTGAACACCACCTATGTCGCCAAGGGCGACCGCACGATCGCCGCAAGCCTGCCCGGTACGGAGACTAACCGTTCCTATTTCTGGCTGACCGGGATCGCCGTGGAAGCGCCCGAAAGCGCCGGCGCGATCGTCGCGTTCGGGGATTCGATTACCGACGGCTATGGCACCACGCCCGATACCGCGCGCGCCTGGCCCGATTTGCTGGCTGAGCGGCTGCAAAGCGCCGCAGCGACCCGCGAGGTCGCGGTGCTCAACATGGGGGTCTCGGGCAATCGCGTCCGCCGCGACGGGGCTGGTCTGTCGGCGCTTGCGCGGTTCGATCGCGACGTGCTGGCGCGTCCCGGGGTGCGCTGGGCAATACTGCTCGAGGGCATCAACGACATCAACATCGCCGCGATTCCGGGCATGCCGGCAACCGAAGCGGTCAACGCCGAGCAATTGATTACGGCCTATCGGCAATTCATCGAGCGTGCGCATCTGCACGGCATCAAGGTCGCGGGTGGGACGATCACCCCGGACGCGGGGCTATGGCTCTACAGCGCCGAGACCGAGGCTTTGCGACAGACGCTCAACGACTGGATCCGCCAGAGCGGCGCGTTCGACGCCGTGATCGACTTTGACGCTGCGGTGCGCGACCCGGCACAGCCGAGCCGGCTAAAGCCCGCATTTGACGATGGCGACCACATCCATCCCAACGACGCCGGCAATGCTGCCATGGCGGCGGCGATCGATATCGGCATCTTCACCGCACCCTAGCGCCACCCTCGCGCCGAGCCAGTTGCAAAGAAGTTGCAAGGAAGTTGCAGGCGACTTATTGCCGGGCAGTCCAAGGGAGACGGGCTGTGGCCGGCAAAATCCGTACTATCTATGACCTTGCCGAGCTGGCCGGCGTATCGGCAGCGACGGTGTCGCGCGCGCTAGCCG
Organism: Sphingomonas sp. 28-66-16; assembly: GCA_002281485.1. Lineage (GTDB taxonomy): Bacteria > Pseudomonadota > Alphaproteobacteria > Sphingomonadales > Sphingomonadaceae > Sphingomonas. Next base: position 64,840 of record NCGF01000015.1, read on the forward strand.
GCAAAAGCGTCGTCAGTTCCAAGACGTCGGAGCGCATCCGCAAGCTCGCCGAGAAGCATGATTTCAAACCCAGTGCGCTGGCGCGCAATCTGCGCACCAAGCAACGCGGGGCGATTGGCGTGGTCGTGCCGCTGGGCCATGATCGCGGCCAGCATCTGTCCGACCCGTTCTTCATGACGCTGATCGGCAATCTGGCCGACGAACTCACCGAACGCGGCTTCGATCTGATGCTGTCGCGCGTCATCCCGAGCCAGGACAATTGGCTGTCCAAGCTGATCGATGCCGATCGGGTCGATGGCTTCATTGTCATCGGTCAGTCCGATCAATCGGAGGTGCTCGACCGGATCGCGGGGGAATATCTGCCGCTGGTGGCCTGGGGTGGGTTCGTTCAGGGACAAATCCATTGTTCGGTTGGGACCGACAATTTCCTTGGCGGACGGCTGGCCACGCAGCATTTGATCGAGCGCGGGTGCCGCCGGATCGTTTTTCTCGGGAACACACAGGCGATCGAACCGTCGCTGCGACTGGAAGGCGCCAAGGCCGCGATCCGCAGCCGCGACGATATCGTGCTGGTGGATACGCCGACACATTTCGACGCCCATGTCAGCGGGTCCGACATCGACGCCTTCCTCAGCCGGACCGATGTCCAGCCCGACGGGATCTTCGCGGCCTCCGACCTGATCGCCCTGACCGCGATTCAGGTGCTGGCGAACCGCGGCGTGTCGGTACCGGGCGACGTGAAAGTGGTTGGCTATGACGACCTCTACCTTGCCCGCACCAGTGCGCCGCCCCTGTCGACGGTGCGCCAGAACATTGCCGTGGGTGCCACCCATCTCGTCGACAGCCTGCTGAAGCGGATCGCGGGCGAAATGACCGGATCGGTGATCCTCAACCCCGAACTGATCATCCGCAGCAGCACCTGATATGGTCGCGCGGTCGCTGAAGGATTGACTTGCAATCGATTGCTAATACGGTGGCCCCTTGATCGCGGGATGACTATCGCGGCACGATTCTGGGGAGGCAGCATGAACGAGCACGACGCCGGCGACGCGCAGCTCCATCGGATCGCTGCGGACCCGCGGTACCGCGCGCTGGTGCGGTCGCGCGGTAGATTGGCGTGGGGCCTCAGCCTCGTCATGGTGGCGATCTTCTTTGGCTATATGCTGCTGGTTGCGTTCGCCGGTCCGCTGCTGGCCACGCCGATCGGGCGGATGACGACCACGATCGGTATCCCGATCGGCCTGTTCGTCATAGTGTCCGCGATCGGCTTGACCGCTGGCTATGTCATCGTCGCCAATCGGCGGTTCGATGTCCAAATCGCTGCCTTGCTGCGCGATCACGGCGCGTGACGCGCGCCATCGCTCGCTTGATCGCCCTTCTGGCGCTCGGCGTTACGCCGGCCGCCGCCCTGGCAGCGGGCGGCGACGAGGCGGGCGCGAACCTGCCGGCTATCATCACCTTCGGCATTTTCATCGCGATAACGCTCGGTGTGACGTGGTGGGCCGCGCGCAGAACGCACACCACAGCGGATTTCTACGCGGCAGGCGGGGGCATCACCGGGCGCCAGAACGGCCTGGCGATTGCCGGAGACTACATGTCGGCGGCCTCGTTTCTCGGCATCTCCGCCTTGATCTTCGCCGACGGTTATGACGGCTTGATCTATTCAACCGGCTTCCTGGTCGGCTGGCCGATCATCCTGTTCCTGCTCGCCGAACGGCTGCGCAACCTCGGGCGCTACACCTTCGCCGATGCAGCCGCGTTCCGCTTTGGCCAGGCCCCGGTGCGGCTGTCCTCGACCTTTAGCTCGCTGACCGTCATCCTGTTTTACCTGATCGCGCAAATGGTGGGTGCAGGGCAGTTGATCCACCTGCTGTTCGGAATCCCTTATGCTTATGCCGTCGGCTCGGTCGGGTTGGCGATGACGATCTATGTGCTGTTCGGCGGGATGATCGCGACCACCTGGGTGCAGATCATCAAGGCCGTGCTTCTGCTCGGCTGCGCGACGTTTATGAGCAGCGCCGTCCTCTATCATGTCGGCTTTTCGTTCGATGCCTTGTTCCGCCAGGCCGTCTCCGCAAAAGGCGCCATCGCCCGGGCAGGGGGTGCGAGCGATACCGCGGCCGCGCGGTCCGCGCTGGCGATCCTGGCCCCGGGTGGCTTCATCAAGGGCCCGGCATCGGCGATTTCGCTTGGCATGGCGCTGATGTTCGGCACCGCCGGGCTGCCCCATGTGCTGATGCGCTTCTTCACCGTGCCGGACGCCAGGACCGCGCGCACGTCGGTGCTGTGGGCGACGGGGTGGATCGGCTATTTTTATCTGCTGACCTTCGTGATCGGTTTTGGCGCGATCATTCTGGTCGGCGAAAACCCGACCTTCTTCGATCCCGCCACGGGCGCGATGCGCGGCGGCACCAACATGGTGGCGATCCATCTGGCCGAGGCGGTGGGCGGCGACGTGTTCATGGGGTTCGTATCAGCCGTGGCCTTCGCGACGATCCTCGCCGTGGTGTCGGGGCTGACCCTGTCCGGAGCGTCGACGATCAGTCACGATCTTTACGCCTCGGTGCTGTGCAAGGGGAAGCCCGACCCCGCCGCCGAACTGAGGCTGTCGCGCCTCACCGTCCTCGTTCTGGCCGTGTTGGGGGTGGCGCTCGGCATCGCGTTCGAAAAGCAGAACGTGGCGTTCATGGTCAGCCTCGCTTTCGCGGTCGCGGCATCGAGCAATTTCCCGGCGTTGCTGCTGTCGATGCTGTGGCAGGACTGCACCACGCGCGGCGTCGCCTGGGGAAGCGCGATCGGCGCGCTGGCAGCGGTGGTGCTGACGGTCCTGTCACCGGCGATCTGGGTGGCGCAACTCGGTGCAGCGACCGCGATCTTCCCCCTCGCATCGCCCACACTAATCTCGATGCCGCTCGGCTTTCTGGCGATCTGGCTGATCTCCCGCGCCGACCGCAGCGCCCGCGCCGCGCTCGATCGGGCCGGTTATCTGGCGCAGCGGGTCAGGTCCGAAACCGGGGTCGGCGCAGCCACTGCCCGCCATCATTGAACAACCAAAGCAGGAGAGCGCAATGATACGCAAGCATGGGGTAAAAAAGATCGCGACGGGCGGCGCAACGCTGCTCGCGCTTCTGTTGATGACCGGCGGTGCCTTGGCGCAGGGCCAACCCAAGCCGGAGCCGCAACCCCGGGCATGGGCCCCGCCGACGGGGCCGCTTACGCCCGAAGAGCAAGCCAAGTTGCGCCCGGTCGCCCCCGAATTGCAATCGGCTGCACGCATGGCGCTGGGCTTTTCGAAGATGATGGGCACGATCAACGAAGCGATGGTGCTCGCCTCGCGCAAGCGCGGCGGTGGCCCGCCGCCGGCCCCGCGTCTCCCCGACGTCCTGGTGACCGAGCAGATGATCCCGGGACCCAAGGGTGCGCCCGACGTCAAGCTGTTCGTCATCAACGCGAAGCCCGGCACCAGCCGCCCCGGCATCCTCCATACCCATGGCGGGGGCTTCATCCTTGGCAACGCCGAAACCGATATCCGCCGGCTGCAAGGGCTCGCCCGAGAGCTCGACTGCGTCATCGTCACGGTCGAATATCGACTAGCTCCCGAAACCGACTATACCGGGTCGATCGAGGACAATTATGCCGGACTGCGCTGGATGTACGACAAGGCCGCGGACCTGGGCCTCGATCGCGGCCGGATCGCGTTGACCGGCGAAAGCGCCGGCGGGGGCCATGCCGCCTTGCTGGCGATCACCGCGCGCGACCGGGGCGAGATCCCGATTCTGTTCCAGGCCCTGGTCTATCCGATGCTCGACGACCGCACCGGCGGCGTCGTGAAACTGCCGGCCCATATCGCCACGGTCGGCTGGAGCGCACCCGAGAACCAATATGGCTGGCGCGCCTTCCTCCGGCAGCAGCCCGGCACCGCCCAGGTCCCCGTACGCGCTGTGCCAGCGCGCACCAAGAGTCTCGCTGGCCTACCCCCTGCTTTCATCGAAGTCGGCGGGCTCGACTTGTTCGTGAATGAGGACATCGACTACGCACGCCGGCTTAATGCGGCGGGCGTGCCGACCGAGCTGCTCGTCATCCCCGGCGCATTTCATGGCTTCGACGGCCTCGCGCCCGACAGCCCGCAGGCGCAGCAGTTCACCCGCGCCAAAGTGGAGGCGCTGCGCCGCGCCTTTGCCCGCGGCCGCAACTGATCGACGCAGCGGCGGAACGCGATGGGCGTTCCGCCGCTGGCGCTGGAACCGGCATTCGATCAGGCAACGAGATGAGGCATTACCTGATTCCGCAACCGATTGTGACAAAGCTCCGCAGACAGATAGGGTAATCCGACAAACCATAAAGCAGACGCTCGACAAAACTTCTCAAATCCGTTATGCAATCGATTGAAAATATAAAGAGGGGGAGAGGAAAATGAGGACATTTTACGGCACCGCCGCGACCTTGGCGATCGCGAGCAATTGGTTGGCACCGCCAGCGATCGCCCAGGACAACACTGTACCAACATCACAGACGCCACCCCGGGACGAGAAGGCCGCCGCGCCGACCGACGATCCGCACGACATCATCGTCACGGCGTCTAAGACCGGCGGTCAGTCGCTGCAAAAAGTTCCCTTGGCGATCCAGGCTTTCACCGGCGAGGAATTGAAGCAGCGCAACATCACTTCGGTCGGCGATCTGGTATCGAGCGTACCAGGGGCATTCGAGGGCTTTCGCCAGTCGAATGGTTCGCGCTTCTACAATCTTCGCGGCAACGTCACCCAGAACGGCGATTCGCCGATCGGCTATTATCTCGATGATGCGCCCTTCATCGTCCCCAATTTCGGCATCGCCCCGCCGGTACGGTTCCTCGACATCGATAGGGTGGAAGTGCTGCGCGGCCCGCAGGGCACGCTATACGGCCAGGGATCGTCCGGCGGCGTCTTCATCTTCCGCACGCGCGATCCGAACCTCAAACACATCCAATATGCCGGCGAGGCCGAGGGATCGCAGACGGTCGGTGGTCAGGGCCTGAACTACGGGTTCGCCGGGGCAGTTTCAGTGCCGATCATCAAGGACATGCTGGCCGTGCGGGTCAGCGGCGGTTTTTCTCGCGATGCCGGCTGGGCCGATGCCTATTTCGGGCCGTTCGATGGCACGCCCGATCAGAAGGGCGTCAACACCGCCAAGAATGACGACATCCGCGTCGTCGCGCTGTTCAAGCCCGCCGACAATGTCAGCATCCGCGCGCAATATTGGCATTTCCGACCGCGCCAGAACTTCACAGGCTTCACCGCCTCGGTCGAACCGCCCTATTTCCAGAACACCGCCGGCCAGCAGGGTTTCTCAAACGGCGACTTCAAGCTCTACAGCCTGACCGCGACGGTCGATTTCAACGCCTTCAGTATCACCAGTGCGACGAGCCAGTTGGACGGCGTGTTCGGGATCAACATCCCGCTGTCGCCCGCCGGCTCCTTCTCGAGCCAGTTTCTCCCATCGATGTTCGCGCAGGAGTTGCGCATCAATTCCACCGGCAAAGGGCCGCTGCACTGGGTTGTCGGCGGATCGTATCAGGATGGGCAAGGCCCACAAGTCAACGCGCTGACCCTGCCGGGCGTGAACATTAACGCCGATAACAACACGATCACCAAGAATTACGCGTTCTTCGGTGAGATCAGCTACGATCTGTTCGACGGCAAGCTCGTTCCCCTCGTCGGCCTGCGTACCTATCACGACGACCGCTCGTTCGCCGATAGCGGCGGCTCGGTGCCGACCAAGGTCGACGTGCGGACATGGCGCGCGAACCTGTCCTATCTACCGACCGACAATTTGACGATGTTCATCTCGGCGGCAACGGGATTCCGCCCCGGCATTGTGCAGTCACGCGTGCAGGTCCAGTCGCTCCAGCTCGTCGGCGTGCCGGCCCAAGTCGCGCTCAGCCCCGAATCCTCTCGGAACTACGAATTCGGCCTCAAATGGCGCAGCCCCAGCCGCGCGCTCACGGTCGGGCTCAACCTCTACCAGCTCAAATACACCAATTTGCAGACATCGGTCACCGGCGGCATCAACGGCGTCAACGGGTTCGCGAATTTCGGCGATGCCACGACCCGGGGGATCGATCTCGAACTGCACTGGCGCACCCCGGTAAAGGGTCTCGACCTCGGCATCGTCGGCAACCTCAACGACAGCAAATACGACACGATCAACCCGGTCATCGCAGCGGCGCAGCCGTTGCTCCGGCCCGGCTCTCGCCTGACCAATACGCTGAGCGACAATTCGCGCTTCGACGTCAGTTACAATCGCGATTTCGGGAAGGGCTTCAATTTCTTCGGAAACCTGGCGCTCAGCCACAGCGGTGATCGCCTGCAGGCCAATGGCATCCGGGCGCGTCCCTATGACGTGGTGAGCCTCACGCTCGGTATCCGCCATGGCGATGCCGAACTCGCGCTGATCGGCAACAACATGACCGATGAACGCGGTCCGACCTTCGTCGGCACCAACGGACCGCTGTCGGGGCAAGGGCCGACGCCGCGCACGATTGGTCTGCGGCTCCGGATCAACCACCAATAGGCCTGTCCGATCGAGCGGGAGCGGGAGTGCGAAGGCAAACGCTCCCGCTCTCGTCGGGCCCACATCGCAATCGATTGTTTTTCAGGCGCCGAGCGCCTAAGCATCGCCTGCCACAAGCCAATGAGATAGCGGGGAGCGTCATGGAAAGCCAAGCCGGCGTAGGGAGTGGCTCGACGCTGCTGAAGGCGATCGTCTTCGCGATGTTCGCGATGTTCGCGATGACGACCGACTCGGTCGGCACCGTGATCCCGCAAGTCATTCGCGAATTTCGGCTCGGGCTCACCGCCGGCGGATCGTTCCAATACGCCACGATGTCGGGCATCGGCATCTCGGCGATCGCACTCGGCTTTCTCGCCGATCGGATCGGCCGCAAGGCGACGATCCTGATCGGCTTGCTGATGTTCGGCGGCAGCTCCGCGCTGTTCGCGGCGGGACATTCGTTTCCGCTGTTCGTGACGCTGTTGTTCGTCGCCGGGCTCGGGATCGGCGTCTTCAAGGCCGGCGCGCTGGCGCTGATCGGCGACCTGTCGCGTTCGACCGACGAACATGCCCGCACAATGAATTTGATCGAGGGCTTTTTCGGGATCGGCGCGATCATCGGCCCGGCGATCGTCGCGTACATGCTCAACACCGGGGCGAGTTGGAAATGGGTCTATCTGATCGCGGCGATGCTGTGCGCATCGCTCGTGCTAGGCGCGGCGCTGGCGCGCTTCCCGCAGCCGATCGTCACTCGGGCCGAGCCGGCCCGCGCCAGCGAAGCAATTCGGATGGCCGGCGATCCCGCTGCGCGTTTTTTCGGCACGGCGCTGATGCTCTATGTCGGCGCCGAAGCCGCGATCTATGTCTGGGCGCCAACCTATCTCGCCGGTTATAAGGGCGCGTGGACAGGGCTGGCGGCCTATGTCGTCTCGATCTTCTTCGTCCTTCGCGCGCTTGGCCGCTTCCTCGGCGTGTGGCTGTTGTCGCGGTTCGAATGGCCAACGGTACTGCTTTCCTGCAGCGCCGGGATGACATTGCTGCTTTGGATCGCGGTGCTGGGCGGACGGGAGGTCGCGATCTTCGCGCTGCCGGCGACGGGGCTGTTCATGTCGGTACTCTACCCCACGATCAATTCGACCGGGATCAGCTGTTACGACAAGGGACGCCACGGCGCGATCGCAGGGTTGCTGCTGTTCTTCACCTGCGTCAGCGCGGTATTCGCGCCGATGGCGATGGGCGCTCTGGGGGACTCTCTAGGGGACAGCGCGTACAGCCTCGTGCTCGGTGCGATCTTCGCCACGCTGCTGGTCGGGCAATGCGCGTGGAACGTCTCGCGCAGGCCCTTCAAGGCGATGCTAGCGCAGCGCAACATGGCCGATTATGGCGAGACGGGCGGCCTGGGCGGAGCGCCTGCAGCCTGACCCTCGCGGCTTATGGCGTTGCGGCGAGATGCCGGTCGAGCCACGCCGCGAACAGCGCCGACCATGCACCGCAAGGCTTGTCTTTAGGGCCCAAGCCGAAGCCATGCCCACCTTCTTCGAACAGATGCACCTCGACCGGTCGCGCGGCGGCTTGCAGCGCGCGGAGCATCATCATGCTGTTCTCGGGCGGCACCGCCTTGTCGTCGAGCGCATGGACGAGGAAGGTCGGCGGCGTCTGCCCCGTCACGTGCATGGCAGGCGATCGCCGCGCGATCAGGGCGGTCGAGGGGCTGGGGCCGAGCAGCCGCAGTGCCGATTCGGCATGGGTCACCGGCGCGGTCGCGCTGATCACAGGATAGATCAGCCCCACTGCCGCGGGCCGCGCATCGAGCGCATCGGCCGCGTCGCGGGGGCGGTAGACCGGCTCGGCAAAGCCCGTCGCGAGCGTCGCGCCGAGATGGCCGCCCGCCGAAAAGCCCACCGCTGCGACGGTTGCCGGATCATAGCCATAATGCTTGGCCCGCGCACGGATCAGTCGCATCGCCCGTTGCGCATCCTGCAACGGCACATCGGCACGATCGGCCCAGCCTTCGTCGGGCAGCCGATAGGTTAACACGAAGACGGTATAGCCAAGCGCCGTCATCGCCCGCGCGATGTCAACGCCTTCGTTGAGGATCGACACGAAGGTATACGCCCCACCCGGGAGCGACAGCAGGGCGCGGCCATTCGAGGTGGCGGGTCGAAACACCCGCAAAACCGGCTCGGCGACATTGCGAACCAGAATGTCAGGCCAGCCGGGCGGCAGCGGTTTGGCGACAAAGCCCGTGGTCGGCGTGCCGTCGGGCCACAAGGCGATTTGTTCGGCATCGATCCATGCTTGGGGCATTGGCGGCAGCTTGGGAAATTGCTGTGCCCGGGCGGCAGCGCCAATGCCGGCCAGCCCGATCGCCCCGAGCAGGAAGGACCTGCGGCGGAGCCAAGCTCCAGCGTCTTCGCAATCCCGCTTCGTCATTCCCGTTTCCTGCTCCTGATCGTTGCCGCTCGTCTGTTCCTCCGAACGGGTCGCTAAATGTCGCACTTATTCGGGCGACCCCGAAACTATTCGCTGCAATCGATTGTGAATATCGTTTCGACACTATAAGGATGGGCCCGCGAAATCAACGGAGGATGGCCTTGATCCGACAAGCCCGCGCGGGCGCCGCTTTGATGCTGGAGGCGCTGAACGCGATCACCCCCGCCGCGCCTCTTGGAGGCGCAGCGCGTTGAGCCCGTCACCTGCGTCGACCGCCCTTCTCACGACCGATGCCCCGAACCCCGCCATGTGGACCGAGGCGCAACTTCGCTTGCTCGACGGCGTCCGCCACGATGTCGCGCCGCTCATTTGCAGCGAACATGTCGTGCGCGTGAGCCCCGATCTCGACATTTGGGATGCCTGGCCAATCCAGGATGCCGACGGAACGCCGGCAATGCTCGAGGGCGGCACCGTATTGTGGATGGCGCTCGGCGCGCCGCAATTTCTCGATCCGGACGAGCGCCACGGCCATGCGCGGATTCACTTGCTCGCTCGCTCGGCGGCGGGGTGGACTCATCTCGGTCCGGCGCTTGCCGACGGTTTTTCGCCAGGGAGCCGCGAATGGTCCGGGTCCGCGCTGCTCGCGCGCGATCGCTCCACGCTGGTGCTGTTCTTCACTGCCACCGGCCGCCGCGGCGAAACCACGCCGAGCTTCGAGCAACGCTTGTTCCGCGCCGAGGCGACGTTGGAGCGCGACGATACGGCTTACCGGCTGATCGACTGGCGGGGGCTGCGCGAGATCATCGTGCGCGAACCCGCTTTTTATATGGCGAGCGACGCCGGGTCAGGGGCGGTCGGCACGATCAAGGCCTATCGCGATCCGGCCTATTTTCGCGACCCCGTTCACGGCACGCACCACATTTTTTTCGCCGCATCGCTCGCTGGATCGAGCTCGGCCTTCAATGGCGCGGTGGGGTCGGCCGTCGCCCTCGACGATAGCCTCGAACATTGGGCGATCCAGCCGCCCGTGATCGCGGCCGATACACTCAACAACGAATTGGAGCGGCCGCACGCGATCTTCCATCAGGGCCATTATTATCTGTTCTGGTCGACGCAGCGCCACGTGTTCAACCCCCATGGCATGATCGGCCCGACCGGTTTGTATGGCATGGTATCCGAGCGGCTGGGCGGCGGCTGGCGACCGCTGAACGGCACGGGACTCGTCTTTGCCAATCCGGCCGAAGCGCCCAAACAGGCCTATAGCTGGCTCGTCATGCCCGATCTCCAAGTCGCCAGTTTCGTCGATGCCTGGGGCAGCGATGGCGCCGATGCGAACGTCCGCCGCTTCGGCGCGACCTTCGCCCCGATGTTGCGGCTTCGCCTCGACGGCGACACGGCGGGCCTCGCCGAGCAACCATGACCGCGACAGCGCGCTTCGCCGGGATCGAGCTCGGCGGGACCAAGGCGATCGCGATCCTCGCCGACGGACACCGGATCGTCGATCGCCACATGGTCCCCACCACAACCCCCGATCCGACATTGGCGGCGCTGCGCGCCCGGCTCGCCGACTGGAACTCAACCATGCTATTGACCGGTCTCGGGATCGCCTCGTTCGGCCCGATCCAGCTTGACCCCGCGCATGCCGACTTCGGCCAAATTCTCGCCACACCCAAATCCGGCTGGACCGGCGCGAGGGTGGCGGCGACGCTGGCCGACGGGTTGGACTGCCCATGGGCGATCGACACCGATGTCAACGGCGCGGCACTGGCGGAACATCGCTGGGGTGCAGGGGTCGGCTGTGACAGCTTGTGCTACGTCACGATCGGCACCGGGCTCGGCGGCGGGATATTGATTGGGGGACGCCCCGTTCACGGCGCGCTGCATCCCGAAATCGGCCACCTTCGGCTGCGCCGCGTCGCTGGTGACGCGTTTGATGGCACCTGTCCGTTTCACCGCGACTGCATCGAAGGGCTGGTAGCGGGCCCCGCGCTCCGCGCCCGTTTCGGCAGGGACCCGGCGTCTGTCGCCGATTCTCATCCGGCCTGGCAACATGTCGCCGCCGATATCGCCGAATTGTGCGCCGCGATCCTGCTGACGACATCGGCGCAGCGCCTTCTGTTCGGTGGCAGCGTCGCCTTGTCGCGTCCCTTCCTGCTCCCCTTGATCCGGGCGCGCGTGATCGACCGGATCGGCGGCTATCTGGACTTCGTCGATCGCGGCCGAATGGACGACCTCGTTCGGTTCGCCGGACTCGGCGATCAAGCCGGGCCACTCGGTGCGATCGCGCTGGCACAATCGGCGTCAGGCCAGGGTCTGTCCTGACGCCGCCTTCAGCCTGGCCTATTTCGCGTCGACCTTGTCGATCAGATCGAGCAGCCCCTCGACGATCGCGGTTTCGGCACAGCCCGGCTTGAGCCGCGACGATACGACCTCGAAGGTGTTGAACCCGAAAGCGGCGTCGTTGGGGATATAGCCCGACGGCGCCATCCCGTTGGTGAGCGTCGTCATCATCGTGTGCTTGAACGGCGATTCGCGTTTGAAGCGCTGCGCGATCATCGTGAACACTTCCCCATCGACCCCGCCGATCACGGTATCGCCAATCTTGAGCAAGCTCAGGCGCAGCGGGACTGGATCGGCATCTTCATAGGTGCCGGCGTAACCGGCCCGGCCCTGATCGAGCCGCTTGCGCCCGGGACAGCTTACCGTCTCCTGCGCCCCGGCAATCCGTGCCACCGTCACCGGCCGCTCGAGGTTGGCGCGGGCAACGTGCAGCACCTCCTCGCCCAGCATCTGCCCCATCGACAGGATCATCTGCTTTTGCTGGTTCATCAGCTTCACGACCTGCGGGTTCTTGCGGTCCATGCCCGTCCCGCCGGGCGGCATCGCGTTGCTGATATCCTCGCCGCGCTTGGCATAATCGGCGATGCGGATCGCGCGCAAATCATAGGTCTGCTGGAAGAAGATCGGGTTCTGGTCGCCGGCCGCACCGTTCGAATAGACCGCGACCGCATCATTGCCGAGCGAATCCTCGATATAGTTGGAGGTCGCGCCGGGCAGATCGGCGCTGACCAGGTCGAGGTTGCCGGTCAGAACGGCATGGACGCCGTAATTATAATAGACCGCGATCGGAGCGCCGGCGAGCGTATCGAAGCGCACCACCGCGACCGTCTTGTCGGACGGCCCGTCATAATTGGGGCCCTCCCACCAGCGATGCGTCTGCGGATCGATGATGTTGCGATTGACGTTGATGTACGAGACGCCGGTACCATAAGCCATCCTTGCGGGCTGCAGCGCCGATGCGGCCTTGCGCACCGCGTCGAAGATCTGCCGTTCGTACGCCTCGCCGCGCAGCCAGGGCGCGCTATGCGTATGCGTCGCGGTCAGCAGGAACTGCTTCACCGGGATATGCAGCTCGCGTTCGGCTTGCGCGCTGACATGCTCCCAGGTTTCGGTCATGATCGCGCCGGCATCGACCGTGACCATCGCCGCCCGCGTGGCGCCGTCTTCGATTACGATAGCGCGCACGTTGAGCGGGTCGAGCACGCCCAGCATCGACTTCGGCAAATCCTTGACGGCGGGCGTGATATCGACCTTCGCCGCCCCGACCTTCAGCGATTGCGCCGCAGCCGGTGCGGCGGCGCATGCCAGGCTGATGCCCATAATGATATGAAGCTGAATTTTCATCGCCTTCTCCTAGCTGGTCGGGGCTCTCACGGTTCGAAAGAAGGCACCCACGGGTTCGCCCCTGGATCCGGCACGATCATTCGTCCTGAAACACCTCTAGTCTCTCTCGCGCCACCTGAAGCAGCGTCATTCTTGCAATCGATTGTTAGTCGATGACCCGGGAAGTTGGCAAGCGTAATTGCAGGGCATCGCCAATCGCCGCGCCCGGCGTTGGCGATTCAAGGTTTATTTCGATTCCGCCCGAACGCGCGATCAAATTTCTCCGGCTTTCGAGGCCTGTTCCCGTGATCGACATCTTGTCGAGCGGATTACGCCATGATAGTCGGTGCAACCGATTGCAAAGAACAGTCGCTTTCAAGGAGGGGAAAAGCCATGATCGAGCATCTTCATCCCGCGCGCCGCAGCATCGCCGGCGCCAGCCCAGCGCAGGGCGGGCACCGCACCGTGACGCGGCCGCTCATTCGCTGCGGCGTCTCGCTCGGCGCCTGCGTCGCGGCCATGGCCGCCCCGCCGGCCTTGGCGCAAGTGGCGACACAGGCCAATGCCGATGCAGCGCAAGCAGCTAGCGAAGCGCCCGCATCGGGCGTCGAGGACATCGTCGTCACCGCCAGCAAGACCGGCGCCGAACGGCTCAATCGTGTCCCGCAGGCGATCCAGGCGTTTACCGGCGCGACCCTCAAGGAGCGCAACATCCGCGATGGCGCCGATCTGATACAGCTCATCCCGGGGGCGGCGCAGACGCAAGAGATCGGTGCCGGGTATCGGATTTATTCGTTCCGCGGCTCGGGCGCCGGCGGGCCGATCGGCGACGGTCTGGTCGGTTATTATCTCGACGACACCCCCTTTGGCGTGCCCAACAACCAAAGCGCCCCGCCGATCAACTATTTCGACCTCGACCGTGTCGAAGTGCTGCGCGGCCCTCAGGGAACGCTCTATGGCCAGGGATCGGCGGCCGGCACGATCATCTACCACACCAAGAACCCCGATCTGGAAAAGGTCACCGAAGCGGGCGACGTGGAAATCTCGACCACGCGCGATGCCGGCAAGATCAATTACCGCGCGGCTGCGGCGCTCTCGATTCCGCTGGCGACCGACACGCTCGCGCTGCGCATCAGCGGCGGCTATGATTACCGGGCGGGCACCGCCGACATCTATGCCGGCGCACCCACCGGCACGCCGCGCGAGCGCAATGCCAACGACGTGGTGTCGAAGGACATTCAGGCCGTGCTGCTGTGGAAGCCCGACGCGCTCACCACGGTGCGGCTGCGCGCCTGGTATTTCAGCACCGACCAGAATTACCTGAACGTCATCAATTCGCTCAACCCGCCCTATGCGTCGTTCCAGGGCAACGTCGTTGGCTATGATCGCCGCCGCGCCGAATATTTCTCGGGTACGATCACCCGCGAAATCGGGAAGTTCACGCTGACCAATGCCACGTCCTATCAGAAATCGCTCCCCGGCGGCTTTCAGGTCGGCCTGAACCTCGGCGCGCCGCTCGGGATCGGCATCCTCAACAATGGCGGCAATGCCCAGAATTTCGTCAACGAGCTTCGGCTCGCGACCTCGGGGATCGGGCCGTTCCACGGCGTCGCCGGCGTGTTCTATCAAAACGCGAGGGGACTCTACACCTTCGACATCAACTTCCCCACGCTCGCGATCAGCGGCAATACGGTCACCAAGACCGAGAACGTCGCGCTCTTTGCGGAGGCGAGCTATGCGCTGTTCGGCGGCAAGCTCGTTCCGCTGGTCGGCCTGCGCTATTTCAACGACACGCGGAAATCGGATTCGCTGTCGAACGGCACGCGGGTGCAGAGCAACGCCAATCCCGACGCGCTGACCTGGCGTGCCAATCTGGCTTACTATCCGAGCAAGGACTGGCTGATCTTCTTCAACGCCGGCACCGGCTTCCGCAGCGGCATCCTCCAGTCCAAGGCGCAAGCCGATGCCGTGATTGCCGACGGTGTTCCCAGCGCCCTTTCGCTCACGCCCGACAAGCTGCGCAATCTCGAGCTCGGTGCGAAGGGAACGCTTTTCGATGGTGCGATCCGGCTCGCCGTCAGCGTTTATGACATCCAATACTCGAATATTCAGAGCGCCTTCAACACGTCGATCGGTCTTGCGGCGTTCGCCAATCTTGGCGATGGCCGGTCGCGCGGCGTCGATATCGAGGCGACCTGGCGGACACCGGCCAAGGGCCTCGTGCTGTCGGTGGTCGGCAACGTGAACGATTCGAAGTTCACGCGTGTCCTGCCCGCCTTCGGCACCGCCAATCCACGCATCGGCAATGGTCAGCGCCTGCTCAACACGCCGCCCTTCAATTGGCGTGGCGATGCAAGCTACGATCATGATTTCGGCGGCATCGATGTGTTCGCTACCGGCTCGGTCACCGCGATCGGTCGCGCGCGCAACGGCGATGCCACGGTCGACACGCTCAACCCCTACCAGCTCTATAACATGAGCGCCGGAGTACGATTCGATCGGTACGAGGTCCGGCTGTTCGCCGACAATCTGTCCGACTATCGCGGCCCGACCTCGGCCAACGGCCCGACATTGCTCGCTGGTCCGCGCCCGCGCACGATCGGCATCACCTTCCGCCTCAACGCCAAGTAACCCAGCGATGACGGTGCGCCCAAGCGCATGGGTACACCGTCATCCGAAGTCGTCCCGGAGGGCCGCATCCCGGGCAGCCCGCTGTTCGCAGCCACCACGAAAAACCCGCTCTGCCGCCGGTCATTCGATGTCGGAACCTCTACGGGGCTCGATTTGACGAGTGTGGTGCCCCATAGGGAACAAAACTGGGCACTCACATTATTGGGTAATTTCCGTCAGTCGCGGCTGACGTGAAGGTATCGGCCATTGGTTTGCGACTCCCTCAAACCGCGCCCCGCTGGCATTGCCGGTCTTCAGTCCCGCGAGTCGCGCAAGGCCTCCAACTCGGCTAGCCTGACAGGATCATCTGCTGCCAACGCCTCTTCAAGGTAGAAGCTATGGGCAATGTTTCGCACCACCTCTTTCGCATCGCCGCTATACTCTTCGGCGATCACCGCAAAGGCGTCGACTAATTCTCGAAGAAATCCTTTGTCCATTTCCTCAAGCTGGCCGGCCAAGGCCTCCATCATCGTCACTGCCGTATCGAGGTTCAGCTCATCCTCATCCGTCAGTTCAAGAAAGACAACATAATCTGCAATGATGTGCGCAACTTGCTTCGCGATCATGGTTTTACCACCCTCACTCTTATGTTCTTGACTTTCATTTTCCTGAGTAGCTTGAGAGCCTTGATCTTCTGCGCCCCATTAGGAACTTCCCAAATGCCTATTAGGTGATTTTGTGCCAACGCCTCACCTTGCCGCAAGACCTGAGCCCGTGCATTTGGCGCATCCACCACTTTCCATTTTCGGTCGATGGGGTATCTGCCTTTGTGTCCGTCGAATTTCACGGATCTCTTAGATCCGTCTGGCGACGCTCGCATTAACGTAGGCGCTTGGCCAGCTCGCGCACCGGGCGCTGTGTCATTGTAGATCTTCCATGGCTTGTTGGACACCAGAGTCTCTCTCACCCAGCCGATATCCGGCGGAGGAGACGGAACTGGAGCAGGCGTTGCGAACCGAGGGCGGCGCAATTTGGAAAACTTTGCGAGCGCTGACCCCGGCGCGGCCGCCAGCATCAAATTGCCAGCAACAGTTCCGGTCGCACGACCGATATCGCGCGGGGAAGCATCGGCAATCGCATCTGCCGCACGTGAGACTTGAATTTTGGCTGGTATATCCTCGGCAGCTATCGCTGTATCGATCATGCTGGCGATGCTGCGACCGGCATTGCCAAGGGTAGTGAACGGGCTCGTCGTCAAGGCGTCATATGCGCCCGCAACCGTTGCTTTCATCACCTCATATCCCCCTTCACCGGCACCTGCGATGAACTCGGCAACTGGATTTGGGAAATCGTCACGTCGCGCGACGGCGGGCATCGACTGCGGCTGGACCGTCGCGGGAGAAGGCGGGTTCCTATTGAGCTGCCCCGCTTGCCCGGCGGGCGGCGCTGCTGCGCTCGGGCGCACAGTGATGCGAGGCTGGCGTGGCTTCTGGCGATTGATAACCCCCAGGTTACGTCCGGTGGCCCTACCGCTCGGCCCGGCCCCACCTGTGCCATAATGACGCCCTGAGCCGGCAAAGGTAAAGCGGCCATCCAACGGGTCGTGCCAAGGGTTGAATTTGCGTTCGATACCGTTGGTAGTTGAAATCTGGGGCAACCTGCCTGTGCGCAGCCAAATAGTAAAGGCGCGCCGCCGCTCGCTATCGGAGATCTGAATCATGCCGCCCCTCGCTGCTCAATGCGGCGAGAACATATCAGCAACATTCTCCAACAAGTCAAGCGAAGAATGCCCGACCCCTTCGCCTAGCACGGCCCCAGTCCCCGGCTTTGTCCTCTAAGGGTCTGATTTCAGGAATATGGTGCCCTATAGGGGACAAAGATGGGCACTCAGATCACTGGAGAATTTCTGCAGGTCGCCCATAATGTCGAAAAATTGCACGTCGGCGTGCATTGCACTGCAGCGCAAGACATCGAACCGCAGCGCTCAATCTTCGCGCGCCTCGCGTATCGCCTCCAACTCGGCCAACCTGACCGGGTCGTCGACCGCCAACGCCTCCTCAAGATAGAAGTGATAGGCCATGTTGTGCACTAATCGTTGTGCTTCGCCGCTATATTCCGGAGCAATAACGGCGAAGGCATCGATGAGCTCACGAAGAAAACCCTTGTCCAGCGCCTGCAGGTCTGTGCCCAACAGCTCCATCATTTCCACAGCTTCGTCGGGATCAATTAAATCTTCATCAGTCAGGTCTAAAAACAGCGAAAAGTTGGCGATAATGCGTGCAATTTGCAGGGAAATCATGGCTTGACGATCCTGACTTTTATGTTTCTTACGTTCAATTTTCGAAATAACCCCAATGCCTTGTCCTTTTGGA
>NCGF01000046.1 GCA_002281485.1 Sphingomonas sp. 28-66-16
GATCTCGCGCAGGCACGCGATGCTCGCGTTGCGCATGATCTGATATTCCTTGTCGGTCAGCGTCAGCGCGGGCGCGACGGTGATCGAATCGCCGGTGTGCACCCCCATCGGATCGATATTCTCGATCGAGCAGATGATGATGGCGTTGTCGGCGCGGTCGCGCACCACCTCCATCTCATATTCCTTCCAGCCGAGCAGCGATTCCTCGATCAGCACCTCGGTGGTCGGCGACGCATCGAGCCCGGAACGGACGATCGTCTCGAATTCCTGGCGATTATAGGCGATGCCGCCGCCGGTGCCGCCCATGGTGAAGCTCGGGCGGATGATCGAGGGCAGCCCGGTGCGTTCGAGCACCGCGAGCGCCTCGTCGAGCGTATGCGCGATGCCGGAGCGCGCGGATTCGAGGCCGATCTTGTCCATCGCCTCGCGGAATTTCTGGCGGTCCTCGGCCTTGTCGATCGCCTCGGCATCGGCGCCGATCATCTCGACGCCGAATTCCGCCAGCGTGCCGTCGTTGAACAAGGCAAGCGCGGTGTTGAGCGCGGTCTGCCCGCCCATCGTGGGGAGCACCGCATCGGGCCGCTCCTTGATGATGATTTTCCGCACGATCTCGGGCGTGATCGGCTCGACATAGGTCGCGTCGGCCAGCTCGGGATCGGTCATGATCGTCGCCGGGTTCGAATTGACGAGGATGATGCGGTAGCCATCCTCCTTGAGCGCCTTGATCGCCTGCGTGCCCGAATAATCGAACTCGCACGCCTGGCCGATGACGATCGGGCCAGCGCCAATGACGAGGATGGAGGAGATGTCGGTGCGTTTGGGCATTAACCGGGCAATCCGCTAATAGCCCTCTCCCTTGAGGGAGAGGGTTGGGTGAGGGTGATCCGCCGATGGTTGGCAAAAGACTGACGCCTACCGCGCGCAACCTGCGCCGCACGATGACCGACGCCGAGCGCCGATTGTGGGCGCGGCTCCGCAACCGACAGATCGAGGGGGCAAAGTTCGTCGCGCAATTCCCGATCGGCCCGCATGTCGCTGACTTCGCCTGCCGCGAGGCAAGGCTGGTGATCGAGCTGGACGGCGGCCAGCACGCCGAGAGTGCGACCGATGCGGCGCGAACGGCGCTCATTGAGGCGCACGGCTACACCGTGATCCGTTTCTGGAACAACGATGTGTTCGCGAATACCGCCGGCGTGCTGGAGGAAATTCGGCAAGCGCTTCTGCTCGCCAAAAACCTCTAACCTTCTATAGCCCTCTCCCTCGAGGGAGAGGGTTGGGTGAGGGTGTCCCACACCCGCTTGTGCCCCAAACCTCGGTCCCACGCGCGCAAAAGCGCGCTCCCCCTCACCCCAGCCCTCTCCCCGCCGGGGAGAGGGAGGCGCGAAGTCGCTGAGGAAGCTTGACGAGTTAGCGGGCTTCGACATCAGTGCTCAATCGCGAACGGAGGAGCGCCAGAAAGGCGTCGACGCACTCGGGCCTTATCCGGAAACGGCCCATTACGATCCGCTTCCCATCATCCCCACAAACCGCTCGAACAGATACAAGCTGTCCTGCGGCCCCGGGCTCGCCTCGGGGTGATATTGCACGCTGAACGCCCGCCCGCCTTCCAGCTCGATCCCGGCATTGCTGCCGTCGAACAGCGACACATGCGTTTCGCGCACCCCCTCGGGCAGCGAGTCGCGTTCCACCGCGAAGCCGTGGTTCATGCTGGTGATCTCGACCGCGCCGTCGCTCAGCCGCTTGACCGGGTGGTTGGCGCCGCGGTGGCCCTGGAACATC
>NCGF01000047.1 GCA_002281485.1 Sphingomonas sp. 28-66-16
CGACGCCAGAACCGTCGAGATCCTTTCCGGCATCACCACCGCCACCCTGACGACGCTGCTGCTGAAGAAAGGGCTGCGCAACGTCTGGCTGCGCGGCACCCGGCCATTGCGGCCGGGCCAACCCCGGCTGGTGGGACGCGCCTTCACCCTGCGGTTCGTGCCAGCCCGCGAAGACCTGGCCACACCGGAGTCGTGGTCATCACCGATCTCCACCCGCGCCGCCATCGAAGACATGCCGGCAGGCTGCATTGCCGTCGTGGACGCCATGGGCGTGACCGATGCCGGCATTTTTGGCGACATCCTGTGCGCACGCATGGCCAAACGCCAAATGGCCGCACTGGTCACCGACGGCGTGGTGCGGGACGTCGCGGGCGTGTTGGGCACCGGACTGCCGGTGTGGTGCAGCGGCGCGGCGGCCCCGCCTTCGGTCGCCGGCCTGACGTTTGTCGCCTGGCAGCAACCCATCGGCTGCGGCGGCGTGGCGGTTTTCCCCGGTGACGTCGTGGTGGTTGACGACGATGGCGCGGTCTTGATCCCTGCCGCCCTGCTTGAGGAAATCCTGGCGCTCGCGCCGGAACAGGAGCGACTGGAAACGTGGATCATGGGCGAGGTTCAAAAGGGGGCCTCGCTCCCGGGCCTGTACCCGCCGAATGCTGAAAACAAGGCGCGCTATCTGGCCGAGACGGCGAAAGACAGGGCGGATCACTAGGGTCTGTTCACATTCAAACGGGAGATGCGTTGGCCTGCCTGCCGGATGGATGCGCGAAGGGCGGCGCTGCCAAATAGCATCGCTATTTGCAAGCCGACCGACAAAGCAGACGCCGGCAGGCAGGCCAACCCGGAGGGAAAGATGAATGCCGGGCGCATTGCGGCGTTGCGCCTCGCTTGTGTAGCGGTGCTACACGGCACTCACCGCGCCTTACACTGCATCCCGGCATTCATCTTTCGCACTCCCGTTTGAATGTGAACAGACCCTAGCCCCGCAAGCGCAAAGACCGCAAGAATCACCCTGTCCACCAACCCCTCGCGGAAGCCGCCCAGCCATGCCTACCAGCCCTTCGTCCCTCAACAACCTGCACGCCTGGCAAGCCGCCGCGCTGCTGGCACGCCGGGAACTGACCGCCGTCGATCTGGCGCGGGCCTGCCTGGACCGGATCGCCGAACGCGAACCACACGTACAGGCGTTCGTACACCGCGATGCCGATGCCGCGATGGCCCGGGCGCGCGCGCTCGATGCCGGGCCCCTGCGCGGGCTGCTGCACGGGCTGCCTTTCGGGGTGAAAGACCTGTTTGACACCTTCGATGCGCCCACCGGCTACGGCTCACCGATCTATGCGGCGCAGCAGCCGCTGGCCGACGCCGCCGCCGTGGCGCTGTGCCGCGAAGCCGGCGCAGTGCTGTTGGGCAAGACCGTGACAACCGAGCTGGCCAACATGTATCCCGGCGTCACCCGCAACCCGCACAACCTGAGCCACACGCCCGGCGGTTCGTCGAGTGGCTCTGCGGCTGCGGTGGCCGACGGCATGCTGCCGCTGGCGCTCGGCACGCAGACGGCCGGCTCGCTCATCCGGCCTGCTGCTTTTTGCGGCGTGGTGGGTTACAAGCCGAGTCATAACCGGGTCCCCAAGGCAGGCGTGAAAAGCCTCTCGGAAACGCTGGACACCGTGGGCGGTTTTGGCCGTTGCGTGCGTGATGTGGCCTTGCTGGGCGCCGTGCTGACCGGCGACAGGCGGCTG
>NCGF01000016.1 GCA_002281485.1 Sphingomonas sp. 28-66-16
TAATCTGCTCTTCCGTGAACCGTGATCGCTTCATCCGTCCGTCCCTTCTTCAGGCCGGACTCTAATCGCTGCTGGTAGAAAATCAGGGGGTCACGTCACTGCAGCGGACGCCGTGCGCAGCCCCACAGACGGCACTATCGTATGCCGTACAACGCTTGCCGGATTAGATCCTGGATGTGTCCCAATTAATCTATTTGGAAATGGCTCGCCCTCTCAGGCGGCGATAAACTACGTTACGGGAGGTTCCGGCGGGGGGTCTTATTCCAATCTAACCACAAAGGAAGACGTTCTCTCAGCTACCGTCCGTGGAACCCCATTCGCGCTGCCAGCTGGAGACATAAACTTTGCTGCGGGAATCGAGCACCGCCGTGAAAGCGGTAGGTCCATGGTCGACAGTATCACCAGCACCCCTCCAGACGGCACAGGGTTACGCAACCTACCGGGCATCTTCCTCACCGGCATCGCTGGTGGGAGATACCAGAACAATCCGCAACCTATCAACGGCAAGTATACAGTAGATGAGGTATTTGGTGAGATCGAGATACCACTTCTTAAGGACTCATCGTTCGCGCACCTTCTATCTATAAATGGAGCGATTCGCTATATCGACTATAGCACTGTTGGGGGCGTCACAACGTGGAAGCTGGGAGTTAGTTACGAACCTTTTGCCGGAGTCAGGGTTCGCGGTACTCGGTCGCGAGATATTCGAGCAGCTAATATTAGCGAATTGTACCAGGGAGCCACTCAGGCAACTGGATCGGTAATCTACCAAGGTCAGACTCGAACGGTCGTCGGCTTGCGCAGCGGCAATTTGAACCTAGCTCCAGAGAAGGCTGATACGACAACGGTAGGGCTTGTATTTAGGCCCGAATTCGCACCAGGTTTCGGGGCATCAATTGATTTATATCAAATCAAAATAAATGGTGCGATTACTCAGTTAACCAACCAACAGACAGCCGATCTCTGTGCAGCAGGCGCATCGACGGCCTGCGCTCAAATCACAACTAACACAATCGGTGCACTTACGTTCCTCACTCCGTTCTTGAATATCGCGTCGTCGACGGCGAGAGGTATTGACTTCGAAGTGGACTATTCAAGTGATCTCGGGTCTGGGCGCGTGACTGCGCGTGCCCTCGCTAGTTATCTGGATGAGCTTTCCACCACCCTTCCTGGTTCACCCTCAGTGGACCGGGCTGGGGATCTGGGCCTATCTGGAACACCTAAGTGGTCTGGCACGGCCAGTCTCAATTATGACGTTGGACCGCTAGGCCTCTTCGTCCAAGAACGCCTGATCGGGGGCGGAAAGGTTGACACAACCTTCAACGACTCCATTCTAGGCGAGGCGAACGATATTGGGCCGATCTTGTACACCGATCTTACAATTAAGTTCAGAGTTGAAGGAAAGCGAAAGCTTGAGTTTTTTGCTACCGCTAGCAATTTACTTAACCAAGAGCCTAAGGTAGTACCGGCTAACCCGCTGTTGTTTTATCGCTCAACGAACCCCGCATTGTATGATGTCGTTGGCCGTTATGTCACCGTCGGTGCACGGGTTGCTTTCTGAGAAGCCCGCCTAGCATTCGCATCAGATCCGAGATCGCTGAATAGCTTTTGCCGGCGTTCGTAAACTTCGGATTTGCGTTCGCAGCGTGAAGCGAAAGCGAAAAGCATGAAAGGTGAAGAGCCGCCATGAACGTCACGAACTCTCTTACAACAAAACCTGAGATCAGCAGCCGTTCGTGGGTTCTCGGTGTTCTTACTATTGTGTACTTTAGTAACTATGTCGACAGAACCGTCGTCTATCTTTTACAAGAGTCAATCAAGGCAGAGTTTCGCCTTGCCGATTGGCAGGTCGGATTGTTAGGAGGTACCGCCTTCGGTTTGATGTATGCAATCTGCGGCGTGCCTATCGCTCGTTTAGCAGAGCGCACTAATCGAGTTCGTCTCCTTACAAGTGTTATCGTGATTTGGTCCGGAATGACGGCGTTATGTGGTGCCGCGTCGAGCTTCGCGCAACTTCTGATGACGAGGGCGGGCGTTGCAGTGGGGGAGTCAGGCTCGGCACCTGCATCCCATTCCATAATCACAGATTATTTCCCTCCTTACAAACGTGCTACCGCCTTCTCGATCTACTCATTAGCGACACCTGCTGGACAGGCCTTTGCGGCTGTAATCGGAGCGATGATTGCCAGTCAGTGGGGATGGAGACTCACGTTCGTCATATTTGGCTTCGCCGGCCTAGTGGGGGCCCTACTAGTTCTCTTCACGGTCAAGGAGCCTCCGCGGGGGCACTCTGACCCAAAGGTTACTTTGGAGGACAATGCGCCGCCACGAGGCTCGCTTGTCGAGATATTTAGCTTAATAGTTCGCAAGAAGGCCGTTCTGCACTCTGTAATTGGGTCAACTCTTGGCGTTTTCGCCTACTATGGCATTCAGGCCTTCACTATGTCCTACCTAGTTCGTAAGTTTGAAGTTCCACTATCGTCTGCCGGACTCTCCTATGCGCTCGTTTTCGGCTTGGCGACAGGTGTCGGTTTACTTGCAGGCGGCATTGGTACAGACAAACTTGGAGCTAAAGAACCCAGGATGTATGGTTGGGTGCCGGCTGCCTGTCTCGCGGTCGCCTGTCCACTCTTCATTACTGGCTTCGCTCAGAACGATTTGTACCGCACAATCCTGTTTCTGTTTGTCCCTGGGATGATGGCGGTCGCCTATATCGCACCCACCTACAGCATTTTACATAACTCGTTCGCGGCCGGTAATCGGGCGACAGTTATCGCGGTCCTCTTTTTGTGCCATAGTTTAATTGGTCTTGGGTTAGGTCCGCTAATTTTGGGGACCGTCAGCGACGCCTTGGCCGCTAATGCGTTTGTGGACGGTGACTATGTGTCCTTGTGCCGGGAGCCTGGGTCAGCAATTTCTGCTTTGTATCGCAGCTGCCAATCGGCGTCAGCAACGGGACTGCAACGTACCTTGATGCTCATTTCGTTTTTCTATGCCTGGGGAGCTATCCACTACCTTATAGCTGCGCGTAGTGTAGAGCGAGATAGCTTATTGAGCTTGCGCCGGTGAACCTTTAACGTAAGACTAGTAATTGTTCGCAAGAACACGATAAGTTTTAAGGATGATGGCGCCTAAAATATGAGGGCTTTTGCTATTGATCCGTCGCTTCTCCCTTTACTGGAAGCGCTTCGACCGTTCGACTTCGACCGGCAAAGCCTGGCTGAAATTCGGCACTATGCCAATCTGAATAAGGTGCCGACGATTGCGGAATCAATCTCGTTGCGTACCGAGCACATAGTTCCCACTTCAAGCCACGCTCCTGAAGTGAGAGTCCTGAGTTATCGCCCAAGCCTGGAAGATACGTTGCCGGTCTATTTACATATTCATGGCGGTGGGTTCGTTATGGGTACTCCTGACCGGAGTGAAGCGCGCAATCGTATGATTTCAGACCAAGCAAATTGCGCAGTATTTTCGGTTGATTACAGATTGGCGCCCGAGACGGCTTTTCCTGGGCCGCTAGAGGATTGCTATGCTGTCCTCAAGTGGATCGTCGACAATGCCGCGTTACTACGTATAGATCCTTCGCGCATCGCAGTCGGTGGGGAGAGTGCCGGGGGTGGGTTGGCGGCAGCCTTGAGCATTCTGGCTCGAGACCGCGCGGAGCTTCATGTTGGCTTTCAGGTCCTGACATACCCAATGCTTGATGACCGGACAGCTTTCAACAGGGGTATGCAGATACAAGGGCGCACGTTCCATGTCTGGACACCAGAGAACAACCGATTCGGTTGGCAGGCGATGCTTGGGAGTGACATTAGCGGAACCACAGATATCTCGCCCTACGCGGCTCCCGGTAGGCTTAAGGATTTCGCAAACCTGCCAGCAACCTTTCTCGCCGTTGGGGCGCTTGACCTTTTCCTCTCCGAGAACCTCGAGTTTATTAAAGGGCTGGCAAATTCAGGTGTTGCAACTGAAACAGCCGTGTACCCCGGCGCATTCCATGGCTTCATACTATCGCCGACGGCTTCTGTGGCGCGTCGCTACCATGAAGCAGTTCTACGTGCGTTGAGAGGCTTCTTCCAGCAACTGCAATGAATTTAACGTGTTTTACTTTCGGACTCGATGGTAGGATTTTTTGGTGGCGTGGAAGTAGTAAGGGAAACCCTCATAATGGATCGCATTCACCATCCACATTTTTACAAAGGCGACACAGTAACTGTGGGCGTCACTAGTATTACAGTCGTGTTGTTGATCACGTCCTGAGAGGCTGTTCGAAATGGGTTTGACGTGACTCCCTTTTCTTCATCCACTTGGAACTAGAGACCGGCCCTCGGATGAGGGTCAGAGATGGCTCGGGTAATCTGAACAGGGGGGATAAGTGGATTGCCGATCTGACGGCGGCCATGCTGGCCGCGAGCAGGAGGCAAGACGAGCAAGCGACCTCGCCGGTACCATAGCCCGGCATTCAAGGCGAAGGTGGCGTTGGCTGCCGTGAAGGGCGAGAAGACGCTGGCCGAGCTGGCGCAACAGGACGACGTGAATCCGAACCTCATCAACCAGTGGCGGTCACGGCTGCTGGAGGGCGCGCCGGACGTGTTCGGCGCGGAGCCGGCGACATCTGAACCCGCCATCGACATGACAGTGCTGCATGCCAAGATCGGCGAGTTGACGCTGGCGAACGATTTTTTGTCCGGTGCGCTCGGGAAGGCCGGTCTGTTGTCGAGCGCAAAGCGATGATCGACCTCGGTCACACGCTCCCGCAGGTCGCCCAGGCGCAGCAGCTCGGCATCAGCCGCGGCAGCATCTACTATCTGCCTCGCCGGTGTCCCCGGCCGATCTGACGATCATGCGGCGGATCGATGAACTGCACTTGCTCTATCCATTCGCCGGCAGCCGGATGCTGCGCGATCTGCTTTGGCAGGAGGGCATGGCGGTGGGTCGACTGCATGTCGCGACGCTGATGAAGCGGATGCGGATCGAGGCGATCTACCGCCGGCCGAACACGTCGAAGCCGGCGCCCGGCCACAAGGTCTATCCGTACCTGCTGCGCAAGCTTGCAATCACGCGGCCGAACCAGGTCTGGGCGACGGACATCACCTACATCCCGATGGCGCGGGGCTTCGTCTACCTCGTCGCCATCGTCGACTGGTTCAGCCGGCGCGTGCTGGCATTGCGGGTGTCGATCTCGCTCAATGTCGTGTTCTCCATCGAAGCGCTGGAGGAGGCGCTGACCCGCCATGGCAGGCCCGCCATCTTCAACAGCGACCAGGGCTCGCAGTTCACGAGTGTCGCCTTCACCGCCGTCCTCCGCCGCGAGAAGATCGCCATCAGCATGGACGGCAAGGGCTGCTGGCGCGACAACGTGTTCGTGGAGCGCCTCGGGCGCTCGGTGAAGTACGAGGAGGTGTACCTCCACGCCTATGCCTCGGTTCCCGAAGCCCGCGCGAGCATCGGTCGCTACATCGGCTTCTACAATGCCGTCAGGCCGCACTCGGCACTTGGCGGCCGCACCCCCGACCAGATATACTTCGAACAGCCGCTTCTCGCAGCGGCATGATCAACCAGCGGCGATCCACTTATCCGGACCGCGAGCCTGTACAGGCAAACCGAGCCACCTCTGAGGCAGTCGTCGAGCGAAGCTTGCGATCGCTGTATTGCTACTCGGAGGGCGTGCGTGGTCGTGGCGCCCCCGTGACGTTCCTGTCCCATACGGCTTCCTTCCAGCTCAACGAAAGGATCGCACCATTTAAACGTGGGATCAAACACCTAATCCGCGCATCGCAAACGCGCTCGCCGTTCTGCCAGCTCATCCACCGAAAGGAGTTTGGTCTCGTCCGACCGCGAGCGCCACGCTGAGGCCTGCCATCTAGGCCCACAGCAGCCCCTATTTTTGCCGAACCTTTTTTCCAGGAAGGGGGGTTACTGGAAAATACAATAGTGGTGACGGACGCGGTTAGATCGCTTATATGTTAGTCAGACTCACTGCAGGAGCTTTCCATGGCGACCCTCGCTAACGCCGTCGACCCGGGCGACTTCGCCAATCTGGTGTTCGCCAGTCTGGTCGAGACCGCGCGCGCAAAGCCGGCCAAGCGTCGCGGGACCACGCGACCCGACACGGTCGATAACACCTTATATATAGCGCCTACCGTTGAGGGCTTCTCGGAGCAGTATCGAACGGCCGTCGATCACGCGATCGGGCAGCTGGCCGCCACCGGCATTGCAGCCGACCCGGATCGACAGGCGCTCTACGCGATCGTCGACAAGCTCCTGCCCGACGTCCGCACGCGCCAACTCGAGCGCAAGATCGAGCAACTTCTCGCGGTCCTCGCCGATACCCATGATCCGATGGCCGAGTTTCACACAGCAGTGGCGACCGACAATACCGCCATACGGCAGCGCTTCATGCACGAGGTCGAGACGCTCACTTCCACGGAGGTCGCCGCACGCGCCGGACACGAAGCCAAGAACCGCCACCAGACCGCCGCGCGCTGGAAGGCGCAGGCTCGCGTCTTCGCGGTCCCCTACCAGGGACAGGATCGCTTCCCGACGTTCCAATTCGATGCCGACGGCAAGCCGCTTCCCCTCATCAAGAAGGTCCTTGAGGTCCTGCCGGCGAACCGAACGCCATGGCAAACTGCTTTCTGGTTCGTGTCGTCCAACTCGTGGCTCGGTGGTCCCGCGCCACGGGAGTTGCTCGACGATACGGCGGCTGTCCTCGAGGCCGCGGCGCATGAGAGCGACGAGATCGGCGGGTGACAGCGCTGGCACCGACTGGCATTGTCCCCAAACCGCCGACAGTCTTTCCGACCCACGTCACCGATCTGGCCGTAGGCGCAGTCCTATGGCGCATCCATGCCGAAAGTCTCGCTGGCGACACGTTCAACCCCGGGTTCGGCTTCTCGCGGTTCGCGCCGATCGGCCCAGTGCGCAAGCGGGTGCCAACCGCTTATGCCGCTGACGGGTTCGAGGCAGCGGTGTACGAGACGATCTTCCATGACCTCGACCCTGCGCAGCCCTTCAAGACATATCCGCTGAGCAAGCTTGCGGAGGTTCGCTGCTCGGTGCTCCGGTTGGCCAGCCCGCTATCGCTGCGCTCTTTCCTTGCGCCCGACCTCATGAAGCTGGGCGTCGCGCGGGGTCAACTCATCGACACGCTGGCGCGCGAGTTTCCGGATACGCGGCGCTGGTCTGCGGCGCTGCACCGCAAGGACGTCGCCACGCACGGGATGGTTTGGGAGTCGCGCGCCTATCCGTCGTCGCTGGCCATGATGTTCTTCGGCGATCGCGTGCCGCCCGGGGCGCTCGGCGTGGTCAGCACCGTACGGATTGATGCCGATCCAAGCCTTGCCATGCGGTTCAAGACACTGGCGGATCGATCGGGTGTAACGCTGATCGTATGATTGACCCGGATTCAGACGTTCATGGCCGATTTCCGGCTACCCAATTTCGGTCGTTTGCTGACCGTGGCAAGGCAGGGCTTATCCGCCCAAATCTGAGAAAGCAGCGGCTGGGAGCATGTAGCTTGTGGTTACGACGCTAACTGTACCACGCGCGACGTCCTTGTGCGTCGCGCTGGTCCGTCCAGCGTGCCGAGTTGGATTGTGCCGATGTCATCGTTGATCCCGGTTTCGCCCTTCCTCCCTTGCGAGATCTTCTGCGGTCGATATCCTTGTTGAAAAAGGTGGGTTGATGAACGAGTTGCTACGCGCGGCGTCACGGGACGTGTCGAGTTTTCTCGCCCTCCACCTGCCAGCACTCTCGCCCAACTGGTGGGACAAGCTAGTTCTCGACCGCCTGAGCTTTCAGCAGGAGCGCACCGCGCGGGAGCGGGGCTTCACCAGGCTGGAGCAGTTCGACTTCGCGGCCCTCCTCCGCATCTTCGACCAGAACTGGTTCGAGATCAGTACCAAGATGCCCCTGCCGAGAGAGGCGCGGTCATGGCTGAAGGAGCTGCAGACTGTCCGAAACAAGTGGGCGCACCTCTCAGCCGCCGATCTCCCCGCCAGCGAGGTTTATCGCGATGCGGACACGCTGGGGCGTCTCCTGGAGGCGATCGACGCGAGCGCCGACACGCGCCGGGATGTCGAGGATGCCAAGCTGAACGCGCTGAGCTTGATGGCCTCGCCCCGCACGAAGCCCGCCGAGGAGCGCGAGCCGGCGCCGATGGTGCCGCCGCCAGGAGAGAGCTGCCCTGAGCCCGGCTTTACCCCACGCCTCCCTACGCTGTTCCGGCCCGGGGAGCTCGTCGCCCTGCGATCGGAGCCCGCCTCGATGCTGCCCGTCGTGGAGGTCCTCGCGGGAGGGAGCGAGCCCCGGTACCGGGTCTTCCGAAACAACTCGACCGCGGTATTCTACGAGAGCCAGCTCCAGGCGGCGCAGTCCGGCCCGCGCAGACCGGAGCCCGTGCCCGCCCACGAGCTGCGGGCCCGCCTCACCGGCCTGCAGATCCTGTCTGGTTCGACGGCTAACCTCTACTCGCTGAGGTCCGGCCGCGTGCAGTTCGTGCCATACCAGTACCGCCCCGTGCTGAAGCTGATACGCGCCGACCGGCCCCGCCTCCTCATCGCGGACGAGGTGGGAGTCGGCAAGACGATCGAGGCCGGCCTCATCATCAAGGAACTTCGGGCGCGGATGGACATCTCCTCGGTGCTGGTGATCTGTCCGAAGGCGCTGGTTGCCGAGCGGAAGTGGTTCAAGGAGATGAAGCGCTTCGACGAGCACTTCTCCGAGTTGGACGGACCCACGCTCCGCCACTGCCTGCAGGAGACCGATCTCGAAGGGGACTGGCCGGAACAGCATGCAAAGGCGATCCTCCCCTTCTCGCTGTTCGACTCAGACCTTCTCCTCGGGTCGCCGGCGGCGCGCGGCAGGCGCAAGGTCAAGGGCCTCTTGGAGCTGGATCCTGCACCTCGCTTCGACCTCGTCATCGTGGACGAGGCTCACCACATGCGGAACAGCGAGACCTACCTCCATCAGGCAGTCCGATACTTCTGCGACAACGCGCAGGCCGTTATCCTGATGACCGCCACGCCCGTCCAGCTCGGAAGCCAGGATCTGTTCACGCTGCTCAACGTGCTGCGCCCGGACCTCGTCATCGACCGTGCGAGCTTCGACCAGATGGCGGAGCCGAACCGGGCGATAAACGCCGCTATCCAGTATTGCCGCTCCGCCGATCCCGACTGGCAGCGCCAAGCGCTGGCGGCGATGGACGAGGCCGCCGCGACGCAGTGGGGCCGGCTGTTTCTGCGCGAGGCGCCCGCATTCCAGGATGCCTACGACCGGCTTGGCGGCGACGCCCTCGAGGACGCCCAGCGCATCCCGATGATCAGGCAGATCGAGGAGCTCTACACCTTCAGCGGGATGATCAACCGGACCCGCAGGCGCGACATTGGCCAATTCACGACCCGCAAGCCGGAGACTGTGCTGGTCGAGTTTACGGACGATCAGCGCCGGCTCCACGACGGCCTGCTCGAACTCGTCGCCCGGATTCTGGTAAAATGCCACGGGCAGCAGAACGTGCGCTTCATGATGACGACCATCCGTCGGCAGGCCGCCAGCTGCCTATACGGTCTGGCCCCTCTCCTGTCCGACATCCTCGCGGGCAAGCTTGACCGGCTCGAGGCTCTCGAGTCGGCAGACGACGACCGGGAGGTGGACCTCAGCTTCGTGGGCGAAGTTCGGCGCGACATGGACGAGTTGCTGGCACTCGCCCGCTCCCTGAGCCCGCACGACCCGAAGGTGGAGGCGTTCAAGAAGGCGATCTCGGACAAGAGCGGGCTCGCGAACAACAAGTCCCTCGTCTTCACCACATTCCGGCACACGATCGCCTACCTGGCGCAGCACGCCGCGCAGACGGGTCTCCGGATCGGCGTCGTACACGGCGGAATCACCGACGAGGATCGCGCGGACCTCAGGAGGCGCTTCTCGCTCCCCCAAGTCGAGGCGGAAGCAATAGACGTCCTGCTCTCGTCCGAAGTCGGGTGCGAAGGCCTCGACTTTCAGTTCTGCGACCTCCTCATAAACTACGACCTGCCCTGGAACCCAATGCGGATCGAGCAGCGCATCGGCCGCATCGACCGTTACGGGCAGCAGAGCGAGACGGTGGCGGTGGTGAACCTCGTGACCCCGGACACTGTCGACGCGGACATCTACCAGCGCTGCCTCTGGAGGATCGGGGTCTTCCAGCACGCCGTCGGCGGAAACGAGGAGATCCTCGGCGAGATCACCCGAGAGATCCACGACATCGCGGAGAGCTTCACGCTCAGCGACGATGAGCGCCAGGAGCGTCTCCGCCAGCTCTCGGACAACGCCATAAGGCAGCTGCAGGAGGAGGAGGACCTCGAGGCGAAGCAGTCCGAGCTGTTCGGGCTCAACGTCCCGAAGCCCACGTGGCGGGAGGACATCGAGGCGGCGGAGACGTTCTGGCTGTCCAGCGACGCCATCGCCGACGCCGTGTCCACATACCTCTCGCAAAGGCTGGCTAGCGGCGCGGAGCTCCTGCTGGGCGAAAAGCCGCTAAGAACGCTGCGGCTCGCGCAGGGGGCCCGCAACGTCCTGCTGGCGGACTACGCCATGCTGCCCCGCTCGGGGGACCCCGTGGCCCGCGAGTGGGAGAAGTGGCTGAAGGGCGGACAGCCCACCCTCCCGGTGACATTCGACCAGGAGACGGCCGCCGAGCACCCAAGGGCCGCGCACCTCTCGGTGCTCCATCCGCTCGTGCGACAGGCGGCACGCTTCCTCGACATCAACGAACCGCAGTTCTGCATCATGGAAACGGCCACTGACCAACTTCCGGAAGGCGATCACCCGTTTGCCCTCTACAGGTGGTCCAAGCACGGCGTCAGGTCGGACGAGGAGCTGGTGGCGGTAGTCGGCACGCCCGTAGTCGAGGCCGCGCTCCTCGATCTACTGCCTACCGCCCACGACGCCAACGGAAGGGACCTTCCACCACAGGCGGTGTTCGACGCGCTGGACGAGCGGCATCATGGCAAGTGGGCCAAGGCGCAGGCCGCCCACTCCGAGACCAACAGGCAACTCGTCGAGCACAGGATACAGAGCCTCACGGTGAGCCACCGCGCCCGCTCGCAGGTGATCGAGGACCAGATCGCCCGGGCCGGCAACGACAAGATCCGGATCATGCGCCAGGGCGAGCTGTCCCGCGCGAACGCCGACTTCGACCGCCGGCACGCAGAGCTCGAATTGGCCGTGTCCGGCGGCGACGTCCGCGCCACGCCGATCGTCTTCGGTTCACTCAAAATCGTGGGCGCGACCCGATGAGTACCATCGCGGAGGTCCGCGCCAAGCACCTCAACCTGGCTCAGGTGCTGAAGGACCATGTGGGCATCCGGAAGATCGTGGAGGACCTGTACCCCGATCAGGCGCACTTCATCTACGAACTGCTGCAGAACGCGCAGGACACCGGCGCGACAAGCGTGGCCTTCCGGCTGGTGCGCGGCGGGCTGACGTTCGAGCATGACGGGCGCCCGTTCTCGCCAGGCGACATCTTCGCGATCACCGACATCGGCGAGAGCAACAAGGTCGACGAGGACAAGATCGGCCGGTTCGGCGTCGGCTTCAAGGCAGTGTTCGCCTACTCGGAAACGCCGACCATCCACTCACCCACCTTCTCCTTCCGCATCGAGGATCTCGTACTTCCCACGGAGGTCTCGCCACTCGAGGACCTGCAAGGCCTCACCCGCTTCATGTTCCCGTTCAACAACCCCAAGAAGGACCCGCTGACTGCCTACGAGGAGGTCGCCGTCGGCCTCTCCGAGCTCAGCGAGATGGCGCTGCTCTTCCTGCCGAGTCTGTCATCGATCAGCTGGAGCGTCGAGGGGGGCGTCAACGGCGAGCTGCTCCGTATCTCCCACTCAGCGGAGCACATGGAGATCCTGCGCCAGTCGAGTGACGGCGGGGCGGTCGGCTCCCACTTCCTTCGGTTCGACGCGCCTGTGGCCGGACTCGGGCAGCAGAACGTCTCCGTCGCGTTCCCGCTCGGGTTTGTCGGGGAAGCGACGCAGTACGAGCCAGGAAAGCCGCTGGCCGGACAACTCCGCGTCGTCGCCGCGAATCCCGGGCAGGTGGCGGTGTTCTTCCCGGCCGAGAAGGAGACCTCGGGGCTCCGCTTCCATCTGCACGCGCCGTTCGTCCCGGAGCTCAGCAGGGCGAGCATCAAGGAGACACCCGCGAACATCCCGCTGTTCGAGCAGCTCGCGCAACTCAGCGCCGGATCGCTGCACCGGATCAAGGAGATGGGGCTGCTCTCGGCGGACTTCCTCTCCGTCCTGCCGAACCCGCTGGATCCCATACCTCCGCGCTACCAGAGCATCCGGACCGCAATCACGGAGGCGATGAACCGCGAGCCGCTGACCCCGACCCAGACCCGAGGGCATGCGCCGGCGAGGACGCTCCTGCAGGCCAAGGCGTCCCTGAAGGACCTTCTGGGCAGCGACGACCTGGCGCTGTTGGCCGGGCACGACGACGACCCGCCCGCCTGGGCCGCGAGCGCAGCGCAGAAGAACAGCAACGCCGACCGTTTCTTGACGGGGCTGGCCATCCGGGACTGGGATGTCGACGAGTTCGTCGATCGGCTGCAGGTCCTCGACCCCGACGACTGGCGGCACCCCGACGAGGAACTGAGAGGCTGGCTCGCCGCGAAGCCAGCCGAGTGGCACCAGCAGCTGTACGCACTGTTGCACCGAGAACTGGTCGCGGACGGCGACGTGCACCGCGTGGTCGACCTCGAACTGGTGAGGCTGCGGGACGGGCGCTACCGTCGCGGAGCGGGCTCCTACTTCCCGTCCGGGCTCGACGACGACGACGGGTTCCCCCGCGTGGACGCGAGCGTTTACAACGCCGGACGCAGCAAGCCGCAGCAGGCGGCCGCGCGAAAGCTGCTCGAGGAGCTCGGGACACGCGATGTCGGTGAGGCCGAGCTAGTCGAGGCGCTCCTCAAGGACCGCTACGCCCAGACGTCGCACCGGCCGCGGGTGGGGGACATGAGGCGGTTCGTGGCGCTGGTGGAAACCGATCCAACCAAGGCCACTCTATTCTCCCCGTACTTTATCTTCGAGGATGAGAACGGGTCCTGGCGAAGGCCGCGGGACTGCTTCCTCGACTCGCCATTAAGAGAGACGGGCCTGCGCGCATACCACGCGCGCGCCGCCGGCAAAGGTGGCCCGGTGGGCCTGGCCGGACGCTACCCTGACTCGGGCGTTTCCCTCCCGAGGCTCCTGAAGTTCGCCGAGGCCACCGGCGTGATCACCGCCCTTCGGGTGGTGGAGGGCAGCTGCGTGCTCAATCCCAGCTGGAGCTACCTGGCTTCCGTCGGGGGCGGCCGTAGCGAGTTCCACAAGGATCAGGACTACTCGTTCGCGGGCTTCGAGGCGGCGACCGCCACGCCGGACATGCGGGTGTCGGCGCTCGTCTGGCGCACGATGGAGTCCTTCACCCAGTATACGAAGGGCCTCCAGGCCACGTACCAGATGAACCAGCGGCGAGGTGCCCACTACGCCAGCTCCAAGCTGGTCCACCAGCTGAGGGCCGCGGCGTGGGTGCCGCAGTCCGATGGCCGCTTCGTCGTGCCGGCCGAGGCACGGGCCGATCTTCTGCCGGCGGGCTTCCCTTACGATCCGGGAAAGAGGTGGCTGAAGGCCATCGGCTTCGGCGAGGCCCTGGCGAAGCGGTCGGAGGAGGCCAAGCAGAAGCAGTCGATCGCCAAGCAGCTCGGGTTCCAAGATGGGACCGCGCTGGAGGACGCGCAGTGGTTCGCGGGTCTGGATCCCGCGGAGCGCCTCGTCTTCAAGCAGCAGGTGGAGAACAGGAGGAGCTTCTCGCTTCCGGAGAGCCAACCGGGCAATCCGGATCGACGGGCCGAGAGGGTGCTCGCCATGGCCGCCGAAGCGCCGGAGCGCGTCACCGAGGAGCGCACGAGATCAGTGTCCGCCGGGCTCCAGGCAGTCAAGCAGGAGGCGGAGCAGTACCTGCGCCGACAATACACCAACGCGGATGGGGTGATGATCTGCCAAGTGTGCCAGGGGCCGCTACCGTTCCGGCTGCCGGACGGACGACACTACGTCGAAAAAGTCGAGTTTATAGCCGAAGTAGACCGCCGCCACCATCAGAACTACTTGGCACTGTGCCCCAACCACGCCGCGATGATCCAGCACGCTCACGGGTCAGAGGATCTCGTGAGGGAGATGCTGCTGGATTGCGATACCGACACCTTGGACATCGTTCTGGCCGAAACGGATGCCAGTATCTACTTCACTCGAACGCATCTGCTAGACCTAAAGGCAGTGATAGCTTCTGAAAATCGACCCTCATCATAGGGTATCGGCGTACCAAAGGCGCTTCGATGCATACCACTTAAAGAAGGTCGATCGGCGAGACTGTTGCCGTACGATCGGCAACCTGGATAGAGCCAGCTTCGTCGCAACACCAGAACACCAGCCGCTGCCGCCTCGGCTAGAGCATCCTCATGTTGAGCGGAATCTTCAAGGGATTCACAAAGCCGGGATCGTGTGATTCATAGGTCGCCACGATGGGGGAGGCGGCCATGGGTTGGCGGTCGGGCGTGGCTTGCCGTGCCATTGGCGGTGCTGCCTCCGAGGATCATGCTGACAAGCATCACGTTCTCGTCTCGGCCTAACTGGGCTCGATTCAAACTTCCTACCCGTGCTTTGAATGACTTACCCGACGGACAGGATGTCGCCGCTCGTGACGAAAACCACCATCCCCCGCGGGATCCCAGTGACCTCAAGGTAGCGGCGAACCTGCAATCGGTAATGATCGGACGCTGCCGGACTCGGGTTCACATCGCTTTTCCAGTCGATCACCAACTCGGGCTTGCCGTCGTGACCAAGGCAGAGGGCATCGACAATGCCAAAGGTGGCGAGCTCGACTCCATCCTCTTCACTCGCGCCGTAGACCGGAAATTCCGGCGCAAGCCTTGGCCGCACGGCAGCAATCTCGGGGAGGGCCAATGTCCTCTCCACCGTTCCCGCTACCTCGTCCGCAGAGAGGCCGAGCGCCGGATCCAGTCCAGGCTCACTGCCAAGGCCCCGGATGAGATCAGTGGCTCGGGCGATGAGCGCCGCGGCGTCATCGCGGATCTCACCAGTCAGCACCTCCTCGAACAGCTTGTGGATGACGAGGCCCCGCTCACGACCACCCTGCACGGCGATCGCTTCCCTTGCCGTAGGCTCATTGTCGGTTTCGAGTACGATCTGAGGCACGAACGCGACATCAAGCGGCCCCGCAGGATCCTCATCCCGGCTCGGCGCGACCCAGCGCAGCGTGTGGGTTGACGCCACCACAGCGGCAGCCTCGCTCGCGAATACCTCTCGCGTCTGCTCGTTCTCCGGATCGTCGTTGATCGTGTCGAACCCTGGCGGGTGCTGATCGATCTCGACGAGCGGCAGCCCGTCGAGATCGAAGTCCATCAACGCGTTCCAGCTGCTCTTGGCGGGAGCCACATCGAGCTTCGGCAGGACCAGCAGTTCGCGTGCGCGCGTGGCCGCGACATACCAGAGCCGCAGCCGCTCCCGCTCTCGCTCCGCGACCTCGGCGGCTTTGGCTTCCTCATAGCCGGCAGGAGCGACCCCGAAGATCGGCATGAAGATGCGGCGCGTATCGCTTCCGATGATCGGGTCGCGCACGTCGTTGCCCGTCGTCATCGTATTGATCGGCACCACGATCGGCCACTCGAGACCCTTGGAGGCGTGCATCGTGACCAGCGACACCGCCTCCTCCTGCGCGTCAGGGCGTCCCTCGGCGGATCGCGCCTTGCCCTCCCAGGCCGCTGTCATCGCGTCGGCGAACGCCCTCAAACCGCGCACCCCATAGGCTTGGGCGAGGCTGAGGAAGAGATCGACATTGGCCAGCGGGCGCTCCGCCTGCCCGCCGTGGCGCTGAAGCAGGATGGGCCGGACGCGCAGGACGTCGATTGCCTCGGCCAGCAGCTGGTGCGGCGTAGTGCCGTTGATGCCGCGCCGAAGCGCCTGAACCTTCTCGATGATATCGCGCGCCAGCGGATGCTCGATCGCTTCCGGATCGAGGTGGATGTTGAGCCTCGGCCGGGCCTCGGGCCGCTCCGGATCACGGGGCTGGCTCCAGACGAGATCGAGCAGCTGCTCCTCGGTCAGGCCTACCAGCGGCCCGCGCAGCAGCGCGACCAGGGCTAGGCTGTCCCGGCTGTCCGCCAGCACCCGCGTGATCGCAATGAGGTCCTGCACCTCCTGGCGGCGGTAGAAGCCTTTGCCGGCTTGCGTCGCTACCGGCACGCCGCGCTTCTCCAGCGCCTCCTCGTAGCGCCACAGTTCCGTGCCCCCGGGGGCGAGCAGCGCGATATCGCCGGGCCGACAGGGCCGCCGCACATCCGTCTTGCGATCGACGATAATCTGGCTGCCGATCAGCCTGCAGCACATCTCCGCGACGGCCTCAGCTTCGCAGTCGCGCTGCGCCGCCGCCTTAGCCTTGCCGTCCTCGCCCGCACACGGAACAGGGAGCGCCGCGACGCACAGTCCCTCGCCATGATCGGGGTGGAAGGTGTCCAGCGCGGTGAACCCCGGCTGCCCCTTCTCAACTGTCATGTGCGGCGCGAATCGCTCGTTCACATATGTGAGGATCGCCGCACACGACCGGAAGTTGGTCGAGATTGACAGCAGGTCGTCGGGGTTGAACGCACGGATCGCTTCACGTGCCCGAATGTAGGCGGCGACATCGGCGCCGCGGAAGCGGTAGATCGCCTGCTTGGGATCGCCCACGAGGAACAGCGCACCGGGCCTGATCCGGTAGGCCGCCCAATCCTGAGGATCGGCACCGGCGACAGGATAGCCGCACAGCCGCCAGAAGATCTCCGTCTGAAGCGGATCGGTGTCCTGGAACTCGTCAACCAGCACATGCAGGTAGCGTCCCGCCAGCGCCTCGCGCACGACCGGATGATCGCGCAGCAGATCGCGCGCCGCAAAGATCAGATCATCGAAATCGAGCAACGCCGCTGATCGCTTATATTTGCGGAAGTTGTCGGCGATCGGTTGAATGGCAGCGATCAGGTTGGCCAGCACCCGTCCGGCTACCGCCTGGAGCAGCGTCGTCCAGCTCTGACAGCAGGGGAGATGAAGCTCCTCAGCCCGGGCGTTGAGCAGGCCGCCATCCGCCTTCGACAGGCCCACGGACTTCGCTGCGGTCTCCCACTTGCCCTTCTTCTTGTAGACGCTGAACGTGCCTTTGGCCGTGCAGAGTGATGGGTGCGGCACCGAGGCAAGCACGCGAACGAGCGCCGCGGGTGTCTCGTCCTCGGCCGCGAACGCAACAGTTTCGCCCATCTCCACGAAGGCGGAAGCGCCGGCGATGCTCTCCACTTCCTGCGCCGCCGTGCCAGTAACGAAGGTGCTATAGGCTTCGGCCGCCTTCCGGAAGGCGGTCACCAACGGCGGAATCGCGCCGACATCAGGCGGCACGAGCACCCGGTTGTCACGCAGTGCCCCTGCCGCCGTGGCGATTAGCTCGCTAGCCTTGACCGGGTTCTGGAACACCAGCTCGGAAACCAGGGTTTCCTCGCCCGAGTTGAGCGTGTCGCGCAACCAGCGGTCGACGGCATCGCCGAACACCAGATCCGCTTGGCCTGCGTCCATCAGCGATGCGCCGGGATCGATGTTGGCCTCGACCGGATAGGGCTTGATGAGCCGCTGGCAGAAGCCGTGGATCGTCGAACAGGTAATCTCGTCAATCGCGGAGGCGGCCTGGTCGAGGTTCGCCCGCTGCTCATCCGACAACCCGTTCGGCAGCGCGATGCGCAATTCGCGGGGGACCCTGCCGTCGAGCAGTTCGTCAACGAAGTCGCGGACGCGGGCGAGCAGCTCGCTGGCGGCAAGCTCGGTGAAGGTGACGGCCGCAATCGCTTTGGGTTGAGCGCCACCGGCGAGCAGCAGCGCGAGCCTTCCGGCCATCACCGCGGTCTTGCCCGAACCGGCGCCAGCCTCGACCAAGACTGAGCGATCGTGCGCGGTCATGGCGATCAAGCGTGCAGCTTCGTCGCGCAGGACCGGGGTCGCGATGTTCATCAGATCGCCTCCCAAACGAGCGCGGCATCGCCCAGCGCCTCACGCGCTGGCTCCAGCTTACGCGGACAATAGCCGTTGCCGGCATTCGCCGGCAGCGCAAAGCTCAGATCGTCATAGTCGCCGCCGTTGTCAGGACCGATCACCGCGCGTCCGGCGAGCAAGCTAGCGCGAGCCGCCCGGAGATGTCCCGCCAGATCTTCCAGCACGGCCGCGGGCTCGTCGAGGTGGCGGGCTTCGGAATCGCGCGGATAGAGTAGCGCCGCATCGATCTCGATGCCGTCGCCGAGTAGCGCTTTTACCGCATAGGCATAGAGGCAGCGCTGCAGCTCCTTGCCGCCCTGCAGGACGACCGCATCCTTCGGCAGCTTGCCGTTCTTATAGTCGAGTACCCGTGCCTTGGCCGCGTTGTCCGAGAGATCGAGACGATCGATGTAACCCCAGATCTGGAACCCGGTATCCGCGATTTTCACCGGCTTGGCAGGGTCCCAAGGCAAGGCGCCATCGGACTTCGCTTCCTGTCCGCCGAACGGAACCTCGGTATAGCATTTCTGACCAGCGAGAGGCGGTTCGGGATGCTGGAGGGCGTTCAAGGCGGTCTGCTTGGCTTCCTCCACCGTGCGGCGCCACACCACCAGCGGTGGCACCGCCTGCTCGGTTTGCCAATGCTCGGCGATGGTCGTTGCTGCCTCCTCGATCGCGGCGATCACCTGATCCGGACGCGCGCCGGCAAGGCTCCCTTCCCCTTCCAGCAGCCGCACAGCATGATCGAGCGTCTCGTGGAGCAGAATGCCGCTCTGACGCGCATCAAGCACCAGCGCCTCCTCCGC
Organism: Sphingomonas sp. 28-66-16; assembly: GCA_002281485.1. Lineage (GTDB taxonomy): Bacteria > Pseudomonadota > Alphaproteobacteria > Sphingomonadales > Sphingomonadaceae > Sphingomonas. The sequence continues at coordinate 18,890 of NCGF01000016.1, forward strand.
GCTTTCCGGTGCCCTGATCCCCAGCGCATAGCTCCAGGTGAAGCCGAGCGGATTGCGCAGCAGCTTGGCCAGCGAACTCGCCGACTGCACGCGTTGGAGTGCGGCCAGCAGCGCCGGATGGTCGGCCCGGACCATCCCGTCATGAGCGGTGACAACAGGTCGCTGCCAGTCGTTCCAGCACTCCGCTGCGGAGCGCGCCTGATCGCTGGCGCCAAAGTCGGCAGGACGCGCCACCAGACGGTCCGTTTCACTCATCGCGTGCGCGGGTCGCCGGTTACGCCGAACATAGCGAGGCTCGGGTTGCCCGCGCAGCAGCGGGCTCTTGCCGAGCAGCCGCCCTTCGCTGTCACGGCGAGCACGGGACAGCACGACCTGATCGGTCGTGGTGCTCAGGATCGTCTCGAAATCGCGACGATCGGCAGCGGTGACGGGCAGCGGGTCGAGCTCACCTACTGGCACGATGTGATCGGACAGCAGCCGGTCCTCGGAAATGCGGCGCGGCCACCCAGTGGAGGTCAAGCCGAGCAGGCGAACGAACTTCCGAGGCGACGCCGCCAGTGCCGAGGCCGGCATCCAAGCTACCGACACGCAGGCCTCGCAGGCATCCTCCTGGCGCAGGCCGTCGATAGTCACGTCGATGGCAGCCGCGCTCCCGGCGAGTAGCGCCTTCTTCCAGATGCGCAGCGCTCCGCCCGAGAGAAAGGCGCGCCCGATCTCTTCCGCATCGCTGGTGCCGCGGCCCAGCTTCTCGACGATCACACGCAGCTTGGCGGTATGATCGATGCCATCGGACCAGCGATCGGCCGTCAGGCCGCTCAGGAGCCGCTCCCACGCGTCCGTGGAGGATAGCGGAGCATCGGGCGGCAGCACGCGCTGCCAGCCCTCGGGAAACGTCTGGAACGGCCCTGAACCGGCGAGCAGCGTCGCAAGCCGCCGCAGGTGTGCCTGCGACAGTCCGCGCACCAGTATGTCGGCCAGCGCTGCGGCGGTCTGTCCGTCCCGGGTGGTCACCACCCGGATGCTGTGGACGAAGTGGAGTTCGATGTTGGCGTCTGCTCTGAGCGCCATGAACTCGTCGTCATAGGCAGCGGGCGCCGCCGCCGCGATCGCGATCTCTGACGGCTTGGCGGTCCCACTGGCGATCAGCTCACGTGCCCATCGCAACGCCTCGATCGCCTCATGATACCCGCTGGCGGCGCTGATCGCCTCAACCTGGGGCGTCGCCGGTTCCGAACGGACGATCTCGACGGCAGAACCCTCAAGCCAATCTGGGACTGAGCGTGGCCCGGCGTTCCATCGCACCGGCAACGTTCTCGCCAGCCGCAACAGCAAGTCGCGCCAGCAGGGCGAAAGCTCGCTTATGCCAACGATCTCGATCTGACCGAAGAGTTGGGGGGCATGGTGGAGGTGCACCATGCCCTGTGATGCGAGATCGATCGGCCGCATCATCGACGAAGGCAGGCGTTCAAGGACGGCTTGCTCGAGCGCCGCCACGGCAGCCAGACGGGGATGCTCATTAGCTCGTGTCGAGAGGTCGATGCCGGTGCGCCAAACCTTATGCAGGGTGTCGGCTGCAGCGCCCACCATGCCGGGCAGGAGCTTGATGGTATCCAGTTCACCAAGGTCCGTCTCGGGCAGAGCCTGCTGGATCGCATCGCGCAGCGCTTCTGCGTCGATCGGCTGCGCGAAGCCGCCAGCGAGCCGAGCCGCCATCTGCTCGAATGCCATGACCTGGACACCGTGGCGCTGGTTGCGTGCGGCGCCGAGATGGATCTCGCGCGAGGCAAGACGGCCGTGCGCTATGTAGGTCTGCCGCCTCATGATATTGCCTGTTCCCGCCTCTAGTCGACGGTGAGGGTAGATGGGCGCAGGGATCGGATCAACGACACGTTCGGCGTCGACCCTCAGACCCATAATCCGCCACTCAGGATAGCTTGAGCGCTTCCCGAAAGCCTCCGTTCGTTAATCTCGGCGCACGCCCGATTTGGGCATCACGCGAGCGCGGCTGAACGGCAACGCGTCGGTGGAAGGGTGCGAAGGGTTTCGGCCCGCACCCGCCCCCCAGGCGGTTCTCAGTTTCGCGAGATCCGACCGGTAGCATTGCGATAAAGCATGCTGCGCATCAGCGGCGCTTCGATGCGGCGGAGCTGTCGCTGGCGCCCTCCGCACCGAGTGGGATCGCGAACGACAGGCGCATTCACATGGGGTGCTTCCTCGCCACCCCACATGCCTGTCACGTGCCACATCTCGTAGTAGAACAGCCATTCCGCGGCCCAGGGCACGATCGATTCCGCCAGCGGCATATCGTCGGTCCAGTCGCGGCTAGCCGGATGGAAAAGGCAGAGGTCTGTGCCGCGGGGATCGTCGTGAGGGCCATAGATGTGCGGCACCAGCTCATCGGGGTTCTCCACGCGCGGCCTTATAGATGTCAGAACCCGGACGCCGGGCCAACGGCCGACGAAGACGATCCGTCCGTCGTTTGAACCACGGTGGTCCGTGATGCGAACCCGGTGTGACTGCGACAAGGGGCGCAATTCGCCTTCCCACACCGAGATCCACGGCAGGTCCACCGTCATCCTCAGGCCAGGGAAGCGCAGCGCCATGGCCTCCCTCTGCATCCGGCCCAGCGCCGACGCATACCGCGGCCGCCAGTTGCGTGAACCGACCTGATAGAGCGGTTCCGACCAGCTGGCGCCCGCCTCATCGTTCACCGCACCGGACCACCGAAGAAGCGATGCGCCGGGGCGGCGACGCTGCCTGCGGGAACAAACCCGGCGAAGCCGACCGCACCCGTCGTCGATGCCGAGAACTGCCCGTTGCGGCTTTGCGCGGACGCGCGATCCACGGTCTGCCGAAAGCCATCCCTCGCTGCGTTCTCGCCGAACAGATCCTTCAGGATGTCTAACTTGCGAACCTGGGTGCCGTCGGCACGAACGAGTTCGTCGAGCCTCAGGACCAGTACGCCGAGATCCTGGGCGAAGCGAAAGTTGGAGCCCACTGCCTTCGGCCAACGATCCGACAGCACGTCTTCGGGACACGCCGGGTTCTCGACGTACAAGTCCTGGACGGACACTTCCCGGGCCAGATGACTTGCAGCTAAGCGGAGGTCCGTGACCAAGCCCGCCCCCTGGGGCGCGTCGGCGGCAATCCGCGAGAGGAGGACCGACGGACACCGGTCATACCCACCGCGATCGCACTGGATGTCGCGGAAGCGCTTCAGCAACTGGATGGCTAGCAGGCGATCGGGCTTGTGATCCGCAGGCGTCTGTTCGGGAACCGGCACCACGGCCGCGCGCACCTCGCGCTTGGCGATTACGGCTCGCGGACGTACCCGGGCGTCGAACCACCGAGCGAAGCCCTCGGGGTTCGCCAGCGCATTGTCGGGCCGTTCGGGATGCCGGTCGAAGATGGAGATCACGCGAGGATCACGACCTGGCATCAGGACAGCCGGCGTGACGTCGAGGTGCATGTTCGCATAGCCGAGCGTGACGCAGCGCTTCTTGATCTCGCACGTCGTGAACTTCAGCCTTCCCTTGCCGTCGCTCAGCGCCCGCGCCACGCGATGGAGAACGACTTCGGGATCGTTAAACCGATCGATCGCCAGTTCGAGGATGAGGTCGATGTCGTAATCCTCACGGTCGTCATAGGCAGAGATCGTCGAACCCATGCGGAACGACCCCTGTGGATAGATGACGGGGCTGAGTTCGGGAAAACCACTCTCGTGCGCATCAAGGTATTGGCTGACGGCGTCGAAGTGGGCGACCGCCTCCTTGTACGCCGTCGGCGTCAACTGGATGCGATGCGCGACATCGGCGAGCAGGTCGTCGTAGTACCGGTCAACAGGCGTGGAATGCAGCATGTCAGTTCACCTCGTTGCTATGGAACGGGACGAACGGCTCCCGATTGCCAATGAAAAAGCACTTTTCAAGAATGGGCAGCTGCGCCCTCGCGCTCGCCCGCCCCATGCGAACCAACGTCTCCACCTTCGACGCGTCGTCGAGGGCGACGAACCCTGGCTCGACCGTCGGATTGATGCGATGCAGGTGCGGATTGGAATGCGGGTGGCCAAGCAGCAACTTGGCCGTCGCCTGGCTGAACCTGTCCTGCCCCTGGAACATGAGCTCCAGCAGCCACTTAACGTCCTTCAACCCGACGACGTCCTTCACCGGGTGCACCGTGTCCGTGCAGCCGAGCGACAGCATCCGCACCTGACCCATCGGCCACCCCAGGGTGGCCGCAGCCTCGATAGCGGCAGACCCCATTGGGTTGTTCGCCCAGATGCCGCCATCGAGCAGATGGGAAGCACCTTCGAAGCTGTGCGCGGGAAGGAACGATGGCGCTGCGGCGGTCGCGAGCGCCGCGTCCACAGCGAGCCGGGAGTGATCGACGCGGAACCGCTCGTGATGGGCGGTCTTGAACACGTAGGGGCCGCCGTGCGCCGAATCGTAAGCGGGGATCACCAGCCTGGTCGCGCTGTCCCCGATCAGACGAGCACCGAACACGTCCTCAAGGGCGATCTTCAGCTCGTTGGCCTCGTACTTGGCAGTCCCGACGTGCCTCACCATGCGGCGCAGGCCACGCAACCTCGAGCGGAGACCGCCCAGCTTGCCCGACAGCGGCGCCTGATCGAAGATCGCAGGACTGCGCTCCACGTAGAAGCGGCAGATCTCGGCTGCGCTGATGCCCAAGCCAAGGCCGATTGCGATGATGCCACCTGTGGAGGTGCCTGCGATAAGATCGAACTGGTCCACCACCCGCTTCCCGGTAAGCCGCTCGATCTCGGCTAGGAAAGCCGCTGGAAGCGCACCCTTCAGGCCGCCACCATCGATCGTCAGGATCCGCCGTGGCATCGCCTCGGCTTCACCAGTTGAAGTTAGCGACTCGGGTGCCACGATCAGTCCTTCCTACATCTCGTAAGATATAGTGAACGACAATCGCCTTGTAAACCGCGGCGACCGTCCCGTAAGATCAAACTGACGACGCTTCTTGGCGTCGCGGGAGGAATTGCATTGTCACTCGCCCTGAAGCTGAAGGAACTGCGGACCCGCAATCGCCAGTCGCTCCAGCAGGTCGCCGACGGTGTCGGCGTGTCGAAAGCGCACATCTGGGAATTGGAAACCGGAAAGAGTCGGAACCCCGGCATCGAACTGGTGCGAAAGCTCGCCGACCACTTCTCGGTGACCATAGCGTTCCTCACGGGCGATCCGGCTGAGGCGACCGACGATCCGGCGGCATTGCAGTTCTTTCGCGAATTCGGCGGCGACCTCTCGACCCGGGATTGGGAAACCCTGCGGACGGTGGCGGAAAGGCTGAAGGATCGCTGATGGTCGATGAGGCGCTGCTGATGGACCTCGCCGACTGCGGGTCCCCGGAACGCCTACTCGGCGTCATCCTCGACCATCATCGCGAATGGCAGCCCCCTGTCGACGTCGAGACATTCGCCCGTAGCGTCGGCATCCTCGAATTCCGCGACCTGGAGGTCGATGGTTTCGTGGGCGCCCTCATGACCGACCTGGAGAAGACCAAGGGCATCATCCTATCGGCAGCAGGTATGCCGACACCGCGCAGGCGGTTCACCGTCGCGCATGAACTTGGTCATTTCCTCATCGCGGCACACCGCGGCGACAAGCAGTGCACATCGAAGGATCTGATGGAGACGCGTCGCGAGACGCTGCATCAGAAGGAAGAGGCCCAGGCCAACCGGTTCGCATCCGGCCTGCTCATGCCGAAGCCGTGGTTCGTCGCGCAGACCGATGGCCTCGGCCCGCCCAGGATCGAGCACCTCCTGTCACTGGCGGACACGTATGGCGTCAGTCTCGAGGCAGCGGGAAACCGCTATGCCGAACTTACGCCCGAGGCGTGCGCGTTCGTCTTCCTGCGGAATGGGCGGGTACGATACGCGAGGCCTTCGCGCACCTTCCCCGCGCTCGGTATCCGGCCAGGTGACGCGGCGCCTTCGGACTGCGCCCGCTCCGCAACCGGCGCGGCGCGAGCTGACGTTGCCACGGCGGCAGAGTGGCTAAGGCCTGATCCGAGGACGCGGCAGCCATTCATACGGCTGCAGATCCTGGATCAGGTCAATGGCTTCCAGACTGCGCTTCTGCACATCGATACTGCGCGGCAGGATGACGACGAAGAGGAAGATGACTTGATCGAGAGCTACAAGCCTAAGTTCCGATGAGGCAGCTCACGATCGTCCGATTGGTGGGTGGAAAAATGCCTCGGCATGGTCGTTTGCCGATGACGGGGCAGCATCCTAAAACATCCGTAAGAAAAGTAAGGGGGACGCGGTGAGCGCGACAACGATATTCGACACCTGCACGCCAAGGCAGGACATACTCGACGGGTCGATGGCGGTCGGCGACTTCGCCGCGCGTCTCGGCACCGTCATCACCAGGACCGGGCCAGCCGACTACACCGACCCCGTTCGGTTCTTCGCCAACACCTATCCAACGGCGGGCTTGAAGGAGCTGCTGACGCAGGTCCTCCGCCGACTGTCGGGCAAGCACGGATCGTCCGCCGTCTTCCGGCTGGATACCAGTTTCGGCGGCGGTAAGACGCATGGACTGATCGGCCTCGTCCACGCGGCCCGCGACGGCGGCTCCGTTCCGAACCTCGGCGAGTTCGCGACCGGCATCGCGGCGCCCACGGGCGTTCGCGTCGCAGCTTTCGACGGCGAGGCGTCGGACCCCTCGAATGGCAGGTCGATGGGCGACGGCATTCGCGCGTTCACGCCGTGGGGCGAGATCGCCCACCAGATCGGCGGCGCGGCGGGATACGAGCTGGTCCGGCGATCCGACGAGATGCGGCGATCGCCAGGTGCCGACACGATCGCCGAACTGTTCGGCGATGCGCCGGTCCTGGTCGTGCTGGACGAGCTGGGCGAATACCTTCGCAAGTGCCCCGACGCCTTCGGTCGTGACCAGTTGGCCGCGTTCATGAAAGCGCTCTTCTCGGCGGTGGACGGCAGCAGCCGAGCAGCCGTTGTCTTCACGCTCGCCGTTCGCCCCGATGGGCGCGCGACAGACGCGTTCGCCCGCGAGAACGAGGAGATTTCACGGATCGTCGGCGAGCTCGAAAGCGTGTCCGGCCGCAAGGCGACGATCCTCAACCCGACCAGCGACGACGAGACTGCCGCCGTCCTGCGTCGTCGGCTGTTCGAACGCGTAGACGTCAACCTAGACACCATCGACGCGTACTGCGCGCTCTGGACCGAGCATCGTGACCGCATCGATGCGCATCATCAGGGTGGCGAAGCACGTGCCGCCCTGATCGACAGCTACCCGTTCCACCCCGATCTTCTCGACACGCTCACCGGCAAGACGGCAACCCTCGCCGACTTCCAGCGAGTTCGCGGCATGCTGCGCATCCTCGCCAAGACCATCGCCAGCGTCTGGGCGAAGCGCCCGCAGGACGCTGCCCTGATCCACACCCACCACGTCGATCTTGGCGACGAGGGCATCCGACGCGAATTCACCACGCGCCTCAATCAGACCCAGTACGACTCCGCGATCCTCAACGACATTGACGGCAAGGCAGGTCGGCCCGCACTCGCCGTCTCGATCGATGCCGAGCGGTTCGCGGGCCTGCTGCCGTACACCAGCTATGTGGCCCGCACGGTCTTCGTCCACACGATGGCTTACAACAACGAACTGCGCGGCCTCACACCGGCACACCTGCGGTACTCGATCCTGTCGCCTGGCGCCGACCTTAACTTCATCGCCGCCGCCGAAGCGGGGTTCATACAAGGGTCCGCATATCTCGACGACCGCCCGGGCGCGCCGCTTCGGTTTAACGCCGAGGCGAACCTCACGCAGATCATCGCGCGCGAGGAGCGCGGGGTGGAGTCCGATGCCCTCCGTGTCGAGCTCGACTCCCGTATCAAGGACATCTTCATCAGCAATTCGGGATCGTTCGAGACGGTGCCTTTCCCGGCCGGCGCGTTCGATCTCCCCGACGACGTGGGCGACGGTAAGCCCCGGCTTGCGGTCATCCATCACCAGGCGCTCGACATCGGCGGCAGCGTCGAAGAGGTACCGGAACTGATCGCGACCATGTACCGGCGCAAGGGCCAGGATGCCGCAGGTCTGCGTCAGCTGCAGAACAACGTCGTCTTCATCGTCGCCGATGAGCGCCATGCGCCGCACATGGCGGCTACCGTGTCGCGCCATCTCGCCTTGCGCGAGCTGCGTCGTCCCGAGCGCCTCGGCGAACTCGCCGACCACCAGCAGGCGCAGGTCGTCGAACTCGGCCGCCGTTCTGAAACGGACATCGCGATCGCGATACAGCAATGCTACCGTCATCTGTTCTACCCATCGCGCACGGCGCTGGGCGGCGGCAATGTGACGCTCGACCTGGCGACGATCGACCAGACGTCGGCATCCGAGCGGCCGGGTTCCGGCCAAGTGCAGATCGTTCGCCAGCTCGCATCCATCGGCAAACTCAAGACCCCCGAGGACCAGCCCGATCAGCCGTCGTATATTCGCGACCGCACACCGCTAAAGCGCAACGGTCAGATGACCGCGGCCGACCTGCGCGCCGAGTTCAGGCGGGATCCGGCGTTGCCGATGCACGTCGGCGACGACCCGTTCAAGAAGCTGGTCATCAAGGGCATCACCGACGGGATCTACGTATATCAGCGCGAGGCGTTGACCGCTGGCAAGGGTGATCCCGTCCCGTCGATCGTCATCGACGATGGTTCGATCATCTCGACGGCCGAGTTCGCGCGTGACCACGGAATCTTTCCTCGACGCGAAGCGACCGTGGAGCAGCCGACCGGCTCGGATCAGGGTACTCCGACCGGAGGCGCACCCGTCCAGACTGGAGGGGACACGCCCTTTGGCGCGACGCCCGGCAGCACCGGCGCGGCGACGGCCGGGGATCAGGCCGGAACAGCAACGGGACGCGTCGTGGATGTCGCCGCCTCGACACCGGCATTCACCGGTGAAGGTGTGCTGAAGGACGCGCTTTCCACGGTGTTCCAGAAGGCGAGAGGCGCAAAAGTGGAAAAGGTATCTAGCCTGGCCATCACGCCGTTCGAAACCGCCCATTTCTACCTGCTACTAAACGTCGTGGAGAGCGTGCCGGGGGCCACTCGAAAGGCCGTCGCGGAGTTCCAGTTCGAGACGGCGGCGGGATCCGTGATCGGCGTCAGCATCGACGGCACAGTCGGCGACGCCAAGCAGACGCGCGATTACGTCGAGCCGCAGCTCCGCGCCGCGACGGAGCGCCACGTTACGGCGAAGCTCACGCTGACCTTCGCGGAGGGGCTCGTCCTGGGCGGCGACGAACCCGAGAAGATCATAGAACGGCTCACGAAGTTCGGCACCGCCGCAGCGTTCGTCGAAGTCACAGCGGAGGCATGAACCAATGGCTATCAACGGCAAGGCGGCGCGCATGACGCTGCCGACCATCGAGCCCGTCTACGAGGTGCGCGCGCGTCGACTTCCTGCCAACGAGCTGCAGGTGGAGATCTGGCAACTGCCGTCACCGGCTAGCCCGCACGTCCTTGTACCTCAGCGCGTGGCCGGCCTCGCCGGGCGTAACCTGGAGATCAACCAGGTCCGGATCCTCAAGAAGCTCAAGGACGCGGGCATCCGGCTTGAGGTCATGCCGATCGACGGCATGCGCGCACCGATCCGCGAGGACGCGGCACTCCGCCTCGCCCTGCTGCTCCGCGTGCTTGCGCCGATGCGCTCACGTGCGGCGATGGTCGCCGTCGCCGAAGGCGTCGAGGCCATGGCGCGGCAGGAAGCCGCATACTGGCTGGGCATGGCCGTCCACCGGAAGAATCCGCGACGTGTGCTGACCGCACTCCGCATCCTGCTCACCGCACCCCGCTGAACGATCGAGAACAGTATGACCACCACCCGTCTGATCGAACGCTGGTTGCCGATCGCCGAAATCGGCATTGAGAGCGTGCGCGAGCGCACACCCATGACGCCATTCCCCGCGCCGAACCGGCTTCATGTGTGGTGGGCACGGCGACCATTGGTCGCATCGCGGGCTGCGGTGCTGGCATCTATTCTGCCTGAGGACGCGGATCGTGATGCTTATCTCTCGGCCTTGGGAATTCACGGTGATCCGGTGGCGTCCGCAAGACGGATCGCAATTGCTAAACAGAAAGGCGAAAGATTCGAAGGTGAGGCCTATAGTTATCCGAGGGCTTTCGGCTACTCTCCCAAGCGATCGGAGATCGAAACCCCGGGTGACCTGACCGAAGTGACCGTTCTTGATCCTACAGCGGGTGGTGGAGCCATCCCGCTAGAAGCCGTAAGGTTGGGTCTAACTGCGTTCGCAAATGATCTGAACCCTGTTGCATCGCTGTTGCAGATAGCGACGATTCAATACCCGCAGATTCACGGAAAACTGCTGGTGGATACCTTCAAAGAAATAGTTGGCGAATATGTCAGTCGGCGTGAAGTTGGTCTAACCGGCGTTTACCCGAGCGCCGCTGAAACAGAGGTTGATACGAATTTCCTCTGGGCACGAACGGTCACTTGCCCATATTGCTCAGGCAAGGTGCCTCTTTCGCCCAACTGGCGTCTTGCCCCAGATGGAACTGGTGTTCGATTGGTTTACCACACGGGATCCGGCGTAGGGGACGTCGATCGTCACTGTACGTTCGACATCGTGCACGAGCTCGGAGATCAGTCTGATGGAACCGTCGCGGGGGGCGATGCGGTGTGCCCATATCCTGACTGCGCACGCGGCATAAGCGGCGAAGACATCAAGCAGCAAGCGCAAGCTGGTCAGATGGGTGACCAGCTTTTTGCGGTTGTCTATAAGCGACAATTGATCACGAAAACGAAGACGGGGAAGAACAAGATAAAGTGGGAGCGGGGTTACCGTGCGCCGCGTGATAATGACGACAACAGAATTTATATAGCTCAGCGGCTCACCGAAAAGTTGCCGGAGTGGGATGCGATGGATGCCATCCCGAGCGAGCCCGTCCCAGAAGGCAGCAAAACCGATGAGGCAATCCGTTACGGAGCAATAACATGGAGGGAAATGTTTTCGCCGCGCCAGCTCTTAGCGCATGGTATCGGAGTAGAAGTTTTTCGGCAGATGCTCGATGAAGAACGGCTCGCGGGCACGCTTGAGGGTGTGCGTGCAGCAGCATACGTCTACATTGCGTTAGGCCTAGACAAGCTGCGGGACTATAATTCTCGCATGACACGTTGGCACGTTAACCGCGAACTGATGGTCAACACATTCGATCGACACGACTTCGCGTTCAAATGGTCTTACGCTGAGATGCCCTTGTCAATTCGGTTGGTCGAAAAGGACTGGGCGTTGAACCAAGTCGGAAAATGCCTTGGTGAACTTGTTGCTATGGTCGGGGCAGAAAGGCGCGGAGACATGTTCGACGCCGGCGGTGATCGGGGCGGAACAATAACCATCACCAACGGCTCCGGCGCATCCATGCCGCACATCGCCGATAAGTCGGTCGATGCCGTCGTCATGGATCCGCCTTACGGCGCGAACGTGATGTATGCGGAGCTATCGGACTTCTTCTACGTCTGGCTGAAGCGCACTGCCGGCCTCGTCGTGCCCGAACTCTTTACCCGCCGGCTTGCCGACAAGGATGCCGAGGCAGTCGCCAACAAGGCGCATTTCAAGGGCCAGAAGGGTGCCGCGCGGCTCGCCGACGATGATTACCGCGTCAAGATGGAGGGCATTTTCGCCGAATGCCGTCGCGTGCTGAAGGACGACGGCATCATGACCGTCATGTTCACCCACAAGGACACAGGTGCCTGGGACGCGTTGGCCATGTCGTTGATGGACGCGGGCTTCGTGATTACCGCATCTTGGCCCGTGAACACCGAGGCATCGGGATCGCTCCACATCAAGGACAAGGCAGCCGCCAACTCGACGATCTTCCTTGTGTGCCGACCACGCGAAGAAGCGCAGGGCGACACTGTGTATTGGGAAGACGTCGAGCCGGAGGTCGCCCGTGCCGTCCGTGCACGTGTCGGCGATTATCAGGCGGCCGGTATCTCCGGCGTCGACCTCTACCTCGCCAGCTTCGGCCCCGCGCTGGAGGCGTTCTCGCGACACTGGCCACTGACGCGCGGCACCCCGGCGCCCGAACCCAAGAAGAAGCGCCGGACGCAGGGCGACATGTTCGAGGAATTCGATCCCTATGCCGTGCGGCCCGAGGACGCGCTCAACGCGGCCCGCCGTGAGGTGAAGGCCTGGCGCCTCGCACAGCTCGCGTCCGCCAAGGCGCAGGCAGACATGGACGGACCGACCGCTTTCTACGTGCTCGCTTGGGACGCGTTCAAAGCGGTCAGCTTTCCTTATGACGAAGCCTTGCGGCTCGCGCGGGCCGTTGGCGTCGATCTCGAAGTGCAAGTCGTTGGTCGTCTTGCCGAGAAGAAGGGCGCGGAAATCAAGCTGTGGGATTCGGCCACGCGCGTTGCCAAGGGCGCGATCGGCCCTGCCGATGGTTCGCGCGGCATGATCGACGCGCTCCATCACGCGGCCCACACAGTCCGCGTGCGCGGGGTCGAGGCAGCGGTCGAGCAGCTGGACAAGGCCGGAATCGCGCAAGACGACGAGTTCAAGGTCGCACTTGAGGCCCTGCTCGAGGTGCTGCCGCCGTCCAAGACGTACTCGGGCATCGAGGCAGACAAGGCGATCAAGCCGGCCGCTGACGACTTCGACGCATTAGAGACGCTGCGCCGCATCGCTTACGAAAACGACATCGGCGAGCCGCAGCAGCTGGAACTCTACCGCGAAATGATGGCAGCCGAGTAAATGCTGCTGTCGGATCGCGTCTGGAAGCTAAAGTACAGCCGCGAGGACGGCGACCTGGTGTCGCGGTTCTACGTACCCGCGCTGTCGACCGCGATCCGCTATGACCGCACGACCGGATACTTCAGGGCGGGCAGCTTGGCGCTCGCCGCGCGCGGCCTCGAACACCTTGCGTTGAACAATGGAACGATGCGCCTGCTGGTCGGCTGCACGCTCGACGAGGGCGAGGTGCAGGCGATCGAGCGCGGCACGGCGATGACCGACGTCTTCGCCGCCAAGGCCGACCTGACACTGCCGGAAACTTCTGGCGCCAGCGAGCGCGAGGCGCTCGAGCTGCTCGCCTGGATGGTCGGACGGCGAATGCTGGAGGTGAAGGTCGCCGTTCCATGCGACGAACGAACCCGCAAGCCGCGGACGGGTAGCGCCATCTTTCATGAGAAGGCAGGCGTCATCGAGGACAAGACGGGCGCCAAGCTCGCGTTCGTCGGGTCGATCAACGAGACTGTGCAAGGCTGGATGCACAACGGCGAGACGTTCCACGTCTACACGTCGTTCGGCCCCGCCCACCAGTATGTCGCCGAAGAGGAACAGGCGTTCGAGTGCTACTGGAAGGACGAGGCGGTCCACACGCGCGTCTACGACTTCCCGACGGCGATGAAGGACGACTTGCTGCGGTTCCTGCCCGAAGATGACGAACTGCCCCGCCGTCTCAAGCGATTCGAGAATGACGAGGAAGACCAGCCGGCGGTCCCCGAGCAGCTGCCTGTGATCCCGATGATCGACATGGATTCGGAACGTCGGGCGTTGTGGGAAAAGATCCGGAGCGCCGCCGCCTCGACGAGCGGCGGCATCTGGGTCGGCGAAGCGACCAGCCCGATGGAGGCGTGGCCGCACCAGCGGCGGGCATTCCTGCGCATGTACGGTGATAAGCCCGACCATACGACGAAACTGTTGATCGCGGACGAGGTTGGCCTTGGAAAGACCGTCCAGGCCGGGCTGTTCATCCGGCAGGCGTGGATGGCCGGACGGCTCCACCGCGGGATCATCCTCGCGCCTGCGAACGTATGCGCTCAGTGGCAGGCCGAGCTCCGCGAGAAGTTCGCGCTCGACTGGCCGATCTACGATGGCCATTGCATGCGCCGCTACGATCCGGTGACGCAGGGATACACGGAAACGCCCACGACCCGGCAGACGTGGGCGACCGAACCATTCGTCATCATGTCCAGCCACCTGGCCCGGCGTCGCGACCGTCGCCCCGAGCTGCTCGAAGCCGAACCCTGGGACCTGGTCATCGTCGACGAGGCGCACCACGCCCGCAACAAGCGAACCGGCGGCCGCGTCGAGGCCAACATGCTCATGCGACTGCTTCGTGACCTTCGTCACCGCGCGAAGGGACTGGTGCTGCTATCCGCCACCCCCCTCCAGACACACGCGCTGGAACTGTACGACCTGCTGGCCTTGCTCGGCCTTCCACCGGAGTGGGACGCGGTGGCCTACGAACGATATTTCGAGACGCTTGGCCAGGGACACATCCCGGTTGATCGGTTCGAGGAATGCGCCCGGATGTTCAGGGCGACCGAGACGTTTCACGGCGCCGTCCCAGAAGCTCGGGCGAGCCGTCTCGGCGGCGAAGGCGCGACGTCGCTGTCGACGCTCAAGACTCGGCGCATCCTGGCCGCGCTGCGGGGCGAGGCATCAATCCCCCGGCGCCAGCTAAGCCCTGACGATCGCCATGCGGCGGTGCGGATCATGAAGCGGTGGACGCCGGTGACTTCCCTGATGTCGCGACACACCAGGGCGTTGCTCCGCCGCTATCAGAACGAGGGCAAGCTGAAGGCGCGCATCGCAACCCGCGAGGTCGCCGACCGGTTCATCACCATGGATCCGGCCGAGCGCGACATCTACGACCGGGTCGAGGACTTCCTGCGGCAAACGTACGCGCAAGCCGAGCAGAGCCAGCGCAACGCCATCGGCTTTATCCTGACGATCTATCGCAAGCGGCTGTCTTCCAGCTTCATGGCGCTGGCGCGAAGCCTGCAGGGCCGCCTCGACCGCAGCCTCGAGGACGACCAGTTCGACCTGGAAGAGGCCGGCGAGGAGACGGACGCAGAGTCGGTTGAAAAGACTGCGGCGGCGGCGGGGAAGCTAATCGAAGTAGCCGCGATCGCGGACATCCTCGCCGACGTGTCGAAACTGCCGATTGACAGCAAGGCCCGCGCGCTGAAGGCCGAACTGGATCAGTTGAAGGCCGATGGCTTCAGCCAGACGATGGTCTTCACGGGCTACACCGACACCATGGACGGCCTGCGCGACTGGGTCGCGGACCAGACCGGACGCGAGGTCATCTGCTTCTCGGGGCGGGGCGGCGAGATCAGGACACCTGAGGGTGGCTGGAAGCTGGTTTCGCGTGCCGATATCAAGAAGCGTTTTCGTGACGGCCGGGGCGAGATACTGCTGTGCACGGACGCGGCCGCCGAAGGCCTCAACTTCCAATTCTGCGGATCGCTGATCAACTACGACATGCCCTGGAACCCGATGCGCGTCGAACAGCGGATCGGCCGCATCGATCGGCTGGGACAGCGCTACGAGCGCATCCGCATCACGAACCTTCACTATCGTGATACCGTCGAGACAGCGGTCTACCTGGCGCTGTCCAGCCGCATCAAGCTGTTCGAGGACATGGTCGGCGGGCTGCAACCGATCCTGTCCGCAGTCAGCAGGCAGATCGGCGCAATCGCATTGGCCGGCGGCCATGTCGATGTCGACGCGATGGTGGCGAACACCATCGACAAGGTGGATACCCCCGCGGTGGACATCGACGATGTCGGCGAGCTTGAGGACATGCCGGAGATGGGCGTGCCCGCGCTGTCTCTCACCGATCTCGCGCGCATCGTCGCCGATCACCGCCTGCTGCCGCCTGGCTATGCGATGAATAGTTTGGGAGAGCAGGACTTTGCGGTCGAGCAACCGGAATCCCGACGCCGTGTGCGCGCCACCATCTCGCGCGAGTTCTACGCAAGCCACTTCGACCACACCGACTTCTGGACACCCGGCAGCGCGGCATTCCCGGCCGAGGGCCGACCCGGCGAGGTTGCGGCATTATCGAAGCCGTTATCGCCGGAGACGTCGCACCGGCCGCCGCGCCCTCCCGTGTCGGTCGGCACCTCGTCGACCGCATCGAGGAGCGCGACATCGACCTGATGCTGCTCGAAGAGCCTAGCCTGGAAATGGCCGTAGAGGTCGCTAAGCTGACGTCAGCTTCGCATGAACGAGCGTCGGCTATTCGCCACCCTCACCCGAAGGCGGACGTGCTGTTATCCACCAAAGTTTAACAGCTCAGGGGCTTCTTGGTCCGCCTTGGTCGTCGACCACATTGTCGGGTCTAGCCGGACGGTGCGATATGAACGCGTGCCACAGGAACATATCGCTATCGATCAGCTCGAGGACCGCGTTGATCGTCGCTTCGCGTGAAGGAAGGCCGAAGTTCACCTTGATACGCTCGATCACGTCGAGGGACGTCGGAGAAAGGGCAACGCTGGCGCGGCGATAGCCGGCTTGAAGCTCGCGTTGCTTCTTTCGGCGCATGGAAGCGGTGCTTTTTTTCACCGTCTCGCGCTCGTCACCGATTAGCTGGGTCATGGTTCGCTTTAACGGCGGCGCCGCGCGAGTCTAAGCTGCTTTTGTCAGGAAAGGCCGTGGCCGGGAGGCTGGCTGCGCAGGAAGGAGCTTGCCAGGGTGCTGGCCGCCATACGTGCTGTTTCTTCGACGCGCTCGGCGGTAAGATTGCTGGTCGCGGGAAAATCGGCGAGGCCGCGCGCGTAGCCAAACTCCACCATGACCTGGTCAAAGAAGGTGAGTGCCGTCGTGCAGGCGGACTGAAAAGCAGGATCGAAGTAGCTCATGTGCGACATGGCGATGTCCACCGCGAACATGGCGCGGATGGGATTGATTCCGAGCACCTCGACGAACTTGTCGATCACGGGGGCGGTGAGTGGCGTCGTGCCGGCTTTCAGCTTGTTGGTGAGGCTTAAGCTCTTCCCGAGCCGCTTCGCCATCTGGGCGTTCGTGAACCGTTGCCGGCGCCATTCCTCCACGAACAGCAAACGGTAGCGGTTCATCCGCTCTTGGTTCTGCCCTTCGGTTTGCTCCACGTACCGCATCGTCACCCCCTGGGGTAAGGAAAGTACTATACGGCGGTATAGCGGGGGCCTGTCAACTCTCTTTTAACGATTGGGTTCCATCCGCTGTGGATACAATACCGGGGAAGATGCAGAGTAGGCCGATTGTCATGGTGAGCCGGGTCGTGGCGGGCTCGCCTAAGGCCGCCCCGGCGTGGACTCGGGCCGCCTGAAAACACTCCTTGTGGGAGAGCTGCACCCGCAGTGTCACCCGGATTTCACCGGCCTCATCGAACTCACGTGCCTTGGAAATAATCTCGTCCGGATTAGACGCCGACAGGAAATCCTCCAAGCCTTTCATGGCGGTAGCGGAGATGGAGTCGAATCGCTCCACCGCGATCGCATGGGCACGCATGGCGTCCGCCGCTAAGCGGAAGAGGCGTGGGCCCACCCTGAAGCTATAAATTACCTGTGACATTCTGAAGGCACTTTATGCCTCCTTCGCGGTCGGTTCCAGCAGGAGCGGGAGCTCTGACAAAAATGTCATCGTTCGGTAAATCGAACTGGACGACCTTGAGGTTGAACGCGTGCGGTTCGCGTCTGACCGAAGAGTGTATCCACATTACACACTTGTGTAACCGGCTTACACCTTCGTGTAGTGGCATTACACAGAGATATAAGCCAGTTACACGATAGTGTGTAAAGTTTTGAGCAAGTGCAAATAACGCTTGCGACACGCTTTAGTTTCGATCTTCTTAACGGCGGCGACGCAATTTGCTTCGTCTTGTTAGGGGAAAGAGCATGACCGCACTTTCGATGGAGAGGGGCCGGACCAACGGTATCCTTCTCGGCCTGGCCATCATCGCCGTCGTGATGATGCTGGGGGCCTCGGCCGCCTTCGCGGGCACCGATGCTACGTTCAATACCGCGCTGACCAAGTTCACCGACTTCCTCGAGGGTTCGGGCGGCAAGATCATCACCGTGATGAGCCTCGCCGGCGGCATCGTGGCGCTCGCTTCGGGCCGCTTCAGCCTGGGCCAGGTCGCGGTTCCCGTCGCGGTCGGCGTCGGCGCCGGCACCGGCGTTCCGATCGTCACCTCGACCGTCACCGCGACGATCTGAGGTCGGAATAACCGCTGGGAGGGCGGTGCTCGCTTATGGACCGATATTCCATTCCCTCGCATCTCGACGATCCGGAGCTCATCGGGTTCTGGACGCTGGACGAGTTCCTCGCGATGGCGGTCCCCTTCATCTGGGGAATCCTCACGCAGCACGTCGTGATCGGGTTGATGGCTGCGGGATTCGGCTGGTGGGGTTTTCGCAAACTCAAAGCTGGTAAGGCTTCATCGTGGGTTCTCCACATGGCCTATTGGCACCTGCCATCGAGTTTCACGGGTCTTAAGGCGACGCCGCCCTCTCACCTTCGCGTGATGGTGGGCTGAGATGGATTACAGTGTCGGGCTCGCGCAGTCGCAGCGGGTCATCAAGCAGCGCAATGCGCTCGGGATCGCTGCGCTGGCCCTTGCCGGGCTCGTCGTGATCCTCTTCCTGGTGGGAGCGACCCGTGACCGGGAGATCGTCCTCCAGCCGATCGCAAGGACACCCCTGACGCTCTCGTCGAGCGGGGTTTCGGAGGATTATCTTGAGCTGGTCACGCGCGACACCGCGCTGATGACCCTCAACCGCAGCCCTGAGAATCTCGACTACTGGATGAAGTCGATCCTCGCGATCGCGACGCCGCAGTCGCACGGCGCTCTGAAGCGCGACCTGATGAAGATCGTCACGGAGCAGAGCGGCTCCAGCATCAGCCAGTATTTCACAATCGCGAGCATGAAGGTCGACCCAAAGGCGCTCACGTCCGAGGTCTCCGGCACGCTCCATACCGTTGTCGGCTCCAAGGCGGTCACCGGCGAGCCAAAAACCTTTCGCTTTTACTGGGCGTACAGCGGCCTGTCCCTGCAGCTGAAAGGCTTTGGGATGGTGACCAAGGACAACGCTGACGGCGCCTCGACCGGAGGCGACGCATGACGCCCATCTTCGCTTATGGACTGATGGCGAGTGGCGCCGCGGTCGCTTCTCGTTGGTGTCACCTTTCGCGCGGCGTTGGCGCGGCCATGATCGTCGCCGGGGCAATCGCCCTCGCCTCGCCTGCCTGGGCCGACGAACACGTCCTGGCTCGCGATAACAGCGAGGTAAGCTGCACCGTGTCGAAGAGCGGCCTGACCCGCGTCAGCCTCAAGGACGATCGCTTCGCCAGCGTGTCCAAGCTCACCACCGGTGTCGAGAGCGACGATTTCACCGTCGTCAACGAACCGACGCGCGGTGACATCTACCTTTCGGTTCCCGAAGGCTTCTCGCGCCAGCGCGTGTCGTTCTTCGGCACGACCGCGAAGGGCTATGTCTACAAGTTCGCCTGCCGGTTAGGCGGAGACGACGCCCAGCAGGTATTCGTCGAGAACAAGGACATCGTCGGGGACAACGCCCCGCAGGTAGCCCAAGCCGCGTCCCCGCAGGAGGCGTCCGCCTCGCTCGTCCAGGCGATGTATCAATCGACCTCCCTCGACGGGTTCGACATCCTGCCGAGCCAGACGGATCCCGTGATGGTCGGGACGCTCAAGGTGCAGATGATCTCCGAGTACCGCGGCGCGGCGCTCGCCGGCCGGGTGCTCAAGATCGAGAACAAGGGACGCCAGCCGGTGGCGCTCGGTGAGGGCACCATCGCCCCGTCGAACGCGATCGCGGTCAGCGTCGCCAATCCTCAAATCAAGCCGGGAGAGGCGACGACGGCCTACATCGTCACGCCTGCCGGCCTCGCGAACGGAGCCCGGCCATGAGCCTTGCAGACATGTTCAAGCGCAAGCCGAAGCAGCTCGACGCCGAGCCCGAGGAGGGCGACGGCTCCGACATGATGGCCGGCAACGAGGCGGTCCGGAAAAAGCAGCTCCTGTATATGTCGGGGGCCGCGGCGGTCGCTCTGGTTCTCGGCTCCTGGTACATCATGGACGACGACAAGCCGACCACGGTTGCCGATGCGAACGGCAGAGAAACCAAGATCGCGACCGACGACATCGTCAACAAGAACATGAGCCAGCGCGAGTGGCAGGCCGCCTCCGAAGCGCAGATGCAGTCGATGAACAACCAGCTGAAGTCTGTCGACGGCCAGGCGACACAGATGCGGGCGCTGCAGGAGCAGGTGGCGGCGCTACAAGGCCAGAACACCTCAATGGCCTCCGACGGCCAGCGGGTCATGGGCGCGTACCAGCAGGAGAACGATCAGCTGCGCCAGCAGCTCGCGCAAGCGCGTACATCACCCGCTGCACCTCCCGCGCCCACTCCAATGTACGGCTCGATGGGGCCGCAGAACTTCCGCAGTCCGACCGCTCCGATGACTGCCGGCGAAGCCGCGGCTGCAGCGGTCGCCTCGTCGCGCCAGATCAAGCTGGTGTCGTTCGAGGGAGGGCCGGCCGGCACGGCAACGCGGATCTCGGGTGGCACAACAAGCTACACCGACAGCCCGAACTACCTACCCCCGAACTCGATCGCCACGGCGAAGGTCATCGTCGGCGTCGACGCCTCTGCAGGCGTTCAGTCCCAGAGCGATCCGCTGCCTGTCGTGCTGCGCATCACCGGCCCCGCCCGGTCGGTGTATCGTGACGGGAAGCTGCTCACGACCCGCATCCAGGGCTGCCTCGTCAACGGGGCGGCGCGTGGCGATCTCAGCAGCGAGAAGGTCTACGTCAAGCTGCAACGCATGACCTGCCCCCAAGCCAACGGCCGGTATGCGGTTTCCGATGTGAAGGGGTTCATCTCCTTTGCGGGCAAGACGGGCGTTCGCGGTCGCGTGGTCAGCCGCGAGGGCGGTCTCGTTGGACAAGCCTTCCTTGCCGGCGTCGCCGGTGGGTTCGGTCGCGGCTTCTCGGCCAACACGGATGCTGTTCTGAACGGCACCAACGTCACAGTGAACGGCAAGCGCCAGCAGCTGGGAATCGGCGAACTGGCGCAGGGCGGCTTCGGCAGCGGTGTCGCGCAATCGGCCGACATGGTCAGCAAATATCTGATCGAGCGCGCAGAGCAGTACCAGCCCGTCATCGAAATGCCGACGGGCATCAACGTCGAGATCGTCTTCCTCGAGGGCGTCTTCATCCAGAACTGACCCGGTCATGCCGGGATCGAGAGGCGTAATGGACATGGCACACAGCACAATCCTGACGGCACTCGGCGGCATCATGATGCTGACCGGTAGCGCGCAGGCCCCTACATCCGCGCAGGTCGAGGCAGCGCTCAAGGATCGCCTTCCCAAGACCAAGGTCAGCTCGGTCGACTGCTCGAAGGTCGATGGCCTTTGCGAGGTCGTTGCGGGTGAGAACCTCTTCTACGTCGACCGCACCGCCCGCTTCCTTGTCATCGGTCGCGTGTACGACATGCAGACCAGGCAGGACCTGACGGCTGCGCGCCTCCTGGCACTCAACCCGGATATGCTGGTGGGCAGCGCGGCGAAGGCGAATGCCTCGGCCGAAGCGCCCGAGCCCCCAGCGGCGGCTGGCGGAACCCGCGTGACGCAGCCTGCCGTCGCCCAGCATCTCGACGTTTCCCGGCTTTCCGACAAGGGTGCGATCGTGTGGGGCAAGGGACCGCAGCGGGTCACCGTCTTCTCGGATTTTCACTGCGGCTATTGCCGTGCCCTCAGTCAGACTCTGGAATCGATGAACGTGACGGTTGTCGAGCGGCCGATCTCGGTCCTCGGCAGCCGCGAGATCGCCGACCAGGTGCTGTGCGCCCCCGACCGTCACGCCGCGGTGCGCGCCGCCTACGCGCAGGACCCGATCCGGCCCGGCCCGAAGTGCAACACCAGCGGGTTGGACGAGAACGAGGCTTTCGCCCGTGCCCATGGTCTCAACGGGACGCCAGTGATCGTGCGCTCCGACGGAGCCGTGCTGGAAGGTTTCAAGCCGAAACCCCTACTTGAGCAATGGCTGAAGGGAGCCAAGTCATGAGGAATGGAGTGATCCTGCTCCCGGCATGCCCGGTTGCCGACTATCGTCCGCGTCGGAAGCGGCTGGCGACGGTTCTCGCAACCGCAAGCCTCTGTGTTCTGTCGAGCTGCACGACCTTCGGCACGAACATCAAGGGCAGCTTCGCGTGCGGCGCGCCCGAGGGCGGCAGTTGCGCCCCCGCGACCGTGATCGACGACAAGGCGTTAGCGGAGATTACTGGCGACAGCAGCTATCAGCCTGCAGGGCCCTACACGGCGCCGGCACAGCGGGCGACGCCGCAGCGTGTCGCCTACACCGCTGGAGCGCCAGCGGAGGTCTCGCCGCAGAAGGTCCTGCGGATCGTATTCCCCGCCCATGTGGATGCGGTTGGTCGGTATCACGAGACCAGCGTCGTTCAGGCGGTCGTCGACAACGGACAGTGGATGGCGGCGACCAACGGGCATGGTCCGGGGCTTGCCGCCTCGAGCACGCTGAACGTCAGCCCGGAGATCCTTTCGCAACTCGGCGCGCCCATCCCGGCCGAGCCGCGCGAGGTCTCGGCCGCGGAGCCGATCGCGGTGCCGACGCCGGCTCCCTCGGCTCCGACCATCGCGTCGGTTGCAGCTGCCCGGGCGAAGGCACGTGCGCCGAAGCCGGACTCAGCTGCGCCATCGCCCGCTCCCACGACTGCGCCGTCTCGCGTCGGTAGCAGGAAGGACCCTGGCGCGCCGCGGCTCGCGTCGACGGCTCCCGCCAATCGTCCCGCATCCTTCAACCCGACGATCGAGGACTGACACAATGGCGGCCAAGTCCGGCTTCATGTCGCGCCTGCTCGGAGACACGCGCGGCCCCGACAAGGGAACTCCCTCCCACGGTGCCCCAATGCTCTCGCAGTGGCTCCCCTATAGGAGCTTCGACCGGAAGACGGACATCTTCTACCAGACGGACTCGATCGCCTTCGCGCTTGAAGTGGCGCCGCTGGTCGGCGCAGATGAGCGGACGGGCGAGATCCTCGCTCAGCTCCTTTCCGAGAACATTCCGGCCGGGGCGCGGGTCCAGATCCTTGCCTTCCAGAGCCCCCGGGTTGGCTCGATCATCGCGCGCTATGCCCTGCCCCGCTTTGCGGCCGGTGGAGTTCATCGCAAGATCGCCGAGCACCGCTCCGCGTTTCTTCGATCCGGCGCGTGGTTCAGCATGTCGAAGGACGGCCCCTTCCATGTCCGCAATCACCGAGTGTTCGTTTCCGTGTCGATCGCCAACGGCAAGGCGACGCCGGCCGAACTGGTCGCGGTCCGCGACAGCGTCGTTTCGACGCTCCAGTCGATCAACGTCGCCTCGACCCGGCTCGGTCCCGTCGAGCTGATCAGCTTGATCGATGACATCACGGCGCCAGCCTTCGACGTCACCGACCACGCGACCGAATATTCCGAGTTCGATCCGATCGCCGACCAGTGCGTTCGCCGCGACGTTCAGACGGTCGTCCAGGCCGATCGCATGCTGGTGTCGGTCGAGCCGCTGCGCGCGGTCACCAACCTCTCCGGCGAGACGCACTACGAAGAGATCCGGCCGGACACGTTCGACTATCGTTTCTTCTCGGTCCGCAACTTCCCGAACCGCTGGGCGCCCTGGGACGTTCAGAAGGTGATCGGCGACATGTTCTCCGACAAGCTTCGCCCGGGCTGCCCGACGCTCACGTCGCTGTGCTTGTGCTACCAGGACGAGCAAGCGGCGGCCTCCAAGGCCGGCTACAAGTTCATGCGAACGTCGAGTCTCGCGGACAGCAAGTCGGCTCGCCTCCTTCCGCAGCTGAAGGACCAGAGCCGCGAGTGGGAGCATGTGAGCCAGGAGCTCCGGCTCGGCAAGAAGCTGGTCCAGGCCTACTACGCCGTCGGCATCATCAGCCCAAAGGGCTCGGGCGACGCCAACGAGCGCACGCTCAAGTCGATGTATAAGGCCGCGGGCTGGGACCTGCTCGACGAGCGCTTCCTGCAGATCATGGCATTCATGTCGTGTCTGCCCATGACGCTGGCGAACGGGCTCGATTCCGACCTGAAGCGCATGAAGCGGCTCCGGTCGATGCTAACCAGCACGGCCGCGAACATGCTGCCCGTCCAGGGCGAATACCTCGGCGGGGCGCAGCCGCACCTGATGTTCGTCGGACGTCGCGGTCAGCCCTTCTTCTGGTCCCCGTTCGAGAACAAAGCCGGCAACCACAACGTGGCGGTGTTCGGCAAGTCGGGATCGGGCAAATCGGTCGCCCTGCAGGAGCTGTGTGCCGCGTTCGCGGGCGTCGGTGCCAAGATCATCGTGATCGACGACGGCCGATCGTTCGAGCACATGGCCAAAAGCCTGGGCGGCAACTTCGTGGAGTTTCGGCTCCGCGACGGCTTCAGCCTCAACCCATTCTCGATGATCGACGAGACGCTGGTCGAGCAGGATGAGGACTACCTGGTCGACGCGCTCGCGATGCTCAAGTCGATCATCGGGCAGATGGGCCGTCACGTCGACAAGCTGAACGACACCGAGCGCGGCCTGATCGACAGCGCCGTGAACCGTGTCTGGGAGGCCAAGGGTCGCCACGGTGCCGTCGACGACATCATTGCAGCGCTCAAGGCTGACGGGACCCCCCAAGGTTCGGACCTTGCGATCGCGATGTTCCCGTTCTCGGGTGGCGGCACGTACGGCCGGTTCTTCCAGGGCGCGGCATCGGTGGACATGTCGAACGCGCTCACGGTCTTCGAGCTGTCCGACCTTTCGAGCCGCGAGGAGCTCCGGTCGGTAGTGCTGACCGCGATCATGTTCCTGTCATCGCAGACGATGCGCCGCATGGATCGCCAGATCCCCAAGGCGCTCCTGATCGACGAGGCGTGGCAGATGCTGCGCGGCGGATCCATGGCGGATTTCGTCGAGACCTACAGCCGCACCTGCCGCAAGTACGGCGCGTCGCTGATCACCGCCACGCAGAGCCTCAACGACTACTACAAGTCCGAGGGGAGCCTCGCGGCGCTGGAGAACAGCGACTGGTCGGTCATCCTGATGCAGAAGCCCGACACGATCTCGGACTTTCAGAAGCACGGCCGCTTCGACATGGATCCATACACCGAGAGCCTGCTCCGCTCGTTGAAACGGAACGGCGCCGAATATTCGGACATCATGATCAAGGGTCCGGACAGCCAGGCGGTCGGCCGTCTTGTCCTCGATAAATACTCGGCGACGCTCTACTCTTCGAGCCCGCAGACCTTCGCGGCGATCGAGCACCTGATCGAGCAAGGCCTCTCGATGGACGAGGCCATCGAGCGGGTCGCCTTCCCCGAACAATATGTGGAGGCCGCGGAATGAGCGCCGCGCATCATCTCGCGCCCGAGGCGGAATGGACCGGCACGACCCGCACCGGCGGGTGGCGACCGGATCTCGGACGAGCCGTCGCCGATACCAGCTATGTCGCGCTCCGGCTGTCCGGCTGGCTTTTGGGCACCGGGCTGGCGAGCCTCGGCGTGTTTGTCCTGTTCTTCCTGATGCTCGGCAATTTCACGCCGCCCGGCTTCTTCGCCCACATCGGCAATCTCGGGACCCGGTTCGTGGCGGCCGACGAGGCGCGACGGGCAGCCTTCATGGGTCAGGTCCACGTCGTCCAGGCCGTGATCTTCGGCCTCACGGCGCTCGCCCGCGGACGCCTCCTTCTGACCATCCTTGATCTCACGAAAGGCCGTCGTCATGGCTGATGTTCTCGAACACGCTGCCCCCGTCGCGGACGCGATCCCTTCGCCAGCCGCTCCGGCCTCAGCCACACCCCTCCCCCGTCCCCGCGCCTCTGCGCCGCAGCCGGCAGCCACCAAGGCCCGTCAGGGCCTTCCCCCGATCACCTGGGCGCTCGCCGCGCTGGCGGTCGTCATGCTCCTCTGGGCGGCGTGGGTGACCAAGCACATCGCCTCCGCGCCTCCACAGCTGCCAATGGCCAGCGTGCGCCTCGAGGCTCTGGTGACGGAATACGTCCAGGCGCAGAGCCACAGCAACGGGACGCCGGACGCCGTGACCCAGCAGACAGCCCGGTTCATGTCCGCGATCGAGGATGAGCTGAAGCGCGTCGGTGCGAGCGGGA
Source organism: Sphingomonas sp. 28-66-16 (assembly GCA_002281485.1). Lineage (GTDB taxonomy): Bacteria > Pseudomonadota > Alphaproteobacteria > Sphingomonadales > Sphingomonadaceae > Sphingomonas. The sequence continues at coordinate 44,839 of NCGF01000016.1, forward strand.
CGACAGTCCTCGTCGGCGAGGCGGTGCTTTCGAAGAACGTCCCGGACATTACCGACCAAGTCCGCAAGGCCGTTTACGCCAAGGTTCCGCTTCCCACAGCCGCGCCGGCCCCCGCGGCGGGACCACAGCTGGGCGCGGCCGCCCCGGCTCCGATCCTTCCCCAACAGGGGATTGGTGCCGCGGCGGTCACGGCGCCTTCTCCCTTCGCGGGTGCGCCTGTCAGCACCGCATTCCCCGGAGCGGCCTCGTCGGTCGCCGGAGGCGGCAATGGCCTCCCGAATTGACGCGCGCCGGCAAGGCGATCTGTTCGCTCCGCGCGCGTCTGTACCGACCGGGCCGGTCGAGACTGTCGGTCGCAAGCGGCTGAGGCAATGGGGCGCGGTCGCCCTGCTGGCGGTCGTCATGGCGAGCTACAACGGGATCAGCGGCTGGCGCGAGACGCACGCGTTCATGATCAACGCGAGCGAGAGCCTGCCCAACTGGGCGTTCTTCGTGGAGAAGGGGAAGGCAGCGTCGCGCGGCGAATACGTCTTCTTCGTGCCCCCGGATAACGAGCTGGTGCGGCGGCACTTCGGCCCTGGGTCGGGCCCGTTCGGCAAGCGCGTGATCGGCATGCCGGGAGACGTCGTCAGCCATGAAGGATCGTGGGTGCTGGTGAACGGCGTCCGGGTCGCGCACATGAAATCCCGCGCGCGCACCGGCGAAGCGCTGACCCCGGGGCCCGTCGGCCGCGTGCCTGACGGCTGCTTCTATGTGGGCACTCCTCATCCGGACGGCTTTGACAGCCGCTATGCGGAGATCGGCTTCGCGTGTCGCAAGCAGCTCCTGGGCACAGGGACGCCCATCCTGTGATCCGGCGCATCCTGCTCCTCGGCGGCTTGGTCGCCGCCAGTTCGCTCTACCCGTTCGCGCGCGCGGCTCTCGCCAAGGACCACGGCGTGATGGGCCAGACTTGGGGGATTGCCGAGCCCGACCTCCTCTCCACGATCGACGCCAAGCTGAAGGCGATGCAGGCCAATGGCAGCATCGACCGCATGCAAACCGCGCTGGCAGCCAAGGCTGAGGACCGTGTCCGCAACCCGACGCCGGTCACGGGAATCGCCGCGGTGCGCGAGGCGCGCAGCTGGAACTTTGATCCGTCGATCGTGCTCGAGCGCGATATCCGCGATCAAAAGGGTCGGCTCATCGCTCAGGCGGGGCAGCGGGTGAACCCGCTCTCGTTCGTCAGCATGAAGACCGACCTGGTCTTCATCGACGGACGCGACGACGCCCAGGTCGAGTGGGCCATCAAGCGGTGGACCGCCTCGGCCGCCAAGATCATCTTCGTGGCCGGCTCCCCGTTCGAGCGCATGGGAGAGAAGAAGCGCCGCTTCTTCTTCGACCAGCAGGGCAAGCTCACCGGTCACTTCGGCATAGCGCATGTCCCGGCGATCGTCGCGCCGGTCGGACAGGCGCTCAAGGTGAGCGAGATCGAGCTTCCAGGAGGCACGTCGTGAACATTTGGCTCGACTTCCTGAAGACGCCGATGGCCGCTCCCGAGACCCCGGGTCTACGGATGCTTCGGATGGTGTTGCTGTCACTCGCCGTCGCGCTCGCGCTGTCGATAGCCCTGCTCAAGCCTATGCGGGCCCTGCTCGGGGCCGGTGCGGGCGGGTCTGTAGCCGGGCTCCTCGTGGCGCTGTTCGTGCTGGTGCCGGTCTACGTCATCCGAAAGAACCGTGCGGACGACGCCTATCTCGACAACCTTATCCGCGACCGGGACGAGTGCGCCCCGGCCATCGACGCGCCGAAGGTGGCGGGATGATCCGGCGCCTGCTCGCCCTGCTCGGTTTCGTAATCGCGCTGGCGGCGCTGCCGGCGCCCGCCTCGGCGGTGCCATCGAATTGCACGGGCAAGTTCGTGAACCCGATTACCGACGTCTGCTGGTCGTGCCTGTTCCCCCTGTCGGTGGGCGGCCTTCCGATCTGGCCCGGCAGCCGGCCGGACACCAAGAACCCGGCCCTACCCGTCTGCGCCTGCGGCTCGCCCGTTCCGCGGATCGGCATCGCGATCGGCTTTTGGGAGCCGGCGCGGATGGTCGACGTCACCACCAAGCCGTGGTGCTTTCCAAACCTCGGCGGTCTTCGGCTCAACCCGGGGCTCGACATCGGCCAAGGCCAATATACGGGCCCACAGATGCTGGGCGGCCGCACGGCGAACTCGGCCAACTGGCAGGCCCACTACTACGTCTATCCGTTGCTCTACTGGATGGAGATCCTGACCGACTTCGCCTGCTTCGAGCAGACGTCGTTCGACATCGCGTACATGACCGAGATCGATCCGCTGTGGAATGACGACGTCCTGACGACGATCATCAACCCAGAGGTCGCGCTGTTCAACAATCCGATCGCCGTGGCGGCTTGCGCCGGGGACTGCGCGGCCGCGACCGCCAAGCTGCCCATCGACGAGATGTTCTGGTGCGACGGCTGCAACGGGTCGATGTTCCCGATGAACGGCAACATCGCGGCGCATAACTCGCCGGTTCAGTCGTCGCGGCTCGCGGCCGAGCGCTTGCTGTTCAAGATGCACCGTCAGGGGCTGGCTTGGGGGACCGCAGGGTCGAAGGCGCTCTGCAATAAGTACATCATGCCGATCCTCAAGAAGTCCCAATACCGCATTCAGATGACCAACCCGACGCCCACGGTGAACGGCAAGTATGCCTGTTCGTCCATTGGGGCATCCACGCTTCCGCCAGACGCCGGTCGTGCCTACCCAGTGGGGGGCGAGGACTTCGGCTACCTGCTCTGGCGCAAGCGCAACTGCTGCATGCTGTGAGGCCGCCCATGCGCAAGTTCCTCTTCTCCGCGATCGCCATCACAAGTTTCGGCACCGGTTGTGCGGTACTCGCCCAAACTGTCGAGGGATTGAACCTCGACGCGGTGCGCGGCCGATCGGCGACGATGGAAGCCGATGCGCGCGCGCTGTCGGCTGAAGTCGAACGTCGCGGCGACGCCTTCCGGCAGGATGCCGAGACACTCCGGTCGGTTGCGCTGGAGAAGGTTCGTACCATCGACAAGGCGAACCTCCCGAAGGGGCCGGCAGGGGCGGTCGACTTTGACGAGATGATCGACGCCGCGTCGTCGAACATGCGCGACAATCGGGGCACCGCGCCGCAATTCATGGTGTTCGTCTCGACGTCGATGCCCGAGCAGGCGCTGAAGCGGATCATCGCAGAGACCTCCGCCGCGGGTGGGGTCCTCGTCTTCCGCGGCTTCCCCGGCAACTCCGGCAAGGCGTTCATCGCCGCCCTTTCCAAGGTGGTCGAAAAGCAGCAGCAGTTCGCGTCGATCGGCATCGATCCCCGGCTATTCCGGGCGTTCAACGTCACCGCGGTCCCGACCTATGTCGTGTCATCGACCGACTTCACGCCGTGCGACGGCCTGACCTGCCGGTCGGAGCCCCCGCCCTTCGATCGCATGGTCGGCAACGTGACCGTTCGGTACGCGCTGGAGACCTTCGCTCAGGAGAACGGGCCCGGTGCGTTGATGGCACGCACCGCGCTCTCGAAGCTCGGCCGGGTGCCCTAACATTGGCTGGGGGGCGGATCCTTGTTGGCGCGATCGCATGCGTTCTTGCAGTGCAAGGCGCATTGCATGCGCAGCAGCGTCAGCCGGCGGCCCAGGACGGCGGCTATTACGACCTGAAGGACTACAGCTACTTCAACGAGCCCCAGACGGCGCCCACCCCGTCGCCGTCACCGACCGCCCCGGCCAGCGCGGCGGTGCCCGCGACCGCGGCGCCCGTTAGCCCGGTCGCGGCGTCGGAGGCTGCAGCGGCACCCCCCACAGCCGCGGCCAGCGCCGCACCCGCTGCGGCGGTCGCTGCTGCCGCTGCGGGAACGCCCTACGCCTATCCGAAGGGAGACCTCGCCAAGGCGAAAGCCGATGCCAAGGCGCTCGCGACGCCGGCGCGTCAGACCGCTGCCGGTCTTCCGACCGGCACGGACCTGGGGAGCACAATCCCCGGCTACACCGCCGCGACGCAGCCAGGAGCCGTCTATGCGGATGATCCCGACGGCCTGAGCAGCGCGGGCGCCTCGGCGGCGGGGGGCAACGACGCGTGGCGGACCGTAACCGATCCCTCGCGCCAGGTCGTGAAGCTCGCGCCCGGCGAGATTGCAGGCGCACAGGAGGTCGAGAGGGATCCGAACAGCTTCCTGTCGGGGCAGGCTCTCGGCGCAGCGGACGGCAGCTGCAAGCCGCTGCCGGCACCGGGAAGCACCGACTATTACGAGGCGACCTGCAACAAAGGTGCCCAGGTGGTCGAGACACCGGCGAGTTGCAACGGCCACATGGACCCGACCGTGGTCAACACGATGCGCTATTTCTACTACGGAGCGCCGGACAAGAACGAAGGCAACGGCTTCGCCAAGAACTCGGTGATGCAGGCCAAGGTCAGCGCCGGAGTCTGCCGCGTCGAGCCGGTGACCACCCAGCTTTGTGACGCTCAGATCGAGATGGGCGCCGGGGGCGACAATGTCGAAGGCTATCGGAAATACTGCAAGGGGCTAAGCAGCATGCGTGGGAACGCGCAGCTCTACTCCTGCTCTGCTGCGATACCCGCTGGTGAGATACCGGCCCATGTGAACTACAAGACCGGCACGTCGTGGCTGAAGACCGAGGGGTCCAACAGCGTGACGGTGACCCGCAACGAGGGAACGTGCCCCGCCATGCTCGCGGACACGACCTGCACCGCGCAAGGGCCCGAGGTCTGCACCGAAGGGCCGGAGACGCGGATCATCGACGGTGTCGCCGTTACCCAGTCCTGCTGGGCCTGGTCTCGCCCTTTCATCTGCCAACGGATCTCGCAGGCCTCGGACTGCTCCGAGCTCGAGAACAACGGCAAATGCACCTACGTCCGTGACGAGTGTCTGGACGATCCGCAGGACGGCCCCTGCAAGGTGACTACCAAGGTTTATAGGTGTCCGTTGCCGGCAAAGCCGAGCGACGGGACTGAGAAGTACATCTGCGGCGATGATGTTTACTGCATCAACGGCGATTGCGAGCCGATCGAGCGCGAGGCGTCGACCGAGTTCAAGGATGCAGCCGTCGGTCTGCATGTCCTCGGGCAGGCGAACGCCGAGTTCAATCCCGACACGCTGACGCTGTTCTCGGGCACGCGCGAGACCTGCAACAAGAAGATTTTCGGCGCGTCGAACTGCTGCTCCGGCAGCGGCGTCCCTCTCCTGACCCCATGGCTTTGCAGCGCGGCGGAGAAGCAGCTCGACCAGAAGGACGACAAGGGCCTGTGCCACAAGCTCGGCAGCTACTGCTCCGACAAGGTGCTTGGCATCTGCGTCACCTCCAAAGACGCCTATTGCTGCTTCGAGAGCAAGCTGTCGCGGATCCTGCAGGAACAAGGTCGCCCGCAGATCGGAAAGCCCTGGGGCAAGCCGAAGAGCGAGACCTGCAAGGGGTTCACGCTGGACGAGTTCTCACACCTCGACCTGTCCGTGATGGACTTCTCCGAGGTGTACGCGGAGTTCACCGACGCCGCGAAGCTGCCCGACGAGATCGAGACCTCGAAGCAAATCCAGGAGCGGATCAAGGCCTACTATGACACGCACAAGGCTAACCCGTGATGGCTGACGTGGTCCGCTACGATCAGCGCCGCAAGCTGACCGACCTTTCCGTGGTCGAGTTCGCTGTCCTCACCGCCTTGTGCCGCGTCGGTCCGCACCCGGCGCCGTTCCTTCTCCCGACCCTGGGCGAGTGGTTCGGCATCACGCTGGGGCTGGACGACATTCAGCCCGCGATCGGGCGGCTGAGCCGTGTCGGCTATCTCAGCCACGCGGGCGGCGTGCTCACGCCGGACGTCAGCGCCCGGGACGCGGTCACGACGCTCTACGGGATGCTCTACCGGATCCTCGGCTACGACCTCGTCAGGCTGATGGCCCTCAAGGATCCGTCCCTCCACGATCTGCTGCAACCGAAAGGCTCCTGACATGCGCGCGCCGCTGACCCTCGCCCTCACCCTGTCGCTCGTCGCGTCCGGCTTGCCGGCGACCTCTGCGAATGCACAGCTGGCGGACTCCGTATCGCTATCCGCGCCCCAGGAGGAGCCCGAAGCGGCTCGGGAAGCCGTGCCGGCGCAGGTGGCCGAGCAGAGCGGCGACGACTTTTACTGCCGCGAGCGTAGGCTCGGCGAGTGGTTCTACTGCGAGAAGCCGAAGGCCAAACCCTCTGAGCAGCGCGCCCAGCAGCCGACGCAGTCTTCCGCGGACCAGCTGGCCGCAATCTCCAAGCAGCTCGAGGAAATGAAAGCTCGCGCGATCCTGCAGCCGACCACGGAGAATGTGTCCGCCTACATCGCGTTCCAACGCGAGCAGCTGAACCGCGCCTCGTCGTTCGCGGACATGTGGCGCCGGACGATCTGGCAGAATCCGGAGCTCGATTACACGCTGCAGCGGCCGGTCAACCAGCTCGGTAAGCGGACCTGGCTCGACAACCGGACGGCCGACAAGAACCGGGTGCTGGCGTCGATTTCGAAGCGGTACGGCGTCTTCTATTTCTACTCCTCGGCGTGTGCCGCCTGCGAGGTCTTCGGCCCGATCATGCGAAGCGTGTCGGACCGGTTTGGGCTGACCGTCATGGCGGTTTCTCTCGACGGGGGGCCGTCGAAGGTGTTCCCGAACTTCACCGTCGACACCGGCCAGTATCGCGCGATGGGCATGCAGGGCCAGCAGGTCCCCGCGCTCGTACTCTTTGACACCCAGACCAAGCGCCCGATGCCGATCGGCTACGGCTTGATGGCCGCAGACGAGGTGATGGATCGCATCTTCACCCTCACCAGCGTCGAACCCGGGAGTGACTTCTGATGCGCTCGCTGCTCCGGCTCTGCGCGGCCATATTCGCGCAGCTCACAATGGTGTTCGCCCTCGGCGGCCTGGTCGTCACGCCGGCGATGGCGGACGTCGGTTCCGAGATGAATACCTATTTCAACTCGGCCGGCTCCGCGGCGAACGTCACGGGACCGACCGCGTTCAACGGGCAGGCCGCTGGCTACTATTCGGGCGGCAGCCTCTGGAGCCGCTTCCCGTCCAAGTCGATCAATCCGGTGAACGTCGCGTTGCCGAGCGCGCGCGCCGGGTGCGGCGGTATCGACCTCTTCGCCGGCAGCTTCAGCTTCATCAACGCCGACGAGATGGTCGCCATGCTGAAGGCGACCGCCAATAACGCGATCGGATTTGCCTTCCAGCTCGCGATCGACAGCATCTCCGCGCAGATTGGCGGCGTGATGAAGGACATGAGCCAGCGCGCCCAGCAGCTGAACGCCTTCAACATGTCGAGCTGCGAGGCCGCCCAGCAGGCGATCGGATCGATCTGGCCGGCGATGGACGGGGCGAGTTCCACCATCTGCCAGCAGGTAGGTGGCGCCAAAGGCTTCTTCTCGGACGCCGCGGCGTCGCGCCATGGTTGCACCAACAAGGGCGAGCGCGAGGACACGATCGCAAAGGCTGGCGATGCGGCCGAGCTCGTCCAGAGCAAGAATTACACCTGGTACGCTCTGATGTCGAAGTCCGTCACCAAACCATCACCGGAATATGCCGAGTTCCTCATGACGATGGTCGGCACAATCATCTACGATTCCACCAAGAAGGCCGACAGCATGGGTGGCTTCCACTTCATCGCGCCGGCCAGCTGGGACGTCTACCAGACCCTGCTCGACGGATCCGCGACGGCACCCGCCAAGGTGCTTCGCTGCGACACGACCGAGGAGAAGGGCTGCCTCAATCCCGCAACACAAGACCTCAGCGTGTCGACGGACCAGGCGTTTCGCACTCGTGTTCTCAAGATGCTGAACAGCATGAGCGACAAGATCCGGACGAACACCGCGCTTTCCGGCGAGGAGATCAGCCTGCTCGGGATGACGAGCATTCCGCTCTACAAGATCCTGGTGGTCGACGAGGCGGCCCATTTCGCCATGTCGCCGTCGGACAAGGCCAGCCTGTCCGAGGTCGTCGCGATCGAGCTTTTGATGGCGCAGATCGACCGCATGCTTGACGTCGTTTCCCGCGCGCAGAGCGGTGCCGCCTTCGTCAGCATGGACGAGTTCAAGACGTGGCGGAATCAGGTCGACACCGTGAAAACGGAACTGGCTCGCAAGAGCCAGCAGATGAATGCGTCGCTCAACCAGACGTTTCAGGTCATCCAAAAGACCCAGATGCTGGAAGCGACGCTCAAGAACGCAATGAGCCCCCAGATGACCGCCTCTCTCCGCTTCGGGCGGGGACTGTCGGCTCAGGGAATCCGGTAAGGGGATCGGGCCGCCATGCTTGAAGTCTTCACGATTGGTGGCGGCGAGTACGTCGTCAACGTCTTAAACGCCGTGGCGGCATGGTGCGGAGGCGGCGGATACCGTTCACTCCTGCAGGTCGTAATGGTCATGGGGCTGGCCTACTCGCTCGCCGTCGTGGCCTTTAATCTGGATTGGCGAGCTTGGTTGAACTGGTTCATCCAGTCGACGGCGATCTACATGATGCTCATGGTGCCGACCGTGTCGGTGAAGGTGACGGACCGCATCGACCCCGGTCTTGCGCCGGCCGTCGTTGACAATGTCCCGCTCGGCCTTGGCGTCATGGCCTCGTTCACGAGCCAGATCGGGGACTGGATGACCAGGCAGGCGGAGACCGTCTTCGTCATGCCCAACGCGGTCGCGCTGTCGAATAACGGCATGATCTACGGCGCTCGGCTGATGGAGAAGGCTCGTACCTTTCAGATCACGGACAGCGTGTTTCGGGCGAACCTCGACGAGCAGCTTAAGCAATGCACGTTCTACGACGTGCTGCTGGGCTTCAAGTCGATGGATGACCTGACACGTTCCACCAACGTATGGGCAGCGATCGGACCGGGCAGCCCGGCTCGCAGCCAGCGGTGGATCGCCTCGACGGGCGCGGGGACGACCGAGACCACCATCATCCCATGTAACGAGGCCTATGGCCGGCTGGATGCGACGTTCAACGCGCAAATCGAGAAGGACCTCCTGCCCTTTGCTCGCGGCGCATATCCCAAACTCGTCGATAGCGTCGCCGCTCAGAAGCTGAAGGACGATCTACCAATCGTTGCAGCGCACATGCACGGCTCCTCGACGGACGTGTACGCATACCTGAAGCAGACCTCGACGATCGACAGCTTCCTGGCAGCCCGCGAGAGCTTCTCCGACGCGGGCTGGGACGCGTACGCCTCCCAGCGCGCGGACGCACAGGCCAAGAACACCTACACGTCAATCGCCCAGCAAGCGATGACGTGGGTCCCCCTGCTCGGCATCGTGCTCACCGTTGTTTTCTACGCGATGTTCCCCGTCCTTTTCCCGCTCTTCCTCTTTCCGCGAACTGGTGTCGCAACCCTCCGCGGTTACGCGGTGGGGTTTTTCTATCTGGCCAGCTGGGGTCCACTCTACGTCATCCTGCACATGTTCGTGATGAGCCGGGCTGCCAGCGCCTATCACGCGATTGCGCCGAATGGTCCGACCCTGCTGATTGCGGACGGCATCGATAGCGTGAACATCGACATCTCGACCCTAGCCGGGTTCTTGATGATGAGCGTGCCGTTCCTGGCGGCCGGCATGGCCAAGGGCGCGATGGCGATTGCCGGCCAGGCGACGTCCATGCTGATGCCGGCACAGAACGCCGCGGAACAGGCGGCGACGGAGCGCACGACCGGCAACTATTCCTACGGGAACACCTCATTCCAGAACCTGACCTCCAACATGGTCCAGGCCAACAAGTGGGACGATCAGCCGAAGCATGTCTCCGGGTTCGGGGTGGGCAGCTTCATGAATGCCGATGGCGGCGTGACCACATCGTTCGCCGGGGGCAGTAACGCCTACGACACACGGCAGGGCATCTCGAGCCTCGCGTTCACTCCGTCGCGCAGCAGCGGCTTCGACCAGCAGATGAGCCAAGCGCTATCGGAAGGTCAGTCCCATACCCAACAGGTCCGCAACGCCGCGTCGCAATCCTGGCAGGCGACGGCATCGACCGGAACCGATCTTCTCACAGCGGCCGAGCACCGGAGGGGCAGCTCCACGGAAACTGGATCTGGCTTCAACAACAGCGTTTCGAAGATGACTGAAGCGTCGCGCAGTCTCTCGAGTGGGCTTTCGAGCCGCTTCGGTCTCAGCGAGGCCGACAGCCAAAGCATAGCGCGAGCGTCGCAGACATCGGGCGATGCTAATGCAGGGCTTTCGGTTCTTGCGAGCCGCTGGGGTGTCAAGGGCGAGGCTGGCGTGGGTGGCAAGCTTTCTACCCTCGCGTCTGAGACCACCGGAGCGAATCTCTCGGCCGAGCAGGCGTACTCCGATCTCCGCGATTACGTTAATCGCGAGGTTAATTCGACCCAGTCGCGCAACGCGCGCGACGAGTTCATGCGGCAGACGAGCAGCAGCGGCGACAGCCAGGTGCGCTCGCTGTCCGAAAAGCTGGGGGTTAGCGTCAACGATTCCCGGTCGGCGTCGTTGGAGGCTTCGCGGGCGGAAGAGGCATACCAGCGGGTAAGCCACGACGTGCGCGAGGCGTCGTCCCGCGGTTGGACCCTCAACAGCAACGAGACACAGGAGTTCGTGGTCTTCGCTAACGAGCGCCTTCTGGAGGACCCGACGCTCGCCCAGGCAGGGTGGCATCCGAGCATGGTCATGCCCCGTACGCGCGAGCAGGCGCAGGCACGGGACATCCTGCTTCAGGAGTTCATGGACCAGCGCGTCAACGACGTCCGGCAGGAGCTTGGCATCCAAGTTCCTGAGCATCTCAAAAACACGCTTTCTGGTCCCTCGATCACTACAGGAGCCGGTGTCAGGGCATGGGGTGACCGCAGCGCCGACGGTGTTCGGGATAGAGGACCCCACGTCTCGGTCAGAGCGGACTCTCGCGACCCGGCGCTTGCTGACGAAGTGTCCGAGGCGATCATGGGCGGTTCGGCCCGCATCACGAATGGTGCGCTCGGCCTTGGAAACGAGGTTGACAACTCTCGGGAGCGCGGGGGTGTTTTGAGCGGCCATGTAGATGATCGGAATGACAGGTCTTTGCTGACGACCATGCCTGTCGTGGGACCGGCGATCGATCGCATTGGCGATGCCGGAGCATGGATCGGTGACAAGTTGGGCCTCGGTGGTGGGCAGAGCCACGTCACCGAACTTCCGCGCGGGGAACGGGCCACACTACCCGTTTCCGGGCAGATCCGCTCGGGTATGGGCGGCCGTGTAGACCCGCTGACCGGACAGCACGGACGTCACAACGGTATCGATATCGCGGCGGCCGCTGGGAGTGAAATCCGGTCTCCGGCTTCCGGCACCGTGTTACGGAACGACTTCCAGGAAAACGGCGCCGGCAACTATGTGGTGCTCGGCCACTCGGACGGGTCAGAAAGCAAGTATTTCCACATGCAGCACCGATCGGAGCTCGCTGTCGGAAGCTCGGTGTCAGCCGGCGATGTTCTCGGCCATGTCGGGAGCACGGGGCGGTCGACCGGCCCCCACCTGCACTACGAACTTTGGAAAGGCGGGGTGCCGGTCGACCCTAAGCGGCATCAACTCAGGGACTGAGCAACTAGATGACCAGGACGAAGATGATGAGGGCGGCAATTAAGAGGATCAGCCAGCCGGACTGCTTCGCCTCGCCACTACGGTTGCTCGACGACGGGTAGACCTCGTCCAACAGCTCTCGGCCTCGCGGTGTAGCGATATCGTACATGTTCTCAGGGCTCTGATAGTAAGCCGAGTTTGGAAAAACCGACGACGTGGGCTGATTGCGGTGATGGTCGAGTCGGAGATTATCAAGATCAGACATAGTCTCTACTCCAGCTCGACGTCGGCGCCTCTCTGAGGTGTACTATCGTAGTATAGCACGTTCGGCAACGAGACACAAAGCCTTTAGCAGGACAGGTCGGGGCTGTCGCCGAGCGATCGTCGACCTACCGACTTTAGTCGCTCGTCCTCGCGCACTCTCAGGAAGGGGTCACCTCCTCGTAGCAGCCGGCGCGACGTAGCTGACGAACGATCCCGTTGAAGGCAGCAGTCACGCCTTGAGCGCGACCAATGTCGTTTGTTTGCGACCCGGAGTCCCAGTACAGCGCGAGAGGCCATTTTTCGGGGCAGTGCGGCAGCAGGCACCGCAGCGCCAAGCGGATCTCCGGAACGTCAACGCGCGCCTCGGAGCAGCGGCTGACCCCGCAGCGGAGTATATGCACGGATAGCGCGATAACCACGCGCTGGTGCCTCGGCAGCTGCGACACGGATCAGTGAAAGTCATGCGACTTGAAGCGCACGACCTCCTCGGGGTCCAGTCCGTCAGCATGTGGTGGCCAATATTGATTGCGCGGCTCTGGCTGCCAGCCCTTGTCGCCGCGATCAGGCGACCCTGGATGCTGCGCAGCATCGCCGCGGCCAGTCTTATGCGGAAACGACATGTCGCCAACGCGGTGGAGCAGATCTCCGTGGTCTATGATCCGGTCGCAGATCACATGGATGATCTCGCCTTCCTTCTGCACGCGCCCCTTCATGCCGACCATCGACGCTGACATAATCGTGCGCCGCTGCGCCTCGAAACGGTCGGGCCAGAGGATGCCGTTGGCGATCCCGGTCTCGTCCTCGATCGTGATGAACAGCACGCCTTTGGCGGATCCCGGCTTCTGGCGAACCAAGACGATGCCTGCGACTTCGACGCGGCGGCCGTCGCGGATGCTCGCGAGATCAGCGCATTTGGTGACCCCGCGCCGGGTTAGCTCGTCGCGGACGAAGGTCAACGGATGCGCCCGGAGCGAGAGCTGGAGCGCGCGGTAATCCTCGATCACCTCACGGCCGTCGGTGAGCGGTCGCAGCGTCACGTCGGGCTCGACACCTTCGGCGCTGAAGGTTTCGGCGGTTCGATCGGCCGCAGCAAAGAGCGGCAACGGGGCCTCTCCGAGACCCCTCACCTTCCAGAGACCCTGTCGGCGATCGACGCTGAAGCCGTGAAAGGCATCGCCATCTGACAGCTTCTCGATTGCGGCCCGCTGGACGCCCGATCGCCGCCAAACATCCTCGACGCTCTCAAAGGCCGTGGTGGTTCGTGCCCCGACGATCTTCGCGCCATCGGCGTTCGACAGGCCGCGAATCTGCCGTAGGCCGAGCCGCACGGCCAGGTAGCGCCCGCCTGTCTTCTCCAACGTGCAATCCCAACGGCTTGCGTTGACGCAGGGCGGCCGTACCTCGACGCCGTGGTCGCGCGCGTCGCGGACGATTTGTGCCGGCGCGTAGAAGCCCATCGGCTGCGCGTTCATGAGCGACGCACAGAACACGTCCGGATGATGGTGCTTCATCCAGGAGGAGGCGTAGGAGATCTTGGCGAAGGACGCCGCGTGGCTCTCGGGAAAGCCATACGAGCCGAAGCCCTCAAGCTGTCGGAAGGTTCGCTCGGCAAACTCGCGGGGGTAACCCCGCTCGACCATGCCGTTGACCAGCTTTTCCGAGAAGTGCGAGACCCCGCCAGTGAATTTGAACGTCGCCATGGCGCGGCGAAGCTGATCGGCCTCTGCCGGCGTGAAGCCAGCACCGACGATCGCGACCTTCATTGCCTGCTCCTGAAAGAGCGGCACGCCGAGCGTCTTCTCCAACACGGCGCGGAGCTCAGGACGCGGGTATTCCGGTTTTTCCAGCCCCTCACGCCGGCGTAGATACGGGTGGACCATGTCGCCCTGGATCGGTCCCGGCCGCACAATCGCGACCTGGATGACAAGATCGTAGAAGCGCCGTGGCTTCATCCGTGGCAGCATCGACATCTGCGCGCGGCTCTCGATCTGGAAGGTGCCGAGCGTGTCGGCCTTCTGGATCATGCCGTAGACGTCGGGGTCGTCGTCCTGCAGGTCAGCCAGACCGACGCGCAGACCCTTGTCCGCCTCGAGCATGTTGAAGGCGCGGTTCATGCAGCCGAGCATGCCCAAGCCGAGGACGTCCACCTTCATGAACTTAAGTGCGTCAATGTCGTCCTTGTCCCACTCGATGATCTGCCGATCCTCCATCGCAGCGGGTTCGATCGGCACCAGGTCATCGAGGCGGTCATGGGTCAGAACAAAGCCACCAGGATGCTGCGACATGTGGCGCGGCACACCGATCAGCTTGCGGGCAAGCTCCAGCGTCAGCCGTAGCCGGCGATCGCCGATGTCGAGGTTGAGCTCGTCGACCTGCTTCTCGCCCACGCCTTCTGCCGACCAGCCCCAGACGAGGCCCGCAAGCGAGGATGTCAGATCCTCCGGCAGGCCCAGCGCCTTGCCGACGTCGTGGACCGCGCCCCGGGCGCGATACCGCTGCACTACCGCCGTCAGCGCGGAGTGGTTGCGACCGTAGGTCTCGTAGATCCACTGGATGATCTCTTCGCGACGCTCATGCTCGAAGTCGACGTCGATATCGGGCGGCTCGCGACGCTCGCCGGACACGAAACGCTCGAACAGAAGCTCATGCTTGATCGGGTCGATCGAGGTGACGCCGAGGACAAAGCACACGCAGGAGTTGGCAGCGGAGCCGCGACCCTGGCAGAGGATCCCGCGCCGGCGTGCCTCTCGGACAATGGCGTATACGGTGAGGAAGTAGGGCGCGTAGCCAAGCTCGCCGATCAGCCGCATCTCATGCGTGATCTGGTCGGTGTACGCCTGCGGTACGTTGCCATCGAACATCCGGTCGACCGCCTCGTCGGCCAAGCGCTGAAGCGCCTCCTGCGCTGTGAGGCCGTCGATCAGCTTTTCATGCGGGTATTGATACTGAAGCTCGCCGAGATCGAAGGTGCAGATCCGCGCTATGTCGACGCTCGCTTGCAGCGCGTCCGGATAGGCGCGGAAGCGCCGCACCATCTCGTCGGGCGACTTCAGCGCGCGATCGGCGTTGACCTCGCGACGGTAGCCAAGCTCGTCGACCGTGCATTTCTCACGCACCGCGGTGACCACGTCCTGCAGCAGCCGCGCCTCGGGCGCGTGGTAGAGCACGTCGCCTGTGACGACGGCGCGAACGCCTGCCCCACCCGCCTGGCGCGCAAGCGCATCAATCCGAACTGCGTCGCCGGGGCGGCGCCGCTGGAATAGCGCCATGTAGCCACGCCGCCCGTAGACCGCCTTCAGGTCCTTCAGCGCCGCAAGGTTCTCCTCGTCCGCCTCCTGAGGCAGCAGGATGGCGACGACGCCCTCCGACCATGGCTCCAGGTCGTGCCAGTGAAGAAGGCAGCCCCCCTTCCCCGCCCGCGTCTTGCCGGCCGTCAGCAGTCGCGTGATCCGCGACCAGGCCGGACGGTTGGTCGGGTAGAGCAGCAGGCGACGGCCGCAGGAGAGATCAACGCGAGTGCCGGCGATTGAACGGACGCCGGTCGCCTTCTGCGCCTCCCATGCGCGGACCACGCCGGCGACAGTGCCGATGTCGCTGACGCCGATCGCGGGATAGCCGAGCAGCGCCGCGGCCGCGAACAGCTCCTCCGGACTGGACGCGCCACGAAGCAGCGAGAAGTGGGTGAGCACCTGGAGCTCGACATAGTGGGTCATCCGAAGACCCCGTGCATCCACCAGGACAAATTGCCGGTGTCGTCTTCAAACCCATCGCCGCGGCGGAACACCCAGAAGCGGCCGCCCGTCTCGTCCTCGACGCGGTAATAGTCGCGGACGGCCCAGACCTCTGCATCACGCCGCCACCACTCGCCATGGACGCGCTCAGGCCCGTCGCCGGCAACAACCTTGTACGTCTTGCCGCGCCACTCGAAGCGACGTGGAGGCTGGTCGGGCATCAGCGCCATGACCCGGTGCAACGGCTCTGGATGCGCGAAAAGGCGGATGGGCCGTTGCCAAGCGGGCCAGTTTCCCGGAACCTCGTTCGGGTCGGAGTGGGCGACGGCTCGCTCCGGCACATGGCTCTCGACCGGGGCGATGCGGAAGACCGAGCGCACACCGATGCGGCCGGCAATGACGTCGACCAACCGTGACGGGTCCCGCACCAGCGTTTCGCCCGCCAGGACGGCGCCGAGATCGACTGCGTCCAGCGGCTCGGTGTGCGGGGCAACAAGCGCGAATTGCTCAATGCCCATGCCGGGATCGATGCGCTCGATGCGCAGCTTCAGCAGCCGCAGGAGATGCGACACCTCGCGGGTTGGCCGAGAGGTGCCGACCGCCACGAGCTGCTCGGTGCCGTCGACGCGCAAGCACGTCAGGCGCAATGACCGGGCACCTAGCCCCTTCGCCTGCAGGACGACGGCGAGATCGCGCAGCAGGTCGCCCATGACCTGCTCGATCGCCTCGGCCGTGCCGATCGGCTCCAACAGCCGGCGCTCGGCCGCTGGCACCTCCGGATCGTCACGCGGCGTGATCGGCTCTGCAAGGCCCCCAAGCGCCTGATCGAGGCGGGTGATCGCCGGTAGGCCAAGACGACGTGCCAGCGGCCCGCGCGCAACCGGCAGCAGATCGGCAATTCGGTCGAAGCCGAACTTACGCGCTGCGGCCAAGGCCGTGGGTGTAAGACGAAGCGCGGCGATCGGCAGTGGGGCAAGCGCGTCCGCTGTCCCGCGTGGGTCGACACGGATGAGGTTGCCTTTGCCAAAGCGCGCCAGCGCATGGGCAGCGCCAGGCGTGTCTGCGACGGCAACGCACGCCGTGAAGCCCGCACGATGGCAGAAGGCAACCAGACGCCGGCAGAACCGCTCCTCACCGCCGTGGAGGTGGTCGCAGCCGGCGAGATCGATCCAGAGGCCGTCTGGCGGCGTCACGGCCGCGATCGGGGACCAGCGCCTGACCGCCAACAACGCCAGCCTGTCGAGCAGCGCCGCGTCAGCGTCAGGTTCTGCCGGACGGAAGTCGAGATCCGACACCAGCGCACGTGCATGGGTCGCCGCCATGCCGGGGTGGATGCCGAGTGCTTGGGCGCCGGTGCAGGCGGCGACTACCTCCTCCCGCCTACCGACCTTTCCGACGAGCGCGAGCGGCGCGTGTTGGACCGGAGCCGGGGCAGGCGCGATGATCCGCAGAGCGGGTGTCGGCGCCTTGTACGGGTGGCTGGCCGCTTCCGATCGTCGGCCGAGCTCACGCATAGGCGGCTGCGCGTGCACCGGCAGCGTGGCGATCTGAGCCTCGACCTCCTCGCGCGACTGCGCGCTGGTTCGTGCCCACTTAGCACCAGGGCGCCAACCGCCTCCCCGCGGCACCGAACAGGCACCCGGGTCGTCGTCGACCGGCAGTTGCAGGGCGGGCCGCTCAGGCGGCCGCGTAGCGGGCCGTTCCAACCGTCTCAGCCGCTCGATGGCCAAGTTCGGCAGGAACAGCGAGACGACCCGTCTCATCGCTGCCCTCCACAATCAGGGAGAAGGATGCACCGCTACGCTGTCGTGCGAGCTCGACCGACCACCGCGCTCTTCCCACACCCGCGACCTCCAGCCGCGCCGAAGGCGCGGAGCCGATCCGCCAGCGCGTCCAGGCAGCGGAAGGCTCGGAAAACGGATCCTGGTCACGGCCGCGGCGACGTCGGAGAAGTAGCACCGGCATGTCGGCTTCAGCCGCCACGAGCTGCAAGCGACGCGTTGCGACCATCGAGACCTTGCTTGCCTCTGCAATGATGGTCGAAGGTGTGCCGTCTCGGACCGCATCCTCGATCACGGCCAGTAGCGCGGCATCGTCCTGCGGCTGAGCGTAGATGACGTTGGCAGAGGCGAGGCCGGCTTGCTCCAAAGCGGGAGCGTACAGGTCGGCCCTGCAGCTCGCCCATAGAACGGGACCTCCAGTGTTCGCAGCCTCGCGGGCGGCGATTCCGGCAAGGAACAGCGTCGTTGCCGCATCGTCGACCAGCGCCGCACTCTGCGCGGTTGCCTCGTGAAGCGCACCGGCGCGCAATCCCCCTGCTCCGAGCCTGCTGTCGATCTCGTCGACGCCGAATGGCAGCACCCGGTACTCCGTCACTGGCGTGGCGATCGTCCGCAGGTGCGCTATGCTGGGCGCGAAGGAATCGAGGGCGGCGGACATCATGTTCTAAGACTCTACTCGTTCCCTTTATGTTCCGTTACCGGGCTCCATCGGTCAAGCTCGCATCCAATCGGTTCATCGATTCAGGCGGAACGGCTGCGCAACGGACCGCAAACAAAGCGGGAAAAAGCGCTTCCGTTCTGGATGCGCCTGACTCATAGAATCGCTATGCCGATCCGCCCTGAGAACCGCTGGCTCTATCCGATCGACTGGCAACAGATCTCGCAATCGGTTCGTTTCGAGCGTGCCGGCGCGCGCTGCGAGCGGTGTGCTCGTCCGCATCTCCGCCGTGTGGCCCATCTCGGCGACGGGCGGTGGTGGGATGCGGAATCGAAGTGTTGGCGCTCGGATCGAGGCAAGCGCATTGCGATCAAAGAGGGCTTCGTCCTCGCCTCTGTACGGATGACCTTCGTAGTCCTGGCATGTGCCCATCTCGACCACGACCCAGGCAACAACGCTCCTGCCAATCTCAAGGCGCTATGTCAGCGGTGCCACATGCTCCACGACGCGGCCGAGCATCGTTGGCAGCGCTGGTGGAACCTCTTTCGTGTTCGCGCCGTCCGCGACTTGTACGAAGATCCGCGCGTCACACGCGAACGGATTGCGCGGGTTCAGTAATCCAGCTCCCGTATTTTCATCTGCTCGGCAGCAAGATCTGCGACAGGTCCCAGCCCGCCGGTCAGGTTGAACACCTCGATCACGTCATGGTCGGCCAGCCTCTCGACCATCAAGCGGACGGCTGCGGCATTCGCCTCGTCCAGCACGGTCGTTGTATCATCGCTCGCCATGGCTAAGGTCTCACCGTCTTTATCAACGGAGAAGATCTAGCATGAACATTGGTGAATTGGCCAAAGGCGTTGCGGGTGCGACCGGCTCGAGCGAGGCGGATGCGAAGAAGGCAATCAATGCTGTTTTCGATCAGATCGCAGACGCTGCCGTGAAGGGTGAGGAAGTCTCGATCAACGGCTTCGGCAAGTTTACGGTGAAGGACCGGCCGGAACGTCAGGGCCGTAACCCATCGAACGGGGAGGCGATCACAATCGCAGCCTCCAAGAAGGTCACCTTCACAGCTGCGAAGGGCTTGAAGGACAAGCTCTGAGGTAAGCGCGCTGGCGACCAGTCTGCCAGCGCCGGATGGGAGGCGCGGATGTGCAATCGGTATCGGCTGACGGCGAAGCAGGCCGAGGTGGCTGCGACGTTCGGCATCCGCCCGCCCTATGAGCCGGACGAGACGTTTCCGGCCGGCGACGTCTTCCCGACTGGTAAGAAGACGCCGTTCTACGGAGCAGTGGTGGTCCAGGACGGCGCCGATCGGAAGATTGAGCGCATGGAATGGGGTGTCCCTACCCAGGTGCCGAGCAAGCGGGATCCGGCCGCCAAGCTGACGAAATACGTCACGAACGTGCGGAATCTCAGCTCAAGCTTCTGGCGGTCCATGCTGACGACGCCGGCACGGCGCTGCCTGGTGCCGGTGACTGCCTTTTCGGAGTACGGAGTGGCCCCGGGCGAGGACGGGAAGAAGCCGCTTCACTGGTTCGACGTTCCTAGCCGGCCGATCTTCGCCTTGGCCGGCATCTGGCGGCCGACCGAGCGTGGCAACGCTTATGGCTTCCTGACCACCGAGCCGAACGCTGTCGTGGCTCCCATCCACCCGAAGGCGATGCCCGTGATCCTGCACGACGAGGACTACGATCGCTGGCTGTCCGCGCCTTGGGAGGAGCTGAAGGAAGCTGTCGCGCCCTACCCTTCGCAGCTGATGCGTGTCGAATGACCAAGCTGACCAGTGACGCGATCGAGGTTATAAATCGCAACGCCCTTGTCAGCGTGGCTCTGAACCAGGGGTACAACGCGTTTCTCCCCGTCTACGACAACGGCATCGATCTCATTCTGCACAACGAGACCACCGGTGATACCAAGCTGGTCCAGCTAAAAGGCCGGTGGACGATCGACAAGAAGTACCTCGGGCGTAACATCTGGATCGCCTTTCCGGATCGCGGCGAGTGGTATGTCGCTCCTCACGACACGATGGTAGCGTTTGGCGAGCGTCACACCCACACCGCCAGTTGGGCGAAGGGAACGTACAGCAAGAGCCCGTTGGGCATGACCGACCGCGAGGAGCTGTCCGCATACCGGTTCGGCAATCCGCAGACCGTCACCTCTGAAGCAGCCGAACAGGACTCCGCTCCGTCATGCTGACCTTCGGCGATCTCCTCGACCTGGCCGGCATCGCGCGGCATGAAGTCCGCCTGCTTCGCCACCAGGACAACCGTTACACGGGCTTCCGCTCCCCTTACGTCCTGTGGCGCGACGATCGGCCGCGGTTTGAGGCATATCAGGAGACGCAGGCGATTGGCGACGCCGGCCAGCTCCGCGCGCCCTACTGGGCGTCCTTTGTCGGGGTCCCGGGGAAGGAGACGCTGTTTGTCGGTCTCTATGCAGCGTCCCTTGTCGGGCGGCTCGCCGCTGATCGCCCTCATCCTGTAACGAGCGGAGTCGAGGAGGCGGGAACCTGCGACTTTTACGACCTTCGGCTGCTGCCCGCCTTTGAGGAGTACGCCGGTCGCCTCTGGATAGACTGGGGCAAGGGCTACCGCGCGTGGATCCAGCGTGGTGATCGCGTTCCTAAACCCGTCATTGAGCTGCGCCGGGCATTTGCCGAAGATCCCTTCCCTGGGTTTGCTGCGCTGGCGATCGATCTCTCGCAGGTCGAGACAATCCCTCGGAATTGGATGGAGGCACTTGCCGCCACGCGAGGCATATACCTGCTCACCTGTCCTCGGACCCGGGAGCAATATGTCGGCGTGGCTTCTGGCGGTGACGGCTTCCTCGGTCGCTGGCGAGAGTATTTCGCCTCTGGGCACGGCGGGAACGTCGGATTGAAAAGTCGCGACCCGAGCGATTATCGCGTTTCCATTCTCGAAACGGTTGGAACGTCAGCCTCCATGGCCGAGCTACTCGCGCTGGAGAGCCGCTGGAAGGACAAGCTCCAAAGCCGCGAGATGGGTCTCAACCGGAATTAGCTGAATGCCCGATCCCCACCCTCGCTGGCTAAAGGCGCGCGCGAGCGCGATGGTGGATCCTTGAGAGCCCCATCGCAAAGTCGGCTATGACGAATGAGAATTGGTCGGCAACGTCCCGTTCGTCGTCACATTCCGGGGCGAGTGTCGCAGCAGCTAGGACCAGGTGAGCCGCGGCGATTGGTGACCTGTCCATCAGATCGTATGCTTGCGCTCTGAAGGCAGCGGCAATGCTTTCCGATGACTGGTCGTCCTCGGTCTGTGTCGGCGCTGCAAGCGGAGGCATCGGTCGGCATCCTTCTGATCATTGCATAGGGATGACTGTCGCCCGCTGGTGGGGCTCAGTCGGGAGTGCGGGTCGAGCGACGATGGCGGGTGGCGCGGAAACGATGTGCCGGAATCCGGAAACATCTTTCCAGCCGAGGCTGGCCGCAACAGGTCGATAGCTCCGCGGATGGACGCGGTCGGTCGACGGCTGGAACGATAGCGGCACGATCTGATCCCCGAATGTGGTGGCGACCCTCGCGACCACGCGCGCGGCAGTCGTGTTGTATGGCAACAGCCAGGTCACGCGCGCAGCCGTGACGCGCTGACGCACCGAGACGAGATTGCGCGCCAGCGAGGGGTTTGTCGGATCGTTCGAGCCGATCGCGAGCAGGGCGCGCGCGACCGGAGGACTGCCCTTCCACGTTCTCGCCACCTCGGCCGAGCTGGCGCCTACGCGGGCGTGGATCTCGCACCGGACCCCCTGTGCCGCCAGAGCCAAAGCCGTGCCGACGCCGGTGCTGTCACCCACGATGAGACACAGGGGGATCATCGCGCGCCCGTGAAGGCTGTGATGCCAATGAGCGCGATCAAGCAGCCCGCGACCCCGAAAAGGATGGTCCCGGCACCGATCGCGCGGGCTACGCCGCCTCTGCGGACACGACCGAATAGCCGGCTCACACCGGTGCGGATCGAGAGGTAGCCGTCTGCAATATCGCTCGCCCCGAACAGCGCAAGCGGGAAGGCAACCGCGAGCATGATGTGCCGCACGCTTCCTGTGCCGACCAGGGCAGTCGCGAGGGCAAGGACGAAGAGAAGTGCCGCGGTCGCGTGGACCGCGGCATAGAGCGGAATGATGCGAAAGCGGTCCCGTTTGAACAGCCCGCGATAGATTGCGAGCGGCCGCTGGCACCGCTCGCAATGATGGACCCGCTTGCCTGCGGTCCAGGGCAGCATTCCTGCCGAGCAATAGGGGCACGGGGTGAGCCCGAACCGATCCATCATGTTCACGAGTTTGTCCTACTTGCCCGGAGGAGCCGAGGTCACGGCCGGCGCGGTTTCCGCTGTCGGCAACACGCCCGTGCCGGCCTGCGGTGCAACGCGCTGCCTCGACGCCAAACGTGGCTGTGCGTCGGCAACCAGCTTCCGGTACGCGTCGAGCATCGCCAACGATGTGATCTTGCCGATGTCGGTGGAGCCATAGGTGCCCCCAAGCGCGCCCACACCCAGCCCCAGGAGCAGACCGCCCCCGACGACACCGAGATCCTTCTTGCGTGCCGACCCGCTCGCGACAGCCTCTTGGATCCCCGTGTCCACGTTGACGAGCGTGAGGAGGACCTGGCTCTCCAGGGTCTTGGACTTCAGCCCAACCGCACCCCCAAAGGCACCGCCCAAGCCGCCACCGCTCTCCCGCGCCTTCGCATCGGAATACAGGACCTGCACCTGGATCAGGTAATCGGCTTTGGTGACAGGTCGCGCCGTCCCGCCGGCAAGCGCACGCTCGCGTTCCAAGGCGTCGAAAGCAGCTCCCCGGTCCGCGACCGCGAAGCAGCCGCTGCGCGCAGCCATCAGCTTGACGAGCGGCAGGGGATCCACCTTGGCGGTGCTGCCCCCGTTCTGCATCTCCGCCATTCGCATCAGCGCCTGCAGCTGTGGCGAAAGGTTGTCCGTCGCGCTGGCGGCCTTCTGCTCTACCAGCGCAGCGACGCCGAGCGGCGTGGCGCAACGCGGCAGCTCGGTCGTCTCGTCGACGCCTGTGCCGCCCTGGCCGAGCTTCTGCGCGTACAGGGTTGAAGGGGTGACGGCCGCGAAAGCGGCCGTCACTGCGAGGATGGTGGTCCGGTTAGGCACCGGCCTTCGCCTTCTTCGCGGCCCCGTGCTTGGTCGGGTCGCAGATCCCTGCCGCCTCTTCCGCCGCGGTGACCACCGGCTTGGCCTTGTCGCAGTCGGCGCAATCAGCGCAGTCGGGGCAATCAGCGCAGTCCTTGCAGTCGCCATCTGCATGCGCTTTCGCATGCGACATGTAATGCGCCTTCTTGAGGCTCGCCTTCTCGTGTGCGTCTGTCCCGCCCGTCTCCGTAGCGAACGTCGCCATGGCGAGGAGGACCGGGCCTGCAGGCGCGGCGCTGGCTGCGGCTGGCATGCCGATCGCGAGGGCAGCGGCCCCCATTGCGGTGAAGTATCGAAGCTTCATGGTCGTGTTTCCCTTCCCTGGTCAGAAAAAGCCGTTGCGACGGCCGTCGCGACGGTCGTCGTGGCGGGTGCCACTGTCCCCGAGGGCCGAACGCCGGACCTCGAGCTCCACGCCTTCACCCTTGCGGGTGATACGGACGTCTTGTGGGGCGATGTTGTTACGCTTCGCCCAGCGATCGGCGTCGGCCTCCGACCCGAACTCGCCCATCTCGTCGAACTGCCATGTCATGCGGTCACCTCGCGCTGCTCTGCCCCTTGCCCACGCACTTGAGGGGCGCTGGTGTTGTTGGATCCTGCGTGGTCGGAAAGGGCGGCCAGCACGACGTCGCGGACGCCGGCGGCCGTTGGCCTGCGCGTGTCGGGCAGGCGGATGGTCGTGTAACCGGCCGCGCCGGTGATCGCGTCCCGCTTCGCTCGCTCGCTGCTCTCCAAGCTCCGGTTACCGTGCTCGACCAAGGCGAGGATCCGGCCGGATGCTCTGTCCTCGAGGACGAAGTCGACGATCTTCTGCGAGAAGCGGCCGCGGACGGACATGCGCTGGCGCTGCGAGAGCCCCGCACGTGTCTTCACGATCGCGCCCATTGCCACCTTTGCGTGTACGCGCGCCTGGGGGAGCGCCTCCTCCAGCAAGGCGATGATCTGGCGCTCGGTCGCGCTCATCAGCGGCTTCGCCTCGACCGGGAGTTTAGCCGTCCCGCCGGGCCTCACATTCTGAAGCGCAAGGACGATGAACAGGAGGACGGCTCCGATCAGGAGCAAGGGTATAGAACTATTCATTGCAACGGCTCCGGCTTGAGAGACAGGCGGCGAACAGCGAGGCCACTGTCGGGGCCAAGCCTGAGGTCGAAGACGTGGCCGAAGGTCTGGGTAAACGGCATTGCGCCGATCACCTCTTCGTGTGCCGTGCCAGAGCCGAAGAAGGTGCGCGGGTTCATCCAGTTGCGCCCGTGTATGAAACGGACCCGGTAGTTTCCGGTCGGCGCAGGTACGGACACTCGTTCGAAGGCGCGAATATAAACCGAAAGCGTATGCGACCCGCTCCTCGCATCGATCAGTTGTACGATCGCGTTCTCGTCCGATCCTTGAAGTGTGAGGTGACTTTTCACCCGCCGCATGTTCAGCATGGGTGAGACGCTGACAGTGCCGGAAGCCGGGAAGCTCGCAGCGGCGCTGCTCGGGAAGAAGACCGCCAAATGTTCGGCCAGCCACTCATTCTTGTGAGCGCCGACAACCAAGACTGTACCCGCAACGCTCATCAGCCCGGCTTGTAGGAGCCGCTTTCTCGTCGCGTAGTGCTGCCGGATGCGAGCGCGCCATGCGCCCGCGAAGTAATCGGGCTCGAGTTCGCACCGCCCCTTCCGGTCATTCCAGCGCACGCCCTCGGGCGACAAACCCTGCCGCGCCCGGTAGCGTTCCTTCATATAGTCGCGGTCAGCGAGCCCCATCGGACCCTCCGACGCCAGTATACATTACCTGCACGACAGCCCTGTCGTCGGCATTGGCACGCCACCTGTCGACCTTAATATAGCCGATGAAAAGCAGGGCGATCATGCCGCAACCCAACAAGGCCGTATGGACGAAATCCATAGCCCACATGATCGCCGGGTGCGGTAGTTCTTCCCAGGACTCGACCATTCGTTGCGCCACGAGCTCGTCACAGCTTTCCGCTAGTGCGTCGAGCCCATTCACAGCTTCGGTCTGGGTGTTGATCAAGGTGCTCAGCGACCTCGCCAGCGCCGCGTTAGTCGTCGCGGTCGGCTCTCCCTCAGGGTCGGAAAGTCCCAATACTGCGGCGACCGACCGCAGTTCCGATATGGATGCTCGGATCGTGTCAGCCTGCTCCCTGCAGGTTACAGCATGATCGAGCGCCGAATGATCGAGTTCGACCTGCACCTTCATCGAGATGGCCTCTCGGTAGCAGTAGGTGCGTCGAGCGAGACGTAGCCCCTCATTGCGGTCGCGCTCGCTCGGCCGAGGGGGCGAAAGTGCCGCCCTCTGTCCCCACGCTGGCACCGATCATTCCGCAGGCAATCGCCCATCCGATGGTGAAAAGCCCCGCAGACGCCGCCAGGAGCCCCAGGGAGCGCCAGCGCGGGCTGCGCGGCCGCGATCCTTCGCGCACAGCCTGAGAGGCGCTGTAGAACGCGCTGGACGGACCGCCTTCCATGTCGATCGCGCCGGGTGGCGGGCGGTCGAGACGGACTGGTCTCTGCCGGGCTCCCCGTCCCTGCATGTATGGACGATCGGCGAGGCTCATGCCGCTGCCGCCCTCGCCGGCGCAGCCGTCCGGCGCGCCAACGCGCGCTCGATCGGCCGAACGACCGAGAACAGCACCGCGTACACCGCGCAGAAGGACAGCACGTCCGCGCCCCAGCCGATGGCATGCTGGTGTCGCGCGTCCGCGCTGCATTGCGCGATGGTGTGCGTGCCGAGGTCGCAGGGATGCCAGTGCTTGGCGGTGAGGACCTGATCCCAGGTCGGCTTGGTGTGCATGGTCATAGCTCCAGTCCGATGTCCTTTTCGGGGAAGGGAAGCTCGGGGCCCTTCGGCTCCACGTTCACGCGGATTGCCGTGAGGTTGAGCGACGGATTGCTGCGCAAGTCCGGTTTGCTCTGCGATAGGTCGGGCGCGCTGGTAGCCGCAGCTTGCCCCGTCTTCTCGGGACCGCGATCGAGATCTGGCGGCAGGTCGGGACTGAACACCGCGCCGGTGCTAGCTCCGGCACCGGGCCGCGCGGCTCCCCCATCCGGTCCATGTCGGCCCGGATCGACCGACAGCTGCCCTACAGTCTCGAGAGCGGAGGTCTTGTTGCCCTCGTTCCGCTCGATCGCCGCGGTCAGCTTCTCGCGGTCGTCCGTGAACAGGCGGATGTCGTCCCGGACGCGGGTGACGGTGACGTTGAAGAGGCGCTGGTTGGAGAGGTTGCTCTCTTTGTGCGACATGACCGTGATCGCGGTGTCGGCGGTGATGCCCTGCGCGGCGTGCATGTTCAGCGCGTAAGCGAGGCTGATCCGCTCCGTCATCGGGTCGCCTGCCTTCAGCTCGTGGACCTTGCCGTCTAGGCTCTCGACCTTGATGCCGTTCTTGTCGGCCGAGAGAACCCGGGCGACGTCGTTGTTGTTGAGGCCGCGATCTTTGTCGTTCTGCGTCCAGCGGATCTTGTCGCCCTCGTGGAGCTTTATCTGCTCGCGCTGCGCGAGCTGCATTGTGTCGGTTTTGTCGAGCGGTGAGATCCGCTGAGGGTCGAAGGTCTTGAGGCGGTTGCCGATCATGACCTGAACCCGGCCTTTGGCGTCGACGCCGACCACGTCGAAGGTGCCCCGGGGCAAGCCGAGCTCGCGAACCGCGTGGCGGAGATCGATCACCTGGCCAGCCTTGTAGGCGTGAGCGTACCGGAGTTCTTCCCGGGTGTGGTTCACCTTGTCGAGGACGCCGATCGTCAGCCCCTCCCCCTTCAAGGTCCCCTCAGTCGCCAGTCCCTCCTGGATGCGCACATTGAGCTCCGCGCGCGCCTTCCGGCCGGACGAGAACATCGCGGTCGCATCTCGCTCCTCGGGGGTCAGCTTCAGCCAATGCTCCGCCGCGGTCTTCACATGCTCGGGGTTGGCGACCACCTTGTCGCCGAGCACCTCCATCGCCTCGCGCACCGCGCCACGATTGGTGAGCGCCGCGACCGTGCGCAGCTGCTCCGTGCGCTGGCGAAGGTTCTCGTCCATTCGAGCCATGCCGATCCCCCCTTCCTGGGCGATCGCGAAGGCTTTGCCGGCGTCGACTGCGGTGATCTGCTGGCGGTCGCCGACCATGGCGAGCCGGTCGACGCCGAGCGCATTGGCGATTCCGACCAAGTGCTTCATCTGGTCGCTGCCCACCATCGACGCCTCGTCCAGCACCAGGACGGTGCCCGCGAGTTCGGCGCGTGCGCCCTTGTACCCGTCGCCCTGGCCGGCAAGCGCATGGCGCGCGTAGCTGTGAATGAAGGAGGAGACGGTGCGGCTCTCGACGCCGGTCTCAGCGCCAAGCCGGTCGGCAGTCGCCTTCATCAGCGCGAGGCCGACCACCTTGCGCCCCTCCTGCTCGGCGTTGCGCGCGACGGAGGACAGCATGGTGGACTTGCCGGCGCCGGACACACCCTGGACAGCGACGATCCGGTCGGTCGACGTCAGGATGAGCGTCGCCGCGGCGAGCTGGCCCGTGTTCAATTCCTTGTCGCCGGACGCGGCGTTGAGCCGGTCGAGGACCTTGCCTGCCGGTACAATGGCAGCGACCGCTCCCTTGCCGCGCTCGATCTGGGCGAGGATCCCGCGCTCGGTCGCAAGCGCCTCGGGCGTGGTGACGTGGGTGACCACACCGTCGATCCGATCGTTCTTGCCGGGGAGCAGCTTCTCTTCCCGGATGAGCTCGGACACACGCACGTCGATCTGCGGGGCTGTGACCCCCTTCAGCCCAAGGTTAAGGGCGGTCTGAGTGATCTCCGACACCGAGAACGCAGCTTCCCGCTGAGCATGGATCCGGATCGCGCTCGCCACAGCGTGCTGGGCGCGCAACTCAACGGCCGGCATGCCGATCCGGTCTATGCCACTCGAGACCAGCGGGTCCTTCGGCGAGAATAGCTCGCCGAGCGCGCCGGCGATGCCGGCGACCGTCTCGCGCACCCGCTCCATGGTCGTCATCGCCGGGATCTCGCGTCCCCCCGCTTTCGCC
Organism: Sphingomonas sp. 28-66-16; assembly: GCA_002281485.1. Classification (GTDB taxonomy): domain Bacteria; phylum Pseudomonadota; class Alphaproteobacteria; order Sphingomonadales; family Sphingomonadaceae; genus Sphingomonas. The sequence continues at coordinate 73,004 of NCGF01000016.1, forward strand.
TCTGCTGCAGCAACGAGGGTTTTTCCGTCGAAGCCCAACGCGGCGGCCCGCTCCTGCCACGCCTCGCGCAGCGCCTGCCGATCCTCGACATTGAGCTTCGCATCGCGGGTATTCGTTGTGATGCGATCGAGTGCCTTGGGGTTGGTGATCCCCAGTTCGGCAGCCTTGGCCACGATGTCGTTCCGGCGTTGGCTGAAGGCCTCGAGGACGGCTTTCGGAACGCCGTTGATCTCGAATTGCCCGTGCTTGCCGGTGACAAAAGTCTCGTATCCGAGCTTCGCCAGCTCGGCGCGGAACTGGGCATGGTACGCCGCGCCGATCGTGGTGTTGTTCTTCCACAGTTGGCCGTTGTGGAGCGCTTGCCAGGCACCGTTGGCCATCTTGGTCATGTTGGCGACCAGCACATGAATGTGACCCTGCGGGTCCAGCGCGCGGCTCGTGTCGTGCTGGAAAAGGGCATAGACGAGGTTGCCGGTCCGGACCGGCTCGCCCGACTTCGTCCGCTCGTAGGTCCGGCCCTCCGCGAACTTCTGCTCCACCCAGGTCATGGTCGTCTTGACGGCGGTCATGTGCGCCGCGAGCACCCGCTCGTCGCCCGCGACATATGCGAGGATGCTAGCCGACTTCGGCATCGAGAATGTCAGGTCGACGCCGGACTGCCGGTTCTGGACCTGCCCGACTTTTTCGCCATCGGGCAGCTCACCGTTGAGGATCTTCTCGAACGCCTCCTTGGTGACCTCGCCCTTGAGTCCGACCTCCGCCGCGCCGACACCGCCCCAAGCCGTCGCCTCGGACGAGTGCTCGGCCATGTAATAGTCGTCCTTGGCGAAGTAGTTCGCCGCACCAGACGCCGACTTGACGGAAGCGACCGACAGCATGGATCAGTCCGCCATCCCGTAGCCGTCGTCGAGCCCGTGATCATGGTCGTGGCCGTGATGGTGGTGGTCCCGATTGTCGACCGCGATGCCGTCGCGTAGCTCGCGGATGACCTGGTCCTCCTGTCGATCTTCACGGACGGTATCGCCTGTGCGATCGGCCGATCGTTCGGCGCCTGCCGACCGCCCCATCTCCGGCATATCCTGACCAGATCGTGCGCCGGTCACGGCATTCCCCATCCCGGCCATCATGGGAGCACGGGCCGCACGGCCGTCCAGAGCCGCGGGGGTCAACGAGCCCTGCTGAGGACCTGGTGACACGCCGCGCGGCCCTGAAGTCACGGCCTGCTCACCAGTCCCGGCTGGCTGCGGGATGGCCAAGGTCGTCAAAGCCTGGGGTTGATTGATCTCGATCCCAGCAGCGGCTCTCTCAGCCTCGCTACGCTCCCGCTGTGGTTCCGGCTTTTCCAGCACCGGTTTCGCCCCATTCACCGGCCGATTAGGCACATGCTCCGTGCCACCCTCGCCGCCCTCATCCGCGCGTTTGGCCCTGCGACGCCGGTCTTCCGGCGAGACGTATTCTGTCGGCTTGAACTCGGGCCGTGGTGCGAACCCGACGGCCACATCGGGATAACTCTTCCATTGGAGCTCGACGCGCGTCGCGGGGAAGCCGTCCGGGAACTTCACGAAGCCGCGCAGCGAGGGAAGATTGTTGATGTCATCGGGTATGACGAGCGGCTCGATCGCTTTGCGGGGCGTCAGCGTGGAGGCGTCGCGGGTGTTGTTGTAGCCGTAGCTATAGGCCTCATCCATCTGCCGGACTTCGCGGCTTCCGATGAACTCCGAGCACTTCTCGGCGGTGGTCCGATCGGCGGTCGCCAAGATCAGCTTGGTGCGCGCCAAACCGGTCAGCGCCGTCGCGTTCTGGAGGCCGTAGGTGGACACCAGCTTGTCGAATGAGTGGATGCCGAGGACGAACGCACCCCCGTAATTTCGCGCGCTCTGCAGGCCGTGCTCGATGGCAGGCAGCGCGTGGAGGGCGTGGACCTCGTCGAAGAGATACCAGGTGCGCAGATCGCGCGTCTTGGGCAGCCGCATCAAATTGTTGACGGCGAGGTCCATCCAGAGGGTGAACAGGCCGCGCGTCAATTCCAGGTCGTTGTAGCTGCCGGTGATGAACATGATCGATCCGTCTCGGTGCTGGGTCGAGATCCAATCACGGATTGAGAAGGCTGGCGGGCCGCCTGGAACAGGGTCTGGCATGAAGCGTAGGGCCTGACCGTTGACGTTCAGGACCGACCGGATCGACTCCGCCATGCGCGCCGCCTTCTCGGTCGTCAGCGGCCCGGCGACGGTGTCTTCCAGCTTGGAATGGATGGACTTCAGGTCTGCCTGCATCAGGTGGTGAGCGATGGCCGCGTTATTGGTCTCGCCGAGCTCCTGGAGCTTAATGCACATCTCGATGAAGAGCATCCGCGCGGCGTTCTGCCAGAAGGGCTCCTTGTCGTCCGGATGGGAGGGAATGAGGGCGGCTGCGGCCGAGACGAAATCGGCATAGTTCCGGCACTCATCGAACAGCGTCCACGGTGCGCAACGTGCGTCCATCGGGTTTAGGACGATGTCGGTCTCGGGGCTGTAGAATGCCTCCATGAAGGCACCGGTGAGGTCGAAGATGACGGCGCGATGACGTCGCTTGCGAAGCTGACTGACCAGCGACCGAAGCTGGGTCGTCTTGCCGGTGCCGGTCGTGCCGATCATCATGGTGTGGCTCTGTTCGAGGCGCCACGGATAAGGGATACCAGCTATCGAATAGGGCGTGTGGATGCCGAGCTCGACGCGATCGGGAAGGCTCAGCTGGGCGACCATCGCCGGGTTGCGCTGAGGTGTGCCGGAGCGGCATTCCTGGCTGAACTGGTCCTGATTATGGGCCTTGATTTCGCGGACGAGAACTGGTCGCTCGACCAGCATAGCGCCGCGCTCGTGGCGCTCCTTGAGGATGTCGCTACCGCGCTTGTTCGCCCAGGTGATGAACCACATGATGACGGGCGCGGCGACGATCGAAGCGATGACAAAGGTCGCCCACACGATCCGCCACGTCTTCTCCCATGCTTCGACAACGGCCGGGTGGTACGGGACGTAGCCCATGGGTAGATGGACCATCTTCCCGCCTGGAAGGGTGAGGTTGATGAGGTGGTATTTGTCACCACCAACCCAGGTCCACAGCGTGGAGTAGCACCGCATCAGGTCGAGCTGGAACTCGTGCTCTTTGAGGCCGAGCCAGATGAATATGTTGAACACCACGACCGCGACGCCGACCCAGATCCAGAGCGGGATTTTGATCCCCGCCCATGTCATCTGATACTGGTGCGATAGCAGCTGGGAGCCGCGCGTGAAGTTGTCCGCGTTGCGGGTGATCCGACCTCGTGCGGAAGCGTGCTGGATCGTCGCTGCCTGACCTGTCAACGGCGGAGCAAAACCAGGCCAGCGGGGCGGAGTAAAAGCAGGCCACTTGAGGCGCGCGCTGACGATATGAAAAGGGCCTCGATCGGGGCCCT
>NCGF01000017.1 GCA_002281485.1 Sphingomonas sp. 28-66-16
CAACACCGCAAGCTCGCCGCTTAACATCAACCCCCAGACGAGGCCCGCACTCCGCTAATTTACGCCCCGAGCTGCGCCAAATGTTCTGACGACGGACAACCCGCATCGTGCTCAATTGAGCGAATGATCGCCAGAGCTTGCACCGAAAGCGGTACACTGTGAGCGCGCCGCATTTTCGTCTTGTGAGGCGGGATCGTCCAGACAGCCTTCTCAAGATCGAAATCGGACCATTCAGCGAAGCGAAGTTCGCCAGGACGAACGAAAACGTTTGGGAGCAGCCTCAACGCTGCGTGTACCTCCGAGCTCCCATCGAATGCGTCGATAGCGCGGAGCAAGTCGCCAGCCTCGGCGGCGGTGGTAATGGCTGCGCGGTGAACCGCCTTGGGAATGATAAGGGCGCCGCGCAGGTCGGATGCGACATCCCGATCAGCGCGCGCAGTGGCGATGGCGTAACGGAAGATCTGCGAACAGGTGCTGCGGAGCCGCTTTGCGGTCTCGTAGCGCCCTTTGCCTTCCATCTTCCGCAGCATCAGCAGCAATTCCTGCGCCGAGATCGAGGCGACGGGGCGCTTTCCGATCGAGGCATTGATGAAAGTCAGCAGCCAGCGCAGCTTCTTCATCGTGGCGGCCGAGCGGCCTTCCTTTTCGACCTTCAGCATCCATTCGTCGGCGACGGCCTTGAAGCTGTTCGACGCGGCCACTGTGGCAGCGATCCGGTCAAGCTTCATGCGCTCCGCTGGATCTTCGCCACGTGCGAGCACTTTGCGCGCTGCGTCGCACTCAACCCGCGCATCGGAAAGCCCGGTGTCCGGCCAGACGCCGAACGCCAGCGTCTTCTGTTTGCCGAGATAGCGGTAGTTCATTCGCCAGTAACGACCGCCGGTCGGCGTCACAAGCAGATACAGCCCGTCGCGATCGCCTAGCTTGTAAGCCTTGTCACGATTCTCTGCGGCTTTGATCGCCACTACCGACAACGCCATGATGGTATCTCCATCCGAGCGACCGGCGAGCTGCCATCAGAAATACCATCAAATTGCTGGTATGGAGTGGTATTTCGCCGATCCGACTGGGATGCTTATACCACAGAAAACCGCGGAAAACAGCCAGTTACGGCACATTTTGGGACGCCTTGAGAAGGCGTTTTGGTGACCCCTACGGGAATCGAACCCGTGCTTCAGCCGTGAAAGGGCCGCGTCCTAACCGCTAGACGAAGGGGCCAAGGCCGCGATGCGGCGCTGTGCAGGGCAGCCGGTTAGGCAAAACGGCGGCGGCGGTCAAGCGTCCCTGTGGTCACCCCCCTCGGTCTGCCTCTTCGTCGGCGCGGCGATGGCATACAGCCTGGAGCTTGTTGCCGTCGGGATCGCGGACATAGGCGCCATAATAATGTGCATGATAATGCGGGCGAAGCCCCGGCGCGCCTTCGTCGCTGCCGCCATGCGCGAGCGCGGCGGCGTGAAAGGCGTCGACGGCGGCGCGATCGGGCGCGAGGAAGGCCGCGTGGGTGCCGTTGCCCTGGCTGGCGGCGGCGCCGTCGAACGGCGTGACGATGAACAATTTGGGCCCCGTCAGCGATCCGAAGACGATCGCGCCGGGCATGTCGAACGGCTCGGTCACGCCAAGCGCGGCCATCACCGGGCGATAGAAATGGCCCGCGCGATCGAGATCGTTGGTGCCGAGGGTCAGATGACTGAACATCGATGGTGTTCCCGCTTCAATCGGCCCAGGCGGCGTCGTCGATATGAAGTTCGGCAGCGGGGCGACTGCCCCAGTCGTCGGTCTTGGCGCGCCCGGCGAGCCACAACCGGCGATGCGACGCCGCGCCGAGCAGCGCCTGGCCAAGCGCGCTCTCGGCCTGGCGAAAGGCGACCCCCTTGAAGCCGCGCCCGTCCTCGCCGCTGACGATCACCCGGACATGGCCGTTGCCGACGATATCGGCCTTGACGATCCGCACCGGCCCGACCGCGACCCTGGGCGCGGGCCAGCCCATCCCGTAGGGCCCGCCGGCCTCGAGCGAGTCGACCAACGCCAGGGTCAGCCCGCCCGGCGCAAGCAACGCATCGACCAGCAGCGCACGGCCCTCGCCCGACCGCGCGACCGCTTCGGCGAGCCGCGCTTCGAGGAAATCGCCGAACGCCTCGATCCGGTCCGCCGCGATCGTCAGCCCCGCCGCCATTGCATGACCGCCGCCGGCGATCAGCAGGCCCTGGTCCTTGGCCGCCAGCACCACCGCACCCAGATCGACGCCGCTCACCGAGCGCCCCGATCCCTTGCCGACGCCCTCTCCGTCGAGCGCAATGACGATCGCCGGCCGGCTATATTTCTCCTTGAGCCGCCCCGCGACGATGCCGATGACGCCGGGATGCCAGCCTTCGCCGGCGACGACGATCACCGCGCGATTGCCCTTGGTCGCGGCGATCGCCTCGGCGGTGATCTGGACCTCGCTCTCGATCGCGCGGCGCTCTTCGTTGAGGCGGTCGAGCTCGGTCGCGATCAGGCGCGCCTCGTCGGGGTCCTGCGTGGTCAGCAGCCGCACGCCGAGATCGGACTTGCCGACCCGCCCGCCTGCATTGATCCGCGGCCCGAGCGCGAAGCCGAGATCGGTCGCGGTCGGCGCGCGGGTCAGCCGCGATGCCTCGATCAGGGCGTTGAGGCCGATGTTGCGCCGCGCCGCCATCACCTTCAGCCCCTGCGCGACAAAGGCGCGGTTGAGGCCCCGGAGCGCGGCCACATCGGCGACGGTGCCCAGCGCGACGATATCGAGCAGCTCGATCAGTCTCGGTTCGCCGCGGCCCGCGAAAAAGCCGCGCGCGCGCAGCAGCCGGATCAGCGCGGCGCCGAGCAGAAACGCCACGCCGACGGCGGCGAGATGGCCGTGCGCCTTGCCGCCGTCCTCGTCGAGACGGTTGGGGTTCACCAGCGCATAGGCGTGGGGCAGGGCGGCCACGCATTTGTGATGATCGACGACGATCACGTCGACCCCGGCGGTGCGGGCCATGTCGAGCGCCTCGAATGCCTGCGCACCACAATCGACGGTGACGATCAGCGTCGCGCCGCCTGCCGCGAGCCGCACCAGCGCCTCGCCCGACGGGCCATAGCCCTCCATCAGGCGATCGGGGATATAGGCGCTCGCCTCGAGCCCCAGCGCGCGCAGGAGCAGGATCATCAGCGCGGCGGAGGTGGCGCCATCGACGTCATAGTCGCCGAAGATCGTCACCTGTTCGCCGGCCAGCACGGCGGCGGCGAGCCGTTCGGCGGCGCGGTCCATGTCGCGAAAGATCGAGGGATCGGGCATGAAGCCGCGGATGCTCGGCGACCGGTGCGCCTCGAGCTCGTCGCGCGGACAGCCGCGCGCCATCAGCAATTGGGTGACGAGATCATCGGGGGCGAAATCGGGATCGCGCGCGTCTGCCGCCAGCGCGCGCCAGCGCCACGGCTGGCCGAGGATCGAGTGGTCGATATGAAGAAGCGAGCTCATCGCGGCGACCCTAGCGGGTTGCCGGTGCAATGGAAATCAAAGGGGGGAATCAGACAGGGTCAGGTCAGCCATGGCGTGGCGCCCAGTTCGACAAGATGCCGATATCGAGCAGTTTCTGCGCGACCAGCACCGCTGCCGGGGCATTGGCGGCGGTGGCATCGGCGCCGATCTCGCGGGCGAGATCGGGGTTGGCGGTAAACAGCGGGCCGCCGACCATCACCCCGATGGCGGCGTTCTGCGAGCGCGCCCGGATCGCCGCGATCGTCGCGACCAGCGCTTCGATCTGGCGCGTGGCACCCAGTGTCAGCCCGGCGACGGCATACCAGTTGGTTTCGACCTCGGCAGCGATGGCCTCGATCGTCGCATCGGGTTCGTCATGAACCGACCAACCGCCCGCGCGCAGAAATTTCGAAACCATCGCGGCGCCAAAATGATGCTGGTCGCCGGGGGTCATTGCCATCAGCACTTGGCGCCGCGCATCGAGCGACGGTTCGGCATGGGTGGCGTTGAAGATCGCGAGCAGCTTTTGCAACCGCGCGACGCCGAGCGTGACGTCGATGAAATCGCATTCGTCGCGATCCCACATCGCCCCGAGCGCCCGGGCGGTCGGTTCGAGCAATTCGACGAACAGCGTTTCCATCGCCAGTCCGCGATCGCGCAGCCCCGAAACGTAGCTGGCCGACGCGCCGAGATCGTCGCCCATCACGATCTCGGCAAGGCCGCTGATATCGGCTTCGGTCGGATGACCCATCGCCGTTGCGTCGTCCGCCTCGCCGACCAGATGAAGACGCAACAGTCGGGGGACGATTTCGGTCGAAACCATCTGTGCCAGCCGATGATGCCGGACCGCAATATCGTCGCGGTTGCGGATCTCCGGTGCCATGAAGTTGATCTCCAGTCGGCGCAGCATCTGTCCGTCGATCGTCGATTCGCGTGGACTTCGTACGGTCAATGCCATGCTGTTGTTTCCCCCCATTGGCTGATTTGTGCCATTTTGTTGGCGAGCAGTCTGCACGATCGATCGCGAATGTCGATACCGTCATTGGGCTCCGCCAAGTCGCCGGGAATCCTCGGCAAGCATCGGCCCGCGCTCCAGGGCGACCCGGATGCCCGCGCGCGCGACATGCCGTGCCGACCGGCACGCGTGGTGCTTCTCAACGCTGCGCGCGTTCGTCGTCTCGCTGCACGATCAGTTTCCGCACGCGGTTCATCGCGGCATTGAAATCGCCGGTGTCGCGCGGGCGGAGCGTGGCGGCGCGGCGATAGCTGTCGATCGCGGCTTCGTATTCGCCGCGCGCCTCGGCGCAGATGCCGACGTCGTAAGCGACCGCGAATTGCGGTGTCGCCTGGTCGATCGCCGCCATCTCGGCGCAGGCGCCTGTCAGGTCGGTCTGCGTTCGGCGGACTGCCGCCTTGAAACGGTCGCCAAATTCCTTGGGAAGCCCGTCGCGGCTTTCGTAGAAGCGCGGGGCGTAATTTTCGGTATAGGGGCTGATCTCGCGCGCGACTTCGTCGGCGATGCTGTCGGTCATCCCGCGCACGACGCCATCGACCGCACCGGGCGCGCTGTCGCCGGGGCACCAGGTCACGACGTGCTGGCGCGGCTTGCGGGTCGAATAGGCAATGCCCCCGTCGGATTCGCGCGTGATACGCAAATCGGCGGTCATGTCGATCGTGCGTTGCCGACAATAGACCGTCTGCTTTTCCTTGCGGACGCATTGGTCGTTGTTGAACGCGTCCTTCTTGGTTTCGACGCAATTCTCGTGTTCCTGCGTGACACGCGCTTCGTTGATTTCAGTGCTCACCAGCCCCGACAGCACGCCATCGAGCGAGGCATCGCCACCGCGTCGATCGAGGCTGACGACGCTGTAGTGCCCGCGGTTCGCCAGCGCGCGCTCGAGCGCGAAGCCGAGGGCGCCGCCGTCGGGGCCGTCGATCCGGTCGACGCCCATCCGCTTGAGGAGGCTCGGTTCACGATAGTCGGCGGGAAAGTGGCCGATCAGCCTCACGCTCTCGGCCCTGGCGATGCCCGCCGACGCGACGCCGATCACCACCCACGCTGCCAATCCGAGACGGCTCATACGGTGCCCCCGCGCTGAATCTGCACCATATTATCGCGCCCGAAGGCTATAGCCAACTCTGTTCGCGAAACCATTTGGTCACGATGTATTTGACGCCCTTCACCACCGGCATGCCCTCGTGCAGCGTCAGCTGGTTGGGGCTGCCGTCGGCGCTCATGTTATTCCACGCGAGCAGCAGCCCGCGCTTCGGGGCGACCCGGATTCCCGCGCGCGGGAACCAGGTGGCGCCGCCTTCGGTGACGTCGTTGAGATAGACCATCGCGGTCCAGGTCCGCTGGCCGCCGTCTTGGCGAACCTTGTGCCAATAGCTTTCGGTCTCGAAGAAGAAATCATGGTGCGCGCGGAATTGCTGCCCGGGCGCATAGCGCTGCCCCTGCATCGTCTCGCCGAGCGCCGGATCGAGCCCGAGCAGCGCCGCGATCCGTTCGTCGATCGGGCGGACATCGGGCGACCAGCGATCCATGTCGCAGCTCTCGCTGGTGCGGAAATTCTCCTCGGGCCGGTCGGCGAGCAGCGTGGAGGGGCGGCGGTTCGAATCGATCAACGCGGTCAGCCGGCGGCAGGTCTGCATATCGAGAAAATCATCGCGGAAATAGACCTGCACATCGGCGATCTCGACGCGCGATACGGCGGGATCAGCATCGAGCCGGGCGGCGACATCGGCCCCGATCCGGGCCCGGACGGGGGAGCTGGTGCGCGGTTTCCTGAACAAGCTGATCACCGTGCGAACTTGCCCGGCGCGTGCCAAAAAGCAAGGCCCGGCGGTCATCCCGCCGGGCCTTGCCGGTTACGCGTCCTGGCGGATCAGCGATCCCAGAAAATGTCGTACACGGTATCGACGACATAGCCGCTGCGGGTATCGACGAGCAGCGCGTCGTTGTAGTAGCGCACCCACTGATACGGCCAATAAGCCGGCGGCAGGCGATAATATTCGGGGTCCTCGATCCAGTAGCTCTGCTGGAACAACAGCGAATTCAGCGCGACCCCGATCCCGAACCGGCGATAGCCATAGCCCCAGCCATAGGGCGCATAGTAGCGCGGCAGGCGAAACAGATCGCGATTGTAGTTCCGATAGCCCTGCCAGTCATATTGGTTGCCGCGCCGCCAATCCCGGTTCCAGACGCCGCGATTGCCGAAATTCTGGTTGCGATAGGCGTCGTTGCCGCCACGATAATTATTGCCATAGCGGTTGGCATCGGGCCGGCCACGATTGCCGGTGTCGAAGCCGCGCCGATCCTGTCGGAAATCCTGACGGTCGCCGCGCTGATCCTGCCGAAAAACCTGGCGATCGTCCCGACGATCCTGCCGGAACTCCGGCCGGTCGTTGCGGCGATCGTTCTGGAACGCGGGCTGGCCCGGGACCGGCGGCTGGAAGCTGCCCCGATCACCGCCGCGATTCGGCCGGAACCCATCGCCACCGCCGCGCCGATCCTGGCCGCCGCCACGGCGATCCTGCCCGAAATTCTGGCCCGGCTGGACCTGAACCGGCGCGGTCTGGGGCGGCGCCTGGAACTGCGGACGCGCGGGGCGCTGGTAATTGGCCTGCGGCACGCTGGACGGCGCGACCGAGACGGTCGGCATCTGGGTGGTCGGGGCCGTCGGCGCGGGCCGATTCGCACGGAAGTCGCCGCGATTGCCACCATCGCCGCCGCGGCGGCCCATGCCGCGCTCTTCTCCAGATATGCCATGGACGCGGGGCTGGCGCTCCAACTGGTCGCTTTGTCCAAGAGCATAGGCACTGCCCGGCATGATCGCCGCCGCAGCAAACAAGCTCAGCAGGAATGATCTGCGCATGATTTCCTCCAAGAGCGTCGACCGACAATCCGGGAGCGACGTTGCATTGCTTTTGGACGGTTGGCGATGAGCCGTTTCTGAATTGAGCTGAAAGGTTAGCGAAAGCTTAGGGAGGCGTCTTCGCCGGAGCAGGCGGCGTCAGCGCCGGCACGAGCCGCGCGGCGTCGGCGGGATTGATTCCCGGTCGCGGCGTCAAGGTGATCGCCTCGTCGCCCCGCTGAATGCGCGCCGCCAACTGCACGGCTTCGATCACGCGCGGATAGACGCCGCACCGGCAGATATTGGTGATCGCCGACTCGATTTCCTCTTCCGAAGGATTGCGGTTCCTCTTGAGCAGCACCGCCGCTGCCATGATCATGCCGGGGATGCAGAAGCCGCATTGCGGGACGTTGTTGGCGATCCACGCCTGCTGCACCGGATGATCGCGCTCGCGCGACAGCCCCTCGATCGTGGTGACGAACGCGCCTTCGACCGCTGCGATCGTCGTCTGGCACGATCGCACCGCCTCGCCATCGACCTCGACCGTGCAGGCGCCGCAGTGGCCCGTGCCGCAGCCATATTTGGTGCCGGTGAGGTTGGAGGCATCGCGCAGCGCCCAGAGCAGCGGCGTCTGCGGGTCCATCCGGTATTCGACCGGCTGGTTGTTGACGGTGAATTTGGTCATGCGTTCTTCGCCTTCGGCCGGGCCGGGCTGGCATGATCGGCAACCATCCGGGCGCCGTCAATGACGATCGGGCTGGCGACCCCGGGCAGGCCATCGCGCACGATCGCCATGCCCCGCGCGATCACCTGAGGATCGGCGAACACCTCGTCGACCCGGTTGATCGGGCCGGCCGGCACGCCGACCCGTTCGAGCGCCTCGTAGAGATCGGCCTTGCGCCAGGTGACGATCGTCGCGGTGAGCGCGGCGATCAGGGCTGCCCGGTGCTCGACGCGCTTGGGATTGGTGGCAAAGCGCGCATCGTCGGCGAGCGGCAGCCGGAGCACCTCGCACAATTTCCGGAACTGCCCGTCATTGCCGACCGCGATGATCAGGTCGCCATCGGCGCAGACGAACGACTGATAGGGTGCCAGATTGGCATGGCCGTTGCCCATCCGGTGCGGCACGACCCCGCTCGCCATCCAGTTGAGCGCCTGATTGGCGAGTACCGCGACCTGGGTGTCGAGCAGCGCCATGTCGATCTGCGCGCCGGTTCCGGTCGCATCGCGCCGGCGCAGCGCCGCAAGGATCGCCACCGCCGAATAGACGCCCGTGAAGATGTCGGCATAGGCGATGCCCGATTTCTGCGGCGCGCCATCGGGCTCGCCGGTCATCGACATGATGCCGCCCATCCCCTGGATGATGAAGTCGTATCCGGCGCGATGGGCATAGGGCCCGGTCTGGCCGAAGCCCGTGATCGAGCAGGTAATGAGACGCGGGTTGATCGCGGCGAGGCTGGCAGGGTCGAGGCCATATTTGACGAGCCCGCCGACCTTGTAATTTTCGATCACGACATCGGCATCGGCGATCATCGCGCGAACCTGCGCCTGCCCCTCAGCCGTCGCGATATCGATCGCGACCGACGATTTGCCGCGATTGGTCGAGTGATAATAAGCCGCGTCGAGATTGCTGCCGTCGGGCCCGGTCATGAAAGGCGGCCCCCAATGGCGGGTGTCGTCGCCCGCGCCCGGCCGCTCGACCTTCACCACTTCTGCCCCCAGATCGGCGAGCAATTGCCCGCACCACGGCCCGGCGAGGATGCGCGCGAGTTCGACGACCTTGATGCCCGACAGGGGCTTCATGCGAGCGGCTGACGGATGGCGTAGATGACGTGGGGGGAGGGTGTGCCCGCCATGTCAAAAACGGGCGTGCGGCCGGGGAGCAATGCACCGCCGATCTTCTCCATCGCCCGCCGCGACCGGATGTTGGTGTCGCCCACCATGAAGATGGCCGCATCGTACCAGTGCAGCGCGTGCGCGACCATCAGCGCCTTGATCTCGCGATTGGTCGCTCCTCCCCAAAAGCGCCGCGCGAGGAAGGTCCAGCCGATCTCCACTTCGCCAGGGTCGGCTCGCCGCGCGTCGTATCGGCTCGATCCGATCACTTCTCCCGTCGCCCTGTCGCGGATGACAAGGCAGCCGCCCGATTCCATCGCGTCCGAAAAAAACCGCCGAAACACCGGCTCCTGCCAGCGGTCATGCGCCGGGTGGACTTCCCAGATCAGCGGATCGGACGCGACCGCGAAAAGCGCGTCCCAGTCCTCCGGGCGCAGCGGCGACAGCGCCACCGTCGCGCCGAGCAATGTTGGTTGCGAATCGAAAGGCGGCGCCGCTTTCATCAGAACGCCGAAATCCCCGTGATGGCCCGGCCCAGGATCAATGCATGAACGTCATGCGCGCCTTCATAGGTGTTGACCGTCTCAAGGTTCATCAGATGGCGCATCACCTGATATTCACCCGAAATGCCGTTGCCGCCGTGCATGTCGCGTGACGCGCGGGCGATATCGAGCGCCTTGCCGACATTGTTGCGCTTGATGATCGAGACCATCTCAGGCGCGAATTTATGCTGGTCCATCAGCCGCCCGACGCGCAACGACGCCTGCAGCCCCATCGCGATATCGGTCTGCATGTCCGCGAGCTTCTTCTGATACAGCTGCGTCGCGGCGAGCGGTCGCCCGAACTGCTTGCGATCCAGCCCATATTGCCGCGCGGCATGGAAGCAGAACTCCGCCGCGCCCATCGCGCCCCATGAAATGCCGTAGCGCGCGCGGTTGAGGCAGCCGAACGGCCCCTTCAGACCCTGCACCTCGGGCAGCAGCGCATCCTCGCTGACCTCGACCTCGTCCATCTGGATCATGCCGGTGATCGACGCGCGGAGTGACAATTTGCCCTCGATCTTGGGCGTCACCAGCCCCTTCATGCCCTTTTCCAGGATGAAGCCGCGAATGCCGCCGCCATGCGCATCGGACTTGGCCCAGACGATGAAGACGTCAGCGATCGGCGCGTTTGAAATCCAGGTCTTGGCCCCCGACAGCAGATAACCGCCGTCGATCTTGACCGCCCTGGTCGTCATGCCGCCGGGGTCGGAGCCGGCATCGGGTTCGGTCAGGCCGAAACAGCCAATAAACTCGCCCGTCGCCAGTTTGGGGAGGTATTTGCGCTTCTGCTCTTCCGAGCCGAACGCGTGGATCGGGTACATCACCAGGCTCGACTGCACCGACATCATCGAGCGGTAGCCCGAATCGATCCGCTCCACTTCGCGCGCGACCAGCCCGTAGGAAACGTATGACGCGCCGACGCCGCCATATTCGTCGGGCACTGTAGGTCCCAGCAGCCCGAGCGCGCCCATCTCGCGGAAAATCTCCGGATCGGTGGTTTCGTGCTGAAAGGCGTCGATGATGCGCGGCGCGAGCTTGTCCTGCGCATAGGCGGCGGCGGTGTCGCGGATCATCCGTTCATCCTCGTCGAGCTGATCGTCGAGGTTGAAGGGATCTGCCCAATCGAACCGGCCCATGGTGCTCATCGTACCTACTCCTGCGATTACCTGCCGCCCGCGTCGCGCTTGGGCGTCGATTTGTCCAGCCCTGCTTTGGGTCACCTAACGTACCGTGACCAACCCAACCGTTCGTGTCGAGCGAAGTCGAGACACGCCGCGCAACGCCTGCGGCACGCCCCTCGACTTCGCTCGGGACGAACGGGTAGGGATTGTGAGATGTCGATAGCAGAATTCCGCCCCTGCCGCAGCGCGCTTTACCTGCCCGCGTCGAACGCGCGCGCCATCGAGAAGGCGCGCACGCTCCCGTGCGACGCGGTGATCCTCGATCTGGAAGACGCCGTCGCGCCAGAGATTAAGCTCGAAGCAAGGATGGCGGCCGTGACAGCCTTTGCCGAGGGCGGGTTCGGGCATCGGCTGAAGGTGTTGCGCGTCAATGCGCTCGATACCGAATGGGGCGCGGACGATCTCGCCGCAGCGGCCACGCTCGATATCGACGCGGTGCTCGCCCCCAAGGTCAACGGGCCGGAAGATGTCGCCCGCTATGACGCAGCACTCGCCGCCGCGCAGCCGGGGCTGACGCTGTGGGTGATGATCGAGACCTGCCTTGCGGTCGGCCGGTTGCAGGCAATCGCCGATACCGCACTCACCACGCGGTTGGCGGGCATCGTCATGGGCACCAACGACCTCGCGCTCGAAATGCGCAGCCGGGTGATGGCGGATCGCGCCAACATGCTGCCGATCCTGACGTTGGCGCTGGCGGCGGCGCGCTCGCGCGGGCTGATCGCGCTTGACGGGGTGTGCAATAATTTCAGCGATCTCGACCGGTTCCGCGTTGAGGCGGACCAAGGTCTGGCCCTCGGCTTCGACGGCAAGACCCTGATCCACCCGGCACAAATCGGCCCCTGCAACGCGGTGTTCTCGCCAACCGAAGAGGAGATCGCCCGTGCCCGCAGCATAAGTGCCGCATTTGCGATGCCAGAGCACGCAGCCAAGGGCGCGATTCGCCTCGACGGGCGCATGGTCGAGCGGCTGCATCTGGTGGAGGCGGAACGCGTGCTGGCGATGGCGGGGGTGATCGACGGTCAAACACCATAACCGTCACCCCGGACTTGTTCCGGGGTCCACTCATCCACCCGTGCTTAGCGATCGAGGCAAGGTGGACCCCGGAACAAGTCCGGGGTGACGGATGTTAAGAATGACAGCTTGCGTCGATCGGTTGAACCCACCTCCAATTGCAGACGTTTCTCTCTTCCCTCTTCCATCTCCCGTCGGGAGAGGGTTGCGCAGACTTGGGTCGCGCTCTTTCAGCGCGGCCCTAGTCGTAGCTGGGTGAGGGGATCGCCATCTCGATAGGGCGGAACCCCTCATCCAACCTGCGCTAGACAGCAAGCTGTCAAGCTCCGGTATCCTTCTCCCAATGGGAGAAGGGAAGTATGGCAGCTTGCGCCCGATTGCGGACATTAACGCCGTGCGTCCTTCCAGATCGTGCGGGCGATGAACAGCACACAGAACGCTGCGGCTATCGCACCCAATGCCTGCATTGATGAAGTGAAGATGGTCTTTGCCGACAGGGGCGCATCAAGACCGAGCCAATTGAGCAACTCGTACATGAGCGCGCCAAATCCGGCCACGACTGTTAACGCAAGCGCGTAAGCCGAAGTGCCACCCCGACCTCCCCGCATGAGTAGGAGGGCAAGACATTTGGCTACAATCATGCAGCCGATGAACCACCCGAACAGCTCGGCAAAGCCTCGCCAACCTTGGGGGCCGATACCATCGGTTAGTCCAGCAAAGCCGATGAATGCAGCTGGCAACACGGCCAAGCATCCGATGCCCTGATTTGCACCCGCACTTTGCATTACATTCTCCCGAACGAAACTGATATTGTCCTATCATGCCGCTGTGCAGAGGGAATGCAGCTGAGGTCTGATTTCCATCGAACGCAGACTATATCACCAAGCCCCTCCACCCCCAAACCATCGCACGCATTGCACTTCCGCGGCCCATGTGGTGAGGTGCTGACAAGCGGGAGAGAAAAAATATGGCGACCGTCATCGACAAACCGTCGACCTTTCCGTCGCCCCCTGCGCTGCCCGTCGTTGGCCACCTCCACCACATCATCCGGCAGGGCCTGATCGGTTATTTGCTGCACGCTGGCCGCGATTTTCCGCAAGGCATTTTCAAGCTGAAATTCGGCAGCCGGGTCGGGCTGTTCGTCACCAGTCCCGATCTCGTCGCCGAGCTGTGCGACGAAACCCGCTTCCGCAAGATGCCCGGCCCCGGCCTTCGCGTCGTGCGGCGCTTTGCGGGCGACGGCCTGTTCACCGCGTTCAGCGAGGAGGAGAATTGGGGCAAGGCGCACCGCATCCTGCTCCCCGCGTTCAGCCAGCGCGCGATGAAGGGCTATTTCGATATGATGCTGGAGGTGGCGGACCAGCTCGTCGCCAAATGGTCGCGGCTATCGGGCAACGATGTGCTGGTAGCGGACGACATGACCCGCTTCACGCTCGATTCGATCGCGGTCGCGGGCTTTGGCCACCGCTTCAACAGTTTCGAGATGGAAGAGCTCGATCCGTTTCTCGAGGCGCTTGGCCGCGCGCTCGGCGAATCGCTCAACATGATCACCCGGCTGCCGATGCAGCAGCGCTTTGCCAAAAAAGCCGAACGTCAGTTCGAGGCGGACATCGCGCAGATGAACGCGCTGGTCGACGGCATCATCGCGCAGCGCCGCGCAGCGCCCAACGACGGCAAGGACCTCCTCAACCTGATGATCTCGGCGACCGACCCGGAAACGGGCGAGATGCTGGACGATATCAACATCCGCTATCAGGTGCTGACCTTCCTGATCGCCGGGCATGAGACGACGTCAGGCATGCTGACCTTCGCGCTCTATCATTTGCTGCGCAATCCGCATGTCCTGGCGCAAGCCTATGCCGAGGTCGATCGCGTGCTGCCGGGCGATACAAGGCCCGACTACGCCCAGAACGCGCAGCTCGTGGTGATCGAGCGCATCCTGAAGGAAGCGCTTCGCCTCTGGCCGACCGCGCCCGCCTTTACGCTCGCCCCGTTCGAAGACACGACGATCGGCGACGGCAAGTGGACCCTGCGCAAGGACCGCCCCGTCAACGTCTTCTCGCCCGGCCTGCACCGCTTTCCGGGCGCCTGGGCCAACCCCGACGAGTTCGACATCGATCGCTGGCTGCCCGAAAATGAGGCCAAGCACCACCCCCATGCCTACAAACCCTTCGGCAATGGCGAGCGCGCCTGTATCGGGCGGCAGTTCGCGATGGTCGAGGCCAAGCTGGCGCTCGCGATGATCCTGCAGAAATTCGCGATCGGCGATCCGCACATGTACCAGCTGCGGATCAAGGAGACGCTCTCGATCAAGCCCGATCAGTTCATCATGCGCGTGCGCCTTCGTGCACCCCATGAGCGGTTGAGCGTCGCGTCGCCCGCGCAGGTCCCCACCGAAACCGCACCCGCGGCTGCCGTTTCGGGCAATGGCCAGCGCTTCACGGTGCTCTATGGCACGTCGCTCGGCACCGCGCGCGACATTGCCGAGGAGATCGCCGAACGCGCCAGCGTCGATGGCTTCGAAACCGCCGTGCGATCGATGGACGAGGCGTTCGTTGCCGGGCATCTGCCCGAGGACAAGGTGATCGTCATCGTCACCGCCACCTACAACGGGCGCGCGCCCGACAGCGCGGTCGAGATCGAGCGGCTGATCGATTCAGGCCAGGTCGACACACTCGACTGGACGGGTGCGAAATATGCGGTGCTGGGCATCGGCAACAGCCAATGGCCCAATTACCAGCATTTCCCCAAGCGCGTGGACGAGACGATTGCGGCGCTCGGTGCGACCCGCCTGATCCCGCGCGGCGAGGCCGATGGCCAGGGCGATTTCGACGGCGCGGTGGCGAGCTTCGTGCGCGATCTGTGGAAGGCGCTCGGTAGCGAAGTCGCTCCATCCGAGCAACGCTCCACCCTGTCGCTGCAGCCGGTCGATGCCGCCGTTACCCGCGCGCAGGTGCTGCCCGAACATGCCCAGCGGCTGGAGATCATCGCCAATGACGAGATGGTCGCGCCCGCAGACGGGCTGTGGGATTTCAGCATCGAGCCGCCGCGCCCCTCGACGCGCTTCATCCGGGTGAAACTACCCGAGGGGCAGCGTTACCATACCGGGGACCATGTCGCGGTCTATGCGCGCAACCGGCCCGAGCTGGTCGAGCGCGCGGTCGCGCGGCTGGGGCTGGACGGCGCGGCGCAGGTGCGGATCGACGCGCAAGGATCGCGCTTCCGGCATCTGCCGCTGGGCCAGACGGTGACGGTGCACCATCTGCTGAGCGATTTCATCGAACTGTCCGATACACTGCCCAAGCGCGCGCTGGCGGTGATCGCGGAACAGACGCGCTGCCCAAATACGAAGCAGGCGCTTGCGCGGCTGGAAGACGCGTTCGATGCCGAAGTGGCGGCGAAGCGGCTGAGCATTATCGATCTGCTCGAGATGCATCCGGCGGCCGACCTCTCGCTGGACAGCCTCGTCGAGTTGTCCTCCGCCATCGCCCCGCGCTTCTATTCGATCGCGTCGTCGCCGCTGGTCGATCCCCACATCGCCGACCTGATCGTCGGCACGATGGAGGCCCCCGCCTGGTCGGGGCTCGGCGAACATCGTGGCTTCGCGTCGAGCTATATGCAGCGGGTGATGCCGGGTGACGCGGTGTTCGGCTATGTCCGCCGCCCCAACCCGCCCTTCGCGCCGCCCGAGGATCCGAGCGTTCCGATGATCCTGATCGGCCCGGGGACGGGCTTTGCGCCCTTGCGCGGCTTCATCGCCGAGCGTGCGGCGCAGAAGGCGCAAGGGGCGGAGATTGCGCGGTCGCTGCTGTTCTTCGGCTGTCGGCATCCGGACCATGACTGGTATTGCCGCGGCGAGATGGAAGGCTGGGCGGCGGACAGGGTGATCGAGCCCTATGTCGCCTTCTCCGCCGTCAAGGATTTCAAATGGCGCTTCGTCCAGGACGCGATGTGGGACGCCCGCGACGCGATCTGGTCCGCAACCGAAGCCGGCGCGCAAATCTATCTGTGCGGCGACGGCAAGTTCATGGCCCCGGCGGTCCGCGACGCGTTGATCCGCATCGCCGCCGATAAACAGGGCGGGGATCACGCCAGCGGGTCTGCCTGGCTTGAGGCAATGATCGAGGCTGGACGCTTCCACCAGGATGTGTTCGGGTTCGGGAAGTAACTAAAATCCTCCCACAGCTTGCTGGGGAAGGGGGACCATTTGCCCCTTTCGGCAAATGGTGGAGGGGCAGGCACAGAGTGCAACACTCGCTAGCTGCCCCTCCACCCCCGACCTGCGGTCGGCGGTCCCCCTCCCCGAGCATGCTCGGGGAGGAATAAGGGGAGAGGGCAATGCTACAACTGTCAGGCCAGGATGCGTCGTTCGTGTATCTGGAAACGCCGCATACGCCGATGCATATCGGCTCGGTCGGAATCTATGATCCCTCGACCGCGCCGGGCGGGTTCGTCCGCTTCAAGGATATCCTGAAGTTCATCGAGAGCCGCCTCGGCGGCGCGCGCAGCTTTCGCCAGCGGCTCGTACGGGTGCCCTTCGATCTCGATCATCCATACTGGATCGAGGACCCCGAATTCGACATCGAATTCCATGTCCGCCACATCGCCTTGCCCAAGCCCGGCGACTGGCGTCAGCTCTGCATCCAGGTCGCGCGGCTGCATTCGCGGCCGATGGACCTGAACAAGCCGCTATGGGAATTCACCATCGTCGAGGGCCTCGACAATGTGGAAGGCTTGCCGCCCGGCTGTTTCGCGCTCGTCTCGAAAGTGCACCATGCCGCGATCGACGGGATGTCGGGGGTGGAGATGTCCGCCGCTGTCCATGATCTCGACGCCGCCATGCGCCCGCGCGAGATGAAGGACGACTGGTCGCCCGAAAGCATGCCCAATGTCGCCGAGCTGCTGATGCGCAGCTATTTCAATTCGCTGCGCCAGCCGATGCGCGTCGCCGAAACGATCGGCCGCTCGCTCCCCGGCATGGCCAAGCTGACGATGAGCGTCGGCAAGGGCGAGATCAGCATCGCCAACACCAAGCTGGCGCCCAAGACGCGCTTCAACGGCAAGGTCGCCGCGCACCGCGTGTTCGACGCCGCGCCTTTCCCGCTCAAGGATATCCGGACGATCAAGGATGCGGTGCCGGGCGCGACCGTCAACGACGTGATCCTGGCGATCGTCGGCGGTGGCTTGCGCGCCTATCTCGACGCGAAGGGCGAGCTGCCCGCCGACTCGCTGACCGCGATGGCGCCGATTTCGGTGCGCGCGGAAGGCGAGAAGGCCGCGCTCGGCAATCTCGTCTCGGCGATGGTGGTGGGCTTGGGCACGCATATCGCCGACCCGCTCGACCGCCTCGCTTATGTCCATGCCGAAGCCGCCAATTCCAAGGCGATGACCGGCGCGGTCGGCGCGCGGACGCTGACCGACTACAGCCAGCTCATCCCCTCGGGCCTCGCCGGGCTCGCGGCGCGGCTCTATACGCGGGTGGGCGCGGCCAATGCGCATGCGCCCGTCTTCAACTGTGTCGTCACCAACGTGCCCGGCAGCCGCGTGCCGCTCTATTTCTGCGGCGCGAAGATGGTCGCGATGTACGGGCTTGGCCCGGTGTTCGATTCGATGGGGCTGATCAACACGATCTACAGCTATACCGATACGATCGCCGTCTCGTTCACCTGCGATCGCGTGATGATGCCCGATCCCGATGCCTATGCGGCATCGCTGCGGCAGGCGTTCGAGGCGCTCAAGGCGGCGGCCAATCGCGCGCCGACCGCGGCGCCCGTTGCGGCCGCCCCCACGGCTGCGGTAAGGAAAGCCCCAGCCGCCAAGGCAAAGGCTGCGCCCAAGGTAAAGGCGGCGCCCGTTGCCAAACCCAAAACCCCCGCTGCCGCGCGCAAGCCGGCAGTCAAAGCGAAGGAGCCCGCGTGATGGCCGATACCAAGAAGCCCGCAGAAAAGGGTGCTGAGAAGATCAGGGAAACGATCAACGAAAAGATCGTCGACCCTGCGAAAAAGGCCGGCGAGGCCCTCAAATCCTCGGGCAGCAAGCTCGCCGAGGGCGGCTCGACCGTCGGCATGAAATTGCTCGACCAGGCCGAGGAAAACACCCGGCAAGCCTTCGCCGCGATGCGCGCTGCGGCCAAGGCCAAGGACGTGACCGAAGTGATGAAGGTCCAGGGCGATTATCTGCGCGAACAGGGCAGCCGCAGCATGAATCAGGCCCGCGAGATCGGCGACCTCATCGTCCAGTTCGGTAAAGAGGCGGTGGCGCCGCTTTCCGGGAAGAAATAGACCCGGAGCGTTCAACCCCCCGTTCGCCCCCCATCGTCACCGCGGACTTGTTCCGCGGTCCACCGTGCCGAAAGCGCCACGGCAGGGCCATTCGACCACGGCGGATACCGGAACAAGTCCGGCATGACGGAGGCGGGCAGGGGGCGCGGGACTTCCCGCCATCGATCGCGCACCGCCCCTCACCGAGCGTTGCCAGCCGGCACGTCGGCCAACGGCGCTATCCTCTTCCCACACCGGAAGGGGGGGGCGCGATGTTTGTGTCGCGCGAAACCCTCAGGCATGCCCCGCAAAGGGATAGACTAGCGATCTGATCCCGCTCGCCCGTTCGAACGGGTGCCAGTCGCCTTCGTCCTGCGCCAGCCGGTCAGCGACCGCGTAGAGCACCGCGGGGTTTACCCCCAGCCCGCAATGGCTGCCATGGACCTCGATATTGTCGGTTTCCGCCCCTTTGGGTTCGACGCAATTCTGCCAGGCGACGACGCCGTCCTCACGGGTGTAGATCGAGGTCGAGGGTACTGGCGGCGGCGTCGCGCTTTCACGGAGTTGATCGCGGGTCTCCTTGTCGTCGATCTTCTGGCCGGTCAGCATTTCATAGGCGCGCCAGACATTGGTCGCCTTGGGCGTGCCGGCAAAGGGCGAGCCGAGCGAGATCACCTGCCGCACCGCATCGGGCACGCGCCGCGACAACTGACGCGCCATCACTCCGCCGAGGCTCCAGCCGATCAGGCTGACGCGCTTGCCGGTGTTCTTGTGAATCTGGTCGAGGCGGGCGACGAGCTTTTCGCCGCTCCAGCCGATCGCCTTGGGGCCAAGGTTGCGGCCGAGCTCCCACGCATGGGTGTCATAGCCCTGACGCGTCAGGAAGCGGCGCAGCAGTGCGGTCGAAATGTCGCTGGTCACGAAGCCGGGCAGCACCATCACCGGGTGGCCGTCGCCGCGCTTGGCCATCGCCAGCAACGGCGCGGCCGGGGCGAGCGAGGTCAGCTCGGCAATCGCGCGCGGCAATTCGGTCAATGCCAGCAGCAGCGAGGGCGGGCTGACGTCGGCCTGGGGTTTGAACTGGGTAGCCATCGGTCGTTCTCCTGTCGTTCGGGGTTCAATGCCCGGCTCCTTTGTTTGTTCATTCGGTCCAGCCGAACGCCTCGTGGCTTGCCGCCAGCGCGCCGAGCCGCAGACTGAGTATCACCAGATCATGAAATTGCCCCGAACGGTCACATACGTGATCGCGCAGCATCGCCTCGCCACGAAACCCCAGCGATTCGAACAGCGCGACCGATCCGGTCTGGTCGGGCGTCATCTGCGCGACCAGCTTGGTGGTGCCATGGGCGTGGGCGATCGCGAAGATCGCCTCGAGCAGATCGCGCCCGAGCCCGGCACCGCGCCGATCGGGCGATACCAGCAGCCGCACCTCGCCGACGTGCGGGCTCCAGCTCATCGGATCGCGCACCAGCGCTGCCGTGGCGACGATCCGGCCACCATCCTCGGCGACGAGGCTGTCGATCACGCCTTCGCCGACCGCCGCCGCCCATGCCTCGATGACGCGCGGGTGCTGCACGTCGCGGCTGAGGAACAGCAGGTCATGCTCGGGCAGGCTCGCCGTGAAGGCGAGCATCGCCGCCTGATCCTTCGCTTCGAAGCGGCGGATGGAATGACTCATGTCGAACGCTCCGAAAGCCAATCGGTCAATTTGGGCCATAGCCGCTTGATCGCATTGCCGCCCGCCACGAGGCTGACATGCCCGCCCTTCAGCTCGACGGCTTCCTTGTCGGTCGATCCGACCATCTCGATGAGGGGCGCTGAGGCGGCCGAGGGGACGATATGGTCGTGCTGCGCGGTGACGTGGAGGAAGGGGGCGGTGATCGCACCGAGATCGACCTTGCGACCCGCCACCGTCATCCGGCCCTCGTAGAGCTCGTTGCCCCACATCAGCTGCTTGGTCGTCTCGCGGAAATATTCGCCCGCCAGCGGCAAGATGTCCGCCGCCCAGCGATCGAACATCCGGAAGGATTTGACGAATTCGTCGTTCCACATATTGTCGTAAAGCCGCAGATTGGCCACCATCCGCGCGCCCGGGCGCAGCATGTCGAACGCCGTGTAGAGATAATCGCCGGGGCAGTTGCCGAAGGTGTCGACCAGCCGATCGACGTCGAAGAACCGCCGGTCCGACCAGGCCTGGAACATTTCCATCTTGGTGAAATCGACCGGCGTGGTGAAGCAGACGAGGTTCTTCATCGGCGCTTCCGGATGGAGACCCGCCCAGAGCGACGAAAGCACGCCGCCGAAGCAATAACCGACGACGGTGAAGTCTTCCTCGCCGGTTTCCTGCTGCACCCGCGCGATCGCGCTCGGCAGGAAATCGAGGACGTAATCGGCCATCGCCAGATGCTTCTCGTCGGCGCGCGGCGCCTCCCAGTCGAGCATGAAGACGTCATAGCCGGCGCGCAGCAGATATTCGACGAGGCTCTGCCCGGGCACCATATCGAAGATGTAGCCGCGGTTGGTGGTTGCCATCACGAGCAGCAGCGGCACGCGGTACACTTCGTCGGCCATCGGGCGATAGTGATAGAGGTTCATCGTCCCGCGCTGGATCAGCCGATCCTTCGGCGACGCGCCGAGCACCGGGGCCGACGACATGAAATAGCCCAGCCCCTTGATATTGCGCTTGAGCGCGCGGTCGAATTCGACGCGGGCCTGCTCGACAATGCCGGGACTGCCGCCGTCGCTCACCCGGGAGCCTTGTTCTGGGGCGGCTTGCGGGTGCGCCTGGGCTTCGGCCGATCGGGCACGGTCGGTTGCCCCGTCTGCGCGGCCAGCATCGATTCGATGCGGTCGACGGTCATCTCGATCCGGTTAAGCCGCGCGGAAAGATCGGCGACTTCGGCCTTGGTCGGCATGTGGGCGGCATCGAGCGCGCGCTCCATCATGTCGGCGCGGGCTTCCTTCAGCTTCATGTTGGCGGCGTTGGCGCCGTGCATCACGCGCGTGAATTCGCCACTTTTCATCAGGTTGCCGCCGAATTCATTGGCCATTGCTTCCCACTGCCCAAGCATTTCGCGAAACAGCGTCGCAGGATCGGGAGGAGAAGGGCCGGCCATTGCGGCATCCTTCACCGGCTATCCCGGCTCGTCAAGCGGCGTTTGGGGTGCTAGACCTGATCCGACAGTCGTAACGATGTTGCGCAACATATGTTGCAGCACAGCAATCAGGAGAATGCTGATGGCCACCGCCCTCAAACCAGCCGAAAGCGTCCGCGATCGTTGTTCGCCCGAGGAATGGCACGCCCGCGTCGATCTCGCCGCGGCCTACCGCCTGGTCGCGATGTATGGCTGGGACGATCTGATCTTCACGCATCTCTCGGCGCGGGTGCCGGGGCCCGAGCATCATTTCCTGATCAACCCGTACAATTTGATGTTCGAGGAAATGACCGCGTCGGCGCTCGTCAAGATCGATACCGAGGGCAATCAGGTCGAGGGCGATCCGGCGCCGGTCAACAAGGCCGGCTTCGTGATCCATTCGGCGATCCATATGGCCCGCGAGGATGCGCAGGCGGTGATGCATCTGCACACGCCCTATGGTCAGGCGGTATCGGCAATGGCGAGCGGGCTGCTGCCGCACACCCAGACCTCGATGATCGCCGGGCACGATATCGCCTATCATGAATATGAGGGCATCGCGACCGATCTCGAGGAGCGCGAGCGGCTGGTCGCCGATCTGGGCACCAAGAACACGATGATCCTGCGCAACCACGGCACGCTCGCGGTGGGCGACAGTGTCGCGCAATGCTTCCTGCGGCTCTATTTTCTCGAGCGCGCGTGCGAGGCGCAGGTCCACATGCTCAGCGCGGGCCGCGACGGGCTGTACAACCCGCCGCAGGGCGTCGAGCACAAGGTCGAGCAGCAATCGTCGGGGCCGGGGATGAAGATGCTGGCGGATGGGCTGGCGTGGCCGGCGCTGCTCAGGAAGCTCGACCGGCACAATCCGGGGTATCGGGATTGAGCTTCACATCCCGGGCGCTTGCCGATTTTCACTTTCCCTCTCCCGTCGGGAGTGCGGGGTCGGCCATGCCCCCGGCATGGCCGGATCAGCACGGGGTGCTGATCACCCCGAACTTGCGCAGACTTGGGTCGCGTTTCTTCAGCGCCGCCTAGGCTGTAGCTGGGTGAAGGGATCGCCCGCTCGATGGCGCAGAACCCCTCATCCAACCTCCGCCAGACAGCAAGCTGTCAGGCTGCGGTATCCTTCTCCCCAAGGGAGAAGGGCAACTGTCGCCTGACATCCGATTGCTGACGATCTCCCTTTGGCGCTGAGGCGCATTGCCCCAAGCAACACGGTAGACGCTGAACTGATCAAGCCCCCATCGCTTCCGCCAGCTCGACCAAACTCGCCGCCGACCATTCCCAGTCCTGCGCCATGTGCGCGTCCGGCGCCGCCGCGCCGCCATATTCCATCGGGCGGGCGACATAGGCGCATTGCAGGCCGCACGCCCGTGCCGCCGTCAGGTCGCTGTGGTGCGCGGCGACGAGGCATAGCTCGCCCGGCGCGATGCCGAGCAGATCGGCGGTGCGCAGATAGGCCTGGGGAGTCGGCTTGAACGCC
Source organism: Sphingomonas sp. 28-66-16 (assembly GCA_002281485.1). GTDB lineage: Bacteria > Pseudomonadota > Alphaproteobacteria > Sphingomonadales > Sphingomonadaceae > Sphingomonas. The sequence continues at coordinate 22,777 of NCGF01000017.1, forward strand.
TGCACCGCCTCCGCCCCCAGGATCGCATCGAACGCTATCCCGCCGCGCCGCGCGATTTCCATCGTCAGCGCGATATTGCCGTTCGAGAGCGTCACGATCGGCCAGCGCGCCTTGAGCCGCGCCAGCCCCGCGACCGTATCGGGCCACGGATCGAGCCGCCGCCACGCAAAGGCGAAAGCCTGCGCCGCTGCCTCGTCGAGCACCACGCCGCGCTCGGCCAGCAGCGTCTCGAGCGTCTCGCGGTTGAGCACGTCGAGCCGTGTGAACGGCCGCTTGCCCGACCGCACCGCCTCCATCGCCGGCTGATACAACCCGCGCCACGCATCGGCGAAGCCGTGCGGATCGATGTCGTCGCGCCCCAGCCGCGCAAACACCGTCGCCGCCTCGCGCGCGATGCTCGTCCGCCAGTCGACCAGCGTGCCGAAAACATCGAACGCCAACACCTTGACCTCGGCCATGAACGGTTCTCCAACGGGGTCGACAATAGAAGTGCGCCTCGCCGGTTTCGGCGCGGTGGTCAATCGGGGGATGACGGGGATGGGAACGCCGAAGAACGGCTTGTGGCTGCTGATCCTCGGGCTGGTGCTCGCGATCGGCGGGGCGGTGCTGGCGAGCCGCATCCAGACCTCGGGCGGGGTCGCGGTGCGCGACATCCGATTCCCGGGCACCGGCGGCAAGACGATGAGCGCCTTGCTCTACGTGCCGGCGACCGCGACGCCGGCAACCAAGGCGCCCGGCATTCTCGCGGTCCACGGCTATATCAATTCGCGCGAGACGCAGGACGGCTTCGCGATCGAGTTCGCGCGGCGCGGCTATGTCGTGCTCGCGATCGACCAGACCGGCCATGGCTATAGCAGCGGCCCGGCCTTTGCGAACGGCTTCGGCGGCCCCGACGGGCTTGCCTATCTCCGCTCGCTGCCGATGGTCGATACCGCCAATATCGGGCTCGAGGGACATTCGATGGGGGGCTGGACGGTGCTCGCCGCCGCCGCCGCGATGCCTGACGCCTACAAGGCGATCGTCCTGGAAGGATCGTCGACCGGCGCGCCCTATGCCAAGGAAGGCGGCCCCGGCTGGCCGCGCAACCTCGGCCTCGTCTACAGCCGCTTCGACGAATTCTCGAAGCTGATGTGGGGCGTCGACAAGGCGCGCGACGTGGTCGATTCGCCCAAGCTCAAGGCGGTGTTCGGTACCAGCGAGCGCATCGTGCCACGCAAACTCTATGGCTCGATCGCCGACGGCACCGCGCGCATCCTCGCCACCCCCGCGGTCACCCACCCGGGTGACCATATCTCGCCCGAGGCGATCGCGCGCGCGATCGACTGGTTTTCGGTGACGCTGAAAGGCGGCAAACCCATCCCGTCGAGCGCGCAGATCTGGTACTGGAAGGAAGCCGGCACCGGGCTTGGCCTGATCGGGTTCGTGATGATCGTGCTCGGGACGTTCGATCTGCTACTGCGCACGCCCGCCTTCGCCAACCTGTGCGCCATGCCCGAGGCTGGCGCAACTGCGCGCGATGGACGGTGGTGGCGCGCCTTTGCGCTGACGTCGTTCCTGCCGGCGCTGACCTTCTTCCCCGTCTTCGTCGCGGTCTTTCTGCTCGTCCAGCCCAACCCGATTCTGCCCCAGACGGTGACGACGCAGCTCACCCTGTGGGCGCTCGTTGGCGCGGGGATCGCCTGGCTGATCGGGCGCGGACGTGGCGCGGCGCCGCAACCCGGCTGGGGCCAGTCGATCGGCATCGCCGCGCTCAGCGCGCTCGCCGGCTATGCGGTGCTGCTGCTCGTCGACCGGCTGTTCCACACCGATTTCCGGCTGTGGATCGTCGCGGTCAAGCTGCCGAGCGCGCAGCAAGCGCTAATCGCCGCGATCTATGTCGTGCCGCTGACGATCGGCTTTCTCGCCAGCGTGAGGACGCTGGTGACGCGGCTGACGGTGCGCGGCGACGGCTTCGCCGCGCAATATGGCTGGGCCAAGCTGGCGATGGCGCTCGGCTTCGTCGTGCTGCTGCTGCTCGACTACGGGGTGTTCTTCGCGACCGGCCAGCTGCCGACCCAGCCCGATCCGCTCAGCACGGTGATCGCGCTCCAGTTCCCGCCGTTGCTCGCGACGGTCGGCGTGATCGCGATCTTCGTCTGGCGGCGGACCGGCAGCTATCGCCCGGCAGCGATCCTGATCGGGCTGCTGGTGACGCTCTATGCCGTCGCGGGGACGGCGACGCAGGGATGGTGAGGGCGGCGATGCGCGATCAATCGACTGTCCCGGACCCCGTGATCTGTGGCAATGGCAGCGCCATGACCTTCGCGCTGCCCGGCTTCGATCTCGATTCGTTCGTCCGCGCCACCCTTGCCGAGGATCTGGGCGAGGCCGGCGACATCACTTCTGCCGCCGTCATCCCCGCCGACGCGCGCTTCACGGGGGTGATGGACAGCCGCGATCCGATCACCGTCGCAGGGCTGCCGATCGCCGAGGCTTTCTTCCGCGCGCTCGATCCCGACGTGGTGATCGAACGGCTGGTTGGCGAGGGCGACCGGGTGAAGCCCGGCACCGATCTGCTCCGGCTCGAAGGCAATGCCCGCGCGCTGCTCACCGCCGAGCGGTCGGCGCTCAACACCGTCCAGCATCTGTCGGGGATCGCGACGATGACGCGCGGCTATGTCGACAGGATCGTCGGCACCGGCGCGATCCTGCTCGACACCCGCAAGACGATCCCCGGGCTGCGCGTGCTCGAGAAATACGCAACGCGGATGGGCGGCGCGACCAACCACCGGATGGGGCTGTGGGACGCCGCGATGATCAAGGACAATCATGTCGCGGTTGCCGGCTCGGTTGGCGAGGCGGTGCGGCGCGCGGTCGCGGCGGGCATCGCGCGGATCATCGTCGAGGTCGACCGGGTCGATCAGATCGAACCCGCGCTGGCCGCCGGCGCGACCCATTTGCTGCTCGACAATATGCCGCCGCCGATCCTGCGCGGCGCGGTGACCTTGGTCGGGGGGCGCGTGCCGACCGAAGCCTCGGGCGGGGTAACGCTCGAGACGATCCGCGCGATCGCCGAAACCGGAGTGAGCTTCATCAGCGTCGGCCGGCTCACCCAGTCGGCACCCGCCGCCGATATCGGGCTCGACTTTGCGACCATTATGGATGGGTAAGCCGTGGCGGCCTTTGCGCGGGCGCGGGCCAGCGTTATGATTATCAGGTGAAATCAGGGGAAGTTTCATGGAGCGGCCAGCATCGATCGTCCGGTTCGAACTATTCTATCTCGGCTATGTGGCGATCGGCGCCATCGGCATGGTGCTCAACTGGTCGAACTATCAGGCGATGCCCGCGATCCAGGACGCCAATGCGGCGATCGGGAGCTGGTATCTGCCGGTCGTGATGGGGCTGGGGACGCTGATCCCGGTGCTGCTGTGGTATTTCGTCGCGCGGCAGGCAAGTTCGATCGCCAAATGGATCGTCACGGCGTTCTTTGTGCTCAATCTGATCGGCGTGGTCACCTCGGTGCTGACCGCCAGCTTCCCGAACATCATTGCCGCGGTTCTCGGGATCGCCGGGACGGCAGCCTATGCGGTGGCGGTCTATCTGCTGTTCCGGCCGGCGAGCAGCAGCTGGTTCACGGCATCGGCGGAGGTGCGGGCATGAAGCGCGGCGTGCTGGCGGCGGCAGCAGCGGCGCTGTTGCTCGCGGCGCCCGGCATCGCCCGGGCGCAGACCTATAGCTGTGCTGTGCCCGCCAATCCGCCGCGTCCGCGCCCCGATCTGCCCAGCGCCGAGCAGCCACGCCGCATCCTGCCGATCGGCGGCTACACGCTCGCGCTGACCTGGGCGCCGCAATATTGCCGCAGCAACAGCCGCCAGCCGTCGGCGCGGTTCGAATGCCGCGGCGGCAATCGCTTCGGCTTCACGCTGCACGGGCTGTGGCCCGACGGCGTCGGCCCGAGCTGGCCGCAATATTGCCGCGACACCGGCCTCGTTTCCCCTGCGGTCATCCGCGCCCATCTCTGCACCACACCCTCGGCGCAGCTGATCCAGCATGAATGGGCCAAGCACGGCACCTGCATGGCCGACCGCCCGGCTGATTATTTCCAGCAATCGTCGCGGCTGTTCGCGGGGTTGCGCTATCCCGACATGAACGCGCTGTCGCGCCGCCCGCTGACCGCGGACCAGTTCGCCGCCGCGATCGCCCGGGCCAATCCCGGTATCGAACCGACGATGATGCGGATCACCGCGACCCGCCAGGGATGGCTCGACGAGATCTGGCTGTGTCTCGACAAGAAACTGGCGTTCGCGCGCTGCCCGAACCACCAGGGCGGCCTTGCCGGCAATGCCGCCATCAAGATCTGGCGGGGGCGGCGCTAGGCCTGCGCCCCAATCAGCGCCACAATCGGGTCGGCAACGCCGGATTGCCAGGAGGAGTGGGCAAGGATAGCCCTGTGCCGATGGACTTTGCGAGCTTCCTTGCGCCGGTGGCGGTTGATGATTTCCTGACGAGCTATTTTGGGAAACGTCCGCTCCACATCCCGGCATCGTCACCCGATCATCCGCCGCTGATCGATTGGCCCGCGTTCAATGCGTTGCTGGGCATCGCCCCGCATTGGTCACCGGGAAATTTGCAGCTGATCCTGAATAGTCGGCCGGTCACACCCGATTTCTACATGGATGAGGTAGATACCCTCGATGGCGTCGAGCAGCGTGCCGATCCCGCCAAGATCGAGCTATTTCTGGCGATGGGGGCCAGTCTCGTCGGGAATTATGCCGAACAGATCTCGCCCCGCCTGGCCGAGATTACCGATATGCTGGGGGCGCAGTTCGCCGCGCGCGCCAATGCCAATATATATTGTTCGTTCGAGGGCATTCAGGGCTTTGCCACGCATTGCGACCTGCATGAAGTTTTCGCCGTGCAATGCTATGGCGAGAAACGCTGGCGGCTCTATCGCAATCGCGCCGAAAACCCGACGATGCAACCAAGCGGTGGCGAAGAGGCGCAACGCATCATCGATCAAGCGCGAGGGGCCGTCGCGATGGAAGTCACGATGCGACCCGGCGATCTCCTTTATATCCCACGCGGCGTCTATCATGATGCGATCGCCTCGAGCGATCAGTCGCTGCACGTCACTTTCTCGGCCTTGCCGCATACCGGGCAGATCGTGCTCAAGCTGATCGAGGAACTGGCCATCGCCGATCCCGAATTTCGGGCCTATCTCGCCGACGGTCGCTCGGGCGATGCCGTCGCGCTCGGCGAACAGCTCAAGGCGCTCGGGGCGCGGTTGGCGGCAATCGTGGGCGGCGATGGTATGCGCGATTCGGTGGTCGATTCCCAACGGGCACTGGTCGGGCACCGCAAACGGCTTTCGCTGCCGGCGCGGCCAAGGCTTGAGTATGTCGCGCGCACTGAACGCCCGGCGGAAATCCAAGCGGGGCCGGCCGGCGGGTTTCTCGTCACGCAGCACGCGCGCCACCCATTGGGAACGGCGCTTGCTGCTGCGGAATGGGCGCTCTCGCGGCCTGCTTTTTCAACCCAGGAACTTGCTGCCCGCTATCCGCATGTCCCCAAAACCGAGCAGCTGGCGTTGGTCGATCTGCTGCTGCGAGAACGTCTGGTCGCCCATTATACGCCGGCTTTGTGAAGACAGCGGCTACCAGCGATAGTTGAAGCTGATGCTGATCCGCTCGCCGCCGCCCTTGGCGCCGCCATGCGGCATGACTTCGTGGCGCAGCCAGCTTTCCCACAACAGGATCATGCCCGGCGCGGGATCGACATAGACGAACTGGCGCACTTCCTCGGGGGCACCGTCGCGGCGCGGCGGGGCGGCCATCATCCGCGCGAGCCGGGGATCCTCGAACTTGATCGCCCCCGCGCCCGGCGGCACTGCGACATAGACCGTTCCCGACACCACCGAATGCGGGTGGATATGCCCCGAATGCGTCGCCCCGGGCTTCATCACGTTGACCCACAGGCTGTCGAGCTTGAGCTTGCGGCCCGCGAGATCGAAGGCGCATTCCTCGGCAAAGGTGGCGGCATGCCTGTCGAGCGCTTTGGCGAGGTCGCCGATCACCGGATCGCGCCGCGGCAGATCGTTGAGCGAGGCATAGGAGGTATAGCCGCGATAGCCATTGGCCTTCGACCAGGCCCGACCGGCGCGATCGTCCTCGGCGAGCGTCAGACAGCTATGCGCGAGCTGCTCGACCAGCTTGGCATCGCCAAGCGCGGCTTCGTATAGCCGGGTGGCGAACAGCGACCGGGTGGTCATGGTTGCTGCCGCAGCGCGACGTCGTTCATGAAGCGGACGTCGTCGCCCTGGGCGAGCCACGGCGCTTCGGCGGCGACGGCGCCGAGCATCGTCGCCAGATCGTCCATCTCGGCCTTCGCGAAATTGCCGAGCACATGGCCGGTAACCCGATCCTTGTGGCCGGGATGACCGATGCCGAGCCGGACGCGGCGGAAATCCTCGCCGATATGCGCGACGGTCGACCGGATGCCGTTATGCCCCGCGGTCCCGCCGCCGCGCTTCACCTTCACCTTGAACGGCGCGAGATCAAGCTCGTCATAGAACACCGTCACCGCCTCGGGCGCGAGCTTGTAGAAGCGCATCGCCTCGCCGATCGACTGGCCGCTGTCGTTCATGAAGGTCGCGGGCTTGAGCAGCAGCAATTTCTCGCCGCCCAGCCGGGCCTCGATCGCCCAGCCGAGGAAGCGCTTCTTCGGCGCCTCGAAATCATGGAAATCGGCAATGGCGTCCAATGCCATGAACCCTGCATTGTGCCGGTGGAGCGCATATTGCGCGCCCGGATTGCCGAGACCCGCCCAGAGTTGCACGTCGTCTTCCCTCGCATGACAAAAGGCGGCGAACCGGTCTTGCGACAGACCCCATCGTCACCCTGAACCTCGTTCAGGGCCCGCCGCGCCATCGTCCCTGACGGGATGTGGTTCGCGGCGGATGCTGAAACAAGTTCAGCATGACGGCGGGGGTTTTGGCAGGGGCCTTGGCCGGTCTTACTCGCCGGCATCCTCGGCAGCGTCGGCGGCTTCGCCTTCGCTCGACTTGAGCGCCGACGGCGCAACGATCGTCGCGATGGTGAAATCGCGGTCTTCGATCGTCACCTTGCTGCCCTGGGGCAGCGTCACGTTCGAGATGTGGATCGAATCGCCGACATCGAAGCCCTTGAGCGAGATCTCGACGTCATCGGGGATGCTCGACGCGTCGCAGACCAGCTCAAGCTCGTGGCGGACGATGTTGAGCACGCCGCCGCGCTTGATGCCGGGCGAGCTGTCTTCGTCGGTGAAGCGGACGGGCACCTGGACGGTGACGGTCGAATGCTCGCCGATCCGCAGGAAATCGACATGGACGGGCCGATCGGAAACCGGATCGAACGCGACATCCTTCGGCAGCGTCAGCGACGGCTTGCCGGCGACATCGAGGATCACGGTGGAATTCATGAAATGGCCGGTCATCAGGGCGCGCATCAGCGCCTTTTCCTCGAGGTGAATCGCGACGGGGTCTTTCTTGTCGCCGTAGATCACGGCGGGTACGCGGCCTTCGCGACGCAGCGAACGGGAGGCTCCCTTGCCAACCTGTTCACGCGTCTCGGCTGCGAGCGTCAATTGTTCGCTCATGTCAGTCTCCGAGTGTGTTTGGTGTCCTTTCCGGCCAAGCCTCCAGGGATGACCCTGACCGGAAGCGCGGCGCTATAGGCGAAGGGACGCCAAAGGACAAGCCGTGCGTCACTGCACGCGCGCAACCCGCAGGCCACGCGCGCGCAGCATCGCGATCACCGATTTGGGGCCGGCAAGGTGCCCCGCGCCGACCGCGACGAAGATCGCGCCGGGTCGGTGCAGCCGCGCCGCGATCCAGCGCGCCCAGCGCGCGTTGCGCCCGGTCAGCAGCGTCGCTTCGAGCGTCGGCGCGCCCGCGAACAGCCGGTCGTTGGACGCCGCCAGCGCGGCAAGGTCGCCCCACGCCCAGGCCGCGAGCGTTCGCCGATAGTCGTTCGGGTCGGCGAGCTGACGGACAAGTAATTGCCGCTGATCGGCCGGGCCGAGGCCGTCGAGCAGCGCCAGCTGCCCCGCCAGACTCTCGAGCGCCAATCGCGGCTTGCCGAGGGTGTCCGCCGCGAGCACCGCCTCGACGCCGTGACCGGCATCGGCGCCTTGCCGCTCGACCTCTGCCTGTTCGATGGCGGTCGCGACCGCCCAGCTGTCGAGCCGGTCGAGCATGGCAGGATCGAGGCCGGTTCGCGCCAGCGCTGCACGATATGCCGGCCGGGCCGTCGCCGGCAGACGCCCGGCAACCGGCGCGACGCGTTCGCCGCGCGCATAGGAATCGTAGACCCGCGCTGCCGTGCGGGCGTCGACCGCCGGGATTTCGGTCACCAGCGAATCGGCGCGCGCGATCGCGCGCTTGATCGCCGGCGTGCGCCAGACGACATTATGCGGCAACGCATGCACCGTGCCGAACAGCCAGATCGTCGTATCGGCGTCCTTGACGACGAACAGCGCCGGCCGCGCCGGGACGGGGCGCGGCCGGTCGCAGCCGGCGTCGAGCGCGGCGGCGATCAGCATGACGGCGATCAACTGCGTGCGCATCGCGCCGGCTTCCGCCTCAATCCGCGACGCGAACCGCCTTCAGCCGATATTTGCCGAGCATCGCCTGCACGCTGTTCTTCCCGGCGAGATGGCCGGCGCCGACCGCGATGAAGATGGTGCCCGGGCGCTTCATCATGTCGGCAATCACTTCGGCCCAGCGGCGGTTGCGATCGGTCAACAGGATGCGGCCGATTTCGGGCTGTTCGACCAGGCCTTCGTTGAGCGTCGCGCCGAGCGCTTCGGGGTCGCCCCTGGCCCATTGATCGACCATCTTGTCGATCGTCTCGCCCGCCTTGGGCAGTTCCTGAACGGTCTGATCGAGAAACTTGATCTGGAGCGCTTCGGGCAGGGTGTCGAAATAGCCGAGCTGCTGATCGAGCGATTCGAACCCCGAGATCGGCTTGTGTTCGGCCTTGGCGGCGGTCGACAGCGTCTTCTCCGCGCCGCTGTTGGGATCATAGCCGAGCTTGAGCAGCGGGATCAGCGACAGATTGACCGAGGCGAACCACGGCTCGAACGCATCGAGCGCGGTCGCCGGCAGGCCCAGCCCGGCCATCGCCTTGACATAGCGCTCGCGGACAGCGGCCGGGAGCTTGTCGGTCAGCTTCCTGCCATTCGGGTCGGTCGCCAGCTTGATGATCATCGGCTGGTTCGCGGCGGGATCCGAATCGGGCAATTCGAGCACGAGCCGGTCGCTCTTGTCGAACGCGGCCTTCACGCCATCGTCGAACCAGCGGACCCCGGGTTTCAGAACATGCACCGTGCCGAACAGGTAGATCGTCGTGTCGCTGTCCTTGACCACCCAGAGCGCCGGATGCGCGTCGATCGTGGCCGGGGCTGGTGCTGCCGGGGCGGCGACCGGGGGCGCCGGCGCGGGCGTGTCGGATTGGGCGAACGCGGGGCCGGCGAGCAGCACGCCGAGCATCGCGGTGGCGTTCAACAAACGCTTGGTCATCAAGGTCTTCCTATGGAGGGTGAATCGCGCCCTTTCGGACCCGGGGCTAGGAGCGGTATTTGTGCCAGACATAGGCGGTATAGGTGCCGACGAGCATGATCGCGAACAGGATTTCGTGCGCGGGCTCGATCACCAGCCCGCCTTTCCACAGCATCCACCAGCTCGGATAGACGATCATGTAGAGATTGGCGCCCCAGGTCGCACCGACATAATTGTTGCGGCGCTCGACCTCGTCGATCTGGCGGAAATAGCGCCAGCTGCCGCCACCGACGAGCAGCACGAACAACGCGGTCGCGGCGATCGCGAAGCCGGGCGGGAAGGTGCCGACGCCGCCCGGGACTTCGTTTTCGACGAGCGATGCCGTCAGGCCGACGACGAAGCCGCCCGCCGCCAAAGCACCCATCAAAGTCCATATCCGCCGCGAGCGCGCCCGCGTCGCCCGTTCGCCCGGGCCAAGCGACGATTCAGTCCTGCGTAACAACCTCGCCATCGTCGAAAATCTCCTCGATCCGCATGTCGAACAGCCGGCCGATCCTGAAGGCGAGCGGCAGCGAGGGATCATATTTCCCCGTCTCGATCGCGTTGACCGCCTGGCGCGACACGCCCAGCCGACCGCCCAGCTCCGCCTGGCTCCAGTCGCGCTCGGCACGCAGCACTTTCAGTCGGTTCTTCATTGGCTCCGTCCACACCGCCGTGAACCCCGGTCGACTGGGCCTGACCCGATGTCAGGCGATGGCGTCGTTATGCGGCCGAATCGACAATATGTCAAGAGACGCTGACATATGGTCACCCTAACCTTACCATTACTGCACGCGCGACACGGTTATGCCGCGCCTGCGGAGCAGGTCGATCACCGAGCCATTGCCGATGAAATGCCCCGCGCCGGCCGCGAACAGCACCACGCCGGGGGTTCGCAGCCGACGGATCAGCGCATCGGTCCAGGCCCGATTACGCTCGTCGAGCAGCGGGCCGGCCAGCGCCGACGAGCCCGTCGTTGTGGTGATGTCGATCGTCAGCGGCGAATCGGGCCCGACATCGCCCTTTGCCCAGGCATGGATCGGCGCGCGGCGCTCGGCGCGAACCGGCACCGGCGCGTCGAGCGCGGCATCGAGCATCCGGCGCTGATCGGCTTCGGGAATCGCGCTCACCTTCGCCAGCACCTGCCTCGCGTCCTCGATCGGGACGACGGGTTTGCGCGATTCGCGAAACCGCGCCTCGATCCAGTCGTCGGCGCCGGGCCCCGGCGTCTCCCCGGCGCGAATATCCTTCGCCACCGAAATCGCCGCTGCGGCGATCCAGGTCGGCATGCCATCGAGGAGCGTCGCCGCTTCCGGAGGCAGGGTGCGCTTGAAATCGGCAAGCGCGCGGCGGTGGCTGGCGGAAACGCGGTCGATCAGCGGCGTGATCGGGCCAGTCGCGCGCCCGCTGGCGAGCATCTGATCGAGATCGGTGCCGTCATCGACCGATTCGGTGAGCAGCGTACCGGCGCGCGCGACGATCCGTTCGAGCGCGGCGCTGCGCCACTGAAAGCCCGGCGGCAGCACATGGATCGTCCCGAACAGATAGATCGTCGTGTCGCGATCGGCGATCTTCCAGATCGCCGGGTTCGGCCGATAATTTTGCGACAGCTGGAGCAGCGCCAGCTTTGCCTCGATCTGCCGCCGCTGATCGGGGGTGAGCGGTTCGGTGGTGTCGTCGTCCATCGCGAAATCGTCGGGCGCGATCCGGTCGTCGATCGGCAGCGGCGGATAGCCGAGGCGGGGCGGGTGCGACGTCGGCAGCCGGAGCGTCACGGTGCGGTCGGTCGGGATCGCGGGATAGGGCAGGCGGGGCTCACGCGCCGCCGTCGGCGCGAGCGTGCTCGCGAGCGCAAGCAGCGCCAGCGCGGCGCGTGCGACCGACCGGCCGTTGCCCGGCGCTGAGGCGATCCGTGTCCGGAGCATGATGGTTAACAAGAGCGCAACCGCCTGCCGCCGTCAATCGGCGGCGCTCACGGCCATTGACCCTGCGAGACCCCCGCGCCAAAGGAACGCAGTCCTTATTTTTGCAGGTGCGAAGGTCCCGATTTGGCCGCTCAGCCGCCCAGTGCCCCCATGAGCTTCCAGCGCATGATCCTGACGCTCCATGATTATTGGAGCGCTCATGGCTGCCTGATTCTGCAGCCCTATGACATGGAAATGGGCGCGGGCACCTTTCACACCGCGACCACGTTGCGCGCGCTCGGCCCCGATGCGTGGAACGCCGCCTTCGTCCAGCCCTGCCGCCGTCCGACCGACGGCCGCTATGGTGAAAACCCCAACCGGCTGCAGCATTATTACCAGTATCAGGTGATCCTGAAGCCAAGCCCGCCCAATTTGCAGGAACTGTATCTCGGGTCATTGGCGGCGATCGGCATCGACATGCGCGCGCACGACATCCGCTTCGTCGAGGATGACTGGGAAAGCCCGACCTTGGGGGCCTGGGGGCTCGGCTGGGAAGTCTGGTGCGACGGGATGGAGGTGACGCAGTTCACCTATTTCCAGCAGATGGGCGGCTTCGACTGCAAGCCCGTCGCGGGCGAGCTGACCTATGGTCTCGAGCGGCTGGCGATGTACATCCAGAACAAGGACAGCATCTTCGACCTCGCCTATAACGACGTGCCGGAGGGCAGCAACGTCCCCGCGCTGACCTATGGCGACGTCTTCCACGAAAACGAGGTCGAGATGTCGACCTGGAATTTCGAGGTCGCGGACACCGAGTCGCTGGTCGACCAGTTCAGGAAGCACACCGCCGAGTGCGAGAATTGTCTCGACGCGAAACTGCCGATCCCCGCCTATGAACAGGCGATCAAGGCCAGCCACGTCTTCAACCTGCTGCAGGCGCGCGGCGTCATCTCGGTCGCCGAGCGCCAGGCCTATATGGGCCGCGTCCGCGATCTGGCGAAGGGTGCGTGCAGCGCGTGGATGGAGAAGAACGGGTGGGCGGCGTGACCGATTTCCTCCTCGAACTGCGCTCCGAGGAAATTCCCGCGCGCATGCAGGCCAAGGCCCGCGACGATCTCGCGCGGCTCTTCACCGCCGAACTCGCCGCCGCCGGGCTCCCGGCGCCGGTGATCACCACCTTCGCCACCCCGCGCCGCCTGACGCTCGTCGCGCGCGACCTGCCGCTCGAAACCGCCGCCGTGTCGGAAGAGACCAAGGGGCCGAAGACCAGCGCGCCACCGCAGGCGCTGGAGGGGTTCCTGCGCAAGACCGGCCTCGCCCGCGACCAGCTCGTCGAGCGCGACGGGGTGTTCTTCGCGGTGATCGACAAGCCCGGCCGCGCCACCGCCGATGTGCTGGCCGAGGCGATCCCGCGTATCATCCGCGGCTTTCCCTGGCCCAAATCGATGCGCTGGGGCGATGCCTCGCTCTCGACCGAGAGCCTGAAATGGGTGCGCCCGCTGCAGGGCATCGTCGCGCTGCTTGGGCAGGACGTGGTCCCCTGCGAGATCGCCGGCATCGTCAGCGGGCGCGACACGATGGGCCACCGGTTCCATTCTTCGGGCGCCATCGGCATCGCCAGTGCGGCGAGCTATGCCGATCAGCTCCGCGACGCCCATGTCATCGTCGACCAGGACGAACGCGCGCAGATCATCGCGCTCGGCGCGACGATGGCTGCGCGCAAGGCGGGGCTCGAGCTGATCAGGGACGAAGGGCTGCTCGCCGAAAATGCCGGGCTCACCGAATGGCCGGTGCCGCTGCTCGGCCGCTTCGACGACGCCTTCCTTGAAGTCCCGCCCGAGGTCATCCAGCTGACCGCGCGGGTGAACCAGAAATATTTCGTGTGCTCGGACAGCGACGGCAAACTGGCCAACGCCTTCGTCTGCACCGCCAATATCGACGCCGAGGACGGCGGCGCGCGGATCATCGACGGCAACCGCAAGGTGCTCGCGGCGCGGCTGTCGGACGCGAAATTCTTCTACGACACCGATCTGAAGGTGCCGCTCGAGGAACAGGCCAAAAAGCTCGACCGGATCGTGTTCCACGAGAGATTGGGGACGGTCGCGGACAAGGTCGATCGTATCGCCAAACTGGCCCGGTGGCTGGTTGAGGAGGGGATCGTGATCGAAAAGCCCCTCCCCTTCAGGGGAGGGGTTGGGGTGGGGGCCGTCCCCACAACCCTGGGTCTCGGTGAGACTGACACCCCCCGCTCCAACCCCTCCCCTGAAGGGGAGGGGCTCAAGGAACTCGCCACCCTCGCCGAACGCGCCGCCCGCCTCTGCAAGGCCGATCTCGTCACCGGGATGGTCGGCGAATTCCCCGAGCTGCAGGGCGTGATGGGCGGATACTACGCGGCAGCCCAGGGCGAAGACCCCCGCGTCGCCGCCGCAATACGCGATCACTACAAGCCGGTGGGCGCAGGCGACGATGTGCCCACCGATCCGGTGACGGTGGCGGTGAGTTTGGCGGATAAGCTGGATACGATTGCTACGTTTTTTCTCAAGGGGATGGCACCCACCGGCAGTCGCGACCCTTTTGCCCTACGTCGGGCAGCTCTTGGCTGCATCGAATTGATGACTCGAAACAGGTTGCGGGTTTCCCTTGCTTGGCCACTCACAATTCCGATGACGATTGTGGTCGGCCAGGAAATAGCAAATTCTGCTATTTCGGATGCTGGAAACGCAATTACCTCGCTGCTATCGTTAGGCTACGACCTGTCTGGGGTCGACATCGCAAACATTGAAACCTTTGCTCGTGATCGAGCGATGTCGGAAGAAGCGAAGTCTATCGTTTTAGACGGCATAATTGAACCTTCTCGTGCTTCCGTGATCGATTTCTTCGCCGACCGCCTCAAAGTCCAGCAGCGCGAAGCCGGCGTCCGGCATGACCTGATTGACGCGGTGTTCGCGCTGGGTGGCGAGGATGATCTCGTCCGGCTGCTCGCCCGCGTCCATGCGTTGCAGGCGTTCATCGGCACCGCCGACGGCGCGAACCTGCTCGCGGGGTACAAGCGCGCGGCGAATATTCTGAAGAAGGAACTCCCCGTCACCCCGGCCCCCGTGCCGGGGTTCACCGCGCCGCAGGCGACGGCGGCGGGCGGGGCGCCGTGGACCCCGGAACACGTCCGGGGTGACGGTGGGGATGGGGAAATCGACTTGCCCTACACCCCCGAACCCGCCGAGGCCGCGCTCATCGCGGCGCTCGATGCGGCGGAACCCGCCGCTGCCGCCGCCGTTGCTGCAGAGGATTTCGAAGGCGCGATGGCGGCGCTTGCCACTCTGCGCGCGCCGATCGATGCGTTTTTCGAATCCGTGATCGTCAACGATCCCGACCCGACCAAGCGCGCGGCACGGCTGGCATTGTTGGAAAAAGTGCGCAATGCGGTTCACGGCGTGGCGGATTTCTCGAAGATCGAAGGATGACAATTCATCACCCCGCCCCTTTAGGGGAGGGGACGGGGGTGGGGGCTGTCCACACGTGCGACGCTTGGGGAAAGCCCCCACCCCAACCCCTCCGCTAAAGGGGAGGGGCTTGAAGGAGCAAGAAATGACCAAGTACGTGTACCGCTTCGGCGGCGGTGTTTCGGACGGCAAGGGCGCCGATGGCGCGTCGCTCGGCAGGAACCTGCTCGGCGGCAAGGGCGCGAACCTCGACGTGATGGCCTCGATCGGCCTGCCGGTGCCCCCCGGTTTCACGATCAGCACCGAAATGTGCACCCGCTATTATGACGAGGGCCAGGCCTGCCCGGACAGTCTGCGCGCCGAAGTGGCGACCGGCCTCACCCATATCGAGGGCGTGACGGGCAAGGCATTCGGCGACCCCGCCAACCCGTTGCTCGTTTCGGTGCGCTCGGGCGCGCGGGTGTCGATGCCGGGGATGATGGACACCGTCCTCAATCTGGGATTGAACGACGAAACGGTCGCCGGGCTGGCCGAGATCAGCGGCGATGCGCGCTTTGCCTGGGACAGCTATCGCCGCTTCATCCAGATGTATTCGGACGTGGTGCTCGAGCTCGATCACGACGCGTTCGAGGAAGCGCTGGAGGTCGCCAAGGAGGACCAGGGCTATTTCCTCGATACCGAAATGTCGGCCGAGGACTGGCAGGGGCTCGTCGCCGAATATAAGGCGATCGTCGAGCGGCTATGGGGCAAGCCCTTCCCGCAGGACGTCCACGACCAGCTCTGGGGCGCGATCGGCGCGGTGTTCGGATCGTGGAACGCGGAACGGGCAAAAGTCTATCGCCGCCTCAACGGCATTCCCCACAACTGGGGCACCGCGGTCAACGTCCAGGCGATGGTGTTCGGCAATATGGGCGAGACCTCGGCCACTGGCGTTGCCTTCACCCGCGATCCCGCCAAGGGCGACCGCGCCTATTATGGCGAGTTCCTGATCAATGCGCAGGGCGAAGACGTCGTCGCGGGCATTCGCACGCCGCAATATCTGACGCGCGCCGCACGCGAGGCGGCGGGCGCCAAGCCGCTCAGCATGGAAGAGGCGATGCCCGAAACCTATGCCGAGCTGGCGCAGGTGTTCGACCTGCTCGAGCAGCATTACCGCGACATGCAGGACATCGAGTTCACCGTCGAGCGCGGCAAGCTGTGGATGCTGCAGACCCGATCGGGCAAGCGCACGGCCTCGGCGGCGCTCAAGATCGCGGTCGACATGGCCCATGAAGGGCTGATCACCGAGGAGGAAGCGGTCGCGCGTGTCGACCCGGCAGCGCTCGATCAGCTGCTCCACCCGACGCTCGACCCGAGCGCGGTGCGCGACGTGCTGACGCGGGGCCTGCCCGCGTCGCCGGGCGCGGCATCGGGCGTGGCGGTGTTCGACAGCGAAACCGCGCAGAGCCGCGCCGAACTCGGCGAATCGGTCATCCTGATCCGCACCGAAACCAGCCCCGAAGACATTCACGGCATGCATGCGGCCAGGGGAATCCTGACGGCGCGTGGCGGGATGACCAGCCATGCGGCGGTGGTTGCGCGCGGCATGGGGCGCCCCTGCGTGTCGGGTGCCGGCACCGTTTCGATCGACGCCAAGGCGCGGGTGATGCGCGTCGCCGGGCGCGAGGTGAAGGAGGGGGACGTCATCACGATCGATGGCGCCTCGGGCGAAGTGATGTTCGGCGCAGTGCCGACCGTCCAGCCGGTGCTCGCCGGCGATTTCGGGGTGCTGATGGGCTGGGCCGACAAGGTCCGCCGGATGAAGGTACGCACCAATGCCGAAACCCCGCTCGATTGCCGCACCGCGCGCGATTTCGGCGCCGAGGGGATCGGGCTGTGCCGCACCGAGCATATGTTCTTCGAATCGAGCCGGATCACCTCGGTCCGCCAGATGATCCTCGCCGACAGCGAAGCCGGCCGCCGGCTCGCGCTCGACAAGCTGCTGCCCGAGCAGCGCGCCGATTTCACCGAGATATTCGAGGTGATGGCGGGGCTGCCGGTGACGATCCGGCTGCTCGATCCGCCGCTCCACGAATTCCTGCCGCATGAGGAAAGCGAGTTCGTCGATGTCGCCGAGGCGACCGGGATCGGCGTCGAGGCGCTGCGCCGCCGTGCCGCCGAGCTGCACGAGTTCAACCCGATGCTCGGCCATCGCGGCTGCCGGCTGGGCGTGACCTATCCCGAAATCTACGAAATGCAGGCGCGCGCGATCTTCGAGGCCGCGTGCGATGTGGCGGAAAAGTCCGGCGCGGCCCCGATCCCCGAAGTGATGATCCCGCTGGTCGGCACGCGCCGCGAGCTCGAACTGATGAAGGCGGTGGTCGACGCGCAGGCCAAGGCGGTGTTCGCCGAAAAGGGCCGCACGCTCGATTATCTGGTCGGCACGATGATCGAACTGCCGCGCGCCGCGCTGAAGGCGGCGGAAATCGCCGAGGTCGGCGAATTCTTCTCGTTCGGCACCAACGACCTGACGCAGACGACGCTCGGCGTCAGCCGCGACGATGCCGGGCGCTTCCTGACGACCTATGTCGACAAGGGCATCTATGCGACCGATCCGTTCGTCAGCCTCGATGTCGAGGGCGTCGGTGAACTGATCGAGATCGCGGTCGAGCGCGGCCGCCGCACCCGGCCCGACATCAAGCTCGGCATCTGCGGCGAACATGGCGGCGATCCGGCGAGCATCGCCTTTTGCGAGACCACGGGGCTCGATTATGTGTCGGCCTCGCCGTATCGCGTGCCGATCGCGCGCCTCGCGGCGGCACAGGCGGCATTGAAGAACCGGCGATAATCCGTCTACAAGCCGGGCAAATGCGGGGGAGGCCATGAAGAGCTGGGGGCGGCTGCTGCTGTGCGGGATCGTCGGCGGCGTGATCGGCAGCGGCGGGGCGATCTGGAGCGTGCGCGCAGGGTCGCTCGGGATGCAGACCGCGATCGGGCCGTGGCAGACCGGGCGCGACTTCGGCACCGCCAGGGCGAGCCCCTATATACGGGCAGTGGTGGCGTTGCGGGGGCTGCTGGCGCTGCCCGCGCACGAGGCGCGCTACTATACGGCGGCGACCGACAGCGCGGGGCGGCCGCTCGACGGCAACTGCCGCTATCGGATCGAGGGCGGGGCGCTGCCGGCGGCGTGGTGGAGCCTGACGCTCTATGATCCTGCCGGCTATCTCGTCGACAATTCGGCGGGCATCCACGCGATCGGCAGCGCCGGTCTGCCCCCCGCCGAGGCGGTACACTGGACGGTGACGATGGCGCCCGATCGACAGCCGGGCCATTGGCTGCCGACCGGGCGCGCGCGCCGGGTCCAGCTGACGCTGCGGGCCTATCTGCCGCAGGACGGGGGCACAGGCGATCTCACCACGGCGCAGTTGCCGGTCATCACGCGCGAGGGCTGCGCATGATCAGGCGGTGGCTGGCGCCGATGATGCTCGGGCTGTTCTGCGGTCTGCTCGCCTGGCACGCGACGCTGGCGATCGTGCCGCGGGCGCTGATGGCGCTGGCGGTCAATCGTGTCGCGCGGGCCGGCGGCATCAATCACATGACCCACGCGGCGCTAATCACCGCCAAGTCGCGCGCGATCGTCCGCCCGAGCCCCGATCTGCTCTATTCGTCGTGCCCGTTCGACGTCGCGGCGGCGCCGGTGCTGGTCGATGTCGCGCCGATCGACGCGCCCTATTGGTCGCTGTCGATCTTCGATTCGCGCACCAACGTCGCGTTCGTCCGCAACAACCGGGAGGCTGGCGGCAAGCCGGTGCGCGTGGCGATCGCCCTGGCGGGGCAGGCGGTGCCGCCGGGATATCTGCCCGTCCGTGTCGATGGCCGGCGCGGGGTCGCACTGGTGCGGGTGCTGATCGATCGAACCCGACCGATCACCGCGATCGACGCGGCCCGCCGCGCCGCGCGCTGCGGGGTTGCCGGTTAGGCTAATCGACGCTTTCGGGAACGGGGTGCGCGGTCGGGAACCGTGCCTGATGTGCGTCTTCGTCGCCCGATCCGAGCAGCGCCGCCTGCAGCCGCCATTGTTCGCGCGCGATATAGCCCGCCGGCAGCCCGAGCCGACTTTCGAGCGCCAGTTCATCCTCGGCGCTCAGCCTTTCGATGTCCTCGGGCGTGGTGACCCCGAGCGCGCCGAGCCGCCCGGCGAGCGTGTCGTCCATGCCGCGGATCGCCAGCAAGCTCGAGCCGCCCCGAGCGGTGCGACCGGCGGCCGCTTCGGGTTCCCATGGCGGCGCGGGGCTCGCGTCGACCGGCGGCGCGTCGACCCGCTCGTCGGTCGCAGCGATCGGGTCGGGGTCCGGCTCGCGATCGGCCTGCATCGCCGGCTCGATCGTCTCGGGCAGCGATGCGTCCTCGATCGGCGCGGCTTCGCTCAATTCGACCGCATTCGTCTCGATGGTCGACATGGCCGGGGTATCTTCGGTTGTGTCGGTCGTGTCGGTGGTGTCGGTCGGGGGCGGGGCGGCGGTCTCCGCCTGCTCGTCGGTTGCGCCGATCGCGGTCGATTGCGCCTCGGACGGTTCGGCGGGTTCGGGATCGGATTCCGGATCGCGCACCAGGGCCAGCAACGGCGTTTCGGCGACGGCTGGCGGCGCTTCCCCCGGCCCGATCATGGCGATCCGCACCTCGTCTTCGTCTTCGTGTTCGACGGCGGTGTCGACCGGCGCCGGATCGGCTACATCTGCGGTCGCCGCCGGTTCGACAGCGATCGGCGCCATGGCGGGCCCGGGGACAGTCGCTTGGGCGGTCGATGCCGGCTGATGCCGCTCCAGACTGGCGACAATCTGCTCGAGCGTTTCGATCCTGGCCGTCTTTTCGATATTCAGGGCATCGGTCTGGTCGCGATACTGCCGATAGAAATCGCGTTCCTGTTCGAAACGTTGTTGCCAGATCCGGCCGTTCCGGTTGGTCAGGTATCCCGCGATCCACCCGATGGCCAACATGGTGGCGAGGATGACGATCTCGATAGGCGTGGGCATCGGCATGATCTTGCCTCAAGGCGATTCTGGTCGTTAACCATTGTGCCCGCTGGATCGATCTCGATCAAGCTTTGCCGGCCTCAGATTCCGCCCTTGAAAGCGTCCGAAATCGAACACGCCGCCGGGCCCAGAATGACGACGAACAGCGTCGGCAGGATGAACAGGATGAGCGGAATGGTCATGATCGCGGGCAGCCGCGCCGCCTTTTCCTCGGCGCGCATCATGCGTTCGTTGCGGAACTCGGCCGAAAGCACGCGCAGCGCCGAGGCCAGCGGCGTGCCGTATTTTTCGGTCTGTACCATCGTCGTGACGACGCCTTTCACGGCATCGAGATCGACCCGCATCGCCAGGTTTTCGAATGCCTGGCGGCGCTCGGCGAGAAAGCCGAGCTCGATCGCCGTCAGCGTGAATTCGTCGCCGAGCTCGGGATAGGCGCGCCCCAGTTCGCGAGCGACGCGGTTGAAGGCGGCGTCGACGGTCAGTCCCGCTTCGGCACAGATCACCAGCAGATCGAGCGCATCGGGTAAGCCCTTGCGAATGCCGTCGGAGCGTTTGGTGACCTTGTTCTTCAGATAGAGGTCGGGCGCCTTGTAGGCGAGCAGGATCGTCACCGCGACCACACCATAGGCCTTGATCGGCGACCAGGTCGCGAACATCTCGGTCCCGTAGACGAGGTAGATGATGATCCCGCCGAACACGACCGGCAACACCATCCGCGCGAAGATGACCGCGACGGCATATTCCTTCGAGCGAATGCCGGCCTGCATCAGCTTGAGCTGAACCGATTTGACCTGGCTTTCCTGCAACACCTTGAGCGACTGGAGGACGCCGCGAATGCGATCGGTCGTCAGGTTCTGCTTGACCAGCTTGGCACGACGCTTCGAGGTCGAAGCGGTGATGCCCGCCTTGAGCTGTTCGCGGCGATCATTGAGCGCCTTGACGCGCTTGGCCATCGGATCGCGCGCCGTGGTGGCCGCATAGATCGCCACGAGCACCATGAACGCGGCGACGCCCGCGAGCAGCGTCGCGACGTTGAACACATCGACCCCGAGGATCGTCGGCCCGCCTGATGCTCCGCTGATTTGCACGCTTCGTTCCTGTCCCGATCAGATTTCGAAATTGACCATCTTGGCCATGATGAAGGCGCCGATTCCCATCCAGAGCAGCCCGCCGCCGCCAGCGACCATGAGCCGCTGGTCGATGAAGAAATTCTGCATGTAGCTGCCGTTGATCATCCAGATCATGCCGAACACGATGAACGGCAGCGAGCCGACGATATAGGCCGAGGCCTTCGATTCGGACGACATCGCCTTGATCTTGAGCTTCATCTGGCCGCGCATGCGCAGAACCGTCGCCAGATTGGCGAGCGTCTCGGCGAGATTGCCGCCGGTTTCGCGCTGGATCGCGATGGTGATCACGAAGAACTGGAATTCGGGGGTGCCGAGCCGGTCGGCGGTCTCCTGAAGCGCCACGTCCATCGTCCGGCCGATCTTCATCTTGTCGGTGATCGACCGGAACTCGACCCCGACGGGGCCATCGACCTCGGTGCCGACGACCGCCATCGTCTCGGCGATCGGCAGGCCAGAGCGCAGCCCGCGGACGAGTAGCTCGATCGCATCGGGGAATTTGGCGTTGAACTTGGCGATCCGCCGCTTGATGAAGAAGCTGACGACCATGTGCGGCAAGCCGGCGCCGACGATGACCCCGATCAGCAGCCCGAGCAGCGGCGGCGCGCCCCGGATCCATAGCAATAGGCCGATCACGATGATCAGCCCGAAGGTTGCGCCGCCATATTGGCCGACCGTCCACGTCTTGCCGGTCTGGGCCAATCGTTTCTTGAGCAGTGCCGGATTGGGCAGGAAACGCATCATCGCGTTGTCCATCCGGGTCGTCTGATTGTTGGTGATGCGCCGCATCTTCGCTTCGACGAGCGACGATGCCGAGCCATTGTGGCGCTCTGAGACGCTCTTCAGACGGCGCGATTTCGCGCGTTCGGGCGACGGTCCGGCGAAGGCGAAGAACAGCATGCCCAGCACGACCAGCGCGCCGAGGCACAGAATCATGATGGGCATCAATGCCTGCACCAGCCGTCCCTTCGTCCTGTCATCATCGGCTGCCCATCATGGGCAGCACGCCTTCATTTGGCCTTGGCGGCCCGTTTCGGAATGAGCGCCTTGAGATCGCCGAACTTGCCCATCAGCGATCCCGAAGCGCCTGCCTGTTTGGCGGCCTTGCCTGCTTTGCTCGGCGCCTCGATCGCTGCGCCGTCGGCGGTCGCCAGCAAGCGTGTCGCGAGATCGGCGAGCGGGTTGATCGCCTTCACGCCCTTGCCCACTTCGGCCAGCGGCTTGCCCAGCTTGGCGGCCTGCGCGGCGGTCTTCTGATCGAAGCCGATCGTGAAATCGATTTTGCGTTCGATCGATCCTTCGAAATCCTTGCGACTGATCTCCAGCGGCGCATTGGCATGGACCTTGTTCGCGACGACGAAGACCTGGGTCTGCGGCGCATTCGATTTCAGCCAAGACAGGATCCGGATCGAATCGCGCGCCGCCGCCAGCGTCAGTTCGGTAACGACCACGGCCAGCTGAACATCGCTGATCAGGTGCGGGTGGTTGACGAGCATGGCGCGCGGCAGATCGGTGATCGTGCACTCGAACGCCGCCCGCATCTCCTCCTGCAACTGATAGAAGGCCGAGCCGTCGCTGATCACGGGCGAATTGATCGGCGCTTCGGCCGACAGGATCGACAGCTTTTCGCTCGATTTGACCATGGCACGTTCGATGAACAGCCCGTCGATGCGGCTCGGATTTTCGATCGCATCGGTGAGGCCGCGGCCGGGCTCGAGATCGAGCGCCAGCGCGCCGGTACCGAAATGGACGTCGAGATCGAGCAGCGCGGTCGTGCGCCCCGCCTTCTCGCTGATCAGCCAAGCGAGCGAGGTCGCGATCGTCGATGCGCCGACGCCGCCGCGCGTGCCGATCACGGCAGCCGAGCAATGCGGCCGCTCCATCGACGTATCGACGACTTTCGGCGCGTTGAGCATCGCCTGCGCGGTCGCAAAGGCATCGCGCAGCATTTCCGAGTTGAGCGGCTTGAGGAGATAATCCTGAATGCCGCTGGCGACCAGATCGCGATACAGCCGGACGTCGTTCACCTGCCCGGCGGCGATCACGACGGTGCCCGGCTCGCAGACCTCGGCAAGCGCGTTGATGTCGTTGAGCGGATCGCCGCTTTCGGACAGATCGACGAACAGGATATGCGGGCTGGCCGAAACCGACAACGACTGGACCGCGTTGCGCAGCCCGCCCTTGTTGACCTTTTCGGGCGCCCAGCCGAGCTCGACGGCGATCGGTCGGAGGGCCTCCGCCGTGGTCTCGTCGCAGACGAACGCGACGAACGGCTCGCGCGTCCCGGGACGACCGCTGGACCAGGGAGCGTTCATTACTTGCCGCCTCCGACGCTTTCGGTCTTCAGACCGCCGGCGCCCGTATTGGGGGCCTTGCGCAGCGTCTCGATCGCCTTGTTCGACGTGGCCGGATCGGACAGCGAACCGCCCGGCTGGCCGCGCACCAGATCTTCGGGCCGCGCGACCATCGAGGCGAGGTTCGAATTGATCGAACAGCCCTGGTTCGACGACGTATGGGATTCGAAATTGGGCTTGTCGTTGCGGCTGAAATCGGGGCAGCCCGGGACGCTGGCGGTCATTCGGCTGACGACGACACGGACCGTGCCGGGGGTCAGTTCGGCGGCGGTGATCGGCGCACGCTCGTCGAGGAACATGCCGTAGCGCGCGACCAGCCCGCCGATCTCGCCGCGCGCGCCGGGGGCAGCGCCGGCGGGATCGTCCACCGCGATCCGGTCGCCATAGGCGAGCCGCAGCGATGCCATCCAGCCGGCCACCCGCTGGAGTTCGCCCGGCGCGAGGCGGCCATCGTCGGTGGTGACGTCGAACACATAATCGGTCCGCGCGACGACCGGCTGGTGAACCGATTCGAGGCCGCGATTCTTGGTGCCCTCGCAACCGCCGATCATCAGCATCGGCGCAACGAGCGCGATCATCGAGATTCGCAGAGTCATGGCTTTCTCCCTCGGGCGGCGGATGGTCATTTCAGGCTGAATCCTGGGGTGGCGCTGCTGCTCTTGCGCGGCGCGACGAGCACCGGCGTCGCCTTTTGCTCCTCGCGGACGGGCGCCGCGGGTGCCGGGCCGGACGGCAGCGGGGCGGCCACGCCGATCGAAGGCGCTGCGGTGATCGGCGGGGCAACGCTCGGCTTGGGCCGCGTGCCGCCGGTTTCGCCGCCGCCCAGATTGCCCATGAACACCCGGCCGAGATCGGTCGGCGCCTTGTAGCCATCGGTCGGCAGGACGATGTCGTTCGCGTTGACCGGCTTGACCAGATACGGCGTGATGACGATCACCAGCTCGGTTTCGTTGCGCTGGAAACTGTTCGAACGGAACAGCGCGCCGAGCACGGGGACGTCGCCGAGACCCGGGGCCTGGTCGATCGAGTTGTTGTGGTTATTCTGCAACAGGCCGGCGATCATGAAGCTCTGGCCAGAGCCGAGTTCGACCGTCGTTTCGGCCCGCCGGGTCGATAGCGCCGGGATCGTCGTGCCGTTGATCGTCACCGCGCCGGCCGAGGTCAGCTGCGACACTTCGGGACGGACCCTGAGCGAGATGCGACCGTCGCCGAGTACCGTCGGCGTGTAGGCGAGGCTGATGCCATATTGCTTGTATTCGACCGAGACCGCGCCGAGCCCCTGGCTCACCGGGATCGGGATTTCGCCGCCCGCGAGGAAGGTGCCGGTCTCGCCCGACAGTGCGGTGAGATTCGGATTGGCGAGCGTCGAAACCTGGCCGTTGCGTTCGCCGAGATCGAGCGAGGCGAGGATGTCCGCGCCGAACAGGCTACCGGCGATGCCGAGCGCCGTCCCGAAGCCCTGGCCGCCGGGAAAGTTGAAGATCGTCTGGCCTGGTAGCTTGCCGTTCGCGTCATATGGCACCGGCACGCCCGTTGCCGTGACCGGGGCGCCGTTGACATATGCAGCGGGAGGAATCCCCGGAGACGTCGTTATCGACCCACCGACGCGGCCCTGAGTGATATTGAACAACGGATTGCCCGTGGCCCGGTTGGCAACGTTGACGCCGATGTTCTTTATGAAGGAGCGGCTCACCTCGGCAAATTTGACCTGGAGGTTGACCTGCAGCGGCGTCGCGGTCTTCAGCCGGGTGAGCACCTTGGTCGTCTCGCCGACATAGGCCTGGACGAGGCGCTCGGCCTCGGCGGCATCGTCGGGCGTGGCGACCGTGCCGGTAAGCAGCACCAGCCCGTTCATCGGCGTCGCCACGATCTTCGCGTCGGGCATGGCGAGCGTCAGCATCTGGCTGACCGAATCGATGTTGTTGCCGACGCGGACCGTTGTCGAATAGACGACCGTACCCGCCTTGGTGGTGGCATAAACGGTCGTCTCGCCGGCGGATTTGGCGAACACGTAGAGCTGGGTCGGCGATCGCACCTGGACATCGGCGATCTTTTCGTCGGCGACGAAGATGTCGCTCATCGGGCGGCTGAGCGTGATCATGCGACCACGCCCGATGCCCAGCTGGATCGTGCCCGTCGGGGCAGCGGCCATGGTCTGGGCGCCGGTCGGCGCGACGCTGCCGACCGAGCTGGCAACGATCGCGACGGCCAAGGGCCAGCCGATCGGCTTTGTGGACATGCCCATCTAATTCTTCCCCCCGACCGTCACTTCGGTCACATTGTTGCCCCGCGCGACGCGGACGACCGGCCCTTTGGCCACGTTCGCGCCGGGATAGCTGCCGTCGGCACCCCGCGGTCCCAGGCGGCCCTCCATCTCCGAAGGCGGCTTGCCCGGCACCGTGCTGCGCTGAAAGCGCGAGACGTCGGCGCCGGTGGCGAAGGTCGACTTGCCCGACGACGGTGACGACGCGATCTTCAAGAGCATCGCCTTCTCGGCCTTGGGATCGTTGCCGTCGGGCACCGAAACCGCCCCCGAGGCGATTGCTTCTTCGAGTTCTGCCGAGTTGTCGGCGATCGACCGCAGCGCGAGCGACAGCGAGCCGAGCGTCTGTGCGACCGCGATTTTCTCGGCGAGCTTCGGCGTCGCCTCGACGGTGACGCTCGAAAAGGTCCGGACGACGGTCTTGCCTTGATCATCGACGGTGTTGTCGGTCCGCTGGTCGGTCGCGAGCACCCGAAGGTTGCGCAGGATCGTCTCGGTCACCTTCAGCGGCGGACCATCGCCGCCGCCGGGCACCGTCTGGGTCAGCATCAGATCGATCCGGTCACCTGGAAAGACGAAGCCGGCGACTGCGGCCTGGGCCTGGACGGGCACCGTCACCGCGCGCATGCCGGGGCCGAGCGCCGCCGCGAGGAAACCGCTGTCGCCCGGCTTGACCAGCGCGCCCTGGGTGACCGGCTGGCCGGCGGTGATCGCGTTGCGCACCACCGTGCCCTGCAGCGATTTCAGGTTGGTGTTCTTCTTGAGGAAATAGGCATTGTCGACCAGCTCGCGCGGCCAGGGCTGAAATTTGAGTGCGGTCGCATCGAGGATGGTGCCGACCGGCAGCGCGCGCGTCGCGACGAGCACTTCGGGGCCATCGACCTGGGGCGGTGGCTGGACGGCCGACGCAACCGGAGTCGCGCTGCCGACGATCAGGCTTCGTGCCAGAAAGGCAGTGATCGCTGCGATGAACAGCGCCCCCACCAGCAATATGATCTTCCTACCATCCATGACGCATCAGGCCTTTCGGGCGCGAACCACTTGGTCCGTCGTTAATCAATCAAGCAATCTGGTTAAAAAGCGGTTCACGGACCGCAATTAGGCCGGCGATCGCGATCGCCACGCCATAGGGAACCTCTACCGGGCTGCCGTCCCGGCGCCGCCAGCGATCGATCACCATGGCGATCGTGACCACGCCGCCCACCAGCGACATCACGATCAGCAGCCACATCAGCGGCTGAATCGGGAACCAGAGCGCCAGCGCGCCGATCAGTTTGACGTCGCCGCCACCCATCTGGCCGAAATGAAAGGCAGCACAAAAAAAGGCGAAGATCATCAGCGCAACGCCCAACTGCATGGCGATGTCGGGCCACAGCGCCATGCCGTTGACGATCCACCACGGCACCGCCAGCAGCGCAATCGTGGCGTTTTTCCAGTTGGCGATCGTACGCAGCCGCGCATCCTCTATCCCGGAGGACAGAAGCAGCAGTGCGAGCACGATCGGCAACAGTGTTGCAAGATTTCCCCAGCCCATCCGCAATTCTCTAGACGGAACGGCTTTCTAAAAAGTAACCACCGACGATGGCCTCACCACTTCTCTATCGGCGCGCGATTCCGGCGGCGGCGCGGATCACCTACTGGCATGCCAGGGACGGGTGGCCGTTGCGGCGTTTCGACTGGCCAGCCGAGGGGACGGCCCGGGGCAGCATCCTGTTCGAGGGCGGCCGCGGCGACATCTTCGAGAAATATCTCGAGCTGTTCGCCCATTGGCACGCCCAGGGCTGGTCGGTCACATCGCTCGACTGGCGGGGGCAGGGTGGATCGGGCCGCCTGTCGCCCAGCGCCCATGTCGGCCATGTCGACGACTTCAAGACCTATCTTGACGATTTCAGAGAGTTTTATGCCGCGTGGTCGGGTGAGATGGCGGCGCCCCATGTGCTGATGGGGCATTCGATGGGCGGTCATCTCGTGCTCCGGGCGCTCGTCGAGGGTGCCGCACGGCCCGATGCGGCCGTGCTGGTCGCGCCGATGCTCGGGCTGCGCAGTCCGCTCGGCGCAACCCTCGGCGAGCGCGCGGCGCGGCTGCTCGGCGGGGTCGGCAATTCGACGCGCGCGGCGTGGAAGGGCAATGAACGGCCGGGCGCTCTCGAGACACGCCAGGCGCTGCTGACGCACGATCAGAGCCGCTATGAAGACGAAATCTGGTGGCAGTCCGCCAAGCCCGAGCTGCTGATGGGGCCGCCGAGCTGGCGCTGGCTGATCGAGGCGTTTCGATCGACTCGCGAATTGCGCGGCGATCAGCGGGTGCGGCGGATGTCGGTGCCCGTGCTGATGCTCGTGCCGATGGCCGATCAGCTGGTCGATGCCAAGGCGGCAGTGGCGCTGTCGGCGAAGCTGCCCGACGTGCGCTTGCTGCGGTTCGGCGACGAAGCCGCGCACGAGGTGCTGCGCGAGATCGACAGCGTCCGCAACCGGGCGATCGGCGAGATCGACATCTTCCTCGCGTCCCGGGCACAGGTCCGCTGAGATGGCCGATGTCGATGTCGTGATCGTCGGGGGCGGGATCGCCGGGGCAAGCCTCGCGGCCGAAGTCGCGCCGTTCGCGAGCGTCGTGCTGCTCGAAGCCGAGGATATGCCCGGCTATCATGCGACCGGCCGATCGGCGGCCTTTTGGTCGGAAACCTATGGTGGCCCGCTGATCCAGCCGCTGACATCGGCATCCGGCCCCTATCTGATCGAGCACGGCTTCATCGCGCCGCTCGGGTCGCTTCATATCGGCCGGGCCGAGGATGCTGGCCATGCCGAGCGGTTTCTGTCCGAGTTTGCGGGCAGCGGGGTCGCGCTCGAGCGCGTCGATCCGGCGACGATCGTGCCGGGGCTGCGCGCCGGCTGGACGATCGGCATCTTCGAGCCCGGGGCTGCCTATATCGATGTCGCCGGTCTCCATCAGCATTATCTCGCGCGCGCGCGGCGCCACGGCACCCGGATCGTCACCGGCGCGCGGGTGACGGCGGCGCGGCGGGTCGACGGTGACTGGCGGATCGACAGTAGCGCCGGCACCTGGTCGGCCACGACGATGGTCGATGCGGCCGGCGCCTGGGCCGATGAGATCGCGGTGATGGCAGGCGTGGCCCCGCTCGGGCTGGCGCCGTTCCGCCGGACGATGGCGCAGCTGCGCACCGATCCGGCGGCGCCTGCGGCAATGCCGCACGTGGCCCATCTTGGCGGCAGTTTCTATTTCAAGCCCGAGGCGGGGGGCCGGCTCTGGCTGAGCCCGCACGACGAAATCCCCTCGCTGCCCTGTGATGCCGCGCCCGAGGAGCTGGACATTGCGATCGCCATCGATCGATTCGAAGGCGCGGTCGACTGGCGCGTCGCGGCGGTCGAGCGTCGCTGGGCCGGGCTACGGACCTTTGCCCCCGATCGGCTGCCAATCTATGGTTTCGATCCGCGCGCGCCCGATTTTTTCTGGTTTGCGGGGCAGGGCGGCTTCGGCATCCAGACCGCGCCGGCGGCGGCGCTGCTCGCCGCCGGATTGTTGCTCGGCCGCGCCCGGGCAGGTGCGGTCGGATCGATCGAGCCCGGTGTCTATGCGCCGGCCCGGTTCACCCGCTGATCATTCCTCTTCGATCGGCGCATCGGTCGATGCCTTGACGTTCTCGATGCATTTGAGCGCGGAGGCCTTGCTCGAATAGCCTTCGCTCGTCGTGGCGAGGATATTGCCGTTGCCGTGGCGGAGGCGCCAGCGCCATTCGCCGGCCTTGTCCTTGTAGAGTTCGAATTTCATGCGACTCATCCTCTCGTAGCATCGAGTCCTCCGAACCTGCGCGGGGACGGCGACCCGATCAAGCCCCGTCGGTACCGGCCGAGACATGGCTGGTTCCGCGACTGCCCGTTTTGGGTTAGCAAGCCCTGCCCGAGAGGGCGAACGCGGGGGCGAGGGC
This sequence comes from Sphingomonas sp. 28-66-16, assembly GCA_002281485.1. GTDB lineage: Bacteria > Pseudomonadota > Alphaproteobacteria > Sphingomonadales > Sphingomonadaceae > Sphingomonas. The sequence goes on from NCGF01000017.1 coordinate 52,374, forward strand.
GAGGGCGAGGTCGAGGGCAGGGAGCGAGCGTGGCAGCGCAGGGATATCTCGACTGGATCAGCCAAAGCCTGGTGTCTGGCGCGAGCCGGTTGCGACGGGGGCTGCGCCCGCGTTCGCCGATTCGCCTGCGCCGCCGCTTCAGCTGGCGCGGTATCTTCGGTCGGGAAAGCGGCAAGGCGATCGCCAAGCCCGTCGTCCATGGTGTCGCGGCGGCGCGGCCGCTCGGCGAATCGCGGCGCGCGGCCTTCAGTTTCGAGGCCCGGCCGAGCGCCGCCCAGCGTATCGCGCGGATGCGCCGCCTGGCGGTGATCGACATCTTCGATCAGATCGGTCTTGCCCCGATGCCCGGGCACCTCTGGCGATTCATCGAGGGCAATCCCGATCCCGTGAGCGGAATCGTCAGTTTTTTCAATGCAATCGGCATCGATCCTGCGCGCATCAAGGCGCGCGATCCGGACGAGATCGATCGTGCCAATGAAGTGCTCGAACTGTTGTTCGGGATCGATACGGTGTTCGATCGGATCGCCCCGGAAATCGCCGCCGAGCTCGAGGCAAAATTGTGCTCGGGCGATTATGCGGGGGTGCGCCTGGCAGCGCAGGTCGTGAAGACCTTCGAGACGATCGCCCAGATGGAGCATCGATGGCCGCCGCATGCCCGGCTTGGCGTCCTCGATTCGTTTCTGCGCGATGTGCGCGCCGGTCTGGCCGATCCGCTGGCGGTGCGCGAGCGGGAGGCGCGGGCGGCCGCGCGTTCGGCCGAGGTGCTCGACCGGCAGATGGTTGCGTTCGATGCCGAGGTGCAGGAAAATCGACGGCTGCTGTATCAGGTCGCGATCCGCTGGCCCAAGCGCGGCTTGCCGGCGGCGGCCGTCGAGGCGAGGCGCAAGGCCGCCGCCGAATCCGATGAGCTCGAAAAGCAATTGCTCCAGTTGCGACGGCTTCGCAAGGAGGCGGTCGACGACGGGATCGCCCGGCTGCGGAACGTCAATGCCCGGCTGCGGCATCTGCTCGACCGGATCGATGGCCGTGCCGCGGGCCGCGAAAAGGGTGGCGGGCGCGGGACGGCGGCATCGCCGGCGCGATCGGAATTCGATCGCGCGCTCGAATTTTTCCGCTTTGCGCCCGATGCCCGTCCCGACCGGACGGCGCTGCGCCAGCGCTTCCGCGAGCTTGCCCGCAAGATGCACCCCGATCTGGCGGGGGCGGACTGCGCTTCGCAGCGCGAGGCCAACCGGCGCTTCGTCGAACTCAACCGCTATTACGACGTGCTCAAGCTGCGGCTGTGAGGGTCAGCGGTGCTCGCGCCGCCGCAGCCTTACCTCGATCCGCCGTCGTGCCTCGTCGGCGACCGCCTCGCCGGCCGAGAGCGCGGTATCGTCAGGCTTCAGGAAGGGGCCGGCGGACAGCGGGATGATCGTGAACTTGCTGCTCAGACCCGATTCGCGCATGAAACGGGCGACTGCGACGGCACGGGCCATGCCGAGCCCGGCATTGTCGGCGGCGACCGGCTCGGCGGGGGCATCGCCGACGAACATCGGCACCAGCACCGCATCGAGATTGCTGGGCAACTGGCCGTGGCCGTGGAGCGGAATCTCGTCGGTATGGCCGATCACCTCGATCACGGTCGCATCATAGGTCGCGCCGATCTCACGCAGCCGCGGGATGACGAGGCGGCGGAGCCGGTTCTCAAAGTCGCCACTGAGCGCCGCCGATCCCGCGCCGAAATAATAGCCTTCGGCCTCGGGCAGCACGATGATCGGCGGGTCCTGCTGCTTCACCTCCTGCCGCAGCGCGAGCAGATAGGCCGCCAGGACGATGGTCGTGAACATCGTTACCGCGAGCAGCAGATAGATGGTTTCCTGCCCCATCTGCAGATGGAGACTGCTACGGGAGGCGCTTCGGCTCATTCCGCGGGCGCGGTCGGCTTGACGAACCGCTCGACCGATTCGATCAGATCGCCGAGCGCGGTGAGCATCGTGCCCGCGTCGGTCGCCGCGTTGGTGAGGCGCGTCGTCTCTCCGGCGAGCTTGGCCACCTCGGTGCCGCTCGATTCGGCGGCCGCCGTCAGCGTGCGCAACCGCGCTTCGCCCTCCATGAAAGCGGCGTTGAGCCGCCCGGCCTCGCCGCGCACCTCATCGGCCAGCGCCTTGGTTGAGACGCTCGCGGCCCGCGCCGATTCCTGCAGATCGCTCAGCGCGGTATGCGTGCCCCGGATGGTCCGTGTCAGGTCTCGGGTGGCGGTCGCCAGGCTCGACATGTCGGTGCTCGAATCATAGCGGCTTTCGATCTCGTGCGCCTCGATCCGCAACAGCACCGCAAAGAAGGGCGCCAGCCCGGCGGTCGCCAGCCCTTCGAGAAACGGCGTCGCCAGCGTGGCGAGCGCGGTGAGATCGCCGACCCGCAGCGTCGCCGTCCCGAGGAACAGCGGCACGACCGCGGTGCTGATGCCCAGGATGAGCGACAGAACGCCAAAGGCCACGATCATTTCGGCGGCGATGACCGGATCGAAGTCGGCGCGGCCGGCTCGCAAATAGGCGCCGGCCCGCCATCGCATGTAAAAGAGCGACGCGATGTTGATCGCAAAGACGAAGGGATAGCCCGTTTGCAGCGCGATCTGGGCCGCGTGTGCGAGGATACTGACGATCAGGACCTGAAGGCCCACCTGGCTGTAGGGTACGCGCCGCTTCATGGGGCGGTCCGCCTTGGGTCATCGGGCATCAGAAAGTTCGTTCCCCTCGATTCTGATCATCGGCGATATGGCCGATTTGGCTGCCGTTCGCCATAGTCCCGATCGGCCTCGTCAGTCGGCCGAGGCCACCGCTCGCCGACCGGCGCGTCCGGCGGCCACCGCCGCAGCGCTGGCGAGCGCGTCGGCGCGTTCGTTCTCGGGATGGCCGGCATGGCCTTTCACCCATTGCCACTCGATCCGGTGCGGCTTGGCGGCGGCGAGCAGCGCCTGCCAGAGATCGGCGTTCTTGACCGGCTTCTTGTCGGCGGTCCGCCAGCCGTTGCGCTGCCAGCCCTTGATCCATTTGGTCAGGCCATCCATCACATAGCGGCTGTCGGTGTATAGCGTCACCGCGCACGGGCGTTTGAGGGCGTTGAGCGCTTCGACCACCGCCATCATTTCCATGCGGTTGTTGGTGGTGAGCGGCTCGCCGCCGGCGATCTCCCGCTCCTTGTCGCCCATCCGCAGCACCGCGCCCCAGCCGCCGGGGCCGGGATTGCCCTTGCAGGCGCCGTCGGTGAAGATTTCGACCTTGGCGAGTTCGCTCATTGCAGCGTCGGCGATCGGCGGGCGAGATCGGGATCATAGACGCGCACCCGGCGCCAGAAGGCCAACGGGTCCTTGCGGGTGACGAGCGCGTCGGCGGGCGTGTTGAGCCAGTCCCAGGCACGCGACAGCGTGAAGCGGATGCAGGCGCCGACTGCAAGATCGTTGAAGCCGGCGCGGTCTTCGTCGGTGAGCGCAAAGTGACGGGCATAACCGGCGATCAGGGCCGTACCGACGGCAGCGTCATGGTGCGCCCCGGTGGCATCGAAGGCCCAGGCGGCATGCATCACCGCGAGATCATAGAGCCGGATATCGTGGCAGGCGAAATAAAAGTCGATCAACCCGGTGACCTGGTCGCCGAGCATCAGCACGTTGTCGGGGAACAGATCGGCATGGATCGCGCACCGGTCGAGTCCGTCGCGGTCCCATGTCGCGGCCAGATCGCCGATCGCAAAGCCCAGGTCGCGGTGAAGACCGGGCGCAATCATGTCGAGGCTCGATCCGCACCTCTCGTACAGCGCCTGCCAGGTCGGCTGGCCCATCGAATTTTCCCGAAAGCCGATGAAATCGCCGACGGCGCGGTGAAGCCGCCCCAGCGCGTCGCCCGCAGCCAGCGCCTGGGAGACCGTCGGATGCGACAGCGAGACGCCCGGCAGAAACTTGATCAGGCACGCCGGACGCCCCTCGAGTTCCTGGATTTCGACGCCGCGGCGATCCTTGATCGCGGGCGGCACCGGCAGGCCCTTGTCGGCGAGGTGGTCGAGCAAGGCCATGAAAAAGGGCAAATCGCCCGCATCGACGCGCTTTTCGTACAGCGTTAGGATGAAGCGGCCCTTGGTCGTGTCGACCAGATAGTTGCTGTTCTCGACGCCCTCGGCAATGCCCTTGGCGGAGACGAGGTCGCCGACATCGTAGCGCGAAAGGAACGCGGCCAGCGCCTCGGCGGAGACGTGGGTGTAAACGGCCACCGGATCATTACCCCGCGGTCAGGCGGCGATTTCGAGGCCGCGTGGCAGCTTGAACGAGATGGTTTCGCGCGTCGTTTCCTCTTCGCGCTCGGTGATCGTATAATGCTGCGCCAGCAGCGCGACGAGCTCGCGCACGAGGATCTCGGGTGCCGATGCGCCCGCCGTGATGCCGAGCGTCCTGACTCCGGCGAGCCACTCGAAATCGAGATCGGTCGCGCGCTGGATCAGTCGCGCGGGGATTCCCTGCCGTTCGGCGACTTCGACCAGCCGCAGCGAATTCGACGAATTGGTCGCGCCGATCACCAGCATCGCGTCGCATTCGGCGGCAATCGCCTTCACCGCCGCTTGCCGATTGGAAGTGGCATAACAGATGTCCTCGCCGCGGGGCGCCTTGATCCCGGGAAAGCGCGCCATCAGCACCGCGACGATATCGGCGGTATCGTCGACCGACAGCGTCGTCTGGGTGAGGAAGGCGAGATTGCCCGGATCGACGGGCACGAAGCTCTGCGCATCCTCGGCGGTCTCGATCAGCGTCATCGCCCCATCGGGGACCTGGCCGAAGGTGCCGACGACCTCGGGATGGCCGGCGTGGCCGACGAAGATGATATGCCGGCCGGCCTCGACCAGCCGTTCGGCCTGCCGATGCACCTTGGAGACCAGCGGGCAGGTCGCGTCGAAATAGGAAAGGCCCCGATCGCTCGCCTCGGCAGGCACCGATTTGGGCACGCCATGCGCCGAGAACACCACGGGCACGCCATCGGGCACTTCTTCGAGCTCCTCGACGAAGATCGCGCCCTTGGCGCGCAAACTGTCGACGACATATTTGTTGTGGACGATTTCGTGCCGAACATAGACCGGCGCGCCATATTTCTCGATCGCCAGTTCGACGATGTGGATTGCCCGATCGACGCCCGCGCAAAAGCCCCGAGGTGCGGCGATCAGCAGGTCTAGTGCCGGTTTGTCTGGATTCGTCATAGGCGACTTCTCTACGCGATTGCTTGCGTGCGCGAAAGCCGGTTCCTATGGTGCGCGCACTTCAGGGGCTGCACGCGAAATATTCAGCGGCGGCCCCCTTCTCGTTGGAAAAGGTGCGTACGCCCGTGACAGCCCGGATACCTGCTCTCCCCCTCGTGTCGATCGTGATCGGCGGCCTGCTGACCAGCGCTTGCGCGCCCAAGGCGGGCGAGCTGACGCTCGAGGGAATCACGGCGATCAGAACCGCTTGCCCGGCGGTCGCGATCCCGGCGGCGACCGGCGATGTGACGCTGTTCAACCCGCCAACGAGCCAAGATGCCAGCGCGATCGACGTCACCGCGACGATGACCGAGGTGCGCTCGACCTGCGTCGATGTCGGCGAGAATGTCGAGACGACGGTGACGTTCGAGGTTCGCGGCCTCCGCAACGACGTTCAGGCGGCGCGTGACGTCACCTTGCCCTATTTCATCACCGTCGTGCAGGGGGGCACGGCGGTCGTGTCGAAGCGGATCGGCCGCGTCGCGCTGCATTTCGACGCTGGCCAGCAGCGCGCCAGCGTTGCAGGCGAGGCGACCGCGAGCGTCGTCCGCGCTGCCGCGACGCTTTCGCCGGAGGTTCGCAAGTCGCTGACCCGCAAGCGCAAAGCGGGGCAGGAAGATGCAGCGGTCGATCCGCTGTCGCGTCCCGACATCCGCCAGGCGGTTCAGCGGGCGACCTTCGAAGCACTGGTGGGTTTCCAGCTCACCGACGAACAGTTGAAATATAACGCGACGCGTTGATCCTGGTCGATTGACTTGCATGCTGCGCCGCGTCAAAGCTGCGGCGTCGATGACGGGCGACCGTCATGGGTAAGCGCGGGAGAGTGGGGGGTACGCGCCCCTCCGCCGAAGGAGCAACCGCCCCGGAATCTCTCAGGCAATCGGGACCGCGCTGACCTGAAACGACACTCTGGAAAGCGGCTTCGCGAGCGATTGCGCAGCCCACCGAAGGGGTAAGCCGCAGCGCCAACGGGCGCGCGGTCAAAGCTCTCAGGTTCCGTGACAGAGGGGGCGGCTGACCAGCACCGGGCGACCGGGAATGGCATGCCGTCACCACCGAACGGAAGGCCTGTGATGAGCGACCAGATCGACTTCATCGATACGATCGAACAGCTGCCGCTCGACGCGTGGCACCGCGCGCGTGGTGCGCGGATGGTCGAGTTCGCCGATTATCACATGCCGATCCAGTATGAAGGGATCATGGCCGAACATCTCTGGACGCGCGAGTCGGCCGGGCTGTTCGACGTCAGCCATATGGGGCAACTTCTGCTTTTTGCGGAAGGCGGGGCCGATGTGGCCACCGCGCTCGAGGCGTTGCTGCCCGGCGATCTCAAGGGGCTGGGCGCGGGGCGGATGCGCTATTCTTTGCTGCTCGCCGACGATGGCGGCATTCTCGATGATCTGATGGTGACGCGGCTGCCCGAGGGCGCGTTTGACGGCGCGGCCTTCTACATGGTCGTCAACGGCGCCGTGAAGGCCGACGATATCGCCCATCTCGTCGAGCATCTGCCCGATGAGGTTCGGTTGAACCATCTCGATGATCAGGCCCTGTTGGCATTGCAGGGACCCAGGGCGGTCGATGCGTTGGCGCGCCTCGTGCCGGGGATCGAGACGCTGGTGTTCATGACGGCGGCGACGTTCGACTGGAACGGCACGCCGTTGTGGATCAGCCGGTCCGGCTATACCGGCGAGGATGGTTTCGAGATTTCGGTGCCCGCCGAGACGGTCGAGGCGTTGGCGGATGCGCTTTGCGCCCAGCCCGAAGTGAAACCCATCGGTCTCGGCGCGCGCGATTCGCTGCGGTTGGAGGCTGGCCTTCCGCTGTACGGCCATGATCTCGATCCCGAGACGACGCCGGTGATGGCCGATCTCGGCTTCGCGCTGTCGAAGCGACGGCGCGAGGAAGCCAGTTTCCCTGGCGCCCCGCGCATCCTCGCCGAGCGCGAAACTGGCCCGGCGCTCAAGCGCGTCGGGTTGCTGGTCGAAGGCAAGCAACCGGTCCGCGAAGGCGCGGCGGTGCTCGACCGCGACGGGGGCGAGGTCGGCAAGGTCACCTCGGGCGGCTTCGCGCCGAGCGTCGGCGCGCCGATCGCGATGGCCTATGTGCCGCTTGCGATGGCGGTGCCCGGCACAAATGTTCAGCTTGCCCAGCGCGGCAAGGTCCATACCGGCATCGTCACCGCGATGCCCTTCATCCCCCATCGCTATGTTCGTTAGAGGAGGCACCGCATGAGCCGCTATTTCACCGAAGATCATGAATGGGTCGAGCTTGACGGCGACATCGGCACCGTCGGCATCACCGAATATGCGCAGGAACAGCTCGGTGACATCGTTTTCGTCGACGTGCCCGAAGACGGCAAGGAACTCACCAAGGGCGACGAGGCCGCGGTAGTCGAATCGGTCAAGGCCGCATCCGACGTCTATTCGCCGGTGTCGGGAACGGTGCTGGAGGGCAATGCCGCGCTGGCCGACACGCCGGGTCTCGTCAACGAAGACCCCGAGGGCGATGGCTGGTTCTTCAAGCTGACGCTGAGCGACCCGAGCGAGGTCGACGGCATGATGGACGAGGTCGCCTACGAAGCGTTCGTCGCAAAGCTTTAGGCACTTTGGTCCCTCCCCTTGAGGGGAGGGCTTGGGGTGGGGACTCTCCGCAAGCGCCCGGCTCGGTGAGATATCCCCCACCCCCTACCCCTCCTCTGAAGGGGAGGGGCTTGGAGAAAATGAATGCGTTACCTGCCGCTCACCCAAACCGACCGCCAATCCATGCTCGCCACGATCGGCGCCGCCTCGATCGACGACCTGTTCGTCGACGTGCCCGAAGCCGCGCGCCTCGACGGGCCGATCCACGACCTGCCGATGCACGCCAGCGAATTGGCGGTGGAGCGGCATTTGTCGGCGCTCGCGCGCAAGAACACCGTCGCCGGCGAAGTGCCGTTCTTCCTCGGCTGCGGCGCGTATCGCCACCATGTCCCTGCCAGCGTCGATCACCTGATCCAGCGCGGCGAATTCCTGACCGCCTACACCCCCTATCAGCCCGAAATCGCGCAGGGCACGCTGCAGATGCTGTTCGAGTTCCAAAGCCAAGTCGCGCGGCTGCTCGGCACCGATGTGGCGAACGCATCGATGTACGACGGATCGACCGCGTGCTGGGAGGCGATCGGCATGGCACGGCGGATCACCAAGCGCGGCAAGGCGATCCTGTCGTCGGGGCTCCACCCGCATTATGTCTCGGTCGCAAGGACGATGGCGAAATACACCGGCGACCTGCTCGACACGGCCGCGCCGTCGCTGACCGCCGAGACCGATATCGACCGGCTGATCGCCGGCATCGACGGCGATACCTCGTGCGTCGTGGTCCAGTATCCGGATATTCTCGGCCGTATCGCCGACCTGAAGCCGCTCGCCGATGCCTGCCACGCGAAGAAGGCGCTGCTGATCGCGGTCGTCACCGAACCCGTCGCGCTCGGCGCGATCAAGGCGCCCGGTGAGATGGACGCCGATATCGTCGTCGGCGAAGGCCAGTCGATCGGCGTCGGGCTGCAGTTCGGCGGCCCCTATGTCGGGCTGTTCGGCTGCAAGGAAAAATATCTCCGCCAGATGCCCGGCCGATTGTGCGGCGAGACGCTCGACGCCAATGGCAAGCGTGGCTTCGTGCTCACGCTCAGCACGCGCGAGCAGCATATCCGCCGCGAAAAGGCGACCTCGAACATCTGCACCAACTCGGGCCTCTGCGCGCTGGCCTTCTCGATCCACATGACCCTGCTGGGCGAGGCGGGGCTGCGCCGGCTGGCCGGGGTCAACCATGCGCTGGCGGTGGCGGCGGCGGATCGGCTGGCGCAGGTGCCCGGGGTCAGCGTCGTCAACGACGGCTTCTTCAACGAATTCACGCTGATGCTGCCCCGCGAATCGCGGCAGGTCGTGCGCACCCTTGCCGATCGCCGGATTCTGGCCGGCGTGTCGCTCGGCCGGCTTTATCCGGGCGAGGCTGCGCTCGATCACGGCCTTGTCGTCGCGGTGACCGAGACGACGAGCCGCGACGATATCGAAACCCTCGCAACCACGCTCGAAGAGGTGCTGGCATGACGATCAACGCAAGCGGCTGGCGCCCGGAACTCGGCGTCGCTGGTGAGGCTGACTCAGTGACTTTCACGGGCAACAAGGGGTTGATGCTCGAAGAGGCGCTGATCTTCGAGATCGGCTCGACCGAGACGACGGGGGTGGATTTTGCCGAAGCCGCAGACGCCAGCCAGCGGCTCGGCGGCCTCGCCCGCACCGCGCCGATCGGCCTTCCCGGCCTGTCGGAACCCGAAACCGTGCGTCACTACACGCGGCTCAGCCGCCAGAACTACGGCATCGACCTGGGCTTCTTCCCGCTCGGCAGTTGCACGATGAAGCATAATCCGCGCCTCAATGAAAAGATGGCGCGGCTGCCGGGGTTCGCCGACATCCACCCGCTCCAGCCGGTCGATACCGTGCAGGGCGCGCTCGGCGTCATCAACGAACTCGCGGTCTGGCTGATCAAGCTCACCGGCATGCACGGCGTGGCGATGAGCCCCAAGGCCGGGGCTCACGGCGAACTCTGCGGCATCCTGTGCATCAAGGCCGCGCTCGAAGCGCGCGGGGAGGGGCACCGCAAGGTGATCCTCGTCCCCGAATCGGCGCATGGCACCAACCCGGCGACGGCGGCCTTTGCCGGCTATCAGGTCGAGGATATCCCGGCCACGCCCGAGGGGCGCGTCGATACCGCGGCCTTGAAGGCGCGGCTGGGGCCGGACGTCGCCGGGGTGATGATCACCAACCCCAATACCTGCGGGCTGTTCGAACGCGACCTGAAGGAGATTTCGGACGCGGTCCACGCGGCGGGCGGCTATGTCTATTGCGACGGCGCCAACTTCAACGCGATCGTCGGCCGGGTGCGCCCGGGCGATCTCGGCGTCGATGCGATGCACATCAATTTGCACAAGACCTTCTCGACCCCGCATGGCGGCGGCGGGCCGGGATCGGGGCCGGTGGTGCTGTCCGAGGCCTTGGCGCCGTTCGGCCCGCTGCCGTTCACCGAGCGCTATGCCGATGGTCACATCACGCTGGTGGAAGAGGAAAGCGTCGATGACCGCCACCCGCACAGCTTTGGCCGGATGGTCGCGTTCCACGGCCAGATGGGGATGTTTACGCGGGCGCTGAGCTATATTCTCAGCCACGGGGCCGATGGTCTGCGGCAGGTCGCCGAGGATGCGGTGCTCAACGCCAATTACGTGCTGCGCAGCCTGGAGGACGTGCTCGACGCGCCCTTCGCCGCGAGCGGCCCGTGCATGCACGAGGCGCTGTTCAGCGATGACGGCATGGCCGAGGGCTTCACCACGCTCGACATCGCCAAGGGGCTGATCGACGAGGGATTCCACCCGATGACGGTCTATTTCCCGCTCGTCGTCCACGGCGCGATGCTGGTCGAGCCGACCGAGACCGAGAGCAAGGCGGCGCTCGACCAGTTCATCGGCGCGCTGCGATCGGTCGCGGCGCGCGCCAAGGCGGGCGACCCCAGCCTCAAATCCGCGCCGCATTTCGCCCCGCGCGCGCGCCTCGACGAAACGCTGGCGGCGCGGAAACCCGTGCTGGTGTGGAAGGAGGCACCGCTCGCCGAGGCGGCCGAATAGGCATGACCTGGGCCGCGCTCTTTTCGGCGGTCAATGGCGTCGCGCTGCTGCTGTGGCTGGTGCTGATCCTCGCGCCGCGCCGGTTCGGGACGATCGGCTGGCTGCGGTTGCTGGGCGCGGGCGGGCTGAGCCTGTTCTATGTGGTGCTCGTCGCCACCGCGCTGACGATCGGGTTCGGCGAACAGGCCGGTGCCGCGCCCGATTTCTCAACGATCGCGGGCATCCGCGCGATCTTTGCCAGCGATGGCGGGGTCGTCACCGGCTGGACGCACTATCTCGCGCTCGATCTGTTTACCGGGCTGTGGATCGCCGAGGATGCCGACCGGCGCGGGATCAATCGGCTGGTTCAGGCGCCGGTGCTGCTGCTGACTTTCCTTGCCGGGCCAGCCGGGCTATTCGTGCATCTGGTGCTTTCGCGCGCCGTCTGGCGGTCGAAGAGGGGGGACTATGCCGGTTGATGCAGCACATCCGCAGCAATGGATCAGCTACGTCATCACCGCCGCCGTCGTGGCGTTCGTGCTGGCGCTGCGGATGCGTCGGCTGAGCCGACCGCGACCGTTGAAGGTCGAAAGGCTGTGGATCTTCCCGGCGCTCTATCTGGTGCTCGCCAGCGTGATGCTCGTCGAATTTCCGCCGATCGGGGCGCAATGGCTGTTGTGCGGTGTCGCGCTCGTCATCGGGGGGGCGCTTGGCTGGCAGCGCGGCAGGATGATGCATATCGAGGTCGATCCCGAGACGCATGACCTTCAGCAGCGGGCATCGATCGGCGCGCTCGTGTTCATCGCCGGGCTGGTCGCGGTGCGGTTCGGCGCGCGCAGCCTGGTGGGCGGCGGCGGGCCGCTGCACCTGAACACGCTGGTGCTGACCGACGTGCTGATCGTGATGGCGCTCGGGCTGTTCACCACGCAGCGGATCGAGATGTATCTTCGCGCCCGCCGATTGCTCGACGCGGCCCGGCTGGCGCGCGCCTAGAACCAGCGGCCCACCCGTGCCTTGTAATCGAGATAGGGCTGACCGAACTTCGCTTCCAGATAGCGCTCCTCGCGGGCGATCACCTGGCTGCGGATGATCGCGATCGCGACCGGCAGGAACAGCAGCGACGGCATGCTGTGGAGCAGGATCGCCAGCCCCGCATAGGCCAGCGCCATCCCGAGATACATCGGGTTGCGCGTATGGGCATAGATGCCGGTATCGATGATCCCGCTGGTGACCGTCGCCGGGTTGGGATTTTCGCCGCGCCGCCGGAACAGCCCGATCGCGATGGCGATCAGCGCGGTGCCGGGGATGAGGAAGGGGATGCTCAGCCATCCGGGCGCAGGAAAGCGCGGCAGGCCCAGCAGCCGGTCGACCAGCGGGCCGAGCAGCAGGAGCCCGAGATAGACGAACGGCGGGGGAAACAGCACGCCCGCCCCACGATCGACCTTCGCCGACTCGGTCTCCGCCATCATGCACCCCTCTTGCAATGCCTGCCGCCATGTCTAGCGATGGCGCGAGCAACAAGCGAGACTTGGCATGGCCGACCCGACTCCCTGGATGCCTGCCGACGCCCCCGGTGAGGTCCGCAAGCACGCCCCGGCGACGCTGCGCAACCGCGATGCGATCGCCGGGATGCTGGTCGAAATCCTGCCCGTGACGGGACTCGTGCTCGAGATCGCGAGCGGCAGCGGCGAACATTGCGCCTTTTTCGCGCAGGCGATGTGCGGGCATGACTGGCAGCCGAGCGACCCGGATCCGACCGCACTCGCCTCGATCGCCGCCTGGACCGCGGGGATCGGCAATGTCCGCCCGCCGCTGGCGATCGATGCCGCCGCCGAAGATTGGCCGATCGACCGCGCCGATGCGGCGCTGTGCATCAACATGGCGCATATCAGTCCGTGGTCGGCGTCGCTCGGGCTGATGGCGGGGGCGGCGCGGATTTTGGCGCAGGGTGGCCCGCTCATCCTGTACGGGCCTTACCGCCGCCAGGGCGTGCCGACCGCGCCGAGCAACGAGGCGTTCGACGAATCGCTGCGCGCGCGCGATCCCGCCTGGGGTCTGCGGTCGGTCGAGGCGATGACGCGGGCGGCTGCCGCGCAGGGGCTGGCGTTTGATCGGCTGGTCGAGATGCCTGCCAACAATCTGATGCTGGTCTACCGGCGGCGCCCGGCCTGACGTGCTGTCCTAGCTCGTCGCTATCGCGCCGTCGGTCCGGGTGCGCGCGCGGAGCTGCTCGCGCCAGACGATGTAGAGACCCGATGCGATCACGAACGGCGCCCCCGCCCAGGTCGCCCAGCTCGGCAGCACGCCGAACGCCAGATAGCCGAACAGCGTTGCCCACACCAGGCCGGTATAATCCATCGGCACCACCAGCGAGACCGGCGCGAGCTTCAGCGCCGCCGTCATCAGCAGCTGCGCGATCCCGCCGATGACGCCGACCATCACCAGCAACGCCCAGGTCAGCGGCGGATGCGCCGTGGCGGTCAGCGCGAAACCGATCGCGGTGGGCGGCACCGAAAGCGCCGAAAACCAGAAGACCGTGGTCGCCGCCGCTTCGGTCTTGCCGATCTGCCGCAACAGGATCGATACGCTGGCTGAGAGCAGCGCGCCGATCAGCCCGGTCGCAATGCCCCAGCTCGCCATGCCCGCGCCGGGCTGGGTGATGATCAGCACCCCGGTGAAGCCCAGCGCCACCGCCGCCCAGCGATGCCAGCCGACCGGTTCGCGCAACACCACGGCCCCCAGGATCGTCGCCCAGATCGGCAGCGTGAACTGCAGCGTGGTCGATTCGGCGAGCGGCAGCAGCATGATCGTGCCCAACACGAAGCACATCGACACGAGCCCCATCGCGGTGCGCAGCGCATGCGCGCCGATCCGGTCGGTGCGGATGCTCGCCAAGCCTGGCCCCGCGGCGATGAACGCGGTCACCGGTACCAGCGCGAAGGTCTGGCGGAAGAACATCGTCTCGGCGAGGTGCGCGCCGTGCGCCTCGGCGAGCTTGATCGTCGCCCCCATCGCCGCGAAGGCCGCCGCCGAGCAAAGCCGCAGCGCGATCGCCAGCATGGCACGGTCGGAGGCGTGGTCGCTCATCCGATCGGCCATGCGCGATGTTGCGGGCGCGAACAACCCCGGTGACACAACCCCGTGACGGGCGTGAAACTTCCCGCTAATCGCAGCTCCCATGATCAAGCATGCCCTGACCGTCACCCGCGACGCCAACTTCGCCGAATGGTATCAAACCGTCATCACCGAGGCCGACATGGCCGAGGAATCGGGGGTCCGTGGCTGCATGGTCATCCGGCCATGGGGCTATGGCATCTGGGAACGCATCCAGCGGTTGCTCGACGATCAGATCAAGGCAACGGGGCACGAGAATTGCTATTTCCCGCTGTTCATCCCGCTCTCCTATTTCGAAAAGGAGGCCGAGCATGTCGAGGGCTTCGCCAAGGAAATGGCGGTCGTCACGCATCACCGGCTGGTGAGCGACGGCAAGGGCGGGCTGATGCCCGATCCCACCGCCAAGCTCGAGGAGCCGCTCGTCGTGCGGCCGACATCGGAGACGGTGATCGGCACGGCGTTCGCGCGCTGGGTGCAGTCGTGGCGCGATCTGCCGGTCCTGATCAACCAATGGGCCAATGTCGTGCGCTGGGAAATGCGCACGCGGATGTTCCTGCGCACCACCGAATTCCTCTGGCAGGAAGGCCATACCGCGCATGCGACCGAGGCCGAGGCGCGCGAGGAAACGCTCAAGATGCTCGAAGTCTATCGCGCCTTTGCCGAGGAGTGCGTCGCGCTGCCGGTGGTGGCGGGCGAGAAGCCCGAAAATGAGCGCTTCCCCGGCGCGGTCGCGACCTATTCGATCGAGGCGATGATGCAGGACGGCAAGGCGCTGCAGGCCGGCACCAGCCATTTCCTCGGCACCAATTTCGCGAGCGCGCAGAATATCCGCTTCCAGAATGCGGAAGGGCAGCTCGAACTTGCCCAGACGACGAGCTGGGGGATGTCGACGCGGATGATCGGCGGGCTGATCATGGTGCACGGCGATGACGACGGCCTTCGTGTCCCCCCGCGCGTGGCCCCCTGGCAGATCGTGATCGTGCCGATGCTGCGCGACCAGCCCGAGGACGCGGCGATCGTCGATTATTGCAAGGGCCTGCAGGCCGAGCTTGCCAAGCTTCACGCGTTCGGCGAACCCGTTCGTGCGCTGCTCGATCTGCGCCCCGCCAAGGCGGCGACCAAGCGCTGGGGCTGGGTCAAGAAGGGCGCGCCGATCGTCATCGAGGTCGGCGGGCGCGACGTCGCCGGCGGCAATGTCAGTGTCATTCGCCGCGACCGGCTCTACCGCGAAGACGGCAAGCTCGACAGCGCGGTGGTCGCGAAGAGCGATTTCGTCGCCGTCGCGGCGACCACGTTGGGCGCGATACAATCGACGCTGTTCGATCAGGCCAAGGCCCGGCTCGAAGCGAATATCGCGCGCGACGTCACCGATTTCGCGGGCCTCGAACGCGCCTTTGCCGAGACGGTGAAGACCCCCGGCTTCGTCGAGGTGCAGTGGTCGAAGCCGACCGGCGCGGCGCTCGACGCCGTGGTCGAACGGCTGAAAGCGCTCAAGCTCACCCTGCGCAACGTGCCGATGAATGCAGCCGCGGCCGAAGGCACTTGCCTCTTCACCGGCGCCCCGGCGGTCGAACGGGTGCTGGTCGGGCGGGCGTATTGACGCTGCCCGCCAGCCGTCAGGGCTTGGCGACCGGCACCGGCCCATCGGCGCCGATATCGACCAGCGCGTCGCCGCCCAGCGTGCGGTACAGCGTCACCCGGTTGGTCGCGGCGGTGAGCTGGGTCGCGACCAGCGAGCGTTGCGCCTGATAGAGCGAGCGCTGGGCGTCGAGATTGGCCAGGAAGCTGTCGACGCCGCCGCGATAGCGCGCATCGGTCAGCCGATAGGTGTCGGTCGCGGCGCCCACCAGCCGCTGCTGCGCATCGAGCTGGTCGTCGATCGTGCGCCGGCGGGCCAGCGCATCGGCGACCTCGCGAAACGCCGTCTGGATCGTCCGTTCGTAGCTCGCGACCGCCCCGTCGAACTGGGCGCGTGCCTGGGCGAGGCCGGCCCGGCTGCGTCCGCCGGCGAATACCGGATAGCTGACGCCGGGCGTCGCGGTATAGTTGAAGGCACGGCTGGTGAAGAGCTGCGACAGCCCGTTGCTCGCGAGCCCGGCCAGCACCGTCAGCGACAGCCGCGGCAGCAAGGCAGCGCGCGCGGCGCCCACCTCGGCATTGGCGGCGCGCAGCTGATATTCGGCCTGGACGACGTCGGGCCGCCGCAGCAGCACGCTCGAATCGAGGCTCATCGGCGGTTCGGCGACGCCCGCCGCCGCGGTTTCGATCGCGGTCGGCAGCAGCGCTCGATCGACCGGCGCGCCGACGAGCAGATCGAGCGCATTGACGTCCTGATCGACCGAGGTCGCCAATTGGGCGAGGTCCGACTGCGCGGTTGCCAGCACGGTTTCGGCCTGGGCGAGATCGGTGCGCGGAGCGATCCCGCCATCGAGCCGCGCGCGCGTCAGCTTGACGCTCGATTGCGCGTTGGCGACGGTCTGTTCGGCGATCGTGATCAGGCTTTGATCGGCGGCATAGCGCAGCCATGCGGCGGCGATATCGCCGATCAGCGTCAGACGGGTGGCCCGGGCGCCGACATCGCTGGCGAAATAGCGCGCCTGCTCGGCCTTGCTCAGGGCGGCGAGCCGGCCGAACAGATCGATCTCGAACTGGGTGACGCCGAGGCTCAGGCTGTAGTTGGTGCGTTGACCGCCGATCACGGGGGCGCCGCCATTGTTGGTGCGGCCGGTGCCCGAATCGGCCACGCTGACGGTGTTGTTGCTGGTCACGAGCGGCAGCTGCTCGGCGCGCTGGATGCGATATTGCGCGCGGGCGGCGTCGATATTGGCGGCGGCGATCCGCAGGTCGCGATTGTTGACGAGCGCGCTGTCGATGATCTTCTGCAGCCGAGGATCAGAAAAGATGTCGCGATAGCTGACGCTGGGTAGTGCCGTGTCGCCGGGCTCGCCGGTCGCGCCGGTCGGAAACCGCGCCGGGACGGGCGCGGCGGGGCGGACATAGGCCGGCACCATCGAACAGGCGCCGAGCGGGAGCATCGCCGCGATGGTCAGGAGACGCCGGCTCATGCCTGCCCCGCCGGTGCCGGCGGCGTCACCGGTTCGTGATGAAGCCGCTTGAGCGTATCCCGCGTCGTCCGCCGGACAATCACGAAGAACAGCGGGATGTAAAAGATCGCCAATATCGTCGCGGTCAGCATGCCGCCGATCACCGAGGTGCCGATCGCGATGCGGCTGTTGGCACCCGCGCCGGTCGAGATCGCGAGCGGCAGCACGCCGAAGATGAACGCAAGGCTGGTCATCAGGATCGGTCGCAGCCGCATCCGCGCCGCCTCGATCGCGGCATCGATCACGCGCTTGCCCTTTTTCTCGGCCTGCTCGGCAAATTCGATCATCAGGATCGCGTTCTTGGCGGCCAGCCCCATCGTCGTCAGCAGGCCGATCTGGAGATAGACGTCGTTTTCGAGCCCGCGCAGCGTCACCGCGAACACCGCGCCGACCAGCCCGAGCGGGATGATCAGCAGCACGGCGACGGGGATCGTCCAGCTTTCATACAGTGCCGCAAGGCAGAGAAACACGACCAGCAGCGACAGCCCGTAGAGCAATGGCGCCTGGCCCGACGACAGTCGTTCCTGGAACGACAGCCCCGCCCAGGCGACCGTGGTGCCGGGATGCTTGGCGGCGAGCGCCTCCATCCGGTCCATCGCCTCGCCCGAGCTCCGCCCCGGTGCGGCCTGCCCCTGAAATTCATACGACGGCACGCCCTGGAAGCGCGCGAGCGTCGGCGGCGCGGTCGACCAGCTCGTCGTGGCGAAGGAGGAAAACGGCGTCATCGATCCGTCGGCGGTGCGCACATGCCATTGCGACAGATCTTCGGGGCGCGCGCGATAGGGCGCGTCACCTTCGACATAGACGCGCTTCACGCGGCCGCGATCGTTGAAATCATTGACATAGCGGCCGCCCCAGGCGGTCGCGAGCGTGTTGTTGACGTCGGCCTGGTTGATGCCGAGGACCTGCAGCTTCTGCTGGTCGATGCTGACGCTGAGCGTCGGCTGGTCCTCGAGATCGGACATCCGCACCTGGGTCAGCATGGGGTCTTCCTGTGCCTCGGCGAACAGCTGATCGCGCGCTGCCTTGAATGCCTCGCGTGAAAGACCGCCGCTGTTGAGCAGTTCGAGCGTGAACCCCGTCGACTGGCCAAGGCCCCGGATCGCGCCGGGCACCAGCACGTTGACGCGGGCATCGCGGAAGCCGGCAAAGGCCTTTGCCGCGCGGGAGGTGATGGCGTCGGCGCCGTTCTTCTCTCCCGGCCGCTCGGACCAATCCTTGAGCGCGATGAACCCGCGGCCTTCATTCTGCCCGGCGGCGCCACCGCCGCCACCGCCGCTCACCGTCAGCATCGCCTTGACGTTGGCGGCCTCCTGTTTGAGGAAATAATTCTCGATCGCTTTCTGCACCGCGAGCGTGCGCGGCAGGGTGGCGCCGGGCGGCAGCGTGAACTGCACGCGTGCGCCGCCCTGGTCCTCGGTCGGCAGGAACCCGGTCGGCAGCCGCACGAACATCAGCACCAGCAGCGCGACGACGCCGGCATAGATCAGCAGGAACAGCCATTTGCGATCGACCACGCGCTCGACCGAGCCGGCATAGCGATCGGTCATCCGCTCGAACCCGTCGTTGAACCAGGCGCGCGCCTTGGCGGTACGGCGCGCGATCGGGCCATCGCCGGGCGTGTCGGAGCGGCGCCGGAGCAAGGTGGCGGTCAGCGCCGGGGTCAGCACCAGCGCGACCACCACCGACAGCACCATCGCCGAGATGATCGTGATCGAGAATTGCCGATAGATCACCCCCGTCGATCCGCCGAAGAACGCCATCGGCAGGAACACCGCCGACAACACCAGCGCGATCGCGATCAGCGCGACCTGGATTTCGTCCATCGATTCGATCGTCGCATCGCGCGGACTCATCTCCGGATTTTCGTCCATCAGCCGTTCGACATTCTCGACGACGACGATCGCATCGTCGACGAGCAGCCCGATCGCGAGCACCAGCCCGAACAACGTCAGCGTGTTGATCGAAAAGCCGACCACGGCGAAGACCGCGAAGGTGCCGAGCAGCACGACCGGCACCGCGATCGTCGGGATCAACGTCGCGCGCCAGTTCTGCAGGAACACGAACATCACGACGATGACGAGGATGATCGCCTCGAACAGCGTCTTTTCGACTTCCTCGACCGACAATTTGATGAACAGCGTACTGTCCGAGGGAAAGGTGACCGCAAAGCCCGGCGGGAGGTTGCGGGTCAGTTCGGCAACCTTGGCCTTGACGAGGTCGGCGGTCGACAGCGCATCGGCGCCAGGGGCGAGCGAGACCGCAAAGCCCGCGCCGGGATGGCCGTTGATGCGGCTGCGGGTGGTATAATTCTCGGCGCCGAGTTCGACCCGGGCGACATCGGCCAGCCGCACCACCGACCCGTCGCGCGCGGTCTTGACGACGATGTTGCTGAACTGGGCCGGCGTGCTCAGCCGCGACTGGGCCTTGACGGTGGCGTTGAGCATCTGGCTGTCGGGCATCGGCTGGCCACCGATCTCGCCGGCGGCGACCTCGGTATTCTGCGCCTGGATCGCGGCGATGATGTCGCCGGGCACCAGCGCATAGGCGGTCAGCCGTTCGGGATTGAGCCAGATCCGCATCGCATATTGCGCGCCGAACACGTTCGTGTCGCCCACGCCGGGCAGGCGGGCGATCGGATCCTGCAGATTGGAGACGAGATAATCCGAGACATCCTGGTTGGTGCGCGTGTCGGTGGTATCGTAGATCGCGAAGATCAGCAGGAAATCGGGGTTGGATTTGGTGACGCTCAGCCCCTGCTGCTGGACCTGCTGGGGCAGCCGCGGCAGCGCCTGCTGTACCTTGTTCTGGACCTGGACCTGGGCGATGTCGGGATCGATACCCTTTTCGAACGTCGCCGATATGCTCACCTGGCCGCGCGAGCTGGAGTTGGAGCTGAAATAGAGCAGCCCGTCGACCCCGGTCAGCTGCTGTTCGATCACCTGGGTGACGCTGTTTTCGAGCGTCTCCGCCGAGGCGCCGGGATAGCTCGCCCTGATGTTGACCTGGGGCGGGGCGACATCGGGATATTGCTCGATCGGCAGGGTGACGATCGCGCCGACGCCGAGCATCATGATGATGATCGCGATCACCCAGGCGAAAATCGGCCGGTCGATGAAGATGCGTGAGATCACGCTCGGTCAGCCGCCACGCCGGGCGTCGCCGGCGCCGTCTTTCGGCGCCTTGATCGGTTGCGGCGTGCCGGCGGGCACCGGCTTGACCGGCTTGCCCGGTTTGGCACTGACGATGCCTTCGGTGATCACCTTGTCGCCGGGCTTGAGCCCGGCGGTGACGACCCAGTTCGCGCCGATGGTCTCGCTGGTCGTGACGGCGCGGGTCACCGCCTTGTTGCCCGGGCCGACCAGCATCACGGTGGCGTTGCCGCGCGGATCGCGCGCAACGCCCTGCTGGGGCACCAGAAACACATCATTGGCGATCGACTGCGCAAAGACCGCGCGGACGAACATGCCGGGCAGCAAAAGGCCCTGCGGATTGGGAAAGCGCGCCCGCAGCGTAACCGTGCCCGTCGCTTCGTCGACGGTCACTTCGGTGAATTCGACGGTACCGGTCTGGCCATAGTCGCTGCCGTCCTCGAGTTTCAACCGCACCGATGCCGTCGTCGGCATCGCGCCGCCCTTGGCGGCCAGCGACCGGCGCAGCGCCAGCAGGTCGGTGCTCGGCTGCTTGATGTCGACATAGATCGGATCGAGCTTCTGGATCACCGCCAGCGGATCGGCCTGATTGCTCGTCACCAGCGCGCCTTGCGTGAAGAAGGACCGACCGATGCGCCCGCTGATCGGCGCCGGCACCCGGGTGAAGCGGAGGTTGATCTGGGCGGTCGCGAGCGCTGCCCGCTGCTGCGCGACGCTCGCGCGCGCCTGGCGTTCCTGGGCGAGGGCGTCGGTATAGTCCTGCGCGCTCACCGCCTGCATGTCCGCGAGCGGCTTGTAGCGCTCGGCTTTGATCCGCGCGGCTTCGGCGCTTGCCTCGGCACTCGCCAGATTGGCCCGCGCCTGATCGCCGGCGGCGCGATAGAGGCTCGGATCGATCTCGTAGAGCGTCTGCCCGGCCTTCACGTAGCTGCCCTCGGTAAACAGGCGCCGACGGATGATTCCCGAAACCTGGGGGCGCACTTGGGAGGTCTGATAGGCCGTCGTCCGGCCCGACAGTTCAGCGATGACGGGGACGGTGCCGGGATGCACGACGACATAGCCGACTTCGGGCACGCCGCCACCGGGCTTCTTGGTCTTGGCGCCGTCGCCACATCCCGAAAGCGCTGCCGCCGCCGTCATGGCCGCCGCGCCGATGACGAGTCTGGTCGGCGCGCTTCGCCGTGGTGCTGGGGAGGGGCACGTCGAATGAGGCAACTGGAAGATCCCGATCGAAATGGTCTGCCGTAAGATCGACCTCTTCGGGATCGGTCTTTTTCCGCAACTGCGAGCTATCCGTGCCGCGAACCGCCGCGATACGCAACCGGGAACAAAGCCCATAAGTTGCCGGCAGCAACGATAATGGACCGCAAAAAGTTTCACCGGGCGGCCTGGTCCGACATTTTGGTACAGTTTTGCGACATGTTGCTGATAGTTGCCCGCTGCTCCTCCAGTGGTTGAATGTTATGCGCCCGCTCGCCCTCGCTGTCGTTTTTCTCGCTGGCGCCTCGCCGGCCGCCGTTGCTGCGCAGCAGCAGAAGCCGCCTGCGCCGGCGCCTTCACCGGCGCCTGTGTCGCCCCCCATCGACGAAGCAGACGATGGTGGCGACATCATCGTCCGGGGCACGCGCGTCCAGCCAGGGGCGGTGATCGGCGATATTCCCCCCGATCAGCAATTGGGGCCGGCGGAAATTCGCTCCTACGGCGTCAGTTCGGTCACCGATCTGCTCGCCGAACTCGCCCCGCAGACGCGGAGCGGGCGCGGCGGGGCGCCGGTGGTGCTGCTCAACGGCCGCAGGATTTCGAGCTTTTCGGAGATTCGCAACCTGCCGACCGAGGCGATCCTGCGGGTCGATATCCTGCCCGAGGAAGTCTCGCTGAAATATGGCTATAGCGCCGATCAGCGGGTGGTGAATTTCGTGCTGCGGCCGCGCTTCCGCGCGATCACCACCGAGCTCCAGGCGCGTGCCGCGACCGAGGGTGGACGTGCGACGCCGCAGGGCGAACTCGACGTGCTCAAGATCACCCGGCAGGGGCGGATCAACGTCCATCTCGAATATCAGGAAAGCTCGGCGCTCACCGAAGTCGAGCGCGGCATCGTCGCCACCCCGACGGCGTTTTCGGCGGCGGGCAACATTGTCGGCGTCGGCGGCGGCGAGATCGATCCCGCGCTGAGCGCGCAGGCCGGCGCGCTGACGACGATCGCTGCCGTCCCTGCCAGCGCCGCGACGCGTGTGCCCACCCTCACCGAGGTCGCCGCCGGCGCCGGGGCGCCCAGCGTCACCGATCCGACGCCTTACCGAACCTTGCTGCCCGCCGCGCGCACCTTCAGCGCCAATGGCATCTTTGCGACGACGATCCTCGACGATGTCGGCGCGACCTTCAACGCGCGCCTCGAAACCACCGACGCCCGCAGCAGTTTCGGGCTGCCGACGGTGGCGCTCGCCTTGCCTGCGGGCAATCCCTTCTCGCCCTTCGGCCGCGACGTCGTCGTCGATCGTGCGCTCGATCAGTTCCGCCCCCTCGGTCAGCAGAGCCAGACGCTGGCAGCGCATCTCGGCGCGACCTTCAACGGCACGGTCGGCGGATGGCAATGGTCGCTGATCGCCAATTTCGATCGTACCGACAGTCGCACCCTCACCGACACCGGTGTCGACAGCGCCGATTTTCAGGCCCGGCTGCGCGCCGGCGATCGCAGCGCCAATCCGTTCGGCGTGCTGGGTGCAGGGCAGATCGGCGCCGCGCCCTCCGCCCGCGCGTCCTCGACGGCGACCACCTATGGCATCGACACGCTCGTCAACGGCACGCTGTTCGCACTGCCGGCGGGGCCGGTCGCGGCAAGCTTCCGGTTCGGCGGCCAGTCGATCGGGTTCGACACTGAAACGCTGCGGGCCGGAATTTTTCAACAGGCGCAGCTGGCACGGGGCATCGCCAACGGGCAGCTCAATCTCGACGTGCCGATCACCAGCCGCTCGAAGGATTTTCTCGGGGCGGTCGGCAATCTCTCGGCCAATTTCAACCTGGCCTATGATCATCTTTCCGATTTCGGCACGCTGCGGACGCTGGGCTATGGCGTCAACTGGTCGCCGATCGAGGCGGTCCGCCTGATCGGGTCGGTCACCGAGCAGGACGGCGCGCCGACGCCGCAGCAGCTCGGCAATCCGGTGATCACGACGCTCAACGTCCGGGTGTTCGACTATACCCGCGGCGAGAATGCCAATGTCACCACCCTGTCGGGGGGCAATCCGGGGCTCGTCGCCAATTTCCGGCTCGTCAAGCGGCTCGGGCTGACCGTCAAGCCGTTCGCCAAGACCGACGTCAATTTAACGGCCAGCTACACCGATACGCGGGTCGACAACGCGATCGCCAATTTCCCGCCGGCGACGGCGGCGATAGAGGCGGCGTTCCCCGATCGGTTCACCCGCGATGCGAGCGGCCAGTTGCTGCGGATCGACACGCGCTCGGTCAATTTCGGCCAGACGAGGCGATCGGAGCTGCGCTATGGCATCAATTTCTCGGTGCCGATCAAGTCGCAGATCCAGAAGCAGATCGAGGCCTTTCGGGCGGGCACCGGCCCCAATCCCTTCCAGGGGCTCGCCGCCGTCGCGCGCCAGGGCAGCGTCTTCGGCGGCCCCGCTTTTCCCGGCCGGGCCGGGCAGGGCGGGGACCCCAGCCAGCGGCGCAACGGCCGGGCGTCGCCCGATGCCGGCCCACCGCCGCCAGCCGCCGATGGCCAGTCGGCGGCGGCGCCGGGCGCGACGCCCGACGCCGGTCAGGC
>NCGF01000048.1 GCA_002281485.1 Sphingomonas sp. 28-66-16
TTGCCCGATTTGCGGCATGGCGCTCGAACCTGAAGAGCCGTCACTCGACGATGCGCCGAACCCCGAACTCGTCGATTTTACGCGACGTTTCTGGGTGTCAGCGGCGCTCTCGGTGCCCCTTCTCATCCTGACGATGGGCACCGATTTGCTTGGACTCCACCTGGTCAATGCGGCGATTTCTCCGTGGCTCCAACTTGCCTTGGCCGCGCCGATCGTCCTTTGGGCAGGGGCTCCCTTTTTCGTTCGCGGCTGGAATTCGCTCAAGACGCGCCACCTCAACATGTTCACGCTGATCTCGATCGGTGTCGGTGCCGCCTTCCTTTACAGTCTCGTCGCGACGCTCGTGCCTGGAATTTTCCCCGATGCGTTCAAGATGCACGGCATGGTGCCGGTCTATTATGAAGCGGCGGGCGTCGTCGTTGCGCTGGTGCTGCTGGGGCAAGTGCTCGAACTTCGTGCGCGGGCGTCAACCGGTAAAGCGATCCGTGCGCTCCTGAACCTTGCGCCAAAAACCGCGCGGCGGATCGCTCCTGACGGCACAGAAACCGAAGTGCCGCTCGCCGAAATCGTCGCAGGCGATCGCCTTCGGGTCCGTCCCGGTGAGGCCGTGCCGGTCGATGGGATCGTCGTTGACGGCAAATCCTCGGTCGATGAGTCGATGCTGACCGGCGAACCGCTTCCCGTCGCAAAGGAAGCAACGAGCGCGCTGACAGGCGGCACGGTCAACGCCACCGGAAGCCTCGTCATGGAAGCGCAGGCAGTTGGCAGCGACACAATGCTCGCGCGTATCGTCAAGATGGTTGCCGAGGCGCAGCGCAGCCGGGCACCGATCCAGGCGGTCGCCGACCGTATTTCGGGCTGGTTCGTGCCCCTCGTGATCGCGATCGCAGTGCTCACCTTTATCGTCTGGAGCCTGGTCGGTCCCGAACCGCGCATCGGTCATGCTTTGCTCAACGCGATTGCGGTGCTCATCATTGCTTGCCCCTGTGCGCTCGGGCTTGCCACGCCGATGTCGATCATGGTCGGCACGGGACGCGGCGCGCGGGCGGGTGTGCTCGTCAAAAGTGCCGAAGCGCTTCAGGGCTTCGAACAGGTCGACACATTGCTGATCGATAAGACCGGTACGCTCACAGAGGGCAAGCCGAGGCTCGTTGGAATAGAGACGGTCGGGGAACTTGCCCACGACGATCTGCTGAGATTCGTCGCTTCGGTCGAGGCGCGATCCGAGCATCCGCTTGCCCATGCGATCGTGACGGCCGCCAAGGAGCGCAATCTGGCGCTCTCTGAACCAGAAGGCTTCGAGGTTCAGGTCGGCGCTGGCATCAGCGCCAAGGTCGAGGGCCACACCGTCGTCGTCGGCAATACCGCGCAAATGCAGACTATCGGTGTCGATGCCCAGCCCCTCTTTGACGCATCCGAGGCCAAGCGTCGCGAAGGCGCGGGCACTATGCTGGTCGCTGTCGATGGCGCGCTTGCCGGGTTTATCGCGGTTGCCGATCCGATCCGGGCAAATGCCAGGGAGTCGATTTCCGCGCTCCGCAAACAGGGGTTGCGGGTCATCATGTTGACTGGCGACAATCCCACTACGGCGCAGATCGTTGCCGACGCGGTCGGTGGGCTAGACGAGGTTCACGCCGAACTCAAACCCGAAGACAAGGCACGCATCGTCGGCGAATTGAAAGCGAAGGGCGCG
>NCGF01000037.1 GCA_002281485.1 Sphingomonas sp. 28-66-16
AGGCACCAGGAATATGCCGAAGCGGCACGTCACCAAATCGCGGAAACACGAGATCCTACGATGCCATGCGGCATAATCCGGGTTACGGCATTATGCCCCTTATGCCGATATCGGCATAACGGCCACTGGAGCGGGCACCCCTCGCGGCTTGCGCGCACGTTCGGCAAGCGGTTTGGCGACAAGGCCTACGCCTTCGAGGAACTGGTTGCCGAGCAGGTAAGTGCCCGGATCTGTTATGAGCTTGGCCTACCTGCAGACCTCCATGAAAGCCACGCCAGCTACATCGCCCATTGGCTCGACATTTTGAAATCCGACAAGACCGCGATCATCACGGCTGCCGCCAAGGCCGATCAGGCCTTCAACCTGCTTGCGGCCTATTCGGGCTATGAGAGCGAACCTGCGGAGGAAGCCCATGAAGAGGCGCCAGTTCCGGCTTACGCTTGAGCCAACAGCAGAAGACGCAGTGCGGCTCGCGCAGCTCAGCCGCTATGCCAGTGACCTTTCGCGCGGAAATGCCGCGGACGTTGGCGCTGCACTCGGCGACCATGTTGGAGCGTTGTTTCCCGGGCGGAACCGTCACGCTGTCCTGGAGAGCCTCCTCGGCAAAGGAGAACCCGGTTGGTCACTTGTGCCCGGCCCGGGGAAGGGGGGCGCGCTGGTCATCCAGACAACCGAGGCTGGCGCTGCGGTCTCCGCGATCGCGAGGATCCTTGAACAGATCGCGCCTGGGACGCTCGTGCGACCGATGATCTATGAACCATTGTCGCTGAACAACTCGGGCGGACATCTTCGCCGCCTGCATTGAGGGGAGGGGGAGGGGGCCATTGCTCTTGCAATGGAAAGGAAGCCCCATGTTCTGCGACATCGATTATCGTTACCGCCGCGCGCTCGAGCCCGATGGGCTGACGACCTTCGAAACCGCGCTGCGGGCATTGAACGAGGCCGTTGATGATGTGCGCCTCGCAGGTCGGCAGGTCGCCACCTGTCCCGCGGTTCTGCTCCTCACCCGCCACCTTCAGCGCATTGCCGACGGAAGGCCGACAACCTGTGAGGCCGAAGATCAGATCTTGCGCGCGCAGTGCATCGAGCGTCTCGGCGAGCTTAAGCATCGACCGGCGATCATCGCGCTGGTCAAGCGCGGGATCGACTATCGTCCCGAAGAACTGCGCCACTACCGGCGCGAAGGTACGCGCGCGCTACGCCAGATCGCCGCCGGGATCGGGCTCGATCATTCCGCCTACCGTATCAGCTACTACACCTCGCAGGAGGCTCTCGCCGGTGAGCATGTGCTCGAAGCAGAGGGCGTTTACATCCGCATCAGCCCGGAGCGGTTCGGCGAACCGGGTCTTGCCTGGCGCAACCCCTTCTGGAAGCCCCCAGGCGCGGTCATGCGCAAGGCTCCGATCACCGCTCTTGCCGACATTCCGGCACTCACGGCGCGGATCGCCCGCGAACTGCAAATCGCACCTCCGGCGCAGCCGGGGCTCATCTGAAGGACACGCACATGGGCTGGCTCTACATGCACCGCACAGGGATGGGAGGGCATGAAACGCCCAAAGCCTATCTCGACGATCAACTGACCTACGAACACGAGGCCAGCGAAGATGCTCCGTTCCGGGGGTGCCGGGTCCTCAAGAGCGTTTTCACCGGCAGCACCTACTATGCAGCCGTCGAGCGCTACGGCGAAGACCGCAAGAGGCTCTACGTGACGGCGGTTATCTGCCTGGTCCGCTGGAACCCGAACGCAGCCGATGGCCTGATCTTCGGGTACAAAGACATGGATGAACAATCCGGCCCCGTCGAGGCGAATTGCCCGCGAAGCATCCTGGAACTGCTCACCTCATCCTCACACCCCTATGCCCTGGACTGGCGGAACCGGTGTTACGCCATGCTGCGTCTCAAGGAGCGCAAGGTCGCTGACGGCGACATGCTGCGGCTTCCCGAACCGCTGCGTTTTACCGACGGCAGCGAACACCGCGAATTCCGGGTCAGAAAGCGCGGCAACAAGATCGAGCTGCGGACGCCTGACGGCGTCGGGGCCTACCGCATCTCCCGGCTGATGGAGCGGCGCTTCGAGGTCATCCGTCCGGCCCGAAAGATCAAGACCTTCTTCCCGGCAGCCCAGTAACGAGGTCCTTTTCCATGATTTCTGCCAGCCTCGATCCTCGCCGCCGTGTCCTTTGCGGGCGGGCCAATGCCGAGCGCGTCGCCATCCGGATGAGCGCGAAGACCGGGAAGAGCCATGCCGTGGTCAGAACCGACAGTAAGCTCCAGCCCTTCTGCGTCATGCCAATGGGAGAGAACCCTCCCGGTGCGATTGAGCTGCAAGTTGTCGTCCTTTGACGCACATCGGTAAGAGCCACGTGGCGGCTTGAATGCCGCAGAGAATGACGCTATATCACGTCAGAATTCATGGAGCATTGCAATGGCGATTCAGAACTATGCGGACAATGGCGCGTTTGCTCCGCGCAAGATCGTCGATGCGCTGCGCACCACCAGCGATGAACTCGCACGCTCGCTGGGCCTCGGCAAGGATGCGATCCAGCGCAAGGACCGGATCTCGTCCGATCGCACCCAACGCCGCCTTCGCCAGATGGTCGAGGTGCTC
Organism: Sphingomonas sp. 28-66-16; assembly: GCA_002281485.1. GTDB lineage: Bacteria > Pseudomonadota > Alphaproteobacteria > Sphingomonadales > Sphingomonadaceae > Sphingomonas. The sequence continues at coordinate 2,609 of NCGF01000037.1, forward strand.
AACAAGGTCGAACCGCGCTTCGGGTCGGCCTTGTTGGCCTATGCCTGGTACCGCTCTGAGCCGCTGCCGGGCTTCTCGGGCCAGACCGCCATGCAGCTCGTACAGAGCAACCGGGCCGATGACGTGCTGACCTATATCGACGCCGTCGACGCCGGCATTCACGCCTAAGCGCATGCACTTCACCGGGCTGCTCTACCGCGCCCACAATCCGGTCTGGTCCCGCGAACCACTGTCGGGGGAAGGGGCAGCCCGGTTTGGGGGACGGTGCAATCGCATGGGGCGCCCGGCGCTCTATACTTCGCTTGCGCCGGAGACGGCGCTGCGCGAGGCCAATCAGGTCGGCACGTTGCAGCCGACAACACTGGTTGCCTATCAGGCCGACATCGGCCCCTTGCTGGATGGCCGTGACACAGCTGCGCTGCAGCCTTTCGGCATGGCGCCAGCGGAGCTCGCTGACCCTTCGTGGCGGGACCGGATGATCTCAGGACAGCCCGTGCCGACGCAGGACTTGGCCGAGGCCGCGATTGCGCAAGGCTATGTCGGTATCGTCGTTCCGAGCTATGCCCGCGGCGCTCCCGCCGACGCTCTCAACCTCGTCCTGTGGGACTGGGAAGGGCGTATCTCGCTCGTAGATGACGACGACCGGCTTGGCCTGCGCAATCCCTGATTTCTGGCGGTAAGGCCGGCAGGCAGATGCCTGCCTAGTCTTCGATAAGGCCGCCAAGCGACGGATCGAGATACCACGAGGGTCCCTCGACGAAGTCGGCCGAACGTGCCGGAACCGGCCCGTCGGGCTCACTCGCGACATAAGGATTGATCTGCGGTGCAGGCCGCTCGCCTGAACGCAGGAGCTGCCCCGACATCTGGCAGCGAGGGCGCAGGATATCGAGCAGCCATTCAAGATCATCCAGCATCTGGACGATGCCGCGCCCTGCCAGCGTGTAGTAGAGGCAGCGCTGATAATCGTCGCACTGGCACGACAGCACCTGCGTCAGCTTGTTCTTGGAACCGGGCGTGCCCTGGAACACCCCCTGCAGCGCTTCGTAGAGTTCGCGCGCCGAATAATAGGCATCGAATGCTTCGACGCCGATGGACGCGTTGGCGAGCGAGCGCCGCGTAGGCGACACCAGAGGGTCAAGCGATGCATCGCGGAGCGTCAGATCGAGGTCGAACTGGCCGAGATCGAATACCTTGTTCATAAGACAGAATCCCTCTATGTGACGAACATAGAGTGAACAAAAGGGGCGGTCAAGAGGGTCGGACCATGTGGCTGGTGGCCAAGGACACCACAGGTAGCACCGGGCGCGTCGCCATTGGCGACGGTCTCCGGGCAGCCTTGGTCCGCTGGTACACGGGCCATGGCAACGAGGCCGATCACCGGGCCTGCGTCTCCCTCGTCGTGACAGCGCGCGAGAATCACAAATGGCTCGCCTGCGATTGTCTGGGCGAGGCCACCGCGCCGCCGCTGCTGAGCCCGGCCTATCTCAGCTTTCAGGAAACCTATTACCTGCGGCGACTGACAGCGAGGCCGTTGCACGCGCCGGCGTGTCCGTTTTTCCTGCCTCAGGCGCCGCCGCGCATCCGTGAGACAGCGAGGGATTCGCTCTACGCGCTCGATGTTCCAGATGGCCTGTTCAACGCGCACCAGAAGGCGCCGGAGAAGCTTGCCCAAAAACCCGACCACAGCGAACCAGATGACCGATCGCGCGGGGTTGCAATCCCGCGCCTTGGCAAACTGCTATGGCTGCTGCTCGAGCGGGCAGGCTCCAACGTGCTGCGCGAGCTTCCGCCAGCAGGGCCACGGGGGGGCTCGATCAGCCGGGAAATGCGCTTCCTGCGCCAAGCAGCGCAAGGTCTTGAGATTGCGCCCGGGGTTCCGCTCTCGGCCCATCTCTACACGAACGCCGTCGATTACGAGAAACGGCGGGTTCACGCCCGACTGCGCGCCGCGGCCGAAACATGGCCTCATGAATTCGCGCCCCAGGCCTTTCTTCTGCTCGAGGCCAACGCGGTCACCTCCACTGAGATCGTCACTGGTCTCGGCACGATCCCGGTCCGAAACCGCATTCAGCACACCGGGATCATCCGCGCTGAAGTCGAGCCGCCGTTTCTGGTGCTCGCCGTCGTTGGCGAGCATAGCAGGAAGGAGGGCTATGTCGCGCTGCGGGCCTATGCTCAGCCTGTCTTCAGCGGCAACCAGTTCGTGCCGACCGAGCGAGACCATGACCGTGAAATTCTGCGGGCGCTGCAAGACGCGCAGTATATCCTGCGGCGCCGGGACATCAGGATGGCGGTGAAGAAGATTCTCTTCGATCTGCCTTTTGCGGACATCTCCGTAAGGCCGGATTTCCTGATTGCCCTCCTAGACGACAACACCGGACAGGAGTGCCGCTTCGCGCTGCAAATCCTCCAGTCGGCCGACGAGGATTATCTCGCTCTCAAGGCGATCGAGCGGAATCGTCTTTCGCAGCTTGGACCGGTAGCGGCCCTCGCTCTTGGAGACGTCACGCCCGAGACCGTCGCCCGGACCGCTCTTGGGATCCTGAGCTGAAGAAAAGGGGGAGTGACTGAGCGAACCTGCAACAGGAGAGTTCGCTCATGCCATGTTTTTCCCCATCACCGCGTCCCTCCACTTCCATCTGGGGCGCCATCCAGCAGGCCGATCAACTGGCCCCCGGCATATGGTCCGTTATGACCGCCAGCCACGGCGGCATCATTCTGTCCGAACAGAGGCAGGCCGCCATGCCGCCGGCGCTAACGATCGAGGGCGGGTCCTACGAGGAAGACTGCGACTGGTCGCTCCCGATCCTGGCCTTCACCAGCGAGCTTGAAGGGCAGGGTTCCTGTTCTGCCGGCTTCCTGCAGCTTGCCCGCGATACTGCCCGATGCTGGCACCCGGATCGCTTCAGCGCCTTTACCGGCGAGGCCGTCCAGGAAAATGCTTCCGCAATCCTGCGGACGCGCAAGGCCTGCATCGCCGCGATCGGCGAATTCTGCGTCACCAGCGCCTGGGGCGATTGGGCCGAATGGGTGCCGGAAGGCAAAGTTGGCGTGATTGCCCGGCAAGTCGAACGCGTCGATCATCTTGGCCGGCCAACCTATGGCGATGCCGAAGTCTGCGCGCTCATCGCCAAGGACCTTTACGCCGCGCGCGGCGAGGTCACGGCGCTGCGCGATACGGCGCACGAGGTCATCCCGATGCCTGAGGCCCTGCGGCCCAAACGAGTGGGCTGAAGAGCAGGCCGAAGGCCGCCCGGCTCCGGCCAAGCATCAAGTCGCCGATTTGAAGGGAAGGGGGAGGGGAAGGGCGAACCAGTGCGATGAAGGACCCCTTGCCATGAACCCGACAGTTATCCGGCCCAGCGTCAGCTCGAAGACGATCACCAAGGTCACGCGCCTCTTCAACGGTACCATCGGCGATATTCTGGGCGAGCTCCTCCAGAACAGTCGCCGCGCGGGCGCTTCCCGGATCGACATCGCCTGCTGCGCGGATCAGGACGGAGCGCGGCTGACCCTTGTCGATGATGGATCTGGCGTTGCCGATCCCCAGACCATGATCGCGCTCGGAGATTCGGGCTGGAGCCAGCACATCCATGAGGCCGAAGATCCGGCAGGCATGGGTGTCTTCAGCCTGGCGGGCAAGGACACCCGGATCAGCTCACGTCATGCCGATGCCGACACCGGATGGTCGGTCCACATTCCGGCGGATGGCTGGACCGGCGCGCAGGACATTGCCGTGCGGCCCCTTGCTCGCCCGGTTGGGACGACCATCACCTTTCTGATGCCCGGCGTGAGCGAGCAGACGGCCGAGCGAATTCTGCGCGAGGTCGCGAAGTTCTACCCGCTGCCGGTGTTCTTCAATGGCGGGCAAGTGCCGCGCGAGGACTTTCTCGCCAAGGCGATTTACATCGCCGAGTGGAACGGCAGCCAGATCGGCGTGTTCGAGGGGCGCGAATACCACCAGGACCCCACGACGAACTTCCATGGGATGGTGCTCACCCGCAAACTTGCTAGTGTCTCGGAGTGCCTTGGCGGCAAGACCTACCATGCCCGGCTCGATATCGGGATCACCCCGGGCCTTGCCCTTGTGCTGCCGGCACGCAAGGAGTTCGTCGAGAACTCCGCCTTTGCGGCGCTTCAGACAGCGTGCAAGCGCACGATCTATGCCGCGCTGGCGGAAAAGGGCCAGCACCGGCTTTCCTTCGACAACTGGAAGGAAGCGCGCGATCTGGGGGTCGCCCTGCCGGAGGCCGATCCCTGCCTGCCTCGCTGGCATGCGGCCATCGCGGAAAGCGACAACGTCAATGTCGAGTATGAAGAGGTCGCTACAGGACCGCACACGATCCTTGTTGCGGATCTTGAGCCCGATATCGGGCAGGGGCTGGAGCGCGCGCTGCGCGCCCATCCCTTGCGCCCGCACCTCGTCGAGAACCATCCTCCTTACGCGGGCTATGGCTGGTATGACGCGCTGCATCAGGTTGGCAACGTGCGATTCTATGTTGAAGCGGGGGAGCAGGGCCACGTTATCGCCGAGAACGGAAGCTTCCCTCCGCTCGAGGGCCATGTGCGTGCCGAGACGATCGAACTGAGGTTCTGTGTCTTCCATCGCGCCACCGAAACCCAGCGCGAGGTACGGATTCCGGCAGATGTCGCCTTCGTCGTAAACGAAGATGGCTGGTACAGCGGCATCGACCAAATCCGCATCGCCTATGTTCCAGGTGATGACCTGACCCCCGAAACGCTGGTCGATCTCATCGAGAACGTCTGTTTCTGCGCGAGCGACGACAGCGAGGCCGACTCCTGGGACACCCAGCACGAGCACTTCTTGCGCGATGCGCGCGAACTCGCGGCCCGGGTGCTGCTCGGCGAGGACGAGGCCATCGCGGCGCGCATCCGCGACACGCTCGCCGGCATCCTGTGGGTCCTTCCCAAGGATCGGCAGGTCGCCATTACCGTCGCCCCGGGGACCGCGATCGATGTTCAGCTGTCCGCTTGTCAGCCTGCCGGCTGAGTCCCGCGGGGCCGTCCGGTTGCCCACTCTTCGCCACTTCGATCGGGAGGAAACTTCCCATGCCTGACACATCCGACCTCTCTTGCGCTCGGCAGCGGACCGAGCGCATCGCGTTGTTGAATGATACAGCGCGCCAGGGCCGTGACCGCATGGCCCGCATCGTCATGACCTCCGGGCTCCTTGCAGAGCTTGGCGGCGACACGGTGGCAGACAGCATGATGGCACAGGCTCGGTTGATGGCCGCTCTGCGTCATTGCACCTTCGCCCCGGATTCGCCGGAGCGAGACTTTGCAAGCATGGATGTCGATGGCATCAAGGTGCTGATGAAAGTCGATTATTACGACACCGAACTGACGTTCGGGTCAGACGATCCGGCCAACCCTGCCATCACGCGCAGGGTCATTACGCTGATGCGGCCAGAGGATTACTGATCAGGGTCAGGTCCGAATATGTCACAGCGCTGCGGAGCATCAGTCCGGTGAATGGTGGGGAGGTAAAGAGCGCATGAGCAGGCACAAAGTACCGCTTCGTCACGGGATCGCGGCGGCAAGCGCTTATATCGGGTGGGACCGCCCGCTGCAGACCTATTTTGCGCAGGTTCTGAGCGCCCCTGACGAGGACGGCGAGGAGACCGAACTCTTGTGGGTGGGCACTGCCTTCGGCGAGCTGCCTCGCGCAGTTGACGCAATCCGTGTGCTGGAGCCCTACTGCCAGATCGAGGCAAGTCTTGCCGCACAGCTCGAGATCGACAGGATGGCATGCCTCGCCACGCGCGACGGACCCAATCAGATCGAAGCCAAGGCCTTTATGGCGCGCCTTAGCCAGATCAAGGACAGGTCGGAGCCTGAAGCCTAAGTCAGCGAAACAGGCGTGGTGAGGGGAGCACTGGCAGGTGATCGCCTCACCACACCGCAGGGGTCCATGGACCGTCTCGGCCCTTTGGATGGGCCGGCAAGAATTACGCGCGCCTGCGGTTGCTGGCGCACGGGCCGGGCCAAGGGCCCGGGGGGGAGGGGGAAGGGAGAAGGTGCTCCGGACAAGGGGTTCGGACAGCATCAGGAGAATGTGACATGAACATCGGCACCCTCAAGGCCAACGCAGAAGGCGTTCACATCGGCCGCATCACCACCCTGACCTTCAGCGCGACCGTCGCCCTGCGGGCCTTCGACTCCACCAACGAGCGGGCACCCAAGTTCGACCTCATGGCGCTCTCGGCCGACCGCCGCAGCTGGGTCAAGATCGGCGCACTCTGGGAATACTCGTCGAACGAGACCGGCGAGTGCTTCCTGTCGGGCCAGATCGACGATCCCAGCCTCTCGGCGCCGATCCCGGTTGCCATGTTCCAGCAGAACGATGGCAGCTACAACGTCGCCTGGCGCCGGTCGAAGCCCAAGGCCTCGCTCGACGGCTTCGGCAGCGAAAGCGAAGGCGCCCTGCCGCCGCTCACCGCCACCGGTGACGAACCGGCCAGCGACCGCAGCGTTGACAGCGCCGCTGCCACCGGCGACGGTCTGGGCGAGAGCACCGCTCCGGCACCCAAGGCCAAGACGCGCGCGAGCGTTGACGCCTGACCGGGACCAGCCCCCCCCCCGTGACCGGTGCCGCGACCCGCGCCGGTCACATCGGGAAGGCCCGTCCGCGCATTTGCCGCGGGCGGGCCTTTTCTTTTGCCCGCTGCTGTCGGGTTCCACGGAACCTTTGAAGGAACTCGGCCAACGAGAGGGAAGGGGGAGGTGCCGTTCAAGCAAAGGAGGCTTGAATGGCAAAAACAAACTGGACACTCGATCTTGGCGGCGCGCCTTCGAATGAGGACTGCGCGCAAATCGGCCACACCCCGAACTTCGCCATCGTGAATACCGCCGAAGCCATGCTCTACAGGGCTGCGCTGATCGGGGTTGCCGGTTCGCCGCCTGCCGGCATCAGTTTGCGGATCAAGGCCAACGCCCATGATTTCGGAACCTACCGGACGGTCGAGGCGAGCGTTGACAATGAACAGGACGATGGCAGCCATGCCAGCTATCTCGAGACCCTCGAGACCGGCATCGCCTTCTGGCATCAGGCCGGGTTTGCGCCGCCTGAGTTCGCCAAGCTGACGGCCAGCGATCAGCTTGCGGGTTTCGTCTTGGATGCCGTCGCAAGCGCGCTGCGGATCACGCGCCCGACCAGCACCGGCGCATTCTTTCCGGAGTCCTCCGGGCCGATCCACCGCAACCTCAACGCGGCCTTCCCGGAGGCGGCGCAGCGCGCCTTTTCCGAAGGGAGCCTGCCATGCTGACCGACAGCGAGCGCTTCGCCTTCAGCGTCTGGCGGATCCATGCGTTCGCCTCGACGGGCAATGCCTACGACGCCGTGCAGACCGACGAGAGCATCGCAGCCGGTGACACCCTGCTTGTTCTCGATGAACGGGTTGTCGGTGTCGCGATGACTTGGCCTTTTGCCATCACGGCACAGCCGGGCAAGCTTCACGCGGTCTGTGAGCCCGGCGCTGTCGAAACCCTTGGGCACATTGAAAGGGCGCTCGATGTTCCAGACGGGTCAATCGCTCGCGCCTGCCGCCTCGCAAGGACTCTGGGCTTTGCGATTGATGCGGGCCTCGTCCCGTTGCTGTCTGAGCCGCTGGCGAGAGATGGGGACGACTAGCGCGGCGAGCGGCGCCACAGAAATCTTGCTATTTTGGCAATAATTGCTATTTTGGGGCCAAGAGGAGATACCACCATGCCAGCGGCGGCGAATGAGCACCCCAGGGTTCCCCTGACCCGGTTTCACAACAACACCGGCGAGTTCCTCGATCTGGCAACCAAGCAGCCGGTCGTCCTGACCAGCCATGGCCGCGAACGGCATGTGATCGCAGATAGCGAATATTTCCGCCATCTTGAACAGGCGGCACGCGGTGTGATCGCCGGACACATGAATATCGAAGCTGTCGCTTCGTCCGACATGACCGAAGCCGATCGCAAGGCTTTCGCCAATGCACGGCCTTCGGCCAGCGAACTTGCCAATGACCGCTGGGAAGACTGACCGACCCGCCGCAGGCCATATCCTCCGATACGTCTATCTCTTCGAGGAAGAGCAGAGACGAGGCCGCGACGAAGGCGTCAAAGAACGCTTCGTTGTCGTCGTAGGTGTGGAAGGCTCGCGCTATCTGGTCGCCGCGATCACGACCAAGGGCGAGGGGCGCAAGAATGCTATCGCCATCCCCGATGAGATCGCACGCGCAGCCGGGCTCGTTCCGGGTAGTGCGATTGTCGTTTCGGAATTCAACCGGTTCACCTGGCCCGGGTTCGACATCAGACCCCTGATGAAGCAGCCCGGGTACATTGCCGGACGACTCCCACCGCGGTTCACGGCAAAGATCATCGATGCCATCGGAGCCTGGGGCGCCGCTGCCGTCGATCGCGATTGATTGCCGGAACGCCGAGACAGCCTGCTCCTTGGAGCCTCGTCTGATCGTGCATCAACGCCAGGCCAGTGACGCGGCGTTGTGGATTGGCGCCCGAGGTGGCCAAGGTCGGGTATTCCGGACCAGTGCCGCAGAGGGACCTCTCGCTCACCGGGATCGGCAAGGGCGGGCGAATTATCCGGCGATCTTCATCGTCGATAGCAAGCCGGTACGCAGCGAAGTTGATGTCCAGGTGTGCGATAAGCTCCTGTGCCAACAGCACGTCCGCCGCCCAGTGCCCCTGCCTCTCTGGTCGAGCTTAGGGCCAACCTGCAGAAATGCGAGCCGTGTTGCCCGGCAAGCCGG
>NCGF01000049.1 GCA_002281485.1 Sphingomonas sp. 28-66-16
CTTTGCCCATCCCCTGCGCGCCAACCTGCTTCGGTCCATGTCCCGTGACGACGAGCATCACCTGCTCTGGTCGCGTCCGACCAATCGCGATCGGAAATAGGCCATGACCGTTGCTTCGCTTCGCCGTCGCAGGTGTTCCGTAGTTCGGATTGCCGTTCGGCTGCGCCTTCACCTTCTCCTTCCCGGCACTTGTTTCGCTCTCAGCTTGGCAGCGGCGACTTCTCCGGTTGCCGCAGTTGCGACGGTGCCTGACCAGTTTGCAGCGCATCCTTATGCGCCGCATGTCGCAGAGGCATCGCAGCGCTTCGGCATTCCCGAGCTGTGGATATGGGCTGTGATGCGGGCGGAAAGTCGCGGCAATTCGCGCGCGGTTTCGCCTGCAGGAGCCGTCGGGCTGATGCAGATCATGCCCGGCACTTGGTCTATGCTGAGCGCGCGGCATGGCCTTGGCTCTGACCCGTTCGATGTGCGTGCGAACATCCTTGGAGGTGCGGCCTATCTGCGCGCCATGTGGGATCGGTATCGCAATGTCAGCTTGATGCTGGCGGCCTACAATGCGGGACCAGGCCGTGCCGATGACTATGTTGCCGGTCGTCGCAGTCTTCCGACAGAAACCGTCAACTACGTCGCCCAGATCGCGCCAGGTCTTGGAATGGCCAGCATCGCTTCGCCTGCTGCCATGCCACCTGCCAATGCTCATCCCTGGCGTCAGGCTACATTGTTCACACCGCGCGGCGATGGAGAAGCGAGCAGCAATGACGGTGCTGCCGATGTGCGGCCACAGCGCACCCAGCTTGCGTCGCCGTCGGCCTCTTTGCCGTCACCGAACCCCGCGCCGCACCCCCTGTTTGTCTCGCTTTCACCACGAAATCCGTGATGGGTTACGCCAGCGCATCTCCGACGGTTCGGGCGTCGTGTCGGATAGGTACGGCGGGGAGGAGTGTGTTTGAGCGAGAGGGCAATTGTGGAGGGCAAGATAAAAGGAGTGCCAGCACCTCGCCCTTATGTGGTTGTTGTAGCAAGACAATTCCGTATGGCACCGGGCAAAGCCTGCCATACGATGCTTCCCAAACGCCCGGAAATCTACCGCGCAATCGTCTGGCACCTTCAAAATGAGCCGAGACGACAATGAATTTCGGGTGCGGCCGGGAAAAAGCAGGGACAGCGGTGCAGCCTCCGGGCGGCGGAGCCAGAAGCTGGCGGCTCAGGTCCAGCGTGCCGCCAACAAGGCGGGCCATGCGGGTTCACGGCGAGCGGGTCTGAAACGCGGCAGCGGCAGCGGCAAAGCCGCGCGCGGGCGTCGGACGGTTGCCGCCATGCGCCGCACACCTGGCCAACGTCGCGTTACTGTCATGGCGCGCATCGCTCGCCATAAAGGTGCGCATTACCGCGCCGCACCGCTGGCAATGCACATCACCTATCTTGAGCGTGACGGCGTGTCCCGCGACGGGCGCGATGCCTCGATGTTCGATGCCC
>NCGF01000018.1 GCA_002281485.1 Sphingomonas sp. 28-66-16
CATGCTGGTGATCTCGACCGCGCCGTCGCTCAGCCGCTTGACCGGGTGGTTGGCGCCGCGGTGGCCCTGGAACATCTTGGTCGTCTGCCCGCCGACCGCGAGCGCGAGGAGCTGGTGGCCCAGACAAATGCCGAACAGCGGCAGCTTCGTCTTCAGCAGCTGGCGGATGACGGGCACGGCATAGTCGCCCGTCGCGGCGGGATCGCCGGGGCCGTTGGAGAGGAAGATTCCGTCGGGCTTGAGCGCCATCACCTGATCGAATGTGGCGGTCGCGGGGAGGACCGAGACGCGGGCCCCAGCAGCGACCAGGTTGCGGTAGATGTTGCGTTTCGCGCCGTAGTCGATGGCGACCACGTGGGGTTTCTTAAGCCCCTCCCCTTCAGGGGAGGGGTTGGGGTGGGGGGTATCAGTCTCTCCGAGACCGGTGGTTGTGGGGAGAGCCCCCACCCCAACCCCTCCCCTGAAGGGGAGGGGCTTTACTTCATCATACCCCTGCCCCAGCCGCCACACGCCGCCTTCCCAGCCGAAATGCGTCTGCGTCGTGACCTCGATGGCGAGGTCCATGCCCTCCATGCCCGGCCAGCCCTGCGCCTGGGCGAGCAGCGCCGGGATATCGAACTTGCCGTCGGCTGCGTGCGCGATCACCGCGTTGGGTGCGCCACCCCTCCTGATCCGGCGAGTCAGTGCGCGCGTATCGATGCCCGAGAGACCAATGCGGTTGTGCTTCTTCATCCAGGCACCCAGCGGCTCGACCGAGCGGAAATTGCTGGGGGCGGTAACGTCCTCGCGCACGATCATGCCGAGCGCATGGGGATCGTCGGCCTCGATATCGTCGGCATTGGCGCCGACATTGCCGATATGCGGGAAGGTGAAGGTGATCATCTGCCCGGCAAAGCTCGGGTCGGTCATGATCTCCTGATAGCCCGTCATCGCGGTGTGGAAGCAGACTTCGCCGACCGCTGTGCCCTCCGCGCCGAATCCCCTGCCCCACACCACTTCGCCACCGGCGAGGACCAGAACGCCGGTGGCGCCTTCGGGCTTTGGAACGGACAGGGGCATGGGTTTGGCGTCGGCCATTGATGGGGGCGCTCCTGATTACGCTGTCGATGTCGCTAAGACGCCGTCGCTAGAGACGCATGGCCGCAGCGTCAATCTGTTAAAAATCGCCCCGTCGCGCTAAGGGCGGGGATTACCGAAAAGGACCTGGAATGATTCGCGACGACATCAAGACCGCGCTCGTCACCGCCATGAAGGGCGGCGACAAGGCGGGCACCGCCACGCTCCGACTGGTGCAATCATCGATCAAGAACCGCGACATCGAGGCGCGGACCGGGAAGTCGCCCGATGACGACGACGTGCTGGTGGTCGAGGTGCTGCAGAAAATGGTCAAGCAGCGGCGCGAGTCGATCGAGATGTATGTGAAGGGCGGAAGGCAGGAACTCGCCGACGCCGAAGCCGCCGAGATCGCGGTGATCGAGGCGTTCCTGCCGAAGCAGATGAGCGAGGCCGAGACGACCGCCGCGATCCTGGCGATCAAGACCGACCTGGGCGCCGAGGGGATGAAGGACATGGGCCGCGTCATGGCCGAGTTGAAGGCACGCTACGCGACCGCGCTCGACATGAGCAAGGCGAGCGGGCTGGTGAAGGCGGCGCTGAGCTGAGGTGATGGGTAGGGATGAGTCTTTGCGGCCCCTCCCCAACCGCTCCCGCAAGCGGGAGGGGAGATTTTGAGCCTTTCCGCCCAATTCCTTGACGAGCTGCGCGCGCGGACCTTGCTGTCGGCGCTGGTCGGCAAGACGGTGAAGCTGACCAAGGCGGGGCGTGAATTCAAGGGGTGTTGCCCGTTCCACAACGAGAAGACCCCAAGCTTCTACGTCAACGACGACAAGGCCTTCTATCACTGCTTCGGGTGCAGCGCGCATGGCGATGCGATCCGCTGGATGACCGATCAGCGCGGGTTGCCGTTCATCGATGCGGTGAAGGAACTGGCCCAGGCGGCGGGGATGGAACTGCCCGCGATGGACGCACGATCCGCGGAAAAGGCGGAGCGTGCCAAGGGGCTCTACGAGGCGATGGACGAGGCTGCCGCCTGGTTCACCGAGCAGCTGATGGGTATTGCCGGCGGCGAAGCGCGCGCCGTGCTGGAGAAGCGCGGGATCCGAGCCGAGACGGCGAAGGCGTTCGGGATGGGATTTTCGCCCGATTCGCGGGGGAAGCTTAAAAGCCAGCTCAAGGATTTTGGCGATCCGCTGCTGATCGAGGCCGGGCTGCTGATCAAGGTCGACGACAAGGAGCCTTATGACCGGTTCCGCGGGCGACTGATGATCCCGATCCGCGATCCGCGCGGGCGGGTGATCGCCTTTGGCGGCCGCGTGATCGGGGATGGCGAGCCCAAATATCTGAACTCGCCCGATACGCCGCTGTTCGACAAGGGGCGCACGCTCTACAATCTCGACAAGGCGGCAGCGGCGAGCCGGAAATCGGGCCGGGTGATCGTCGTCGAAGGCTATATGGACGTGATCGCGCTCGCGCAGGCGGGGTTCGGCGAGGCGGTCGCGCCGCTCGGCACCGCGCTCACCGAGGCGCAGCTCGAGCGGCTGTGGCGCTTGAGCGACGTGCCGATCCTGTGCTTCGACGGCGACAATGCCGGGCAGAGGGCCGCGCTGCGCGCCGCGCACCGCGCGCTGCCGATGCTCGCGCCGGGGCGGAGCCTGGCGTTCGTCAGCCTGCCGCAGGGACAGGATCCCGACGATCTGGTCCGCGCCCGCGGGCCGGCGGCGTTCGAGGCGCTGCTCGGCGAGACCCAGCCGCTGGTCGAGCGGCTCTGGGCGAGCGAACTCGCGGCGGGGCCGCTCGGCACGCCCGAGGAACGCGCCGGACTGAAGCAGCGGCTGACCGAACTGGCGCAGTCGATCGCCGATCCCTCGGTAAAGCATGAATATCTGGGCGACTTCCGCCGCCGCTTCGACGCCCATTTCGCCGCGCCCGCGCGCCGCGCCTGGACGCCTGGCCGGGCGAGCGGCAGCATGAAGCAGGGCAAATGGCGCCCTGCCCCGCCCGCCGGCGGCGACCATCCCGAGGCTCAGGGCGTCAAGGCCGGCGGGATCGATCCCGTTCTCGCCAAGGCGGTACTCTCCGGGCTGATCCGCCACCCCGCCGAAATCGCCCGCCACATCGAGGTGCTCGGCTCGCTTCGATTCGCCGGCGGCGCGCTCGGGCGGCTGTTCGAGGCGGTGGTCGATGTCGCGCTCGAAGATCGGGCGCTTGATAGCGCGCGCCTGCGCACCATATTGGCCTCATCCGGATTCGATCAAATGGCGACAGATTTGCTCCGGGCCGATGCAACACCCTATTCTTTCACCCAGAAAGAGGCCGAGCCCGACCGCGCAAGTGCCGATCTGGGCGAGGCAATTTCGATCCTGGTCGCGCGCCCCGAAGTCGATGGCGCGCTGGCCGATGCGACCGCGGCGCTCGTCATGCGTTTCTCCGAAGAGGCGTTCGAACGACAGGTGGCGCTGGTGAAGGAACGACAGGCGTTGGAGGCACGGCTTGCAAATCTGTGCCAAGCGAACGAAGACGCTCGAACTCATGATGCTGAGGGCAATTAATGGCGAAGGCGACTATGGCGGACGTTACCGAAACCAGTGAAACCGGTGATGCGCCGCTGATCGACTTGAACGACGCGTCGGTCAAGAAACTGATCGGGCGCGCGAAGAAGCGTGGCTATATCACCTATGACCAGCTCAACGAGGGGCTGCCGCAGGACATGACCTCCGATCAGATCGAGGACATCACCTCGGCGCTAAGCGAGATGGGCATCAACATCGTCGAAAACGAAGAAGCCGGCGACGAGGCCGATGGCGACGAGCCTGCCGAGGAAGAGGTCGAATCGGTCGATTCGGCCGAGGAAGCCGCGCCGGCGCTTGAGAAGAAGAAGGAAACGATCGATCGCACCGATGATCCGGTGCGGATGTATCTGCGCGAGATGGGCGCGGTCGAGCTGCTCAGCCGCGAGGGCGAAATCGCCATCGCCAAGCGGATCGAGGCGGGCCGCGACACGATGATCCTGGGGTTGTGCGAGAGCCCGATTACCTTCAACGCGATCATCGACTGGTCGACCGCGCTCAACGAAGGCACGATGCAGCTGCGCGAGATCATCGATCTCGACGCGATGCTTTCGAAGGACCCCGCGCCCGAATCGCTCACCGACGACGATTCGGCCGATGGCGAGATTTCCGAGAAGAACGCCGGTCCCTCGTTCAAGGAAGAGGCCGAGCCCGAAGAGGCTTCGGTCGACGAGGACGAGGAGTCGATGACCGAGCGGCGCACGCCGCGCCCGTCCGACGACGAGGAAGAGGACAACACCCTCTCGCTCGCGCAGATGGAAGAACAGCTCAAGCCCCAGGCGCTCGAGAAGTTCGCCAACATCACCTCGCTCTACAAGAAATTCTCGAAGATGCAGGCGGGCCGGCTCGACGCGATGGCGGCGGGCGGCGAACTCTCCAACGCCGAAGAGCGCAAATACCAGAAACTGCGCGAGGACCTGACCGCCGAGGTCGAAAGCGTCCAGTTCCACAATGCCAAGATCGAATATCTGGTCGACCAGCTCTATGCCTTCAACCGGCGCCTGACCGCACTGGGCGGGCAGATGCTGCGCCTCGCCGAGCGCCACAAGGTCTCGCGCAAGGATTTCCTCGATCGCTATATCGGCAACGAACTCGACGAGGGCTTCCTCGGCAGCGTCGCCAAGCTCGACAAGAAATGGGCGGCGTTCGTCGCCAATGAAGGCGAGGCCGTCGACCGCGTGCGGATCGAGATTTCGGAGATCAGCCAGGCGACCGGCATGTCGCTCGGCGAGTTCCGGCGCATCGTCAACATGGTCCAGAAGGGCGAGCGCGAGGCGCGGATCGCCAAGAAGGAAATGGTCGAAGCGAACCTGCGGCTCGTCATCTCGATCGCCAAGAAATACACCAATCGCGGGTTGCAGTTCCTCGATCTCATCCAGGAAGGCAACATCGGGTTGATGAAGGCGGTCGACAAGTTCGAGTATCGCCGCGGCTACAAGTTCAGCACCTACGCCACCTGGTGGATCCGCCAGGCGATCACCCGCTCGATCGCCGATCAGGCGCGCACGATCCGCATCCCGGTGCACATGATCGAGACGATCAACAAGCTGGTGCGCACCAGCCGCCAGTTCCTCCACGAGCAGGGCCGCGAGCCCACTCCCGAGGAAATGGCCGAGCGGCTGAGCATGCCGCTCGAAAAGGTCCGCAAGGTGATGAAGATCGCCAAGGAGCCGATCAGCCTGGAGACGCCGATCGGCGACGAGGAGGATTCGCATCTCGGCGATTTCATCGAGGACAAGAACGCAGTGATCCCGGTCGATGCGGCGATCCAGGCGAATCTGAAGGAAACCGTAACGCGGGTGCTCGCGAGCCTCACCCCGCGCGAGGAACGCGTGCTGCGGATGCGCTTCGGGATCGGGATGAACACCGATCACACGCTCGAAGAGGTCGGCCAGCAATTCTCGGTGACGCGCGAACGCATCCGCCAGATCGAGGCCAAGGCGCTGCGCAAGCTGAAGCATCCGAGCCGGTCAAGGAAGATGCGGAGTTTTCTCGATCAATAGACCGGCAGGACGGCCGCGATCGATCGATCGCGGCCCGGCCCCGCGCTCGGTTGCCTGGCGCTTGCCCCGCCAAGAGCGTTGAGACAGGCTTAAGCGCACATAAACCTGGTCTTTACGCGGTTCGGTATATCCATGCCCTCAATAGTCGAGCGTCACCGGCGGGCCGGCTACTCGAATTGAGGAATATTTGATTTCATGCCATTCGACCGGGCTTCCTTTGCGCATATGGGCGCTAGCTGGACGACGATCGCCGGGCTCGCCGAAGCTGATGGTAGCGGCAACCATGCGACCGTTCTCGCGCTCGGCAAACCGCAAGCCGCGGCGCGCGACATCGCCGACGCCGTCCATTTGCTGTGCATGCTCCACGGCCATCTGCCGGGGGTGCTCGATCATGCGGCCGGTCGCAATCGCCTGCCCGCGGCGCAGGGATGGCTCGAGGAATCGGTCGAGGCATTTGCGATCGAACGCGCGCTGCTCGCGCGGCTGGCCTCGGCGGCGGGACCGCTGCCCTCGACGCCCGGCCAGGCCGAATCGGAAGCAACCGTCGTCGCCCAGCGGCATGCGCTCGAGATGCTCTCCCAATCGGATCGCACCGGCTGCGCAATCGGTGGCGCGGTCGCCCTCGTCGTCGACTGGGAAGCGATCCGCACCGTGCTCGATACGGCGGCCGATCGGTTCGGCTTTACCGCACCCGCAGCACGCCTGCCCCATCTCGCCGAGACCGCAACACTGGTCGCCGCTGCGGCCGACACCCCCGCTGCCGAACGCGCGATGGCATTCGGCGCGCAACAGGTGCTCGCCCAGCATCGCGGCCTGTGGAACCTGCTCGACGCCCGCGCGAGCGCCCGCAACCAAAACTGACTCGCCGGGCGCTTGCGCGGCAGGGCGAAATGCCTCTATCCCAAACCCGATATTCGAATTCGGACGGGGATGGATGGCATGAAGCGTTTCGAGGGCACCCAGAGCTATGTCGCGACCGATGATCTGAAGGTCGCGGTCAACGCGGCCGTCACGCTGCGCCGGCCGCTGCTCGTCAAGGGCGAGCCCGGCACCGGCAAGACCGTACTCGCCTATGAAATCGCCAAGGCGATCGATGCCGAGCTGATCGAATGGAACATCAAATCGACCACCAAGGCGCAGCAGGGGCTGTACGAATATGACGCCGTCGCCCGGTTGCGCGACGGCCAGCTCGGCGACGAACGCGTCCACGACATTTCCAATTACATCCGTCGCGGCAAATTGTGGGAAGCGTTCACCCGGCCGAAGCCGCCCGTCCTGCTGATCGACGAGATCGACAAGGCCGATATCGAATTTCCCAACGATCTGCTCCAGGAGCTCGATCGCATGGAATTCCATGTCTACGAAACCAAGGAAACGGTGCGCGCCGCCGAGCGCCCGATCGTGGTGATCACCAGCAACAACGAAAAGGAACTGCCCGACGCGTTCCTGCGCCGGTGCTTCTTCCACTATATCAAGTTCCCCGATCGCGAGACGATGCAGGCGATCATCGACGTCCATTTCCCGGGTATCCAGAAGATCCTCGTCAACAAGGCGATGGACATCTTCTACGATGTCCGCGAGGTGCCGGGGCTGAAGAAAAAGCCGAGCACGTCTGAGCTGCTCGACTGGCTCAAGCTGCTGCTCCACGAGGACATGCCGCTCGAGGTGTTGCAGAACCGCGACCCGACCAAGGCGATCCCGCCGCTGCACGGGGCGCTGCTCAAGAACGAACAGGACGTGATGCTGTTCGAGCGGCTGGCGTTCATGGCCAAGCGGCAGCAGAACAAGGGATAAGGGCAAAGCCCATCCTGCGAGGAGAGACACGATGACCGACGCCCCGATGCTTTCCCGCCGCACTCTGGTCGCCGGGATGGCGGGGGTGGCGGCAACCGTGGGAATGACGCCCGAGGCGGGGGCCGCGACCAAGCCCGCCCGGCCGCTTCCGAAGGGATTCTGGTGGGGCACCGCGACTGCCGCGCACCAGATCGAGGGCAACAACACCAATTCAGATTTCTGGCTGGCCGAAAACGTCAGGCCGAGCCTTTTCCAGGAGCCCTCGCTCGACGCGTGCGACAGCTATCACCGCTATGAGGAGGATATCGCTCTTGCCGCCAAGCTGGGGTTCAACGCGCATCGATTCGGCATCGAATGGGCGCGGATCGAGCCCGAGCCGGGCAAATTCAGCGAGGCCGAGCTCGACCATTATCTGCGGGTGATGGAGGCTTGCCACGCGCACGGGCTGGCCCCGGTCGTCACCTATAGCCACTGGACCGTCCCGCGCTGGTTCGCGGCGATGGGCGGGTTCGAACATGCCGACAGCCCTGCCCTTTTCGCGCGCTTCGCCGAACGCGCGACCGCCAAACTGGGGCAGCTGATGGCGGCGGCCTCGACCTTCAACGAAGCCAATATCGCGCGCGTCATCCAGGTGCGCCCCGAGGCGAAGGCGATCG
This sequence comes from Sphingomonas sp. 28-66-16, assembly GCA_002281485.1. Taxonomy (GTDB): domain Bacteria; phylum Pseudomonadota; class Alphaproteobacteria; order Sphingomonadales; family Sphingomonadaceae; genus Sphingomonas. The sequence continues at coordinate 8,080 of NCGF01000018.1, forward strand.
AGCCGCTGGTGCGCGCGATGCTCGCCGCCTGCGCCAAGGCGAGCGGATCGAGTGGCTTCGCCTCGGTGCTGTTCGCCGATCTGCCCAAAAGCGAGGCCAATCAGGTGCGCGCGCACGAACTGGCGTTCGATGCGATCAAGGCGGGGCCGGGCGACTTTCCGGTCGGCGTGACGATCAGCATGCAGGACATTCAGGGCGTCGGCGAGGGCAACAAGGCGGACGAAGTCACCGAGGCGATCTATGGCCCGTGGATCGCGCAGGCCGCCAAGGCCGATTTCGTCGGCGTCCAGACCTATACGCGGGTGCGTGTCGATGCGACCGGCATCCTGCCGCCCCCCAAGGGCGCCGAGCTGACCGCGGCGGGCTATGAATTCTATCCCGAAGCGCTCGAGGCGACGATCCGCTATGCGGCGAAGGCAACCGGCAAGCCCGTCTACGTCACCGAAAACGGCATCGGCACCGATGACGACACCCGCCGAGTCGCCTATATCGACCGCGCGCTCGCCGGGGTGCGCGCGTGCATCGACGACGGGATCGACGTGCGCGGCTATCTCCATTGGTCGCTGCTCGACAATTTCGAATGGGTGTTCGGCTACAAGCAGCGCTTCGGACTGGTGTCGGTCGATCGCCAGACCTTCAAGCGCACGCCGAAGCCAAGCGCGGTGCATCTCGGCGCGCGGGCGAGAGCCAACCGGCTTTGATCCGGCGATCGAAAAACAGGGTAACCGTTCGCTAAACCAAGCGCGCATACGCTTCTTCCACGGGGTCGCCGGCAAGAATTTGCCGGATGAGACAGAAATCGCTTGCCGCCCTGCCGATCCTTGCCGCCGCGCTCTGCGCGGTGCCGGCGCCCGCCGCGTCGCTGCTCGACTATGTCGGCGAATGCGTCCCTTTCGCGCGAACCGTTTCCGGGGTTCAGATTTACGGCGACGCCTGGACCTGGTGGGATCAGGCCAAGGGCCGCTACCAGCGCGGCGAGCGGCCGCAGATCGGCGCGGTGCTCGTCTTCGCGCGATCGCCACGATTGCCGCGTGGCCATGTTGCCGTCGTCAGCCGCGTCGTCGACAGTCGCGTGCTCATGATTACCCACGCCAATTGGTCTCGCTTCGACGGTGAACGCGGCCATGTCGAACGCGACGTGACCTTGTTCGACGTGTCGCCGCGCGGCGACTGGAGCGAGGTGAAGGTATGGTATCGCGACAACCGCGCGCTCGGGAGCACGACCTATCCGATCGCCGGGTTCATCTATGGCGACTCGCGTCCGAGCCCCGAACTCACCAGCGCCCATCCCGATTATGTCGGTTCACTGATCGACGCCTATGCGCGATAGCCACTGAACCGAGATCGAAGACCGGCAAATTCATCGAAATATTCGATCGATAGAATCTGTTAGATGTCAGCTCGATATTTTTAAATTTGCAGCATTACTTGTATTAATGGCAGCGTACAATTTATTAACAATGTATTAAATTCGTCATTATTTGACTATTATTGATTGTCGATTGAACCAATAGCATCCTGTTACGTTAATGACGGAACAAGCAAGGTTCCGTCATGCGATCAACTCTTATTTCCTTATCTGTTCTGACATCTCTGCTGATGTCACCTGCTGCGGCCAAAGTGCCCGGGTACGTCGGCGAGTGCGTCCCGTTCGCCCGCGCGATTTCCGGTATCGACATTCATGGCGACGCCTGGCGCTGGTGGCAGCTCGCCAAGGGCAAATATCAGCGCGGCCATCGGCCCAAAAAGGGTGCCGTCATCGTGTTCGCCAAATCGCCGCAGTTGCGAGTCGGGCATGTCGCGGTGGTCAGCCGGGTCATCGACAGCCGCGTCGTGATGGTCACCCATGCCAATTGGTCGCGTATCCACGGTGCGCGCGGGCACGTCGAGCAAGACGTGACGCTCACCGACGTGTCGCGCGCGCATGACTGGAGCCTTGTCCGGGTCTGGTTTCGCCGCAGTCACGGGCTCGGCACGACATCGTACCGCGTTACCGGCTTCATCTACGGTAAGTCGGCGGCGAGCCCGAAGCTGACCGGGGCGCATCCCGATTATGTCGGCTCGCTGATCGATGTCTACGCCGGCTAGGTAGCGCGCCCTCCGACGGATCGGCCGCCTGGCGCGGCGCGCGCCGGGCGCTTGGGGCTCGATCGATGCGCCATCGGCTAATTGGCTTTGAAGCTGGCCGCGCCGTGACTAGGATGATCGCCCCTGACAGGAACGGTCACCCATGTTTCTAAACTTTCTCGACGAGCTACGCGCCGCCGGCATACCGGCGAGCATGAAGGAGCATCTGATCCTGCTCGAGGCGCTCGATCGCGATGTGATCGATCGCACGCCCGAGGATTTCTATTATTTGTCGCGCGCGGTGTACGTGAAGGACGAGGGGCTGCTCGACAAGTTCGACCAGGTGTTCGCCAAGGTGTTTCGCGGAATCGCCACGAGCTTCGGCGAGGGCGGGGCCGAGATTCCCGCCGACTGGCTGAAGGCGGTGGCCGAGAAATATCTGAGCCCCGAAGAGATGGAAGCGATCAAGGCGCTCGGTTCGTGGGACGAGATCATGGAGACGCTCAAGAAGCGGCTCGAGGAGCAGCAGGGCCGGCACCAGGGCGGCAACAAATGGGTCGGGACGGGCGGCACCAGCCCTTACGGCAATTCGGGCTATAACCCCGAAGGGGTGCGCATCGGCGGCGAGAGCAAGCACAAGCGCGCGCTGAAGGTGTGGGACCAGCGCGAATTCCGCAACCTCGACAACACCAAGGAACTCGGCACCCGCAACATCAAGATCGCGCTGCGCCGGCTGCGCAAGTTCGCGCGCGAAGGCGCGGCCGACGAGCTCGATATCGATGCGACGATCGACGGCACGGCGCGGCAGGGCTGGCTCGACGTCGTGATGCGTGCTGAACGCCGCAATGCGGTCAAGCTGCTGCTGTTCCTCGATGTCGGCGGATCGATGGACCCGTGGGTGAAGCTGTGCGAGGAATTGTTCTCGGCGGCGACCACCGAGTTCAAGAACCTCGAATTCTTCTATTTCCACAATTGTCCCTATGAAGGCGTGTGGAAAGACAATCGTCGCCGCTTTTCGGAACGCACGCCGATGTGGGACGTGCTCCACAAATTCGGTCATGACTACAAGCTGGTGTTCGTCGGCGATGCCTCGATGAGCCCCTATGAGATCACGCATCCGGGCGGCTCGGTCGAACATTTCAACGAGGAATCGGGCGCGGTGTGGCTCCACCGGATGACCACGACCTATCCGGCCGCGGTCTGGCTGAATCCCGTGCCTGAGGAGCAATGGGGCTATTCGCAGAGCGTGCGGATCATCAAGGAGCTGATGACCGACCGGATGTATCCGCTGACGCTGGCCGGGCTCGATGACGGGATGCGCGAGCTGACCCGCAAGCGGTGACCCGGCGCATCGTTGCGAACAAGTAACATTAACGACCAAGCTGTTAACGAATAGCAAGACGTTGACAGCTATGAGTCGCAACATGTTTCACGGGCCCGTTCAGAAACGCAGCTGCACCCAATGCCGCGACGGTGCCACGATCGATTTCGGCATCTCGATGGCGTTTCAGCCGATCATCGATATCGCGTCCGGCAAGGTCTTTGCCTATGAAGCGCTCGTCCGCACCCCCGACGGCGGCGGGGCGGCGGCGGTGTTCGAGGCGGTCACCGACGACAACCGCTATGCGTTCGATCAACAGTGCCGCGTCGCCGCGATCAGGGGCGCGGTTGCCGCCGGTATTCTCGGGTCCGACGCGCGGCTTTCGATCAATTTCCTGCCCGATGCGGTCTATTCGCCGCTCGCCTGCATTCAGCTGACGCTGCGGACCGCCGGAGCAGTCGGCTTTCCGACCGAACGGTTGATTTTCGAATTCACCGAGAACGAGAAGATGAACGACCCCGAACATGTCGCGGCGATCATCGCCTGTTATCAGAAGATGGGGTTCGGCACCGCGATCGACGATTTCGGGGCAGGCTATGCCGGGCTTTCGCTGCTCGCGCGTTTTCAGACCGATCTGATCAAGCTCGACATGGATTTGATCCGCAATCTCGACCGGAGCCTGCCGCGCCGGCTGATCGTCGCGAGCGTCGTCACAATGTGCGACGCGCTGGACATCGGGGTGATCGCCGAGGGCGTCGAGACGACGAGCGAGCTGGAAGCGCTTCGGGAGATCGGCGTCCGACTGTTCCAGGGTCATTTATTCGCCAGGGCGGGATTTCAGCATCTGCCAGCCGTGAGCCTGCCCATCCTTCGCGATCACGCAGGCTGAACGGTCGAGCACAACTGTCCAATCAGTAGACCGGTGCGAGGCGGGAGCGCCCTGCCGTCACATGGCAGGACCGCCCCCATAGCTGTCGATCGCCTCGAAGATTGCGCTCACGGCCGCGCGCTCCTCGAGACTGAGTTCAGGGCGCCAGATGTCGAACAGCAGGATCACGCGATCCTGATCGCTGTCGTTCCACGCCTCATGCTCGATCGAATCGTCGAAGATCAGTGTATTCCCCGGCACCCATTCGCGCACTTCATTGCCCACCCGAAAGCCGCACCCCGGCGGCACGATGAGCGGCAGATGACAGATCAGCCGAGTGTTGAGCATGCCGTTATGCGCCGGGATGCGCGTGTGGGCGCGCAACAGCGAGAACATGACGCCCGGGGTACGCTTCGCGCAATGGCATAGCGGCACGTCTTGCATCGCCGCAAAGGTGCGCGGCGCGCGTGCGACATTGGCCGCAACCGGGGCGCCATCCTGATAGATGTGGAGGGCGCTCCAGTCGGGGTTGCCGTTGAGCCCGTGAAAATCACCGTGCGGCCGATTTTTCTTGTCCGCCACATAGGGGACAAAACCCCCTTCGCTTTCGAGCAGCGCCAACAACTCGTCGCGAATAGCATCGGTGGCGGATTCCAGATCGGCAAGCCACGGAAACGACGAGCGCTCGTAAAACTGGATTTGCGGCAGCCCGGGAAAGTAAAATACCGAAGGTTGCTGAAGAAAGAGTTGCTTGGTCCCGAATAGCAGGTCGAGAGAATCTTGGAACCGGCGTGAGCGGGGTACGCCGGCACGCGTGATATAATCCTCCAGATAGTCTCGATATTCCGCCGCCGTAGCTTGGCAATAAGCGGTAATCCGCTCCAGTTCACCGGCGATTTCCGGTGGAGGGTTGCTGGCGGCATGCGCCGCCGCGATGACCGCCTGATAGAAACTTCTGGCGGCGCGCGCGTCATTTGCCGTCGCCCGGCAATCGCCCTTGATAATCATCCCGCGCAAATTGCCGGGGTCGATCGCCAGGACTTTGTCGGCGGCGGTTTCGCTCACCGCATAATCCCCCAGCCGACGCGTGGCGATCGCGAGCACAAGCCATGCCTCAATTCGCACGTACGCACTCTCCACAACGGGCTCGATCTCGCGTCGTGCGGTTGCCATATCGCCACGGTTGAGCGCTGCGATTGCCGCATGCAAACGCAAATCGGCATGCTGGCGTGTCGTGACGTTCGTCATGCGGCCCCTTGCTGTCGCCCTGCTTCGGCGGCGATCAATAAATCATGCTGGCGTGACTGACCGGCCACCATGCCTGCTCATCGGCGCCCGCTGCAACATCGAGATCACCGGGCCATGCTGCCGGATCGTCAACCCACTCGCGCAACCCCGGCCCACCGTTGATCACGTCGATCGCGAGTTTGCCGAATTCATATTCATAGGGAAAATCGCGCCACAAGTCATAATCGGGATACAGCGCACGGATCGCCTTGAAGCCCAATGCCTGCACCCGCCAGGGCCTGAAGGCGGCGTGATCATAGCCCGGTCCCTCGGCATGGATATGGACGCCGTTGCAGAGCTGCCCGACATGCTTGTGGAAGGTCGGCTGGAACCAGATGTCGCGGAGCGTGCAGCCGGCCAGCCAACCGGGGGCCAGCGCGTGCATTTGTGCGATCACCGCCTTGGCATCGATATCAGGCGCGCCGAAAAGTTCGAGCGGACGCGTGGTGCCGCGCCCTTCGGAGAGCGACGTCCCTTCGAGCATCACGGTGCCGGGATAGGCGCGCGCCATATTGACGTTCGGCGCATTGGGGCTGGGGTTGATCCAAACGCGGTCGGCGGGCCAGCCATAGCCCGGACCACCATCGGGCGCCCAGCCCTCCATCGCGATCACGCGGTAATCCACGTCGAGCTTGTAATGGGCGACGAACCAATGACCGAGCTCGCCGAGCGTCATGCCGTGGCGCATCGGCATCGGCCCGGCCCCCACGAAACTTTCCCAGCCCGGGCGCAGCGTCAGCCCTTCGACCGGGCGGCCGATCGGGTTGGGGCGATCGAGCACCCAGACCGACTTGCCATGCGCAGAGGCGGCCTCGAGGACGTAGAGCAACGTCGTCACGAACGTATAGATGCGCGTGCCGAGATCCTGCAGATCGACCAGCATCACGTCGAAAGTGCTCATCGACTGGCCGGTCGGGCGACGGACCTCGCCGTAGAGGCTGAATACCGGAATATTGTAAGTCGCATCGGTGAAGTCGGGCGACTCCATCATGTTGTCCTGCAGATCGCCGCGCACCCCGTGCTGCGGGCCGAACATCGCGGAGACGTTGAGGCCGCAGGCCACAAGCGCATCGAGCGAGTGCGTCAGGTCCTCAGTGACCGAGGCCGGGTGCGCGAGCAGGGCGACGCGCTTTCCCTCGAGCGGCTTGCGCAGGCTGGGATCGGCGAGAAGGCGATCGATACCGAATTTCATGGCTGTTCAGGTGGCGGGAGGCGCAAAGTAAAGCAATCCCGATTGTGGAAATCGGGATTGCCGGGCGGATGAGCCAACGCGAAATAATTCTTCCTGCCGTCGAGCGTTTCGATCACTGCGCTCAAGGCCACCTGCCAGGCGCGATCCTGCGGCAGTTCGGGAAGGCGCCACTGGATGAGCAAAGTCGTATCAAAGCCCGTCCAGATAAACGGGCTGTGCGGCACCGCTTCGGCCCGGCGCATGCCGGCACGGTAATCGTCGAACCGATAGGCGGCCCAGCGCCGCGACGACGTCATGTTCAGCTCGAAATAACCCGGATCGCCATCGATGGCCAAGAAGGCTTCGAAACAACTATGCTGCCACAAGCCATCGCTAAATCCGCTGGGCAACGGCGGGGGCCAACGAACGCACTCACGCCGTCCGCACGTCCGATAGCTTAGGGAGAGCATATCCCCGCGGCGCGTGGCGATTGCCATGATGGCATCGATTTCATCGCCAGGGTTGCCGGGGTGCGGGATCAGCAGCGGTCGGGTCATCGCGGCAACTCTAGGAAGTTTGTCTCAACATCGCTACATGCGGCCCTTCCCATGGCAACAATCCTCCCCTCCCCGCCGAAGATCGGCATGGTCTCGCTCGGCTGTCCCAAGAATCTGGTCGATAGCGAGCGGATCCTGACCAAGCTGCGGTCCGACGGTTACCAGATGTCGCCCGATTATGCGGGGGCGGACGTGGTGCTGGTCAACACCTGCGGTTTTCTCGATTCCGCCAAGGAGGAATCGCTCGAGGCGATCGGCGAGGCGATTGCCGAGAATGGCCGCGTCATCGTCACCGGCTGCATGGGCAAGGAAGCGGCGATGATCCGCGCAAAATTCCCGAACGTGCTCGCCGTCACCGGCGCGCATCAATATGAGGAAGTCGTGGGCGCGGTGCACGAGGCAGCGCCGATGCCGCCTAGCGCTTTTCTCAACCTCGTCCCCGACAGCGGGCTCAAACTGACACCGCGCCACTATAGCTATCTCAAGATTTCGGAAGGCTGCAACCACCGCTGTTCGTTCTGCATCATCCCATCGCTGCGCGGCGATCTCGTCAGCCGTCGGCCCGATGCGATTTTGCGCGAGGCGGAGAAGCTCGTTGCGGCGGGGACGCGCGAATTGCTGGTGATCAGCCAGGACACCTCGGCCTACGGCATCGATATCCGCCACGCTCCTCGCGAATGGCATGGCCGCGAGGTGCGCGCACACATGACCGATCTGGCGCGCGAACTGGGGTCGCTAGGCGGCCCCGACAATCCAGTTTGGGTGCGGCTTCACTATGTCTACCCCTACCCTCATGTCGATCATGTCGTGCCCTTGATGGCCGAGGGGCTGGTGACGCCCTATCTCGACATCCCGTTCCAGCATGCCGCGCCCAGCGTCTTGCGCGCGATGAGGCGGCCGGCCAACGAGGCCAAGGTGCTCGAACGGATCAAGGGCTGGCGCGCGGTCTGCCCGGATATCGCGATCCGGTCGACCTTCGTCGTCGGCTTCCCCGGCGAGACCGAGGCCGATTTCGCCTATCTGATGGACTGGCTGGAAGAAGCGCAGCTGGATCGCGTCGGTGCGTTCCGGTTCGAGCCGGTCGAGGGTGCGGCGGCGAATGATCTGCCCGATCCGGTCCCCGAGGAAGTGAAGGAGGAGCGCTACGCCCGGCTGATGGAACTGACCGCTCGGATTTCAGCCGAAAAGCTCGCGGCCAAGGTCGGCCGAACGCTCGACGTGATCATCGATGTCGTCGACGAGGAAAGTGGCGGGGCGACCGGGCGGAGCCAGGCCGATGCGCCCGAGATCGACGGCGAAGTCCATCTGCGCGATGCAGGGCATCTGGCGCAGGGCGATATCGTGCCCGTGGTGATCGAAGATACCGACGAGCATGATTTGTTCGGGGCGCCGGTCGCGCGCTGAGGCGGCGCCAAATCTGGTTACCGCCAGCGCGAATCTGGGTTAACGATTGCCGATGCGGCTCCCTGCGCACCCCCGCGGCTTGCGCCGCGCCACGTTCTGCCTCGCGCTCATGGCGATCGGCCCGGCGGCGGCGGCGCGATCGGAACCGGCGCTTCCCTTGCCGCGAATCGAAATCGACCGCGCCGATCTGGTCAGCATCGCGGCGATCGACCCGATGCACGTGATCGACGACGACTTTGCCCGGCTGCGCGATCCCGCGCTGTGGCAGGGGTTGTCGGTGCAGCGGATCGGCCTGCGCGAGGGCGACACGGCCTGGCGGCTTTGGCGGATCGTCAACCGGACGCGGCGTACCGGCCCGCTCTGGGTGATCCCGCACGACAATGAGAATGCGACTTTCGCCGCCGCCGTCGACGCCGTGCGCAGTTGGGGCGGCGCGGCGATCGTCGTCGACACCGGGGCGATCGACCAGGGCTATGCCGCGCGCTTCAACGCTGACGTCGGGGCCGGCACACCGATCGATCCAAACCGGCATTTCCGCGCGGATCGGCCATTATACGCGGGTGTGGTGCTCGACGATCTGAAATCAGGGCTACGCCCGATCATCGCGCTGCACACCAACGCCCGCGGTTTCGATCCGCGCCTGCCGGCGTGCCCGGGGCGTGCGCGCGGGACGCCGGGATCGGGCGATATCGCGATCGGGCTGTGCAGCAATCGCTTCTCGCCGCGCCCCTCGAGGCGGGCGGCGTGGCCGTTCGACGATGACGATACGCTCGTGCTGACGCCCTATCTTGCCGGCGCCACGCCTGATCGGGGCTATTGCCTCGGCCCGATGGCGGCGGCCGATTTCAATCTGGTGTTCGAGCGCGTCGCACAGAGCGACGGCTCGCTGTCCAACTATGCCGCCGAGCACGATCTGCCCTATCTCAACTTCGAGACGCGCGATCTCGGCAACGGGCTCGCCGGTGTGGCGCAGGCGCGCGGTCGGCTGATCGCGATGATCGATACGATGATGGAGCGCTGCGCGCCGATCGAGGGACTCTCGCTGGACCCTGCCGCCACCGCCAAGGATCGCCGAGCCGGCCGTCGCCGCCGCTAGGCCGAGCGTTCGCTACGATAATAGAGGAAGCTCATCCCCAACGCGACCGCACCGAGCAGGTGCCAGACGGCATGGCCCTGGAACAGGCTCCGCGGGCTGCACACCGTGCCGCTCTGATCGAGAATCCAGATGCCGAAGGCGATCGCCTGAACGAGCATGCCCAGCAGATAATAGCGGAGCATCGCGCCCGGACGCAGGCTTCGGGCAAAGCCGAGTTCGACGATGATCGCGACGAGCAGCACCACCGCGAACAACCATCGCCGGACGTCGGGCATCGCGATCAGAACGCCGATCAGCGCCGCGCAGAGCAGCAGATACAGGATGATCGCCAAGCGATCGGGGATCCGTCGCCAGCGGGCGAGCGCGCTCACCAGCATGAAGGCGCCGACCAGATACATCCCCATCACGTCGAAAAACTGGCCCCACAAGGTCAGCGTCGCGTGGAGCAGCAGCGATCCGAGCCCGACGAAGATCGCAGTGATGCCAAAAACCTGCGCCGCAACCGGCGGCATCGCGGATCGCCAGCCGCGATCGCGCGCGAGCAGGATGATCAGGCAGCCGATCAGGACGAAGCCCATCGACGACCAGCTATTCGCCGGCTGGACGATCAGCGCGCCGATCCGCGGCATCTCGCAGAAACAGTGCGTCGCGGTGCACGTCGCCTGCGGATAGGCCTGCCAGTCCGGCCCGAGCAGCGCGAGCACGGCCAACGATGCCCCGCCCGCCATGATCGTCAGCAGCGTGGCGATCAGCGCCTGTCGAAACGAGATAGACTGCACTGCGCCCTCCTTCCTATCGCGCCCGATCAGGCCCGATCGATGCTTTTACCGGGCAAGCCCGGGCCCGGGATCGACGCGTCGCTCGGCGCGCGCTCGTCCGGAAGCGGCGTCAGGCCATAGGGCTCGACGAGCTTCCAGACATGATCGGGGATCATGTTCTTCATCCGTTGCGGATGGACGCGGCGGAGGTGCAGCACGGTCTCGATCGCCTTCATCTCGAGCCGGGCGCGCGCGAATTCTAGGCCGCGTGGCCCGACCCGCGGCATCAGCCAGCCGAACAGCCGCCGCATCGGCCTGGGCATGCGCCGGAGCGGCAGCCCGCCCGCCGCGCGCTCGGTGTTGGCCATGAACCCCTTGACCGGCCCGGCGCGTTTGCCCGCGCTGTCGAGCGGCGCGGTGCGCAGTTCGTCGCCGAGCAGATCGACGAGTTCCTCGCCCCGCGCGTTGCGGACGATCAGCCATTGCTGCCCCTGCCCGGCCATATAGCCGATCGTCACGTCGGCGAGGACGTTGGTGTAATCGACGCAGGTCTTGCACGTCATCGGGAAGAAATCGGGGCGGAGATCGGCGAGCGGCAATTGCAGGAACGGGATCGCACGGTGGCGCCCGTCGGAAAAGCGCAGCTCGACATGGTAATCGGCGCGGAATTCGAGATAGGTGATCGTCTCGGGCGCATCCGAGAGCAGCGCGAGAAATTCGTGGAAATGCGCGGTGGTGGTATTGTCAGAACAAGGCGTGCCGATCACGTAGATACGATCGAACCCGAGCGTCGCCTCGATCGATCGCAGCGCATAGACCTGGCACGGAATGCCGATTACCGCGATCCGCTTGTGCCCCGCTGCCGCGGCGGGCTCGAGCAGCGCGAGCAGCGGCGCATAGCCCATACGCATCCCCCGCACCCCGGCGACCTCGTCGGCGCGGGTGAGCAGCACCGGCACGGGACGCCAGCGATCGTCCGGATCAGGCGCGACCGCAAGCACCGCATCGACCGCGCCCGTTTCCAGCAGCCGTTCGGCGATCCGGCTGGTGATCCCGGTCCACTGCGCGCCGGGGAGCGGCTCGGCGAGGGTCGCGCGCACCATCCGCCGGAACGGTCCGAAGAACAGCTCGTCGGGCCTGGCCGGATCGCGCGGGCGGCCATGGACCTCGGCTTCGAGCCGGGGATAATCGGGCTTGATGAACTGACAGGCCACGCCGCAACGCTTCGGGTCGCTGCTGCGCGATATCCCGCAATCGGTGCACAGGTCACGCGGCACGGCGGAGTCGATCGAGGGGGCGGACGGAAAATCGGCGGCGGGCGATAAGACTGTCATGCGGTCCCCTGGTCGGGCGGCGACCGCCCGCACCGGTTATGGAAGCCAAGCGCCATCGCTGGCAAGCGCCCCGGCAATATCGGCCTGCCGCCCCCCTAGCGTCGCCGCCCCAAGCGATTATGGTGCGCGCATCACCGCCGATCGAGGATGCCGATGACGTTTTACCGCCCCGCCCTTTGCCGCCCTGCTCTGGTCGCCCTTTCGCTGCTGAGCGCGAGCATCGCGCACGCGCAGGCGCTCACTCCCGCGGAAACCGCGCAGGTCGACCGGGTCGTCGCCGCGAGCCTCGCGAAAACCGGCGTGCCGTCTGCGTCGGTCGCGATCGTCCGTGGCGGAAAGCTGGTGTTCGCCAAGGCCTATGGCAAACAGTCCGAGACGATGACCGTCGCATCGGTCGAAGCACCCTACCAGATCGCTTCGGTCTCGAAACAGTTCACCGCCGCAGCGATGCTGCTGCTGCAACGCGACGGCAAGCTCGGCCTCGATGACAAGGTCAGCAAATATGTGCTTGACATATCGGGCGGCGATACCATCACGCTGCGCCAGCTGCTCACCCATACCTCGGGGCTGCAGGATTATTGGCCGCAGGATTACAGCTTCGCCGCGATGGCCACGCCGACGACCCCACAGGGCATCGTCGATCGCTGGGCAAAGAAGCCGCTCGATTTCGCGCCCGGCACCCAGTGGCAATATTCGAACACCGGCTATGTGGTCGCGGGGATGATCGTCGAAAAAGTGGCGGGCATGCCGCTGCTCGATTTCCTTCAGGCACGCGTCTTCGCCCCGCTCGGGATCAAGGCGATGGACCAGGATCTGGCGATCGGTCCGGGCTATCCGCAGGGCTATCAGCGCTTTGCGCTCGGCCCGGTGCGGGTCGAGCGGCCCGCCGCGCACGGCTGGCTGTTCGCCGCCGGCGAACTGTCGATGTCGCCGAGCGACCTCGCCAAATGGGACATTGCCCGCCTCGACCGCACATTGCTGCCCGCCGGGGATTGGGCCGCGCAGGAAACCCCCGCCAAACTCGCCGACGGCACCAACACCGGCTACGGCCTTGGCGTCTCGGTCGGCACCCGTGAGGGGCATCGCTATGTCGAGCATTCAGGCGAGGCGGTCGGCTTCCTGACCGAAAACATCGTCTTCCCCGACGACAAGGCGGCGGTCGTGGTCGCGGTCAACAGCGATTTCAGCGATGCCTTCACGACGATTGCCGGCGCGCTGGTCAAGCTGGTGCTGCCCGACACTGCCGATGGCGGAGAGGCGGCGAAGACCGCGCAGGCGCGCAGGATGTTCGACATGTTGCGCACCGGCACGCTCGATCGCGCGCTGATGACCGAGAATTCCAACTATTATTTCACGCCCGTCGCGCTTGCCGATTATCAGCAGTCGCTCGGCAAGCTCGGCGCGCCGGAATCGTTCGAGGCGACCCGCAAACCCCGCTTGCGCGGCGGTTTCGTCAATCGGAACTACCGCGTCATCTATCCCGATCGCACGCTCAACGTGATCACCTATAGCGAGCCCGGCGATAATGGGCGCTACGAGCAGTTTCTGGTGATGCCCGCGCAATGACCGATTTTGCATCGTTGTTGCAGCCCGATCGCGGCCAGCCCGCACGGTTCATCGACGTCATCCATCCCGACGCGTTCGGGGCGTGGCTGACCCTGCAGCCGCCGCGCACGCGCGCGCTGATCGCGGCGGGCAAGGTCACGGGCAAGCCTGGCAACCGGCTGATCATCCCCGGCGACGCGCCCGAGGACTGGGCGGCGCTGCTGGTGTGCAACGAGCCTGAAAGCTCGCCGTGGCGGATCGCCTCACAGGGCGAGGTTTTGCCCGAGGGGATATATCGGCTGCGCGACGCGAAACTCGGCGCGGCGGGGCTCGGCTGGCTGCTCGGTCAGCACCGCTTCGATCGCTACAAGCAGGACGAGGGCAGCGGCCCGCGTATCCTGCTGACCGGCGATCCGGCCGCGATCGACGAAACCGTCCAGCTCGCCGAGGCGACCGCCAAGGTGCGCGATCTCGTCAACCTCGGCGCCTCGGACATGGGGCCCGCCGAACTCGAGGCCGAGGCGGCGACGCTCGCCGCGCAGCATGGCGCGACGCTCAACGTGACACGCGGCGATGCGCTCGAACAGGGCTATCCGATGATCCACGCCGTCGGCCAGGCCGCCAGCCGCGACCGCGCGCCGCGACTGATCGAACTCGTCTGGGGCGATCCGGCGCACCCGCGCCTGGCGCTGATCGGCAAGGGCGTTTGCTTCGATTCGGGCGGGCTCGACATCAAGCCGTCATCGGGGATGCGGCTGATGAAGAAGGACATGGGCGGCGCGGCGCATGCGCTTGCGCTCGCCGGGCTGATCATGGGCGGGCGGCTGAAGCTGCGGCTCCATCTGCTGATCCCGGCGGTCGAGAATGCGATTTCGGGCAATGCCTTTCGCCCGGGCGACATCCTGCGGACGCGCAACGGCATGACGGTTGAGAACACCAATACCGATGCCGAGGGGCGGTTGATCCTTGGCGATGCGCTGACCCGGGCAGGCGAGGAAAAGCCCGCGCTGATCCTCGATTTCGCGACGCTGACCGGTGCGGCTCGGGTCGCGCTCGGCCCCGATCTGCCGGCAACCTTCGCCAATGACGACGATCTCGCCGAGGCGCTGCTCGCGGCGGGGACCGCGGTGCATGACCCGCTCTGGCGGCTGCCCTTGTGGGACGGCTATGACGAGATGCTCAAATCGGACCTCGCCGATATCGTCAACGCGCCAGATGGCGGCTTTGCCGGATCGATCACGGCGGCCCTGTTCCTGCGCCGCTTCGTCCCGGCGGGCACCCCCTGGGCGCATCTCGACACCTTCGCGTGGCGCCCGACGGCGAAGCCGGCGCGGCCCAAGGGCGGCGAGGCGCTTGGCCTGCGCGCGGCTTGGGCGATGCTCAAGGATCGGTTCGCCTGAACCGTCGCGCGGCGCCATCGGGCCGCGCGCGATTGATGGGCTCAAAGCGGTGGCATCCCATTCCCAAAAGGCTCGCTGAGGCAGACATTGTCGACGGGCGTCGTCGCCCGGTGGGGCGGCTCGCTGCGATAGCTGAAGGGGGAGATGGGGCATGACACGACAGCTCAACCGTGTGCGTCAGGCGGCTCTGCCGCTCTTGGTCGTGGCGGCCGCCGCGATCGGACTCGCCGGCTGCACGCGCGGCGCAACCCCCTCCACAGGGAACGCGACCAGCGGGGCGACCCCGGTCGCAGTGGCCAATCCGTGCGGCGTGCTCGCACCGACCGGCACGCCGGCATTGCCCAGCAATCCCGGCGACGATCAGACCCAGATCGACTGTTCGGCGTGGCAGGCGTTCATCGCGCTCAATTGGCAGGCCGACCCGAACAAGCCCGGCTTTCCCGATCCGAACGCCGCCTGGCCGAGCTTCGGCACACCCGGCGACATGCGCCCCAAGGTGTGGGAAAGCTATCTCGAGGCATCGGCGGTATTCGGGGGCACAACGCCGCTGAAAGGGATGTGGCAGGCCAAGCGGCCGGCCAAGCAGCTCACCCGCACCTCGAAATTCGGCCCGCTCGATCTCACCTCGATCGCGCAGGCGGGGAGCGGCGATCACTGGCTGACCAACCAGCGCGGCGACGTCACTTATTATGAAATCCTGATGAATCAGGACGAATTCGAATTCATCACGCAGACCGGGTTCGATCTGACCACGGCGGCGGGGCAACTTGCCTGCGCCACCCAGCCCGGCAAGCCGATTTCAGATGGCCCGCCCCCGCCCCCCGACGCGCCCAAGCGCGGCGGGCTCAATTTTCCGGCGGGGCAGCAGCCGGGCTGGGACGATACCGACTGCGCGGGCAACATCGCCAGCTTTGGCCAGGGCGTCGGCGCGATCGAGATCAAGGCGTCATGGACGCCGCTGCCCGCCGATCACTCGCTCGACTATCGCTACAAGACCGCACTCGCGCAAATCCAGGACCCGAAAACCAAGACGATGCGGACCGTGACCGTCGGGCTGACCGGCCTTCATATCGCGCGCAAGCGCTTCCCGCGGCTGCCCTGGGTATGGGCGACGTTCGAGCATATCGACAACACGCCCGACGAGGCCGCCAATGGCGGCTTTACGGCGCCGACGCTGCCGGCAAACGCCAACCAGCGCCCCTCGCCGGGTTACACCTTCTTCAATCCCGGCTGCACGCCGCAGAGCGACCCGACCTATGGCTGCCGCCACAACTTCCCGCCACGTCCCTGCGGCACGGGCGGCATCTGCATGCCTTATGACGCGCCGATGCAGATCACCCGGCTCAACCCGGTCGGCGCGACCGCCAACGGCGTGACCGCCTATGTCTGGAGCCTGTTGCCGGCCAAATCGGTGTTCAATTACTATCGCCTGATCGACGTGCAGTGGCCACAGACGGGGATCGCCAACCCGGTCCCGGGGCCCGGGCTCAAAGTGCCGCTGACGATGGGCAATCCGATGCCGCAGGGCAATGCTGGCGGCACCACCCAGATCGTCGCCGACACGACGATGGAATCGTTCCAGCAAAGCTCCAATTCGTGCATGGATTGCCATGTCTATGCCTCGATCGCCTCGCCCGCGACGGTTCAGGCGCGCACGCCGGGCAAGCTGCTGAAAGTGGCAAAGCCCGCCCCGAAGGACCCGGCGGCCTCCTATGCTGCCGACTATTCCTTCACCTTCCTGGCCGAGACGCGGCGATGAGGCAGCGCCGGCAATCGGCGTTCCGCGCGCTCAATCGCCGCCGAAGGTAAAGGCGCTCAACCCCCGTTCGCGCTCTTCCATCACCAGCGCGCGTCCGATCGGCGGCAGCGAGCGTTGCGGGCAATGTGATCGCATGCAGGCGCGGCAGCCGAGCCCGACCGGGGTCGCCTCGCCCTTGAGGTCGAGGCCCCGCGCGACCGCGAGCGCGCCGGCATGCGCCGCATCGACCCCCAGGCCGACGGCGAACTCGGCGGGCACCGCGCCGTACCGCCTTCCTTGCGGGCTGACCGTTCGCGCGAGCGTGAGCCAGCGCCCGCCATCCTCGAGCTCGACCAGTTGGACGACCAGCGCCCCGGGGCGGTCGAACGCCTGATGCAGCCGCCACAGCGGGCACCGCCCCTCGGCCTCGGCCAGCGCAGCACCGCTCGCGCCTGAAAAGCGCTTCGAGGCCTGGCCGGCGCGATCGATCCGCACCATGAAGAAGGGCAGCCCGCGCCCGCCGACGCGCTGCAGCGTGGTGAGCCGATGCGCGACCTGTTCAAAGCCCGCGCCGAACCGCCGCTGGAGCAGTTCGATATCATAGCCCGTCGCCTCGCAGGCGCGCAGGAAGCGGGCATAGGGCATCATCACCGCCGCCGCGAAATAGCTGGCGAGGTGGCGGCGGAACAGCCGTTCGGCGGCGCGGTCGGCGAAACCCGCCCCCCGGGCAAGCGCCTCGATCTCGCTGCGCGCCTCGATCTGGGCGAGCTGATAGCCGACCGCAAAGGTGCGCGACGCCATGTCGAGCGTTTCGGACAATTGCAACTGCCGCGCGTGCAGATCGAGCCGGCGCAACAGGTCGGGCATCACGTCGACGGGGAGCACGCGGATCGTCAGCTGGTGTTTGACGCGCAGCCGCTCGGCGATCGCGCCATAAAGATCGCCGGCGCCCAGCCGCAACTCGTCGGCGAGCGATTCAGCGAGCGCATCGAGATCGGCGAAATGGCCGCGCCAGCGCTCGATTTCGCGGCGGACCTCGCTGACGGGATCGTGCACCACCATGCCCGGCGCCCCGCCCGCCCCGATCCGATCATAGGCGCGAGCAAATGCCTCGGCGCTGCCCGGCGCCCCCGCGAGCCATTCCTCGAGTTCGTTGCGATCGATTTCGAGATCGGCGAACATCGGGTCAGCCAGCCGCCGCCGAAGCGCGGCCTCGCCGCCGCCGGGCTCGCCCGCTGCCAGCGCGCGCGGATCGAAATCGAAGCTTTCGGCGAGCTTCACAAGTAAAGATGCCGACAAGGGCCGCTGGTTTTTTTCGACGAGGTTGAGGTAACTTGGAGAAATTGCGAGCGACTCGGCCATCGCCGCCTGGGTCAGGCCCGACTGTCGGCGCAGGCGCCGAATCGCATGCCCTGCGAACAGTTTCCGGTCTGCCATGATGTCGTCCCTGCTGACTGAGGCATCACAATTTCGCGGATCGCGCGTCTTGTCAAGATTTCACAAAGCCACAAGCCAGCGGCTGTCGGCTTAGTACAGGCCGACCTCGCCGGCATGCTCGTGCCCAAGCATCGTGCCGCAAGACCGGCTAAGGCGATCCCGGGATAAAGAAGCGGCCGGCGCCTCCTCTCAGGAAGCGCGCGGTTCCCGGTCCTTGAGAGTTTCCTGGGGAGGAAAGGATGCCCGCTGGCGATCGCGCCGGCGGGCATTTCCGATTGCGGCAAGGCATGGCATAGCTGCCGCGATGACAATCGAAAAATCAGCGAGCGACGGCGGCAAGGCCCACGGCAGCGACGCTGGTGAGAGCAAGGTAACGATCTATACCGCGCTCGCTGCCAACCTGGCGATTGCGGTGTCTAAATTCGTCGCGGCGGCGATGACGGGGTCGTCATCGATGCTGACCGAGGGCGTCCATTCGGTGGTCGACAGCCTCAACCAGCTGCTGCTGCTTTATGGAACGGCGCGCGCCAAGCGCCCGGCCGACCGGGAACATCCGTTCGGCTATGGCCGGGAGCTCTATTTCTGGAGTTTCGTCGTCGCGTTGCTGATCTTCGCCGTCGGCGCGGGCGTGTCGCTCTATGAAGGCTATATCCACTTCGTGACCCCGACGCCGCTCGAGGATCCGCTCGTCAACTATATCGTGCTCGGGGTGGCATTCGTGCTCGAGGGCACGTCGGCGGTCGTCGCGCTGCGCCAGTTCGCGCGAGCCAAGGGCGATACCGGCTGGTGGCAGGCCGTGCGCGATTCGAAAGATCCGGCGGGCTTCACCATCCTGTTCGAAGACACTGCCGCGCTGGTCGGGCTGATGATCGCGGCCGTCGGCGTGTGGGCCAGCCACCAGTTCGGCGATCCGAGGCTCGACGGCATCGCATCGATGGCGATCGGTGTGCTGCTGGGGACGGTCTCGGCACTGCTGGCGCGCGAATCGAAGGCGCTGCTGATCGGCGAACGCGCGGATCCCGCGGTCATTGAACAGGTTCGAACGATCATTGCCGCGCAACCCGCGATCGAAGCGGTCAACCATGTCCGCACGCTTCATACCGCACCCGACAAGGTGTTCGTCGCGATCAGCGCCGATTTTCGCGATGACGTGACGATGGGCGAAGGCGAGAAGATGATCGAGCAACTCGAAGCGGCGCTCAAGGATGCGCTGCCGATGCTCTCCTCGATCTATATCCGGCCCGAAAGCAAGGAAGACGCGGTCAAGACACCGTTCTGACCATCGGCGTCACGACTCCGGGACGAGTTCGATCACATCGAGCATCGATTCGAACTGCGGCGCCGGCAAGACGAGCCGCCAGCGATTCTCGCCGACACGCTCGACATAGCCGATCATGTCGCGGCCGGCATCCCGGCCGTAGCGCATCTGCCGCGTTTCATCGCCGAGGATCAACGTGCCGAGAAAGATCGCTCGCGACGGGCTGTCATGAAAGATCAGCCCTGAAGGCCGTTGCGCGCCGTCGAGCTTGACGAAGCTCGAGGTGCTACCGCCATCGCCGATCCGGCAATGGAAATCGGGATAGCGGGTGAATTCGGCCATCGCCGTGCCCACCGCGCCCAGCTTGAAAACGCGGCAGCGATACGCCCCCGATGGCGGCACCGCCCCGGACAAGGCGCGATCGGGATCGAACAAGGCACCCTGTTCTTCGATCTTTGCGGCGTCGCCGATCCGCGCGCGCGCCAGCGCCTTCATCCATGAGTCGCGCCAGCTACGCAACCGATCCCGATCGGCCTTCGTGGCCAGGCGCTTCCAGTTGGTCGAATCGACCGGCATCGCGTTGGCGGGGCCCTGGCTGTGGGCGGCACAGCCCGCAAGGCTCAGCGCCAGCGTCGTCGCCAGGGCAAGCGGGCCGGTGCCTGTCAATCGGATCGTAGGTAAATGGGTCATGCAACCGCAGCTAACCACGTGCGCCGGTGCTTGCCAAGCGGATCAGGCGGCGGTCCAGCCGCCATCGATCGACAGATTGGCGCCGGTGATCGACTTGGCCTCGTCCCGGCAGAGATAGAGTGCCAGCGCTGCCACCTGCTCCGACGTCACGAATTCCTTGGTCGGCTGGGCATCGAGCAGCACGTCGTTGATCACCTGATCGCGGGTGAGCCCGCGCGAGGCCATGGTGTCGGGTATCTGATGCTCGACGAGCGGGGTCCAGACATAGCCGGGGCTGATCGCGTTGACGGTAATGCCGAAGGTCGCGACTTCGAGCGCGACCGTCTTGGTCAGCCCGGCGAGGCCGTGCTTCGCCATTACATAGGCCGTCTTGTTGGGGCTCGCGACGAGCGAGTGTGCCGAGGCGGTCGAGATGATCCGGCCCCATTTCTTCTCCTTCATGTGCGGCACGGCGGCCCGCATCATGTACCAGGCAGAGGTCAAGTTGATCTTGATGATCGCCTCGAACTTGTCGGGCGGAAAATCCTCGATCGCCGCGACATGCTGGATACCGGCATTGTTGACGATGATATCGGGGCCGCCAAGCTCGGCGTGGCAGCGCGCGACCAGCGCCGCGATCTCATCTGGCTTGGTCATGTCGGCAGCGTCGTAGAGGGCGGTGGCGCCGCTGCTGGCTTCCAGCGCCGCGCGCTCCTTCTCGATCGCGTCGGCGTCGCCGAAACCGTTGATCATGACGCTTGCCCCGTCGGCGGCGAAGGCCTTGGCATAGTCGAGGCCGATCCCCGAGGTCGAGCCGGTGATGATGGCAGACTTACCCTTGAGGAACATCGCAGCTTACTCCGTATCAGTGATTGGTGGCATGGACCGAACGCCTGAGGCCGTTCTTCGGGCACAAATCGAACGCCGCACTTTTGCCCGTCAGCACATTTTCGGTGACGAGTTGCGCGCCTGTCATCGTCATCTCGAGCGCCAGCCGTCCGGCGTCCCAATGCTCGCGCATCGTCCGCGCCGAAAACTCGAAATCGCGCGAACCGCCTTCCCAGGCATTGGCGCGATAGATGAGCTGGACGAGATTGACCGGCTGTTCGGCTGCCGCCTGGGCCAGTGCCGCAACGTCGGCATCCTGCATCATGTCCTTGGGCAGCTTGCCCAGCACTTTCCTGATCGCCTCGCGCTCCTGGCGCAATTTCATGATCTGGTCGGACACCTGACGGGTGCGGCTGGAAAAACGAATCTCCTTCTCGCGCGCCATCACGTCCATGATCGTCCGCGGCGGCTCAGTGGCGGCCGAGAACAGGTCGACCTGAAACACCAGCATCGACGTGCGCTGATTGTCGAGGACATGCGAGAGCGGCGTGTTCGAGACCAGCCCGCCGTCCCACCACCAATGCCCGTCGATCTCGACCGGCGGCAGCCCGGGCGGCAGCGCCCCCGATGCCATCACGTGCCGGGCGTCGAGCCGCTCGATCGCGGTATCGAAATAGCGAAAATTGCCACTGACGACGTCGACCGCGCCGACCGAAAGCCGGACCGGGCCATTGTTGACCAGATCCCAGTCGATCAGCGAATCGAGCGTCTCCCTAAGCGGCGCGCTGTCATAATAGCTCAGCGCGCCGGCCGTTCCCGGCATCGCCATGTTGGGCGGCACCAGACGGGGCGTGAAGAAACCAGGGACGCCGGTCGCAAGCACCATGCCCGCCGACCATTCGTGAACGAACTCCCGAACCATATCGTTCGGGAAGATCGGGAAACTGGGGAGCGCGCTCGTCATTTTGTCCCAGAAAGCGCTCAGCCGTTCGACCCGGCGCTCGGGGGGATTGCCGGCAAAGATCGCGGCGTTGATCGATCCGATCGAAATCCCAGCAACCCAATCGACATCGATCCCGCTGTCGGAGAGTCCGTCGATCACACCTGCCTGATAGCTGCCCAGCGCCCCACCACCCTGCAAGACCAGCGCGACACAGTCAGGCAACGCGAGCGCGCCGCGATGACGTCGATCAAGAGGCGGCGCATCGTTCATCGCCGGGGACATGGGCCTTATCGTGCCGCACTGCAACGACGCTTTGGTGACGTCGCGCGCATTTCGCCGCAGGCGCCCCCCGCCGCGGCGATCATGGATGCTTGCAACCAGCGGCGGGGTTCCGCATTCAGCATCTACCGAACGCGGGAAGGGACAAACGCAATGCGGCTCGACGACTTCGATCCGAATATCGACGTGGGAGACCAGCGCGGCCGCGGCGGCAGCGGCGGCGGCTTCGGCGGAGGCGGCGGCATGCTGCTCGGGCTCCTGCCTTTCGTCTTCAGCCGGTTCGGTTGTGGCGGCGTGGCCGTGCTGCTGGCGATCTTCGTCTTCTTCGGCGGCGGCCTGTCGCTGCTCGGCGGCGGCAGCATCGGCGGGTCCGGCAGCGCACCGACGCAAATCGGCCGGTCAGCCCCGCAGGCCGGCACCGATGCGACGACGAGCTGCACGGTCGACGCCGAGAGCCGCGCGGCGTGCAACGCATTCAGTTCGGCGAACAAGACTTGGGCGGCGCTGTTTCAGCAGGCCGGACAGCGCTATCGCGCGCCGTCGCTGCAATTTTATGGCGGCGAGGGTCAATCCGGGTGCGGCGCAGCGCAGGCGGCGATGGGTCCCTTCTATTGCCCCAGCGACTCCGGCATTTACCTCGACACGAGCTTTTTCGCAGAGCTCGCCCAGCGCTTCGGCGCAAAAGGCGATTTTGCGCAGGATTATGTGATCGCGCATGAATTCGGGCATCACATCCAGAATCTGCTCGGCACGTCGGATCGCGTGCAGCGCCAGATGGCGCAATCAAGTCGTACCGAAGGCAACCGGCTCTCGGTGAGGCTCGAGCTGCAGGCGGATTGCTTCGCTGGTGTTTGGGCGGCGGCGAACCGCGCGCGGATGGAGCCGGGCGACCTCGAAGAAGGGCTGACCGCGGCGCAGGCGATCGGCGATGATACACTGCAGAAAGAAACCCAGGGCCGCGTCGTCCCCGACAGCTTCACCCATGGCACCTCTGCCGAGCGGATGCGCTGGCTCAAGCGCGGGATCGACAGCGGCGATCCGGCACAGTGCGACACGTTTACAGGAGCCATCGACTGATCGACCCCGCGCTGCTGACGATCTGGGCACGCGGCTGGGCGGTTTCGCGCGGCGTGCCGCCGCCGGTCGAAGCGGATAGTGTGCTGACCACCGAAGTCGGGCTGCCCGATCAGCGGCGTCGGCATCTGTTGCTCGATGCCCCCAACGGCCTGGCGACGCTGGCGGCGACGATCGACATGCCCTTCGTGCTCATCAAGGCGCCGATCCCGGCGGCAACGGTGGCGGCCCTGCTGCCCGGGCACTGGCATGTCGAACGCACCGGGACGATGATGACGATCGCAGTGCTCTGCAAGACAGCGACGGCGTGGCGCGATGGCTATCGTGCCGTTATCCGGGCCGATGGCGGCACGACGCAGATCGACATCGTCGATCCCGCCGGCGGCCAGGCGGGCCGCGGCCGCATGACCGTGATCGAGGATCACGCGATCTTCGACCAGATCGTGATCGATCCGGCCCATCGCCGTCGCGGGCTCGGTCGCGCGCTGATGCTGGCGCTCGCCAATCAGGCGACGGCAGCGGGCGCGCGCGCCGGGATCCTCACCGCGACCGACATGGGGCTCGGGCTGTATCGCCAACTCGGCTGGGTCGACGGCGCGCCGTGGACGACCGCGCAGATCAGACCTTGACGAGCATCTTGCCCTTGTTGCCGCCTGAAAACAGGCCAAGAAACGCCTCGGGCATGGCCGCGAGTCCCTCGTGCACGGTTTCTTCGCGCCTAAGCTGGCCCGACTGGAGCCATCCTGCCATTGCGCCGTAAAACTCGGCGGCCCGGTCCATAAAATCGCTGACGATGAAGCCCTGAATGCGAATGCGCGCGCCGATGATCCGGGCGGCGAACCGCAGTTCGGTGGGCGCGCCGGAATTATACATATCGATCATGCCGCAGATCGCGAAGCGCGCGCGCTCGTTGGCGGCGGCCAACGCAGCATCGAGATGCTCGCCGCCGACATTGTCGAAATAGACGTCGATCCCCGATGGCGACGCCGCCACGACCTTTTTGATCAGCGATCCTTCGGCCTTGTAGTCGATCACCTCATCGGCACCGAGCGACCTGACCCAAGCGCATTTGTCGGCGCCGCCCGCCGTGCCGATGACGGTCATGCCGCTGGCCTTGGCGATCTGGACGACGGTCGAGCCGACCGCGCCGGCGGCGGCAGACACGAGCACGGTGTCGCCGGCCTTTGCGCCCGCCACCTCGAGCAGTCCGAAATACGCCGTCATCCCGGGCATGCCGAGCTGGCCCAGAAAAGCTTGCGGCGGGACGCCGAGATCGGGGAGTTTCTGGCACTGGCCAGCGGGCAACACCGCCTCGTCGCGCCAGCCGGCCATGTGCAGGACGAGATCGCCGACCGCCAAGCCCTCGGTCATGCTCTCGACGACCTCGCCGACCGCGCCGCCCTGCATCGGCTCGCCGAGCACGAACGGCGGCGTATAGCTTTTGACGTCGTTCATCCGGCCCCGCATATAGGGATCGACCGACAGCCAGCGATTGGCGATCCGCACCATGCCGGGCTCGAGCGACACCGCCGGCAAATCGACAAGCGCGAAGTTTTCTGGGGTGGGCATGCCCATCGGACGTGATTTCAGCGACCATGCTCGGGCCATCTTGCTCTCCTGTTCGTAATTTTTCGAAGCCAGGGTATGGTGCGCCGGCGGTAAATGCAAATCCCCCCTCAGCCGACAAGAAAAGGGCCCGGGCGCGATGCCCGGGCCCTTCCCGATGCCGCCGAGGCGGTCGAACAACCGTCGTTCAGTAGCTGGTCGAATAGCGACGTGATGTCCGGGTCTCGCCCGCACCACGATTGGCGTCTTCGAACAACGCCTGATTGCGCTCTTCGTCCTTCCAGTGATTCATCGCATCATCAGCGGTCTTGCGAATGGTCACCTTGTCGTCGACGGACTGGATCCAGCGCGAGGGGATCGAATGATGGTGCCCGCCGGCATTGTCGTCATTCTTGGTCAGGATGATGCGATCGCCGCGGACCTTGTCGACGGTGCCGACATGCGCGCCGTCCGATCCGACGACCTCCATATGCTCCTGGACCGAGGACAGCGACGACCGCTGGTTCTGACGCTCCTCACGCCAGCCGCTGAATTCCGAGTGGAACTTCGATCGGTTTTCCCGCCGATATTCGGCATAATCGCGGTCGAGCGCCTTGATCTGCTCGCGGCGCCAGCTGTCATAATCGGCGTCGCTGCGATGGTGATCGTCGCGCTCGAGGCGTTCGTCATAGCGTTCGTCGAGCATCCGGCGGCGCTCCGCCTCGTCGTCGCCGAACCACGAGCGGACTTCGTCGCCCGCCCGGGACAAGAATCCCCGCTCGTCATAATCATAAGCGTCGTCCCGATCTGTGCGCTGGGGCTGAAGGCCATAACGATTGCCGCGCGGCTGTTGGCGCGCAAACCGATCGGGCCGCTCGCCATAACCGCCGAAGCGGCTGCCATCGTCGACGTCGCGATCGTTCTCGACGAAGCGTCGACCGTCCGACGCATAGCTGCCGCGATAAGAGGGATCGGTGCCGTAGCGCTGCTGTCGTGGCTGCTGGCCATAGCCACCGCGGCCACCCTGGGTGCGATCGCGTCCCCAATAGGTCTCGCTCTCGTAGCGCGCCGCGCTGCTGTCTCGCCCACCGCGATCCCAGTCGCTGGCGCGCGTGCCGCGGTCACGCGATTGCGCGAGATCATCGTGGACGTCGTAATCGCCGCGTGGATCGGTGTTCTGGATGTAGCGTTCATAGCCCATGGCAGGGTCCTCCTCGATTTAACAAGCCTCTGACGCGACCGCCGAGCGCCACCGCGTCATGGCCGATCAACCGACGAAATTCGTCTATTGTTCCGATAGTTACGCTAGCGTAATTGCGACGCGTCCCGGGGTTGAGCCGCTTCATCGCAACAGCAGGAATTGCACGGTGCGCGGGCTGGTTGCATCGGCCAACCCGGGGCGCTAATGCCGGGTGCTGCCGGCGTGCGCCGGATGACGGGCGGGGCCGTAGCTCAGATGGGAGAGCGCTGCAATCGCACTGCAGAGGTCAGGGGTTCGATTCCCCTCGGCTCCACCACCACCGTCCCTCAACAACTTACCGGCGTCGCAGGAAGGTTCGCTTAACCAACCTGCTCTAATATCGCCGTTCGTCATTTGAGGTTGGAATGCCAGCGTCTGATCCGTCTCCGGTCATCAACCGCGCGATTATCGTGGGAATCATCTATTTTGTCGCGGCTTCCGCGATGATTTTGTTGACCCGTTTCGACAACGGCGTCGCCTCGCTTTGGCTCGCAACCGCGCCGCTGGTGGCTATGTTGGCCATCGCCGAACGCCGGCAGGCGGTCGCCACCGTGATTGCCTGCGGGGTTGGTGGCGTGGCAGCGACGACCATGTTCGGCTTCGGGCCCGCCGGCGCGATCCCGATGTTGATCGCCAATATCGGTGAAGCGACCATCGGCGCCGCTTTGTTGCGGCATTTCGGCCGGCAGCGCGACTATCTCGACTCGCTCGAGGGCGTCGCCATTTTCGCGCTGGCCGCAGCCGCGATTCCGTCGGCAATCGCCGCGATTCCCGCGGCGATGTTCGCCAGTCCGGTCAACGGCGTCAGCTTCTGGGTCGAATGGCGTTCGTGGTTCGCGGGTCATGCGCTCGGCACCCTTTCGTTCGCCCCGATCGCGACGCTGGCGATCAATGGCGATTTCGGGCGCTGGCTGCGGGAGCTGCGCACACCGCGATCGGGGCGAAGCATCCGAGGCGAGGCGATCTTGTGGCTCGCCCTGATGGTGGCGGTCTGTGTCGCGGTGTTCCTGACATCCACGACGCCGCTGCTGTTCGTGCCGATGCTGCCGCTTATGGTCGTCAGCTTTCGGCTCGATCGACCGGGCACGGCGATCGCCATCGTGATCATTGCCGTGATCGGGGGCGGGCTCACGCTGCTGGGCTATGGGCCGCTCACCCTGGTGACCGGGGCCGCCGGCTGGCGGATGCAATTGTTCCAGGTCTATCTCGCGTTCACGGCGCTGACGGCGTTCCCGGTTGCCGCCGAACTCACTCAGCGCAAAGAAATCTTCAGCCGGCTGCTCGAGAGCGAGGCGCGCTACAAGCTCATCACCGAAAGCGCGACCGATATTATCGTCACGCTCGATCTGGGCGGAATCATCCGGTACGCTTCTCCCTCGGTGCGCGAAATCACTGGCTTTCGTCCCGAGGATTTGATCGGCCACAAGCCCGACGAACTCCTCGCGGGCCCTGATGCCGCGCGGCTCGCCGAATCATATCGGCGCGCGATCGACCGACCCGGTGCCAGCAGCACGACCGAATATCGCGCGATGGTGGCAAGCGGGGAAAACCGCTGGTTCGAAGCCAATACGCGATGCATCGTCGATGCCGCCGGCAGTCCGACCGGCTGGGTCAGCGCGATCCGAGACATTTCGGAGCGCAAATCGCTCGAGTTCAAGCTGGCCCATGCTGCAACGACCGATCCGCTGACGGGGCTCGCGAACCGTCGCAAGTTCGATTCGATTCTCGATCGCAAGATCGCCGAACGCCGCACCGACAAACAGCCCGGCTGCGTCGCGATCTTCGACATCGACTTCTTCAAGCGCGTCAATGACGAGCATGGCCATGCGGTTGGCGACATGGTGCTCGAAACCTTCGCCGCGGCGGCGCTTCGCGTGGTGCGGTCGGGCGATCATGTTGCCCGGCTGGGGGGTGAGGAATTCGGGTTGATCCTGCACGGGGTCGACGTCGATTGCGCCTCACGCATCTGCGATCGGCTGCGCGACGCGATATCGCGCGACGTCACCCTCACCCCCGACGGAGCATCGATCGTGATTACCGTCAGCGCCGGTATCGCCGAAATCGCACCAGGCGCATCGCGTCTCCAAATATTGCGCGCTGCCGACGAAGCGCTGTATCGCGCGAAGGCTGGCGGACGCGACCAGCTGGCGATCGCGGCCTGATCGCACCGGCAAAAGACGATTTCGCGCCTCGCCGTTCTGCCATATGGACTGGCCATGCCCGAGTCCGCCATCGCCGAACCGATCCCTGCTGCAACGCTCGTCGTCTTTCGCGATCGGCCCGATGGTCCATCGGACCTGCTGATCGTCGAGCGCGCCCGCGCGATGGTCTTTGCCGGCGGGGCGCTCGTTTTTCCCGGCGGCAGAATCGATCCGGCCGATCACGCGCTGGCCCGGTTGACGGCGCCAGACGACCCCTATGCGGCGGGCAGGATCGCGGCGATCCGCGAAACGATCGAGGAGGCGGGTTTGCCGGTCGGGCTTTCGCCGATGCCCGATGTCGCGACGCTGGCGGCCATCCGCGCGGCGCTGCACGCGGGCACGGCGTTCGCGGCGGCCCTGCATGACCACGCTATACGCCTCGATCTGGCAGCCCTGACGCCGTTCGCGCGATGGTGCCCGCGCCATCGGCATATGCGGATATTCGATACCCTGTTCTTCCTGGCGGCGCTGCCTGATGGATCGCCCGAACCGATCGTCGATGCGACCGAGAACAGCCGGGTGCTATGGGCGAGCGCGCAGCAGGTGCTCGACGACGCCGATGCCGGCAAGGTATCGATCATCTTTCCGACGCGGCGCAATCTCGAGCGGCTGGCGCTGTTCACCAGCCATGCCGATGCCGTCGCCGATACCAGATCGCGCGAGCTTCGAACGGTAACCCCCTGGGCCGAAACCCGGGATGGCATCGAGTATCTCTGCATCCCCGACGATCTTGGCTACCCGGTCACCGCCGAAGCGATGAGCGACACCCGCCGGGGATGAGCCGGCCGATCAGTTCGGCAAGGCGGCGCTGTCGACCTTTTCCACCCAATAAGGAAAGAAGGAAGGCTCGCGCGTCGACCACCCCGAAGCCGTCGCCGCCGCTTCGCTGATCGACTGCAGCAAGGTACGCCGCAGTTCGGGATGAAGGTGCGGAAGTGCTGCCGCCGCGCAGAAGGCAGCCGGGAGCCAAGGACGGATCGGCGCCCCGATCAGCCGTTCGTAGAGAAAACGATAGGCCGAAAAGCTGGTGAGCCGACCCTGGCCGAGATCGAATGCGGTTACCGCGACGAGGGGGCCGAGGAATTGATCGACCGCATCGAGGCCGCTGTCGTCGGGCACCATCGCGCGGATGTCGGGCAGCCGATCGTAAAGCCGGGACTGGGCGCGAATGCTGGCGGCCTCGACGACGTCGCGCGACCAGCGCTGCAGCGCGTCATCACGATCGAGGCCGACATCGAGCGAACGACGGACATAGCGCTGGGTTGCGGCGGCAAAACCAGCGAATTCCTTCATCTCGGCGAGCGTCATCGCGCCTGCCGCCGGTTTCATTCGTGCACCCATCGCTTTACCCTGCCTTGGTTAGCTTCCACTCGCCCATCTTGCGCAATGATAGCTAACACCGCGTTAAGCATCATCACCGGCGATGTACCTAACGCACCATATTATCCGCTGCGATGCAACAAAGTTGCGACGATTTTCGGCAAACCGATGGATGGTGTCGCAAGCGGGGGCGCCGGTCGCCGGTTTCGCCCAAGCGCCGGACCAGCATGATCGCAGCGTCGCAGACGCCGGACCGGCCCCTGCCGGTGCAAGCGACGCCGCGCGACACGAACCGAATCGAGCCGAGCCGAGCATCGGCAACCAGCCTACGTCGTGCGGACCGTGACGCGCTGCTCGTTCATCTGGGTTCGTCCGAACACCGTCATGAAGGCGATATCGGTGGCGTCCCGACCCACCGCCACCCGCGCGAGATCGCTCGCATCGGCCATCCCGGTCGCGTCGACGAGATGCCAGCCGCCATCGAGCCATAGTTCGGCAACCGCATGAAAATCCTGCGGCTCGACGCCTGGCGCATAGGCAGAAACGCAGCGGGCCGGAATGCCCCCAGCCCGCGCCAGCGCGCATACCAGATGGGCATAATCGCGACACACGCCACTACGCTGGGCAAAGGTGCCCAGCGCCGTCGTCGTGCCATCGCTGCTGTTCGATTCGTAGGTCAGATTGGCGCCGACCCAATCCCGGATCGCCACCGCCAGCTCGCCGCCCGACAGGCCTGCAAACTCCTTGCCGACGAATCCCTCGAAACGATCGGCTTCGCAATAGCGGCTGGGCATCAGATAGCCGATCACCTGGCCGGGGAGCGCGTGTTTGGGCATTGCGGGCAGCGGGGCGAGATCGAGCACTGGGCGTTCGATCTCGACGATCGCTTTATATTCGGCGCGGAACGACCCGCTTGCCACCGTCAGGCAGCGCTGGCCGATGGCTTCTTCGCCCGCCACGGCGACGAGCGGCGCCGCGTTGAAGACCGTCAAATCCTGTTTCGCGAGGCGTTGGTCGACCATCGCCGCCACCTCGATCTGCAGCAGCAGATCGGCCTGACCATCGATCCAGTAATCGAGCACGACATCGATCGCGAGCCGCATGACAAATCCTCATCTCGGGGCGCAGCGTCGCGCAAAGAAAAAGGCCCGGCGAGTTTCCCCGCCGGGCCCCGTGTAGGGATCGATCCCGAACCTAGCTCCGGCTGCTGCCGAACAGGCGGAGAATGAACAGGAACATATTGATGAAGTCGAGATAGAGCGTCAGCGCCGACATGATCACCGTCCGGCCTTCATATTCGGTGCCGGCGACCTGCGCATAGAGGTTCTTGGTGCGCTGCGTGTCATAGGCGGTGAGCCCGGCGAAGAGCAGCACCCCGACGATGCTGATTACCAGCGCCATCGGACCCGACTGGACGAACAGGTTGATCAGGCTGGCAACGATCAGGCCGACGAGGCCCATGATCAGGAAGGTGCCGAAAGCCGACAGATCCTTCTTGGTGGTGTAGCCCCACAGGCTGAGGCCGCCAAAGCCCGCCGCCGTCGCGAAGAACGCCTGGGCGATCGCGATGTCGCTATAGACGAGGAAGATCGTCGAGAGCGACAGACCCATCGCCACCGCAAAGCCCCAGAACATCGCCTGGAGGGTGGCCTGCGACATCCGCGCCTGACCAAAGCTCATGCCGAACACGAACCCGAGCGGCGCGAGCGTGATGATCCACTTGAGGATGCCGCCGCCCACGAAGACCTGCGCGGCCGCACCGCTGAGCGCGAAGCCCAGCGCAACGATGCCCGTCAGCAGGATGCCCGAGGTCATGTAGTTGTAAACCGACAGCATATAGGACCGCAGCCCCGCGTCATACGCGGCGCCGCGGGCGCTGGTGCCCGATGCGAAAGCCGCGGCGTTCGACCGGGGATCAGACCAATTAGCCATTTCCAATAAACTCCTTTGTCCGGCAACAGGCCGGTTGACCCGAATATCGGCGCTCGCTCGCAATTTTTCAAGCAAAACCGGGGCGATTTCGCGAATGAGCTTGTTCGATTTGACCCGCTTGGCCATGCCGGATCGCGATGTACCGTCTGTTCGTCGGCCTGCGCCCGCCGCCCCCGATCCGCGCCCGGCTTCGCGCGACGATGCATGGAGTCGGCGGCGCACGCTGGCAAAGTGACGACCAGCTTCATCTGACGCTGCGCTATATCGGCGCGGTCGATCGCCGCCGCGCCGAGGATATCGCGCTGGCGCTCGGCCAGATCCACGGCGTCGTGCCCGACGTCCGGCTCGACGGTGTCGGCCGCTTCGAGCGCCAGGGACGGACCGATACGCTATGGGCCGGCGTCGCCCCGCAGGCAGGGCTTGGCGGGTTGCACCGCAAGATCGACCATGCCCTGGTTCGCCTCGGCCTGGCCCCCGAAGGGCGCGCCTTTATTCCCCACATCACGCTGGCGCGGCTGCCCCGCAGTCTCGGCACGGCGCCCGAGATCGATACCTTTCTGGCCCGCGAGGCATCGCTCGCCAGCGAGCCGTTCGCCATGCCGCATCTGATCCTGTTCGAAAGCCACCTGACCAGCGACGGGGCGCGCTATGACACGATCGAGCGGTGGCCGCTCGGATAGTCCGGCGTCGCCATGTTTTTGTTCCTCTTTCGCATCGCGCTCTGCTAGCCCGTCGACCAAACAATAAAGGGAGCGGCAATGGCCGAGACGACCGTGGAGACCCCAGCCAAGACGCCCACCTATGCCTGGTACGTCCTCGCCATCCTGTTTACCGTCTACATCCTCAATTTCGTCGATCGCCAGATCATCTCGATCCTGGCCGAAGACATCAAGCGCGACCTCGGGCTGCGCGACGAGGATCTGGGCTTTCTCTACGGCACGGCGTTCGGCGTGTTCTACGCGTTGTTCGGCATTCCGCTCGGGCGGCTCGCGGACAATTGGCATCGGGTGCGGCTATTGACGGTCGGGCTGTCGCTCTGGTCGGCGATGACGGTGCTGTCGGGCTTCTCGCGTAGCGGCGGCATGCTCGCCGGGGCCCGGATCGGCGTCGGCATCGGCGAGGCGACGGCGGCGCCATCGGCCTATTCGCTGATTTCGGACTGGTTTCCCAAAAGGCTGCGCGCGACGGCGCTGTCGATCTACTCGGCGGGGCTGTATGTCGGCGGTGGCTTGTCACTCGGGATCGGCGGGCTGATCGTCAAAGGCTGGAACGAAGCCTATCCCAGCGGCGGGCCGCTCGGTCTGGTCGGCTGGCAGGCAGCGTTCATGATCGTCGGGATTCCGGGGCTGCTGCTCGCGCTGGTGATCGCGACCTTGCGCGAACCGCTGCGGGGGCGATCCGAAGGCTTGCCCCCGCCGCCGCCGCACCCCGCCCCCTTTGCCGCCTTTCTCGCCGAACTGGTGACGATCGTGCCGCCGCTGACGCTGATCGGTGCGGCGCAGGGCGGCCCGCGCGCGCTGGCACACAATCTTGTCGGCCTGGCAATCGTCGCCGCGGCGGTGTTCGGGCTGATTTCGGCAGGCGAACCCTGGCCGCAATGGGTGGCGATCGGGATCGGCGTCTATGCGGTCTTCTCCTGGGCGAGCGGGCTGAAGCGCCGCGATGCCCCTACTTTCGCGCTGATCGTCGCCAATCCGGCCTTTCTGTGCGTGGTCGTCGCGTACGGGCTCAATGCCTTTCTCAGCTACACGGTCACCTTCTGGGCACCGCCCTATGCGATCCGCGTGCTGGGCGCCTCCCCGGCAACGGCCGGGTTCATCATCGGTGGCATGGGTGCGGCGTCGGGCTTTCTCGGCACGACGGTCGGGGGGCTCGTCGCCGATCGGCTGCGCCGCAACAATCCGGCGGGGCGGCTGTGGGTGGTGATGTTCGGCGCGACGGTGCCCTCGGTCGCGATCCTGACGGCGTTCACGACGACAAACATCACCCTTTTCTATGTCATGCTGTTCCCGGCGCAGGCGCTGGCGAGTTGCGCGCTGGGCGCCGCCGCGGCGACGACGCAGGATTTGGTACTGCCCCGGATGCGCGGCACCGCGACGGCGACTTTCCTGATCGGCACGACGCTGCTCGGTCTGGCGCTCGGCCCCTATCTGGCCGGGCGGATCTCGACGCTGTCGGGCAGCCTGTCGATCGGCGTCATCTCGATGTTGGCGAGCGTGCCGATCACCCTGACGGCAGCAATCTTTGCCTACCGGCTTGTTCCCAAGGCGGAGGCGACCCGTGAAGCCCGGGCAAGGGCCGCAGGCGAATCCATCTGATCGCGAGGCGCAAATCGGCGTGGCGAAAGCCTCGTCCCTGATCGGCACCGCCGGTGATGCCGGCGGTGCCGGCGGTGCCGAATCATGCTCCGAGCGACATTCCTTAGCTGGCCGCAAACACGCCGCAGGCAATGCGTCCGCCGCTATTGCCCGAGGGATCGGTCATCAAATCGTCCTTGCCCGCATGGATCACCATCGCGCTGCCGTCGGCGTCGAGCAGCCCGGCGAGCGTGGCGCCGGGAATGACGACGCCAATCGTACCGCGGCCATCGGCGCCGATGACGAGATTGGGCAGATCGCCCTCATGTGGTCCGGCGGGATTCATCGAACCATGCTGGGTCGCGGTCGGGTTCCAGTGCCCCCCGGCGGTGGTGAAATCGGGGGCGTCGCATTTTCCGTAGGTATGGATATGGGCACCATGCAGACCCGGCGGGAGGCCCTTGGCGTCGATCGTCACGCGAAGGCCTCCATTCGCCGGCCGCGCCGTCGCCCGGCCGATCTCGGCGCCGTTGGCGTCGTGGAGTAGCGCCACCGCAACGGATTGGGGGGCTTGCGCGCCCACGCTATTGGCAGGATCGGTACAACCGCCGATGGTCGCTGCGGTCGCCAGCAAACCGGTGGCAATGATCGCGGTCCGCATGCTTCTTCTCCCTGTGGCGTCGGCCCGTCGCCGAAACATCCGCGCACTCATAGCGCGCGGTCCCCGAACGCGCCAAGGCCCGACGGGTTCCGTGGCACGATTGAAGCGCGCGGTGACGTCCAGGGGGCGACGAACCGCTGCCGGCTTTTGACGGGCGCCCGATCGAGCGGCGCCCTGAATCACGCTCAATTCCGCACATCGCGGTGCTCCTTCTTGACCCTCCTCGCCCGCCTGCCCCATAGCGGCATCATGGAAGCGGGCCCGACACCAGAAAAAATGACGTTCGAGGATGCCTTGAAGGAACTGGAACAGATCGTCGCACGACTTGAGAGCGGCGACGAACAGCTCGACAAATCGATCGCGCTCTATGAGCGCGGCAGCCAGCTGCGCCGGCAATGCGCCGAACGGCTCGATGCCGCGCAAGCGCGAATTGAGGCAATAAGGCTCGATAGTGACGGACGCCCCACTGGTACCACTCCCTTTGCAGCAGGCTGATTCAGAGATGGCGCACGCCTCGTCCACGCTCAAGGCGGCTCTCGGCGAAGTATCGACCGAGATCGACCGCCGATTCGATTCGTTGCTGACGATACCGGATGACCCGCGCGCCGATCTCTACAGGGCGATGCGGCATGCCGCGATCGGCGGCGGCAAGCGGCTGCGGCCACTGCTGGTCTTCGCCACCGCGCAGCTTTTCGGGGTCGATCGCGACTGCGCCGGGCGCGCGGCGGTCGCGATCGAATGCATCCATGTCTATTCGCTGATCCACGACGATCTGCCGGCGATGGACAATGACGACATGCGCCGCGGCAAGCCGACGGTGCACAAGGAATTCGGCGACGCGACCGCTATTCTCGCGGGCGATTGCCTGCATGCGCTGGCGTTCGAGGTGCTCGCCGAGCCGGCGACGCATGCCGATCCGTTCGTCCGCGCCGAACTGGTGCTCGATCTTGCGCGCGCCGCCGGGCCGACCGGGATGGCGGGCGGGCAGATGATGGATATCGAAGCGGAAAAATCGAGCTTCGATCTGCCGACGATCACCCGCCTCCAGGCAATGAAGACCGGCGCGCTGATCGCCAGCGCGGTCGAGGCCGGCGCCATCCT
The DNA here is from genome assembly GCA_002281485.1 of Sphingomonas sp. 28-66-16. Lineage (GTDB taxonomy): Bacteria > Pseudomonadota > Alphaproteobacteria > Sphingomonadales > Sphingomonadaceae > Sphingomonas. The sequence continues at coordinate 43,411 of NCGF01000018.1, forward strand.
CGGCAAGGTGCCGCCCGAAGGGCGAACCGGGCTGCGCGGCTATGCCCGCGACGTCGGCCTCGCCTTCCAGATCGCCGACGACCTGCTCGATTACGAAGGCGACGAGGACAAGATGGGCAAGCGCGTCCACAAGGACCAGGACGCCGGCAAGGAGACCTTCCTGAGCCTGCTCGGGGTCGACCGCGCGCGCGAGCAGGCGCGGATGCTCGTCGATCAGGCGATCGAGCATCTCCACACTTACGGCGCCGAGGCGGACCTGCTTCGAGACATTGCGCGCTTCACGCTCGAGCGCGATCGGTGACGATCCGCACCGGGGTATATCCCGGCACCTTCGATCCGGTGACCCTCGGGCATATGGACATCATCCGGCGTGGCGCCAAGCTCGTCGACCGGCTGGTGATCGGGGTGACCACCAACCCCAGCAAATCGCCGATGTTCACGATCGAAGAGCGCATGGCGGCGGTGAAACGCGAGGTGGCCGATGTCGCCGGCGAGATTCATGTCGTCAGCTTCGATTCGCTGCTGATGGATTTTGCCGAACGCGAAAATGCCGGGGTGATCGTGCGCGGTCTGCGCGCGGTTGCCGATTTCGAATATGAATATCAGATGGCGGGGATGAACCAGCAGCTGAACAACCGGATCGAAACGGTGTTCCTGATGGCCGATGTCGCCCTGCAACCCATCGCCTCGCGCCTCGTCAAGGAGATCGCGATGTTCGGCGGCGACATCCGCAAGTTCGTGCCGCCGGCGGTCAACGACGAAGTCGTCGCGCGGGTCAACCGGATCGGTCGCAAGGGCAGCTGATCGCCGCCGGATCGGGATCGTTCGACCGGGCAGGTTCGGATTGGCGCAATGCCGGATTTGCTCTAAGCGACCCTCGACACTGCTTTTCGCGGGGATGTGATGCGTTTTTTGACCACCTTGTTTCTAGCCTTTGGCTGCCTGTTCGCCCCGATGGCGAGCGCGCAGGTGATCGACGTCCCCGGTCGGCCGCCGATTCCCTCGCCGAGCGACAAGGAAAATCTGCTCCTGCTCGATCTCTCCACCGGCGGCCGTGTCACGATCCTGCTTCGCCCCGATGTGGCGCCGAAGATGGTCGAGCGCATCAAGACGCTGGTACGCGAGCATTTCTACGATGGCCTCAAATTCCACCGGGTGATCGACGGTTTCATGGCCCAGACCGGCGACCCCAAGGGCGACGGCACCGGTGGCTCGAAGCTGCCCGATCTGAAGGCCGAGTTCAATTATCTGCCGCATGTGCGCGGCGTCGTCTCGGCGGCGCGCGGCCAGTCCGAGGATAGCGCCAACAGCCAGTTCTTCATCGTGTTCGAACCGACGCTGAAGCTCGACAAGAAATATACCGCGTTTGGCCGCGTCATCGACGGGATGGAATTCGTCGATGCGGTGGAGCGCGGCGAGCCGCCCGCCGATCCGTCGCGGATTCTCCATGCCTATATCGCCGCCGACAATCCCCCGCCCTACACGCCTGCCCCCGCGCCGGCAGCAAATCCCGATCTCGGGCCGGCGGTGACGCTGCCGGGTGCCGCCCCGGCCGCGACGCCAAAGCCTCAGCGCTGATCGCGCCGCAGCGAGGGACGGGAGCAGTGGAGTCGCGCGCGTGAAGGTCGATGACTTCGACTTCGATCTGCCGGCCGAGCGGATCGCGCTGCGCCCGGCCAGCCCGCGTGATTCGGCGCGGATGCTGGTCGTCGAGGGCACAGCCCGGCGCGACGCGGCGGTGCGCGATCTGCCCAGCGCGTTGCGGCGCGGCGACCTGCTCGTGTTCAACGACACCCGTGTGATCCCAGCGAAGCTCGAAGGCCGGCGCGGCGATGCGCGGATCGGCGCGACGCTGCACAAGCGCGAGGGGCCAAGACGGTGGCGTGCGTTCATCCGAAACGCCCGGCGGCTGCATGCCGGCGACGCGATCGATTTCGGCGGCGGGGTGACCGCGATCGCCGATGCCCGCGAAAGCGACGGCAGCTTCGCGCTCGATTTTCAGGGCGACACCCCGGTCGAGCTGTTGCTCGAGCAGGTCGGCCATATGCCGCTGCCGCCCTATATCGCCGCCCGCCGCGCGACCGACGCGCGCGACGCCGATGATTACCAGACGATGTTCGCCGCGGAAAAAGGCGCGGTCGCCGCGCCCACCGCGGCGCTGCATTTCACCCCCGAGCTGATGGCCGCGCTCGATGCCGCCGGGATCGGCCATGCGCTGCTGACGCTCCACGTCGGTGCCGGCACCTTCCTGCCGGTCAAGGCCGACGACACCGATGATCACCGGATGCACGCCGAATGGGGCCGAATCGACGCCACCACCGCTGATCGATTCAACGCGACACGGCAAGCGGGCGGGCGGATCATCGCGGTCGGCACCACCAGCCTGCGCCTGATCGAAAGCGCGTGCGGCGACGATGGCCAGCTCGCGCCGTTCGAGGGCGACACCGCGATCTTCATCACGCCCGGCTATCGCTTCAAGGGCATCGACGGGCTGATCACCAATTTCCACCTGCCGCGATCGACGCTGTTCATGCTCGTTTCGGCGCTGATGGGGCTCGAGACGATGCAGGCGGCCTATGCGCACGCGATCGCCAACGACTATCGCTTCTACAGCTATGGCGATGCGAGTCTGCTGATTCCCTGACAGCGCAACAGCGGCGGGCGGGCAAGCTCACATTGTCCGGCCCCAAATCTTCTTGCTTTGGTGCGCCAGCGGCTTGGTGCCAAAGCGCCGCCATGCTTGAGACCCCTGCTTCCTCGGCCCGGACGATGCCATCGGCCACCGCGACGATCACCGAACCGATGCTCGACACGCTGATCGGGCGGTTGCACGATGTGCGCGTGCAGGTGCCGGGTCGCCTCGTGTTCACCACGAGCTTCGGGCGCGAAGATCAGGCGATCCTCCACGCGATCGTCGCGGCGTCACTCGATGTCGCGCTCGTGACGCTCGATACCGGGCGGCTGTTTCCCGAAACCTATGATCTCTGGGCGGAGACCGAAGCGCGCTATGGCGTGCGGATTCGCGCCGTCTATCCCGATGCCGAGGCGCTGGCCACCTATGTCGGCAGCCACGGCATCAATGGCTTTCGCGATGCCAAGGAACTGCGGCTGGCCTGCTGCCACATCCGCAAGGTCGCGCCGCTCGCTACGGCGCTCGATGGCGCCGAGGGCTGGATCACCGGGCTGCGCAGCGGGCGGACCGAAGGCGAGATCGTCCCCCTGATCGCGCGTGACGAGGCGCGCGGGATGTGGAAGGCGGCGCCGCTCGCCGATTGGTCGGTCGAGGAGGTGATCGAGTTCTGCGCGCGCCACGACGTCCCCGTCAACGCGCTCCATGCTGCCGGCTTTCCGTCGATCGGCTGCGCGCCGTGCACCCGCGCAGTGCTGCCCGGCGAACCCGAGCGCGCGGGCCGCTGGTGGTGGGAAAGCGACGACCAGCGCGAATGCGGGCTCCATCTCGGGCCCGATGGTCGCCTCGTGCGGAGCCGCCCGTCATGACCGCGCTGCGCCAGTCGCTGAGCCATCTCGAACAGCTCGAAGCCGAAAGCATCGCGATCTTCCGCGAGGTCGTCGCCGAGTGCGAACGCCCGGTGCTGCTTTATTCGGTCGGCAAGGATTCAGCGGTCATGCTGCACCTTGCCCACAAGGCCTTTTATCCCGGCCGTTTGCCCTTCCCCTGCCTGCACATCGCCTCGGGCTGGGACTTTGCCGACCTGATCGCCCACCGCGACCGCGAGGCGGCGCGCTATGGCCTCGACCTGATCGTCCATCACGAGGCCGAGGCGTCAGCGCGCGGGATCAACCCGTTCGATACGCCGACGCCCGCCTATGTCGAGGCGATGCTGACGAGCGGGTTGCGCAACGCGCTCGATGCCGGTGGCTATGACGTCGCCTTTGGCGGGGCGCGGCGCGACGAGGAAAAGGCCCGCGCCAAGGAGCGCATCCTGAGCTTCCGGTCGGCGGCGCATCACTGGGACCCGCGCAACCAGCGTCCCGAACTCTGGAACCTGTTCAACACTCGAAAGGCCAAGGGCGAGACGATCCGCGCCTTCCCGCTTTCCAACTGGACCGAGATCGACATCTGGCAGTATATCCGGGCCGAGCGGATTCCGATCGTGCCGCTCTATCTGGCCGCATCGCGCCCGGTGGTCGAACGCGACGGAATGATCCTCGTCGTCGATGACGCGCGCATGAAGATCGCGGCGAGCGAGACGGTGGCGACACGGATGGTGCGCTTTCGGACGCTCGGCTGTTACCCACTCACCGGGGCGGTCGAGAGCGACGCCGCGACGCTCGATGCAGTGATCGCCGAAACGCTGGGATCGACCGGCTCCGAACGCCAGGGCCGCGCGGTCGATCGCGACGAATCGGCGAGCATGGAACGCAAGAAAGCGCAGGGCTATTTCTGATGACCGCGCTTGCCACGCGCCTGGCCGACCCGCCGGCGCCTCCCCTGCCTGATGCCGAAGAAACCCGCCGGATGCTGCGGCTGATCGCGTGCGGTTCGGTCGACGACGGCAAATCGACGTTGCTCGGACGGCTGCTCTATGACGGGCAGGCGGTGTTCATCGATCAGCTCGCGACGCTGTCGAGTGACAGCCGCCGGTTCGGGACGGCAGGCGACGAGACCGATTTCGCGTTGCTGCTCGACGGGCTCGAAGCCGAGCGCGAGCAGGGCATCACCATCGACGTCGCCTATCGCTATTTCTCCACCCCGACGCGCAAGGTGATCATCGCCGACACGCCCGGGCACGAGCAATATACCCGCAACATGGTAACGGGCGCCTCGACCGCCGATCTCGCGATCGTGCTGATCGACGCCACCCAGGGTGTCCTCCGCCAAACGCGGCGGCACAGCGAGATCGTTCGGCTGCTCGGCATTCCCAACATCGTCGTCGCGATCAACAAGATGGATCTGGTCGACTTCGATTCCGCGGTGTTCGACCGTCTCGTCGCCGATTATCGTGAGCTCGCCGGCTCGATCGGCATTGCCCAATTCACCGCGATCCCGATCGTGGCGCGCGACGGCGATCATATCGTCAAGCGGAGCGAGCGGCTCGGCTGGTATACCGGCCCGACCGTTCTCGAGGCGCTCGAGGCGGCCGAACCGCGCGACTGGCCGGCCGATGCCGGTTTCGCGATGCCGGTGCAATTTGTCAGCCGGCCCGATCACCGCTTTCGCGGCTATGCCGGGCGGGTTGCCGGCGGGCGCATCGCACCGGGCGACGCCGTGCGGATCCTGCCCTCCGGAATCACCGCGCATATCGACCGGATCGTCACCCCCGAAGGCGATCTGAGCGCGGCGATTGCCGGCCAGTCGGCGATGATCACCCTTGCCGAACGAGTCGATTGCGCCCGCGGCGACGTGATCGTCGGGGCCGAGTCGACCGCCGTCGCCGCTTCGGTGTTGGAGGCGACCCTGGTCTGGTTCGGCACGAGGGTGCTGGCGCCCGGCCAGCGCTATCTCCTCAAGCTCGGCGCCCGCACCGTGCCCGCGCGCGTCACCGAGCTGCTGAGCGCGTTCGATCCCGAAACCGGGGACAAGCGTGCCGTCGCTACGGCCGGGCTCAACGACATCGTCACCGTGCGACTCGTGCTCGAACAGCCGCTGGTACTCGATCGCTATGCGGCGTCGCGGATGCTCGGCGCGTTCATCCTGATCGATCCCTCGTCCAACGCGACGCTTGCCGGGGGGATGGTCGAATCGATCGACCAGGCCGCGCGGCCCGACCAATCGACCGGTGCGTCGATCCATTGGATCGATGCCGACGCCGCGACGAAACCATTACTCGCCGCAAAGGCGCTGCGTCTGCTCCGCGCGCAGGGGCGCCCGGTGTGCCTGCTGGACGAAGCGGCGCTGGGCGAGCTCAACGCCAATGCCGCCGGCGCCGAATCGACACGGCGCGCGAATGCCGTCGCCAACCTGATGCGCAACGCCGGCATCACCGTGGTCATCGCGCTCGCTGCCGAGGCCCATTTGGCCTTCGCCGGCACACCGCTCACCGCCGCCGACCTCGAGGAAAGCCAGATCGGCAACTGGGTGATCTGATCTTCTTGCCCGGCGAGGCACCGAGCGGGGTGGACGGAGGCGGCCGATCGACCTATCGGCGCAGGAGCTTTGCTGTCGCGCTTCGGCGCTTTGGCAATCGCGCGTTTCCGGTTATCGAGCATCCCGCGATGATGACGCCCCCTGTTTTTCGCGAAAGGCCTTCGATGCGGTCGATCCTGCTCGCTGCCCTCCTCGCTGGCGCGTCGCCCGGCCTCGCCCAGCAGCCACCCGAGACAGCCGGGCCGCGCACCCCGCCGGCAACGCAGCCGCCGTCCGCGACGATCATGGCCGAGCCGGTCGCGCTAATGATTGGCGCGTGCGATGCCAATGGTGATGCCAGGGTGACGCGCGAGGAGATGCGTGCGTGCGTCGCGCACAGCTTCGCCTCGGTCGATCCGACCAACAGCGGCGCGATCGGCTATATCGGCTTTTCGGATTGGGCGGAGCGCTGGCTGGGCGATCGCAATGCGCTGCCGAGCCCCTATGAAACCGACGCCAACGGCGATAACCGCATCAGCCTCGCCGAGCTTCAGGCGCAGTTCGACAAGACCTTCACGCGGTTCGATCGCGACAAGGACAATGTGCTGGTCCGTGCCGAATTGCTGACGCTCGACAGCGCCCGCAACAACCCCGGCGATTCGCGCCGACGCGGGCGCAAAGCGCCGCCCGAGCGCCAATGAAGGCTGCATCTGGGCCTGCCGTCCCCGGGCCGCGCTACCGGCTGGTGATCTTCGACTTCGACGGGACACTTGCCGATAGCGGCGACTGGTTTCTGTCGATCGCCGACGATCTCGCCGATCGTTTCCGATTCCGCCGGGTCGATCCGAGCGAGGTCGAATCGTTGCGCGGGCAGACCACCCGTGAGGTGATCAAATATCTCGGCATTCCGCGCTGGAGGCTGCCGTCGATCGCCCGCTATGTCCACGGCCTGCTTGGCGAGCAGGCCGATCAGATCAGATTGTTCGACGGCGTCGGCGTGCTGATCGATGAGCTGATCGGGTCCGGCGTGACGGTCGCGCTCGTCACTTCCAACGCCGAATCGAATGCACGGGCCATTCTGGGCCCCGCCATCGCCGCCCAGATCAGCCATTGGGAATGCGGCGCCTCGCTGTTCGGCAAGGCCCGGCTCTACAAGCGCGTGCTGCGTCGCAGCAAAGTGGCGCCCGAACGGGCGATCTCGATCGGCGACGAGACGCGCGATCTGATCGCGGCGCGCAAGGCCGGCATCGACTCGGGCGCGGTGGTTTGGGGCTATGCCAATCGCGAGGCCCTGACCGCGCTCGAGCCAAAGGTCGTGTTCGATGCGCCCGCGCAGGTGCTCGACTATGTGGTCGGCCCGAGCCGAACGACCGACTGATGGCGCCAAGGTTCACGTTCAGCATTGCGGCGACCGATGGCGCCGCGCGCACCGGCGCGATCGCGATGCGGCGTGGAGAGATCCGAACCCCCGCCTTCATGCCGGTCGGCACCGCCGCCACCGTCAAGGCGGTCAAGCCCGCCGACGTCCGCGCGGCGGGGGCGGACATCATCCTGGGCAATACCTATCATCTGATGCTTCGCCCCGGCGCCGAGCGAATCGCGCGGCTGGGCGGGCTGCATGCCTTCATGGGCTGGGACCAGCCGATTCTCACCGACAGCGGCGGCTATCAGGTCATGAGCCTGTCCGATCTCACCACGCGCACCGAAGACGGCGTGACCTTCAAGTCGCATCTCGACGGGAGCCGCCACACACTTTCGCCCGAGCGATCGATCGAGATCCAGCGGCTGCTCGGCTCGGACATCGTCATGGCGTTCGACGAGCTCGTGCCGACCACCTCGACGCCCGAGGTGCAGGCAGCGGCAATGGCGCGGTCGATGCGCTGGGCGAAAAGATCGCGCGATGCGTTCGACGGCGGCGGCCCGCACGCCGAAGACGCGGCGATCTTCGGCATCCAGCAGGGCGCGCTCGACGAACCGCTGCGGCGGCAAAGCGCCGATGCGCTGATCGACATCGGTTTCGACGGCTATGCGGTCGGCGGCCTCGCGGTCGGCGAAGGCCAGGATGCGATGTTCGGCTGTCTCGATTTCGCGCCGGGCCAGCTGCCTGCCGACAAGCCGCGCTATCTGATGGGCGTCGGCAAGCCCGACGACATCGTCGGCGCGGTCGAGCGCGGCATCGACATGTTCGATTGCGTGCTGCCGACGCGATCGGGCCGCACCGGCCAGGCCTTTACGCGGACCGGCCCGATCAACATCCGCAACGCCCGCTTCGCCGAGGATCAGGGGCCGCTCGACCCCGCCTGCGCGTGCCCGGTTTGCGTCGGCTGGAGCCGCGCCTATCTCCACCATCTCGTCCGCTCGGCCGAAATTCTGGGCGCGATGCTGATGACGGAACATAATCTTTGGTTCTATCAGACGTTAATGAGCGATTTGCGCACCGCGATTGCCGAGAAACGGATCGCAAGTTTCGCTCATGCATTCAGAAAGGCCTATGCTGGCGAACAATAGACCGGCACGGCGAAGGAGTGGATTGATGGCCGACATGAACGAAATCGAAGCGGCAGCGCATGCCGCAAAGCGCGTCCGCGAGGCCGCCGACAAGACCGAGCGCGAGACCAAGTCGACGCTACCGCTGCTGGAAATCGGCATCGGCCTCGGGGTGGGATCAGCCGCGCTGGCCGCCGCGCTGCTCTACGCCAGTCGCTCGCGCAAGGACAAGTAAGCGGGCTCGACCAAGCCGGGCGATATCGGTCTGGGTGATTGACAGGGGCAAGACGCAAACGGCACGATAGCCGCCACTGCCCTTCCGTCCGGAGACCCCCCGATGCGCATCTTTCGTGCCGCCTTGTTGCTCGGCGTTGCCACCCTGCCCGCTGCGGCAATGGCGCAATCCGCGCCGGTTGCGTCGGTCGCCAGCGTCAAGCCGCTGGCCTATACCGAGCGCACATTGGCCAATGGCCTGCGCGTTTACGCGATCCGCGACACCTCGACCGCGACCGTCGCGGTGCATGTCTGGTACGATGTCGGCTCGAAGGACGATCCCAAGGGCCGCTCGGGCTTTGCGCACATGTTCGAACATCTGATGTTCAAGGCGACGCGCAACCTCGTTCCCGAACAGTTCGACCGGCTGACCGAGGATGTCGGCGGCTATAACAACGCGTCGACCAACGACGATTTCACCAACTATTACGAGACCGTCCCGGCCAACCACCTCCAGCGCATCCTGTTCGCCGAGGCGGACCGGATGGCGAGCCTGGTCGTCGAGCCCAAGACCTTCGCCTCGGAGCGCGACGTCGTGAAGGAAGAGCTCCGGCTGCGCGTGCTCGCCCAGCCTTATGGCAAGCTCTTCTCGCTCTATTTTCCCGAAACCGCCTACAGCGTCCATCCCTATGCCCGCCCCGGCATCGGCAGCATCGAGGATCTCGAGGCCGCGTCGATCGACGATGTCCGCGCCTTCCACGCGACCTATTATCGGCCCGACAATGCCGTGTTGGTCGTGGCGGGCAATTTCGATCCGGCCGAGCTCGATCAGTGGGTCGATCGATATTTCGCGCCGATCAAGAAGCCCGATCGCCCGATTCCGCGCGTGACAGTGACCGAGCCCGAGCGCACCGCCCCAATCAACCGGACCGTCTATGAAGCCAACACGCCGCTGCCGGCGGTGCTGATCAGTTATCCGATTCCAGCCGACCGCAATCCCGATTCGGCGGCGCTCGCTGTGCTCGATGCGATTCTCTCGGCAGGGGAAAGCTCGCGGCTCTACGAATCGCTCGTCTACCGCGACCAGCTGGCCCAGAGCGCCGGCACCTTTCTCGATTCGAAACAGTCGACCGGATCATTCGCTGCCTATGCGATTCTTGCGGGCGGCAAGACGGCCGACGCCGGCGTGGCCGCGCTCAAGCGCGAGATCGCGCGGTTGCGCGATGCACCGGTCAGCGTCGCCGAATTGAGCGAAGCGAAGAACGAGCTGCTGACCGCGGCGATCCGGGGCCGCGAAACCGCCGATGGCAAGGCGTCGACGCTGGCCCGCGCGATCGTGATCGACGGCGACGCCAGCGCCGCTGATCGACAGCTCGCCGAAATCGCCGCCGTGACGGCGGCTGACGTCCAGCGCGTCGCCGAGAAATATCTGACCGACAATCGCTCGGCCACGATCCGCTACCTCCCCAAGGGCGACAACACCGCAAAAGGCGATACGATCGGCGTCGCCTCGACGGTGCAGGTCGCCCCGCTGGTACCGCCAGCGGACATCGCCGTGGTCACCCCCGCGCCCGCGGCGGAACGCCTGCTGCCGCCGCCGCCGGGCGCGCCGATCGCCGCGGCAATCCCCGAACCGGTCGAATCGCGGCTGGCCAACGGGATGCGGCTGATCGTCGTCGAGAAGCACGAACTGCCGCTGATCGCCGCCTCGGTGGTCGTCGGCGGCGGTGGCGCGCTTGATCCCGCCAGCCGGGCTGGGCTGGGCAATCTCACCGCCGAATTGCTGACCAAGGGCACCAGGACGCGATCGGCGACGCAGATTGCCCGCGAGATCGAATCGCTCGGCGGATCGATCGACAGCGATGCCGATTGGGATGGCGCCTCGGTCAATATCGGGGTGAAATCGGATCAGGCCGGCCCGGCACTGGCGATTCTCGCCGACGTCGCGATGCATCCGGCCTTTGCCCAGCAAGAAATCGATCGCGCCCGCACCCAGTCGATCGACGGGATCGGGGTCGAACTCAAGGACCCCGCGCAGCTCGCGAATTTCGTCGCGACGCGCGCCGTGTTCGGCAGCGGTCCTTACGGGCATCTGCTCTCGGGGACGCCCGCCTCACTCAAGACGATCAGCCGCGCGGACGTCACCGCGAACTATGCGGCGAGCTGGCGCCCCGACCGAGCGACGCTGATCATGGTCGGCGATGTTACCCCGGCCGCCGCCAAGGCGCTCGCCGAGAAGAATTTCGCCGGCTGGCAAGCGCCCGGGACGGCGCCAGCGGCGACGATCATCGCCCCCGCCAGCTATCCGGCGCCGCGCGTGATCGTCGTCGATTTTCCGGGCGCCGGCCAGGCCGGGGTCGTCGTCGCGCGGCCTGGCATCGCGCGCAAGGACCCGGCCTATTATCCGGTCGCAGTCGCCAACGCGACGCTCGGCGTTGGCTTCTCTTCGCGGCTCAACCAGGAGATCAGGATCAAGCGCGGACTGGCCTATGGCGCGGGCAGCTCGGTATCGGCGCGGCTGGCGCCTGGCCCGATCAGCGCGCGCACCCAGACCAAGAACCCCTCGGCGGCTGAGGTGGTCGCGCTGATCATCGCCGAGATGAAGCGATTGGGCAGCGAAGCGGCGCCCGCCGCCGAGCTCGAGACGCGCAAGGCCGTGCTGATCGGCGGCTTTGGCCGCAGCAGCGAAACCACGAGCGGTATCGCCGGCATAATCGGTGGCTACGTCATCAACCAGGTGCCGCTGAGCGAGCTCAAGACCTATGCCGGCGCGATCGAGCGGGTCGATCCGGCGGCGGTCGAAGCGGCGGCAGCGAAGCTGCTCGATCCGGCATCCGCGAGCATCGTCGTGGTCGGTGAATCGAAACAGTTCATCGATGCGCTGCGCAAGGCCTATCCGAAGCTCGAACTCATTCCCGCAACGGCGCTCGATCTGAACAGCCCGAGCCTGCGCGCATCCAAATAATTACCTTAACCATCAACTGTTTCGCTGCGGGACGCCGCAAAATCCCGGGCAGCGGGCGGCGGCGAAAGGAGCTATGGCGCGAAGCGCCGTGACGTTTGGTCAGGGCGTGAGCACGAAGGGTGAGCCAGTGTCCTGGCGGGAATGGACCGGACGACAAGCACGAGGAGCAGGCGCTGCAGCGCTGCTCGCGCTGGTGTGCGTCGGCTATTCTGCGCAAGCCGCGATCCGCGCGATCATCGCGAGCCAGCCCGGCCCGGCGGCAACCATGCCCCCGCCGATGGGCTATGAGACCGAGGATCATTTCCCCGGCGCCGCCTATTTCTACGTCGCCGATGCCGATGCGGCGCCCGCCGCCGGTACCACCGGCACGGCGGCGCTGCCCGACCTGCCGATCCCGGTCGATGCGCCCCAGACCGCACCCGACGGGACGGTGCACCCGGCGGCGCCCTTTTCGATGCGGATGGCCAGCGCCACCGACCGCAGTCGGGCGCTGCAATGCCTGACCAGCGCGATCTATTACGAAGCCGCCAACGAACCCGATGCCGGCCAGCGCGCGGTCGCGCAGGTGATCCTCAACCGGGTGCGCCACCCGGCTTTTCCGGCCACCGTCTGCGGGGTCATCTATCAGGGGTCCGAACGCAGCACCGGCTGCCAGTTCAGCTATGCGTGCGACGGCTCGATGGCGCGGATTCCGTCGCGCAGCAGCTGGGCGCGCGCGATGCGCGTGGCGGCCGCGATGCTGGCCGGCGAGGTCGAACCGAGCGTCGGCACGGCAACCCATTATCACACTTATGCCGTCACCCCGTCGTGGAACCGCAGCCTGGTGATGACCGCCGCGATCGGCGCGCATTTCTTCCATCGCTGGCAGGGCTATTGGGGCACGCCAGCCGCGTTCAGCCAGCGCTACATCGGTGGCGAGCCACTGCCCGGGCCGCATCCGCGCCCCTCGGCGCCGGCGATCGCGCTGACACTGGCCGCAGCCACGGGCAGCGTCGCGCCGCTGCCGCGCACGTCCCCCGCGCTGATCCAGCCGGCTTATGCCCAGACGAGCGTTGCGCTGCCCGCCGCGAGACCCGCCGATTCGCTGCCCGACTCGCAAATCCTCGACAAATGGAAGGACAGCGGCAAGCCGCTGCGTTGATCCGTCATTTGCCGCCGAGATACCTGTCGAACCAGGCAACGGTACGGCGCCGCAGATCGGCGGCATTGGCGGGCGCACGAATGCCATGCCCCTCCTCGGCATAGATGACGAGGCTGGTCGGCACACCCAGTTCCTGCAACGCATGCCAATATTCGATCGACTGGGTGGGCGGCACTTCGATGTCGCGCTCGCCGACATAGAGGAAGGTCGGCGTCTTCGCCCTCTTCATGAAATAGATCGCCGAAGGGGCGCGATAGGCGTCGTAATCCTCGTACAGCGTCTTGCCGAAATAGGGCAGCATCCACTGGTTGATGCCGTTGGTGCCATAATAGCTGATCCAGTTGCTCAGCCCGGCGCCCGAGACGATCGCCTTGAAACGGGTCGTCTGGGTGTTCGCCCACATCGCCATGAAGCCGCCATAGCTGCCCCCCATCAGCCCCAGTCGCGAGTCATCGACCGGGGCGAGCTTTTCGACCGCATCGATGCCGGCGAGAATGTCGCGGAGATCGCCGCCGCCGAAATCGCGCTTGTTGGCCTGCACGAACGCCTCGCCCTGCCCATAGCTACCGCGCGGATTGGGCAGGAAGAGATAATAGCCTGCCTCGACCAGATCAGCCATGACGCCCCGGTCCAAGAAGGCCGGCACACTTGCTGCCGCGGGACCGCCATGGACGATCGTGATCATCGGCGCCTTGCTGGCGAGATCGGCGCCGATCGGCGCGAGCAGCCAGCCCTGAACGTCGAAGCCGTCATTGTGCCAGCCGATGCTGCGGGCGGTGACGATCGGCTTGATGCGATCATTGTCGTGGGTGATCTGGCGCGGCTCGGCAAGCGCCCCGGCATAGATGGCGGGGGCGTGGGTGTAATCCTGCACCACCGTCGCGAGCTGACCGCCATCGGCGCTGAACGCCACGCGCCCATCGCCCGCGGCGAAGCTCGCCCTCCGGCCGAACAGCGGTGCCGAAAAGCCCGTTTCGGGCGAAACCGAGACGATCTGGGCGTGATCCCCCCTCAGCACCGCCGCGCGCAGCCCCTGCATCGTCCAGTCGAGCGCTGTCGCGGTAGCCTTGGCGCCCTGGGTGATGTTGACGGGCGTGCCACCCGCGACCGGCACCGTCCAGACGTCCCCGCCCACCGAGCCGAAATCGCTCATCAGGCCGCCGATATAGGCGACCGTCCGCCCGTCAGGAGATACGCGCGGGAAATTGAGTTGGGTAGCGGGTCGGGCGATCGTCCGCACCGCGCCGCTGGCCGCGTCGACCGCGTCCAGCGTGGCGCTCCACCAATTGGCGTCGCCATTGCCGAGCGCCGAGGTAACGACGAAGCCATTGCCGTCGGGGGTCCAGTCATATTCGTAGATATAGCGGCCGTCGGGCGAGACGGGCCGCACGCCGTCGGCCGCGACCGGCGGGGCAGCGAGATCGAACACCGCCAACCGCTGCGAATCGCTCTTCGCGCCGATTTCGCCGATCTGCCGCACACCGGCCTGCGTGGCACCGGTTTCCTTGGCCGCACCGATCGTGACGAGCAGCGCGATTCGCCTTCCATCGGGCGAGAAGCTGGGCGCCTGCGCGATACCCCTGACCGTGGCGACCAGACGCGGCGCTGCATTCGCCCCTGCGATCTCGAGCATCACGGTCCCCGCTTCGCGATCACGCGCCAGCAAGGCCAGCGCGCCATCGGGGGCAAAGCTCAGGCCGGCATAGCTGCACCGTGCACAGGGATCGATCGTCGTGATCACCTTGCCCGAACCCGCCTGGCGCACGACGATCCGGTCATGCCCCCCTTCTCCGCTTTCGACGCTGGCGATCCGGTCGCCCTGCGGCGACAGCGCGAGCGCGGCATATTGGTGGACGGGCGTGACGGGATCGGCGGAGGCGGCGGTGCTGGCGGAGAAAATAACGGCGGCAACAACGGCGGCAGCGATAAAATGGGCGCGCATCAGGGGCATCTCTCCGGCAGGACTCGCCAACCGCGATAGCACAGGCAAAGGCCCCGGCAAGCGCGCTGCTCGCCGGGGCCGGCAGGTCACCGTCGCTCAGCGATAGCGACGCTGGCGATCATGCTTTTGCACATAGACCCGCTTGCTCAGCGCATCGAAGCGGCGATCGAGATCGCGGCGTTCGGCCAGCGTCAGCCCGGGGCGGCTGCGGCGATACTGCACCTCGAGCCGTTCGAGCGAGCGCAAGTCGGTGCGCAGGCGCGCGACTTCGTTGCGGTTGAGCGCGCCCGAGCGGATTCCCTGGTTGATGCGCTGTTCGAGATTGGCCTCGCGCTGGTTGATCGACTGCCACGGCGCGGCATTCGCGGTGGCGGGCAAGCCGGCTGCGGCGACGCCCAATGTGGCGATGAAGAGGGACAATTTACGCATGATACTCGCTCCTTCTGATCGGTGACCTTGGCTGGTCGAGAAGCAATTTGCGGCGTCTACGTCGCAGAGATGTGGCGCGCGACGGGGAGAATTGTCGCAAATCTTCCCCGCCGCGCGCCACCGATGCCGATCAGCGGCAGCGCACGTCGCGCTGGCTGTCCTTGTCGATCGCCTGGCCGGCGACCGCGCCGCCGGCGCCGCCGAGCAAGGTGCCGAGCACCTTCGAGCCGCCCGGTGCGATCAGATTGCCGAGCAGGCCGCCGACCGCGGCGCCGACGACGAGGCCGGTCGTGCCATCGGGGCGGCGGCAATAATAGCGCCCGTCCTGCCCGCGATAGACGCGGTCGTTCTGGCTCAGGCGGCGCTCGCGGTAGCGGCGATTGTCTTCGCGATAATATTTGTCGGCATAATAGCCGCCATATTGCGGATCGGGATTGTTATAGTCGTAGCGGCGATAGTCCGAGGCATAGCCGGGACCGCCGGTGCCATAGGTATCGCAGCCGGCGAGCAGCGTCGAGGCGGCCAGCAGGCCGAGAGTAAGGGTGCGCATTGGGAGGCTCCTCTGTTGGTGGTGCCCCCGTCAATGTTTGGGAAGCCGCATAGTTTCATTTGCGTTCCCGCGCGCGCGACAGCGCGGATGCGGGAGGGCCTTTACCCGTGCGCCGCAAACCGGCATTCTCGCTGCGCGCCCGACCTCCCGTGCGGAACCCCGGGGCGGCCCCCGGGTTGTTCGGTCGAGCGGGGCCATGGCCGCGCCGCGCCCCGGCCGGCACCAGACGAGGAGACGATGATGACCCGATCCCCCATCCCCCCGACATTGGCCGGCCTGTTGCTCGGCGCGACCGCGATCGCGCTCCCCCTGCCCGCCGCCGCGCAGCAATATCCCTATCAGGGAAGCTATCAGGGCAGCTATTATCAGGGCACCTACCAGGGCACCTATCAGCGCCTCGATCCGCCCCCCCTTCCCGACGACATCATCGTCGACGCGCCGCGGCACCGCCTGCCCTACCGGTTGCCCGACGACGTCGAGTCGGCGTCGCAGGTCGTCAACTACGCCGATCTCGATCTGCGCTACCGCGAGGATCGGGCGATCCTGCGCCGGCGGGTCGATCGCACCGCACGCGATCTGTGCAACCGGCTCGGCGAGCGCGACACCGGCGTGTCGATCGTCCCGAGCTGCCGCGAGGCGGCGGTCCGCGACGCGATGCGCCGGGTCGGCACCTATGACGCGACCTATATCCCGCGCGAGTCGGTGCTGATCGAACCGCACTACATTCCCTATCGCACCGGCTGGGACCGCTAGGCCTCAGACCGGCGTCACCACCAGCGACCCCGGTGCCGCCGGGGCGATCAGATCGCCCGAGGGCACGTGCCCCGCGATCCAGTCCGCCCAGGCGCTGCGCGGCATCAGCACGACCTGGCGCGAATGATAGGGCGCGACATCGGGGCCGGGGTCGCAGGTCAGCATCGTGAACGCCTCCCCCACGTCCGGGTGGGTGCGCCACAGCCCGGCGATGCAGAGATAGTCGCCCGCGAGCGGCCCGCCGGGCGCGGGGGTGAACAGCCATTTGGTCTTGCGCTTCTGGCCCGGTTCAGTGGGCGCGGTGAATTCGTAGAAACCGTCGACGGGGATGAGGCAGCGGCCACCGGAGGCCGAATTGGCGAAACGGCGGCCCTCACTGCGGAAGTTGTACAGCGGCTTGTTCCCCGCCGCCCCGCCGATCGGCCAGCTCCAGCGGCGGGTGACGAGTTCGGCGGTGAGCGCGGTGCCGGGGGCGGTGCCGGGGGCGGTGCCGGGGGCATCGCTGGCGGCGGCACGGATAATGACGGTGGGATCGGTGATGCGGATGCTGTCGAGCGGCGCCATGTTGGGCGCGCCTTCGGGGAAGACGAGCGGGATCTTGAGCTGCGACCAGTCCTCGCGGATCTGACCGAGCGAAATGCGGCGAGCGGCTTCATTGCACATGGCGCGCGCACGCTAGGATTTAGCGGCAGCTAAATCCAGCGCCGCGCAAAAAGCGCGGGCAAGCCCGGCCGGCGTCGCCCAAGCGACGACCGACGCGGCTTTGCCGCGGCGCTGTGGCCACGACACCAAAAAATAACTAGCGGTATAATTTATACCCATTATATCTATAGGCAAGACTATAGCTACTTTACCTAGAACTGAGAACCGCCATGCCAAACCCCCTCCTAGAAGTGTCCGCCAAGGACGTCGCCAACCGCTTCGGCTTCTACACCGATGAAGCGATGCAGCGGCCGGTCGGCATCCAGCGGCACGGCACAACCCGCATCGTGATGATCTCGCTCAAGGAATATGAGCGACTGAAACGGCGCGACCGGCAGGTGATCAGGACGGAGGACCTGGATGACGAAACGCTCAACGCCATCCTCAACGCCGAAATCCCCGAAGAGGCCGAGCGGCTCAACTACCTCATGGACGATACCGCAGCCGACTGACGTCCTGTCCTATGTCTATCTCTGGGCGCATGAGGCGGATGCCGGGCGCGACGAGGGAAGCAAGGAACGGCCAGTGGTGGTTGTGCTGTCGACGCAAGCGGTCGGTACCCGAACGCGCGTCATCGTTGCCCCGGTGACGACCAAAGCGCCGCAGCCGGACGACGCGGCGATCGAGATGCCGGGTGCGGTGCGACGGCAGCTGGGATTGGGCGACGACCGATGCTGGATCATCGCATCGGAGACCAATAGCTT
The DNA here is from genome assembly GCA_002281485.1 of Sphingomonas sp. 28-66-16. Taxonomy (GTDB): domain Bacteria; phylum Pseudomonadota; class Alphaproteobacteria; order Sphingomonadales; family Sphingomonadaceae; genus Sphingomonas. The sequence goes on from NCGF01000018.1 coordinate 61,325, forward strand.
TTCATGGCCGGGGCCAGACTTGCGGCCGGTACGGCGCGATGGTGATGGGTCGCCCTTTTACGGCAAGGTGCCAGGTAACTTGGTGCGGCAGGTCCGGGAGCTGTTCCGACAGATTGGGGCCGCGAAACTGCGGGTTACGCCCAGAAGCGAGTGAGTTCTGGAATGTGTGGTCGAAATTGTAACAGTTCCAAGGCCGCAGCAATAAAAAACCTCCGAGAAATATTACTCGCCCCTCACACTATATTCTCCAATATCTTTTCACCAGCCTGCTCAGTACGCTCAGCTATTATATTTATATCCCAATCATCATAGCCGAGTATTTCAATGCTGCGAGGATAATCAGACACTCGCTTCTTAAGATATTTATCCTTCTTTTCCGAGAACTCCAAATTACTTGCCGATGAATTCTTACCCTTGCTTAGAAGGACTAAATTGCCAACACTATGCACGAATTTAATAGGCTCATCAGCGCCATCTAGTTCTGCCCATTCACTGTCATCATCAGGGTTTTGCGGGAAAACATGCTCAATAGAACGAGCTGAAAAATTATGAACGCGATCGAGTTCGCATGTTGCTAGTTCCAATCGTAGCAATACGTACTTAGCATACGCTTTTCCGTACATTAGTGGTGCAGTGACGACCTCAACAATTTCGTCCTCATCATAATCAATTACATCAATTGCTGCCTTCGCTGTCTTGGTTGCCTCAATCAGAGTAAGAAGCTTCGCATACTCGGTGTAACGTTCGTCTTTACGCTGACCTGCTAGAAAGTGCGCGAGATAATACTTTTCGACTTCTTGAACAAAGTCGAAAAAGCGGTCAGGGCCGAATTTTGATGCAAAAAGGAGTAACACTCCTCGCCATTCAGAAGCCTTGAACTCCGCATCCATAATATGCATTAGCGAGCGATACGCATAGTTCTCGCCGTCGAGGTCGCAATAGTCTCTATCGATAAATATGGCTTCGTACAGATCAATGTACTCAAATAGTTTTGCTAAAAATACTTGACCTGGCAGCAAGATCTTTTTGTCAAATATCCTTTCTTGATATTCTCTAAGGAGGTCGTATTGGGGCTTATCCTTTAGAATAACCAAGCGAAGAATATTGATTATAGACTC
>NCGF01000019.1 GCA_002281485.1 Sphingomonas sp. 28-66-16
CGATGTGCTCGCGCTCGGCATGCTCACCTGCATCCAGAAAAGCTTCGAGCTGCTGCGCGCCGAGGGGCTGGCCGATCACCAGCTCGATACCATCCCGGCCGACGATCCGGCGGTCTACGACATGCTGTGCAAGGGCGACAGCATCGGCGTTTTCCAGGTCGAGAGCCGCGCGCAGATCAACATGCTGCCCAGGCTGAAACCGCGCGAACTCTATGATCTCGTCATCCAGGTCGCGATCGTCCGGCCGGGGCCGATCCAGGGCGATATGGTGCATCCCTATCTGCGCCGCAGGGCAGGGCGCGAGAAGGTCGAGTATCCGTCGCCGAGCCCGGAGCATGGCCCGGCGGACGAGTTGAAGCAGCTGCTCGGCAAGACCTTCGGCGTACCGCTGTTCCAGGAGCAGGCGATGAAGCTGGCGATCGTCGCGGCGAAATTTACCCCCGACGAGGCCAACCGGTTGCGCAAATCGATGGCGACATTTCGCCATGTCGGCGGGATGGAGCATTTCGAGGAGAAGATGGTCGGCGGCATGGTCGCGCGCGGTTACGAGGCCGATTTCGCACGGCGTTGCTTCGAGCAGATCAAGGGGTTCGGCAGCTATGGCTTTCCCGAAAGCCATGCGCTGGCCTTTGCGCGGCTGGTCTATGTGTCGTCGTGGATCAAGTGCCACCACCCGGCGGTGTTCGCCTGCGCGCTGCTCAACTCGCAGCCAATGGGCTTTTACGCGCCCGCGCAGATCGTACGCGATGCACGCGAGCATGGCGTTGAGGTGCGCGGGATCGATGTGGCGGCGAGCGGGTGGGACAATGGGCTGGAGCGGCTGAGTTCGCCACAATCACAACCGTCACCCCGGACTTGTTCCGGGGTCCACCGTGCCACTCGAACTGAAGCGCGGGAGAAGGAGTGGACCCCGGAACAAGTCCGGGGTGACGGGGAGGGGAAGGGGAAAGGCGAGGAGGCGGGGAAGGGTGAGGGCGATCTCCACCCCCACGCGCTTCGCCTCGGGTACCGCCAGATCACTGGCTTTCGCGCGGAGTGGGCCGACGCCATCGTCCGCGCCCGCGCGACCGCCCCGTTCACCTCGATCGAGGACCTCGCCCGTCGCGCACACCTCCCGCAACGCGCGCTCAGGTTGCTGGCCGATGCCGATGCGTTCCGGTCGATCGCACTCGACCGGCGCGAGGCACTCTGGGAGGTGCGGCGCACGCCGACCGGCGAGCTGCCGCTGTTCGCCGCCGCGCGCGCCCGCGAACTGGGCGAGGAACAGGACACCGCGCTCCCGATCATGTCGCCCGCCGAGCATGTCGTCGCCGATTACCAGATGACGCGGCTGTCGCTGAAGGCGCATCCGATGGCCTTTCTGCGCGACGAACTGCGCGCCGAGGGCATCCTCAGCTGTGCCGAGACGAGCGCTGCGAAGAACGATGCGCGCGTCCGCACCGCCGGGATCGTGCTGGTCCGCCAGCGGCCGGGCAAGGGCAATGCGATCTTCATCACGATCGAGGATGAAACCGGCGTCACCAATGTCGTGCTGTGGGCGCGCCAGTTCGAGATTTTCAGGCGGCAGGTGATGGCGTCGCGGCTGATGCTGGTCGAGGGACAGCTTCAGCGCAGCGTCGAGGGGGTCGTCCATCTGATGGCGAGCAGGATCATCGACCGCACGGCGATGCTCGATACGCTGTCGGAGCGCGGCGAGACGCCGACCGATCGGTCACGCGCCGACGAGTTCGATCATCCCCAGCACCCGCGCGGGACCATCCCGCGCAACGCCGAACCGCGCGGCAGCCATCCGCGCAATGTGCGGATCATTCCGAAGTCGCGGGACTTCCACTGATAACAAGTCCCATTGAAAAGACCTGTCTTTGCTTCTGGGCATGAGCTGCCCGGCCGATGGCGGCTCGCCTCGCGATCACTGGCTGCTTGAGGGGTCACTGACGATTGGCCCAGGCGGCGGGGCCGGGCCGATATGCGCCGCGCCGCGCGCCTCGGCGAGCCTCACCTGGCGGTGGCGTTCGGCATAGCCCGCGCGCTTGGCCGCGTCGCGCGTCGCGTGGCAGGCGGGGCAGCTGATGCCTTCCTCATAAAGCGGCGAGCGCTGCTCGTCCCGACTCACTGGCATCCGGCAGGCGCGGCACAGCGCATGCGTCCCCGGCGCCAGTCCGTGGCCGATCGCCACCCGTTCGTCGAACACGAAGCATTCGCCCTGCCAGCGGCTCTGCTCGGGCGGCACCTCCTCGAGATAGTTGAGGATGCCGCCCTTGAGGTGATAGACCTCGTCAAGCCCCTCTGCCCGGGCAAAGGCGGTGGCCTTTTCGCAGCGAATGCCGCCAGTGCAGAACATCGCGATCTTCTTTCCCGCGAGCGCGTCACGGTGCGCCGCAAACCATGCGGGGAAGTCGCTGAAGCTCCTGGTCGCTGGATCGATCGCCCCGGCAAAGCTGCCGAGCCTGACCTCATAATCGTTGCGCGTGTCGATCACGATCGTGTCGGGCGCCTCGATCAGCGCATTCCAGTCGGCGGGCGCGACATAATGGCCGACGCCGCGCATCGGATCGACATCGGGCCGCCCCATCGTCACGATCTCGCGCTTCAATCGCACCTTCATGCGGTGGAAGGGCATCACCGCGGCAGTCGAGAATTTGACGTCGATCTCGGCGCAATCGGGCAGGGCGCGGATAGGCGCGAGCACCGCCTCGATCGCTGCGGCGCTGCCCGCGATCGTGCCGTTGATCCCCTCGCGCGCCAGCAGCAGCGTGCCGCGAACGCCAGCCGCATCGCACGCGGCGAGGAGCGGCGGACGCAGACTCGCCGGATCCTCGAACCGGGCAAATCGATACAGGGCAGCGACGGTGATCATGACGTAGCGTTGAACCAAAATCCGTTTGTCCTGAGCTCGTCGAAGCGCTGTCTTTCTTTTCGATTGTCGAAAGGAAAGGCAGGGCTTCGACAAGCTCAGCCCGAACGGGAAGGGGATGGGTGGGGAGCCGAATAGACCGTTGCCCACCAGCTTTCAAATGCGGCGCGCTCGGCAGCGCTCAGATGGAGGCCGATCTTGCTGCGCCGGTGGAGCGCGTCTTCGGGCACGCGCGCCCATTCGCGGTCGTGCATCCAGCGCGCCTCGATCTCGGTCAGCCCGCCGCCCAGTGGTTTCCCCATCCCGGCTTCGTCGTCGATCCCGCTCAGCATCTCGCCGAGCATCGATCCATAGGCGCGCGCCATGCGTTCGCTGCGCGCCGCGCCGAGGAACGCCCACCGGCGGCGCACCTCGCCGAGAAAGACGGCGAAATCGCCGATGTCGCCGCCGGGAAAGGGCCGACTGCGGGTCACCCGCGCCGCGGCAAAGCCCATCGGCCCGGCGAGCTTGCCGATCGCCTCCTCGGCGAGGTGGCGCGCGGTGGTGATCTTGCCGCCGAATACCGAGAGCAGCGGGGGGCCGAGCGTATCGAGTTCGAGCACATAATCGCGCGTCACTGCCTTGGCTTCGCTGGCGCCGTCGTCATAGAGCGGGCGCACCCCCGACCAGCTCGAAGTGACGTCGGCGGGCGATACCTGCTTGATGAAATGCCGATTCACCGCGTCGCACAGATAGGCGATCTCGCCGGCGTCGATCACCGCGTCCTCGGGCGCATCGACGGGGACGTCGGTGGTGCCGATCTCGGTCGAGCCATGCTCATAGGGGATCGCGAAGACGATCCGGCGATCGGGCTGCTGGAGGATATAGGCCTGCGGGCCTTCGAACAGGCTGGGCACGACGATGTGGCTGCCCTTGATCAGCCGCACCCCCGACGCGGCGTTGACGCCGAGCTTGCCGAGCATCTGGTGAACCCACGGCCCGGCTGCGTTGACCATCGCCCGCGCCATGATCTCGCGGCCATCGGAAAGCGTCGCGCGCCAGACATCGCCTTCGCGCCGGGCCGAGACGAGCGCGGTCTGCACGATGATCTCGGCGCCGTTGGCAGCGGCATCGATCGCGTTGAGCACCGTCAGCCGCGCATCGTCGACCCAGGCGTCCGAATAGACGAAGCCGCGGTTGCCGCCCCTGAGCGGCGCCGTGAACGCCGAGTCGCTGGCCTTCAGCCCGCGCGAGCGCGGCAACGACATCCGCCCGCCGAGGAAATCATAGAGCAGCAGCCCCAGCCGGACCATCCACCACGGCCGAACGGCGTTTTCATGCGGCAGCACGAATTGCAGCGGATAGATGATGTGCGGCGCGGCATGGATCAGCCGTTCGCGCTCGCGCAGCGCCTCTGCCACCAGCTTGAACTCGTAATATTCGAGATAGCGCAGCCCGCCATGGATCAGCTTGGTCGACGCCGACGAGGTCGCGCCGGCGAGATCGCCCTTTTCGACCAGCATGACGGCGAGGCCATTGAGCGCCGCCTCGCGTGCGATCGCCGCGCCGTTGATGCCGCCGCCGATGATGAGAAGATCGTATGTCACCGTTGTCCGATAGCGCGCGACCCGGCGCGCGCACAGAAGGAATTTGGTAGATCGCCCGCAACCGCCTATTCGGGACTCCATGCCAAAATTCATGCCCAAGCCCGGCGGCGGCCTGCCCACATCGAAGCAAATTCTCGATTTCATCGCCAGCTCGGATACGCCCGCCGGCAAGCGCGAGATCGCCAAGGCGTTCGGGCTCCACGGCGCCGAGAAGATCGCGCTCAAGGCGCTGCTCAAGGACATGGCCGATGAAGGGCTGATCGATCATTCGCCCGGGCGCGCCTTTCACCAGATGGGCGGCGTGCCCAAGGTCACGGTGCTGCGGATCACCGATATCGGCGACGATGGCCAGGCCTGGGCGGTGCCCGAAAGCTGGCAGGCCGATACTCCCGCGCCCAAGCTGCGCGTCCGCGAAAAGCGTCGGCGCGGTGCGCTCGGCATCGGCGACCGGATCCTCGCGCGCACCGAAGAGGCTGGCAAGGGCTGGATCGCGCACCCGATGAAGCAGCTCGCGCGCGGCGAGGAGTTGATGCTCGGGGTGCTGCACGAGGAGGGCGGCAAGCTGTTTCTCCAGGGGGTCGAGAAGAAGGAGCGCCGTGATCTGCAGGTGTCGGACGCCGGCGGGGCGTCGGTCGGCGATCTCGTGCTCGCCGAAAAGACCGGCCGCCCGCCCCGCATCACCGCCCGGGTCACGCAGATCCTCGGCGATCCCTTCGCCCCGCGAAGCTTTTCGCTGATCGCGATCCACAAGCTCGGCATTCCCGATGTCTTCGCCCCCGAGGCGATCGAGGAAGCCGGCGAGGTGGCGAAGCTTCCCCTGCACCCGATCGCTCCGATTGCGACGGCGCGCAAGGCCAGCCCCAAGCCGGCAGGCTCGGGACAAACGGCGCCGGGGGGTGGGGTGGCGCGCGAAGACCTGCGTGATCTGCCAATCGTCGCGATCGATCCCGAGGATGCGCGCGACCATGACGATGCCGTCTGGGCGGCGCCCGATGACGATCCCGCCAATGCCGGCGGCTGGCAGGCGATCGTCGCGATTGCCGATGTGTCCTTCTATGTCCGTCCCGGCTCGGCGATCGACAAGGAAGCACGACGGCGGGGCAACAGCGTCTATTTCCCCGATCGGGTGGTGCCGATGCTGCCCGAACTGCTCTCCGCCGATGTCTGTTCGCTCAAGCAGGGCGAGGATCGCGCGGCGCTCGTCTGCCACTTGCGGATCGGCAAGAATGGGGCGCTGAAGGATTGGCGGTTCAGTCGCGCTGTCGTGCGCATCGCCGCCAACATCGCCTATGAGGAAGCGCAGGCAGCGATCGACGCTCACCCCAACGCCTCCCCAGAAGGGCAGGCGCCTGCGAATCTCGCCGCCCTCCTGCCGCTCTGGGCGTGCTGGCGCGCGCTGGCGGCGGCGCGGGCGCGGCGCGAACCGCTCGATCTCGATCTGCCCGAACGCCGCGTCGTGCTCGACGAGAAGGGGCGGATCATGTCGGTCGCGCCGCGCGAGCGGCTCGACGCGCACAAGCTGATCGAGGAATATATGATCGCCGCCAATGTCGCGGCCGCCAAGGCGCTCGAGAAGAAGACCGCGCCGGTGATGTACCGCGTCCACGAGCCGCCCGCGCGCGAGAAACTGGTCGCGCTCAAGGATTATCTCAAGACCTTCGGGGTCGAGTTCGCGCTCGGCCAGGTGGTGCGTCCGGCGACCTTCAACCATGTCCTCGCGCGAATTGGCGAGAGTGACTTCAAGCCGCAGGTGATGGAGCAGGTGCTGCGCACCCAGACCCAGGCCTATTATGCCCCCGCCAATGCCGGCCATTTCGGGCTCGCGCTGGGGAGCTACGCGCATTTCACCTCGCCGATCCGGCGCTACGCCGATCTCGTCGTCCACCGTTCGCTGGTCGCCGCCTACAAGCTCGGGCCCGGCGGGCTGAGCGACGGCGAGGCGGCATCGATGGAGCGGATCGGCGAATCGATCTCGATGCTCGAGCGGCGCGCGATGGAGGCCGAGCGCGACACGATCGACCGCTATGTCGCCGCCTATCTGTCGGAGCGCGTCGGCGAGCTGGTCGAGGCGCGGATCACCGGAGTCCAGAATTTCGGGTTCTTCGCGACGGTTGAGGGCATCGGCGGCGACGGCCTGATGCCGGTGCGCGACATCGGCCGCGAATATTTCCTCTATGACGAGACTGCGAAGGCGCTGATCGGCGAGGAAACCGGCGAGACCTATTCGAGCGGCATGAAGCTGAAACTGCGGCTCGCGGAGGCCAATCCGGTGTCGGGCGCGCTGCGCTTCGAAATGGCCGAGGGCAAGGGCGGCGGCAGCGCGCCGCGCGGCGACAAGCCGAAGCGGGTGATCAAGCATCGCGGCCGCCCAGCCAACATCCGCCACCAGGGCAAGCGCCGCTGATTTGCTGGACTCGCCGGTGCCGCGTGGTAGCATCGCCTCTCGAACAACAGGCGGGGGCGATGATGGCGGAGCACGATCCGGGCAAGACCGAAACGGTGAGCTATCTCAAATGGTCGCTCATCGTGCTGCTGGTCGCAGTGTTCATCACGATGATGGTGCTGCTGGTGCTCAGATCGACCGCGCTCGGGTGAAGCCTGGCGACTTGACTGGCGGCTGATGGCGATACCGCTGCGCCCGATCGAAACCTCATTTGTCGGGCGCGAGCGCCAGGCACTGGTGGCCTATCTTATGGCGAACCACGCGCTCGATGCCGAAGACGCCGCTGCCCTCAATCTCGACTCCCCGGCGACCCGGCGCGCGCTTGACCGATTGATCGAGCGCGGCGTCGTGCGCCAGCCGCGCCCCGACCGCTATTTCGTCGATCTCAACGCCTGGGCTGATGATGCCGACGATAGACGCCAGCGCGGCGTTCAGATCGCGCTGGGCGCTTCGGGGATCCTGGCGGTGTTGGTGATGCTGCTCTACGCGCGGTAGCGCTTCAGCCGGCGGTGAACGTCAGCCCCGCCCGGTCGATCAGCCGCGTGCGCAGCGCCGGGCCCATGATCGCGCCGGGCGTCCAGATACCGCCCTTGGCGTCGGGTACGTCCTGCACAAGGCAGAGCGCGCTTTCGGCGATCATCTTGCTCGTCGATCCATAGCCGGGATCACGATCGCCGGTGACGACGGCGTCGATGCGCGCGCCATCGGCCATCTCGCCGACGAACAATATGTCGTAATGGCCGGCGTCGCGCTCTTCCTTGCTCGGGCCTTCGCCCGGCTTGGGGCCCTTGTCGCCGCCGAAGGGGTTCATCTTGGCGAGTGCCTCGGCAGCGGCCTTGCCCATCTCGCCCAGCCCCGCGACGACCATTTCGTCATAGACGAAGTCGGCGCCATAGGCCTCGCCGAGCAGGAAATTGGTGCGGTGGACATTCTTGGTGTTGATCGCCGCCATCACGAACGGCGCGACCCAGCTGTCGATCGATTTGTCATATTCGGGCAGCATGCCCATCGGCTGGCTTGGTCCCTTGAACCCCGGGGTCAGCGCGAACGGATCGGTGAGCACGCCGATCAGCGACGGGTTGCGCGCGGCGGCGGCCATCGTCGCCTTCAGGCTCGCGGCGGTGCCGCCCGAAAAAGTGCCCTTCATCGTCCGGACACGGCATTTCACGCGGGGCGCCGGTTTGCCGAATTTCGCCTTGGCCGCCTCCTGTAAGGTCAGCACGCCGAGATCGAACGGGATCGAATCGAAGCCGCACGAAAAGACGATCCGCGCACCCGTGGCCTGCGCGGTCGCGTGGTGCGCCTCGATCATCTCGCGCATCCAGCCGGGCTCGCCGCACAGGTCGACATAGGCGGTGCCGGTCTCGGCGCAGGCGGCGACGAGATCGCTGCCATAGAGCTGATAAGGGCCGACCGTCGTCAGGATCACGGTGGCACGGTGGCACATCGCGCGGATGCTGGCGGGATCGTCGGCGTCGGCGACGACGACGGGCGTATCGGCGGGCGCGCCGATCAGGTCGCGGACCTCCTCGAGCTTGGCGAGCGAGCGGCCTGCCATCGCCCATTTGGGCTTGGTCGGACCGGCATAGGCCTGGCAAAGATACTCGGCGACGAGGCGCCCGGTATAGCCGGTCGATCCGTAAACGATGACGTCGAATTCCCGTGCCATTGGCTTCTCTCCCATCCCCTCGCTCTCCCCGGCGGGGAGAGGATAATATCAAGCCGCCTTGCTGAACTGCAAACTCGCGAGCCGCGCATATAATCCGTCCTGGCCGATCAGCGCGCCGTGCGTGCCGGTCTCGACGATGCGGCCTTCGTCCATCACGATGATCCGCCCGGCCGAGCGGACCGTCGCCAGCCGGTGGGCGATGATCAGCGTGGTGCGGTTTTGCATCAGCCGCTCGAGCGCCTCCTGCACCAGCCGCTCGCTTTCGGCATCGAGCGCGCTGGTCGCTTCGTCGAGCAGCAGGATCGGGGCGTCGCGGAGCAGCGCGCGCGCGATCGCCACGCGCTGGCGCTGCCCGCCCGACAGCCGCGCGCCGCCTTCGCCCAGAAAAGTGTCGAGCCCCTCGGGTAGCTTGCGCAGGAATTCGGCGGCGTTGGCGGCCTCGGCGGCGGCCCAGAGCCGGTCGTCGGTCGCCGACCAGTCGCCATAGCGAAGATTGTCGCGCGCCGACGCGCCGAAGATGACGGTTTCCTGCGGCACCATCGCAATCCGCTTGCGAAGCTCGGCAGGGTCGGCGGTCGGCAGGGCGACGCCGTCGATGCGGATGATGCCCTGGCTCGGATCGTAGAAACGCTGGATCAGCTGGAACAACGTCGATTTGCCCGCCCCGGAAGGGCCGACCACCGCGACCGTTTCGCCGGGCGCGACCTCGAGCGAGAAATCGTTGAGGGCGGCGATTTCGGGCCGCGTCGGGTAGCGGAAGCTGACATGATCGAACTGCAGGCCACCCAATCCCGGCACCGGCAGCGCAACCGGATGCCGCGGTGCCCTGATCTCGGGCTCCTCGGCGAGCAGTTCGTTGAGCCGACCGGCGGCCCCCGATGCGCGCAGCAGATCGCCATAGACCTCGGTCAGCGCGCCGAACGCGCCGGCGACGAAGCCCCCGGTCAGCACGAACGCGGTGATCGATCCGCCGGTCAACGTGCCGTTGGCGACGTCGCGCACCGCATCCCACATGATCAGCACGATCGCGCCGAACAACAGGCCGATCACCGCCGCCGTCATGATCGCGCGCAGCCGGAAGCGGCGCTTGGCGGTTGCGAAGCTGCGATCGACGGCGGCCTGGAAGCGATCGCCCTCGCGGCTTTCCTGTCCGAATGCCTGGACGATCTTCATCGCCCCCAGCGTCTCGACCGCGATCGAGCCGATATCGGCGACGCGATCCTGGCTCGACCGCGAATATTGCCGCACGCGCCGCCCGAGAAACACGATCGGCAGGATCACGACGGGGATGCCGATCAGCAGCGACGCAGCGAGCTTGGGGGCGAGCGCGAAGAGATAGATCACGCCGCCGACGCCGATCACGAAATTGCGCAGCGCGACCGAAACGGTCGTGCCGACGACCTGTTCGATGATCGCGGTATCCGACGTCAGCCGCGAGGCGATTTCGGAGGGGCGGTTTTCCTCGAACCATTTGGGATCGAGCCGCAGGAGATTGCGGTGCACGGCGGTGCGGACATCGGCGACCGTGCGTTCGCCGAGCCACGAGACGAAATAGAATCGCACCGCCGTCGACAGCGCGAGCACGATCACCACGATGCCGAGGCCCTGGAAATAGGGGGCGATCGCCGCCGGGTCGCTTTGGCCGCTGAATCCCTTGTCGACGACCTGCTTGAAGGTCGCCGGGATATAGAGCGTCGCGCCCGCGGCGAAGATCAACGCGACGATGGCGAGCGTCAGCTGGAGCGGGTATTTCGAGGTGAACCCCCACACCATCAACAGGCTCGATAACTTGCGGCGGGGCTGTTCTGCCTCGGTCGGGGCGGGGGCCGGCTTGGTGTCTTCCATGATGGCAAACGGCCTAGCAGGCCGGGTCGGGACCCTCAACGCCAATCGCATTGGCGGCGGGCGCGACCGCATTTATGCAGCATTGCCACTGCACCGCAGCATGCTAATGCTGAGCGACAACGGGGCAGGACGCCGTTCAGGGGTAAAAGGACCTTCATGCTCTACAACGCTTATGAGATGCAGCGGTCGTTGCTCGCCGGGGCGAGCGCGATGGCCAATTTCTCCGCGGGGGTGCTGCAAAACCCCGCCAATCCCTTCGCCTATTTCGGCGGTGGCCCGATCCTCGGGTCGGCGCTCGAAGTGTTCGCGCACGCAGCAGCGCCGCGCGGCAAGCCCGAATTCGGGCTCGATCATACCGAGATCGATGGGCGCATCGTTGCGGTCCACGAGCAGATCGTTGTGCGCAAGCCGTTCGGCCAGCTCAAGCGCTTTGCGCGCGATGGGATTGTCGGCGGCCCAAAGCTGCTGATCGCCGCGCCGATGTCGGGCCATTATGCCACGCTGCTCCGCGGGACGGTCGAGCGGATGCTGCCGTTCGCCGACGTCTACATCACCGATTGGCGCGACGCAAAGCTCGTGCCGCTGTCGGACGGGACCTTCGATCTCGACGATTACATCGATTATCTGATCGAATTCATGGAGCATCTCGGCCCCAATGAAGGCGAAGGCGGATCGCACATGCTCGCGGTCTGCCAGCCATCGGTGCCCTGTTATGCGGCGGCGTGCCTGATGAGCGCCGACAAGCATCCCAGCCGGCCCAGAACGCTGACCATGATGGGCGGCCCGATCGATACGCGCGAGGCGCCGACCGCGGTCAACACGCTGGCGACGCAGCGCCCTTATGCCTGGTTCGAACAGAATGTCATCGCGACCGTGCCGATGACCTATCCCGGCGCAGGCCGGAAGGTCTATCCGGGCTTTCTCCAGCTCGCCGGCTTCATGTCGATGAACCTCGGCAACCACATGATTTCGCATTGGGAAATGTTCAAGCATCTGGTCGACGGGGACGGCGAGAGCGCCGATGCGACCAAGGATTTCTACGAGGAATATCGCTCCGTCTGCGACATGACCGCGGAATTCTACCTCCAGACGATCGAGGTCGTCTTTCAGAAGCATGCGATCGCCAACGGCACCTATCTCCATCGCGGCCGGCTGTGCGATCCCGGCGCGATCACCGACATCGCCCTGCTGGCGATCGAGGGCGAGCGCGACGATATTTCGGGGCTTGGCCAGACCAAGGCAGCGCTGACGCTCGCGAGCGGCCTGCCGGCCGCGAAGAAGCAATATATGATGGCCGAAGGCGCTGGCCATTACGGCATCTTCAACGGCAGCAAATGGCGCACCAAGATCGCGCCGGCCGTCGAGCAATGGATCGCCGCGCACCCCTGAGCGGCTGAGCGTGCCGTTGCGCGCGCTTCTGGGAGCTGAGGTCGGGCAGGTTGGCGGGCGCGGGATCACCCGGCCCGCCATCGTTGCGTCAGAGGACCTCGAACAACCCGGCAGCGCCCATGCCGCCGCCGACGCACATCGTCACGACGACATATTTCGCGCCGCGCCGCTTGCCCTCGATCAGCGCATGGCCGGTCATCCGCGCGCCCGACATGCCATAAGGGTGGCCGATCGAAATCGCGCCGCCGTTGACGTTGAGCAGGTCATTGGGAATGCCCAGCTGATCGCGGCAATAAAGCACCTGCACCGCGAAGGCTTCGTTGAGCTCCCACAGGCCGATATCGTCCATCTTCAGGTTGAAGCGCTCGAGCAGCTTGGGAATGGCGTAGACCGGGCCGATGCCCATCTCGTCGGGCTGGGTGCCCGCCACCGCCATGCCGACATAGCGGCCGAGCGGGGTGAGGCCGCGCTTCTCGGCAAGCTTTTCTTCCATCAGAACCGACGCCGATGCGCCGTCCGACAGCTGGCTCGCATTGCCCGCGGTGATCGTCATGTCGGGGCCGAGCACGGGCTTCAGTCCCTGCAGGCCTTCGAGCGTCGTATCGGCGCGGTTGCCCTCGTCCTTGGCGAGCGTCACCTCGTGCTTGGTGACTTCCTTGGTTTCCTTGTTGGTGACGTTCATCATCGCGGTGACGGACACGATCTCGTCATCGAACTTGCCGGCGGCCTGCGCGGCGGCGGTGCGCTGCTGCGACTGGAGCGCATATTCGTCCATCACGTCGCGGCTGATGTTGTAGCGCTTGGCGACGACTTCGGCGGTCTGGAGCATCGACATGTAGATGTCGGGGTGCATCGCGACCAGCTCGGGGTCGCCACCGATCCGCATCTGCGGCGTCTGCACCATCGAGATCGATTCGCAGCCGCCGCCGATCGCGACGTCCATATTGTCGATCACGATCTCCTTGGCCGCGGTCGCGATCGCCATCAGACCGGAGGCGCACTGGCGATCGACCGACATGCCGGCGACGCTCACTGGCAGCCCGGCGCGGAGCAGCGCGTTGCGCGCGATGTTGCCGCCCTGCACGCCCTGCTGGAGCGCAGCACCCCAGATGACGTCCTGCACTTCGGCGCCGTCGATCCCGGCGCGCTCGACCGCGGCCTTGATCGCGTGGCTCGACAGCGTCGGCGACGGCAGGTCGTTGAAAGCGCCGCGATAGGCCCGGCCGATCGGGGTGCGGGCGGTGGATACGATGACGGCTGAACGCATGGCTTAATCTCCTTTGGCGGCGGGGAACCGCGCCGCATTGGTTTCGAGGGGCAGGTCGAGCGCGCCGCAGATCAGCGACACGCCGTGATAAAAGCCGACAAGCTGGATGATTTCCATCGCCTGCGGGTCGTCGAAATGGGTCTTGAGCGCGGCCCATTCGGCATCGCTCAGCTTCTTGTGGTCGAGCAGCGCGTCGACCGTGGCGATCAGGAGGCTTTCTTCGGGCGACCAGACGGGGTCGTCCGCGGCGCCGTGAACCGTCGCATAAATCTGCGCGGCGTCCATGCCGACATGCGGCGCGAAGCCGGCCACATGGACGCCCCATTCATATTCGTTGCCGCAGCGCGCACAGGTCCGGTCGATCACGATCTCGCGCTGGCGCATCGACAGGGGGCTCGCCTTGTCGAGCAGCGATCCGCCGCTGAACTTGGTCCAGGCGCGCTCGTTGGTGGCGAGCGTGGTGAACAGCACCAACGGATCGGCGCCGCGCATCAGCACCTTCATCCGCGCGTCGAATTCGGGCGGATAGGGTTTGGCGAGGGGGGCAAGGCGGGGCATGTTTTTTCCTGTCTGGAGCCCCTTCCCTTCAGGGGAGGGGATTGGGGGTGGGGCTATCCACATGCTCGTCGGTCTCGATGCGATTGACGGCTCCCACCCTAATCCCCCCTCAGCGGAGGGGCTAAATCACGTCAAACGAAGATCTGGCTGATCCATTCGGCGATCATCGCGGGCTTGCCTTCGCCCTCGATCTCGACGGTGAATTCGTTGGTTTGCTGCCACTGGCCGGGGCGCTTCTCGATCAGCTCCATCAGCTTGAAACGGCCGCGCACGCGCTTGCCGGAGCGCACCGGCGTCAGGAAGCGCACTTTGTTGCCGCCATAATTGACGCCCATCTTCACGCCCTCGATCTCGACTCGGTCGATGATCTTCGACGAGAGCAGCGGCATCAGCGACAGCGTGAGGAAGCCGTGCGCGATCGTGCCGCCGAACGGCGTCATCGCGGCCATTTGCGGGTTCACATGGATGAACTGGTGATCGCCCGTCGCGTCGGCGAACTTGTCGATCATCTCCTGGCTGACCTCGACCCAGTCGGAAACCTGCTCGGTGCCGACGCGGGTGGCCATTTCCTGAATGGTGATTGTCGTCACGGCATTTCCCTCCGGGGCAAATCATCGCATAGCGCGGGGCTCAAATAGGCGCGGCGGATGCCCCTTGCCAAGCCTCACTAGACCGGAAACCGGAAGATGACACCTGACGTAGCGTCGGCGGCCCGCAAATCCATGGCCGCGTTGCACCGCGCGCCCGAACCCGAAGTTCTAAAAGCGTTGCTGGCGCGCGCCGTCGTCAGCCCCGAGTCGCGCGACCGGATCATGTCTGAGTCGCTGGGGCTGCTCGCCGATCTGCGCGCGGCGCAGGGAAAGGGGTGGGTCAACCAGTTCCTGCAGGAATATCGTCTCAATTCGTCCGAAGGCGTCGCGCTGCTGTCGCTCGCCGAGGCGTTCCTGCGCGTGCCCGATCCCGAGACCGCCGACCTGCTGATCGCCGATAAATTGGGCGATGCCGATTGGCGCGCACACACCGGCAGGTCCAACTCGACCCTGGTCAATTCGGCGACCTGGGGGCTGGTCGTCGGGCGGGCGCTGGTCGGCGAGGGCGAGCAGCCGAGCACGCTCCGCCGCCTGATTTCGCGCGCCGGCGAACCGTTCGTGCGGCAGGCGGTCGGCGCGGCGATGCGGATGATGGGGGAGATCTTCGTGATGGGCCGCACCATCGACGAAGCCGCCCGCCGCATGAAGAAGCCCGAGCACAAGGGGTTCACCGCGAGCTTCGACATGCTCGGCGAGGCGGCGCGGACCCGCGCCGACGCCGACCGTTATTTCCGCGCCTATACCCAGGCGATCGACGCGATCGGTGCCGATCCGGCGGCGGGCCATTCGATCTCGGTCAAGCTCTCCGCGCTCCATGCCCGCTACGAGGTCGCGCATTGGGATGACTGCGTCCCCGCGCTCACCGAAATGCTCGAGGCGCTCGCGGTCCAGGCGGCCGGCAAGGGGATCGCGCTCACCGTCGACGCCGAGGAATCGGAGCGGCTCGAGATGAGCCTCGACATCATCGGTACCGTCGCCGCGCTTCCCGCGCTGAAGGGCTGGGACGGGCTGGGCATGGCGGTGCAGGCCTATGGCAAGCGCGCACGACCCGTGATCGCCTGGGCAGGCGCGCTCGGGCGCGAAATGAACGTCCGGCTCGTCAAGGGTGCCTATTGGGATAGCGAGATCAAGCGGACGCAAGTCGAGGGGTTGGCTGATTATCCGCTGTTCACGCGCAAGGCCGCGACCGATGTGTCGTACCTGGCCTGCGCGCGCGACATGCTGGAGGCGCCGCATATCCGCCCCGCCTTTGCCAGCCATAACGCGCTGACCGTGGCGACGATCATCGAATGGGCGGGCAATGCCCGCGACTTCGAATTCCAGCGACTGCACGGCATGGGCGACGGCCTGTACGAGCGGCTGGTGCGCGAGCATGGTTATCATTGCCGCATCTATGCGCCGGTCGGCGGGCACCGCGATCTGCTGGCGTATCTGGTGCGGCGCTTGCTGGAGAATGGCGCGAATTCCTCCTTCGTCCATCAGCTGGCGGACGAGCGGCTGAGCGAAGAGGACATTCTCGCCGATCCGGTGGTCAAGATCGCCAGCGTCGGCGGCACGCGGCACCCGAGCATTCCGCTCCCGGTCGATCTGTTCGGACCGGGACGCAAGAATTCGGCTGGGCTCGATCTGTCCGTCCGCGAAATCTTGGAGCAAACCGCCACCCGGTGCTCCCGCGAAAGCGGGAGCCCAGCGCCACAAGCGTCATCGTCTGCGGCCCTGGACCCACGCCTGAGCGGAGGTGCGGCAGTTCACGACAGCGTAACCCGGGCGGCCGCTGCTTTCCCTGACTGGACCGCCCGTCCGATCAACGACCGCGCCGCCTGCCTCGATCGCCTCGCCGACCTGCTCGAGGCGCACCGCGACGAGCTGATGGCGCTCTGCGTGTCGGAGGCCTTCAAGACCATCCCCGACGCGCTCGGCGAGGTCCGCGAGGCGGTCGATTTCTGCCGCTATTATGCGGCCGAAGCGCGCAATCATCTTCAGTCGGTCGAGCTTCCCGGCCCGACCGGCGAGCGCAACACGCTCCATCTCGATGGGCGCGGGGTCTGGGCGACGATCGCGCCGTGGAATTTCCCGCTCGCCATTTTTCTCGGCCAGACGGTGGCGGCGCTGGTCACCGGCAACACGGTCGTGGCCAAGCCCGCCCCGCAGACTCCGCGCATCGCCGCCTTCGCGGTCGATCTCGCCCACCGGGCCGGCGTGCCGAAGGATGTGCTGATCCTCGTCCCCGGCGGGCCCGAGGTTGGCGCGGCGCTCACCGCCGATCCGCGCGTGCAGGGCGTCGCCTTTACCGGGTCGACCGCGACCGCGCGCAAGATCGCGCGCAGCCTGCTCGACGACGACAGCCGCCCGATCGTCCCGCTGATCGCCGAGACCGGCGGGATCAACGCGATGATCGTCGATTCGACCGCGCTGCCGGAACAGGTCGTCGCCGATGTCGTCACCAGCGCGTTCCGCTCGGCGGGGCAGCGCTGCTCGGCGCTTCGGCTGCTGCTGTTGCAGGAAGAGATCGCCGAGGGCGTGATCGAGATGCTGATCGGCGCGATGGATCTGCTGATCATCGGCGACCCCGCCGATCCGCGCACCGATGTCGGCCCGGTGATCGACCGCGCCGCCTACAACAAGCTGATGGCCTATCGCGCCGAGATGGCCGGGCAGGTGATCAAGACGCTCGACGTGCCCGATGACGGGCTGTTCGTGCCGCCGACGCTGATCCGTCTCAGATCGCCCGACGATCTGACCCAGGAATGGTTCGGTCCCGTGCTCCATGTCGCCACCTGGCCGGCGGGCAAGCTCGCCGAGACGGTCGCGCGCGTCAATGCCAAGGGCTATGGCCTGACGATGGGGCTCCACAGCCGCATTGCCCGCGCCAGCGAACTGGTCGAGGCAAAGGCGATGGTCGGCAATCTCTACGTCAACCGCTCGATGATCGGCGCGGTGGTGGGCTCGCAGCCCTTTGGCGGCGAAAGGCTGTCGGGCACCGGGCCCAAGGCAGGCGGTCCGCATTATCTCTACCGCTTCTGCGCTGAGCGCGCGGTGTCGGTCGATACGACCAGCGCGGGCGGCAATGCGACGCTGCTTAGCCTCGACGAGGGCGGGCTTTAGATCTCGCCTTCCTTCAGATCGACGCGCTTGACAGGTTGCACCTCGGCATAGGGCATGATCATCGTGCCGTCGGGCGCAGAAGTGAAGGTGGTCTGGGTCGGATAGGCGAACTCGATGCCTTCGTCGTTGAAGCGGTCGAGGATTGCGAGCCCCACCTTGTGGCGCATCAGATAGGCCTCGTCGTAGACCGCGCTGCAATCGAATTCGACTTCGAAATTCAAGCTGCTGTCGCCGAAGCCGACAAAGCCGGCGCGCACGAAGCTGGCACCCGCCTTCTTGACGATCTCTTCCAATTTGCCCGGGATCGCCAACGCCACCTCGGGCGGGGTCTGATAGATCGTGCCGATCGGAAATTTCATGCGACGCGCGGTCCGGCGGCTGTTGTTCTGGATTTCCTTGTCGAGCAGGCTCTTGTTGGCGATGATCCGCTCCTCGCCGGTGACGCTGCGGATGCGCGTCGATTTCAGGCCGATTTCCTCGACCGATCCGACCGTGTCGTCATAGGCGATCGCGTCGCCCTTGCTGAACGGCCGGTCGAAGATGATCGCGAGCGCGGCGAACAGGTCGGCGAAGATGCCCTGTGCCGCCAGACCGATCGCGATGCCGCCGACGCCGAGCCCGGCGACCAGCCCGGTGACGTTGATCCCCAGATTGCCGAGGATGACGATGATCGCCATGCCGAACAGCGCAATCGTCACCAGCAGGCGGATGATGCCCATCGCATTGACGATCGTCTCGCCGCGATAATTGTCCCGGTTTGCGCGGTGTTCGACGACGCCCAGGATGATCTCGCGCAGCCAGATCGCGACCTGGAAGCCGGCGGCGATGGTGAAGAGGAAGTTGATCGTCTGCGCGACTTCGAGGGGCGCGCGGGCATAGCCGTCGACGATTTTGGCCGCCGTCATGATGATGAAGAAATTGTTGGTCCGGGTCATCGCATGCGCGAATACCGACGGCCAGCTGGCGGCGATCGCATCGGGCTTCACCCAGCGCGCGGCAAAGCTGCGCACCGCCGACAAGGCGATCACGATGACGGTGCCGATCGCGGCCGCGATGGCGATCTGGAGCCAATGGCTCTGGAACCAGGCGCTGCTCGTCTCGGTCAGCGAGACGATATTGGTGCGCAGTTCGGTCGGTGAAAAGGTCGGGGAAGGCGTCGGTATCGGCTTTGGCATCATTATCCTCGATAGGGATCGCGTCAGGCGGAAGGCGCGGTCGGCGAACGCTTGCGGTCGAGCAGATCGATCAACGCGCGTTCCAGGCGGCCAAGATGACGGGTGCGCCTGGGCAGCACCAGCTTGCGACGAAACACGCTTTGGCCCTTTTTCGCCAGATTGATGAGGCGCGGATGGACGTAGGAATTTCGTGCGATCGTCGGTGTGTTGCCCAGCGCCTCGGCGACGGGCTCTAGCATTGCCTTCATGCTGATGTCACCCTCGGCGCCCGCCAGCGCCTCGAACGCGAGCACGCTCGCCCACCAGGTGCGGAAATGCTTGGCGGTGAAATCGGCGCCCATCGCATCGCGGATATAGGCGTTGACGTCGGCCGAGGTCACCGCGCGCGCGACGCCCTCGTCGTCGATCCAGCCGAACAGGGTTTGCCCCGGCAGCGCGTGCGATTTGCGGACGAAGCGAGTGAGCGCGCGATCGCTGATCGTCAGCTCTCGGTGCTTGCCTGATTTGGCCTGAAAGCTGAGCTCGAAGCGCGACCCGCGCAGCCGCGCATGCTGCTTGCGAAGCGTGGTCGCGCCGTAGCTGTTGTTGGCGCGTGCATAATCCTCGTTGCCGACGCGCACCTGCGCGCAATCGAGCAGCCGCACGACCGCTGCCACGGCGCGTTCGCGGGACATGTCCGGCCGCGCGAGATCGGCTTCGACGCGCGCGCGCAATTTCGGCAGCGCGCGGCCGAATTCGGCGCAGCGTGCATATTTCAGCGCATCGCGCCTGTCGCGGAAACGTGCGTGATAGCGATATTGCTTGCGGCCCTTGTCGTCCCAGCCGACCGCCTGGATATGGCCGGCCGGCGACGGGCAGAACCAGGCATCGCGATAGGCCGGTGGCAAGCCGATCGCGTCCAGCCGATCGATCTTGTCCCGATCGGTGATCCGCTCGCCCTCCGGGCTCCAATAGCTCCAGCCGTGTTTCAGTTTGCGCCTGGTGATGCCGGGAGCACGGTCGTCGCTCAGGCAAAGGCGGGGGGAGGGGCGAGTGGCGGCCATGATGCCTCGGTCGTTCGGGATGGAGCCCCTTGAAATGCACGGCTGGTCGCATCGTTCCGGAACAGCCCGGCTGGGTCGTGAGTTGGGGCTGTATTCAACTGCAATTCGACAAGGAAAGGCTTTGCCATGCATGACATTACCAACGCACGCGTGCTGATCATCGCGACCGACGGGTTCGAGCAGTCCGAACTGTTCCGGCCGCGCGAGGCGCTGATGGACGCCGGCGCCACCGTCACGCTCGCGTCGATCAAGACCGACCCGATTCAGGGCATGAAGCATGACGAAAAGGGCGAGCGGATCACGCCCGATATGGTGCTCGCCGACGTCGATGTCAGCGATTACGACGCGCTCGTCCTGCCCGGCGGGGTCGCCAATCCGGACACGATGCGGATGCAGCCGCGCGCGATCGAAATCATCCAGAGCTTCTTCGACGACGACAAGACCGTCGGCGCGATCTGCCACGCGCCGTGGTTGCTGATCGAGGCCGATGTGGTCGACGGCCGGCGCGCGACGAGCTGGCCTTCGCTACGGACCGATCTCGAAAATGCCGGCGCCGAGGTGGTCGATGAGGAAGTGGTGATCGACGGCAACCTGATCACCAGCCGCAAGCCCGACGACATTCCCGCCTTCAACACCGCGCTGATCGAGGCGATCAGCGCGCAGGTGCGCGAAACCGCCTGACGATCAACTGACCCAGGACAGGCCGTCGCCGACCGGGCAACGGCCTGTCCTGCGCTGATCCGCTTGCCCATCGAAACGGGTTTTCGCGGGTGCGCGCGCCACCGATCCTATCGTCGCGATGGGGCGCCAGTTCGGCGGCTCAAGTGCCGACGGGAGCAAGGGCCTTGTCAGGCGCGGGGGCCGGCGCTGGCCGCGCCTTGCGCAACGGGCGCCAAGCGGCCTCGCGGCGCCGCCGCGCGAGATAGGTGTCGAGCCCGATCTGCGCGCCGATCAGCATATAGACGAACGGCTGGAACGCGATGCCGACGAACGCCGCGCCGAGCAGATAGACGAGATGCGCCGCCTGCAGCGCGCTGGCGAGCGGGGCGACCCATTGCTCCGACTCGATCGCCCGGCGATAGCGTTGGCGCAGAACCTCCATCCGGATCAGCCCGATGACGTTGATCAGCAGCCACAGGGCGAGCCCCGGAAAACCCTGTTCGCCGAGCATTTCGAAATAGGAACTGTGGAAGGCGCGGGCGTGGTCGGTCGTCAGGGTGCGTTCGATGACCACGTTGCGCGCGGTGCCGCTCGCCTTTTCGGTATAATAGCGGACCTGGTTCTGGCGGTACATTTCGAAGCCGCCGCCGAGCGGGTGCTTCTTGGCATAGGCCCAGGTCCATTTCCACACTTCGATCCGGGTCGAGGCGCTCTCGTCGCTCTTGTAGGTCTTGATCGTGTCCATCCGCTCGGTGAACGCGCTCGGCAGGAACGGCACCGCCGCCAGCCCGAGCCCCAAAGTGACGCCGATATAGAGCAATTTGCGCTTGCTCTCGCGCCACATCAGCACCGCGACGAGGCCGATGCACAGCAGCCCGGTGCGCGCCGAGGTGCCGACCGGGATCAGCAGGCACGCGCCGACCAGCGCGAAGCAGAACAGCTTCACCTTCCAGTCGGGGCGAAAGATCGTGCCGTGCTTGGCGAACCACAGCACGAGCGGCACGATCGCGACCGCGACGGTCGAGATGATGCTGCCTTCGTAGAGCCCGCTGTTGTTGCTCACCATCAGGTTGAGCGATCCATAGCCGCCGCCCGACGCGAGCGTCTTGATCCCGCCGACGATGATGATCGAGGCAGCCGAGAGAACCATGAACAGCAGGAGCGCCTCGATCCGCAGCCGCGTCCGGAGCGTCAGCGGCAGGAACATCGCGAACGCCAGCGCCTTCCACACCCAATCCCATTTATCGAGCGCGTCGACGGGAAAATCGGCGGTCCGGGTCGTGATCGCGCAATAGATCAGCAGCAACAGCAGCAGCAACTGGCGCGGCGCCATCCGCGTGTCGCGCTTGTCGTCGAACAGCAGCCAGCCGCCAACCGCGAGCCCCACCGCGATCAGCGAGATCGGCACCGAATTGAGCAGCAGATAGGTCAGCCGCTGGGGCGAAACGATGTCGATATAGACATAGGCGAGCACGAAGATGAACGGCTTGCGCAGGCCGAACCCCAAAATGGCGACGAGAAAGGCAATGAAGGCGAGATCACGCACGCCAGCGCCCCTTGCCGGGCTTGGCCACCGGCGTCGTCGGCGATTCACCCGCCGGATCGGACGGCCGCGCGCTCGGCTCGGCATCGAGATCGGGGCGGCGCAGCAGAATGATCGCTGCCAGCATCATCAGCCCGTGCGTCAGGCCGAGCGCAAAATTGTCGATCATGCCCGATAGCCTCATCACCCGGTAACGGCAGGGGGATACGCCCGCGCGGGTTGACGCGGCGTTAAACACTGGCGTGGCAGGAGAGGTGATCATGCGGATATTGCACATCCTCGATCACGGATTGCCCCTGCAAAGCGGCTATACCTTTCGCACCCGCGCGATTCTGAAGGCGCAGATGGCGCGCGGCTGGGCGGTCGCGGCAGTGACCGGGCCGCGCCATGGCGCGGTCGATCCGGTCGACGAAACCGTCGACGGCATCGATTTCCACCGCACCGTGCCGCCCGCGCCGATGCCAAGTCCGCTCGCCGAATTGCGCGAGATCGGCGCCTTTTCCCGGCGGATCGCGGATGTCGTCGACCGGTTCAAGCCCGACATCCTCCACGCTCATTCGCCGGTGCTCGACGCGCTCGCCGCGTTGCGCGTCGCCCGCCGCTACCGGTTGCCGCTGGTCTATGAAATTCGCGCCTTCTGGGAAGATGCCGCCGTCGGCAACGGCACCGGCACCGAGGGATCGCTGCGCTACCGCGCGACGCGCGCGCTCGAAAGCTGGGCGGTCGGCAAGGTCGATGCGGTGGCGGTGATCTGCGAGGGGCTCCGCAGCGATCTGATCGCGCGCGGGATCGATCCGGCGCGGATTTTCGTGTCGCCCAACGGCGTCGACCTGACCTTGTTCGGCGCGCCGCTGCCGCCCGACGCGGCGCTCGCGCAGGCGCTCGGTCTCGTCGGCGACGAGGTGATCGGGTTCATCGGCAGCTTCTACGATTACGAGGGGCTCGACGATCTGATCGCGGCGATGCCGATGCTGGTCGCGGCGCGGCCCCGGCTCAAGCTGGTGCTGGTCGGCGGCGGGCCCTGCGAGGCGGCGCTGCGCGCGCAGGCGGCGGCATCGGGGGTCGCCGAGCATATTCGCTTCATCGGCCGCGTGCCGCATCATGAGGTCGAGCGCTATTACAGCCTGATCGATCTGCTGGTCTATCCGCGCAAGCGGATGCGGCTGACCGATCTCGTCACCCCGCTCAAGCCACTCGAGGCGATGGCGCAGCGACGGCTGGTCGCGGCCTCCGACGTCGGCGGGCACCGCGAGTTGATTCGCGATCGCGAAACGGGCATTCTGTTTCCACCCGACGATCCCATGGCAATGGCATGCGCGCTGGCGGCGGTGTTCGCCGATCGCGAGAGCTGGGAGGGGCGGCGGGCGCGCGGCGAGGCGTTCGTCAAGGCGGAGCGGAACTGGGCGGTCAATGTCGCGCGTTACGCGCCTGTTTACCAAAAACTAATCGAATCACCCGATAGAATGCCAACATGGTCGCGCTCCTCCGCCGTAAACGCCTGACGACTTTGCCCGTGGCGCCTTTGGTCGCGGCGATCATCGGCGTGATGACCGCGGCGATCTTTACCCTGATGCCCGCCGCGATGCTCGAATCGCTGATCCTGCGCAGCGGAATCGCCGCCGTTCTGGCCGCCGCCGAGCCGCCGCTTGGTGCCACGGCGCGGATCGTCCTGATCCTGATTTGCGGTGGCGGCGCGGCGCTGGTGTGCTGGTTCGGGCTGTTCCTGTTGCTTGGCTCGCGATCGGTGTCGTTCGGCGGGGCAGAGGCTAGTGCGGCCGATGCTGCCGATCTTCCCGTGCTGCGCCGGGCCGATGCCCATCCCGATGCGCCCGCGCGTCGCCCGGTCTTCGCCAACCGCGATCTCGGCACGCCGTTCCTCGAAGTTCGCGCACGCCAGCTCGCCGGCGAAACGTCCGCAAGGCCCTCGGTGCCAGCATCGCCACCCGAGCCGGCCGCCCCACGCGTGAACCCCACGGAGTCTGCCGCGCCCGCTGACGCGGCGTCGCCGGCACCGATGCGGGCGCCCGCGCCGGTCGCGCCGTTGCCGCTTCGTCAAAGGCCGATCGATCTGCCCGACGATCTCGATCAGCCGCTCGCTGCCTTCGATCCCGGGGCCATTCGCGCCGCGCCGTTGCCGCCGCCGGCGCCACCGCCCGCGCCACTCGCCTATCGCAGCCGGCCGCAGGTATTCGAGCCCGGCGAACGATTCGAAACCTTCGAGCTGACGCCGATGGTCCGTGCCGAAATCGTCGCGCCGCGATCGGTTGAGCCCGATCTCCCGCCGCGCGATCCGGCGACGACCCAGGCGAGCATCACGGCATTGCTCGAGCGGCTCGAAAAGGGCGTCTCGCATCGCGCCGCGCGCACCGCGCGAACCCCGTCGGACGGGCTCCAGCAGACGCTTGGCACTCTCCGCCAGATGGCCTCGCGCGGCTGATCGCGTCACGAACGCTCGAGCGTGAGAATTTCCAGCTCGGCGCGCGCCTGCCCGTCGAGTCGCGCGATGCTGCCGATCGCCAGATCGGCGACCAGATGACCGCAGAGATCGATGTCGGCGTCGGGCAGGTCGCCGAGCCAGCGCGCCAGATCGGGATCGTCGCGACCGACCAACGACAGCAGGTGCCGCGCGCCGACGAAAGTGGCGCTCGCCCAGCGAGTCGATTCGATCGCGACGACGTCGATCGTCGCCCCGGCGAGCATGGCCTGCTGAAGCAGCGCCCGGCGCAACGCGGCCCCGGGATCGGGACGGCGGCTCATCGTCCGGCCTTGGCGAGATAGGCCTCGATCCGGGCGATCGTCCTGGCGCGCGGTTCGCGGCCGAGCCGCATGTCATGGACGAGACGCGGATCGTTGACGACGATTCGCCCGAATCGCGTCGGCGGCATCGCCGTCTCCCGCAGAAACCTCTCCATTCTGAGCAGTAACGACATGGCCCGACTCTCCTTGCCTGCGATATCCGTTCTTTTTTTGTTCCGTCTTTTCCAACTTGTCTAGGAAATTTCCTACGACTATGGTGCGATCATGCTATCGGACGATCCCCGCAGCGCGCTGGCGGCGCTCGCCGTCGATCGGGGGGAGAGCCTCGCGGCGTTGTCGCGGCTGATCGGTCGCAACGCCGCCTATCTCCAGCAATTCGTGACGCGCGGCTCGCCGCGGCGGCTCGACGAGGCCGATCGCCGGACGCTCGCCCGTTATCTGGGAGTGGCCGAATCGGCGCTCGGGGGGCCGGCCGAGAACGCGGCGCTGGTCCGCATCCGCCGAGTCGACGCGGTAGCTTCGGCGGGGCCGGGCGGCTTGCTCGACCATGACCGCGCGGACGGGGGCGAGATGATCGACCCCCGCGTGCTGCGCGAACTGGGCGCGCGCGCCGAGAATTTGTCGATCATCGCCGCGCAGGGAAGCTCGATGGAGCCGACGATCGTCGATGGCGACGATATGCTCGTCGATCGCGGCGACCGGCGCGTCCCCGATCGGGGCGGCATCTTCGTGGTGCGGCGCGACGGGGCGTTGATGGTCAAGCGGCTCGCCCGCCAGGGACGGACGATCCGGGTGATCAGCGACAATCCCGAATTTCCGCCGCTGCCGCCGGGTCCGGTCGAGATCATCGGCCGGGTCGTCCGGCTGTCACGCCGGTTGCGCTAGCGTCGGTTGCCGCGGCCGTCTCGCCGATCGAGCGGCACCCCCGTCGACCCTAGTCCCGGTCGGCGCCGCGCTCGCGCCACCAGAGCAGGCCGGCCAGCAGCGCGCCCAGCGCGACGCCCCCCAGAAAGCCGCGCGTCGATTCGCCAAAGCCCACGCCGATGAAGGCGCCGGCCAGGGCGCCGACCGCGATCAACACGCCGCCGCCATGCGAGGGCCGGTTTGAAGAACTGCTCATGCCCGCGCCCTGCCACGGGACGCCGCCGGGCGCCAGCCTGTCGTCGGCGTCCGGGCGACCCCGTCATGGCTTTCGCGCCGTTTACCATTGCCCGTAATCGAACCTGCGTGGCTGCGCGCTATCGACGGCTGATGCAGATCGATCACCTCTTCCCTGCCGGCGATGCCGCCGGCGCTCCCTATATCGAAAGCCGGCGCGCGGTCGACGATGCGCTGGCGCTGATCAGCGATCACGGCGACGATGCGGGGTTCGAGGCCGCGATCCGCGCCGAGCGCAGCCGATCGCTCGGCAACGCGATCCAGTTCTGCCACTGGCGCCAGATCGAGCGGCTGATCGTGTTGATGATGGCGCGCGAAGTCGTCGGCACGCGACACTGACGCGGCTTTGCGGCACGCCGCGCACGGTCCGGCGTCTTTTGCTCGTCACGTGGCCTGCAAGCTCTGTTCCTTCCCGATCGGCATCGCTACAGCGGCCCGATGATGGTGCGTATCCGATGCCGGCGGGGAGCGATCGGCCTCGGCATATGGCTTGCCGGGACCAGTCTGTCCTCGCCGCTATGGGCGCGGGTGGGGCAGGACAAGCCTGTCGTGCCAGCCCAAACTCCTGAAACGACGACGGATCCGGCGACGCTCGATCCCGATTCCCCGCTTGCCCCGCTGCCGGGATTGGGGGTCGCCTGGCCCGAACTTGGCCCGGCATCGAGCGACGACGCCGTCGCCACCAAGACCGATATCGCCGAACTGACCAGATACAGCTACCAGATCGAGGGCATCGACGCGATCGGCGACGATCTGTTCCGCACCCGGTTCAACGCGCTCTCGACGCTGCGGGCACACCAGTCCGAACCTTCCAACGCCGCCCAGATCGATCGCCGCGCGCAGGAAGACACGGCGCTGTTGCAGACATTGCTGCGCGGCCTTGGCTATTATGACGCCAAGGTGTCGAGCAGCGTCGCGACGACCGCCGGCGCGCCCGAGGTCACCCTCGCGGTCGATCCCGGGCCGCTCTACACTTTCGACAAGGTCTCGCTCGACGGGCTGATCGCGGCGGGGGACAAAGCCGCCGCGCTCGCCAAGGCCTTTGGCGTGACTCGCGACGATCCTGTCAATGCCGATCGGATTGCCGATGGCGAGGCCGAATTGCGTGCGCAGATCGGCGAAAAGGGGTTTCCCTTCGCGACGGTGGGCGAATCGTCGATCGTCGTCGATCACGCGACCCGCACGGCGACGCTCGATCTCGCGGTGACGCCCGGCGGTGCGCGCCGCTTCGGGCATGTCGTGCTTGAACCGAGCCGCCTGTTCAACGCCCATCATGTCGAGCAGATCGCCCGGTTCAAGCCCGGCGAGCCTTATGATTCGGTCCAGCTCGACGATCTGCGCCGCACCCTGATCCTCACCGGCATCGTCTCCACCGCCGAGGTCAAGCCGGTCGAGGGCAAGGCGCCCGGCACGGTCGATATCGCGGTCGCGGTTCAGCCGGCGCCGCTGCGCACGATCGCGGGCGAGCTGGGCTATGGCACCGGCGAAGGCTTCCGCTCCGAAGTCAGCTGGACGCATCGCAGCCTGTTCCCCCCCGAAGGCGCGCTGACGTTGCGCGCCGTCGCCGGCGAACAGGAACAGCTCGGCAGCGTGATCTTCCGGCGCAACAATTTCCAGGGCCGCGACCGCGTGCTGACCGCCCAGATGACCGGATCGAACGTCCAGCGCACCGCTTATCAGGCGACGAGTTTCTCGATCAGCGGCTCGCTTGCGCGCCAGACGACGATCTTCTTCCAGAAGGCGTGGACCTGGTCGTTCGGGGCCGAGCTGGTCGCATCCGACGAACGCGACGTGATCGTGACGACCGGCGCGCCGCGCCGGCGCACCTTCCTGATCGGGGCGGTGCCGACCAGCCTCAATTACGACGGATCGGACGATCTTCTCAACCCGACCAAGGGTTTTCGCCTCGGCGCGCGATTCTCGCCCGAATTGTCGTTCCAGAATTCGGTGTTCGGCTATGCCCGCATTCAGCTCGATGCGAGCGCCTATCAATCGATCGGCGATCGGCTCGTGCTGGCCGGGCGGATCCGCCTTGGTTCGATCGCCGGTGCACCGCGCGATTCGATCGCGCCGTCGCGTCGCTTCTATGCCGGCGGCGGGGCATCGGTCCGTGGCTACGGCTTCCAGGCGATCGGACCGCGCGATCCCAACAACGTCACCATCGGCGGCGCCAGCCTCAACGAATTCTCGCTCGAGGCGCGGGTGAAGGCGTTCGGCAATTTCGGCGTCGTGCCGTTCTTCGATGCCGGCAATATCTATACCTCGGCGATGCCCCGGTTCAGCGGGCTGCGCTATGGCACGGGCATCGGCCTGCGCTATTATTCGAACTTCGGGCCGATCCGGATCGACGTCGGCACGCCGATCAATCCGCAACCCGGCGATGCCCGGGTCGCGGTCTATGTCTCGCTGGGGCAGGCATTTTGAGCGAGGGCGACTCGCCCGCCCCGTCGACGCCCGCGCCGGACGAGCCGCCGGCGGGGCAGAGCGCGCCGCGCCGCGTGCTCGGCTGGCTGGTCAAGGGGCTGGTGGCGCTGGCGGTGCTGGTCGCGGCCGGGCTCGTCACGCTCGACAGCAGCCTGGGCCACCGCTTCATCGCCGATCAGATCGCCGGGCTCCGGCCTGCCAACGGGCTGCGCTATTCGGTCGGTCGGATCAACGGATCGGTCTTCTCGCACGCGACGCTGATCGACGTACGGATTCGCGATCCCAAGGGCCTGGTGTTCCGCGCGCCGCGCGCCGAGCTTTACTGGTCGCCGCTCGCCTGGCTCTCGAACCGGCTCGACATCTCGCGGCTCGAACTGCCCAGCGCGAGCCTCGTCAAACTGCCCGAGACGGTCCCGTCGACGCGGTCGGGGCCGATCCTGCCCGGCTTCGATATCCATGTCGGCGCGCTGACGATCGATCGGCTGATGGTGGGCCAGCGGGTCACCGGCGTCGCCCGGACCGGGCGGGTGGCCGGGCTCGCCGACGTCCGTGGCGGGCGCGCGCTCGTCAAGCTGCGCGCGGTGGTCGCTGGCAGCGATACCGTGCGGCTGATCCTCGACGCGGCGCCCGATCAGGATCGCTTCGACGTCGATGTCGAGGCGCATGGCCGCGCAGGGGGCGTGTTGGCGCAACTTGCCGGGCAGAAAAAGGCGGTCGATCTCGCGGTGTCGGGCGACGGTCGCTGGCAGCGCTGGCGGGGCAGCGCGCAGGCGATGGTCGGCGGCGCGCGGGTCGCCGATCTGGCGCTTGGCAATCAGGGGGGACAATACACGCTGCGCGGGGCGGTGATGCCGGCCGCGATGATCGGCGCGAAGCTGGCCCGCCTCGCCAGCCCGCGGGTGACGATCACCGGCGCGGCCAGCTTTGCCGATCGCCAGCTGGAGGGTGCATTGGCGCTGCGATCGTCGGCGCTGGCGATCGACCTGACCGGCGCGGCGGATCTCGCCAAAAGCCGTTACCGCGACGTCCGTCTGCGCATCGAGTTGCTGCAACCCCCCGCGCTGCTGTCCAAGATGGTCGGGCGGCGGGTCGAACTGCGGATGATCCTCGACGGCGCTTTCGCGACCGCTGCCTTCGATTACCGGCTGACCGCCGATTTCGTATCGTTCGGCAAGGAAGGGTTCGAGCAGGTGCGCGCCGGGGGGCAGGGGCGGCTTTCCCGGCAACCCGTCACCGTCCCGCTCCGGCTGACGGTCAATCGCGTGACGGGGGTCGATGCGGTGGCGGGCGCGATCCTGCGCAACCTCGTCGTCGACGGCGCGCTCAAGGTCACCGCGAAGCTGATCACCGGAACCGCGCTCAAATTCCGGTCGGACAAGCTCACCGGCAGCCTCAACCTCAGCGTCGATCTCGCCAATGGCCGCTACGACGTCGCGCTCACCGGCGCGCTCGGGCGCTATCTTATCCCCGGGCTCGGGATCGTCGACGTCACCTCGCGGCTGAACGTCGTGCCCGATCCCAATGGCAAGGGCGCGCGGATCATCGGCACCGGCACCGCGCAGATGGTGCGGCTCGACAATCGCTTCTTCGCCTCGCTCGCGGGGGGGCTGCCGCATATGGAGACGCAGCTTGAACAATCGACCGATGGCGTGCTCCACTTCCACAAGCTGGTCCTCACCGCCCCCGACATCAGGATCACCGGCGAAGGCTTTCACCGCCGCGACGGCAGCTTCTATTTCGAGGGCACGGGCACGCAGCGCCAATATGGCCCGCTGACGATCAAGCTCGACGGGCGGATCGAACGGCCGACGCTCGACCTGACCTTCGCCCGGCCGAACGATACCACGGGTCTGCGCGACGTGATCGTCCATCTCGATCCGACGGCTGCCGGTTTTGCCCTGACCGCGCGCGGTGGTTCGGTGCTTGGCGCGTTCGAGGGCAACGGTCAGTTGCTGCTGCCGAAGGGCGCCGAGGCGACGCTGATCGTCGCGGCGCTCGACGCCGGTGGTATCAAGGCGCACGGGACGCTCAAGTCGGTGCCCGGGGGCTTCGATGGCAGGCTCGATGTCGGCGGCGGCGGCGGCGTTGCCGGGACGATCGATTTCGCGCCGGCCCCGGGGGCCGGTGGGAGCGCATCGGCGGCGGTCCAGCGGATCGAGGCGCATCTCGATGCCCGTGAAGCGCGCGTGCTCGGCGATGCGACATTGCGGCGCGGGCATCTCGATCTGGTGACGGTGCTCTATCCCGAGGGCGCGACGGTCGAGGCCAGCGGCGAAGGCAGAGGACTTCGCCGCGGCACGCTCGGGCTCGCCCGCTTCTCGGGCAAGCTTTCGCTGCGCAACGGCAGCGGCAAGGCGCATCTGGCGATGTCGGGCTCGCGCGGGCGCAGCTTCGACATCAGCGCCGATGCCGATGTGTCGCCCGACAGCTACCGGATCACCGGCGCAGGGGTGGTCGATCGCCGACCGCTCAAGCTGCTCGAGCCGGCGCTGGTCACCCGCGAGGGTTCGGCGTGGCGGCTGGCCCCCACCACGCTCAGCTTTGCCGGCGGCAAGGCCGAGATCGGCGGGCAGTTTGCACCGGCGGCCACCACCATCGACGCGACGCTGGCGCAGATGCCGTTGTCGATCATCGATATCGCCTATCCGGGGCTTGGCCTGTCGGGCAGCGCCTCTGGCAAGTTGCGCTTTGCCGACGGCGTCGGGCGCGCGCCGACGGGCTCGATCGACATGACGGTGCGCGGGCTCAGTCGATCGGGGCTGGTGTTGTCGTCGCAGCCGATCGACGTCGGCATCGCCGCACAGCTTGCCGCCGATAGCGGCGCGGTGCGCGCGGTGATGGCGAGCGGCGGCAAGACGATCGGTCGGGCCCAGGCGCGGCTCAGTCCGCTCGGCGGCGGGACGCTGGCGGAGCGACTCCTCAATGCCCAGCTGTTCGCGCAGGTCCGCTACAACGGGCCGGCGGACACCTTGTGGCGGCTGACCGGGATCGAGCTGTTCGATCTTTCGGGTCCGGTCGCGATCGGCGCCGATTTCGGCGGCAAGGTCAACGATCCGCTGATCCGCGGCGTCGTCCGCTCGACCGGCGCGCGGATCGAGAGCGCGACCACCGGCACCGTCCTGACCGGCGTCGCCGCGAGCGGGCGCTTTACCGGATCGAAGCTGGTGATCGATTCGTTCGCCGCCGATGCCGGCAAAGGCGGCCGGGTGAGCGCCACCGGCAGCTTCGATTTCGCCGCAGTGCACGGCTTCGGCATCGATCTGGCGCTCTTGGCCGACAATGCGGTGATGATCAACCGCGACGATATCGGTGCCACCGTGACGGGACCGCTGACGTTCAAGTCCGATGGATCGGGCGGGGTGATCGGCGGCGACGTCAAGCTGGTGCGGAGCCGGTACCGGCTCGGCCAGGCCGTCGCGGCGAGCGCGGTCCCCAAGCTCAACGTCCGCGAGATCAACTTGCCCGGCGGTGACGAAATCGACGATCGCTCGCCCGACAAGCCCTGGGCGCTCGACGTCCATGCGCGCGCCGATGATCAGCTCGCGGTCAGCGGGCTCGGGCTGTCGAGCATGTGGTCCGCCGATCTCACGATCCGCGGCGCGATCGACAATCCGGCGATCACCGGGCGCGCCGACATCGTCCGCGGCAGCTATGAATTTTCGGGCCGCGACTTCGCGATCGAACGCGGCATCATCCGCTTCGAGGGTGAGCTGCCCGCCAATCCCTCGCTCGACATCTCCGCCAATGCCGACACCACCGGGCTCACCGCATCGATCCGGGTGACCGGGCCGGCCAACAAGCCCGAGATCAGTTTCGCGAGCACCCCCGCGCTGCCGCAGGACGAATTGCTGTCGCGGCTGCTGTTCGGCGCATCGATCACCCAGTTGTCGGCGCCCGAGGCATTGCAGCTGGCGGCTGCGGTCGCCTCGCTGCAAGGCAAGGGCGGCGGCCTCAACCCGATCAACGCGCTGCGCCGCGTCGCCGGGCTCGATCGGCTGCGCATCCTGCCCGCCGATACCACGGTCGGCCGATCGACTGCCGTCGCCGCCGGCAAATATATCACGCGCAAGCTCTATGCGGAGATCATCACCGACGGGCAGGGTTATTCGGCGACCCAGGTCGAGTTTCGCGTCACCCGCTGGCTGTCGATATTGTCGACGATTTCGACGCTTGGCCGGCAGAGCGCGAACGTGCGCGTGTCGAAGGATTATTAGCGCGCCAGGATCGGCGCTCGATCCGAATTTCGCCTTGCCATGCCGTGCAGCAATGATTTGTTACCAACCAGCGATGAACGGGCAACATCGGTGCGGCACGATTGCAGGGCCTGGCCGATCGCGACCGGTTCGCGAAGAGTGGCGACGTGTCGGGCGCAGGCGGGACCTCAATCTGGCAACAGGAGATCCCATGAAACTTTCGCTTTTCGCTCTCGCGTGCGTCGTTGCCCCGGCGATGGCCATCGTCGCGCAGCCCGCCGCTGCACAGGATACCGATCCGCCCAAGGCGCTGACCGTCTCGGGCTCGGCTGCGCTCGTTTCCGACTATCGCTTTCGCGGCGTTTCCCAGACCGACAAGGGGATCGCGCTGCAGGGCGGCTTTACCGTGAAACATGAAAGCGGCTTCTACGTCGGCACCTGGGCGTCCAACCTCGCCGGCTGGGGCACTTTTGGCGGCGCCAATCTCGAGCTCGACATTTTCGGCGGCTATTCGGTGCCGGTCGGGCCGGCGACGGTCGATATCGGGCTGACTTGGTACATGTACCCGAGCGGCGCCAGCAATACCGATTTCGCCGAACCCTATGTGAAGGTCAGCAGCACGCTGGGCCCGGTTTCGGTGCTCGGCGGGGTCGCCTATGCGCCCAAACAGCGCGCGCTCGGCAATTTCTCGAACACGCCGTTCAGTCGCGGCCAGTCGGAGGACAATCTCTACATCTGGGGCGACGCCAGCGTCGGCATCCCCAAGACGCCGTTCACCGCCAAGGGGCATCTCGGTTATTCGCGCGGCAATCCGGGGCTCGGGCCGAACGGCACCAGCGTCGCGCCGACCGGCGAATATGTCGATTGGCTGCTCGGCGTCGATGCCGTGGTGGGGCCGCTCACGCTTGGCGTCGCTTATGTCGATACCGATATCAGCCGCGCCGAATCGGCCTATCTGCTGCCCAATTTCAGCTCGACCAAGGATGGCTCGTCGATCGCCGGCAGCCAGGTGGTGTTCTCGGTTTCGGCGGGGTTCTGATCGTGATGACCCCGCAAAGCGCACCGCCTTTGCGGGGTCGTGATCGATCCGCGCGCGGCTAGTCGCCAAACCCGACGAAGATGGCCGCCTCGTCGACTCGCTTGCGTTCCGATACCACCGCGTTGGCCGGGAAATGCGCGTCGGGCCAGCCGAGCGCGATGCTCTTCATGATCACCTGATCGTCGGCGATGCCGGCATGTTCGCGCACCACCGGCGATTGCATGATGCCCTGGCTGTTGATCACCGTGCCGAGCCCGCGCGACCAGGCCGCATTGACCAGCGCGGTCGCGACGGCGCCGCAATCGAACGGCGTGTCGTCGCTGCCGTCGAGCACCTTGTCATAGGTGATGATCACGCAGACCGGCGCGTCGAACTGGCGAAAGCCACGCAGCACCCAGTCCTGCCGCCGCTCCTGATCGTCGCGGGCGATTCCCATCGCCGCGAAGAGCTGCTTCGCGACGCCGATCTGGCGATCGCGGTGCGCGCCGGCAAAGGGCTGGCCGGTGCGGAACTCGCGCGATTGCGGCACGCCGGCGATCATCCGCTCGGTATTGCCGGCGCGGATCCGGTCGAGCGGCTCGCCGGTGATGACGTAGAAATGCCACGGCTGGGTGTTCATCGACGAGGGCGCGCGCATCGCCAGGCCGATGATTTCCTCGATCAGCGCGCGCGGCACGGGATCGGGCTTGTAGCCGCGAATGCTGCGCCGGCCCAGAATGACGTCGTCGAAATCCATGGGGACTCCTATGGAGAGGGTTGCGGCTGGTCGTGGTAGCGGATTGTGGCGGCGTTGGAAGGGGATGGTCTCGTCTGCCCAACTGCCGGTCGGGCTGCGTCGTCGACGCCTTGCCTTTTCTTCGCGACGACGGCCAGGAAGGGTGGCCTTTCGACAAGCGCAGGGCAAACAGCGTTCGAGCCTTGGTTGTTGGTCGGTTGCCCCTTGCGCACCAAAACGCCCGGGGCGTTTCCACCCCGGGCGTCTGGTATCCGCAACAATCGCTGACGATTACGAGCTGTAATACATGTCGTATTCGACCGGGCTCGGCGTCATCTCCCAGCGGGCGATATCGGCACGCTTGATCTCGATATAGGCCTCGATCTGGTCCTTGGTGAAGACGTCCCCCTTCAGCAGATAGTCCATATCGGCTTCGAGGCTGTCGAGCGCCTCGCGCAGGCTGCCGCACACGGTCGGCACCTCGGCGAGCTCGGCGGGCGGCAGATCATAGAGATTCTTGTCCATCGGCTCGCCCGGATGGATGCGGTTCTGGATGCCGTCGAGCCCCGCCATCAGCAGCGCCGAATAGCAGAGATAGGGATTGGCGAGCGCGTCCGGGAAGCGGAACTCGACGCGCTTGGCCTTGCTGCCGGTACCATAAGGAATACGGCACGAGGCCGAGCGGTTGCGGCTCGAATAGGCGAGCAGCACCGGCGCTTCATAGCCCGGCACGAGCCGCTTGTAGCTGTTGGTCGACGGGTTGGTGAAGGCGTTGAGCGACTTCGCGTGCTTGATCACGCCTCCGATGAAATAGAGGCACATGTCGCTCAGGCCGGCATAGCCATTGCCCGCGAACAGCGGCTGACCCTTGTCCCAGATCGACATATGCGTGTGCATGCCCGAGCCGTTATCTTCCTTGATCGGCTTGGGCATGAAGGTCGCGGTCTTGCCATAGGCATGGGCGACCTGGTGGACGACATATTTGTAGATCTGCATCCGGTCCGCCGTGGTCACCAGCGTCCCGAAGGTCAGGCCGAGCTCATGCTGGGCGGCGGCGACTTCGTGGTGATGCTTGTCGCACGGCAGGCCCATCTCGATCATCGTCGAGACCATCTCGCCGCGAATGTCGACGGCGCTGTCGACGGGGGCGACCGGGAAATAGCCGCCCTTGGCGCGCGGCCGGTGGCCCAGATTGCCGCCTTCATATTCGCGGCCGGTGTTGCCGGGCAGCTCGATGTCGTCGATCTTGTAATAGCTGGTCGAATAGCTGTTTTCGAAGCGGACGTCGTCGAACATGAAGAATTCGGCTTCGGGGCCGACATAGACGGTGTCGCCGATCCCGGTCGTCTGGAGATATTGTTCGGCGCGCTTGGCGGTCGAGCGCGGGTCGCGGGCATAGAGCGCGCCGGTCGAGGGTTCGACGATATCGCAGAACAGGATCATCATCGGCGTCGCCGAGAAGGGATCGATATAGACGGCATCGAGATCGGGCTTGAGGATCATGTCGGATTCGTTGATCGCCTTCCAGCCTTCGATCGACGAACCGTCGAACATGAAGCCGTCGGTGAGCTCGTCCTCGCCGACCACGGTCGAAACCATCGTCAGATGCTGCCATTTACCCTTCGGATCGGTGAAGCGCAGATCGACCCATTCGATCTCTTCGTCCTTGATCATCTTCAGGATGGTGCCGGCGTCGTTGGCCATTTGAGCGTGCCCTTTCGAGGTTGATCGTTCCACCGGCGAACCGGAGAATCATGTTGCGTCGCGACACATAGTTTTCACATAATGCTGCGTTGCGTCAAATTGCGTTTTCGTCGCGTTCGCCGGTGCGGATGCGCAGCACGGTCTCGACGGGGATCACGAAGATCTTGCCGTCGCCGATCCGCCCGGTTTGCGCCGCCGCCGCGATCGCCTCGACGACGCGCTCGGCCATGCTGTCCTCCACGACCACCTCGAGCTTCACCTTGGGCAGGAAATCAACGACATATTCGGCGCCGCGATAGAGTTCGGTATGGCCCTTCTGGCGGCCGAACCCCTTGGCCTCGGTGACGGTGATGCCCGAGACGCCGACTTCGTGCAGCGCCTCCTTCACTTCGTCGAGCTTGAAGGGTTTGATGATCGCTTCGATCTTTTTCACGCCGGTCGCCCCGATTTTTTAAGGAAGTGCCTCTGCCTGTCTCGGCACCTTACAACAAGCGTGCCAGCCACGCGAGGGGCGGAAGTCGCCGACGCGGCGTCGCGTGACCGGCCGGCAATGCCTATCGCGGCGGCACCCCGCGGCGTGCTGCCCGATTTTCAGGCAGTCCGGACAAATGCCGTCAGGCGCTCGCGGATGGCCGAGATGCGGGCGCCGCGCTCAATAAGGCGGCTGGTGAAGCCCCTTGGGGCTGGTCGTGAAAATCTCGCAGCCATCCTCGGTGATGCCGATCGAATGCTCGAACTGCGCCGACAGCGAGCGATCGCGCGTCACCGCCGTCCAGCCGTCGTCGAGCAGTTTCACGTCGGGACGGCCGATGTTGATCATCGGTTCGATCGTGAAGATCATGCCAGGGCGCAGTTCGGGCCCGGTGCCGGGGCGGCCGACATGGACGACTTCGGGTGCATCATGGAACAGTCGGCCGACCCCGTGACCGCAGAAATCGCGCACCACACCATAGCGGTTGCGCTCGGCATGGGTCTGGATCGCATGCGCGACATCGCCCATCGTGTTGCCGGGGCGGGCCTGCTCGATGCCGAGCATCAGGCTTTCATAGGTCACATCGACGAGGCGGCGCGCCTTGAGCGCGACATTGCCGACCAGATACATCCGGCTCGAATCGCCGTGCCAGCCATCGAGCAGCGGGGTCACGTCGATATTGACGATGTCGCCGTCCTTCAGCGTCTTGTCGCCGGGAATGCCGTGGCAGACGACATGGTTGATCGAGATGCAGCAGCTATGGGTATAGCCGCGATAGCCGATCGTCGCGGGCACCCCGCCGCCGGCGACGATGAAATCGCGGACGAGATCGTCGAGCGCCCCCGTCGACACGCCGGGCACGACGTGCGGCACGAGCATGTCGAGCGTTTCGGCGGCGAGCCGGCCGGCGCGGCGCATCCCGGCGAACCCCTCGGGCCCGTGTAGCTTGATCGCTCCATCGCGGGCGAGGCGGGTATCGGTATCGGCGGAAATATAGGTGGTCATGGCGACGATATAGCGCGGTCTCGGCCCCGCTTCAACGCGGGCCGGGCGCCGGCCCGGCTTCGGGGGCCGGTCGCGGTGTCGTCACGCATCGCACAAGCCGGCTTTTGCCGGCCCGTGCGATCGTCTAGAGGCTAGCCATGACCGACCGCATATGGACTGCCGCCCTTGTCGTTATCGGCGATGAAATCCTTTCGGGACGCACCCAGGACAAGAACGTCGCCCAGATCGCGGCCTGGCTGAACGTCCAGGGCATCCGTCTTGCCGAAGTGCGGGTGGTAGCCGACAAGACCGGCGCGATCGTCGAGGCGGTCAACGCGCTGCGCGCGCGCAACGACTATCTGTTCACCACGGGCGGCATCGGCCCGACGCATGACGATATCACGGTCGATGCGATCGCCGAAGCGCTTGGTGTGGCGGTGGTCCATCATCCCCGGGCGCTGGCCGTGCTCGATCATTATTACGCGAGCCGTGGCGGGCTTACCGAGGCGCGCAAGCGGATGGCGCGCGTCCCCGAGGGCGCCGAGCTGATCGAAAACCGCATGTCCGGCGCGCCCGGCATCCATGTCGGCAACATCTTCGTGATGGCCGGCGTGCCGCATATCACCGCCGGCATGCTCGACGCGCTGACCGGCACGCTCGAGGGCGGCTTGCCGTTGCTGTCGCGCACGATCGGCTGCTGGGTCGCCGAAAGCGAAGTGGCCGACATTCTCGGGCAAGCAGAGCGCCGCCACGAAGGCGTGGCGATCGGCAGCTATCCTTTCTTTCGCGAAGGACGCGTGGGCGCCAATTTCGTCGTCCGCGCGACCTCGCAAGAACTGGTCGACCAATGCGTCGACGATCTGACGGCACTGTTGGTGGCAACCGGCCGCGAAGTGATCGAATCGGGCATCTAAACAGTTGGTCATTAATGGTTCTTTTGGCTCTTGTGGACATTCCCCAATGCCGTTAGCCTGAGCCTCACTGGACGCAGATCCACTGATTATTGGGCGGCAATGCCGGGCCAGAAAACGCCGGGCCAGAACAAGGGGAATATGCTAATGACCGTTTTTGCACCTCGTCGTGAACGTGGTTTGACCCGGCATGCGTTGCTTGGCACGGCAGCAGTGTTGGGCGTGGCGATGAGCAGCGCTGCCCAGGCGCAGAAGATCGGCGAAGCCGGACTGACCAGCATCAGCGCGACCGGCAAGATCGACGCTGTCTTGCCGTCTGCCCAGGCATCGAATGGCGTGATCGACAGCAGCGGCAGCGAACTTGCGCCGCAAAGGCTCGACCTGACATTGGCCGAACTCGACCCCCAGATCCTCATCGCCAACCCGGGTACGCCGACGACGGCGCGCGATCCGGTCAACATCACCGGCATCGCGCAGATGATCGTCGACAATGGCGGCGGTTCGGTTGGCCTGTGCACCGGCACGCTGATCAACCCGCGCACCGTGATCTTCGCGGCGCACTGCGTCAATTCGCGCCCCGCCACCGCTTATGGCGCCAATTCGGGCGGCGTCGGCATCGGCTTCGGTTTCGAGACCAACACGCGCGCCAATGCGCCCGGTCAGGTCGACGAACTCGTGCGTTGGCTCCTCGGGGTCAATGGCGCCGGCCGGTTCCAGACCAACACCGCCCAGGCCTTCTATAATGTGGACGGCGTGGCCTATAATCCGCGCTCGACCGAGCCGGGCAACGGTTTCCTCTACGCCGATATCGCGATCGCTTCGCTCGATACGCCGGCGGCGAATATTCCGACGTGGGCGCTGCTGTTTTCGCAACTGCCCCAGCCCGGCGCGATCAATGCGGCCACGGGCACCGGCTATCACGTCACCTTGGCCGGTTATGGTGGCAACGGCACGGGCACGTCGGGCACGCTGCCGATCGATTTCCGCCGCCGGCTTGCCGAAAACTGGCTCGGCGCGCTGACCTCGCTCGACAATTTCCAGGGCTTCCTGTTCGGTTCGCCGCCCGAGGGGCTGACCCAGAATCTCTACTGGATCGACTTCGACGACCCGCTCCGCGGCAAGCCCGGCGCGAGCCCTTTCGATTTCAACGCCTTCCGCGACAACGCCCTGCCCAATGAGGGCACGACGGCAGGCGGCGATTCGGGCGGGCCGCTGATTCTCGATCGCGCCTATGCACGCCAGGTAGTGATCGGCGTGTTGTCGGGCGGTTATACCCGCTTCTTCACCGCACAGCCGGCAAATGGCTACGGCACCGCGAGCTTCTATCAGCCGCTGTATCTGTACTGGGACTATATCGCCGCGACCAATCCCTATCGCTACGTCGCGGCAACCGCCGGCGACGGCAACTGGACCGATCCGACCCATTGGGTGACGACGCTCGATCCGAATTACACGATCATCGGCCCCAACAACACGCTGATCAACGGCGTGCCGACCAATCCCGGCGGCACGACGGTCGATACCAGCGGCCAGTTCGGCCAGGCCTGTTTCCAGAACGCGACGTCGAGCGACTGTTACGATTTCCGCACGCGGACCGAGACCGTCAACGGCAATCCGATCGGCACCGTCGGCAATGATGCAGCGACCGTGACGATCGCCGGCCTGACCGACGGGCTCGGCACGGGCGAGACCAACGGCAATGGCGCCACGGTGCAGCTTGCCGGTCTCGATCCGGCGGCGGATGGCGTTCAGACCGGATCGGCCTTGCCGCCGGCGACGATCGCCAATGGCCTGCCCGGGGCGACCAATTTCGTCCCCAACAACCTTGCCGGCAACCGCACCGCCGGCGTGTTGGGACGCTATTTCGACGTCACGCTGTCGGCCAACGGCACGACGACGCTCAACAGCGCGGTGACGATCGATCGCTTCACCCTCAACGGTGCCGGCGCGCGGCTCGACATTACCTCGACCGGCTCGCTCACCAGCCTGATCGACGTGACCCAGACGATCGGCACGCTGCAGGTCAACGGCTCGCTGACCTCGGTCGGCGATTATCTGCTCATGGTCGGCGGCGTGAACGGCACCGGCACGATCACCGCACCGTTCTTCACCAGCCTGCTCGGCGTGATCTCGCCGGGCGCCTCGGGCAGCGCCGGCTCGATCGGGACGCTCAATTTCCGCGGCAATCTGATCCTGACGTCGGGCAACACCTATAATCTCGATCTGGGCGCGAACGGCGTATCGGATTCGATCGCGGTGGCGCGCGTCAACGGCGCCAATGGGGCGGCCAATGTCGGCGGCAATCTGGCGATTTCCTATTCGGCGGCAACGCTGCGCGCCGGGAATCTGTACACGATCCTGACCGCCGAAGGCGGCGTGACGGGCGCGTTCCAGAATCCCGGCGCGATCAGCGCGATCCTGACGCCGACGGTGCTTCGTCCCAATGCGAACACGGTTCAGGTGGCGGTCCAGGCCGGATCCTACAGGTCGGTCGCCGGGTCGACCCCCGTCCAGGCTTCCTATGCCGCCTTGCTCGATCAGAACCGGCCCAATGCCGCGTCGTTCGATTCGATCTACGGACCGCTCGATCTGCAGAATGCAGCGACGATCAGGGCCACGCTCGACAGTCTCGCGCCGCGTACCGAGGCGCTCACCGTCGCCCTCGGCACGACCGCGACCGACAATATGTCGCGCTTCACGCGCGATCGCCTCGCCAATCTGTCGACCGAGGGCGGCCTCGGCGGCACGCTGACGATGATCGGCCAGCCGGTCGAAATCGCGGCGCTCAATGCGTCGGGGCTGGCCGGCGGCGCGCCGGTCGCCAGCGATTCGAGCGCGTCGATCGTTCAGGAAGGCAAGCTGCCCGACGACATGAGCGCCTATCTCGCCGGCGGCTATATCGACGGCGACAGCGCGCCGATGGCGGGCGCGGTGCCGACCGGCGGGCGGGACCGGTTCAACGGCTATTATATCGTTGGCGGGATCGAAAAGCAGGTTGGCGATGGCGTCGTCGGCCTGTCGTTCAGCTATTCGGACATCAAGGGGACGACTACCGTCGCCACCCAGTCTGCGCGGGGATCGCTCTATCAGGGCACGCTCTATGCCAAGGCCGATCTGGGCGCGGGCATCTTCATGGACGGGCAGATCGGCGCCGGCCTGTTCGCCACCGAGAGCACCCGCAACGTGTCGATCGTCGGTACGCCGTACCAGCTGCGCGCGGGCGATAATGCGCTCGTGATCAACGGCGAGGTGGGCGCGCAGAAGTCCTTCGCCTTCGGTACGTTCAAGGTCGATCCGCGGATTTCGGTCCGGACCAACTATCTGGGGTTCAGCGATACGGCTGAAACCGGCGGCGGCCCGGCGCTGCTGCTCGGTCGGCGGGACTATACGAGCGTTCAGGGACGCGCCGGGTTGATCGCGACGACGACGGGCAAGATCAAGCCCTATGTCACGGCCTATTACGTCCATGATTTCGACAACCGCAAACCATCGGCGATCTACGCCAACTTCGTCGGCGGCATCGGCCCGAGGCAGGCGTTCGCATTGTTCAGCGACGACAAGAACTGGGGCGAAGTCAGCGGCGGGCTTGCGTACGATACGGGCAAGATCGAGCTCTCGGTCGCGGCCGATACGACCTTCGGTCGGTCGGACGTGAGCAACCAGAGCTATCGCGGTTCGGTCAAGATCCGCTTCTGATCGACACCAGGGCGACGAGCCGGAACGGGGCCGTCCTTCGTCAGCGAAGGACGGCCCTTTTCTTGGGTGCGACGATCGCGATCAGGGCGCGCGCGCCGCTGCCCGCCCGTGCTGTGCCCGTCGTTACAGCCGCACCCCAAATCCCAGACCGACCACCACCGGATTGATCCGCGTCTTCACCGTCTGGGTGCCGAGCGCGGTCGTGTAGAGCTGTGCCCGCGGGCTCATGTCGATATATTTGGCGTCGAGGTTGAGGAAGAATTTGCGGTTCAGGTCGATGTCGACCCCGGCCTGCAGCGCATAGCCGATGCTGTCGTTGATATGGACGCGGGTCGGGCCGACGGCGGCGACGAGCCCGTCGGTCGCCTTCTCGTTCCAGAACACGGTGTAGTTGATGCCCGCGCCGAGATAGGGGCGGATCTTGCCGTTCGAGTTGAAATGATATTGCGCGGTCAGCGTCGGCGGCAATACCCAGGTGTTGACGACCTTGCCGATGCCCGCCGTCACCCCCTGCTTGCCGCGCGCCGAGTGCCGCGTGGTGGCGGCGATCAGCTCGAAGCCGATATGATTGGTCGCCATCCAGCTGATGTCGACCTCGGGGGCGAAGGAGTCGGTCACGGCCAGTCGATCATTGGGCAGCGCCGGGACGATGCCGTCGGACTGGCCGGTCGGCGCGACCCAGATGCCGCGGACGCGTAGCAGCACGTCGTGCGCCTTCAGCCCTTCGCCTTCGCGCGCCAGCGCGGGCGTAGCGGTAAGACCAGCGCCGAGCACCGCCAAGGCGATCAATGATCCCGAGAATTTCATGTTATGTTCTCTCTGCGTTTGATGAGGGCGGCTGTGCGCCCAGGGCAAGCGAGGGTCTTTGACCGGCGTCAATTCGCCCGCCGGCGCAGGATGCAATCAACCATGCATGTGGCCCTATTATCCCGATCTGCTCGCAACGCCGGTGCCGCGCTACACCAGCTTTCCTACCGCTGCCGAGTTCGATGGCGCGGTCGGGCCGCCGCATATGGCGCAGGCGCTGGCGAGCGTTTCTGCCGACGAGGCGATCTCGCTCTATCTCCACATCCCTTATTGCAGCGAGATCTGCTGGTATTGCGGCTGCAATACAGGCGCGGCGAATCGCACCCAGCGAGTCCAGGCCTATCTGTTGCGACTGATCGAGGAGATCGAGCGGGTCGGCAAGGCGCTGGGCAGGCGCGGGCGGGTACGGCGCATCGCCTGGGGCGGGGGCAGCCCGAACGCGCTCGATCCGGATGATTTCGACACGCTGATGGGCCGGCTGGGCGCGGCGTTCCGGGTCGACGATCCGGTGCTGTCAGTGGAAATCGATCCGCGCGGGTTCGATTGGCGCTGGGCGGCAGCACTTGGTCGCCACGGCGTGACGCGGGTCAGCCTCGGCGTGCAGACCTTCGATGCCGATATCCAGGCCGCGATCGGCCGGGTCCAGCCGGTCGAGATGATCGCCTGCGCGGTGGGGCAATTGCGCGCCGCCGGTGTAACGTCGATCAACGTCGATCTGATGTACGGCCTGCCGCTCCAGACATCGGCAAAGCTTGCAGCGACGATCGATACCGCGCTCGAGCTGGGCCCCGATCGGCTCGCGGTTTTCGGCTATGCCCATGTGCCGCATCTGATTGCGCGCCAGCGCCGGATCGATGATTCCGCGCTGCCCGATCCGCTCGCGCGCTTCGGCCAGGCCGAATTCGCCCATCAACGGCTGACACGCGCAGGCTATCGGCCGGTGGG
This sequence comes from Sphingomonas sp. 28-66-16, assembly GCA_002281485.1. GTDB lineage: Bacteria > Pseudomonadota > Alphaproteobacteria > Sphingomonadales > Sphingomonadaceae > Sphingomonas. The sequence goes on from NCGF01000019.1 coordinate 43,533, forward strand.
GTTCGACCATTTCTCGCTGTCCGGCGATGCGCTCGCGATCGCGGCCGAAGAGGGGCGGGTGCGCCGCAATTTTCAGGGATTCACCGAGGATCCCGCCGACATCCTGATCGGCCTCGGCGCATCGGCGATCAGCCGGTTCCCCGGCTGGCTGCTCCAGAACGAGAAAAATGCCGGGCGCTACCATCTGCGGATCGCCAACGGGCAGTTCGCGACCGAGCGGGGCTGGGTGCGTTCGCCGAACGACCAGGTCATCGGCAACGCGATCGAGCGGCTGCTGTGCCAGGGCAGCGCCACGCTGACGGGGGTCCCCGATCTGCCGGCGATCGAGCGGCGCGTGGCGCCCTATATCGCAGCCGGGCTCGCCGAATGGCACGATCGTCGCCTCGTCATCCCGCCGCGCGGGCTGCCCTATGCCCGCACGATCGCCGCCGCGCTTGATCCCTATCGCCATCGATCGGCCGCGCGGTTCAGCAGCGCGATCTGACTCCGATCGCCGATCGACAAGGATGAAGGTCGGGATTCGCGCCCGAGCGCTTGCCACGTGGCTTGCCGATCCCGCGACCGTGCCAGGCAACGGGCCTGAGCGGCTGGACGCTTGACGACCCAGTCCCCGCCGGCGCTATAGATCGGGTGTCGAGCGCCTGTCGTGGCGAGGGGGCGACGGCGTCGGAAGGAACCCATGCTGTCAGCCCATGCCTGCGTCGAATGCGCCGTCCGCGATCGGGCGCTTTGCAGCGCGTTGACCGATCAGGAGCTGGCGACGCTCAACCGTATCGGCCAGCGCCGTACCGTCGCGCGCCATGAGACGCTCATCTGGTCGGGCGATGACAGCGTGATCTGCGCGGTCGTGGTCGACGGCATCTTGAAGCTTTCCACCTCGACGAGCGACGGCCGCGAACAAACGGTGGGGCTGCTCTATCCCGCCGATTTCGTCGGCGGGCTATTCGCCGACCGGGCCGGATTCACCGTCAGCGCGCTGACCGACACCGATTTGTGCGTGTTTCCGCGCGTTCCCTTCGAAGCGGTTCTGCACGATCACGCCCGGATGGAGCATTTGCTGCTAGAGCGGACCTTTGCCGCGCTCGAGGAGGCGCGCGGCCGCATGCTGATGCTCGCCCGGCGCACCGCCGAGGAACGCGTGGCGGGTTTTCTGCTCGGCATGGCCGATCGCATCGGCACGGTCGGCTGTCGGGCGATCGGCGACGGCCCGGTGACGTTCGATTTGCCGCTGACGCGCGGCGAGATCGCCGAACTGCTCGGCCTGACGATCGAGACGGTCAGCCGCCAGCTCTCCCGGTTGAAAGTGGCGGGTATCATCGCGCTCCCGAGCCTGCGCGCGGTGACGATCCGCGATCGCGCGGCGCTTGAAGGCCGTGCCGAGGCGTCGGCTTGAAGTCTGATGACTTCACCCTGATCGGTTGGTTTCGGGCGAGGTCGAGAGACAACCGTCAACCGCTGCCGCGTCGATAGCCACGAACACCGATCAGGCGCCGCCGGCACGCGGCGGGGGACCGTGCCGCAATTTGCCGGTCTGTCCGCCGGCGGCGGGCGTCGTTGCGGCGTTGCCGAGCAATTCTCCGTCGACGATCGTGCCGTATCTCGAAAATGGCGAGTCATGATGCTGTTGCCGGGTCGCTTGCGCGCTGCCGGTGAAGCGGGGATCCTGAGGGCGAACCCGGCCGTCGATGAACGTGGCGACGTCCCACGCCTGCTGCACCGAAAGGCTGCCTGCCTGCCCCAGCGGCATGTTGGCGTGGATGAACGCGGCGGCCTTGTCGATCGTTGCCATGCCGGCCCCCCAGTTGAACGATCGCGCGCCCCATAAGGGCGGATAGCTGCGGTCGCCGGGGATCGTCATGCCGGCTCCGTCAGGGCCGTGGCAGCTGGCACATTTTTCGGAAAACACAGCGGCACCGCGGCGATCGTCGGCGGGGATCGACGGCGCCGCGATTGCCGGAAAGCCGCGGCCGGGGGGCGACATCCCGCTCGGCAGCCCGCGCGCCATATAAGCGGCATAGCTTTCGATCGCGAGCAGTTCGCGGCTGCCGAGCGGCGGGGGTTTGCCGTTGAGACTGTAGAGAAAACAATCCTGCACGCGCTTCTGGAAGCTGTTGATCTCGCCATTCTTCTTGCGAAATGCGGGGAAGTTGACGAACGCTGCCCACAGCGGCGCCGCCCCTGCCTGGCGCCCGGCATCGAGATGGCAATTGCTGCAGACGAGCCCGTTGCCGACATAGGCGGGTGCCACCGTCGCGGTGTCGGTGATCAGCCTTTCGCCGAGCCGGACGGCATCGCCAAAGGCATCTGCGGGCGCCTTCGCGGCGAGCGGCGGCGCGAACGACGCCGCGACCGCAGCGCTGCCCGGTCCTGGCGCAGCCTGGGAGGTGGAGGGTGTGGTCGCGGTCGTGGTCGGTGACTTGGTCGCCGGCCTCGTGCCGACATACATCGCCGCTGCCCCGATAAGGGCGCCAGCAGCCAACCCAGCGACCAGCTGTCGTGTCATCGACGATCACCTGCGCAAAGCGGTCCGATGCCCCTGCCAACGCTTCGCTTGTCGACCATCCCTGAGGATTAAACGATTCCCCGAGGGAGAACAATCGATGCGCTGCATCGCCTTTGCGTCGACGGGAATTTTGGGCGTGCGCGATCGTCGATGGTGTCGCGGCGTCGAGACGGCCGCTGACACACGCTGCCGTCTATGCCAAAGGATCGCCAAACGATTTGCAGGAGAGCGGTATGCGCACCATTGATCATCACATCGTCGGCCAATCGGGCGGTGGCGCGGGGCGGACCAGCGACGTTTTCGATCCCAATTCGGGCAGCGTCCAGGCGCGGGTGACCTTGGGCACGAGCGCCGATCTCGACCGCGCCGTCGCCGCAGCGCTCAAGGCGCAGCCGGGCTGGGCCGCGACCAACCCGCAGCGGCGCGCGCGGGTGATGTTCGAATTCAAGCGGCTGGTCGAGGCCAATATCGACGAGCTGGCGCAGCTGCTGTCGTCCGAGCACGGCAAGGTCGTCGCCGACGCGCGCGGCGACGTGCAGCGCGGGCTCGACGTGATCGAATTCGCGTGCGGTGTGCCGCATGTCCTGAAGGGCGAATATACCCAAGGGGCCGGGCCGGGGATCGACGTCTATTCGATGCGCCAGCCGCTCGGGATCGGCGCGGGCATCACCCCGTTCAACTTCCCGGCGATGATCCCGATGTGGATGTTCGGCGTCGCGATTGCGTGCGGCAATGCCTTCATCCTGAAGCCCAGCGAGCGCGACCCGAGCGTGCCGGTGCGCCTTGCCGAGCTGATGGAGGAAGCCGGCGCGCCCGCGGGCATCCTGCAGGTCGTCAATGGCGACAAGGAAATGGTCGACGCGATCCTCGATCACCCGGCGATCAGCGCGGTGAGTTTCGTCGGATCGTCCGATGTCGCGCACTATATCTACCGGCGCGGAGTCGATGCGGGGAAGCGCGTGCAGGCGATGGGCGGCGCCAAGAACCACGGCGTGGTGATGCCCGATGCCGATCTCGATCAGGTCGTCGCCGAATTGTCGGGCGCGGCGTTCGGCTCGGCGGGCGAACGCTGCATGGCGCTGCCGGTGGTGGTGCCGGTCGGCGAGAAGACGGCGGAGGCATTGCGCGAAAAACTGCTTCCCGCGATCGCGGCGCTTCGCGTGGGCGTGTCGAGCGATGCCGATGCGCATTACGGCCCGGTGGTGAACGCGGCGCACAAGGCGCGCATCGAAAGCTGGATCCAGACCGGCGTCGACGAGGGCGCCGAGCTCGTCGTCGACGGTCGGGGCTTCGCGTTGCAGGGGCACGAGAAGGGCTTCTTCATCGGACCGAGCCTGTTCGACCATGTCACCCCCAAGATGCAGAGCTACAAGGAAGAAATCTTCGGCCCCGTGCTACAGATCGTCCGCGCCAAGGATTTCGAGGAAGCCGTGCGGCTGCCCAGCGAGCATCAATATGGCAACGGCGTCGCGCTGTTCACCCGCAACGGCCATGCCGCCCGCGAATTCGCGGCGCGCGTCAATGTCGGCATGGTCGGCATCAACGTGCCGATCCCGGTGCCGGTCGCCTATCACACCTTCGGCGGCTGGAAGCGATCGGCGTTCGGCGACACCAACCAGCACGGCATGGAGGGCGTGAAGTTCTGGACCAAGATCAAGACCGTCACCCAGCGCTGGCCCGATGGCGGTGTTGGTGACGGCGCCAACGCGTTCGTCATCCCGACGATGGGGTGAGGGGGGCAGGGGCATGGCGGCCGGGCGGTTCAATTGCCGCCCAACCCGTCAGACCATTAAATCATAATGTATGGCGTCGCGGCATTGGGCAGATGATCGCCGCCGCCACCCATTAGAAACGTTACGGGCATTATATCGTTATCGGCATCAAGCACGAAGCTGTCGGGGCCAGGACCTCTGCCGCTTCGTGCCGCGTTGTCCGAGATCGACAATGACCGCCTCACCGCGAATCCGGAGCCGACACCGGCGATTGCCCCCTAGATCGGCCGTCCGCCGCAGCCTTGTGGATGACCCGAGCACCTAATCGATCTGCCTTCGCGCGCGTCTCGCATTCCCCCCTTGTGCATCGCAGCAGGGCGTTGCAGCATGTCCCGACGGCTTTTGACGGGAAACGATCGACTTAATGGGGCTCACGCGCGCGTTTGACGAGATCTGGGGAAACGCCACCAGCGAGGTGGCGCGCACCGAACTCGCCGCGCTTGGCGATTGGCTCGCGGAGACGCCGCCCGCCGAATTGAGCCGTCGCCAGCAATCGGCCGAGGCGACCTTCCGCCAGCTCGGGATCACCTTCGCCGTCTATGGCGACAGCGATGCCGCCGAACGGATCATCCCCTTCGATATCGTCCCGCGCGTGTTCCTCAAGGACGAATGGGCGCGGTTGTCCGAAGGGCTGGTCCAGCGGGTCGAGGCGATCAACGCCTTTCTCGACGACATCTACGGCGCGCGGCGGATCATGGCCGAGGGGGTGCTGCCGGCCGATCTGATCTTCGGCAATGCCCAGTTCCGCCCCGAGATCGATGGCATGCGGCCGCCGCACGGCGTGTCGGCGCATATCTGCGGGATCGATCTGGTGCGCACCGGGCCCGACGATTTCTTCGTGCTCGAGGACAATGCCCGGACCCCTTCGGGGGTGTCGTACATGCTTGAAAACCGCGAGGCGATGCTGCGCCTGTGCCCCGAATTGTTCCGCGCGCTGCGCGTCGCCGCCGTCGACAGCTATCCCGACAAATTGCTCGAGACGATGCGCTCGGTGGCGCCGCACGGGTCGGGCAACAGCCCGGTCTGTGTCGTGCTGACCCCGGGCCATTTCAACTCGGCCTATTACGAGCACAGCTTCCTCGCCGACAGCATGGGGGTGGAGCTTGTCGAGGCGGCCGATCTGGTGGTCGATGACGATATCGTCTGGATGCGGACGATTTCGGGCCGGGTGCGGGTCGATGTGATCTATCGGCGGATCGACGACGATTATCTCGATCCGCTGGTGTTCCGCCCCGATTCGATGCTCGGCGTGCCGGGGCTGATCGCGGCCTATGCGGCGGGCAATGTCGCGATCATCAACGCGCCGGGCAACGGCATCGCCGACGACAAGGCTATCTACAGCTACATGCCCGAAATCGTGCGGTTCTATTCGGGCGGCGAGGCGAAATTGCCCAATGTCGAGACCTATCGGTGCCGCGAGCCCGAGGCGTTGAAATACGTGCTCGACAAGCTGCCCGAGCTGGTCGTGAAATTGGTCGACGGGTCGGGCGGCTACGGCATGCTGGTCGGGCCGACCGCGAGCAAGGCCGAGATCGAGGCGTTCCGTGCTGCGCTGATCGCCGAGCCGCAGCGCTATATCGCGCAGCCGACGCTGGCGCTGTCGACCGTGCCGACCTTGGTCGAGCAGGGCGTGGCGCCGCGTCATGTCGATTTCCGCCCGTTCGTGCTCACCGGTGCCAAGGGGGTGCAGGTGGTGCCCGGGGGCCTCACCCGGGTCGCCCTCAAGGAGGGATCGCTGGTCGTCAATTCGAGCCAGGGCGGCGGGACCAAGGATTCGATGGTGCTGCTCGACAATGGCGCAGCGCCGATGGGGCAGGGTCAGGGCCAAGTGCAGCAGCAGTCGCAATCACGGGGTCAACAGTGATGGTTCGCCCAGTCCTCCCCGTTCGCCCTGCGCCAGGCGAAGCGCTGCTTTTTCTCTCGACGGCCGAAAAGAAGGACAGGGCCCTTCGACTGCCTGCCTGCGGCAGTCGCTCAGGAGAGCCTGGGACAGGCTCGGCCCGACTGGAACTGGACGGGTGGCTTGAAGTGGTGGAGGCCCCCTGCTGATGCTCTCGCGCACCGCCTCCTCGCTCTACTGGCTCGGGCGTTACGTCGAGCGCGCCGATTTCATCGCGCGGCTGGTCGAGGCGACGGTGCGGCTCGATGCACTGTCGGCGCGGCCGGCGGGCGAGGCCGCGTGGCGGAGCGCGCTCACCGTGTCCGAGACCGAAGAAGCGTTCGCCGCGACCGGCCACGCGCTGACCCAGAACCATGTCGCGCGCTTTCTGACGCTCGATACCAGCCATCCGGGCTCGATCGTGCGCTGTCTCGAGATGGCGCGCAACAATGCCAAGGCGGTGCGGACCGCGTTGACGCGCGATGCCTGGACCTCGATCAACCGGGCGTGGCTGTTGTTCAGCAACCGATCGAGCCCCGGCGGCACGATCGCGACGCTCAATCTGGTCGAGGCGGTCAAGGTCGAGACGCTCGGATTCGAAGGCGCGATGAACCGGATGCTGCGCAACCAGGCCAATGGCTTCATCCGGCTCGGCCAGTCGATCGAGCGCGCCGACAATACCGCGCGGCTGCTCGACGTGAAATATCATCTGCTGCTGCCCGAAGGCGAAAAGGTCGGCGGTGTGATCGATCGCGATCAGTGGACGACGATCCTGCAGACGGTCTCCGCCGTCACCGCCTATCGCTGGCTCTACAGCGAGGGGCTGACCTCGGCCAATGTCATCGATCTGCTGCTCTGCCGCCAGGAACTGCCGCGCTCGCTCGCCGGCTGCGTCGAGGAAGTCGTCGACATCCTCAGCCTGCTCGCCAAGCGCACCGGGCTCCAGGGCGAGGCCGATCGCATGGCGAGGATGCGTCTTGCCCGGCTGCAGAAGACGACCACCAAGGAGGTGATCGCCAGCGGGCTTCACCAGTATCTGAAGGCATTCAACGACGAAAATGCGCTGCTGAGCGCGGCCATCGCCCGGCAATTCAGGTTTGCCGCATGAGGCTGTCGGTCGATCATCGCACCGCCTATCGCTTCTCGACCCCGCAGAGCCGGCTGTTGCAAATGCTGCGGATGACGCCGAGTGACTCGCATGACCAGACCGTCGCGGCGTGGCGGATCGATATCGATTGCGATGCGCGGCTGAAGCCGGGGCGCGACGGGTTCGGGAACCGGGTGACGATGCTCTATGCGCAGGGGCCGATCGACTCGATCGAGATTTGCGTGACTGGCGAGGTGCTGACGGCGGACTCGGCGGGCGTCCTCGATGGCGTCGTCGAGCGCTTTCCCCCCGCGCTGTTCCTGCGCGCGACCCCGCTGACCCAGGCCGATGCCGCGCTGACCGACTTTGCCCGGAAAGCAGCCGGCGGCGCGGCGCCGCTCGATCGGCTGCACACGCTCAACCGCGCGGTGCATGCCCGCTTCGAGCTCTGCCATCGCCGCCCGGTCCAGGGGCGCACTGCCGCTCAGGCCTTTGCCCAGGCGCGTGCGCCGGCGCGCGATCTGGCACATATCTTCATCGCGGCGGCGCGCTCGATGGGTGTGCCGGCGCGGTATGTATCGGGTTACGGGCTGATCGTCGCCAGCGGCGCCACCCAGCCGACCCCGCATGGTTGGGCCGAGGCGTTCGTCGAGGGCATCGGCTGGATCGCGTTCGATCCGAGCATGGGCCTGTGCGCGGCCGAGGAATATGTCCGGGTCGCCATCGGCCTCGATGCGCTCGGCGCGGCGCCGGTGGCGGGATCGCGGCTCGGCGAGGGCAACGAAGACCTCGACGTCGATGTCCATGTCGAGCAACTGTCGCCGCAGGCATAGCGCCGCCGCCCTATCGCCCCCGCTCCGGCCCAGCCCGAACGGGGCCTCGTAAATCGAAAGCGCGGGTGCCGCAGCCGGCCGGTACCGTCGGACGGTCAGCGGGCCTAGACGAGTTCCTCGGCGATCGCGGGCAAGCGCTGGGCGGGCGCGTCGGGGTCCTGCATCAGCGCCCAGCCGGTCGGCCCGAGCACCTCGATCGGGCGATAGCGGGTCTTGTACGACATCCGCTCCGATCCCTTCACCCAATAGCCGAGATAGACATAAGCCAGCCCGATCGCGCGCGCGCGGACGATGTGATCGAGGATGATCAGATTGCCGAGGCCGGGGCGGCCGGCATCTTCCGCGTCGAAGAAGCTGTAGATCATCGACAGGCCATCGGCCTGCTGATCGGTCAGGCACGCGCCGACCAGCCGGCCGGGCCGCCCGTCGACCGAAGGGGTGCGATATTCGACGACGAAGGAATTGACCGGGCTCTGCTCGACCATGTCGGCATAGTCGCTCTCGTCCATGCCGGCCATGCCGCCGCCGGGATGCCGGCTGCCCAGATAGCGGCGCAGCAGCGCATATTGCTCGTCGGTGGCCCAGGGCCGGCAGGCGCTGACCTCGAGATCGGCGTGGCGCCGGATCAGCTTGCGCTGGGTGGCATTGGGCGCGAATTCATCGGCGATCACCCGCACCGAAACGCACGAATTGCACCCCGCGCAGCTCGGGCGATAGGCGACCGACTGGCTGCGGCGAAAACCGATCCGGCCGAGCGCATCGTTGAGCTCGGCCGCGTGCGGACCATTGAGCTCGGTGAACACCTTCCGCTCCATCCGGCCCGGCAGATAGGGGCAGGGCGAAGGGCTGGTCACGAAAAATCGAGGAAAGCGAAATGGCGCCGTCACTGCCGCTGGTTCCCCTTGTTGCCGGAAATCGACACCCTGTACCGCCTGTTATGAAAGGTCCCGATCGTGATGAAAAGCGCCTTTACCATGAAAGAAGGTTAACGCGGCGCCCGCGTGATTCAAGCGCCGAGTGGCGGTCGATCGGGATACGATAATCGCTTCGGGCCAAAGCCACAAAGCCGCCCGACTCGGCTCGTCGCGCGGCGGATTCGCTTCGTCAGATTGCGGCGGTCAGGCGAGCTCGACGAGCCCGGCCTCGTAGCCCGCCGCGCGAATGGCGGCGACCAGTCGATCGAGATGCGCCTTGTCGCGCGTCTCGCATTCGATGTCGGTGATCAGCCCCTTGGCGGGCAAGGTCGTGAAAACGCGCTGGTGATAGACCTCGATGATGTTGACCCGTTCGGCGTCGAACACCCGGACCAGATTGAACAGCGCGCCCGGCTGATCCTGCAGCCGCACCCTGAGCCGCGCCAGCCGGCCCGAGCGCGCGAGATCGCGCAGGAGGACATTGGCGAGCAGCCGGGTATCGATATTGCCGCCGCACAGCACCACGCCGACAGTCTTGCCGGCAAAGCGATCGGGGTGCTGCAGCAACGCGGCGAGCCCGGCGGCGCCCGCGCCTTCGACCACGGTCTTTTCGATCTGGAGGAGCAGGCTGACCGCCTTTTCGAGGTTGCGCTCGCTGACCAGCACGATGTCGTCGACCAGCGCCTCGACCATCCGCGCGGTGATCGCGCCGGGTTCCTTGACGGCGATGCCCTCGGCCAGCGTGTCGCCGGCACAGGGCATCTGGGTGCCGTTGATCCGGTTGTACATCGAGGGGAAGAGTTCGGCCTCGACGCCGATCACCTCGATCGGCCGGCCACTCGCCCGCGCGACGGTGGCCATGCCCGATATCAATCCGCCGCCGCCGATCGGGGTCACCAGCGTGTCGATTTCGGGCACGTCGTCGAGCATCTCGATCGCGACGGTGCCTTGGCCGGCGATGATGCGGGTATCGTCGAACGGATGGACGAAGGTCAGCCCGCGCTCGGTCTCGAGCAGCCGGGCATGGGCATAGGCCTCGTCGAAGGTCTCGCCGTGCAGCACGACGGTCGCGCCGTGCCCTTCGGTCTGGGTGACCTTCACCGTCGGGGTCGTCGTCGGCATCACGATCGTCGCCGGGATGCCGAGCCGCTGCGCGTGATAGGCGAGCCCCTGCGCATGATTGCCGGCCGAGGCGGCGATCACGCCGATCGTCTGCGGGCCGAGCTGCATCAGCGTGTTGAGCGCGCCGCGCTCCTTGTAGGCGGCGGTGAACTGCAGGTTTTCGAACTTGAGATAGACCGTGGCACCGGTCAGTTGCGACAGCGTTCTGCTGATCAGCGTCGGGGTGCGGACGATCGACGGGGCGATCCGGGCATGCGCCGCGCGGACATCGTCGATCGATACGGGCAGCGGCGCGGAGCCGGACAGGGGAACGCTAGCCATGGCGCTGGCCCCTAGACCATCTGGCGCGACGAAGGAACACGCCTTATGCGGCTGGGGCATGGCACATATCGCATTCATCGGCACGGGCATCATGGGCGGCCCCATGGCGCGACATCTGGCGGTCGCCGGGCATCGGCTCACCGTCTTCAACCGCACCCGCGCCAAGGCCGAAGCCTGGGTTGCGGCCAATGGCGGATCGGTCGCCGACAGCCCCGCCGACGCCGCGCGCGGCCAGGACGCGGTGATCGCCTGCGTCGGCAACGACGCCGATCTGGCAGCGATCACGCTCGGCAGCGACGGGGCGTTCGCGGCGATGCGCGACGACGCGGTGTTCGTCGATCACACCACCGTCTCGGCCGATATCGCCCGGCGGCTGGCGGCGGCGCGCGCGCTGGTGGTCGATGCGCCGGTGTCGGGCGGGCAGGCGGGCGCCGAGAACGGCAAGCTGTCGATCATGTGCGGCGGCTCGGGCGCGGCGATGGCGGCGGCCGAACCGCTGATGGCCGCTTATGCGCTGCGGATCGTCCATGTCGGCGGGCCCGGCGCGGGGCAGCAGACCAAGATGGTCAACCAGATTGCGATCGCCGGCGTGCTCCAGGGGCTCAGCGAGGCGCTCCGGTTCGCGCAGGCGAGCGATCTCGATCTCGATCGGGTGTTCGAGGCGATTTCGGGCGGCGCGGCGCAAAGCTGGCAGATGGTCAATCGCTGGCAGACGATGGCGGCCGACAGGTTCGATTTCGGCTTTGCGATCGACTGGATGCGCAAGGATCTCGGCCTCGCGCTCGACGAGGCGCGCAAGAACGGCGCGACGCTGCCGGTCGCGGCGCTGGTCGATCAATTCTATGCCGAGGTCCAGAAGATGGGCGGCGCGCGGCAGGATACCAGCGCGCTGGTGCGGCGGTTGCCGAAATGAGGCGTGGCGGCCGCCAACGAGCGTCGGGCCTCGTCAGACGCGCGCTGCTCGTAGGCGCTTGGGCGTTGAGCGGTGCGCTCCCCGCCACCCCCGCGCTCGCCGACGCGTTGATCGACAATGTTCAGGGGATGACGCTCGATGCCGAGGGGCGCGTCGTCCGCTTTTCGGGGCTGTTGATGACCCCCGACGGCCATGTCATCCGGCTGCTGCGCGAAGGCGAGAAGCGCCCCGACAAGCTCGACTGGCGCGCCGACATGAAGGGGCGGGTGCTGCTGCCCGGCTTCGTCGATGCGCATGGCCATGTCATGGAACTGGGGTTCCGTGCGCTCGAACTCGATCTGTCGGAGACGAGGTCGCTCGAAGAGGCCAAGGCGAAGATCGCCGCCTATGTCGCTGCCAATCCCGAGCGCAAATGGATCCTGGGGGGCGGCTGGAACCAGGAGAAATGGGGGCTTGGCCGCTTCCCGACCGCTGCCGATCTCGATGCCGTGGTCGCCGATCGCCCGGTCTGGCTCGCGCGCGCCGATGGCCATGCCAGCTGGGCGAACAGCGCGGCGATGAAGGAAGCCGGGGTGACCGCGAAAAGCGTCTCCCCGCCCGGCGGCCGGATCGAAAAGGCGGGCACGCTGCCCTCGGGGGTGTTCGTCGATTCGGCCCAGAGCCTCGTCGCGAGGGCAGTGCCGCAACCCTTGCCCAAGGATCTCGCCGCGGCGTTCCTGAAGGCGCAGGCGCTGCTGCTGCGCGACGGCGTCACCGCGACGGCGGACATGGGCACGACGATCGACGAATGGATGACCTATCGCCGCGCCGGCGATGTCGGCTCGCTGCGGGTACGGATCATGAGCTATGGCGCGGGCATCGAGGATACGATCCGGATCGGCGGCACCGGCCCGACGCCGTGGCTCTATAGCGGCCGGCTCAAGCTCAACGGGGTCAAGCTCTATGCCGATGGCGCGCTCGGCTCGCGCGGCGCGTGGCTCAAGGCGCCGTATAGCGACGCGCCCGGGCAGAGCGGCGCGGGTTTCCTGTCGGACGACGTGCTGCGCAACCGGATGAGCCGCGCGGCGATGGACGGCTATCAGATCGCGGTCCATGCGATCGGCGACAAGGCCAATGCGCAGGTGCTCGATGCGATCGAGGAACTCGCGCTGACCTATGACGGCGATCGCCGCTGGCGGATCGAGCACGCCCAGATCGTCGACCCGGTCGATCTGCCGCGCTTCGGCAAGCATGGCATCGTCGCCTCGATGCAGCCGGTTCACCAGACCAGCGACCGGACGATGGCCGAGGCGCGGCTCGGCCCCGATCGGCTCGCGGGCGCCTATGCCTGGGCGTCGATGCTGCGGAACGGCGCGACGCTCGCGTTCGGCACCGATTATCCGGTCGAGAGCCCCGATCCCTTTGCCGGCTGGGCCGCCGCCTTCACCCGCAGCGATGCCGAGGGCCAGCCCTATGGCGGCTGGCAGCCGCAGGAACGCGTCACGCGCGAACAGGCGTGGAAGGCCTATACCGCCGACGCCGCCTATGCGGGCTTTGCCGAAAAGGAATTCGGGCGGCTCGCGCCGGGGCAGTTCGCCGATTTCATCATCGTCGACCGCGATCCGCTGCTCGCTTCGGCGAGCGATCTGCGCGCGACCCGGGTCGAGGAGACCTGGGTCGGCGGGCAGAAGGTGTTCGAACGCCGCTAGGCCGTCGCGCCCGTCCGTCGCCATTTCATTCTGTCGGCAGCGCGCGGCCCGCCGGAACACCGGCGCGAGATCGACGTTGTTGTGCGCATGGCCTCATCCGCCACGCGCCCCGGCGACTGCCGGCCGCTCGTCAACCTACCGGCCCGCCGCTTCGGCGCGGCGCCGGATCGATCAACAGGGAATCGCTTCATGAAATCCACCATTGCCATCCTCGGCGTTCTCGCGCTGCTGCCGCTCGCCGCTTGTGACAAGGGCAAGGGCGACGACGCCCTCGCCGCCAACATCACCGAGGCCGCCGACAACCGCGCCGACATGATCGACAATCAGGCCGAGATGATGAAGGATCAGGCCGATCAGATCCGCGACAACGCCGAAAACCGCGCCGATGCGGTCGACGATGCCGATGTCAACGCCAACGCGATGACGCCTGCGCAGCGCGAGGCGATCATCAACAACACCGCCCCGGTCCCCCAATAACCGAATCGGCGCGTCGCCCCCCGCCGCGCCGTAAGGCCCCGTCCGGTGCACGCCCGGGCGGGGCCTTTCCTTGTGCGCGATCACTCGGTCTGCTTGCCCCCGGTAAGGAAAAGCCTTACCCTGCACGCATGATCCTGTCGCGTATCAGCAGCAAGGCGCAGACCACCATCCCGCGGGCCGTGCGCGCGGCGCTCGGGCTGCAGCAGGGCGACGCGGTGCGCTACGAAATCGACGGTGACCGGGTGATCATGACGCGAGCCGAAGGGCCAGACCCTTTTCTCGCCAATTTTTCGACCTTCACCGAATGGGCGGACGAGGCCGATTGCAAGGCCTATGACGGATTTTAGGCCCGGCGCGCTCGCGCGGGTGCCGTTCCCTTATGTTGACAAGAACCGGCTGTCGCACCGTCCGGCAGTGGTGGTTGCCGTCGTGCCCGATGGCCCCGAAGGGCCGCTGCTCTGGGTGCTGATGGTCACGAGCGCGGAAAACCCGCGCTGGCCCGGCGACATCGACGTCATCGACAATCACGCCGCCGTCGGCTTGCCCGCCCCGTCGCTGATCCGCACCGCGAAGATCGCGACCGTCGCGGCGCGCGATGCCGAGTGGCGCGGCGACATCGGGCCAGACCTGTGGGCGGCGGTATGCGAACGGCTGGGCCGCCATGCGCAGGCTTGGCAGTCCGCATGAACCCCTCGTCATTGCGAGCGTAGCGAAGCAATCCAGAGCACCGCGCGACGCACTGGATTGCTTCGCTGCGCTCGCAATGACGGATTGTGGTCTCCTCCTCGCACGGGCATCATGCCGCGCATGACCAACCGGCTTTACTATGGCGATAATCTCGATGTGCTGCGCCAGCATATCGCGGACGAGAGCGTCGACCTGATCTATCTCGACCCGCCGTTCAATTCGAACGCCAGCTACAATATCCTGTTCAAGTCGCCGGCGGGGGCGGGCGCGGATGCGAGCATCGAGGCGTTCGACGATAGCTGGTCCTGGGGGCCAAGCGCGTCCGAAGCGCTGATGGACATCACGGCATCCGGCAACCACAAGCTCCACGTGCTGATGCAGGCCATGAAGACCGCGATCGGCGAAAACGCGATGATGGCCTATCTGGCTATGATGGCGGTGCGCTTGCAGGAACTGCACCGCGTGCTGAAGCCGACGGGTAGCCTCTACCTCCACTGCGACCCGACCGCGAGCCATTATCTGAAGCTGGTGCTGGATGCGGTTTTCTCCATCGACAATTTTCGAAGCGAGATTGTCTGGCAGCGGACCTCCGCGAAGGGCGATGTCAAAAACAAGTTCGGTGCGATCCACGACACAATCTTTTTCTATGCAAAGTCGCCATCGACAGAAATGCGATCGGTCTTCGCAGCGAAAGACGCCGATTATCTTGGTCGCTTTCGGCTCGATGCGAAGGACGGGAAAGGGCCATATCGGCTTGCACCGCTGGATAGCCCAAATCCGAGACCGAACCTGACGTATGAGTACAAGGGCTACTCGCCTCCCGCAAAAGGATGGCGCGTTAGCAGGGAAGTGATGGAAAAACTTGATGAAGAAGGCCGCCTGAATTTCCCGTCGAGTCCCACAGGCAGAATTTCCAGAAAGCACTATTTGTCGGAGCAAGAAGGACGGAAGATCGGCGACGTTTGGACCGACATTCCGCCTCTGCAAGCGGTTAGCCAAGAACGCCTCGGCTATCCCACCCAGAAACCCCGTGCCCTCCTCGAACGCATCATCGCCGCCTCGTCCAATCCCGGCGATGTCGTGCTCGATCCCTTTTGCGGCTGCGGCACCGCGGTCGATGCCGCGCAAAAGCTCGGACGCGGCTGGATCGGTATCGACATCACGCACCTCGCGATTGGTCTCATCGAAAAGCGGATGAACGAAGGCTATAATGCCGATGGCAAGCGTGAGGCTTTGTGGGAGACGATCGGCTCCCCGCGCGATCTCGCCTCGGCGCAGCGGCTCGCGCTCGACGATCCGCACCAGTTCCAGCACTGGATCACCTTGAAGCTCGGCGGCTATCCGTGGATGGGCGGCAAGAAGGGCGGCGACAAGGGCGTCGACGGCTATTTCTATTATGTCGGCGACGGCGGCCAGACCGAACACAAGCTCGGCCTGTTCGTCTGTGCCGCGCTGCCGACCAAGGGCATGACCGAGGAAGCCGCCAGCCACGGCCTGATCGAAACCGACTGGGGCCGCTTCCCCGCGCTCCAGACTTTTACCTTGGCCGAATTGTTTCAGGATCGCGCGCCCAAATTGCCGCCGCTGGTCAGCCCCAACCGCAAGGCCCCGCGCGTCGATACACGGGCGAGCCATCAGGCGGGCGCGCAGGACAAGTTGTTGTGAGTGATAGCATTGAAATCAACCGGATCATCTGGGTCCGGATCGGCAAAGCAGCGCAGCGATCCGGCGTCGGCGTGCGCAAATTGCGGCAGTTGATCGACGACCGCGCGATCCGCTCGCTGCAGCACGACGACGAACTTTGGATACCTGAATCGACGATCTTGCGGCTCCGCCGGGATCGCGCCGCGACCATCCCCAACGCCAACCGCAAATTAGGCGCTTATGGACGCCCGGCGGAATCAAGGGACGGGCCATTGTCGAAGGCCAAGGATCAGCAGGTGCTTCCGATGTCAAGCGGCCGAGAGGGTCAAGGCTGGCTGGGCCAAAAGAAGCGCGACTAAATGGCGGCACGATGCCGCCTGAAACATTTCCTACACGCCCCCCATCTGCTACCAAAAACCCCGCTCTTTCTTGCCGTCAACGCCCGTTCCCCGGATCGCCGCCCGCGATTCGACCACTCCATTTGCGCAAAGCTGCACGGACTCGATCGCAACCCGCAACTTCCGCAACTTTACCCGTCCAAAAGTGGGTCGGGCGGGGACGCGGCCGTATCGCAAGTCGGGCGCTGTCGCCCGCCGCCCATCCTCGGCCGATCGCGTTGCGCCGCCCCGCTTCCCTTTTGCGCCTCCTTCGGCTATGCGCCGCGCTTCACGAAATTCGCCCCATAAAATTTTAGCATCTCCAGAGGTTTGTTTGGCAAAAGAAGAATTGCTCGAAATGCGCGGCCAGGTGGTGGAGCTTTTGCCCAACGCCATGTTCCGCGTGAAGCTTGAAA
>NCGF01000050.1 GCA_002281485.1 Sphingomonas sp. 28-66-16
TGAGGATTCGATCCTCATCAGCGAGCGCATCGTCAAGGACGACGTCTTCACCTCGATCCATATCGAGGAATTCGAAGTCATGGCGCGCGACACCAAGCTCGGGCCGGAGGACATCACGCGCGACATCCCGAACGTGGGCGAGGAGGCGCTGCGCAATCTCGACGAAGCGGGCATCGTCTATATCGGCGCCGAAGTGGAGCCGGGCGACATCCTAGCCGGCAAGATCACCCCCAAGGGTGAATCGCCGATGACGCCGGAAGAAAAGCTGCTCCGCGCGATCTTCGGTGAAAAGGCGTCGGACGTGCGCGACACGTCGCTGCGTCTGCCGCCGGGCGTTGCCGGGACGGTCGTCGAGGTCCGCGTGTTCAACCGCCACGGCATCGACAAGGACGAGCGCGCGATGGCGATCGAGCGCGAGGAGATCGAGCGGCTGAAGAAGGACAGCGACGACGAACGCTCGATCCTCAACCGCGCGACCTGGAGCCGCTTGCGCGAAATGCTCGAGGGCCAGACCGCGACCGCCACGCCCAAGGGGTTGAAGAAGGGTGCCGTCATCGACGGCGACCTGCTCGACAGCGTCGACCGGCACGAATGGTGGAAGTTCGCGGTTGCCGACGACAAGGTCCAGAGCGACCTGGAAGCGGTCAAGGGCCAGTATGACGATGCCGTCAAGCTGATCCAGGACAAGTTCCACGATCGCCGCGAGAAGCTGGAGCGTGGCGACGAGCTGCCACCGGGCGTGCTCAAGATGGTCAAGGTGTTCGTCGCGGTGAAGCGCAAGCTGCAGCCGGGCGACAAGATGGCCGGCCGTCACGGCAACAAGGGCGTGATCAGCCGCATCCTGCCGGCCGAGGACATGCCGTTCCTCGCCGACGGGACGCCGGTCGATCTCGTGCTCAACCCGCTCGGCGTGCCGTCACGGATGAACGTGGGGCAGATCTTCGAGACGCATCTCGGCTGGGCCGCGCGCAATCTGGGCCAGCAGGTCCATCAGGCGCTCGAAGCCTGGCGTGAGGCCAATCCCGATGCCAAGGGCGGCGAAATGCCGGCCCCGGTCAAGGAACGGCTGCTCGAAATCTACGGCCCGCAATATGCCGACGACATCAACGCCCGCGACGGTGACCAGATCGCCGAGCTCGCCGAATATTCGAAGACGGGTATCCCGATGGGCACCCCCGTGTTCGACGGCGCGCGCGAAAAG
>NCGF01000038.1 GCA_002281485.1 Sphingomonas sp. 28-66-16
ATAATCTGCTCTTCCGTGAACCGTGATCGCTTCATCCGTCCGTCCCTTCTTCAGGCCGGACTCTAATCGCTGCTGGTAGAAAATCAGGGGGTCACGTCAATCCGCTTATACGCGGGTACATCGTCGGCCGCCTTCATGAAACGCGCGTGGATTTCCAGCATCTGATCAAGTTGAGCCTTCGAGCGGTTGAGTGCGGCGAGACGTGCCAGGGCCGGTTCAACCGCAACCCGACATTCCAGCAGCGACGACAGCCTGATGCCATGCGATCGCACGAACAGTTCGACCGAACGGCTGATCGAGTCCCGGCCCGGCAAGGTCACCATCGATCCGCCCGACCGACCCGGCTTGGTGACGATGAGACCGCGAGACTCCAGCACTCGCAACGCATCGCGAACGGTCGTTCGGCTAAGACCGGTATCTTGCATGAGCTGCCGCTCGGTCGGGAGCAGGTCGCCCGGCACGAAGCTTCCGGTCTCGATCAAGCCGCGGATCTGATCGATCAGAGCGTCCGACGCCTTTGGGACGATAACCGGTGTCAGAGCGCGTCGAGTATCTCGCGCCATACGTTATCCTATGTTCGCCAGACCAAACGTGAGGCTTCATGGCGATGCCTTAGCGTAGAGTATGCTGGCGGCACATAGCAATAGGCGATCGGAATGCGTCGATCGACTGTTTCCATTGAAGGGCAGCTGCAGTCGACATCAGCCTTGACCAAGCCGACATGTCCGCCCGCAACTCTTCCGCACCACGGTTGGCGCTTGACGCTGACCAACCTCCCCGCGACGCGTCGTCTGCGTTACCGAGCCGGCCACCCTTTCAGTGCGTCACGGAGCATCCCATGCCCCCGGCTGCCTCGAGGCTTGGCGGTGTCAGGCATCTCCGGCTTGCACATTGAACGCCGCGGTTGTTTTGGCCGCTATTTCCTCTAGGCTGACGCTTGGTGCCCTCTCGATCAAGGTAAATCGACTGTCGTGATCGAGGCGCCGGAACACGGCCAGATCGGTGACGATCATGTCGACGACGTTCCTGCCGGTCAGCGGCAGCGTGCAGGACGGAATGAACTTGGGGCTGCCGTCCTTGGCGGTGTGATCCATCACGACGATGATCTGCTTGACCCCCGCGACCAGGTCCATCGCGCCGCCCATGCCCTTTATCATCTTGCCTGGGATCATCCAGTTGGCAATGTCGCCGCCCTCGCTCACCTCCATCGCGCCCAGCACGGTCAGGTCGATATGCCCGCCGCGGATCATCGCGAAGCTCTGCTCGGACCCGAAATAGGCCGACTGCGGCAGCTCGCTGATCGTCTGCTTGCCCGCGTTAATCAGGTCGGGATCGACCTGGTCGTCATAAGGGAACGGCCCGATGCCGAGCATCCCGTTCTCCGACTGCAGCGTCACCGTCATCCCCGCCGGAATGTTGTTAGCCACCAGCGTCGGGATGCCGATGCCCAGATTGACGTAATAGCCGTCGCGCAACTCCTGCGCAGCGCGCGCCGCCATCTGATTACGATCCCAAGCCATTATACCGCCTCTCTTTCACGAACGGTGTGGAACTCGATCCTCTTGTCGTACGGGGCGCCGACGATCATGCGTTTCACGTAGATGCCCGGCAGGTGGATGGCATCGGGGTCGAGGCTGCCGACCGGCACCACTTCCTCGACCTCCGCGATGCAGATGCGGCCCGCAGTCGCCATCGGCTGGTTAAAGTTGCGCGCGGTCTTGCGGAAGACGAGGTTGCCGCTCTCGTCCGCCTTCCACCCCTTGATGATGCTGACGTCGGAGCGGATGCCGCGTTCGAGGATATACTCCTCGCCGTCGAAGGTTTTCACCTCCTTGCCCTCGGCCACCTGGGTGCCGACGCCGGTCCTTGTGTAGAAGCCCGGAATGCCCGCGCCCCCCGCGCGGCACCGCTCGGCGAGGGTGCCCTGGGGACAAAACTCTACCTCAAGTTCGCCACTCAGATACTGCCGCTCGAACTCCTTGTTCTCACCGACATAGCTGGAGATCATCTTCTTGACCTGCCGCGAGCGCAGCAGCTTGCCGAGGCCCTCATTATCGACGCCGGCATTGTTGCTGGCGATCGTCAGGTCCCTGACACCCGACGCCCGGATCGCGTCGATCAGCCGTTCCGGGACGCCGCACAGGCCGAACCCGCCGGCGCAGATCGTCATGCCGTCGAACAACAGGCCATCGAGCGCGGTTGCAGCATCGGTGTAGAGCTTCTTCATACAGTGCTGGTCCTCATGTCCGGTTGCTCGCAGGGTCTGTTCGGGCGGTTACATCCGGCGTGCCATGTCGCAATGCGGCTTTCTTCCCCGCCCGTTCCCGCACGGCGCGACGCAGGGTCTCCGGTCCGCTGATAGTCGATGACATCAGGGCTTTTGCCCGGTCCTGAACAGTACGGAAAAGTCCAGCGTGCCACGCCCCTGATCGCTCAACCGCTCGTAGAGCGCACGCGCCTGTTCGCCCATGGGCGTCCCGGTGCCGCTGTCTTCCGCCGCAGCCATGGCGAGGCGCAGATCCTTCAGCATCAGCGCGGAGGCAAATCCGCCCTCGTAGTCATGGTCCGCCGGTGTAACCGGCCCGACGCCGGGAACCGGGCAATAGGTCGTCATCGACCAGCTCTGCCCCGAGGAGACACTGGCGATATCAAAGAATTTCTGCGCATCCAGGCCCAGGTTCTGGGCTAGCAGGAACGCCTCGCATGTGCCCGCCATCGTCACGCCGAGCAGCATGTTGTTGCAGATCTTCGCGGCTTGGCCTGCCCCGGACGCGCCGGCGTGGATGACCGCCTTGCCCATGTCCGCCAGATACGGTTCGGCGCGGGCGAACGCCTCCTCGCTGCCGCCCACCATGAAGGTGAGCGTACCGGCGTTGGCGGCACCGATCCCGCCCGACACGGGCGCGTCGACCGCGAGCAGGCCTCGATCATGCGCGGCTTCGGCGACGCGCTTCGCCGTCGCGACGTCGATGGTCGAACAATCGATCAGGACCGCGGATGGCGAGGCGTTGCCGAACACCGCATCGCCATACAGCGTCTCGACATGCGCACCGGCTGGCAGCATCGTGATGATCGCCTCGGCACCCGCGATCGCCGCCGCCGCGCTGTCCGCCGGGTGACAGCCCGCGGATGCGGCGCGCGCCATCGCGTCGGCCGACAGGTCGAAGGCGTGAACCTCATGCCCCTTCCGGACAAGGTTGGCCGCCATGCCGCCCCCCATGTTGCCGAGACCGATGAATGCCACCCGTGTCATGTCTTCTCTCCCGATCTTCTGCTTCGTCATGGTTGGAACGGCAGCGGGCCATTCACGGACGCTACTTGCCTGTCCACTGACCCGGTCGTTTCGCGACGAACGCCGCCATGCCCTCGGTCTGGTCCGCGGTGCCGAACAGCCCGTGGAACAGCCGCCGTTCGAACTGGACGCCGGTCGCCAGCCCTGTCTCGAACGCCATGTCGACCATCTCCTTGTTCGCCAGCACGGCGAGCGGGGCCATCGCGGAGATCGTCGCAGCGGTCCGCACCGCGTCCTCGACCAGATCCGCGGCAGGCACGATGCGGCTGACCAGCCCGGCGCGCTCGGCCTCGGCGGCATCCATCATCCGGCCGGTCAGGCACATCTCCATCGCCTTCGCCTTGCCGACCGCGCGCGCCAGTCGCTGCGATCCGCCCATGCCGGGGGACACCGCCAGCTTGATCTCCGGTTGGCCGAACTTGGCGGTGTCGGCGGCCAGGATGAAGTCGCACATCATCGCCAATTCGCAGCCGCCGCCCAGCGCATAACCGGCGACCGCGGCGATGATCGGCTTTCGCGTCCGCGTGAACCGGTCCCAGCCTTCGAAAAAGTCGTGACGGTACATGTCGGCGAAGCCCTGGGCCTGCATCTCCTTGATGTCGGCCCCGGCCGCGAACGCCTTCGCGCTCCCGGTGATGACCGCGCAGCCCTGTGCGGGATCGGCGTCGAACGCGGCCATCGCGACGAGCAGCTCGTCGAGCACCTGTCCGTTCAGCGCGTTCAGCGCCTGCGGACGGTTCAACGTGACCAGCGTGACGGCATCCCGATGTTCGACGATGATGGTCTGATAGTCAGGCACAGTCTCTCCTTTGTCTTCCCGCCTCTACCCAGCGATGCGTGCAGGGGCTCGATGATCGGTCAGGGGATCCACGCCTCGGCATCGGGCAGCGGTTCGAATATCGCGTCGATGACAGTCGTCGACACCGCCTCGGGCGTCGGCGGGTCCCAACGCGGGGCATTGTCCTTGTCGATGATCACCGCTCGCACGCCTTCGAGAAAGTCATGACGCTGCACGACGCGAGAGGCGACCGCATATTCCTGCCGCATCTCGTCGGCGAAACTCGCCATCGCCGCACCCTCCGCGAGCAGGCGAAGCGACACTTTCATGGTCTGCGGGGACTTCGTCCGCAGCGTGGCCAGCTGCTCCGCCGCCCACGCGCCGCCATCAGACTCTATCGCGGCGAAGATCTCCTCCAGGTCGTCGCTGGCGAACAGCCGATCGATCGCGTCGCGGTGCGCAAGGATGCGCGCGTCGGGTGGCGATAGGGCGAGATCGTCCAATACCGCCGCGATCGTGTCGGCTCCGGCGACGATCCGCGCCTTCGCCGCCTCGACCTGCCCGGCCGGCAGATAATGCGTCGCCAGCCCAAGCGCGTGAGTTTCCGCACCGTCCAGACGGTGTCCGGTCAACGCCAGATACTGGCCGATCCGCCCCGGCAGGCGTGACAGATACCAGCCACCGCCGACATCGGGGAACAGGCCGATCCCGGTCTCCGGCATCGCCAACCGTGTGTTTTCCGTCGCGATCCGGAACCGTGCCGGCTGCGAGATGCCGACCCCGCCACCCATGGTGATCCCGTCCATGAACGCGACGATGGGCTTGGCATAGGTGAACAACCGGTGGTTCATCCGGTATTCGGTCGCGAAGAAGTGCCGCGCCGCGCTGCCGTCCCCGGCCCCGCTGTCCGCCAGCAGCCGGATATCGCCACCTGCGCAGAAGCCGCGTCCGTCGGCATGGTCCAGGATGATCGCCTTCACCTGGTCCGCGTCGCGCCAATCCTCCAGCGCCGCGAGAACGGCTTCGCACATCGCCAGGGTCAGGGCATGGATCGCCTTGGGGCGGTTCAGCCGGATACGCCCTACCCCGCCTTCGACGGTTATGACGACTTCGCCGGTCATTGCCGCGTGAGCTCCCGGCCGACGATCATCCGCATGACCTGATTGGTGCCCTCCAGGATCGAATGGACGCGCAGGTCGCGCCAGATCCGCTCGATCGGATAATCCATCAGATAACCGTAGCCGCCATGCAGTTGCAGCGCCCGATCGACGACGCTGCTGCCGGTGTCCGTCGCAAGCCGCTTGGCCATCGCGGCGAAACGCGTCTTGTCCGGCGTATTCGCGGTCACCTTGGCGGCGGCCATGTACAGCAGCGCGCGCGCTGCCTCCAGTTCGGTCGCCATGTCGGCCAGCGTGAACTGCGTGTTCTGGAAGTCGGCGATCGCCGTTCCGAACTGCTTGCGATCCTTCGTGTAGCGAATGGCTTCGTCCAGGCTGCGCTGCGCGCCCCCCAGCGAACAGGCGCCGATGTTGAGCCGCCCGCCGTCCAGCCCCATCATCGCGATGCGGAACCCCTCGCCCTCGCCGCCGACGATGTTCTCGCCCGGCACGCGGACATTGTCGAACGTCACCTGCCGCGTCGGCTGCGAATGCCAGCCGAGCTTGCGTTCGTTGGCGCCGAACGACACGCCGGGCATGTCCTTTTCGATCACCAGCGCGGAAATGCCCTTCGGGCCGTCCTCGCCGGTGCGGACCATCGTCACATAGACTTCGTTCTCGCCCGCGCCGGAAATGAACTGCTTGGATCCCGTCACCAGCCAGTCGTCGCCGTCGCGTATGGCGCGGGTCTTGAGCGCGGCCGCATCGCTGCCCGATCCCGGCTCGGTCAGGCAATAGCTCGCCAGCCGATCCATCGTGACGAGGTCGGGCAGGTACTTCGCTTTGACCGCGGCACCGCCGAAGCGGTCGATCATCCACGCCGCCATGTTGTGGATTGAAATGAACGCGCTGGTGGACGGGCAACCATAGGCCATCGCCTCCATTATGAGCGCCGCCTCCAGCCGCCCCAGCGCGATGCCGCCCGACTCTTCGGACACATAGATCGCCGCGAAGCCGAGATCGGCGGCCGCCTTGATCGTTTCGCGCGGGAAGATGTGTTTCTCGTCCCATTCCGCGGCATGCTGCGTGATCCGGTCGGCCGTGAAACGGACCGCGAGATCCTGTATTTCCCGTTGATCGTCGTTCAGGTCGAACTGGTCGTTCATCCATCAAATTCCGAAACTGCGTGTGATGTGAAGGCGGACCGATGGGCGGGCTGGCCATCGCCCCGGTGGCCAGGGCAGGATCGGCGCACCATGAGGCCGCGCCGCCCGGTCCCGTCAGCCCATCGTCGGGATAACGAACGCGTCCTGCACGCGCGACGGTCCACCGTCCTCGCTACCGGTCGGCAGCGCCGTCCCGTCCGGCCAGCGTTGCGTGATCGTCTTGACCTTGGTCCAGAACTTCACGCCTTCCATGCCGTGCTGGTTGGTGTCGCCGAATGCGCTGCGCTTCCACCCGCCGAAGGTGTGATAGGCGACCGGAACCGGGATCGGCACGTTGATGCCGACCATGCCGACGTTCACGCGGGCGGCGAACTCGCGTGCGGCATGACCGTTGCGCGTGAAGATCGCGACGCCGTTGCCGTATTGATGTTCGCTCGGCAGGCGCACCGCCGTTTCGAAATCGGGCGCCCGGACGATCTGGAGGACGGGGCCGAAGATCTCCTCCTTGTACGCCGACATGTCGGGGGTGACCCGGTCGAACAGCGTCGGGCCGACGAAGAAGCCGTTCTCATGCCCCTGCAACGTGAAGCCGCGCCCGTCGACGACCAGCTCCGCACCTTCATCGACACCGGTCTGGATCCAGTTTTCCACGCGTTGCTTGTGCGCGGCGTTGACCACCGGGCCGTAATGCGCGGAATCGTCGGTCGACACGCCGACCCGCAGTGCCGCGATGGCGGGAATCAGCTTTTCACGCAGCGCATCGGCAGTCTTGTCGCCGACCGGCACCACCACCGGCAGCGCCATGCAGCGCTCGCCCGCTGATCCGAACGCCGCGCCGGACAGGTCCGCGACGACCTGATCAAGGTCCGCGTCCGGCATGACGATGCCGTGGTTCTTCGCGCCGCCCATTGCCTGCACGCGCTTGCCCGCCTCAACGCCGCGGCGGTAGACGTAATGCGCGATGTCGGACGATCCGACGAAGCTGACCGCGCTGATCGCGGGATGATCGAGGATCGCGTCGACCATTTCCTTGTCGCCGTGGACGACCTGCAGGATGCCTTCGGGCGCGCCCGCCTCCAGCATCAGTTCGGCGAGCCGCACCGGCACCGACGGATCGCGTTCGGACGGTTTCAGGATGAAGGCGTTGCCGGTCGCGATCGCGACGCCGAACATCCACATCGGGATCATGCCGGGAAAATTGAACGGCGTGATGCCGGCCCCGATGCCCAGCGGCTGGCGCATCGAATAGACATCGATGCCCGGTCCCGCCCCCTGCGTATATTCGCCCTTCAGGATGTGGGGGATACCGCAACAGAACTCGATCACTTCCAGCCCGCGTTGAATGTCGCCCTTGCTATCGGCGATGACCTTGCCGTGCTCGGACGAGAGGAGATGGGCGAGCGCGTCCATGTTCGCCTCGACCAGTTCCTTGAAACGGAACATCACGCGGGCGCGGCGCTGTGGGTTGGTCGCGGCCCAGCCGGGCTGCGCGGCTTTTGCCGCGGCGATGGCGCGGTCGAGGTCGGCCTGCGTGCCCAGCGCCACCCGGGCCTGCACTTGGCCGGTATTGGGATCAAAGATATCACCGTAACGTGCTGCGTCATGGCCGGCCGATCCAGCGATGACATGGTCGATATTCCGCATTGCCGGTCCATTCATTCTGTTCAGGAAATCACGCTTGCAACCTTTCAGATCCGCAGGCAAGTGACACAGAATGCATTACAGATCTGCAATATTGCAGCCGCGATGAACTGGGATGATCTCCGGGTCTTCCTGGCCGTGGCGCGGGCCGAACGCCTGAGCATTGCGTCGGCGGTCGTCGGCCAGGACGCGACGACGATTTCGCGCAAGTTGAAACGACTGGAAAGCGTGCTGGAACGGCGGCTCTTCGAGCTGACCCCCACGGGCCACGTCCTGACCGAGCATGGCCTGCGTCTGCTCGAACAGGTCGAGCGGATGGAGGCGGGGGCTTTGGGAATCGAGCGTACCGGTGCCATCGGCGCAGAGCTCACCGGGACGATCCGGATCAGCGCGTCTGAGGGTTTTGGCACCAGGATCATCGCGCCCCGACTGCACCGGTTCAACACGGCGCACCCCGGTGTGCGGATCGACCTGATCGCATCCAGCGGGTTTCTGAACCCGTCTCGCCGGGAGGCCGATCTTGCGGTCATGCTCGCGCGCCCCAAGACCGGTTCGCTGATCACCCGCAAGCTCACCGATTACGAGCTTGGCCTCTACGCCACGCGGGACTACCTCGACACGGCCGGCTGCCCGGGAACGGTGGCCGAGATCGCGCGCCATCCGTTGGTCGGTTATGTCCACGACCAGATCTATGCGCCCGAACTCCGCTATCTGGAGGACGTCGATCCGCGATTGCGTGCGGGCCTGTGCAGCACCAGCATCAACGCGCAGGCCGAGATCGTCGCCAGCGGCGGAGGCCTTGGCATCCTGCCCTGTTTCCTCGCGCATGCGATGCCGTCACTGGTCCGGGTCCTGCCGGACATCGTCGCGATCGAACGCAGCTTCTGGCTGGTCATCCCCCGCGACCTCAGGGGCATCGCGCGGATCGATCGCTTCGTCGCCTGGCTGGATACCGAAATCGAACAGGCACGTCCGCTGCTCTGTGGCGTTCACTCTGAAGTAAAACCGGCCGAAGCGTGAACTGCTAATAGGAACAGTCAAGGGCTGCGGGGCTTTGTGTAAGGTTGGAACGACGTTGGGATCGATTGTTTGAAGATTCCTTGTCTTCCGACGTCGGGAAACAAGTAGATCGCGTGACGGCAAGTATAGTGTCATAGCGCATCGCTAGCAGTCTTTGCCATGAATGTACGCTAGCTGCAGCGAAAACGGTCACGGCCCTCATAACAGCAATCTTCGGCATGCCCAATGAGATCAACTCAGCCAATCAATTGCTTCGAACCTACATAGCTTTACAATGCGGGTCTGACGCATGGACCTGTGCATCACCATTCAGCCGGACAGCAATGAACAATTCTGCCTGCTTACCAAATGATCTTTACCACGTAGAGATTATTCTCGCGGTCAAAGGACGAACTCCAGCTAAGAGCTGGTCTGCCGAGAAGCTATCGATACTAGATGTGAAGGGCGGTGACAAACCAGGCCACAGGACCGCCGGCGCAGTGCCGTCGGGGGCGGAGTAAAATCCGGCCAGTTGGTAAGCTGCTCCCTTTGCGGAGAGGGGCATAGTCGCCGGGAAGCGGCGGAGGTGTTCGGGCTGAACCGGGATACGGTACGCAAGATGTGCCTGTATTCGGCGCCTCCTGGATACCGCCGGACGAAACCTCCGACCAAGCCGAAGCTCGGGACGCTGCTACCGGTTATCGACGCAATCCTGGCAGCCGACCGCGAGGCGCCGGGCAAGCAGCAGCACACGGCCAAGCGGATCTTTGAGCGGCTGCGCGACGAGCATGGCTATACGGGCGGCTACACGATGGTGAAGGACCATGTGCGGCTGTGCAGGGCCCGCGGGCGCGAGACCTTCGTGCCGCTGGCGCACCCGCCGGGGCATGCACAGGTCGACTTTGGCGAGGCGGTCGCGGTCGTCGGCGGGGAGCGGATGAAGATCCACTATTTCTGCATGTCGCTGCCGCAGTCGGATGCCTGCTTCTTCAAGGCGTATCCGCGCGAGACGACCGAGGCGTTTCTTGACGGGCACGTGTCGGCATTCGCGTTCTTCGGGGGCGTGCCGCTGTCCATCCTCTACGACAACACAACCATCGCCGTGGCAAAGATCTGCGGCGATGGAACGCGCGAGCGCACACGCGCCTTCACCGAGTTGGTCAGCCACTACCTGTTTCAGGACCGTTTTGCGCGTCCAGCGCGAGGCAACGACAAAGGCAAGGTCGAGGGGCTGGTGAAGTTTGCGCGCAACAACTTCATGGTGCCCGTGCCGGTCGCTGCCAATTTCGATGTCCTGAACGCCAGGTTCGAGGAGTCCTGCCGTACGCGCCAGGGCGAGCATGCCGGTCAGCACGCGCAGACCATTGCCGAGCGGCTGGCGGCAGACGTATCGGCATTGCGCACGCTGCCGTCCGTACCACTGGAGCCATGCGAGAAACGCGCGGCGCGCGTGTCGTCGACCGCGATGGTGCGCTACCGGACCAACGACTATTCGGTGCCGACCGCGTACGGCTACCGCGACGTGATGGTGAAGGGGTTCGTCGACGAGGTCGTCATCATATGCGCGGGCGAAGAGATTGCCCGGCACGCGCGTTGCTACGACGAAGGCGTATTCGTCTCCAACCCACTGCACTATCTCGCGCTCATCGAGACCAAGCCCGGTGCGCTCGACCAGGCGGCAGCCCTTCAGGACTGGAACCTGCCGGACATCTTCCAGCATCTGCGCCACCTGCTCGAGGCCCGGATGGGCAACAAGGGTAAACGCGAGTTCATCCAGGTGCTGCGGCTGCTCGAGGCGATGCCGCTTCCCATCGTCACGGATGCCGTGACCGAGGCAGTCCAGTTGGGCGCACCTGGTTTTGACGCGGTAAAACTCATCGCGCTGGCGCGTATCGAGCGCCGTCCGCCGCGCCTGGATTTAGCGGCGTATCCGCACGTGCCCAAGATGGACGTCAAAACGACGTGCGCGGCCGACTATGCGGTGCTGGCAGCATGACGGACAAGGACGCCATGCCGGTGGGCACGACCGCAGGTACGCCACAGGTGCTGCTCGCCCATCATCTCAAACAACTCAAACTGCCAACCGTTCTGCGCGAGTACGAAAAGGTCGCGCGCGAATGCGCGCAAGGCGGGGTCGACCACACGCGCTACCTGTTGCGGCTTATCGAGTTGGAGCTCATCGACCGCGAGCGCCGGACCATCGAGCGACGGATCCGCGCAGCCCGTTTCCCGGCTGTGAAGAGCTTCGACACCTTCGAGTTCACCGCCATCCCCAGCCTGAACAAGATGATGGTGGTCGAGCTCGCACGGTGCGAATATATCCTGCGCCGCGAGAACGTCATTGCGCTCGGCAACAGCGGGACAGGCAAGACGCATGTAGCCCTCGCGCTCGGCCTGGCGGCTTGCCAGAAGGGCTTCACAGTCGCCTTCACTACCGCGGCCTCGCTGGTGAACCAGTTGATGGAGGCGCGAGACGAGCGACGGCTGCTCAAGCTCCAACGCGAGATGGCGGCCGTGAAGCTGCTCGTCGTCGATGAACTCGGCTACGTCCCGTTGTCCCCGACCGGCGCCGAACTGCTCTTCGAGGTGCTGTCGCAGCGCTACGAGCGCGGCTCGACCATCATCACCTCCAACCTGCCGTTCGAGGACTGGACGCAGGTGCTCGCCTCCGAGCGGCTGACCGGCGCACTGCTCGACCGGCTCACCCACCATGCCACCATCCTGACCATGAACGGCGACAGCTATCGCCTCAAGCAGTCCACCGGACGCAAACGTCGCGGGGCGGAGCAAAACCAGGCCAGTGCCCTGTCCGACCCGGACGCCGGCGAGATTCCGCCACCCTGATCATCATGACAAGGAACGGCAACGATATGAAAAGGGCCCCGATCGAGGCCCTTTTCATATCGTCAGCGCGCGCCTCAAGTGGCCTGCTTTTACTCCGCCCCGCTGGCCTGGTTTTGCTCCGCCGTTGACA
>NCGF01000020.1 GCA_002281485.1 Sphingomonas sp. 28-66-16
TGGCGCTCGGTTTCCGCCACGCGTTCAAGGCCGGCATCTCGTTCGGCAAGGACGACATGATCATCCCCGACGCGAAGATCCAGCTCGTCGACGATGCGCGCTCGCAGGTGAAGGATTATGAGCAGCAATATCAGGACGGCCTGATCACCCAGCAGGAAAAGTACAACAAGGTGATCGATGCCTGGAGCCGTTGCGGCGACCAGGTGGCGAACGCCATGATGGACGAGATCAAGTCGATCAAGAAGCTGCCCAACGGCCGCGAAGCCCCGATCAACTCGATCTACATGATGGCCCACTCGGGTGCCCGCGGTTCGCAGGCGCAGATCAAGCAGCTTGCCGGTATGCGCGGGCTGATGGCCAAGCCGTCGGGCGAGATCATCGAAACGCCGATCATCTCGAACTTCAAGGAAGGCCTGACCGTCCTCGAATATTTCAACTCCACCCACGGTGCTCGCAAGGGGCTGGCGGATACGGCGTTGAAGACCGCGAACTCGGGCTATCTCACCCGTCGTCTGGTCGACGTGTCGCAGGATTGCGTCATCGTCGAGCTTGATTGCGGCACCGAGCGGGCGCTGGAAATGCGCGCGATCGTGCAGGGCGGCTCGACCATCGCCTCGCTCGGCGAGCGTATCCTGGGCCGCACCACGGCCGAGGACATCATCGATCCGAAGACCAACGCGACCGTCATCCCGTCGGGCACGTTGCTCGACGAGGCGATGATCGCGACGATCGAGGCGCTCGGCACGCAATCGTGCAAGATCCGCTCGCCGCTCGTCTGCGAAACCAAGATCGGCGTCTGTGGCAAATGCTATGGTCGCGATCTGGCGCGCGGCACGCCGGTCAACATCGGTGAGGCGGTCGGCGTCATCGCCGCCCAGTCGATCGGTGAGCCGGGCACCCAGCTGACGATGCGGACGTTCCACATCGGCGGCGCGGCGCAGCTCAACGAGCAGTCGAACCTCGAAGCCGTCGCCGACGGCCGGATGGAATATCGCGATCTGCGGATCATCGAGGATCAGCGCGGCCGCCGCGTCGTGCTGAGCCGTTCGGGCGAACTCGCCATCGTCGACATGGACGGTCGCGAGCGCGCGGTGCACCGCATTCCTTACGGCGCCTATGTCCTGTTCGACGACGGGCATATCGTCAGCAAGGGCGATCGGATGGCCGAATGGGATCCGTTCACCATGCCGGTGATCACGGAAAATCCCGGCGTGGTGAAATATGTCGACCTGATCGACGGCAAGACGCTGACCGAACAGGCCGATGAAGCGACGGGCATCACCCAGCGGGTCGTGACCGAATATCGCGCCGCCACCAAGGCGAAGGAGGATCTGCGTCCGCGCCTGACCCTGCTCGACGATACCAGCGGCGAAGCCGGTCGGTACATGCTGTCGGCAGGGGCGACCTTGTCGGTCGAAGACGGTGCCAAGGTGTTCGGGGGCGACGTGCTCGCCCGCGTTTCGCGCGAAGCCGCCAAGACGCGCGACATCACCGGCGGTCTGCCGCGGGTGGCCGAGCTGTTCGAAGCGCGCAAGCCCAAGGAAAACGCGATCATCGCCAAGGTTTCCGGCCGGGTCGTGTTCGGCAAGGATTACAAGGCCAAGCGCAAGATCGGCATCCAGCCCGAGGATGGCGGCGAGGTCGTGGAATATCTGGTGCCGAAGTCGAAGGTGATCGACGTGCAGGAGGGCGATTACGTCAAGCGCGGCGACAATCTGATCGGTGGCTCACCCGATCCGCATGATATTCTCGAAGTGCTCGGCATCGAGCCGCTGGCCGAATATCTCGTCTCGGAAATCCAGGAGGTTTACCGCCTCCAGGGCGTGAAGATCAACGACAAGCACATCGAGGTGATCGTTCGCCAGATGCTGCAGAAGGTCGAGATCACCGATGGCGGCGACACCACGTTGCTCGCGGGCGAGCAGGTCGATCGCGAGGAGATGGACGACATCAACTCGAAGCTCGACAAGAAACAGTCGCGCGCGGTCGGCAAGCCGGTCCTCCTCGGCATCACCAAGGCGTCGCTGCAAACGCGCAGCTTCATCTCGGCGGCGTCGTTCCAGGAAACCACCCGCGTCCTCACCGAGGCAGCGGTTCAGGGCAAGCAGGACACGCTGATCGGCCTGAAGGAGAACGTCATCGTCGGCCGGCTGATCCCGGCAGGCACCGGCGCCGGCCTCAACCGCCTGCGCGTCACCGCCAATTCGCGCGACGCGGCGATGCGCGTCTCGCAGCGGCGGATGGACGCGGTGGCGATCGCGGCGCCGAATTCGGCGGCCGAAGAGCATGCCGCCGAGCTGCATCGCTCGCCGCGCGATTCGGGCGGCACCGGCGATGATGCGCTCGGCACCGTGGTCCCCAGCGGCCACGGCACCGACGCCGACGCCGGCGACTATCTGAATACCGACGCCTGATCCTTTTCGGATCGGTGACGGATCGACGAAGAGGCCGCCGCCCGGGCAACCGGGCGGCGGTTTCGCTTTGTGGCGTTCAGGGGGCCGCCGCCGCCCTGTCGGGGGGGCGCGCCCCGATCGCTGCCGATGGGCCGGATCGTGCCCCCGGCCCACCGTCCGAATCGCTGTGCAGGCTCGAATCGACTTCGGTCGATCGCGCCTCGGCCTTGCCGTTGCAGACATCGGCCAACGGCACGATCACCTTGGTTTCGGTGTTATTGTGCAGATAGGCGAAATCGGGGCGCATCTTGACCAGCACGCGCAGCAGCGAATAGTTGCAGGGCACCAGCGTCTCGAAATAGTTGTCGTCGCTCTCGCCGGGTTCGAGCACCATCCGCGTCCACATGAAAAAGGGATGGATGCTGCCCGGCCGCCAGTGCCGGTACGATTCTTCGGCGGTCAGGCATCGCCGCTGTTCCGACTGCCTGACGGTCGGCACCAGCGGCTCCATCTCGAGATCTTCGCTGAATTTGTCGTTCCGAGACAATGCGCCGACATGGTTGCGGCGGAGTCCATAAAGCCCCAGCGACGCGCAATTGAGGGTCAGCTGGCGCGCCCCCTTGTTCTCGATCGGCACGCGGACCATCAGCAGGACCTGCTGGGAGGGCGTCGTATCGCCGACATCGACAACCTTCGTCTCGACCGAAAAAGCGTAGCGAAGACGGTCCTGCCGCTGGTAGAAATAGATGCCGCCCGCCACGAAGACCGCGCACATCGTCACCATCGCCGCCACGCCTTGCACGACGGCACTCGCCGAACCTGCATCGTGCCAGCTCGTCGAGGTCGCGCGCATCGCCATATCGGCAATCACGGCGGTGCCGCAAATCGCCGCGAGCGCGTAACCGAAAGGCGCCCAGTCGGGCCAACTGAACAGATACCAGGCAACCGACACGGCCAAGGCGAGCAACGCGATTTTCAGGGCAGCGATCATCGGCGGCCGATCCCAAAGCAGCGTGAGATTTGGCGAACTTGTTCGCGCCGTCACGATAGCCGGTGACGCCGGGCCCGTCTCGGTCAGTCGCACCCGGAGCGGATCGAGCGGCGTCGTGGCGCCGGCACGCGTGCAGGCGACCGCGGGCGCTGCGCGGCAAGCAGCGTTGCATCAAAGCCACAGCAACGATGTCTTGCGCCATTCGGCCCCGCATCCGTCTTTCAGAATCATGACGGCGCCGTTACGGGGAAGTTGCGAACGCCAGATGACATGGAGTCGCGTCAGGAGAGGCGCCGCACTATTCATCCCGGGGGGATTGCATGCCTTTTTTCGGTCGCCGTGGACGCGCTATTCGGTCGTTGTTGGTTGGCGCTTCGCTCGCCTGCTTGTCGATGACTGGCGAGGCCCGTGCCGAGGCGCCACCAGCCCCCCCGGGCCAGGCCAACGACACCGCCGATCGCGGCGCCGACACCGGCCTTGGCGACATCATCGTCACCGCGACGCGCCGCGCCGAATCGAGCAAGGATGTGCCGATTGCGGTGACCGCGATCGGCGGCGAGAAGCTCGACGTGCTCAATTCGAGCGGGCTCGACATCCGCTTCCTGTCGTCGCGCACGCCCTCGCTGCAGATCGAATCCTCGTTCGGCCGCACCTTTCCGCGCTTCTATATTCGCGGCCTTGGCAACACCGATTTCGACATCAACGCGGCCCAGCCGGTGTCGGTCGTCTATGACGATGTCGCGCTCGAGAATTCGCTGCTCAAATCCTTCCCGGTGTTCGATCTCCAGAACGTCCAGGTGCTGCGCGGCCCGCAGGGAACGCTGTTCGGCCGCAACACCCCGGCCGGCGTGATCAAGCTCGATTCGGTCAAGCCGAGCGACCGCTTCAACGGCTATGCCAGCACGTCATGGGCGACCTACAACACCATCAACACCGAAGCGGCGGTCGGCGGCCCGATCGGCGGCGGCGTCTCGTTCCGGGCATCGGGGATCCTCCAGCACCGCGACGATTGGGTGACCAACACGTCGACCACCGGCGCGGCCAATCGCAAGCTCGAAGGCTATACCGACGTCGCCGGGCGCTTCCAGCTCGGCTACAGCACCGGCGATTTCAACGCGCTGCTCAACTTCCACGTCCGCGATCTGCAGGGCACGCCGCGCGTGTTCCGGGCCGGGCTGTTCCGCCAGGGCAGCAACGAATTTTCGGCGGGCTTCGACCCCGGACGGGTCGCGCTCGACGGCTATACCAGCCAGTCGCTGACGCAATGGGGCATCAACCTCCGGCTCGACTATCATTTCGACGGGATCGGCACGCTCTATTCGGTGACCGCCTTCGAAAAGGCGAAGGTCGAGAGCACGGGCGACATCGACGGCGGCAACAATTATGTCTTCCCCGCGCTCGGGCTGAACAACGCGCTGTTTCCCTCCAACACCGGCGGCGAGAGCCGGCCGCAGGAATTCAGCCAGGAACTGCGCTTCGCGAGCGACGATTTCGGCGGCTTCCGCGCGCAGGGCGGCGTCTATTATTTCTACCAGCGGCTGAAATATGCCGAATTCGACTATGTGTTTCCGCCGACCGGCAACTTCCTGGCCGATCGCGATGCCGATATCCGGCACGACAACAAGAACGAGAATTTCGGCATTTTCGCTTCGCTCGAATACAAGCCTGTGGACGCGCTGACGCTGCGCGCCGGCGGGCGATATTCGCGCGACAGCCGGAACGATCTGGTGTCGGGCTTCTCGCCCGTGCTGTTCGGCGTGGTACTGCCGATCCGCACCACCACAAGCGCAGACGCTTTCACCTGGGATCTGAGCGCGACCTATGCGGCGAGCAAGGAAATCAGCCTCTATGCGCGCGTGGCCACCGGCTATCAGGGGCCGGCAATCCAGGACCGCGTGACCTTCGGCAGCAGCCCGACCGCGGCGCGCAAGCAGACGACGATCTCGGCCGAGGGCGGCATCAAGGGCGCGTTGCTCGATCGGTCGCTCAATTTCGCGCTGAGCGGCTATTATTTCCGCACCAAGGATCTGCAGGTGACGGCGGTCGGCGGTGCGGTCAATTCGGCGCGGCTGCTCAACGCGGCGGCGGCGATCGGCTATGGCGTCGAGGCCGAGTTCGAAGCCCGCCCCCTCCCCAATCTGACGCTCACCGCGAGCGGCAGCTATAATTTCACCGAAATCGAGGATCCCAACATCCGCGTCGGCGTGTGCGGATCGCTGTGCACGGTCGTCGATCCGGTCACCGCCGGGCTGGCCAACATCAACGGCAATCCGCTGCCCCAGGCACCTCGCGTCGTCGCCAACGTCACCGCGCGCTACAGCATCCCGGTGACCGCGACCGGCGAAATCTATCTCTATACCGACTGGGCGTATCGCAGCCGCATCAACTATTTCCTCTATGACGCGCTCGAATTCCGCGGGCGGCCGTTGCTCGAGGGCGGGCTGAAGCTAGGCTACAAGGTCGGCAACAAGCTGGATATCGGCGTGTTCGCGCGCAACATCACCAACCAGATCCGCAGCATCAGCGCGATCGACTTCAACAACCTGACCGGCATGATCAACGAACCGCGGATCATCGGCGGGCAGATCCGGGTCGGCTTCTGAGGGCCAGCAGGCCTCGAGCCGGGACGCCGGTTACCGCGTTCCGCCCCGGGGACTCGGGCTAGATGTCGACGATCCGGGTGCCGAGCCGCTCGGCCTCGGCGCGATCGTGCGTCACCATCAGGATCGGCAGCCGCACCACGTCGCGGATATGCTCGATCGCGGTCATGATTTCCTCGCGGCGCGGTCGATCGAGCGAGGACAGCGGCTCATCGAGCAACAGGAAACGCGGCGCCGAGAGCAGCGCCCGGCCAATCGCCACCCGGCGCGCCTCACCGCCCGACAGCGTCCGGGGCCAGCGATCGAGCAGCGCGCCGATGCCGAGAAAGGCGACGGTCTCGTCGAACCCGAGCGGAGGCGCGCCCCGATCGGCTCCATAGACCAGATTGGCCCGCACCCGCCGGTGCGGGAAGAGTCGCGATTCCTGGAAGACATAGCCGACGCGGCGCTGCGGCGTCGGCAGGTCGATCCGGGATGCCGCGTCGAACAACGTCATCCCCGCGACGCCGATATGACCGCGAGACGGGGTCAGCAGTCCGGCGATCATGTTGAGCACACTCGTCTTGCCGATGCCGGAGGGGCCGAACAGCACCGTCAGCCCTTCGACGGGCTCGATCCGGCAGCGGATGCTGGTCGTGCCAACGCTGCCCTCGATATCGACATCAAAGGACATGCAGGCCCCGCCCGCTGCGCCGCGCCAGCAGTTCCGACGTCACCAGCGCGGCCAGCGACAGGATCACCGCGATGATCGACAGGCGCAGCACCGCAGCATCGCCATCGGGGAGTTGCAAGGCGCTGTAGATCGCCAGCGGCAGCGTCTGGGTCTGCCCCGGCACGTTCGAGACGAAGGTGATCGTCGCACCGAACTCGCCCACCGAGCGGGCAAAGCCGAGCACCAGCCCGGCGAGGATGCCGGGAATGCTGAGCGGCAGCGTGATCGTCGTGAACACGCGCCAGCGCCCCGCCCCCAGCGTCCGCGCCGCGCTTTCGAGCCGGCGATCGACCGCCTCGATCGACAGCCGCATCGCCCTGACCATCAGCGGCAGCGCCATCACCCCCGACGCGATCGCGGCGCCGGTCCATTGGAACAGCACGGTCACGCCGAACCAGCGCGACAGCGGCCCACCGACCGGCCCGTTCGGCGCGAACAGCAGCAGCAACAGCCACCCCGTCACCACCGGCGGCAGCACCAGCGGCAGATGGACGAGCGCGTCGACGAGCGTCTTGCCCGGAAACCGCCCGCGCGCGAGCAGCCAGGCGAGCGCAAAGGCGAGCGGCAGCGTCAGCAGCATCGCCACGCTGCCGACGCGTAGCGTCAGTGCGACGATCGCCCATTCGGCGGCGGACAGCATCGGCTCAGCGGACGCCGAAGCCGAAGCGGGCGAACAGCGCCCTGCCGGCGGGCGACACCAGGAAGCGACGAAAGCGTTCGCCTTCGGGGTTGGTCGATGCCTTCAGCCGGGCGATCGGATAGCTAATCGGCGGATGGCTCGCGGCGGGAAAGACGGCGACCACGCGCACCGCCTTCGACGCGCGGGCATCGGTGGCATAGACGATGCCGAACGGCGCGGCGCCGCGCTCGACCAGCGCCAGCGCCGAACGGACATTCTCGGCGCGCACGACATGCGGCGACACCGCGTCCCACACCCCCAATTTCTCGAGCGCCGCCCGGCCATAGCGCCCCGCCGGCACCACCTCTGTATCGGCCATCGCCAGCGGTCCGGCGGCGAGCAGCCGGGCAAGCGCCGATCGATCGCCGATCGAGACGCGCGCGCGGCTCGCAACCGGGGCGACCACGACCAGCCGGTTATGAAGGAACGACACACGCGTCGAGGGCACGATCAGGCCATGTTGGGCGAGATCGTCCATCCATGCTTCGTCGGCCGAGACGAACAGATCGGCCGGCGCGCCCGCCGCGACCTGGCGCGCGAGCGCCGACGACGCCGCGAACGAGATCACCGGCCGCGGATGCCCCTGGCGCGCCCAGGCGTCGGCGGCGGCGGTCATCGATTCCTGGAGACTGGCAGCGGCGAGCACGAGCGGCGGCGCGCCGATCGACGCCGCAGAGGCGATCGTCGCCGCCGTCAGCGCCATTGCCGTCACCAAGATGCTCAACCAGCGCACCATTTTCGCCCTTTCGCTTGCTATTCCCCACCGTATATAGCGCGTCGATGCGGGAGTCAGCCGAAATCATGCGGCGCGGCCGATCGGACACCGTCCTTCGGAGGAAAAGGCGATGAAACGGACAACCATCGCGGCAGCGTTGCTGATCGCGGCGTTCGGCGCCCCGGCCGCGTCGGCCAAGGATGGGGCGCTGACGGTCAGCCTGCTGCTGAGGACGCGCGGCGAGGCAATCGACGGCCAGTTCCGCCCCGCGCCGGCCGCCGACGACGCCGCCCTGCTCTTCCGCTCGGAACTGCGCGCCGAATATGACGCTGGCCCGATCCGGTTCGGCGGCGAACTGATCGACGCCCGCGCCTATTTCCAGCGCCGCAATTCGTCGATCGCCACCACCGAGGTGAACGCGATCGAGCCGGTCCAGGCCTATCTCCAGTCCGACGTGAGCGATCGGGCCCGGCTGACGCTGGGGCGATTCACGATGAACATCGGATCGCGGCGGCTCGTCTCGCGCCAGGTGTTCCGCAATTCCACCAACGCCTTCACCGGCGCCCGGCTCGAGCTCAAGTCGCGCGCCGGGGACAGCGCCACCTTGTTCTGGACGCTGCCGCAGACGCGCCTGCCCGACGATCGCGACGCGATCCAGCGGGCCCGCGTCGAACTCGATCGCGAGCGGCTCGGCCTGCAATTCTTCGGCGCCTCGGTGGTGAGCCGCCCGTTGGCGGGCACGACGATCGAAGCCTATCTCTACCGCCTCGCCGAGCACGACGCCCCGACGATCCAGACGCGCGACCGGCGGCTGTGGACGCCCGGCGTCCGCCTCTATCGCGCGCCCGCGCGCGGCAAGACCGATTTCGAGATCGAGGCGGCGTGGCAGACCGGCACCATCCGCCGCTCGACGCGCCCGGACGACACCATCGACCTGCCCGTCTCGGCGTGGTTCGCCCATGCCGATATCGGGCACAGCTTCGCCGGCCGCTGGGCGCCGCGCCTCGCGCTTCAGGCCGACGTTGCGAGCGGCGACGGCCCCGGCGGTGACTATCGACGTTTCGATCCGCTGTTCGGCGCACGCGCCTTCGAATTCGGCCCGACGAGCCTCTACGGCGCGGTCAGCCGCGCCAATCTGATCAGCGTCGAGGCGCGCGCCGAAGTCACGCCCAGCCCCCGCTGGGACGGGTATGTCGCCGTCCGCCCGCTGTGGCTCGCCGCGGCCGGCGACAGCTTCAGCGGCACGGGCGTCCGCGATCCGGGCGGCACGGCGGGGCGTTATGCCGGCACCCAGATCGACGGTCGCGTGCGTTATTGGCTGGTGCCCAAGCACGCCCGGGTCGCCGCCGGCTATGCCGATCTCTTCAAGGGCCGCTTCCTCACGGTGGCGGCCAATGCGCCCGCCACCGGCGACACCCATTATGGCTATCTCGAACTGACCCTGACGCTTTGAGCGCCGGGATCGCTCAATCGCGCCGCGTCATCTGGCTCATCGCATCGCGCCCGAAGCCCGAGATCAACTCGCCAATCTCGCGCACTTGAGTCATCGCGCGGTTGCCCTGATCGCGCAGATACTCACTCTGGATCCGCATGATTTCGCTGGCGTCCCTGGCCTGGGCGGTCGCGCGCATCGCGGCAAAGGCTTCGCGCGTGTTGGTCTCGGCCTGATCGAGCAGCTTGAGGCCGACCGCCGCGCTCGTCTCGCTCATCTTCTCGGTCGATGCCTTGAAGCTGTCGGCCGCCGCTTTCATGCGATCGCCGATCTGGGCGGTGGTATCGTCTGCCATGCACTGTCTCCTGCCATATCCGGGCCCCACCGCGGCCCACTATAGGCCCGGCTGCCTGAATGCGCGAGCAGCATCGACGTCTGCGCGACCCCGCCATCGGTGCACAATCGCCATCGACGGCAGTCGCCCTAGCCCTCGTCGCCCATCCGAAGCGCGGCGATGAACGCTTCCTGCGGGATGCTGACCGAGCCATATTCGCGCATCTTCGCCTTGCCCTTTTTCTGCTTGTCGAGGAGCTTGCGCTTGCGCGTCGCGTCGCCGCCATAGCATTTCGCAGTCACGTCCTTGCGCATCGCGCTGATCGTCTCGCGGGCAATGACCTTGCCGCCGATCGCCGCCTGGATCGGAATCTTGAAGAGATGGCGGGGGATCAGCTCCTTGAGCCGCTCGACCATGCCACGACCGCGCGTCTCGGCGGTGGCGCGGTGGACGATCATGCTCAGCGCATCGACCGGCTCCTCGTTGACGAGGATGCCCATCTTGACGAGATCGCCCTCCCGATAGCCGATCTGGCTGTAATCGAAGCTCGCATAGCCCTTCGACAGCGACTTCAGCCGATCGTAGAAATCGAACACCACCTCGTTGAGCGGCAGCTCATAAGTGACTTGCGCACGGCCCCCGACATAAGTGAGGTTCTTCTGAATGCCGCGCCGGTCCTGGCAAAGCTTCAAGATGCTGCCGAGATACTCGTCGGGCGAATAGATCGTCGCCTCGATCCACGGCTCGGCGATGCTCTCGATCTTGTTGGGCTCGGGCATGTCGGCGGGGTTGTGGAGCTCGATATGACCTTGCCCGTGGGTGAGCTCGATCTGGTAGACGACCGACGGTGCGGTGGTGATCAGATCGAGGTCGTACTCGCGCGTCAGCCGCTCCTGGATGATCTCGAGGTGGAGCAGCCCGAGGAATCCGCAGCGGAAGCCGAAGCCGAGCGCCGCGCTCGTCTCCATCTCGAAGCTGAAGCTGGCATCGTTGAGGCGCAACCGGCCGATGCTCTCGCGCAATTTGTCGAAGTCCGCCGCGTCGACCGGAAAGAGGCCGCAGAACACCACCGGCTGGACCAGCTTGAAGCCGGGCAGCGCCTCGGCGGCGGGACGCTTGGCATCGGTGATCGTGTCGCCGACCGCGGTCTGGGCGACTTCCTTGATCTGCGCGGTGATGAAGCCGATTTCACCGACGCCGAGCTCGGTCAGCTGCTCGATCTTGGGGCGGAAGCAGCCGACCCGGTCGACGAGATGCTGCGTCCCCGTCGCCATGAACTTGATGAGCTGCCCCTTTTTCAAGGTGCCGGCCATGACGCGGACGAGGATGACCACGCCGAGATAGGGATCATACCAGCTATCGACGAGCATCGCCTTGAGCGGCGCATCGGCATCGCCCTTGGGCGGCGGGATGCGGGTGACGATCGCTTCGAGCACGTCGGCGATACCGATTCCCGATTTGGCGCTGGTCAGCACCGCGTTCGAGGCATCGAGGCCGATCACTTCCTCGATTTCGGCGCGGACCTTTTCGGGCTCGGCAGCGGGGAGATCGATCTTGTTGATGACGGGGACGATCTCGTGATCATGCTCGATCGACTGATAGACGTTGGCGAGCGTCTGCGCCTCGACTCCCTGCGCGGCATCGACGACGAGCAGCGCGCCCTCGCACGCCGCGAGGCTGCGCGAGACTTCATAGGCGAAATCGACATGGCCCGGCGTGTCCATCAGATTGAGGACATAATCGAGCCCGTCCTTCGCCCGATAGTCGAGCCGCACGGTCTGCGCCTTGATGGTGATGCCGCGCTCCTTCTCGATGTCCATATTGTCGAGCACCTGCTCGGACATTTCGCGCGCCGTGAGCCCGCCGGTCTGCTGGATCAGACGATCGGCAAGCGTCGACTTGCCGTGATCGATGTGCGCGATGATCGAAAAATTGCGGATGCGGTCGAGTGGGGTGGCCATGATTGTTGCGCCTAGCGCAGCAATTCGGGCGGTGCTAGGAAAACTGCGGGGAGAGTCGATCCGGCGGTCGCCACGCGGGCGATCGAGCTGAGGACTCGGGTAAGAGTGACGGGGAGGTCATGACATGCGACGGTATCTTTCAGTAGCCGCCATTGGCGCAGCATTGGTGGCGACACCCGCAATCGCGCAGCGGGTCGATCGGGGCTCGTCCGCGCATCAGGCGCAACAAAAGGGCGAACAGCAGATCCCGGTCTGCACCAGACGGCTCGGCACGATCGCGATCGTCGAGCCCGACAATCAGTGGTGGCGCGAGTTCAATCTCGGCAGCCCCGAAGCGATCATCAAGGTCTTCGTCCAGAAATCGGGCTGTTTCGGCCTGGTCAATCGCGGGCGCGCGATGGGCAGCCGCAACATGGAACGCGCGATGGCCGATTCGGGCGAGCTGCAGGGCGGATCGAATCTCGGTCGCGGCCAGGTGAAGGCAGCCGATTATTTCCTGCAGCCCGACATCGTGACCGCCAACCGCAACTCGGGCGGCGGCGGGATCGGCGCGGCAGCGGGCGCGATCGGCGGCCTGTTCGGCGGCTTCGGTCGCGTTGCAGGGGCCCTCGCCGGCAGCATCAACGTCAAGAAGGGTGAGGCCAAGGTCACCCTGTCGGTCGTCAACGCGCGCACCACCGAGGAAGAAGCGCTCGTCGAGGGCTATGCCCGCAAATCCGACGTCAGCTTCGGCGCCGGCGGCGGCGTGTTCGACGGGGGCGCGTTCGGCGGCGCGGCCGGCGGCGGTTATCAGGATACCGCGATCGGCCAGATCATCGTGCTTGCCTATCTCGACGCCTATATCAAGCTCGTCTCGCAGCTTGGCGGCCTGCCCGAGAATGCCGCCGACGCGGCGCCGCTGGCCAAGTAACGTCTCGACCTGAGGTTCAAGGCGGCGGGGCCGGTCGACGCCCCGCCGCCTCGATTGCCGCCAGCGCATTGGCGAGGCGGGCGTCACCCTGCCCGCCCACCAGCGCCCAGCGCACCCCGCGCCGCTCCAATTCGGCGCGTGAGAGGTCGAAGAAGCGCCGCCGCTGCTCGATCGCGCCGAACATGCGCGTGCCGTCGTCCACCCATGGCAGATCGATATCGAGCAGCAGGTACAGGTCCGCCGTGCCCTGCCAGGCATCGAACCAGCGATCGCGCCGGCCGAACAGCATGTCGGCCCACACGGCAGTCATCAGCGGATCGGTGTCGAGCAGCACGCAACGCGCCCCGCGCGCCAATGCTGCGCGGGTCAACGCATCGTGGTGCCGGGCGATCGTTACCAGATCGGCCATGGTGAAATCGGTGCCGTGCGCCTCGGCAAAGGTCCGGCCATATTCGGGCACCGTCACCGCCCCCAACAGGGCGGCGAGCGGGGCGAGCAACGTCGATTTGCCGGTGCTCTCGGGCCCGTGCAGACAGATGGTGCGCGGTCGTGTCACCGCGTCGCTCGCTGGCGGCGTTCGGCGCCGCGCCAATCGATCAGCCCCCAGATCGCGAGGGCGAGGAAGATCGCATAGAGCAGCATCGTCAGCTCCAGACCCTTGACTGCGTAAAGCCCGATCGAGAGCAGATCGACGACGATCCAGAGCACCCAATTCTCGATCAGCCGGCGCGACATCAGGATCTGCGCGACGACGCTGAGGATCGCGGCGGTCGCGTCCCACCAGGGCAGCGCGGCATCGGTATAGCGGCTGACGAGGCTGCTCCAGCCGATGATCGCGACGGCCGACCCCGCCGCCCAGCGCCAGCGCGACGCCGCCGACAATCGCTCGACGACGACCTCGCCCGCGACCGCCGCGGCGCGCGACCACGCCCACCATCCGTAGAGATTGACGGCGAAGAAGAAGAGCTGGAGCAGCGCGTCGCTGTACAGCTTCGCGTCGAAGAAGATCCGCGCATAGAGCAGCACCATCACCAGCGCGAACGGGTAGTTCCAGATCGACCGGCGCACGACGAGGGTGACGTTGATCACGCCAAGCGCGAACGCCACAATCTCGAGCGCCGACACGGCTAACGCGCGAGCCGAGCCAGGGCCGGGATCAGCGCATCAAAATGATCGACAATCGCGTCGGCGCCCAATTCCTCGACGGGGCCGTGGAGAAAGCCGAAGCCGACCGCGACCGAGGGGATGCCGGCATTTTTCGCGGCCATCACATCATAGATCGAATCGCCGACAAAGGCCGCCCGGCCGCCGCCGCATCGCTCGATCATCGCGAGGATCGGCGCGGGCGACGGCTTGGCATTTTCCTTGCCCAGGCTATCGCCACCGATCACCGTCACGAACCGATCGAGCATCCCGAGATCGCCGAGCAGCTTCACCGCCATCGATTCGAACTTGTTCGTGACGACCGCCGTCTTCACCCCGATCCCGTCGAGCCGGTCGAGCGCGGCCAGGCACCCCTCGAACGGCACCGTCGCGACCGAGATATTGGCCTCGTAGAAGCGCAGCATCTGCTTGTAGAGCGCGCGGAACGTGTCGGGATCGCAGCCGCCTGTCTTCTCCAGGCCCTGGGCGAGCATGTGCTTGGCGCCGCCGCCGACCATCGTCTTGACCTCCGACGCGGTCAGCGCCGGCCGCCCCGCCGTCGCGAGCGCGTCGTTGACCGCCGCGGTCAGATCGGGACTGGTATCGAGCAAGGTGCCGTCGAGATCGAAGCCGACGATCGCGAAGGGAAATGTTTCAGCGTCCATCCGCCACCGCTGCCAGCATCGCTATGGAATTGGCAAGACAATCATGGCAGGGGCGCGCATGGCTGAGGGCGAACCATGACGACACCACCCATCGCCGCGATCATCCTTGCCGCGGGCAAGGGCACGCGGATGAAATCCGATCTCCACAAGGTGCTGCACCCGATTGCCGGGCAACCGATGCTGATGCATCTGCTCGCCAGCGTCGACGTGCTCGCACCGGCGCGCAAAGTAGTGGTGGTGGGATCGGGGCGCGACCAGCTCGAAGCGGCGTTGGCCGGCAGCGCCGATCTCGCCGTGCAGGACCCGCAGCTTGGCACCGGCCACGCCGTGCAGCAGGCCGAACGGGCGCTGGCGGATTTCGACGGCGACGTGCTGATCCTTTACGGCGACGTTCCGCTGGTACGCCCCGAAACGATGCAGGCGATGCTCGATCGCCTCAACGCACCCGACGCGCCGACGGTCGTGGTGCTCTGCTTCGCGCCAGAGGACACGCTGCGCTAT
The DNA here is from genome assembly GCA_002281485.1 of Sphingomonas sp. 28-66-16. Classification (GTDB taxonomy): domain Bacteria; phylum Pseudomonadota; class Alphaproteobacteria; order Sphingomonadales; family Sphingomonadaceae; genus Sphingomonas. Next base: position 15,037 of record NCGF01000020.1, read on the forward strand.
GGCCGGGTGATCACCGAGGGCGACCGCATCGTCAAGATGGTCGAGCACAAGGACGCCACCGAGGAAGAGCGCGCGGTGCGGCTGTGCAATTCGGGGCTGATGGCGGTGCGAAGCGGTGACCTTTTCACCCTGCTTGCCGATGTCGGCAACGACAATGCCGCAGGGGAAATCTATCTGGTCGATATCGTCAACATCGCCAATGCGCGCGGCGCGTTTTGCGCCGTCGTGACAACCGATCCCGACGAGGTCGCCGGCGTCAACAGCCGCAGCGAGCTCGCCGCGCTCGAGGCCCGCTGGCAAAGCCGCCGCCGGGCCGAAGTGATGGCCGATGGCGCGACGCTGATCGCCCCCGAGACGGTGTGGTTCGCGTTCGATACCGCCGTAGCGCGCGACGTGACGATCGAGCCCCACGTGTTCTTCGGCCGCGGCGTCACCGTCGCCGATGGCGCGATCATTCATGCCTTCAGCCATATCGAGGGCGCGACGATCGGCGCCGGCGCCGAGCTGGGGCCGTTCGCACGGCTCCGCCCCGGATCGGTGATGGGCGAGCAATCGAAGGTCGGCAATTTCGTCGAGATGAAGAAGACGGTGCTCGGGGCCGGCGCGAAGGCGAGCCACCTCACCTATCTGGGCGATACCGTCGTCGGCGCGGGTGCCAATATCGGCGCCGGGACGATCACGTGCAATTATGACGGCTTCTTCAAATACAAGACCGAAATCGGCGAGGGCGCGTTCATCGGATCGAACTCGGCGCTCGTGGCGCCGGTGTCGATCGGCGCGGGCGCGATCGTCGGGGCGGGCAGCGTCGTGACGCGCGACGTATCGGCCGACGCGCTGGTGCTGGTTCGCCCGGCACAGACCGAAAAGCAGGGATGGGCAACGCGTTTCAGGGCGATCATGACGGCGCGAAAAACCAAATAGCGACCTGCGGGCGGAGATCAGAAGCATGTGCGGTATCGTTGGAATTCTGGGGCAAGGGCCCGTCGCTGACCGGCTGCTCGACGGGCTGAAGCGGCTCGAATATCGCGGCTATGATTCGGCCGGCATGTGCACCGTGCATGACGGCGTGTTCGATCGCCGCCGCGCCAAGGGCAAGCTCGCCAATCTCGCTGCGCGTCTCATCGAAGACCCGCTCCCCGGCGAGGGCGGCATCGCCCATACTCGCTGGGCCACCCACGGTGCGCCGACCGAGGACAATGCCCATCCGCACATCGTCGACGACGTGGTGCTGGTCCACAACGGCATCATCGAGAATTTCAAGCCGCTGCGCGAAGAGCTGATCGCCGATGGCCGCCAGTTCCTGAGCCAGACCGACACCGAAGTCGTCGCCCACCTGATCGCGCGCGAGATCGAGCGCGGAGTGCCGCCGCGCGAAGCGGTCGCCAATGTCCTGCCGCGGCTGCACGGGGCGTTCGCGCTCGGCGTGATGTTCAAATCGGAGCCCGATCTGCTGATCGGCGCGCGGCTGGGCGCCCCGCTGACAGTGGGGTATGGCGATGGCGAGAACTATCTGGGTTCCGACGCGCTCGCGCTCGCGCCGCTGACCCAGCGGATCGCCTATCTCGAGGAAGGCGACTGGGTCGTGATCACGCGCGAGAAGGTCGAGGTGTTCGATCGCGACAACCAGCCCGTCACTCGTCCGATCGTCAATTCAGGCGCCTCGGGCCAGTTGATCGACAAGGGCAATTACCGCCATTTCATGCTCAAGGAGATTTACGAGCAGCCGGTGGTCGTCGCGCAGACCTTGCGCAGCTATCTGCGCCCGGTCGAGGAGCAGGTCGCGCTGCCCGACATGGAGTTCGATCTCGCCAAGATCAGCCGCGTCGCGATCGTCGCCTGCGGGACCGCGAGCTATGTCGGGATGATCGGCAAATACTGGATCGAGCAGTTCGCGCGCGTGCCGGTGGAGGCCGATGTCGCCAGCGAATTCCGCTATCGCGATCCGGTGCTCAGCCCCGACATGCTCGGCATCGTCATCTCGCAATCAGGCGAAACCGCCGATACGCTGGCGGCGCTGCGCCACATGAAGGCGGCGGGGCTGACGACCGCGGGCATCATCAACGTGCCGACCAGCTCGATGGCGCGCGAGGTCGATCTGCTGCTCCCCACCCATGCCGGCCCCGAAATCGGCGTCGCCTCGACCAAGGCGTTCACGTGCCAGCTCGCGGTGATGGCGGCGCTCGCGATCAATCTGGCGCGGGCGAAGGGGCTGCTGACCTCCGATCTCGAGCATGAAATCGTCCGCCACCTGCGCGAAGTGCCCGCCGCGATGAACCACGCCCTGTCGCATGACGAGGAAATCGAGGCGATGGCGCCGAAGATCGCGGCCGCGCGCGACGTGCTGTATCTCGGGCGCGGGCCCGAATATCCGATGGCGCTCGAAGGCGCGCTCAAGCTCAAGGAAATCAGTTATATCCATGCCGAAGGCTATGCCTCGGGCGAGATGAAGCACGGCCCGATCGCGCTGATCGACGATAGCGTGCCGCTGATCGTGCTCGCGCCTTCGGGCCCGTTGTTCGACAAGACCGTGAGCAACATGCAGGAGGCACAGGCGCGCGGCGCGCAGGTGGTGCTGATCTCCGACGCCGAAGGGATCGCCCAGGCCGGCGAGAACACGATCGCGACGATCGAGATGCCCAAGGTCCACCCGCTGATCGCGCCGCTGGTCTATGCCGTGCCGGTGCAGCTGCTCGCCTATCACGTCGCGGTGTTCAAGGGCACCGACGTCGATCAGCCGCGCAATCTGGCCAAGAGCGTGACGGTGGAGTGAGCCCGCCGATGATCGCGGGTGTCGAGCTTGGCGGCACCAAATGCGTGTGCCTCCTGGGCACCGGCCCGGACGATGTTCGCGACGAGGTGCGCATCGCGACCACGACCCCCGCCGAGACCCTGGCCGCGATCGAGGCGGTGCTTGATCGCTGGCGGGGCTTCGCCGCGATCGGCATCGCCAGCTTCGGGCCGCTCGGCATCGATCGCGGCGCGGCCGACTATGGCCATATCACCGCGACGACCAAGCCGGGCTGGTCGGGGACCGATGTCGCGGGTCGGCTGGGCGGTCCTCATGGCGTGCCGGTCGGTTTCCACACCGACGTCGTCGGCGCAGCGCTCGCCGAGGCGCGCTGGGGCGCGGGGCTGGGACTCGCCGACCTCGCCTATATCACCGTCGGCACCGGGGTCGGCGTCGGGCTGGTCGTCGGCGGCGCGCCGCTGGGCGGGATGACGCATGCCGAGCTCGGCCATATCCGGCCCGTGCGCGTCGCGGGTGACGAGTGGCCCGGCGCGTGTTCTTTCCACGGAGCGTGCGTCGAGGGGCTCGCCGCCGGGCCGGCGATCGCCGCGCGTACCGGCCTTCCCGCCAGCCAGATCGCGCCCGACGCCCCGGTTTGGCCGATCGTCGCCGATGCGCTGGGGCAGTTGTGTCAGGTGCTGGTGTTGACGGGCATGCCGCGCCGGATCGTGATCGGCGGCGGGGTGGTGATCGGCCAGCCCGCGTTGCTGCCGATGATCCGCCGCGCGCTCGCGAGGAGCCTGGGCAGCTATGGGATCGGAGCCGAACTGGGGCCGCTCGACCGCTATGTCGTGCTGCCCGGGCTCGGCAATCAGGCGGGACCACTGGGCGCGATCCTGCTCGGCGCGGCCGCGCTGGACGCGGATATTTCCAAAGCTGTTTAACGCGTCATTTACCCTGTCGGCTTAGGCCTGTGCCCGTGGCAAGTCACAAGGGGCGGACGCGGATGCACAGCGGTTACGGGTCGAACGATGGCAGGGCGGCGGCAGCGCCTGCCCCGATGGCGATCATCCCGTCCAGCCGGTACGACAAAGCGCGCCGAAAACCAGGGCATTCAAACGCTTCCTTAATCATCCTGCGAGCATATGCATCGCCTACGAACGGGGGTGCCCGGTGCGCATTCTGATCATCGACGACGAACAGGCGATGCACGAATCCTATCGCCAGAGCTTTGCCCCCAAGACGGTCGGCGACGGCGCCGCGCTGTCGGCGATGGCCGCCGAATTGTTCGGGGACGACGACGGAGACGATGCCGCGGGCGATCAGGCGGCGGTCTCCGACGAGATGGCCTTCGAACTGACCCATTGCATGCAGGGGCTCGACGGCGTCGCCGCGCTCGAGGCTTCGCTCGCCAAGGGCGATCCGTTCGCGGTCGCGTTCATCGACGTGCGCATGCCGCCGGGCATCGACGGCAAGGAAACCGCCAGGCGGATCCGTGCGCTCGATCCCGACATCAACATCGTCATCGTCACCGGCTATTCGGATTTCTCGCCGATCGAGATTTCGAAGGTCGCCGGCCCCGCCGACAAGATCTTCTACATCGCCAAGCCTTTCGAGGTCGCCGAGGTCGTCCAGACCGCGACCGCGCTCGCCGGCCGCTGGCAGGTCGACATCGAGCTTGCCCAGGCGCGTACGGCGCTCGCCAATCAGGTTGTGATGCTCGAGGAAAAGAGCCTCGAGCTTGCCGCGAACGAGAGCCATGCGGTCCATATCGCGAACCATGATTCGCTTACCGAGGCGCCGAACCGCCTCGCCTTCCTGCGCGCGCTCACCGAGCGTTCGCGCGGCAAGGCGATGTTCGCGACGGCGATGCTCGATCTCGACCGGTTCAAGCTCGTCAACGATACGCTCGGCCATCTCGCCGGCGACGAGATGATCCGATCGGTGTATCAACTGCTCGAATCGTCGGTGCCCGAAGGCGGCATGGTCGCCCGGCTCGGCGGCGACGAATTCGGCGTCCTGTTCGACACCCCCGGCGAGGAAGCCGCGGTGATGGCGTGCGAGCTGATGCTGCGCGCCTGTTCGGTCACGCTCAAGGTGTTCGGCCATTCGATCCAGGCGAGCGCGTCGATGGGCGTCGTCGTCACCGAGGCCGAGCCGGTACGTGATCCGGTCGACGTGATGCGCCGCGCCGATCTCGCGCTCAACGAAGCCAAGCGCGCCGGGCGCGGCGTCGTCCGCCCGTTCGACGAGAGCATGGACGACAGCATCCGCTTCCGCCGCCAGATCGAAGGCGGGCTCAGCCAGGCGATCGCCAAGGGCGAGCTCAAGCTGGTCTATCAGCCGATCGTCGCGCGCGAGGGCCTCGAAATCGTCGGCTTCGAAGCGCTGCTGCGCTGGAACAGCCCCGAATATGGGCCGATTTCGCCCGGCATGTTCATTCCGATCGCCGAGGAATCGAACCTGATCCACGAACTCGGCGACTGGGTGCTCGATACCGCCATCGCCGAACTCGAAAACTGGCCCGGCCAATATGTCTCGGTCAATTTCTCGCCGCGGCAGTTCCGCCGCCAGAATTTCGTCGGTCGGGTGATGGAGCGCGTCCAGCACGCCAATGTCTCGCCGCAGCGCGTGCAGATCGAGATTACCGAAACCGCGATCTTCGACGATGCCGATCGCGCCGCCGATACGCTCTACCGGCTGCGCCAGATGGGCTTCCGGATCGCGCTCGACGATTTCGGCACCGGCTATTCGAGCCTCTACAACATCCGCAAATTCGCGCTCGATTGCCTCAAGATCGATCGCAGCTTCATCGACGGCATGGGCCGCGAGCGCGAAAGCGCGGCGATCGTCCATTCGATCATCCATCTCGGCCGCGCGCTGGGGCTGGGCGTGATCGCCGAGGGGGTCGAGACCGATACCCAGGTCCAGGCGCTGCGCCTCGCCGGCGCGTCGCACCTGCAGGGCTATTATTTCTCGCGCCCGATCGACGCCGATCTCGCGCGCGACATGGCGCATGCGGGCACGATCGAAGGCAAGGACGATCCCGGCGACGGCCCCGCCATCTATGATGCGGCCGAAGATCAGGCGGGTAACGGGACGCACGGCTGATGGCCGTCACCACGTTCAAGGGCAAGCTGCGCTCCCCGGCGTCGCTGGGGGCCAAGTTGCTGCTGATCCTGACCGCCGTCGGGCTGCTCGGCTCGCTGGCGATCACCTTGCTGCTGGCCGGCGTGATCACCCCCAGCTTCAACCAGCTCGAGGCGCAATCGGTCAACGCGCATGTCGAGCGCACGCGCGCGGCGCTGGGCGAATATATCTCGAAGGTCGAAAGCGCGGTGCGCGACTATGGCGACTGGAATTCGAGCTATGATTACATGGCCAAGCCCACCGCCAAATTCGAGCAGGAGAGCTTCTCGACGCTCGCCATGTCGAATCTCGACGTCAACGGCATGGCCTATATCGGCAGCGACGGGCACATCGTCATTGCCCGCTGGCTCGATCTCACGGCTCAGGCCGATCGCCCGGGCATGCGCGCCAAGCTGATCGAGCGGATCGGCCAGCTCGACTTCAACCGCGTGCTCGGCAGCGGCAGTTCGGCGGCCTTCTACACCCGCCTCGGGCCGATCGTCGCGGCGGTGGGCGTCGCCCAGGTTCGCCGCAGCGACGGCACCGGAGCGCCGCGCGGCTATGTGATGATGGTCCGCCAGATCACCTCGCAGCAAATGTCGAAGCTGCTTCAGCTCAGGGCACGGCTCGATCTCGATCGCACGGGCGACAAGGAAGTCATCACCCCGGGCCAGTCGACGATGACGATCGCCGTGCCGATCATGGGCGCCGATGGCCATGCCGTCGCCTCGGTGAGCTTTGCCGTCCCGCGCGACGTCTCGACGCTGGGCCAGCGGATGCTGATGCTCGCGATCATCGGATCGACGGTGCTGTTGGGCATCTTGCTGATCGTTCTGCGGCGGATGATCGCGCGGCTCGTGCTCAGCCCGCTCAACCGGGTCGAGCAGCATATGCAGGTCGTCACTGCCTCGGGGTCGCTCGGGCTGCTCGCCGAGGAGGATCGCCGCGACGAGATCGGCTCACTCGGCCGCAGCTTCAATTCGATGCTGCGTCAGCTGAAGGATCTGCGCGAACAGCTCGAGGTGCAGAGCTTCGCGCTCGGCCGCAGCGAGAGCGCGGTTGCGGTAATGCACAATGTCCGCAACGCGCTCAACCCGATCAGCACGATCCTGTCGCGCGGCATCGCCGAGCAACCCGCCACCGATCGCGCGATGGTCGACCGGGCGGTTGGCGAGCTGGCGCGCGAGGATATCCCGGCGGCGCGGCGCCAGAAGCTCGCGGCGTTCGTCGCCGCCGCCATCGAGGCCGAGGAAACCGAACGCGCCGAGCGCCGCCGCCAGCTTCAGGCCGGGCGCGAGGCGATGCAGCACGTTCTCGAGATCATCGGCAGCCAGCAGGCCCAGGCGCACGAACGCCCGCCGCTCGCGGTGTGCAATGTCACCGACATCATCGCCCAGAATGCGACGATCGCACGCTATTCGGGCGAAACCTCGATCGCGTTCAGCTTCCCGGCGCATGCCTGGCCGGTGATGGCGAACCGGATCATCCTGAGCCAGGTGATCGGCAACCTCTTCGGCAACGCCGTCGAGGCGGTCGCCGCCAAGCAGACCGGCACCGGCAGCATCACCGTATCGGTCGAGGAATCGGATGGCACCGTCCGCATCATGATCCGCGACGATGGCGAGGGCTTCGACCCCGAGATCGGCGCGACGCTGTTCCAGCGCGGTTTTTCGACGCGCGAGCACAAATCGGGCGGGCTCGGCCTCCATTGGTGCGCCAATTCGATGAACGCAATGGAGGGGGCGCTGCGCCTCGAAAGCGCGGGCAAGGGCTGTGGGGCGGTTGCCATCCTGACGCTCAAGGCGGCGCCAGCCGAGGCGCGCGCCAAGGCGATGGCCGCCTGACCTAGCGCGCGCCGATCCGCACTTCGGGCGGTTGTGGCGCTGCGGTCAGATCGTCCTTGCGGCGCAGATAGGGCGCGACCAGATTGCGGGCGCGAAACCATTCCTGCCGTTCGGGGGCGAGCGTTTCGAAATTGCCGATCACGCGCCGGCAGTCGGGCGCACGGCACTGGCAGATCATGTGCCAGTTGCTCTCGGTGAGCGTGGTCGAATAATCCCAGCTGATCTCCTCGCCCGGCGCAATCGCGCGGATCGCGACCAGCACGACGCCGTCGTCGGTGAAGCGCAGCCCGGCGTTGGGCGCGCAGCTGTGGTTGATCAGATCGTCGATTCGCCCCGATGGCCCCATGAAATGCTCGGGCGTGACCTGGACGAAGCGGTCGCTGCCGCCGCGCATCAGGCTGGGCACCTGATCGGCGCGGAACCGCCGGCCGGTGAATTTGACGATCGGTTCGCCCTCGGCAAAGCCGACGGCGGCAAACACCGCCTTGCCGAGATGGTTTTCGCCGACCGAGAACAGATTGGCGGCGGGTCGATATTTGTCGAGCACGTAGAAATTGCCGTTGCGAAAGCCGAGCGACCGGATCGGGTTGATCGTCGCGAGCCCGATCATGAACCACACGCTGGCATGGCACAGCAATTCGACGAGGATATAGGCATAGTTGCCGACCGCGACGTCGCCGGTTCGGGTCGCGACGATCAGCGTCGCGAGATCGCCGACCGTCCACAGCCCCCAGGCCGGCGAGCGTTCGCGCGAACGATCCTGTCCGACGCTTTCCCAGGTCGGCCAGAAGCTGATCGGGACCGCCGCGACGACCAGCATATGCGCCCAGAAGGCCGAGCTGAACATCGCCCACAGCGTCAGCGAGGCGAGGCACGCGGCCATGCAGATCGTTTCGCTGCGCGTCGGCATGCTCCACGCCGAGCGTTGCCAGATGCCGATCGTGACGACGATGCAGGCGCCGGCGGAGATCAGGAAGACGATGCTCTGCGCCGCCCCCGGGTTGACCGCGGCATAGGTGCTCGCCTCGACCAGCACCGCCGCGCTCCAGATCAGCCACGAGGCGCGATTGGGCTGGACGAGCTCACGCTTGAGGCCCGTCAGATAAACGACATACCCCGCGAAATTGGCCAGGACGGCAAGCAGAAACCAGGGTGCGATCGGCATGTCCGTTACCATCATGGTTAACCATGCCTTATCGAACGGCGCGACTCGCGTCCAGAAAAACCTAGGAGTCACCGCGAGTCGCGGCGAATCATACCGGGGCTGGTGGTGCGCGGCGCGACCACCCACAGCATCTTGGCGCCGCCGCTCAGCCGAGCAACGGCACGATCGCGAATCCGGCATAGGTGCCGATCGCATTGCCGAGCGATCCGATCAGAATCGCCGGCAGCACCAGATCGTGGCGCTGCTGCGTCTCGGCGAGCACGAACGCCGAGGCGCTGCCGCCGATATTGGCATTCGAGGCGATGGCGATGATCTCGGGCTCGATCCGCAGCCAGAAGCCGATTCCGATCAGGACGATGCCGTGAACGACGAAGATGATGCCGATATACGCAAACATCGCTGCGCCGAGCGCGCGCGAGGCGGCGAGCGCGGCCAAATCGGCGCTCGCCCCCACCACGGCGAGGAAGAGAAAGACGCCCCACAGCCCCAGCGTGTTGGCGAGGGTCAGCCGCTCGATCGCCGGCACCTGCGCGATCAGCAGCGCCAGCGTGGTGACGATCAGGATCGACGGGACGACGATCCCCTGCCCCGCCAGCGCCGCCGCCGCGGCATTCGAGACCGTCAGGGCCACTCCGGCGAGTGCCAGCGGGATGCCCAGCGCCAGCGTCGGCGCCAGCGGGGCGGCCCCGCTCGGGGTCGCCAGTTCGTGAGCCAGCACGCGCGGGCGGGGCGTGCCGAAGCGCCCGGTGCGATAGAGAATGGCCGGGATGATCAGCGTGATCAGGATCCACACATCGGTCATGACATTATCGACGACGACGGCGGTGGTGTAGGTGGTGCTGTCGCGCAGCACGCCATAGCCGAGCGCGACCGCGTTGAAGTTGACGCTGCCGCCGATATAGGTGCCGGTCAGCATCCCGCCGAGCGGCGCCGCCGTCGCCCCCAGCATCGGCGCCATCGGCACCAGCCGCGCCGCCGCGAGCACGCCGAGACAGGTGCCCAGCGCCCCCAGCGCAAAGGCGCCGAGCATCGGCGCGCCGGCGCGCCGCAGCGCCTTCAGATTGACCTCGAGCAGGATCAGGAAGATCGATCCGGGCACGACGACGGCGAAGATCGGATCATAGGCCGGCCCGCCGCCGCCGGCCGGCGGGATGATCCTCAAGTTGGTGAGCGCCGCGCCGGCGGCGATGACGATCACCGCCGCGCCGATCCGCCGCCCGATCCCACGCCGCGCGAGCCAGTCGGACAACACCACCGCGATCATCAGGATCGTGACGATCGACAGCGTATCGGTGAACAGCGCCGAAGCGGGAAGGATCATCGGGCGGAACGGGGTCGATACGCGTGCATAGCCGATGCTAGCGCGCCATCGCGCCCTCGCAAGCACCGATTGCGCCAAATGGTCGGGAAGAGAGGATTCGAACCTCCGGCCCCTGCCTCCCGAAGGCAGTGCTCTACCAGGCTGAGCTACTCCCCGACGGAGTCCGGCAGCGGCAATGCCCGCGCCGGTTGCGCTTGGAGGCGCGCCTATACCGATGGCGGCGCGGGCGCGCAAGCGTCTGGATGCGGCGCCCGACGTCGCGCCCGCGCGCGCCGCGCGGAAAGGCTCAGCCCGGCAGGCCGCCCTTGCGCCATTTGGTCCATAGATGCCGCGCCAGCATCAGCGGCGGCATGCGCAGCCAGTGCGCGCGGGCATAGAAGCCCAGCCGGGTCAGCGGCCGAGCCGGCCTGCCCCAGCCATCGCGCGCGACAAGGCGACGGAGGTAGAGCCGATCGACCGCCGACGACGCCCGCGCTTCGCCAAAGAGCGCCGCGCTCAACCGCACCGCGCGCGCGACTTCGCGCGACAGGCCGTGGTGCGCAGCGCGATCGGCGAGCCCGCCGGTGCCGAATTCCTCGATCAGCCGGTGAACGTCCCACAGATTGCGCATCCCGCCCGCGAGATCGCCGTCAGCGAACAGGTGCGCCGCGGCATGGACCAGCATGTCGTTCGGGTTGAGGACATGCAGGCCCTTGTCGAGCGGGATGCTCGCGGCGATCAATCCCGGGGCATCGGGGGTGATCCGCGCCGTCAGCGGAAGGATCGTGTGGTGGACGTCGATCATCCGGTCGCGGTCGCGGTGGATCAGCGGGGGCAGTTCGTGCATCCAGCGGCGATAATAGGCGTCGTCATAGGGATCGGGCTTGACCCATTCCCAGCCCGCCGCGAGCAGCGCCGCCTCGACGTCGTCGATCGCGGCCCGCGGCACCAGAATGTCGAGATCGCCGATCGACCGCCCCACCCCCGCCGCCAATCCGGCCGCGACAAAGGCAGTGCCCTTGAGCAGCACGACCGCGCAGCCAAGCGGCGCGAGCGCCCGCCGCGCCATCTCCGCCTCCCAAAGCGCGGCGATCCGGCCCTGTTCGGCGGCCGCACGGGCATCGGCGAGGATCCGCGCGGCGGCACCCGGCATCGCCAGCCCGTCGAGCCGGTACGCGAGCGATCCGATCAGTTGTTCGGCGCGGGCGATCGCCAGCAGCGCCGTCCAGCCGGCCGGATCGAGCGCGGCGCTGCCCGCCGGATCGCGCAGGATATCGGCGAGCAGCCAGCCATCGGCGACGCGGCCCGGCCGCGTCACAGCGCGCGCCACAGCCGCTCGACGGTCGCGACCGCCGTCTCCGTATCGGGATAGTCGATCGCCAGCGCGGGGATGTCGGCAACCAGCCGCGTCAGCGCACCGAAGCCGCGTTCGCCGAGCGCGACATAGTTGGTCGATGCCTGGGTCAGCCGCACGAACACTTCGCCCGGGCCGACCGGCCGCACCGCCGCCGCCTCTCCGAACCGGGGGAAGAGCAGCAGCGCGGGCGTCGCCGGGCGATCCATCGCGGCAATCGCATCGGCGGGGGGAACGAGATGGCGGATGTCACCCTTGGGCGTCCCCGCGAGCAACGGGCCAAAGCGCTGATCGGGCATCGCCGCCGCGACGACGCCGATCGCGGCGTTCTTCAGGCTGACCAGCCGGGGAAAGGCGTGAAGCAGGCCGGTGACCGGATCGACGAGCGCGAATTCGTCGCCCATCAGCCGCCAGCCGCGGCGCGACAGAAGCGCGGCGAGCGTCGATTTGCCCGCCCCCGACTCGCCGGTCATGATGAGCGCGCGACCGTCGCGCTCGACCGCCGAGGCGTGGAGCAGCAGATAGCGCCGCTGGCCGAGCGCCATCTGCAGGTTCATCGCCATTTCGGCGGCGAGCAGGCCCTGCGCGAGCGGCAGCGGTGCCGCCTCTGGCAGCATGTAATCGCCGCCGATCATCACCGCCGGGCGCAGCCAGCGCCGCCAGGGCCGCGCCGCGAACAGCCGGACGGTGAAATCGGCGATGCCGTCGTGCGGCGAGGGATAATCGGCATAGAGCGCGCGCAGCGAGTCGATCGGCGCGCGCCAGTCCGATCCGATGCGAAACCCGATCGGGCCGATCCGCAGGGCATGCTGGTGCCTCACGCGGTCGCCACCAGCCCTGCCGCGATCAGCTCGTCGAGACGCGCGGCGAGCGCCCCGGACGCGCCGGCATCGAGATCGAACCGGCGCCCGAGCCGATCGAGCAGACCGGCCAGATCAAGCGCGCCCTCGTCGAGTGCGGCGAGAATTTCGGGTGCCGGCGACGCGAGCAGATGCGTGATTCCCGAGGCCCGGTGGTAGACGAGGACAAGGTCGTCGAGGGTCACCGTCCGGCGTTCGGCGATCGGGACGGCCCGATAATGGATGCTCGGCACGGCGTTCAGCCGCGGGGCATCTGCAGCGAAGCGAAGCAGGTGAAGCCGCTGGTACCCGACTGGAGCCGGCCGACATATTTGAGATAGGCCCGGCTGCGCTCGGCATCGACGCCGGGCAACTGCCCGCCCGCCAGCGCGCGCCGCACATCTTCGCCCTTGAACGGCCGGCCCGCCGGCGGAAAGGCGCCGACCGTCCCCGCCGGCACCAGCTTGCCATCGGCGGCGATGTAGCTTCCCGCGCGCGCGGGATCGGGAATCGGGATTTCGCAGGTCATCACCGATGCCGTCGTCTGCGCCAGCGCCGGCCGGATCGACACGATCGCGGTCGCCCCGACCGCGCCCAGCAGCAAGGCGCGGCGGCGGGTCGTCCCATCGCTGTCGACCGGCGGATCGGGGGGCATATCGGGGGGCGTATCGTCACTCATGGCCGTTCCATCATCGGCCCCAAGCCCTTTCACAATCGTAAATCGAGCGCAAGGCGGCTCTCGCCCGCCCGATGGCTTTGCGCTAGATCGCCTTCATGCTGCACCCCTTCGGCCCTCGAACGTTGGTGGCGATCGCCCTTGTCGGTGTGGCGGCGCTCGCCAGCTGGATGCTCGTCCTCGATATCCAGAACGTCCTGATCGTGCTGGTCGGCGGGATCGCCGCCGTGCTGGTGGCGGCGGGCACCGGCGAACCGGCGGAGGCGCCGCCCCCGTCGCCTGCCGCCGATCGCGCGACCCCGGGCAACCAGTCGGTCGATATCAGCGAGGTCATCGAGGCGATCATCGAGCCGATCGTGATCGTCGCCGACGGGCGCGTCGCCCACGCAAACCGCGCCGCGCAGGCATTGCTCGGCGGTCATATCCTCGGCGAGGACGTCCGACTGGCGATTCGCCACCCGGCAGCGGCCGAGCGCCTGACGGCGGGCCGCGACGGCGCCGGCGGGCCGATCAACCTGGTCGGTCTGGGCACGCTCGACCAGCGTTGGGAGATGCGTGTGACCGGTCTCGCCGACGGTCGTCGCGTGGTCCATCTGATCGATCAGACCGGCAGCTATGCTGCCGAGCGCATGCGCGTCGATTTCGTCGCGAACGCGAGCCACGAACTGCGCACTCCGCTCGCCTCGATCCTGGGCTTCGTCGAGACGCTCAGCGACGACAAGGCCGGCGCCGATGCGAGCGTGCGCGCGCGCTTCCTGAAAGTGATGTTCGACGAGGCCCGCCGGATGCAGCGGCTCGTCGAGGATCTGATCTCGCTGTCGCGGATCGAGGCCGAGAAATATCGCCTGCCGGCGCGCGAAGTCGATCTCGCCCAATTGCTCGAGGAGGTGCACGCCGAGATCGCCGATTCGCAGGACCGGCGCGGCGCCGATCTGGTCAGCGATATCGATGCCGACGTGCCGTCGGTCGCCGGCGATCGTGCGCAGCTGTCGCAGGTGCTGCACAATCTGATCGGCAACGCGATGAAATATGGCCGGCCGGGGACGCCGATCACGACGCGGCTGTGGCGCGACCAGACCGGCATGGTGAGGATCAGCGTTTCGGACGAGGGCGAAGGCATCGGCCCCGAGCATCTGCCCCGACTCACCGAGCGATTCTATCGGGTCGATGCCGGCCGCAGCCGCGCGCTCGGCGGCACCGGGCTCGGCCTCGCGATCGTCAAACACATCATCGAGCGGCATCGCGGTCGGCTCGATATCCACAGCGTCGTCGGCAAGGGGACCACCGCGTCGATCCTGCTGCCCGCGATCCCCGCTACCGCCCCGCCGGAGCCGCTGTCATCAAAGAGTAACCTTAGCGTCACAGAGGCACCCCCTTCGGGGTGATAGCCGGTCTCAAGGGAAATCCTTCAGGAGGGACAAGCGATGCTACGTCAAGCGGCGATCATTTCGGCGTGTGCGCTGATTTTGTCGGGATGCAACGATCAGGCGAACGGCGGCGGCGCCGGTTCGCGCAGCCAGATCAAGGTGGTCGGCTCGTCGACGGTCTATCCGTTCACGACGCTGGTGGCCGAGCAGTTCGTCAACAAGACGCCGGGCACGGCGACGCCGGTAATCGAATCGACCGGCACCGGCGCCGGCATGAAGCTGTTCTGCGCGGGCGTCGGCGCCCAGCATCCCGATATCGAGGACGCCTCGCGCCGGATGACCGCCGGCGAATTCCGAACCTGCAGCGACAATGGCGTCGATCGCATCATGGAAATCCAGATCGGCATCGACGGCATCGCCTTCGCCGAATCGAACAATGGCCCGAAACTCCAATTGTCGCCGGTGGACATCTATCTGGCGCTGGCCGCCAACCCGCGCGGCGCGAAGAACAGCACCAAGACCTGGAAGGACGTCAACCCCGGCCTGCCGGCGATTCCGATCCAGGTCTACGGCCCGCCATCGACCAGCGGCACGCGCGACGCGCTCGCCGAACTGATCCTCGCGCGCGGGTGTGCGGCGATCTATCCGGACAGCCTCAAGCTCAAGGACAAGAACCCCGACGCCTATGCCGCCGCCTGCACCCGCATTCGCGACGACGGCCCCTATGTCGATGCCGGCGAGAACGACAATCTGATCGTCCAGAAGATGGCGTCCAACCCCAATGCGATCGGCGTGTTCGGCTATAGCTATCTCGAAGAGAACAAGGCGACGATCAACGGCATTCCCATCTCGGGGGTCGAGCCGACCTATGAAACGATCGCCCGTGGCAGCTATCCCGGCGCCCGCCCGCTCTATCTCTATGTGAAGAAGGCCCATCTGACGGCGATCCCGGGCCTGCAGAAATTTCTTGCCGAATATGCGGCCTCGTGGGGCCCCGACGGTCCGCTGGTGAAGCGTGGGCTGATCGCGGCGCCGCAGGCGATCCGTGAGGCCTCTGCCAAGATCATCGAGAATGGCACGACGCTTGACGGCAGCGCGCTGAAATGACCTGCAGCGGGGGGGTGCCGCCGGCGCCTCCCCGTTTGCCAACAAGAATTGAAGAACCAACACCTTGTCCATGCTCGCGCTTCTGTTTCTGGTGGGCGGTCTCGGCCTGATCGGCTGGCTGACCGCGCGGGTCCGCGCGGTGGCGTTTCGTCGCGACACCACCCGCCGCTTCAGTTCGCTGCCGTCGCATCATGGCACCTATGTCGCGATGTGGGTGGTGATCCCCGCATTGTTGTTTCTGCTGGTCTGGTCGTTCGCGACGCCGGGACTGGTGACCGATCAGGTGCTCGCGGCGCCCGCCGCCAGGGCGCTGCCCGCCCCCGGGTTCGAGCGCGCCGCCATCCTCACCGAGGCGCGCACGCTCGCGGCCGGCCGCGCGCGCGCCGCGTTCAACCCGCTCGCGGTCGAACTGGCGCCCGCCTATGAAGCGGCGCAGGCGCGCTACGACTGGATCGGATCGATCGTCGCGCTGTTGCTGGCGCTGTCGTGCGGGGCCTATGCCTATACCCGGGTCAAACCCGATTTCCGGGCACGGACGCGGATCGAGCGCGTGATGATGCTGCTGCTGCTCGCGGCATCGCTGATCGCGATCCTGACGACACTGGGGATCGTCGGCTCGCTGTTGTTCGAATCGTGGCGCTTCTTCCAGATGGTGCCCGTCCTCGATTTCCTCACCGGCACCCACTGGAGCCCGCAGATCATCGATTCGCGCGATCCAGGGGCCGCGCTTGGCGCGGTGCCGCTGTTCTGGGGGACCTTCTTCATCGGCGCCGTGATCGCGATGGCGGTGGCGATCCCGTTCGGCCTGATGAGCGCCATCTATCTCACCCAATATGCCCGGCCCGACGTGCGGCGCTGGATGAAGCCGATCCTCGAGGTGCTCGCTGGCGTGCCGACCGTCGTCTATGGCTATTTCGCCGCACTCACGGTGGCGCCGGCGGTGCGCGACCTGGCGGTCTCGATCGGCATCAGCTCGGCGAGTTCGGAGAGCGCGCTGGCGGCGGGCATGGTGATGGGGGTGATGATCATCCCGTTCGTCTCGTCGATGGCCGACGATTCGATCGCCGCCGTCCCTGCCTCGATGCGCGACGGATCGCTAGCGATGGGGGCGACGCCGTCCGAGACGATCAGCCGGGTGCTGCTTCCCGCCGCGCTGCCGGGCGTGGTCGGCGGCGTGCTGCTCGCGGTGAGCCGCGCGATCGGCGAAACGATGATCGTCGTGATGGCCGCCTCGGGGGTCGCGACATTGACGATCAACCCGCTCGCGAGCGCGACCACCGTCACCAAGCAGATCGTCGACCTGCTGACCGGCGAGGCCGAGTTCGACAGCCCCAAGACGCTCGCGGCGTTCGCGCTCGGCCTGACGCTGTTCGTCGTCACGCTGCTGCTCAACATCGTCGCGTTGACCGTGGTGAAGCGCTATCGCGAAGCCTATGAATAACCGCCCCGCTCCTGCCGCCGGCAGCCCGGCCCCCGCCGATCGCGCGCCGACCGACTGGCGTGCCGCCGCGATGCAGCGGCGCATCCGCCGCCGCTATGCCGCCGAACAGCGTTTCCGGCTGCTCGGCCTCGCCGCCGTGGTGATGTCGGCCGGGTTTCTCGCGTTCCTGATGATCACCATGCTCGGCAACGGATTGCGCGGCTTTTCGCAGACCGAGATCACCCTGCCGATCGATTTCCCGCGTGCCGGGCTGACGCTCGATCCCGCCCGGCTGCAGGGCAAAGGCGCCGATCTGGCGCTCGCCGGCGCCGGGCTCGCCAATGCCACCAAGGCGGCGGCGATCGCCGCCTTCGGCCCCGACGGCGACGCGCTGCTTTCTGACGGCGCGTGGCTGCGCGTGCGCGACCGGATCAAGGCCGACCCCAGCCTGCTCGAGGGACGCGCGATGATCGACGTGCCGGCGGCGACCGCGATCGACATCGCCGCCAAGGGCGAAGGCACCCCGCAAGCCGAGGCGAGCGTCGCCCGGCTGCGCGCCGCCGGCCTGATCGAGACCCGTTTCAATCTGGGCTTTCTCACCGGCGCCGATTCAACGGATCCGACGAGCGTCGGCATCTGGGGAGCCCTCAAGGGATCGTTGTTCACCATGGCGGTGACGCTGCTGCTGGCCTTCCCGATCGGCGTCCTGTCGGCACTGTATCTCGAAGAATATGCGCCGCGGAACCGGTTCACCGATCTGATCGAGGTATCGATCAACAATCTCGCGGCGGTGCCGTCGATCATCTTCGGGCTGCTCGGGCTGGCGGTGTTCCTCAACACGCTCCACTTTCCCCGCTCGGCGCCGCTGGTGGGCGGGCTGACGCTGGCGCTGATGACGATGCCGGTGATCGTGATAGCCGGGCGCAACGCGATCAAATCGGTGCCGCCATCGATCCGCGATGCCGCGCTCGGCGTCGGCGCGAGCCCGATTCAGGTGGTCTTTCATCACGTCCTGCCGCTCGCCCTGCCCGGCATCCTTACCGGCACGATCATCGGCATGGCCCGTGCGCTCGGCGAGACCGCGCCGCTGCTGATGATCGGGATGCGCGCCTTCATCGCCTCGCCGCCCGACCGGCTGACCGATCCGGCGACCGTCCTGCCCGTCCAGATCTTCCTCTGGTCGGACGAAGTCAGCCGGGGCTTCATCGAGAAGACCAGCGCCGCGATCATCGTGCTGCTGGTGTTCCTCCTCGCGATGAACGGCTTCGCCATCTATCTTCGCAACAAATTCGAGACCCGCTGGTAATGATCGATCGCGTTTCCCCTCCTTCAGCCGTCGGCGGGCCGCGCGGCCCCAAGATGACCGCGCACCATGTGAACGTGTTCTATGGACAGAATCAGGCGATCAACGACGTCTCGATCGATGTCGACATGGACCATGTCACCGCGTTCATCGGCCCGTCGGGCTGTGGCAAATCGACCTTTCTGCGCACGCTCAACCGGATGAACGACACGATCGCGAGCGCGCGCGTGACTGGCGACATTCGGCTCGACGGCGAGGACATCTATGCCGCCGAGATGGACGTGGTCCAGCTGCGCGCACGCGTCGGCATGGTGTTTCAAAAGCCCAATCCCTTTCCCAAATCGATCTACGAGAATGTCGCCTATGGGCCGCGCATCCACGGCCTCGCCTCGTCCAAGGCGCAGCTCGACGTCGTTGTCGAGCAATCGCTTCGCCGGGCGGGCCTGTGGGAGGAGGTCAAGGACCGGCTGACCGACAGCGGCACGGCCCTGTCGGGCGGGCAGCAACAGCGACTGTGCATCGCCCGTGCGATCGCGGTCGACCCCGAGGTGATCCTGATGGACGAGCCCTGTTCGGCGCTCGATCCGATCGCGACGGCCAAGATCGAGGAGCTGATTCACGAGCTCAAGGGGCGTTACGCGATCGTGATCGTTACCCACAACATGCAGCAGGCGGCGCGCGTCTCGCAGCGGACGGCGTTTTTCCATCTCGGCCAGCTGATCGAATATGGCGCGACGTCCGACATCTTCACGAACCCGCGGATGGAGCGCACCAAGGATTACATCACCGGCCGTTACGGCTGAACGATCTGAATCGAGGACGATAGTGGTTGAGCATACCGTCAAGGCATTTGACGACGACATCGGCGAGTTGCGCGGCCTGATCGCCCAGATGGGCGGGCTGGCCGAGCAGGCGGTCGGCGCCTCGATGGTGGCGCTGAAGCGCCATGATCTGGCCGCCGCCGAAGAGGTGATCGCCGGCGACAAGCAGATCGATGCGCTCGAAATGGAAGTGGAAAGGCTTGCGGTGCAGTTGATCGCGCTGCGCGCGCCACTCGCCAATGATCTTCGCGAAGTCGTCGCCGCGCTCAAGATCGCCGGCGTGCTCGAGCGGATCGGCGATTATGCCAAGAACATCGCCCGCCGGGTGCCCGCGATCGAGGATCACGGCGATATCGAACCGCTGTCCGTGCTGCCGGCGATGGCTGCGATGGCCAGCAAGATGGTCCACGACGTGCTCGATGCCTTCGCCGCGCGCGATCCCGACGCCGCGATCCGCGTCTGCGAGAGCGACCGTGCGGTCGACGATTTCTACAACAGCCTGTTCCGCGTCCTCGTCACCTACATGATGGAAAATCCGGCCAGCATCGGCCAGGTCGCCCATCTGCTGTTCATCGCCAAGAATCTGGAACGCGTGGGCGATCACGCGACCAATGTCGCCGAGATGGTCTATTATGCCGCCACCGGCGTCCACATGGGGGAGCGCGAACGCGGCGCGACCCCGATCCACTGAACGGAGACGACCCATGGCCCGCGCCAAAATGCTGCTGGTTGAAGACGATGCCGCCCTCGCCGAACTGCTGATCTGGCATTTCAAGCGCGAGGATTTCGACGTTCAACAGACCCCCGATGGCGAGGAGGCGTTGCTGCTCGCCAAAGAGGCGACTCCCGATATCGTCCTGCTCGACTGGATGGTCGAAGGGCTCTCGGGGATCGAGGTCTGCCGCCGGCTGCGGCGCATGCCCGAAACCGCCAATGTGCCCATCATCATGCTCACCGCGCGCGGCGAGGAGGAAGATCGCGTGCGCGGGCTCGAAACCGGGGCCGACGATTACGTCACCAAGCCTTTCTCGCCGCGCGAACTCGTCGCGCGGGTCGGCGCCGTGCTCCGCCGGGTGCGGCCGGCGCTGGCAGGCGAACAGCTGACCTATGCCGATATCGAGATGGACACCGTCGGCCACAAGGTCCGCCGTTCGGGCGAGGTGGTGCCGCTCGGGCCGACCGAATTCCGGCTGCTCAAGCATTTCCTCGAACATCCCGGCTGGGTGTTTTCGCGCGAGCGGTTGCTCGACGCCGTCTGGGGGCATGATTCGGACATCGAGAGCCGCACCGTCGACGTCCATATCCGGCGGCTGCGCAAGGCCATCAACAACGGCGATCGCCCCGACATCATCCGCACCGTGCGATCGGCGGGCTATTCGCTCGATTCGGGAAATTAGCCAAGGTGATCGATTCGTAACGGACCCGTTCTCCAAGTGACGCGTTTGATTGGTGCCACCCACGCGAACGCGGTGGTTGCAAAGGAGATCAACGATGCGGTTCATCATTCTGGCGGCGGCCGCCGCCGCAATCGCCAGCCCCGCGCTGGCCCAGTCATCATCCTCGACCGGCATGGATCAATCGATGCAGGCGCCGTCAGGCGATCCGATCGGTGGCTATCAGCCCGCGCACCCCGCCCTGAGCGGCCCCGTCACGCCGGGAACGCGCATCATCTACCAACAGGCGCCGTCGCCCGATCAGGCGTATCCGGCACCGCCCCCGCTCGACCATTATCCGATCTGCAAGCGCGGGCAATATGACCATTGCCGCGATCCCAACAGCCCGAAATGATCGCATGACGGGCGCCGGCGCAAACCGTCCGGTGCCCGCCGGCTGCGCCCCTGATTGCCGGCCGCCTTTCCTGTTCGCCGCTGATCGCCTAGGGAGTCGGCTCCACTTCACGGGAGCTTCCACGAGATGACGATCAGTTTCGAGAATCGCGTTGCCATTGTCACCGGTGCCGGCGGCGGCCTGGGCCGCGCCTATGCGCTCGAACTGGCGCGGCGCGGGGCGAAAGTGGTGGTCAACGATCTCGGCGGATCGCGCGACGGCACCGGCCATTCGGATGCAGCTCTCAAGGTCGTCGAGGAAATCGAAGCCGCGGGCGGCACCGCGATGTCGAACGGCGGCAGCGTCACCGAATATGACCAGATGGTCGCGATGGTCGAGGCCGCCAAGGCGAAATGGGGTTCGATCGACATCCTGATCAACAATGCCGGCGTGCTGCGCGACAAGAGCTTCGCCAAGATGGAGCCTGCCGATTTCAAATTCGTCGTCGACGTCCATCTCAACGGCTCGGCCAATTGCACCAAGGCAGTGTGGGAGACGATGCGCGCGCAAAATTACGGGCGCGTGCTGATGACGGCGTCGTCGACGGGCCTGTACGGAAATTTCGGCCAGGCCAATTACGGCGCCGCCAAACTGGGCCTCGCCGGGCTGACCAAGACGCTGGCGATCGAGGGCGCGAAGAACAACATCAAGGTCAACACGATCGCCCCGACCGCGGGCACGCGGATGACCGAAGATCTGTTCCCGGCCGAAGCCTTCGCCGCCTTTGCCCCCGAAAAGGTGGCCCCGGCCGCGCTGTTCCTGGTCTCGGACGATGCCCCGACCAACATGATCATCGGTGCCGGCGCCGGCGTGTTCCAGGCAGCCTATGTTACGCTGACCCAGGGCAAACTGCTCACGGGCGACGAACTGTCGCCCGAGGGAATCGCGGCGCATTGGAGCGAAATCACCGATCGCACCGGCGAAATGACCCCGCAATCGGGCAGCGAGCAATCGCTGAGCATCCTGAAGAAGCTTCAGGGCGGCTGATTGCCACCCGCGTTGCGACCGGACTGAGCTAGCGAACAGCCCCGGAGCAAGCGTCGCTCCGGGGAAACCCATTTATCGGTAGCGACGCCGCTGATCGCCGCCGTGCAACCGAAAGGAGGCAAGGCAATGCCGACGCAATCGCAGACCGGATCAAAGCTCAGGATTCGTCCCGCCGAACAGCGCGACATTCAGGGCATTCTCGACCTCGTCCAGCGCGTTTACACGGGCATGGGCAATTATAGCGTCGGCATGATCCGCGGGCAGATCAACAACTTCCCCGATGGGCAGTTCGTCGCCGAGCTGGGCGACGCCATCGTCGGCTATTGCGCCTCGTCGCGAATCGACGAGGCGGTCGCGCTCGCTCCGCATGACTGGGAGACGATTTCGGGCAACGGCTTTGGCAGCCGCCACGATCCGACGGGCGACTGGCTGTACGGCTTCGAACTCGCGGTCGATCCGCGCCACCGGGGGCTTCGGATCGGCAAGCGGCTCTACGAGGCGCGGCGCACGCTCGCCGAACGGCTCGAACTGCGCGGCATCGTCTTCGGCGGCCGGATGCCGGGCTATCGCCGCGCGAAATCGAAGGTCGACGGGCCCGAGGATTATCTCGCCAAGATCAAGAACGGCAAATTGCGCGACCAGGTGATCGGTTTTCAGCTCGCCAACGGCTTCGCCCCGATCGGGGTCCTGAAGGATTATCTGCCCAAGGATACCGCCTCGGGCGGGTTCGCCGCGCACATGGTGTGGCGCAATCCCTACGTCGATCCCAGCGAACCGCCTGCTTTCCGGGTGCCCCGCGACGTCGAAAGCGTGCGGCTCGCGACCGTTCAGCTGCAGGCCCGCGCGGTCGAGAATTTCGACGAGTTCATCCGCAACGTCGAATATTTCGTCGATGTCGCATCGGACTATCACGCCAATTTCGTCGTCTTCCCCGAGCTGTTCACGCTCTCTTTGCTCTCCTTCGAGACCAAGAAGCTCTCGCCGATGGAAGCGATCGACCGGCTGACCGAGCACCGCGCGCCGCTCGTCAAGGAATTGTCGCGAATGGCGCTGCGCTACAACATCAACATCATCGGCGGCTCGCACCCGACCCGCACCGACGACGGCGACATCCAGAACGTCGCCTATGTCTGCCTGCGCGACGGATCGGTGCATTCGCAGGAGAAGATCCATCCGACCCCCAACGAAGCCTATTGGTGGAAGATCAAGGGCGGCGATTCGGTCGACGTCATCCAGACCGATGTCGGGCCGATCGGCGTGCTGATCTGTTACGACAGCGAATTCCCCGAGCTCGCGCGCAAACTGGTCGACGAGGGCGCGCGCATCCTGTTCGTCCCCTACTGCACCGACAATCGCCAGGGATACATGCGGGTGCGCTATTGCGCGCAGGCGCGGGCGATCGAGAACCAGTGTTTCGTCGTCATGGCCGGCAATGTCGGCAATTTGCCGGGGGTCGACAATATGGACATCCAATATGCCCAATCCTGCATCCTCACGCCGTGCGATTTTCCGTTCGCGCGCGACGGCATCGCGGCGGAAGCGAGCGAGAATATCGAGACGCTGACGATCGCCGACGTCAACCTCGCCGATCTCACCTGGGCGCGCGCGGAGGGGACGGTCCGCAACCTCGCCGATCGCCGCTTCGATCTCTATCATATCGACTGGAGCCACCGCCCCCGCAGCGAAGCGGACCTGTCGGGCCCCCATTCCGAACGCGCCAAGGCACCCGGCGGCGGCTGACGGGGCCCTGGCGCCGCGCGCAGGCCTAGCCCGCCACGCGCATCGGCTCCCGGCCCAGTTGCGCGATCGGCAGTTGCGGGAAGAGCACGTCCATCGGCACCGATTGCCCGTTGCCCTGGACGACGCGCACGTGAAAGCGGCGGAGAAAGCGCGGCTCGGCGACGCCGCAGGAATGCGCGATCGTCTCGACGTCGTGGACGAGCGTGTGGCAGTAATTGGCGACCTTGACCGCCTTGTCGGCGGGATCGAGCCCGCGCTGGAGCCGCTTGTCGTGCGTGGTGATGCCGGTGGGGCAGGTGTTCTTGTTGCATTTGAGCGCCTGAATGCACCCGAGCGAAAACATGAAGCCGCGCGCCGAATTGACGAAATCCGCGCCGCTGCACAGCGCCCAGGCCACCTCGGCCGGCGTGACGAGCTTGCCCGAGGCGATGATCCGGATGCGATTGCGCAGGCCGTGGCGGTGCAGGATATCGGCCACCATCGGCAGCGATTCCTCGAGCGTCAGCCCGACATTGTCCATCAACGCCATCGGCGCCGCGCCGGTGCCGCCGTCGCCGCCATCGACGGTGATGAAATCGGGCGCACTCTCGATGCCGCGCGCCAGAATTTCCTCGCACAGCGTGTCGATCCAGCCATAGGCGCCGATCACCGCCTTGAAGCCGGTCGGCTTGCCGGTCACGCGGCGGACCCGCTCGATGAAATCGAGCAGCTCGCCGACGGTGTCGATTTCGGGATGGCGATTGGGCGAAATCGAGTCCTCACCCACCGGAATGCCGCGAATGGCGGCGATTTCCTCGGTGACCTTGGCGCCGGGGAGGATGCCCCCCTTGCCGGGCTTGGCCCCTTGCGAGAGCTTGACCTCGAACATCCTGACCTGTTCGAGCGCGGCGATCTCGCCCAGTTTCTCCTCGCTCAGCCGGCCCCGGGCGTCGCGCACGCCATATTTGGCGGTGCCGATCTGGAAGACGATGTCCGCCCCGCCCGACAGATGATGCGGCGAGAGCCCCCCTTCGCCGGTGTTGAGCCAGCAGCCTGCCAGCTTCGCGCCGCGCGACAATGCCTGCACGGCCGGCGTCGACAGCGCGCCATAGCTCATCGCCGAGATGTTGAAGATCGAGGGCGCCATATAGGGGTGGCGGGCATAAGGGCCGATCTCCATCGGCTTGGTCCGCGCGGCATCGGTTTCCAGCGTCGGGAAAGCGCAATTGACGAAGATATAGCTGCCCGCGTCGGTCAGATTTTTGGTCGAGCCGAACGCCTGGGTGTTGTCCTGCCCCTTTGCAGACCCGTAGATCCAGTTGCGTTCGGCGCGGTTGAACGGCATTTCCTCGCGGTCCATCGCAAAGAAATATTGTCGGAAGAACTCGCCCAACGAGGTGAACAGATAGCGGAACCGGCCGACGACGGGAAAATTGTGGCGAACCGCATCTTTCGTCTGGGTGAGATCGACGACATAGAGAAATGCCATAAAAAGCAACGCCGCGCCGATCGCGAAGACGAAGACATAGGTCAGCAACTGCAAGGTTTGCACCAGCCAGATCGGCAGCATCTCGGCCATCAATTTCCTCCCTATCCCGCCAGCGACCGATGATCCCGACGGGTCGCGCAGGGTGATAGCAAGATTGAGAGGGCTCGTCCGCAGCGCGACGCAGGTGCCGCCCGGGATTTGTCGCAGCGGCGGTGCGCTGACGTCGCCAACCCGTGCGCTGATGATCGAAGGCTCCGCCCATAAGGCCAGCTACACGATAGCGCACGAGTGTATTGAATAGATAACACACCCATGATATCCTCCACGCACAACGGGAGGATCAATCATGTACAGCGAAAGCGATATCGATGGCGCGGTGGCCGCAGGGGTACTTTCCCCCGCTACGGCCGCCGCGTTTCGCAACTACACCGCGACCAGCCGCTACGCGCCGGCGGTCGACGAAGAACATTTCAAGCTGCTCACCGGCTTCAACGATATCTTCGTCGCGATCGCGCTGAGCCTGTCGCTTGCCGCGATCGCGCAGATCGGGAGCATGGTCGCGCCGTGGCTCGGCGGCGCGGGAGTCGCCGTCGCAGCGTGGCTGCTCGCCGAATTCTTCACGCGCCGGCGCCGCATGGCGCTGCCGAGCATCCTGCTGCTGCTCGCCTTTGTCGGCGGGGTCGCCGCGACGATGGTCGGCGCTGTCGTCAGCTGGAACCCCGATCTGCCCGATCGGATCGACGCCGTGATCGGTGCCGGCATCGGCCTGGCGACGGCGGGCGCGGCCTGGTTGCACTGGCGTCGCTTCATGGTGCCGATCACGGTCGCGGCGGGAGCGATCGCGCTGGTCGGGGTCGCGGTCGCACTCACCCTCGCCGCGATTCCGGCTGCCAAGGACGCGATCTATCCGATCGCACTGGCCGCCGGGCTGGGCGTGTTCGCGCTCGCGATGTGGTGGGACATGTCCGACAAGGAGCGCCGCACGCGCCGCGCCGATGTCGCCTTCTGGCTGCATCTCGCCGCCGCACCGCTGATCGCGCACCCGATCTTCCAGATGCTCGGCGTGTTCGACCAGGACGTCGGTATCGCCAAGGCGGCGGTCGTCCTGGGGCTTTATCTCGTCTTCGCCTTTGTCGCGCTGACGGTCGATCGCCGGGCATTGCTCGTCTCGAGCCTCGTCTATGTTCTCTACGCGATGTACGCGCTGCTGCAGAGTGCCGGCGCGGTCGAGCTCAGTGCCGCGCTCACGGCATTCGTGATCGGATCGGCGCTGCTGACCCTGTCGGTGTTCTGGCATCAGATGCGCGGCATCGCGGTTGGGATGCTCGGTAGCCTCAAGGATCGGTTGCCGCCCGTCCAGACGATGGTGCCGGCCTGACACCGATTGGATCAGCGGTTGAAGCACCCTGCCCCCCGGACACCCACGGCGTCCGGGGGTCTTTTTATGGCCTATTCGGCGACCAGCTTCATCAGCCGGCGCTCGACCGGGGCGAGCACCGCGGCCAGATCATGGCCCCGTTTCAGCACCGCACCGCTTTCGGCCACCAGCGCCCACATGCCCTGACGATGGCGCAACGCCGGCCGCTTCTCGATGCGAAACTCGGGCCGTTCGGTGGCGCGGCGAAAGGCGGAGAACACCGCCGCATCGCGCCCGAGGTCCATCGCATAATCGCGCCAGTGCCCGGCCGCGACCATCCGCCCGTAGAGATCGAGGATGCGCGTGAGTTCGGCGCGATCAAAGCCGATCTGGGCGGGCGCGCGGCCCATCGGCAGCGGAAAGGGCGTGACCGTCCCCATCAGGCGCCCGCCGCACCCAGATCACGCACGATCGCGCAGATCCTCATGATCGGCGAGCAGCGCGTCAAGCCGCTTGCGTAACGCCACGATTTCGCAGCGCAGCAGCTCGACCTTCTGCGTTTCGGGATCGAAGATTTCGCTGCACGGCGTCCCATAAGGCACGAACGCCTTGTCGCTCTTGCCGCCCTCGACCATCGTCGCCCGCGCCGGGATGCCGATCATCACCGCCCCCGGGATGACATCGCGCGTCACGACCGCATTGGCGCCGACGCGCGCGCCAGCGCCGACGGTGATCGGCCCGATGACCTGCGCGCCCGAGCCGATGATGACATTGTCCAGCAACGTGGGGTGCCGCTTGCCCGCGACGCCATTGTCGGGGCTGGTGCCACCCAGCGTCACACATTGGTAGATCGTGACGTTGTCGCCGATGTCGACGGTTTCGCCGATTACGGTAAAGCCATGATCGATGAAGAAGTTACGCCCGATGGTGGCGCCGGGATGAATGTCGATCGCGGTCAGGAACCGCGCAAAATGATTGACCAGGCGGGCAAGAAAAAACAGCTCGGCACGATAGAGCGCATGGGCGACACGGTGCAGCGCGAGCGCGTGCACGCCGGGGTACAGCAATATCTCCCAGCGTGATCGCGGCGCCGGATCGCGCGCCTTGATCGAATCGAGATAGGCGATCAGTCGCTGCATCATCGCGGCGCTCCCTGTTGAACCGGGTGGCTATTTAATCACTCCGATCGCCGAATTCCAGAACCGCTTCATCGCGAACTATTCCGCCTGAAATCCTATCTATCTTGTAGGGTTTGGCGCGCGCCTTAAATTCAGTGCTGGTCGGGAGGAAAGCTCGGGTGACGATCGCGCAATTGGTGCCGTATCTGGAGACGATCTGGCCGTTCATTGCGGTCGGCTTTGCGGCCCAGATCGTCGACGGCGCGCTTGGCATGGCCTTTGGCGTCATCAACACGAGCCTGTTGATCAGCGTGCTGGGGGTCCACCCCGCCGCCGCATCGGCGAGCATCCATCCCGTCGAAACCTTCACGACGGCCGCCTCGGGGGTGAGCCACGTATTGCACCGCAATATCGACTGGCGGCTGTTCAGGCGACTGGTCGTGCCGGGGATGCTGGGCGGGGGACTGGGCGCGTTCGTCCTGAGCAACGTCGATGGCGCGGTCGCGCGCCCCTTCGTGATGGCGTATCTTTGCGCGATCGGCCTGTACCTTCTCTATCGCGCCTGGCGGGGTCGCGTCGAGCCGCGCCAGCCGCGCATCATCGAGCCGCTCGGCCTTGCCGGCGGCTTTCTCGATGCCGCCGGGGGTGGTGGCTGGGGGCCCGTGGTGACCTCCAATCTTCTCGTCCAGGGGGCCACGCCGCGCACCACGATCGGCACCGTCAACACCGCCGAATTCTTCGTGACCGCAACCATTTCCGCGACTTTTCTGGCAACGATCGGCTTTGCCGCCTTCACCGTCGCCACCTTCGGAATCCTGGTCGGTGGGCTCGCCGCGGCGCCGCTCGGGGCTGTGCTCGCCAAGCGCATCCCGGCGCGCGCGCTGATGGCATTGGTGGGCAGCTTGCTCACCATCACCAGTGCCTACACGATCGGGAAGGCGCTGGGCTGACTGCGGGCAGCTCCCCCCGGTCTGGGTCAGCCCGGCGCCACATACCCGCCCCAACACGCCGGCCGACATTCGCTGGCGGAATCGATAACTGCCCCACCCTTGATCGCTTCAATCGATCACTGCGATGAGCGCATTCAATTTATATTGCAGCGCAGAGCACCTATATACCGCAATGCAACAACACTGATGGAGATCAACACCATGTCACTTATCGGCAGCACGCTGAAGCCCTTCACCGCCCAAGCCTATAAGGAAGGCAAGTTCGTGACCGTCACCGAGGCCGACGTCTCGGGCAAATGGGCGGTGTTCTTTTTCTATCCGGCCGACTTCACCTTCGTCTGCCCGACCGAACTCGAGGACCTGGCCGATATCTATCCGACGCTCCAGAAGATGGGCGTCGAGGTTTTCTCGGTCTCGACCGACACGCATTTCAGCCACAAGGCCTGGCATGACACGTCGCCGGCGATCGGCAAGATCAACTATTACATGCTGGGCGACCAGAACCATGTGATCAGCAACAATTTCGAGATTCTGCGCGCCGGCCAGGGCCTCGCCGATCGCGGCACCTTCGTGATCGATCCCGAGGGCGTGATCCAGCTGATGGAAGTGACGTCGGAAGGCGTCGGCCGCAACGCCGCCGAGCTGCTCCGCAAGATCAAGGCGGCGCAGTATATCGCAGCGCACCCGGGCGAAGTCTGCCCCGCCAAGTGGGAAGAGGGCGAAGAGACGCTCGCGCCCTCGCTCGATCTCGTCGGCAAGATCTGACCGGTTTCCGATCAGGCGCCCCGGGTCGCCAATCTGGCCCGGGGCGGCACCCGCCGCTCCGGGCCATTTACTCTACAAGGAATTTTCGATGCTCGACGCCAATCTGACGCAACAGCTCAAGGCCTATCTGGTCAACATCAAGCAACCGATCGAGCTGGTCGCTTCGGTCGGCGACGATGCCAAGTCGCGCGAGATGGCGACGTTGCTCGACGAGATCGCCGCGCTGTCGGACCAGATTGCCGTCGTCGCCGGCGACGACAAGCGCGTCCCCAGCTTCATGATCCGTCGCGTCGGCACCGATATCGGCATTCGCTTCGCCGGGCTGCCGATGGGGCATGAATTCACCTCGCTGGTGCTCGCGCTGCTCCAGGTCGGCGGGCACCCGTCGAAGGCCGCGCAGGAATTGCTCGATCAGGTCCGCGCGCTCGACGGCGATTATCATTTCGAGAGCTATTTCTCGCAGTCGTGCCAGAACTGCCCCGACGTCGTGCAGGCGCTCAACCTGATGGCGGTGCTCAACCCGCGCATCACCCATACCGCCATCGACGGCGCGCTCTTCAAGGACGAGGTCGATGCCCGCAAGGTCATGGCGGTGCCGACGGTCTTCCTCAACGATGCGCTGTTCGGCCAGGGCCGGATGGAACTCGAACAGATCGTCGCCAAGCTCGACAGCGGCGCCGAGGCCCGCGTCGCAAGGCAGATCGCGGCCAAGGACCCGTTCGAAGTGCTGATCGTCGGCGGCGGCCCTGCCGGCGGTGCTGCCGCGATCTATACCGCGCGCAAGGGCATCCGTACCGGCATCGTCGCCGAACGGATGGGCGGGCAGGTGCTCGACACGATGGGGATCGAGAATTTCATCTCGGTCTCGCATACCGAGGGCCCCAAGCTCGCCGCCGAGCTCGAACGCCACGTGCGCGACTATGACGTCGACATCATGACGCTGCAGACCGCGACGAAGCTGATTCCGGCCGAGCGCGAAGGCGGCCTGCACACGATCGAATTCGCCTCGGGTGCCGAGCTCAAGGCACGGACCGTGATCCTCACCACCGGCGCCCGCTGGCGGCAGATGGGCGTGCCCGGCGAGGACCAGTATCGCAACAAGGGCGTCGCCTATTGCCCGCATTGCGACGGCCCCTTCTATCGCGGCAAGCGCGTCGCGGTGATCGGCGGCGGCAATTCGGGCGTCGAGGCAGCGATCGACCTCGCCGGGATCGTCGCGCATGTCACTTTGGTCGAATATGACAGCCAGCTGCGCGCCGATGCCGTGCTGCAGCGCAAGCTTTCGAGCCTGGGCAACGTCACGGTGATCAAGTCCGCGCTGACCACCGAAGTCCATGGCGACGGCGAGAAGGTGACCGGGCTGGCCTATCTCGATCGCACGACCGGCGAGCATCATGAAGTCGCGCTCGAGGGTATCTTCGTGCAGATCGGGCTGGTGCCCAACACCGAATGGCTGACCGGCACGATCGCCCTGTCACAACGCGGCGAAATCGAGATCGGCCATCGCGGCGAGACGTCGATCCCCGGCGTGTTCGCGGCCGGCGATGCGACCACCGAGCCGTACAAGCAGATCGTCGTCGCGATGGGCGCCGGCGCGACATCGGGGCTTGCCGCGTTCGACTATCTGATCCGCCTGCCCGCCGACGCGCTGGCGGAAGCCGCCTGAGCGCGATCGTCGCGGGGCCAGTCACGCGCGTGGCTGGCCCCGAGGCCGAAACAGGCTATCCTTGGCGCCACCAACCGGGAGACTCTGTTTGAGCGCGACCTATCTGCCGACGCTGAAACAGCTGCAATATCTGGTCGCGCTGCGCGACCACGGTCATTTCGGCCGCGCCGCCGATGCGTGCTTCGTCACCCAGTCGACGCTGTCGGCGGGGCTGCGCGAGCTAGAGACGCTGATCGGCGTGACCCTTGTCGAACGCACGCGCCGCGTGGTGCGCTTCACCCCGCTGGGCGACCGGATCGCCGACAAGGCGCGCCGCGTGCTGCGCGAAGCCGAGGAACTCGGCGATCTTGCCCGCGCCGCCGGGCGGCCGCTGTCGGGCGACATGCGGATGAGCGTGATCCCGACCATCGCACCGTTCATGCTGCCGCGCATCCTGCCGCGGCTGCGCGCCGATTATCCCGATCTCAAACTCTATCTGCGCGAGGAGCCGAGCGGCCCGGCGTGCGAAGGCCTCCACAACGGTCGCACCGATTGCGTCTTGCTTGCCTTGCCCTATGCCTGTGGCGAGGTGGCCTTCGAGCCGCTGTTCGACGATCGCCTGTTCGTCGCGTTTCCGGATACGGAATATGCACCGTGCCCGGCGACGATCAGGGCGGCCGACATCGACGAGACCCGGCTGCTGCTGCTCGAAGATGGCCACTGCCTGAAGGACCATGCGCTATCGGCCTGCAACCGGCCCGAACTGCGCGCCGAGGCGACGATGATGGGCACCTCGCTGCATACCATCGTCCAGATGGTCGACAACGGGCTGGGGGTGACAATGCTGCCCGAAATGGCGATCACGGCGGGCATCCTCGATCATACCCATATCACCGCCCGCCCGCTCGAGGCCGATCACCCGGTCCGCAGCATCGCGCTCGTCTGGCGGCGCGCCTCGCCGCGCGAACGCGACTTCCATCTGCTCGCCAAGGTGCTCGCCGACGCGCGTTGATCGCGTGCCTTCCCCCAGCGACCGTATTGATCGCTTGCAACCATTTTGGCAGTTTTGCGTCTCTTTCATGGCAGCGCTCCGCGCTCCGCCGGATTTTTTCGATCAACAGCAACCGGAGATGAAGATGGCCCGAACCCCGATGAAGTATGCCGCGCTGATCGCGAGCGCGTCGATGATGGCGCTTGGCGCCGGCGTCGTCGCGCACGCGCAGACCGCCACCGCCCCTGCCCAGACCCAGGCGACCCAGAGCATGCCCGGCCAGAACGGCATGACCCAAAGCGCGTCGACCAATACGGCCATGCCCGCCAATCCGATGGTCGGCGGTGCCGCGATGGAAGCAACCAAGACGATTCCGGAAAATGCCGCCGCCGCTTCCAATCTGACGACGTTGGTCGCCGCAGTGAAGGCAGCCGACCTGGTCGATACGCTGTCGGGGCCGGGTCCTTTCACCGTCTTCGCACCCACCAACGCGGCATTCGGCCGTCTCGCACCGGGCACGGTCGATACCCTGCTCAAGCCCGAGAACAAGGAAACTCTGGTGAAGGTGCTCACCTATCATGTCGTGCCCGGCAAGATCACGCTCGCCGATCTGCGCGAGAAGGTCACCGCAGGCGGCGGCAAGGCAATGCTGACGACGGTCGAGGGCGAACCGATCACCGTCGAGGCCAATAACGGCGCGGTGATCCTGACCGACGTCAACGGCAACAAGAGCTATATCGAAACCCCCGATGTCCGCCAGTCGAACGGCATCGTCCATGTCGTCAACGGCGTGGTGATTCCCAAGCTCGGCTGATCGCCAGGGCCGCCCTCAATCGGGGGCGGCCCGCCATTTGGCGGCGGCTGCATCATCGCTGGCGCGCGCCGCCACCCACCGTGACTCGTCGCCGCGCCGCTCGCGCTTCCAGAACGGCGCCTCGGTCTTGAGCCGATCGATCAGAAAAGCGCACGCCTCGAGCGCAGGGGCACGGTGCGCCGCAGCCGCAGCGACGAAGACGACCCGGTCGCCGGGCACCATTCGACCCACCCGATGAACGATCACCACCGCGAGAAGCGACCAGCGCTGCGCGGCTTCTTCGGCCAATCGCGTCAATGCTGCTTCGGTGGCGCCGGGATAGTGTTCGAGCTCGAGAGCGGTGACGCCGTCGTCGCTACGCACCAGCCCGGTAAAGCTGGCGACACCGCCGGCGCCGGTGCGTTCGGCGTAACTCAGCGCGGTGCCGGAGTCGATCGGCGCGGCCTGAACGCTGACCCGGATCATCCGCCGGTGACCGGCGGGAACAACGCGATCTCACGCGCGCCCGCGATCGCCGTTTCGAGCGGCACGAACTGCTGATCGATCGCCGCGCGCAGCCGCGCCTTGTCGGCAAGCGCCTCGGCATGGCCGCTGCTGCGCGCGCCCAGCCAGTCGATCAGATCGGCGATCGTCGCCACGTCGGTGGGTGGCTCGACCATTTCATGGCCGGTGCCGATCGCCTCGCGAACCCAGGCGAAATAGAGCATCTCGATCGCCATGGGTCAGTCCATGTGCCTGAGGCCGACGCGCAGATAGTCCCACCCCGTCACCACCGTCAGCGCCGCCGCCCCCCACAAGGCGACCAGCGCGGCGAGCTTGATCCAGTCGAGATCGGGCAGCGCGCCGGCGAGGATCAGCCCCCCGAGCGCGATGAGCTGCAGGGTCGTCTTCCACTTGGCAAGCTGCGACACCGGGACCGAGACCTGCAACTGCGCGAGGAATTCGCGCAAGCCCGAGACCGCGATTTCGCGCAGCAGGATGATCAGCGCGGCGATGACATGGACTCCGGCAATGTCGCGCGTGCCGACCAGGATGAGCACGACCGCCGCGACCATGATCTTGTCGGCGATCGGATCGAGAAAGATGCCGAGCTTCGACACGGTGCCCTGCGCCCGCGCGAGATAGCCATCGAAATAATCGGTGATCCCCATCAGCACATAAAGCGCGAAGGCGATGGCATAGCCGGTGGGCCAGCCCGGCCACCACAGAAACGCGGCGAGCAACGGCACGGCCAGTATCCGCGACAGGGTGAGCAGGTTGGGAAGCGTCAGCATGCCCACCCGCTCTACGCGCGCCGTCGCGCCGCGCAAAGCCCTGGCGACGACCCAAACCCGGCGCCGCATTATACGATTGCCGCTTTTGCAAGCGTTCGGCTATGGCGCGGGGACTCAAGGTATCAATTTCAAGGGCCAACGCTCGTCATGCTGAATGCGCTCGGACTACTCAAAGAGCGCCGTTTCCTGCCGCTGTTCACCACCCAGTTCCTCGGCGCCTACAACGACAATCTGTTCAAGACGTCGATGGTGCTGTTCGCGACCTACCAGGTGTTCAACGACGCGCGGGTCGAATCGAATTTCAACGCGCTCGCGACGGCGCTGCAGATTCTGCCTTTCTTCCTGCTCTCGGCGCTGTCGGGACAGCTCGCCGATACGCATGACAAGGCGCGGATCATCCGGCTGGTAAAGGCGGCCGAGATCCTGATCATGCTGGTCGGCGCGGCGGGATTGATGACCGTGCGTGCGGGCTTCGTGACGTTCGGAATCGCGCTGATGCTCACCGCGGTGCTGTGCCTGGGCATCCATGCGACGTTCTTCGGGCCGATCAAATATGCGATCCTGCCGCAACATCTGAAGGAAGACGAGGTGCTCGCTGGCACCGGGCTGGTCGAGGCGGGCACCTATCTGGCGATCCTGCTCGGCACCGTCACCGCAGGCTGGATTTCGATCGAGGCGACGGCGATCACCGTGCTCATCGTCGCGCTGATCGGATGGATCGCGGGTCGCTTCGTTCCGCCGGCGCCGAGACAGGGCCCCGCGCTGGTCATCACCCTCAATCCGCTGACCTCGTCATGGCGGCTGATCAGCGATACGATGCACATTCCCCGGCTGTTTCTGGCGATCTGCTCGATCAGCTTCTTCTGGGCGATCGGTGCGGTGCTGATCATAACCTTCCCGCCCCTCGTCAAGAACATGCTGACCGCCAGCCAGGAGGTCGCGAGCCTGACGATCGCGATCTTCTCGATCGGCGTCGCGATCGGTTCGGTGGTGATCAACACGATGCTCAAGGGGCATATCTCGGCCCGCTATGCGCCGATGTCGGTGATCGCGATGGGCGCGCTGGTGGCGGTGTTCGCCTTCGTCGCGCGGCAATGGACGCCCGCCGCCGATGGCCATCTCTATACCGTGATGGAATTCGCCACCCAGCCAAGCGCCTGGCTGGTGATCGGCGTGCTGTTTGCGATCGCGATCACGGGCGGGATGTTCGTCGTGCCGCTCTATGCCTTTTTGACGACGACGGTGACCAAGGACCAGACCGCGCGGACGGTCGCCGCCAACAATGTCGTCAATTCGGGCGCGATGGTGGTCGGTGCGGCGATCGTGCTGTCGCTCACCGCGTTCGGCGCGACCCCCGACATGCTGCTCTACATGGTCGCGGCGATGTGCCTGTTCGCCGCCTGGCTCGCGCAGAAGCTCCACCGGGCCTGCGATTGATCGCGCCTCCGGCGTGGATCAGAAGATCAATGTGTAGATGCAGATGAAGAACGCCGTGAAGCTCAGCGCGAACAGCTTCAAATCCTGATCGTCGGTGCGCGGCGCGACTGCTTTTGCGGGCGCGGGCGGAGGAAGCTGGCGGCGGATCGGATGACCGGCGGCGGGATTGGCGCCATTCGAGGCTGGGGTGAAAGCGCGTTGCATGGCGCTAGTTAACGCCGCGTTTACGATTCCGGCCAGCATTGTTGATGGTTAACCGCCGTCCGTTATTGGGACGGACAGGACGGGCGCGGCCGATGACTCAGCCGAGCTTGCCCATCTGCAGGAACTTGCGCCGCCGCTCGGCGCGCAACGCGTCCCCCGACAGCGCCATCAGCCCGGTCAATTCGTCGCTGATCGCCGTCGCGACGCGCCTGAGCGTGGTCGCATGGTCGCGGTGCGCGCCGCCGGCGGGTTCATAGACGATCCGGTCAATCACGCCGAGCTGGAGCAGCTCGCCCGCCGTGATCTTCATCGCTTCGGCCGCCTCCGCCGCGCGATCGGCGCTGCGCCACAGGATCGACGCGCAGCCTTCGGGCGAGATCACCGAATAGATCGAATGTTCGAGCATCAGCACGCGGTTCGCCGCCGCCAGCGCCACCGCGCCGCCCGAGCCGCCCTCACCCGCGATCAGCGCGACGAGCGGCACGCGCAGCGACAGGCAGCGCTCGGTCGACCGCGCGATCGCCTCGGCCTGGCCGCGTTCTTCGGCTTCCATGCCCGGAAACGCGCCCGGGGTATCGACCAGCGTGATGATCGGCAGGCCGAACCGGTCGGCGATGTCCATCAGCCGGATCGCCTTGCGATAGCCCTCGGGCTTCGACATCCCGAAATTGTGGTGAATCCGCGAGGCCGTATCGTCGCCCTTGGCATGACCGATCACCATCACCCGCCGGCCCTGAAACCGCGCGAGCCCGCCCAATAGCGCCTGATCGTCGGCAAACGCCCGGTCGCCCGCCAAGGGCATGAAATCGCTGAACAGCGCGGCGACATAATGGTTGAAATGCGGGCGCGCGGGATGCCGCGCGACCGCTGCACGCTGCCACGGCGTCAGATGGCCATAGAGATGCGCCAGCTGCCGCTGCGCGCGCTCCTCGAGCTGGGCGGCTTCGGCTTCGCTCCCGCCCGTCCGACGCAGCGTTTCGGCGCTGCGCTCCAGTGCCTCGATCGCCTTTTCGAAAGGAAGATACTCGCTCACACCGTCATCGCCATCCCGCGGTAGATGCGCGAGCGGTAGCGCGAATCCTCGGCATCGGGAAGCGGTGCGCCGACGAGCAGCACCGCGCGGGCAAAGCGCTTCACCTCTTCGAGATGCTCGTCGAGATTTCGCGGTTCTTCGGATTGCACCCGCCGGGTCAGATTGATCTGGTTGACCGGTACGTCATGCACCAGCCGCTCATTCTCGACCGCGAGCGTCGCGGTGAAAGCGTGGAGCGTCGTCTTGATGAAGTTGGCGAGCGCGAAGGCCGGGCTCTTGTCGCCCATCGGCACGTCGGGCGAGGCGAGCACGAGCTGGCAATCGTCGTAGAGCGAGGCCTTGCGCGCCACCCGGAAGTGATTGGTCAGATTGCCAGCGACG
Source organism: Sphingomonas sp. 28-66-16 (assembly GCA_002281485.1). GTDB lineage: Bacteria > Pseudomonadota > Alphaproteobacteria > Sphingomonadales > Sphingomonadaceae > Sphingomonas. Next base: position 52,081 of record NCGF01000020.1, read on the forward strand.
ACCGCCCGGAATTCTTCCGGGGTCAGCGGATCGTCGAGCTCGAACAGCTTTTGCGGCAGCGCGTCGAAGGGGGTCGACAGCAAGGTCGTCGGCCGCCCCCATTGCAGCAGCGCGGCGTTCATCGCACCCTCCACCGACTCACCGCAGACGATCGATTGCAGCGCGCTGGCGGGCACGTCGTCGAGCGCGGCCTTCAGCGCGTCGAACCCTTCCGCCGTCCGCGTGATCAGCACCACCCGCGCGACCTGGCACTCGTTGATGAAGGCGCGCGCGGTCTCGGCGATATAGTCGACGAGGTGCTCGCCAACGATCCACACCGTCTTGCCGCGCATCTGATCGAGCCGCTCCTGCTTGGGGCTGCCGAACAGCTCGCGCTCGGTGGTCGATCGTTCGACCGAAAGCCCGCCCGAGGGCATGAAGGTCTCGCCCGACACAGCGCGGTCGGCAAGAAAGAACACCGTAGCCTGCGCAACGTCGGTTTCGGTCGGCATCTTGCCGAGGTGGAGCTTGGAGAGCACCCCGCTGCCGACCTTCTTGGCCTCGACCGCGATCTTGCCGGCAGGAAGGAAGGGCGCATCCTCTGGCGGCGTGCGAAGCAGCCAGCTGCCATTGGCCTCGGGGGTATCGGGGCGATCGGCCCAGCCGGGCGCATCGAGGAAATAGCCGCCCTTGCGCAACCGCGACACCAGCGCCGCAGCGATCGGCGGGGTCAGCAGATACTGGTCCCAGGTGCAGATGCCGTCGCCCTCGCGCGCGCAGGCGAGCGCCAGATCGCGGATTTCCTTCGGGTTGTTGGTATCGTGCGACATCCGCACCGTATCGTTGCGTGCTAGCCGGGTGAGCACCGCCTCGACGCGCACGCCGCGCCGGAGCGACTTGACCACAGCCGCATGGATGGCGTTGAGCCGCTTGTTCTCGAGGATCAGCTTGCCGCGCCGCTCGAACAGGCCGGGCTTGCCCCCCGTCCCGGCCAGCCGGTCGCCATCGACCGGGCCGGGCGCGATAGCGTTGAACTGCACCTCGGGCCCCAGATAGCGCGACATCGCCTCGACCATCGCGCGCTGGCCCGATTTGGACACCGCATAATCGGCGCGGTTGGGATAGGCGACCGCGAGATATTTCTCGCCGCCGAAATAGGACGAGACGTTGAGCACATAGCCCGAGCCTTGGCGCTTCATCAGCGGCACGACATGGTGCATCAGGAAGTAATTGGAGACCAGATTGGCATCGAGCGTGTAGTTCCAGGCGTCGACGCTCATGTCGACCACCATGTCCTCGGCACCCGCCACGCCCGCATTGTTGATCAGATAGTCGATCCGCCCGAATGCTTTGAGGGTCGCATCGACCGCGCCCCTCAGCGACTCGAAATTGCTGACGTCGACATTGGCGAGGGTCTGCACGCGCCGCTCGACGCCGGCAAAGCCGATATCCTCCAGCTCGCTCACGATCCGCGCCCGCGCCACCGCAAGCTCGCTCTCGCGCCGCGCGACCATCATCACCTTGGCCCCCGCCAGCGCGAGCAGGCGCGCAACCTGCCCACCGATCCCCGCCGACCCGCCGGTGATCAGCGCGACCTTGCCGAGATGCAGCCCGGTAATGTTTTCGCTGAACCCCGGCATCGCCTTGCGCGACCCGGTCGCGTCGCCGATGTTCCCGGGCACGTAGAGCGTGACCTCGCGAATCTTGCTTTCCTTGAGCAAAATGCGCGCCGCATGGCCGGCGGTGAATCGCGTATTCTCGGCCTCGGCATTGCCGAAGCGGACGATCTGGTTGCCCCATTCGGCCTGGCGCCGACGGCCATGCGCGACGTCGATTTCGGATTCGTCGCGCCAGATGCGGATCAGCTGCTCGGTCGCGGCGCGCAGCATCTGCGCATAGACGTCGCCCTTGCCATCGCTCGGGTTGGTCAGGAAGACGAAGCGCGGCTCCTGCAGCAGATTGTCGTGGCGCTTCCAGTAGCGGCTCAGCGTTCGGGCAAGCGCGATGCTCCCGGCGAGCTCAACATCCATGAAGCGTTCGACATCCTCGTCGGTCGCGTCGACCAGATCGCCGACCAGTTCGCCCGGCCCCAATACCGGCATGAAGATCGCGCCGGTGATCGGCGCGTGTTCCTTGGTATAGGCGTCGAGCGCCGCCTCCATCGCGGCAGGTTCGGTGCGGTTGAAGCGAATGATGGTGAGCCGCTCATCCGCGCCCTCGGCCTTGGCGCGCGCCTGGGCGATGGCGACATCGGCCTGTCGCGTCAGCCCGAGCAGGACATGCGCGCCGCACGCAATCTGGATATTGGCGATCTCGAGCGCCTCCTGCCAGCCATCCCCCGCGGCGATCAGCACCGCCAGCCCCGCCCCGTCCATCGAGCGCATCGTCGGGCGCGCGAGATAGGTCGAGCGCTCTTCCTTGCGCACGGTCATGCCGTGCGTCACTTCGAAATCATGGCCGTTATAGGCGGCGGATTCATCGCTCCCCAGGAACACGCAGGTGGTGGCGATGTCGGTCGGCGTCGGGAAGGTCTTGGCCTTGGCCTTGCCGCCGGTCGCGCGTTCGAGCGACATCATGTCGAAAAACTGGTTGGCGGTGGTCCCCGCCTCGTCGCCGCGCATCGAATCCATCGTCGCGAACACGCTGCGAATACGCTCGCTTTCGATCGGTCCCGGGAAGACGAGGTTCACGCGAATCCCGCGCGGCCCCAGCTCGAGCGACAATTCGCGCGAAAAGGCGTTCATCGCCGCCTTGGGCACGACATAGGCAGTGCGCGCATAATAGGGCGTGCGCGAAAAGATCGTCGACACGTTGATGATCGACCCGCCCTCCCCCATCGCGCTCGCCGCCGCACGCGACACGTTCCACGCGACGCCGAAGATGTTGCGGATCGCGTCGCCGACGGTCTCGCCATCGGTCGATCCGCCTTTTTGCAGCGCGGCGAGTTCCTTGGCGTCGAGCGGCAATTGCTCGAGTGGCTGCTTTGGGCCCGCCGAGCCGGCATTGTTGACGAGGATGTCGATCCGCCCGAAGCGCTCGACGATATCGGCGACGGCTGCGCGCACCGACTCAGGATCGCCGCCATCCAGCGCCACCGTCGCGAGCCGGGCTTCATCGACCCCGGTCTCAGCGCGGATCGCGTCCGCCGCCGCATCGGTGCGCGCAGGCGTGCGGCCCGTCATCACCACCGTTGCCCCCTCGGCGAGATAATGGCGGACGATATGTCCGCCCAGATTGCCCGCCGCGCCGGTGACGACGGCGATCTTGCCCGCCAGCCTGCCGCCGGTCGGGTCAAGGGTCGCTGCGGTCTTTGCTTTGGCCATGTCACTCTCCCAGTAATCGTCGCGGAAACGCCATGTCCGCAATTTGAGGTTTTCAGAGCCTGGGGAGGGCGAAGCTGATCATATCGTTCGTGGGTAGAACGGCAACCTGGGTTACCGGTTCCGACGTAATTCAGGGATCGGGCGGCGCCGATTCCCCCGCCGCCCAGGCCTCGAGCAACGCATCGCGGCTGCGCAGCCCCATCTCGGGGAGCGCGTGGTTGACCACATAGGTCGCGCCCGAATGGCGGTTGTCCCACATCGCCTGATGCGCCTCGGGCAACCCGTTCCACGGCACCACCCGCGGCTCGGTCACCTCGAGCAGCCCCGCCGCGATCATGTCGTTCATCCGCGCGACCTCGAACGCGTTGCACAGATGGGTGCCCAGGATCGACGCGGTCGGCATCAGGATGCGGCGCTGCCGCGTCCACACCTGCGGCGCGTAGAAAGTGAAGCGCTGACCCGCCATGTCCTCGGCAAAGATCACGCGGCCGGTAAAGGGCTTCACCAGCGAGGTCGACACGCCGAGCGTATCCTGCCCGGCGCGCTCGATCACCAGATCGGGGCTGCCGCGCGGATTGTCGGGCGAGCGCAATATCTTGCCGATCGCCGAGCCGAACGGCTTCATCACCCGGTCCTGATAATCGCGCACCGCCGCCTTGAAGACCTCGATATCGGCCTTGGCATCGGGGAGCTGCGGCATCGTGTCGGGCCACAGGAAGTTCGCGCCTTCACGCCGCCTGATCGCCTCGAGGCTGACGATCCCCTCGATCGCGTCTTCGAGGCCCAGCGATTGCAGGAATTCGCGTTGGCCATCGGTGGTGGTCGCGACGACGCTGCGCGCGTTGAAGCGCCGCGCCGCCTCGATCATCTCGAGGCCGGTTTCGTCGAGCAATTCCTTCGATCGCGAAGGCGAGCGTGCCGCCCTCGGCGAGCAACTGGAAACTACGCGGAAACGCGGTTTCGCCGGCATGGCTGACGACGTAATCGGCGAGCTTGCCGCCGTTGAGCGACTCATATTCCGCGATCAGCGGCGCTCCCGCCGCTTCCCAGGCGTGCGCCTCGTCGGCGTCTTCGGGCACGATCGTGTAGAGCCCGGCAAAGCGCGGGTCCTTGCGGTCGATCGCGCCGACCGCCCCCTGCTGGTCCTTGATGAACGCCGCGCGTTCGGGCGATGATACCAGCCCGGTCACCTGCAAGCCCGTCCGCACCGAACTGCGCAGCGCGTCGAGCCCCGTCCCCGTCGCCGCGCCCTCGACGAACAACGTCCGCCCTGGTGCGATCTGCAGCGTGGTGAACAGGCAGCGCGAGATCGTGCCGAGGTTGAGCACATAGCTGCCCGCCTGCTCCAGCGTCAGATCGGGCGGGATCGCGTGCATCTGCGGTGCCTGCACCGTCAGGAACTGGGCATGGCTGCCGGTCTCCGTCTCATACCCCTGGATCGAGAAATCGGCGTACATCGGATCATTGCCGACCGCAGGGCTGAGCAGGTCGTTGGTCCCCGAATAAACGGTGACGAGATCGCCGACCTTCACGCGCCCCTCGGCGCGCGTCTCGCTGCCGAGCGCCGCGACCAAGGCGATGCCGCCGGAGCCGGTGATCTGGACATCCTCTTCATGCGCATCGAACGGCGACACGGGAATGCCGGTCAGTGCCCAGATGTCGTTGAAGTTGACCTCGCTGGTCAGCATGTAGAGCAGCGCTTCGTTCGGCGCAGGCTCGGGCACCTTGACGATCAGCTCGCGCTCATGGGTTGCGGGCGGGCCGAAGCGCGGCGCGCCGGTCTCGGCATCGCGGGCAATGCCGAATGCGTACTGGAATTCAGGGATACGCGTGACGCCCGGATAGAAGGGGGCGCCGACGGGGAGCAACTCGCCCGACGCCTCCAGCGCTTTGCTACGCGGCTCATGCTCTTCGTCGAGCCACACACCGTCGCGGCGGACGGGGAGCGGCGGACTCACCTTGTCCATGAACTGGCGAATGCCGGTCTTGCCGCCTTCCGGGTCGATGATGGCCTCGGCGAACAACGCTGCTTCGCGCGCCATGCCGGCACTCATGCCCTGCTCGAGCCCGGTGCGCACCGCGTCGAGCGCGCGCTTGCCCGCGACGCCACGCCCGGCCCAGTCGAGCTGACGCCGAATGCGCTGCAGGAAATCATCCGCCAGTATCGCATCGAGATCGACGTCAGACGCCGCTTCCCAGCTCCTTGTCGCCGCCTGCCGTGCCGCAAATGCCGCACCCAGCGTACTATTTTCGCCATCCTTTACATAGGCACGGACCGCCGCATGCGCCTCGGACAGTGCATCGCGCGATCCGTCGACCAGATGATCGACAAGGCCAATCCCGGCCGCCGCTTCGGCATCGATGCTGCGCCCGCCGAGAATCAGGTCGAGCGCATCGCGAACGCCTTCCGCGCCGTTCTTGTCGGCGAGGAGGCGCGGCAGACGCTGCGTGCCACCATAGCCGGGCAGCAGCCGCAAGCGGATTTCGGGCTGGCCGAAGCGCGCGGTCGGCTCGGCGATGCGATAATGGCAGGCGAGCGCGAACTCCATGCCGCCGCCGAGCGCCACGCCCTGCACCGCGGCGATGCACGGCTTGCCCATCGTCTCGATCTTGCGGAACGCCAGTTGCGCATTATTGGGCAGCACCATCGCTTCGTCGAAGCTATGGATTTCCTCGAGCATCTGGCGGATGTCGGCCCCGGCGACGAACGACGCCGTCCCCTGCCCGGTGAAGACCACCGCGACGACATCGTCCTTGCGCGACAATTGATCGACCACCACCACCAGTTCGTCGATCGCGCGTTCGTTGAGCGCGTTGACCGGCGGATTGGTGACGGTGACGGTCGCCACACGCTTGCCCGGCGCGACATTGTTGTATTGGACCAGGAAATAGCGGTTGCGCTCGAACAGCGATTGCTCCTCGGACAAACGCTGCTTGCGCTGCCAGTCGTCGATCGCGGTCTTGAGCTCGGTCAGCGCCTCGGGATTGCGCAGCGTGGTTATGTCGCCGACATCGCCGCCCTCGACCAGCGCCCGCACCATCCGGCGCATATATTTGCCCGACCGCGTCTCGGGGAATTGCGAGACCTCGATGAAATCGGCGGGCACCGCCACCGCGCCCTTCTCACTCCGCACCAGCTCGAACAGACGGCGCTTGTCGTCGAGCGTCAGCTTACGGCCGGCCACCGGCACGACAAAGGCGAGCGGCGTCAGCCCCTTTTCCCGGTGCGGCGCGCCGACGACGAGCACGTTGCCGACCGGCGAATCGGGATCGAGGGCCTTGTCGCGCAGCACCGCGCCTTCGATCTCCTCGGTCCCCATGCGGTGACCCGACACGTTGATGACGTCGTCGCTGCGCCCGTGCAGCGAGAAGGAGCCATCGTCGTGCGCGATCGCGAAATCGCCCTGGGTATAGGCCCACACCCCGCGCCAGCGCTTCCAGTATCCGTCGATCCAGCGCGCCGAATCGCCACGCCAGTCGCCCTGAACGCTCCCGTTCGCCACGCGGAAATTGTCGACATCGCCCCAGATGGTCCGCGCCAGATAGGGATAGGGGGCCGAGATCACGATCTCGCCCTTCTCGCCCATTTCGGCCTGCCGCCACGGCACGCCCTCGTCGCCGTCGCGCACGAACGGCGTGGCACTCGCTGCCGCGTCGGCATCCTCGACCCAGACGTCACCGACGATCCATGGCAGCGGATAGGCATGCGCGTCGGGCTTCAGCGGAAAATCCTCGTTCCCGTAGAAATGCGTCCAGGCGATGCCGCCATGCTCGGTCGCCCAATAGCTGTTGATATATTGCGGCACGACATGCTGCATCCCGAATGCCTGCACCGAGGGCGAGGTCGGTTCCGCGCAGAAGGTCGCGACCCGCAACCCGCCCATGTCATAACGTTCGAGATCGGCGAGGTTCGACGGGTCCGACATCACCGATTTCAGGAAGGTCACCCCCGCCTTGAAGATCGTCACCCCGTGCCGCTCGATCATCGACGCGAAGCGCCCGGCATGCGGGAAGACCGGCGAGCCTTCGGACACCACGCTCGTCACCCGAGTCATCAGCGGCGCGCAGATCAGATAGCTTTGACCGGTGATCCAGCCCGGATCGGCGACGACGAACAGCGTATCGCCCGGCCGCGCATCGAACGACACCTTCATCGTATGCGCGACGCCCGCGGCATAGCCATGCGCGTGGACGATGCCCTTGGGCTTGCCGGTCGAACCCGAGGTATAGATGAAGAACATCGGGTAATCGGCATCGACCGGCAGCGGTTTCGATGACGCCCAGATCGCGCGCACGAAATCATGGTCGGGCAGCGCCAGCAGTTCGTCCTGCGTCGACACCGCAAAGCCCGCCTCGCGCGCCTTGGCGAGCAGCGTTTCCAGCGCCGCGTCGGTCAGCTCATAGCCCCAGCGGTCGCGTTCCTCGCGCCAGATGATGTCGGGCTGCGCGGTGTGGCGCACCACGATCACCGTCTCCACGCGCGGCGGCAGCGTGACGAGGCTCGACGCGATCGCGATCCGCACCCGCGCGGCGTCGGCGGCGCTGATCCGCCCCTCGCTCCCCAACGTGATCAGCGCGCGGCCGACCCCGCGCATGATGTCCGACCGCTCGACCGACACTTCGCCCGCCAGCGTTTCCCTCACGGTATCGAGGATGGTAGCGGCATCCGCCTCGGGCAATTCGAGATCGGTCTCGGCCAGGATCGCGAGCGCGGTCGTCACCGGCACATAATTGTCGAGCGCGGGATCGGTATAGGCGTTCTTGAACGCCGCGACCTGCGCATTGCGATAGCTGCCGTCGGACGTCACGATGACCCGCGCGCCCGCATCGCAGATCCGGTCCGACAACGTCTTGTCGCTGAACCCCCCGAAAACCGCTGTGTAGACCACACCCAGCCGCTTGGCCGCCTCGGTCCAGTAAATCTGTGGCACGATGCTCGGCATGTTGAGCGCGATGCGGTCGCCCGCCTTCAGCCCGAGCGCCTCCAGCGCCAGCGCGCATTTCGCCGTCTCCAGCAGCAATTTCTTGCGCGACACGCTGAAGCAATCGACCGGCCCGCCGCTACCGCCCCGCGCCGACATGTCCCAGCGATCGCCCTCGAAAATCAGCGCCAGCTCGTCGCCGTGCCCGCCGAGCACATGGCGGTCGACCTCGCTGAAACAAGCATTGGTGCGGCCGCCGACGAACCAGCGCCAGTGCGGCGGCGCGCTGCCATCGAACGCCTGCGTCCAGGGGGCGAAATCGGCGGGTAGATCGGCGGTGACCGGCGCGGCGCTCACGGCATCCCAGCCGCGCCACCGATCGGTCTCGTCCAGCGCGAGCCAGGCGCCACCGGTACCGACCGACTCGACAAACCAGTGCATCGACCGGGCAGCGACGTCGCCATGAAAGGCGCCGGGATCGTCGAGCACCGCCTGGCGCATCCGCCGCCAGTCATCGCCGGTGCGGACAGGATTGAAAGCGGCTCGAGCAGGCGGAACGGTCGACGGTCGGATCATCTCATTCATGGTCGATTCGTGGCTCCCCCGTCCCTTTGTTACGCGTTGAACCCGAGAAACGTAATGATTGCAAACCCGAGCCGCAATTTATGCCCGATGGCATGATGCCGGCGCGGATCACGGCCGGGCGACGTCGATCCGGATCGCATTGCCGAGCAGGACCAGGCGCCCCTCGGCGGTGCGAACCACCGGGCGGATGATCGACCGCCCCGATGGTGGCGCGATCCTGACCGACAGGTGCCCGGCCTCATCGAAGAAGCGATCGCCGACCCGCTGATCGTTGACGATCAGCTCGACGCGGTAGTGACCGCGCAGCCGCACGGTCACCGTCACGTCGAAGCCGGTCCCGGCGGGGGCCGATATCGTCTCCCCCATGCGGCCTTCGACGGCAACCGACGTTGCCACGACATCGAGCAGACTGCCGGCGCCAGCATCCATGTCGACGAACACCCGGCCGCGGCGGATCCCGTCGAGAATCGCTTGTTGGGTCAGCGCCGACGCCTCGACGACGGTGGTCGGCCGGCCGATCGCGCCGGGCGTCTCGCCCGGCTGGGTCGCGTCGTGATTGTCGCTGCCGCCGATCGCCGTCACCGGCGCGTCGGCAACCGCGCGGGCCCAGAATCCGATCCCCGAAAAGGCGCCGTCAGGCGTGCCCCCGGCCCGCCATGCGCCGCCATTGACGGCCTCGATCGCATCGACCCCGATCGCCGCCGGGCCCGGCATCGCCCAGCCACAGCCCATGCAGATCTCGCCCGAAGGCAATGCCGGATGGTTGATCGAAACCAGCCCGCCCAGCGCATGCACGCGATCGACCGTCGCCGCGAACGACCGCCCGCCGGCGCCGATCCGGAAATCGATCGGCTCGCTGACGCCGAAGACGTTGAAGTGGCCGAAAAAGGTCGTCACTTCCTGCCCTGGAATGAGCAACAGGCGATCGAATAACGGTTGCAGCGCGCGCGCGGCGTCGAGCTGGCTCACCGTGTTGTGATCGGTGATCGCGATGAAATCGAGCCCCCGCGCCGATGCCGCCTCGAGCGTTTTGACCAGCGGGCACGGCACTTTCGCGCCCGACTGGCTCGCGCAAACCCCATCGCTGTGCGCGCTGTGGAGATGCAGGTCGCCGCGATACCAGCCGGGGCCGCGATCGACGACCGGCGCGGCGGGCGACGGTTCGCCCGGCTTCAGGAACCACAGCCGCGCCCGCCAGTGGGCGGTGACTCCGGCGCGGATGTTGGGGACGGCCAGCGCCAGCAGCCAGCGGCCCGGCGCGATCCGTCCGGCGAGATAGGCGGGCGTCGCGTCGCTCGCGCTGATCGTCAGCTCCGCCTTGTTGCCACCGCTGGCGCCGCGAAACCCGCGCGCGTCGCGCACGCCAAGGTCGATCACGGTCTTCTGATCGCGGCCATCATGATCAAAGGCAATGACGAGCCGGGTCGTCCCGCGCGGCACGATGAAGGGGACGTCGCGATAATGCTGATGATCTGCCCGGGTGATCGTGCCGGCGAGAATGCGATCGGGCGATCGCGCCGGAACCTGCGCGGAGACAGCCCCCGCCGCTGCTGCCACCCCCACCCAAAGCAGCATCCACCGGATCGACGTCACGCATAGCAACTTCATTTCAAGCTCCCGTCGAACCGGCGGCGGCAGGATCAGCCCGCGAGCGCGCCCAAGGCCGCGAGCAAGCGATCGACCTCTCCGGCGGTGTTGTAATGGCACAGCCCGACCCGGACGAGCCCACCGCGATCGGCAAGCCCCAACCGTGCCAACGGCTCAACCGCATAGAAATGCCCCGACCACGCGAAAATGCCCTGCGCGGCGAGATGAGCGGCGACCGCATCGGGATGATGCCCCTCGACCGTGAAGGCGAAGGTCGGGACCCGGCCCGTCATCGTCGGCGGCCCATAAAGTCGCACGCCGTTGAGCCGGGCCAGCCCGGCGAGCAGTCGATCGCCCAGATCGCGCTCATACTCGACGCACGCGGCAAGCGCCGCCAGGAGGCGCGCCCTGCGGTCACCCGCGCCCGGTTCGACCAACCCGCCGAGCGAGGCAAGATATTCGATCGTTCCGAGGACGGCGCCCTGCGCCTCGAACGAGGGCGTCCCGGTCTCGAGCCGATGCGCCGGCGGCATCGCCGATGCCGGTCGCACCTTGTAGACGTCGAGATTGCCGATCAGCTCGGCGCGCGCCCAGAGCACGCCCTGGTGCGGCCCGAAGAACTTGTAGGGCGAGCAGGCCAGCATGTCGCATCCGAGCGCACCGACATCGACCGGGACATGCGGCACCGACTGGACGCCGTCGACAAAGACCAGCGCCGCGCTGCCCGCCCGCACCATCCGAACGACCGCCGCGATGTCGGTCAGCGTGCCGAGCGCGTTGCTCGCCCCGCCGACCGCAACGAGCCGCGTGCGGGGCGAAAGCAGGTCGGGCAACATCTCGATGCGGAGCACCCCGCGATCCGGATCGAGATCGATCCAGCGCACCGTCACCCCGGCGTCGCGCGCGGCCAGCAGCCAGGGCGCGACATTGGCATCGTGATCGAGCCGGGAGAGGATGATCTCGTCCCCGGCCGCCCAGGTCCGCGCCAGCGCACGCGACACCGCCAGCGTGAGCGACGTCATGTTCGGGCCGAACGCGATTTCGTCGGCCGTGCCGCCGAGCAGATCGGCCATCGCCACATGCGCGGCATGGCTCAGCGCATCGGTTTCGACCGAGGTGATGAACGCGCCACCCGAATTGGCGGTGCCCCCTTGCAGATGCGCGACCATGCGCGCGATCGCCGGCGCGCAGATCTGCGTGCCGCCGGGCGCATCGAAATAGACTCGGGGGCGACCATCGTCGCAGACGGCAAGTGCCGGAAACTGGGCGCGGACGGCATCGATGGGAAATCGCATGGCGCCCGGTCTAGCGGATTATCGCCGGGACGGAAGCAATCGAATCGAAGAGAATGGTGGAGCCGTGGGGGATCGAACCCCAGACCTCTGCAATGCCATCGCAGCGCTCTCCCAGCTGAGCTACGGCCCCATCCTGTTCGCTAAGAGGCATCGCCATTATCCAAGCGATGCCTCCTTTGCAAGTAACGCTTTGCGCGTTTTTTAGCGACGCGCTTAGCGCTCTTCCTCGTCGTTCGAGGTTTCCACGCCGAGATCGTCGTCGCCGCCGAGATCGACCTCGTCATCGGGCGAGGGCTCTTCGTCTTCGCCGGTGATGTCCAGATCCTCGTCGTCGCCGGCGAGATCGTCGTCATCCTTCTTGGCCACGACGGTCTTGGGCGCGTCGAACGGCAGCGGCTGCTTCGACTTCAGAATCGGCTCGGGCTCCCAAGCCTGGCCGCACTCGATGCAGGTGACGGGATCGTCCTTGCCGAGATCATAGAAACGCGTTGCGCATTTCGGGCACGTTCGCTTCGTGCCCCATTCCGGTTTCACCATGAGGTGCTTGACCTTTCGAAGATGGGATTTTGTGGCTGTTGAGCCGCAAAGTGGGGCGCGCCTTGCCATAGCGCAAGCGCACTGTCAAAGCCGCCGCCGATGACGCCCCACCCTCCCTTGCCCCGATCGTTCGTCGCCGGTGGCCCGCTTGCGGGCACGATGACCGTGCCAGGCGACAAATCGATCAGCCACCGCGCGCTGATGCTGGCGGCGCTCGCGGTCGGCACCAGCCGGATCGAGGGACTGCTCGAAGGCGAGGATGTGCTCGCGACCGCGGCGGCGCTGCGGGCGATGGGCGCACGTATCGAGCGGCTCGGCGACGGCGTGTGGCAGGTCGACGGGGTCGGCGTCGGTGGCCTGCTCCAGCCGCAACAGGCGCTCGACATGGGCAATTCGGGCACCTCGACGCGGCTGCTGATGGGGCTCGTCGCGAGCCACCCGATCACCGTCACGTTCATCGGTGACGCCTCGCTCTCGACGCGTCCGATGGGTCGCGTGATCGCGCCGCTCGCGCAGATGGGCGCCGACATCACCGCCAGTCCGGGCGGGACGCTGCCGCTGATGGTGCGCGGCATCTGCCCCGCCGTGCCGATCGAATACACGCTCCCGGTCGCCTCGGCGCAGGTCAAATCGGCGGTGCTGCTCGCCGGGCTCAACACGCCGGGGATCACCCGGGTGATCGAGCCGGTGGCGACCCGCGATCACAGCGAGCGGATGCTGCGCGGCTTCGGCGCCGTGCTGACCGTCGAGCACACCGATCAGGGCCGGATCATCGCGATCACCGGCGAGGCCGAGCTCAGGCCGCAATCGATCACCGTGCCTGGCGACCCTTCGTCGGCGGCGTTCTTCGCGGTCGCGGCGTCGATCGTGCCGGGATCTGACGTGCTGATCGCCAATGTCGGCCTCAATGTCACCCGCACCGGGCTGTTCGGAGCGCTGCGAATGATGGGTGCCGAGATTACCCGGGAAAATCCCCGCGAGGTCGGCGGCGAGCCGGTCGCCGATCTGCGCGTGCGCCACGCCGTGCTGCGCGGGATCGAAGTGCCGCCCGATCTCGCGCCGAGTATGATCGACGAATATCCGATCCTGTTCGTCGCGGCCGCGCTTGCCGAGGGTCGCACCCTCGCACGCGGGGCGCATGAGCTGCGCGTCAAGGAATCGGACCGGATCGCGACGATGGCGGCAGCGCTCCGCGCGATCGGCGCGGCGGTCGAGGAATTCGACGACGGCCTCGCCATCACCGGCAGCGGCGGCGCCGCGCTTGCCGGCGGCGCGACGATCGCCACCCGGCTCGATCACCGTATCGCGATGAGCCTCGCCGTCGCCGGGCTGGTTTCGCGCGCGCCGGTGACGCTCGACGATGCCTCCCCCGTCGCCACCAGCTTTCCCGCGTTTTTCGACACGCTTGACGCGCTGGCCGGTGGCAGGGTTTGATCGCGCGATGATCATCGCCGTCGACGGACCCGCCGCCTCGGGCAAGGGCACCATCGCCCGCGCGCTGGCACGCCATTATGGCGTGCCGCATCTCGATACCGGGCTGCTCTACCGCGCCGTGGCGCTGTCGGTGCTGCGGCACGAGCTCGATCCCGAAAAAGAGGCCGACGCGATCGCCGCATGTGATTTCGACGATTCCCTGCTCGCCGATCCCGCGCTGCGCAGCGACGAGATCGGCAAGACCGCCTCGATCGTCTCGGCGCACCCTTTGGTGCGCGCGGCATTGCTCCACCGCCAGCGCCGCTTCGCCAACCAGCCGGGCGGCGCGGTGCTCGACGGGCGCGACATCGGCACGGTGATCGCGCCTCAGGCCGACGCCAAATTATTCGTCAAGGCCACCCCGCAGATCCGCGCCAAGCGCCGCCATGCCGAATTGCGCGCGGCGGGATCGACGGTGAGCCTCGACAAGGTGCTCGCCGATATCCGCGCGCGCGACCTGCGCGACACCGGCCGCGCCGCCGCCCCCCTGGTGATGGCAAGCGACGCGAACCTGCTCGACACGAGCTTTTTGTCGATCGAGAACGCCGTCGAGCGCGCGATCGAGCTGGTCGAGGCGCGGCTTCGCTCCAACGGCGCATGAAGTGCGGGGCGCCTGATGACAGGCCCGTCGCGGGCCGCTAAGGGCCGCGGGATGAACGGGCTTCGCCAGCAGTTATCGAGCCACCGGCGGCTTGCCGCAGTGTGGCTGCTGCTGGCGCTGGCGATGAAGCTGGCGGTACCCGCCGGCTTCATGCCGGTGATGGCCGGCGACGGGATCACGATCGAGATCTGCTCCGGCACCGGCCCGGCCACCAGCATGGTGATGCCGATGCCGGGGATGAAGCATCGCCCCGGCGAGGCCGAGCATGGCAAGGCCGAAAGCCCCTGCGCCTTTGCCGGCCTGACCGCGCCGGCGCTGGGCGGCGCCGATCCGATCCAGCTCGTGATCGCGATCGCCGTGGTTCTGGCGCTCGCGCTGATGGCGGCGCCAGCCTTTGCGGTGCGCGACCTCGCCCATCTCCGTCCCCCGTCGCGCGGGCCGCCCGCGCGCCACTGACCGGGGAAATCGCGACGAGCGTCGCGAGGCTCGTTCCGATCGCTGATCCAGCCCGACGGCATCGCCTCAACCCGACCCTTGCGGTCGAGGGAGGCGCGCGGTCGGGTCGCCGATTGCCCCCGACAGACCCGATCCCGTCGCCCTGGCCCTGCGGCCATGGGTATTTCCGCACGCGGCAGCGCCGCCTAGCGAACAGGTTTTTGTCATGTCCCCTATGTTTCCTTCGTCCTTCCCCTCGATTCGGCGCACCGCGGCCGGCGTCGTCCTCGCCGCCCTGCTCCCGGGTGTGGCGCCAGCCGAGACGCCCGCTGACTCAGCCGATTCCGGCGACCGCGACATTCTCGTCGTCGCGCAGCGACAGGGCGAATCGATCGACAATGCACCCGCCACGCGCGCCACCGTCACCGCGGAAACCATCGCCGAGACGATCAACGCGGTAACGGTGGAAGACACGATCAAATATCTGCCGAGCCTGCTCGTCCGCAAACGCAACATCGGCGATCAGCAGGCGCCGCTGGCGACGCGCACCTCGGGCCTCGGCTCGAGCGCGCGCAGTCTGATCTATGCCGACGGCGCGCTGCTCTCGACGCTGATCGGCAACAACAACGGCACCGCCAGCCCGCGCTGGAGCCTCGTCAGCCCCGAGGAGATCGCGCGGATCGACATACTCTACGGCCCGTTTTCGGCGGCCTATGCGGGTAATTCGATCGGTGCGGTCGTCAACATCACCACGCGCCTGCCCGACAAGCTCGAAGGGACGCTGACCGCGCTCGCCAATGTCCAGACCTTCGATCAATATAACGACCGCCGGATTCTGCCCGCCTATCAACTTGCCGGCACGCTTGGCGACCGCTTCGGCCCGCTCGCGCTGTTCGCCAGCGTGACCCACACCCAAAGCGATGCCCAGCCGATCAGCTATGTCACCGCGCTCGTTCCCGCCGCCGGCAGCGCGGCGGGCGCGCCAACGACTGGCGGCAATGCCGATCTCAATCGCAGCGGGCTCCCGATCCGCGTGCTCGGCGCCTCGGGTATTCCGAGCCAGCTGCAGGACATCTTCAAGCTCAAGGCAGCGCTCGACGTGTCGCCGCAGGTGAGGCTCACCTATGTCGGCGGGCTGTTCCGCAACGCCACCGACGCGACCGCCCAGACCTATCTGACCGGCACCGCCAGCGGCTTGCCGGTCTATTCGGGCAGCCTCAACATCGACGGCAAGGCCTATAACGTGGCGGCGGGCGCCTTTTCGAACGGGGTCTATCGCTACGACCAGCAACATTGGTCGCACGCGCTGTCAGCGACGGGCAATGGCGACCGGCTCGACTGGCAGATCATCGGCACGCTGTTCGATTATGCCCGCGACGAGCAACGCACGCCGAGCGTCGCGCTGCCCGCCGGCTTTGCAGGCGGCGCCGGCACGATCACGCGGCTCGACGGCACCGGCTGGGCGACGGCCGACGCCAAGCTCGCCTGGCGCGCCGATGCGGCGGGCCGCCATGTCCTCAGCGGCGGCGGGCATTGGGACCGCTACACGCTCGACAGCAATCGCTATGCCACGACCGACTGGCGGACCGGTGCAACCGGCGCGCTCAACCTCGTGTCGCGCGGCAAGACCCAGACGATCGCGCTCTGGGCGCAGGACGCCTGGACGATCGCGCCGCCGCTGACATTGACGATCGGCGGGCGCTACGAATGGTGGCGCGCCTATGACGGGGTCAATTTCGCGCTGGCGCCCGCGCTGTCGGTCGTCCAGCCCGGGCGCCGCGCGAGCGGCTTTTCCCCCAAGGCCTCGCTCGCCTACACGCCGGCGCCCGGCTGGACCGCGCGGCTGTCGTTCGGGCGCGCGCTGCGTTTTCCGACGGTCGGCGAGCTTTATCAGGCAGTGACGACGGGCACCGTCTTCACGGTGCCCAATCCCGATCTCCGCCCCGAAGTCGCGCTGTCCGAAGAACTCGCAATCGAGCGACGCACCGCGAAGGGGAGCGTGCGCGTGTCGCTGTTCAACGAATCGATCGAGGATGCGCTGATCTCGCAATCGGCGCCGCTGCTGCCCGGTTCGGCAACGCTCTACACCTATGTCCAGAATGTCGATCGGACGCGTGCACGCGGCATCGAGATGGCGCTCGAGCAGCGCGATTTTCTGGTCCGCCGAATCGATCTGTCGGCCAGCGTGACCTATACCGACGCGACGACCCGCCAGGACACCGCCTTTCCGGCGGCGGTCGGCAAGCTGCTGCCCTCGGTGCCGCGCTGGAAGGTAACGGCAGTCGCGACGTGGCGCCCCGACGACGCGGCCTCGCTCACGGCCGCCGTGCGCTATGCCAGCCGCAACTATGGCACGCTCGACAACAGCGATTCGGTCGGCAACACCTATCAGGGGTTCGACCGATATGTGCTGGTCGATCTGCGCGCGGCGTTCAAGCTGACCGATCATTACCAGTTTGCGCTGGGCATCGATAACGTCAACGACGACCACTATTTCCTGTTCCACCCGTTTCCGCAGCGATCCTTCACCGCGTCGCTGACCTATCGGCTCTGAGAACTGGCGGTAAGAACGGGCAGCGCCGTTACGACCGGCGGCGCTGCCGGTTCGAGTTCAGGCGAATCGTGAATTCGCTGGCAACTCGTCCACCGGGCGCTAGCTTGGCCGCCGAAGTGATAGCGAGGTGGTTGATGAACAGGATTTCGGCAGCACTGCTGATCGGCGCGGTGGCGATTGCCACGTGCGGCAGCGCCCAGGCGGCGACCGCGAAGCGCCCGCTGACCCACGAGACGCTCTGGATGATGAAACGGGTCGGCGCGCCTGTCGTCAGTCCCGACGGTCAATGGGTGGTCTATTCGCTGAGCGAACCGTCCTATGAGAAGGATGCCGCCGTCGCCGATCTGTGGATCGTCCCCGCCGATGGCTCGGCCGCACCGCGCCGCCTGACCAACACCAAGGCGCCCGAGAGCAGCCCGGCGTGGGCGCCCGACAGCCGTCGCCTCGCCTTTGCGACCAAGCGCGAGGGCGATGACGAGGCGCAGATCTATGTGCTCGATCTGGCCGGCGGCGAGGCGAGGCGCGTGACGACCCTGTCGACCGGCGCCGCCAATCCGAAATGGCGCCCCGACGGCCAGGCGATCCTGTTCGAGAGCAGCAGCTATCCCGGTGCCGCCGACGACGCTGCGAACAAGCGCGCCGCCGCCGAGCGCAAGGCGCGCAAGTTCAACATGCGCGTCTATGACCATTTCCCGATCCGCTACTGGAACCAGTGGCTCGATGATCGCCGGCCCACCCTTTGGATCCAGCCGCTGGCCGAAGGGGCAGCCGCGCGCGACATCCTTTCGCCGACGAAGCTCGCCCGGACCGAGGGCTTTGGCGGCAATGCGCAGGGCGACGGCGGGTTTTCGCTCGCGCCGGCATGGAGCCCCGATGGCAAGGAGATCGTCTTCACCGCGACCACCGAACGCTGGAATGCCGCTTTCGCCCGGGTCAACTTCCATCTCTATCGGATGCCCGCCGAGGGCGGCGAACCGACCCTCGCGACGTCCGCCCCCGGCGATTACGGCGATGTGAGCTTCACCCCCGATGGCAAGACATTGTTGTTCCAATATGCCCCGGAAACCGATCAGGTCTATGATCTGCCGCGGCTCAATCATGTGGCCTGGCCCGCCGGCGGCACGGCCAGCCCGCTGACACCCGAATTCGACCGCGAAACGGCCGGCTATGCCGTCACCCCCGATAGCCGTACGGTTTACATGATCGTACCCGAAGCCGGGCTCGAAAATCTCTACCGCGTACCACGCGCCGGCGGCGTGCCCGAACTGGTGATCGCCCCCAAGATCGGCGGCTACACCTCGATCGACATCCCCGCCCACGCCGGCACCACCACGCTGATCGCCAGCTATGGCAGTTCGATCAACCCGGCCGAGATCGTCCGGATCGATCCTGCCGCCAAGGCACACCGCCCCCTCACCAGCGTCAACGTCGCCGAGGCGGCGGCGATCGACTGGCAGAGCCCCGAGCATTTTTGGTTCACCAGCACCGCCGGGCGCCGCATCCACAGCATGATCGTCAAGCCGCCCGGCTTCGATCCGGCGCGGAAATATCCGTTGATGGTGCTGATCCACGGCGGCCCGGCATCGAGCAACACCGATCAAATCGGCTTGCGCTGGAACTATCACCTGCTCGCGAGCGCAGGCTATGTCGTGCTGCTGACCGACTATACCGGCTCGACCGGCTATGGCGAAGCCTTTGCCCAGGCGATCAAGCTCGATCCGCTCCGCGGCCCGGCCAATGAGATCGATCAGGCGGTGAACGAGGCGGCAAAGCGCTATGGCTTTATCGACGCGACCAACGCCTGCGCCGGTGGCGCGAGCTATGGCGGGCACCTCACCAACTGGATCGAAGCGACCACCACGCGCTACAAATGCCTCGTCAGCCATGCCGGCGAGGTCGATCTGCAAACCCAATGGGGCACGAGCGATTTCAATTATGGCCGCGAAGTCGCCAGCGGCGGCCCGCCTTGGGGCGATAGCAAGGTGTGGCGCGACCAGAGCCCGATCACTTACGGGGCGGACTGGAAGACCCCGATGTTGCTGACGGCGGGCGAGCGCGACTTCCGCGTGCCGATGGCCAACACCCTCGAGACCTGGTCGACGCTGCAGCGCATGAAGGTGCCCAGCCGACTGCTGATCTTTCCCGATGCGTGGCACTGGATCACCAAGCCCGAGGACAGCCGGCAATTCTACCGCGAGGTGCAGGGCTGGCTCGCGCATTATCTGAAAGATGGCCCGGCGCCTGAGGGAGGCCCGACAGACGCGCCCTAGGCAGGCGCCGCCCCTTGCGCGAGGCGGGCTGCCGCTTGCCTCTTGCATCCCCTTGCGCTATGGCGCGCCCGTCCGGCGGGCAGGTGCTCGCGGTGGAAGGCGCGGAGGCTTGTCCTCTGGCGCCCTTTTCGCATTTTGCGTCGAGGTCCCTTCCCCGCTTCCCAGCGCGCCCGGATGCCGCGACCGGCAACCGGCCGCCGCGGCAACATGGCCAAAGACCGCCGGATTCAACCGGCTGGCCGGAAAACGTGACTAGGATAGTTTAATTTTATGGCCTCTTCGGCAAACCCCACGCGCGATGATTTCGCCGCCCTTCTTGAAGAAACCCTTGGCGATGCAGACGGCTTTGAGGGCCGCGTCGTAAAGGGCACCGTTACCGGCATCGAAAATGACCTTGCCGTCATCGACGTCGGCCTGAAGAGCGAAGGCCGCGTGCCGCTGCGCGAATTTGCGATGCCGGGCCAGAAGGCCGATCTGAAGGTCGGCGACGAAGTCGAAGTCTATGTCGACCGGGTCGAGAACATCCATGGCGAAGCGATGCTGTCGCGCGACCGCGCCCGCCGCGAAGCCGCCTGGGACACGCTGGAAACCGAATTCGCCAAGACCGCGCGCGTCGAAGGTGTGATCTTCGGTCGCGTCAAGGGTGGGTTCACCGTCGACCTGAACGGCGCCGTCGCCTTCCTGCCGGGTTCGCAGGTCGACATCCGCCCGGTCCGCGACGTCACCCCGCTGATGGATATCCCGCAGCCCTTCCAGATCCTGAAGATGGACCGCAAGCGCGGCAACATCGTCGTGTCGCGTCGTGCGATTCTGGAAGAAACCCGCGCCGAGCAGCGTTCGGGCCTAATCCTGTCGCTGGCCGAGGGCCAGGTGATCGACGGCGTCGTCAAGAACATCACCGATTATGGTGCGTTCGTTGATCTGGGCGGCATCGACGGCCTGCTCCATGTCACCGACCTTAGCTACAAGCGCGTCGGGCATCCTTCGGAAGTGCTCAACATCGGCGATACCGTGAAGGTGCAGATCATCCGCATCAACAAGGACACGCAGCGTATCTCGCTCGGCATGAAGCAGCTCGAGAGCGATCCGTGGGACGGCGCGATGGAGAAATACCCGATCGGCGCGAAGCTGACCGGCCGTGTCACCAACATCACCGAATATGGCGCGTTCGTCGAACTGGAAGCGGGCATCGAGGGCCTCGTCCATGTCAGCGAAATGAGCTGGACCAAGAAGAACGTCCATCCCGGCAAGATCGTCTCGACCAGCCAGGAAGTCGACGTTATCGTGCTCGAGGTCGATTCCGAAAAGCGCCGCATCTCGCTTGGCCTCAAGCAGGCGATCAGCAACCCGTGGGAAGCCTTTGCCGAGGCGCACCCGGTCGGCTCGACCGTCGAGGGCGAAGTCAAGAACGCCACCGAATTCGGCCTGTTCATCGGCCTCGACAACGATGTCGACGGCATGGTCCACATGTCCGACATCGCTTGGGGCGTGTCGGGCGAGGACGCGCTCAACCTGCATCGCAAGGGTGAGACCGTTCAGGCGATCGTGCTCGACATCGATGCCGAAAAGGAGCGGATCTCGCTCGGCATGAAGCAGCTCGAGCGCGGTGCCCCCGCCGTTGGCGGCGGTGCGGCGTCCGATGGCGGCGAAGCGGGGTCGCGGCTTGCCAAGAACGCGATCGTCACCGTCACCGTACTCGAAGTGCGCGACGCGGGCCTCGAGGTGCAGACCGGCGATGCCGGCGCGACGGGCTTCATCAAGCGGACCGATCTCGGCCGCGACCGCGACGAGCAGCGGCCGGAGCGGTTCCAGGTCGGGCAGAAGTTCGATGCGATGGTCACCGGCTTCGATCGGTCGAAGAAGCCGACCTTCTCGATCAAGGCGATGCAGATCTCCGAGGAGAAGCAGGCTGTCGCCCAATATGGTTCGTCCGACTCGGGCGCATCGCTTGGCGACATTCTCGGCGAAGCGCTCAAGGCCCGCGGCGCCGACAAGAAATAGGATACCCGAAATGGGGATATTGCCTCGTGCAATGTCCCCATTTTCCTCAGAATTGTGCGATTGTGTCTTGGACGTTGTGGCTCTTGATCTGAGTTACAGATATGACAGTTTGCGAAGTGGGGATTTCGTAGGGCGACACCGCCCGGGGTTGGGGAGGCCTAGTTGATGATTCGATCCGAGCTCGTCCAGAAGCTGATCGAGGACAATCCCGGCCTGACGCCGCGCGACGTTGAGGCGATCGTCACCACGTTCTTCGATCAGATTTCCGCCCGCCTCGCCGAGAATGGCCGGGTCGAGCTGCGCGGTTTCGGGGCTTTCTCGACCCGCGCGCGCGACGCCCGGATCGGGCGCAATCCGCGCACCGGCGAAATCGTCGAAGTCAGCGCCAAGCGAGTCCCCTATTTCAAGCCTGGCAAGGAAATGCGCGCGCGCCTCAACGTGTGATCGGCGCCATTCTGCGACACGGTGCTTGACGCCCGCCCGGGCATGCGCTTGCAAGGCGGGCGTGGACGGACATGTCGAGCGGATCGCCGCTGGCTCGAGATCACGTCAGCGTCTGCTGCACCGGCGTCGAGATGATCGACAAGTTATGCGCCCCGCACATCAAAAACATGCTCGATGCCGGGGCCATCAACGTGCGGCGGCCGCTCCGAGCCCTGAAATGGGCGGCGAGGACTAGAGCTAAGCTCCGAACCTGGGGACGGATCGCATATCGTCCTTGGCGGGGAATCACTCCCCGACTATAGCTCGGTCCGGCTGTGCGGGCGTGGCGAAATTGGTAGACGCACCGGACTTAGATGATGACTTGAGTGCTCGTGGGGAAACCCACGGTGTAGAACTGCTCAAATTCGGGGAACCCTGTAACGTGGCAATCCCGAGCCAAGCCCGGCGGCGATCGCCGCCGGGAAGGTGTAGAGACTAGACGGGCAGCACCTACCCCCCGAAGCCGGGGCAGGGTGAAGGGATAGTCCAGACCACAAACGCCCCGTCGGGGCGGCGGCGAAAGCCGTGGCTGGTATGAAAATCCGTTGGGCTTAGGCCTGTGGGGGTTCGAGTCCCCCCGCCCGCACCAGCCAAAAGAGAACGCGTTGGACGGCCAAGCAAAATGACCACCACGCCGGCGGGCGACAGCGCCCACGCTTCACCCGGCGCTGGCGGACATGCCTTTGACGAGGCCGCGCTAGCGGATTGGATGACCGCCAATATCGACGGGTCCGCCGGGCCGGTGACCGTTGAGAAATTCAGGGGGGGCAGGGTTCCCGGTGGCGCGGATTGACGGACTGTGCGTCGACGAGACGGTGATCGGATCGTGGTTCTACGTCATGGAAATGGTTGAGGGGCAGATATTCTGGGACGCGACCTTCCCAGATGTGCCGCGCGCCGAACGGAGCGCTTATTTCGCGGCGATGAACGCGGCGATGGCCCGGCTCGGCACGCGAGCGGGCAAGCGCTTTTCCCAGACTGGTCGAACCCGCACGTGGCGCCGCCGACGAATGTCGGGCTGAGTCCGGCTGATCGACGCAACGCTCTTTGCGATCTTGTCGGCGAGGGGTGTTCCATCACGGTGTTTCTCGGCCGTTCGCCGGGCTGTCAGCCGATGGCGCGACGCTGACCTGACGGAAAGTCGACAGACCGGCCCCGTGCCCGTCAGTATCCCGGCAAGCCGCGATAGCCGGCATCGAGCCGGAATGAAGATGATGACGAAACCGACCGCCACCTTTGGCTCACTCACGGAGGCCTCGCCGCTGCCACGGCGCCGACGATCGGCGCGCATGAAACCCTTGCGGCCAAGCGGCGTTGGAGTTCGATGATGCAGGCGCCGCTGAAAACTCAATTCCCGAAATCACTGGCCCAAAAATCACCGGCGCTGCGGGCCATTCATCTCCTCCGCGAGCTGTATCTGTTCATCCTCAGCCTGTACCCGACGCGCCGCGTCCGGCGGTTGAAGCGCTCGAAGTCGTCGGATCTGCGCGTCGTCGTCATCCCCGGCCTGATGGCCTCCGATCGATCGATGCGGCCGATGCGGCTCGCACTTCGGGCCGCCGGATTTCGCACCTATCGCTGGTGCCTTGGGCGTAACACGGGCGCGACCCCGGCGCTGCTCGATCAGTTCGACGCGCGAGTCCGCCGCATCCAGCATGCCGATCCGCGACCCGTCATTCTGGTCGGCTGGAGCCTCGGCGGCCTGATTGCCCGCGAATATGCCAAGCACGCCCCTGAGCGCGTTGCCGCCGTCGTCACCTTGGGAAGCCCCTTCTCGGGTGATATCAGCGCGATGGTCGTCGCCCGCCTGTACGAATGGGTCGCCGGGCACGCCATCTCCGCGCTGCCGATCGCGTGTGCGCTCTCCGAAAAGCCCCCCGTCCCTACCGCCGCGATCTGGTCGCACAATGACGGCGTCGTCGCTCCCTTGTGCGCCCGCGGCCAGGCACCGGAGGCCGATTGCCAGATCGAGGTTTCCTGCGCGCATCTCGCTTACCCCTGGGATGCTGGTGCGCTGTCTGCGGTGATCGAAGCGATCGAGCGTTGTCGCACCGTGGCTGAGCAGTCGATCACGGCGCCTGCGGTCGGTCAGACGCATCGTCTCGCCGTCGACCCTCAGCGCCAGGCGCAGGCTGCCTGACCCGTCACGAAAAAGCCGGTCGGCCGCGAGCGCGGGCCGCCGTTGGAGATGGCCGCCGCTTCCTCAAGCGACGCCATCTCTGCAATCCACGCAACGACATGGTGGCCAGGGCCGTTTGTCGATCACCTGCTCCGCGTTGGCACGGCGATGCCGCCACCGCCTTGGTAGCGACGTCATCCTGCCACCAGAGCCTTCAACGGCTGCGTCGTATCGGCGAGCCGCGCCGCCTCGACGACCAATCCTTGCGTGACGAGCGCACGGCCGGCGACGTAATCCTTCACCATATTGACGCAATCGAGCGCGATCACCTTGCCGTCGCGCAGATAGATCAGCGAGAAACGGCGGTCGGCAGGATCGCCGCGCAAGACGATCGCGTCATAGCCGGTCGACAGCCCGATCGTCTGGAGCTTCAGGTCATATTGGTTCGACCAGAACCAGGGAACGGCGTGATAGGGCTCGGGCTGGCCGACGATCGCCCGCGCTGCCGTTGCGGCCTGATCATTGGCGTTCTGCACCGATTCGAGCCGGATCACCGCGCCACCGGCGAATTGATTGGCATGCGCGGCGCAATCGCCGATCGCATAGACATCGGCCAGGCTGGTGCGACAAAAGCCATCGACGCGCACGCCGTTGCCGCCGGCCGCGCCAGCCTCGATCAGCGGGGCGGTGGCAGGCACGATGCCGATGCCGACCACGACCATCTCGGCGGGGACGATCGTGCCATCGGCAAGCCGCACCCCGCTCACCCTGCCAAATGCCCCGGCGTCATCCGCCCCGGCCGCGCGCTCGATCGCGGTGACCGTCACACCGAGCCGGACGTCGACGCCGTGCGCGCGGTGTTCGGCTTCGTAGAAGCGCGACAGCGGTTCGCCCGCTACCCGCGCGAGCACCCGGTCGAGCGCCTCGAGCACGGTCACCTGCCGCCCGAGCTTGGAGAGCACCGCCGCTGCCTCGAGCCCGATATAGCCGCCGCCGACCACGACGACGCGCGCGACATCCGGTAGTTCGGCGATCATCGCATCGACGTCGGCACGGGTGCGGACGGTGTGGACCCCGGCAGCATCATGACCGGGGCAGGTCAGCCGGCGCGGCGCGCCGCCGGTCGCCCAGACCAGCGATCGATAACCGAGCGTCGACCCGTCGTCACAGGTCAGCCGGTGCGCCTCGGCATCGACCGCGACGACATGGCGGCCGAGCCGGAAGTCGATCGCGCGATCGCTCCAGAAAACCGGCGGCCGCAGCAACAGCCGCTCGAACGGCTTCTCGCCGGCGAGATAATCCTTCGAGAGCGGCGGGCGCTCATAGGGCAGTTCGGGTTCGTCGCCGATGATCGTCACCGATCCGGCAAAACCCAGCTGGCGCAGCATGACGGCCGCTTGCGCGCCGCCATGCCCTGCGCCGACGATCACGACGTCGCTGCTCTCCATTGTCCCGATCAGCCCCTGGTTGACGCTCTCGTCTGCGCGAACGCATCACGCGCCCACGACCGAGTCGCTCGCGTCTAAGCGCTTTTTGCCGGCGAAGACAGATTGCCCGCGCCGCGCCGACCGTGGCCACGCGTGCCGCGACCGGACGATCGATCGGCGCAGGGGGTTCGCCATCCTTCCATTCCTCATCGCCATAGCGATGATCACCGAGCTGTTGCGCCGCCCCCCGCGCGGCGACCATTTGCCTCATCGGCGTGTAGATCGTACGATGATGCTTTCGCGGGTTGGATCGGATGCGGTGCCCGTCGACGATGTCGCCCTTTCCCATCGCCTGATCGCTTTCATCGAACGCATCGGCATCCGCGTCGGCACCGGCGCGCTGGACCACGATTGCTTCCTGCCGGGCGTGACAGTCCGCGGCGGCGGGATCGTTCATGATCCGGTCCGGCTCGCTCATCCGGGCGACCTGCTCCACGAGGCCGGCCATATCGCCGTGACCGATCCGGAGGCGCGCGCCACGCTCGATACGGTCTCCGGCGATCCCGGCGAGGAAATGGCGGCGATCGCATGGTCCTATGCAGCCGCGCTGGCGATCGGGATCGATCCGGCAATCGTCTTTCACGCCGATGGTTATGGCGGCGACGGTCGCGGGATCGCCGATAATTTCGCGGCGGGCCGTTACTTCGGCGTGCCGTTGCTTGCCTGGTTCGGCATGACGGTCGATCCGCGATCGGGCGCGAGCGGCAGCGCCTGCTATCCGCAGATGACCCGCTGGCTGCGCTGAGCCGCGTTGCGTCAGTCCATCGCGCGAACGTTCACGCCGATCGCGCGCCCGGCGATTCGGAGTTCGTTGAACGAGGGCCGCGTCGCGCGCACGCGCTCAGAGAGTGTGCCCGCCCCGATCAGCCGCACCGTCCGGTCGCCGATCCGATGGGCAATGTCGAACGGATCATGGACATGCCCGCTCAATATCGCGTCCGCCCCCGCCGCCGCCAGCGCGGCAAGCGCCTGCGCGCCGCCGTGCGTGCGCGCCGTGCCGCTGGTGCCGGTGTCGATCAGCGGATGATGCGCCGCGATCAGCGTCACGCCCTGGGATAGGGCCGAAATCTCGCCGAGCGTCGTCGCCAAAGCGCCGCGGCTGACCTTGCCCTTCGACCAGTTGAGCCGCCACTGCACCCGCGCAGTGGTGCGCAACGGCACGATCCCGACACCCTCGATCTCGAGTGGCTGCTCGATCATCCGCTCGAGCCGATGATACCGCGCATAAGGCCGGATCAGGCGCGCGACCGGGTTGAAATAGGGCAGATCATGATTGCCGACCTCGACCGTCACCGGGCAACCGAGCGACGCGAGCCACGCCGATGCCGCCGCGAATTCGCGCCGCCGCGCGCGCATCGTCACATCGCCGGTGACGATCACCGCATCGGGCTGCTCGGTTCGCGCGGCGTGCGCGAACCAATCGAGCGCCTGCACGTCTTCGGCCCCGAAATGGAGATCGCTGACATGGAAGAGCCGGGTCATGCGTCCTGCAGCGTCCTGATGAAGTGGCACCGGGTTTCGCCGGTCGTGATCGGCACCGATGGATCGAGCATCTGCGGCTCGCCGTCGAACAGCGCGCGAACCGGCCTCGAACCGGCGATCCGCAGCGTCTTGGCATGGACCTGGGTGACCGATGCGGCGGAGAGCCAATCGCCGGTCAGCCAGTCCCAGCCCAGCCGGGCGATCGATCGCCATTCGCGCGCGTCGATCGCCGCCGCCGCCAGCCCCCCGGCATCGGGCCGGATCAGGACCGCCTGCGCGCCGCGTCCTGGCATCTTGACCCCGCTCAGCCGGATGCCCCGCCCGAAGGTGCGGCGCCAGGCGAGCGCCAGCGCCCGGCCAAGCCCGCGCACGCGCCCGGCCCGGACCAGTTCACGGGTGCGCACCCAGCTTGCCGCGGGCCCCAGAATGAGGCCGACCAACGCGCGATGCTCGCCGGCGACCACGATGGGCAGCGAGACCTGCTGCCCGGAACGGATTGCCGCCTCGACGATCGCGACGGGATCGGCGCTGCCGTGCAGCGCCTTGGCGAGCATGTTCATGGTGCCACCGGGCAGGATCAGGATCGCCCCGGGCCACGCGTCGAGCGCGGCGACTGCGGCATTGATCGTGCCATCACCCGCAAACAATATGGCCGTATCGGCGCCCGCCGCGTCGAGCATGGCGGGGGTTGGCAGGCCCTGTTCGGGAAAAGCCGTCTCGCCGACGACGGTCAGCCCCTTATCGGTCAGCAGCTTCTTGATCGAAGCGCAATTCGCTTCGGTCGACGAGCCGGACCCGGGATTGGTGATGAACCATAGATCATGCATTCGGCGCTCAACGCACGAGCCGCGAAAACGTCGCCTGGAACATGACGAAAACGAAACATTGAGCGGAACCCATTTTTCTGTACCGTATTTTATGTGTACCGGGGGTGGACACAGCGGCGATGAGTCGCAAAGTGTCGATCAGCCGGCATATCCCGGTATTTGATGGTAGGAGCTGGAAAACATGCAATCAGGATCGTCGCCACGTCTGGGCAAGCTGGCTTTCGGCGTGGCCCTCTCGGTATTTGCGCTGGCCGCGTGCTCGAAAACCGAGCCCAAACAGGAAGACACGGCAGCGACGACGGCCGAAACGCCAGCGGCGACCACCAATGCGGCTGCGCCTGCCGTCACCGCAACGCCGGCCGCCGCTGCGGTCGCCCCGGATAATACGGATACGGTCTCGGGCGCAAAATATGCCGATTTCACCGGCGACGCCACCAAGGGCGAAGCCGTCTTCATCGCCTGCAAGACCTGCCATGTCGTGACCGAAGGCCAGAACCGCATCGGGCCGTCGCTCCATGCCGTCGTCGGCCGCAAGGCGGGCTCGATCGCGACCTACACCTATTCGGCCGCGAACAAGAACAGCGGCATCACCTGGACGCCGGAAAAACTGTTCCAATATCTGGAAAATCCGCAGCGTGTCGTCCCCGGCACCAAGATGACCTATCCCGGCCTTCCCGATCCGCAGAAGCGCGCGGACGTGATCGCCTATCTCAAGACGCAGGGCTGATCCTGCCGGCGGGTCCGGGGTATCGCCCCGGGCCCGCTATCGTCCCCGCCGCGCAATATCGGCGAGATGGACGGGAAACGACAGCGCAAGCGCGCCGGCAATCCATCGCCAGTCGAGCCCCGTCAGCGCCGCACGCAGCGCGAGCAGCATGAAAACCCCGGGCAAGAAACAGCGCGCGATCGCGCCGACTCGCCAGCGATGGCGCGCGCGCAGCCAGACCGCCTCCACCAGCATCACCAGCAGGACGAGATCGACGGCGTGGCCGGTGGCGAACAGCCAGACCATCGCCGCCTTCAGGAGAACGGCCCGTTGAGCCGCACCACCGTCATGTTGAGATAGCCGGCGAAGGTGACCCAGAGCAAATAGGGGACGACCAGCACCGCCGCGCTCATCGACCGCCGCCACGAATAGAGGATCAGTGATCCCACCGACAGCCACAGGAAAATCACTTCGATCAACGCCCAGTCGGGGCGTTGCAGACGGAAGAACAACAGGCTCCACAAGATGTTGAGAAAGCCGTTGGTCGCCCATAAGGCGACGAAGTTCTCGGCTTCGCGACGGGTGCGCATCGCGTGCCACCCGGTCACGAGCGCGACGACGTTGATCGAATAGATGATCGTCCAGGCAATCGCATAGGCCCGATCGGGAGGCGCCCAGCGCGGCTGGACCAGATGATCATACCACGGCCCGATCACCGTGATCGTCGCGCCCATCAGCGCAACGATCCCGGTGGCAAGCGCCGCCGTCAGTACCGGGAACAGCCAGGCACGGCTCATCGCGTCACGCAGCCGACCCGATCAGATGGCCCATGTCCTTGAAGAAGATCTTGACGTGCGACATCGGTTTCGCGCGCACCAGTTCCTTGTGCATATAGGCCTGCCAGGTCAGCGCCTGAACGTCCTTGTCCTCGCACATCTTGACGAAGCGCTCGCGGCGCTTGTCGTTGCGATACCAGAAATGCTGCATGATCCCGAGGATCAGGAAAACCCTGCCATGCGCCTTCATGAAGCGCTTGCGCGCCAGCTTGAGCGCGCCTGCCTTGCCGGTCGCGAGGAAGCTGTCGACCGCCTCGGCGGCAAAGCGGCCGGCGGCCATCGCATAATAGATGCCCTCGCCCGATGCCGGCGCGACCACGCCGGCGGCATCGCCCGCCACCACGATATCGCGGCCATTGTCCCAGCGCTTGAGCGGCTTGAGCGGAATCGGCGCGCCTTCACGGCGGATCGTCTCGCATTTGTCGAGACCGCTCTGCTCGCGCAGCCGGGCGATCGCGGGGCGCAGCGCATAGCCCTTGTTGGCGCTGCCGACGCCGATGCTCGCGGTATCGCCGTGCGGGAAGACCCAGGCATAGAAATCGGGCGAGAGATCGCCCTGATAGAAGACATCGCACCGCGACGGATCATAATCGCCGGTCGCCGGGGGCGATTTGATGATCTCGTGATAGGCGAACACGCACGGCACCTTGTCGGCGCCCTTGAGATTCTGCCGCGCCACCGCCGATCGGGCGCCATCGGCACCGATCACCGTCCGCGTCCGCACCCGATGCTCGGCCCCGCCGCGTTCCTCGGTATAGACGACGACGGCCGTGCCATCGGGATCGCGATCGACCCGCTCGAACGTGCCGGTCCGGCGTTCGGCGCCGGTCAGAACGGCGCGACCGCGCAGCCATTCGTCGAACACGTCGCGATCGACCATGCCGACAAAGCCGTCGCCGACGGGCATGTCGACCTGCTTGTCCGACGGCGCGATCATCCGCGCCGATCGCGCCTTGGCGACCAGCAAGTGATCGGGAATTTCGAAGTCCTTGATCAGCCGCGGCGGAATCGCCCCGCCACAGGGTTTGATCCGCCCGGCCCGGTCGAGCAGCAGCACATGGTGGCCGCCGCGCGCGAGATCGGTTGCTGCGGTCGACCCCGAAGGACCGCCGCCGACGATCACCACATCGAAATCATGCTTCATGCCATTGCCTCTCTGTTACGCGCGATCGCGCTCCGTCCGACCCCGATGGCGAGCCACGCGGCCGCCAGAAACAACGCGCCTTCGCTGGCGAAGACGAGGGTGAAGGCCTCGCCCGTCTGCCCGGTCAGGGCACGGGCGACGTCCACGCCGACCGCGCCGATCAGCCCGCCGGCGCCGAACGCGATCGCTTGCGCGGCGCCCCAGACCCCCATCCGCATGCCTTCGCGCTGCGGGCCGGCAGCCCCGGCGAGGCTCATCATCGCGCCGATCGCCGCGACCGCGAACACGCCATTGGCAAAACCGAGCAGCCAGATGTTGGCGACCAGCGGCCAGCCGATCCCGGCGCGTGCCGCCATCCCGAGCCCGGCCAGCGCGAGCGCCGAGCCCAGACAGCCGCCGACGATCCAGCGCCGCAGCACCTGCGGCGTGCCGCCACCAAAGGCGCTGCCGCCGATGCCGACGAGGATCATGCCGAGCAGGACGCCGCTATGCTGGGTGCCCGAAAGCTGGGTCGACTGGCCCGGCGTCATGCCGAAGACAAGGCCGGCAAAGGGTTCGAGAATCAGATCCTGCATCGAATAGGCAAGCATCGCCAGGAACACGAAACCGGTAAAATGTCGCGCTTCGGGCTCCTGCAGCATCTCGCGGAGCGCGTCGCCGAAGCGCTGGGCCGGCGCCGGCGGGGCGAGCGGCGCGATCGCCACTGTCCGGCCCTCGACCCCGACGATGCCGATCAGGGCGATCAGAAACGCCCCGCCCGTGACCCCGCCGGCCACCATTGCCAGCCGCTGCGGCGAAAACGGATCGATCAGCCGCCCGGCGACCGTCGCGGTGATGACGATGCCGACGATCATCATGATCCAGGTGATCGCCGCCGCTGCCGCGCGTCGTTCGGGCGCGACCCGCGTCGCCAGCAGCGCAAGCAGCGAGGTGCCCGCCGCGCCGACGCCCGCGCCGATGATGCTGAACGCGAGAATCGCGATCGTGAAACCGAGCCAGCCGCCCTGTGCCAGCAGCGGCAGCGCGGCGACGGCGAGCATCGCCCCACCGCCGAGCATCGCCATGCCGCCGATGATCCACGGCGTCCGCCGATGCCCCCGGTCCGAACCATGGCCCCATACCGGGCGCGACAGTTGCACGGCATAGTGCCACGCCACCAGCCCGGCCGGCACGGCGGCGGGCAGCGCATATTCGACGACCATCAGCCGGTTGAGCAACGAGCTCGCCAGCATCACCACCGCGCCGATCGCGAACTGCACCAGCCCCAGACGGGCGATCCCGATCCAGCCCAGCGCCCTCATATCGGCAGCACGCCGCCCAGACCAAGCGCCGCGGCGAGCATCCCGAGCACCGAGAGCGTCGTGCCGGTGGCGTTGTACCACGGTGTGCGCCCGACCGGATCCTCGACCAAACGCGGCATCAGCACGAGCTGACCAACCAGCAAACAAGACACGATCACGCCCGCGCCGAGATGGCCGAGCGCCAAAAGGATGCCGATCACCACGACCTGCGGCACCGCCATCACCCAGCAGGCGATCTTGACCGCGCGATCGACCCCGAGCGTGACCGGCAACGATCGGATGCCCATCGCCCGATCACCCTCGACCGCCTTGAAATCGTTGAGAGTCATGATGCCATGCGCGCCAAAACTGTAGAGCAGCAAGACCGCCAGCACCGGCGCCGACGGCAACCCGCCCGCCATCACGCTCGCGCCGGTGAACCAGGTCAGCCCCTCATAGCTGAGCGCGACGAGGCCCGGCCCCCAGATGCCGCTCATCTTGGCGCGGAACGGCGGCGCGCTGTAGGCCCAGGCCGAGGCAAGCGCGAGCGTCGTCGCGCCGAACACCCAGGGCCCGGCGAGCAACGACAGCGCCAGCGAGATCGCCGAGCCGATGATCGCGATCCGCAACCCCCAGCTGCCGGCGATTCGTTCCGAGGGGATCGGGCGCTCGGGCTGGTTGATCGCATCGACGTGCCGATCGAACCAGTCGTTGACCGCCTGACTCGTGCCGCACACCAGCGGCCCGGTCAGCGCCACCCCGAGAATCACGAAAGGCAGCCGCGGCCCGATCGTTTCGCCCGACGAGATCACGCCGCACATAAACGCCCAGATCGGCGGAAACCAGGTGATCGGCTTGAGCAGTTCGAGCACGTCGCGCGGCGCGGGCACGGGGACGGCAGCGAGCGGCGGGGCAACGGGCGTAGACATGCCCGAAAGCTAAACTTGACACTATGGAGTGTCAAACTGGATTGTCACTTTTCGCGATCGAAACATCGCGCTGGCGACGGGCGTTAATTGCCGTCGGCGACCAGATTGCCGAGTCCGTGGCGATGCAGCTTCGAATAGAGGCTCTGCCGGCTGACGCCGAGGATTTCCGCCGCCGAGGCGCGATTGTCGGACGTGTAGGTCAGCGCCGCCTCGATGCAGAGACGTTCGATCAGATCGGTGCTTTCGCGCACGATGTCCTTGAGCGACATCCGGCCGACCAGTTCGGTGAGTTGCTCGACCGAGCGCGGCAGCAGC
This sequence comes from Sphingomonas sp. 28-66-16, assembly GCA_002281485.1. Lineage (GTDB taxonomy): Bacteria > Pseudomonadota > Alphaproteobacteria > Sphingomonadales > Sphingomonadaceae > Sphingomonas. Next base: position 85,251 of record NCGF01000020.1, read on the forward strand.
CGATCGCCGACGGGCACTTCGCGCAGGCGACGGCCGACGTTGCGGATCGTGAAGCCATAGCATTCGGAATCGCCATTGGGCGCCGAGACCGCCGAAACCTCGATCTCTTCCTGCCCGCCGCTGGCGCCGTTGAGCACTGCAGAGACGTTGCGCACCGAACCGTGCTCGCGCAGTTGCCCGACGATCAGTTCGAGATCGATTCCCGGTCGCCCGAACCACTGGCCGAGCTTCGCGCCGGTGACGCGTTCGACCGAAGGCATTTCCGACAATTCGACGAAGGCCGCATTGGCGGTGAGGATGGTCAGATCGCGATCGGTGAGCACGAAGGCGTCGGGCATACGCTCGACGATGTCGACCAGCCTGGAATCATGCTCGTGGCGAATCGATCCGCCGTCGATCGCGTCGATCCGCACGAGCAGCAGCGCCGCGCGCGCCTGGCGGAACAGCCGCGCCGAGAAGACGGCGTCGCCCTGGCCGTTGCGAAGCCGCAGGGTCAGCGGGGCGATATCGTCGGCGGCCTCGGCAGCGCCGAGCAACGCCACGAACGCCTCGCGATCGGCGGGATCGACGATGCCGCTGACGAGCTGGTCGCCCAGGCTGCCGCTCTTGGCGCCAAGCAGCTGATGCGCCGCCGGATTTGCCTCGCGAATGCGCCGCGTGGCGGCATCGACGATGAGCACGGGCTCGGCCGCCATATCGAACAGCAAGCGATAGCGCGCCTCGGCCTGCCGAAGGCGAACATAATCGCGCTCGAGCGACTGCTGGGTCTGGAGGAGGCGCTGCTGCATCGCCGCGGCGCTGCGCAGATCGCGACCGATGGCGATCATCTGGCCGTTGCCATTGAGGCGGATGACGAGATAGCGGACCGGCACGTCGCCCGCGTCGGTGAGATGGTTGACCTGGCGCCAGCGGGCGGGAACACCGGCCGCCGCATCGGCGAGCATCTCGACTATCTTGGCCTTGCTTTCGATCGTGACGGTATCGACAAATTGCTTGCCGATCGCCGCCTCGAATCCGCTGGCGGCCAATTCTTCCTCGGCAATCGCCAGATCGAGAATGACGCCATCGGCATCGAGCACGAAGGCCACATCACCCACCGATCCCAGCAAGGTGGCCGTGACACTGGCCGGAAGCGCGCCCGGCAGATGGTCAGGAGCCGAGAAGGGCCGCGACCGGAAAGGTGCGTGATGCTTGTTCATCGACGAGCCGCCGCACTCCTTCTGTCCCAACGGACTTAGCCGTAGACGGCCGAATCCCGCGCCACAGCGCCAACCAGTTCGCCGGCTACCCGGACTGCCACCTTGGCATCGGGCGCCGTGCCGTCAGCCCCGACGCGTTCAGCGAGATCGGGATTGCCAACAAAGACCCTCCCTCCAACCATGACACAAAGTCGCGGGTTGCGGGAAACGCTGCGGAGTGCCCCGATCACCGACGGCAGGGGCGCCATATGGCAGTCACAACTGATGGTCAATCCAACCAGATCGAACCATTCGCCGGCGACCCGCTCGAGCAATTCGGGGGTCGTCGCTTCGCTGATGCGATCGGTCAGCCATCCGCCGCGGCAAAACAGCTCGTCGACGACGACCGTGCCGAAACTGTGCTGATCGCCGGGCATCGATGCGAACAGCGCGCGCCGCCCGGGGCCGGGACGATGATCGGCGGGCAGCCGCGCCGCAAGCTCGTGAACGACCTCCTGGAGTCGCCAGAGACCCATCGTCACATCGACGAAGTCACAGCGATCCTGCTCCCAAAACTCGCCGAGGCGCCGCGCCGCCGGCGCGAGCAGATCGACCAGCACCGAATCGATGCCGACGCCGCGCGCGAGAATCGACTCGACGTGATCGAGCAGCGAATCCGCCTCGACATGGAGCGACAGGGGCGCGAGCGCGTCGATATCGGCCTCGGTAATCTCGGCACCGTGCCCGCCATCGGCCATGAAATTGCCATTTCTCGGATGCGAGGCGACCAGCCTTGGAATGATCTCTCGCTCGACGAGACTCGACAGCGACCCTTCGGTCGCCGGATCGAACCGGGTCGCGGGCGCTATGCTTCCGAAGAGACGGATTCCGCGGCTCGGTACGTGTCTGCGATAGACCTCGGCGAGCTGCGCGCGCCCAAATCCCAATAGTGATGCCATGCCCGGCTCTCCCAGCCTCGTGGGGGGATAATCACGAAAACTTGCCAGCCAGCACCATGTTTAGTCACCCCTGACGACTCGCAGGCTATGCCGTTTATCGATTGGTGACAATATCCGACATGTTTTGCAGCGCAGCATATGTCAAATTAATTGGACGTAAGTCTAGGTTGACACTTTGCGCCGGCCTGCCTTAGTCTCCCTTCATCGACAACGAGTGAGCAGCGGGAGGCGAGACGGGTGACGGACCCCATGTTCGAACAGTTCCGCAATTCGCTGAAGCCTGTTCCGGCGGCCCCGCTCTACACGCCCGAGCAGCGCCTGCGCCGCGACCAATCGGTATGGACGCTGGTGCAGGGCGTGCTCGCTCCCGTCCAGTTCCTGATCTTCCTCGTCAGTCTTGTCCTCGTCGTGCGCTATCTCCAGACCGGCGACGGCGCGTTCGCCGCGACCGTCTCGATCGTCGTTAAGACGATGGCGCTCTACACCATCATGATCACCGGCTCGATCTGGGAAAAGGTGGTCTATGACAAGTGGTTGTTCGCAGATGCCTTTTTCTGGGAAGACGTGTTCAGCTTTCTGGTACTCGCGCTGCATACCGCCTATCTCGTCATGCTGATCGGCGGGCTCGGCACCGAGCGCGGCCGGATGATCCTCGCGCTCGCGGCCTATGCCACCTACGCGATCAACGCGGTCCAGTTCATCCTGAAGCTGCGCGCCGCGCGGCTGCAATCGGCCGCCGAGTCGCCGGCTCCCACAAGGGCAGCGGCGCCCGATCATCGCGCACCGGTCGAAGCGATCGCGCCACTGCAGGCGTTGGCGGCATGACCGCCGTCCTCACCCCGCCCCGCCCCGCCGAGACCACCAACGGGCTGGCCAACGGACTCGCCAATGGACTCGATTGCGCGCCGGTGTTGCGCGAGCGCGGCCAGCGCGAAGTGTTCTGCGGGCTGACCGGGATCATCTGGCTCCACCGCAAGGTGCAGGATGCGTTCTTCCTCGTCGTCGGCAGCCGCACCTGCGCGCATCTGCTGCAGTCGGCGGCCGGCGTGATGGTGTTTGCCGAACCCCGTTTCGGCACCGCGATCATCGAGGAACGCGACCTCGCCGGCATGGCCGATTGCAACGAGGAACTCGACCGGGTCGTCGACCGGCTGCTGACGCGCCGGCCCGACATCAAGATGCTGTTCCTGGTCGGCTCGTGCCCGTCGGAAGTGATCAAGCTCGATCTGTCGCGCGCCGCCCAGCGGCTGCAGGGCAAGCACAGCCCCAACGTCCGCATCCTCAATTATTCGGGCAGCGGCATCGAGACGACCTTTACCGAGGGCGAGGACGCCTGCCTCGCCGCGCTCGTCCCCGAGCTGCCCGCCCTGCCCGCCGATGCCCCGCAGGAATTGATGATCGTCGGCGCGCTGCCCGATGTCGTCGAGGACCAGTTTCTGCGCATCTTCAAGGAACTGGGCATCAAGACGGTGCGCTCGCTGCCCGCGCGCCAGTCGGTCCATCTGCCGCCGGTGGGCCCCAACACCCGCTTCCTGCTCGCGCAGCCTTTCCTCGGCGAGACCGCCCGGACGCTCGAAGATCGCGGCGCGGTGCGGCTCGATGCGATGTTCCCCTTCGGTGCCGAGGGCACGACGAGCTGGTTGCACGCTGCCGCCGTCGCCTTCGGCATCGTTGAAATGGATTTCCGCCGCGTGATCGCCCCGGGCCGCGAGCGCGCCAAGCGCGCGATCGCGCATTGCCGCGAACGCCTCGAGGGCAAGAGCATCTTCTTCATGCCCGATTCGCAGCTCGAGGTGCCGCTCGCGCGCTTCCTGTCCCAGGAACTCGGCATGGTGCCGATCGAAGTGGGCACGCCCTATCTCCACCGCCGCCACCTCGCGCAGGATCTTGCGCTGCTGCCTTTGGCGACCGTGATCAGCGAAGGCCAGGACGTCGACAAGCAGCTCGACCGGGTCCGCGCCTCGAAGCCCGACATCACCGTCTGCGGGCTCGGCCTCGCCAATCCGCTCGAGGCCGAGGGACTGACGACGAAATGGGCGATCGAGCTGGTCTTCTCGCCGATCCACGGCTTCGATCAGGCCGGCGACCTTGCCGAACTCTTTGCGCGCCCCTTGCGGCGGCGCGACATATTGAAGGTCTGAGGCTCATGCAGCTGACCGTCTGGACCTATGAAGGACCGCCCCATGTGGGCGCCATGCGGATCGCCACCGCGATGGAGGGGGTGCATTATGTCCTCCACGCACCGCAGGGCGATACCTATGCCGATCTGCTGTTCACGATGATCGAGCGCCGCAACAAGCGGCCACCGGTCACGTACACGACCTTTCAGGCCCGCGATCTGGGCAAGGATACCGCCGAGCTGTTCCAGTCCGCCGCGCGCGACGCGTTCGAACGCTATCAGCCACAGGCGATGCTGGTGGGTGCGTCATGCACTGCCGAGCTGATCCAGGACGATCCCGCCGGTTTGGCCGAGGCGATGCGCCTGCCGATCCCGGTCGTCGCGCTCGAGCTGCCAAGCTATCAGCGCAAGGAGAATTGGGGCGCGGCCGAGACTTTTTACCAGCTCGTTCGCGCGATTGCCGACAAGGACGTCCGCCCCGCCCCGCGCGAGGGCCGCCGCCCTTGCGTCAACCTGCTCGGGCCGACCGCGCTCGGCTTTCGCCACCGCGACGACATCATCGAGATCACCCGCCTGCTCGACTCGATGGGCGTCGACATCAATCTGGTCGCCCCGCTCGGCGCCAGCCCCGCCGACATCAAGCGGATCGGCGCGGCCGATTTCAACGTGCTGCTCTATCCCGAAATCGCCGACACGGCGGTGCGCTGGCTGGAAAAGACCTTCGGGCAGAAGACCGTTCGCACGATCCCGATCGGCCACGGCGCGACTCGCGATTTCGTGAACGAGGTCGCCGCCCTTGCCGGTATCGATCCCGCCGCCGCGCTCGACAAGTCGAACATGCCGTGGTGGAGCCGCTCGGTCGATTCAACCTATCTCACCGCCAAGCGCGTCTTCATCTTCGGTGACGCCACCCACGCCATCGCCGCCGCCCGCGTGGCACGCGACGAGCTTGGCTTCGAGGTTGTCGGGCTGGGCTGCTACAACCGCGAATTCGCCCGCGACCTGCGCGAGGCGGCCAAACGCTACGGCGTCGAGCCGCTGATCACCGACGATTATCTCGAGGTCGAGGACGCGATCGCCGCGCTCCAGCCCGAGCTCGTTCTGGGCACGCAGATGGAGCGCCACATCGCCAAGCGGCTCCGCATTCCCTGCGCCGTCATTTCCGCCCCCGTCCACGTCCAGGATTTCCCGGCGCGCTATTCGCCGCAAATGGGGTTCGAGGGCGCCAATGTGCTGTTCGACACCTGGGTCCATCCGCTGGTGATGGGGCTGGAGGAGCATCTGCTGACGATGTTCCGCGACGATTTCGAATTCAGCGACTCGGCAGGGGCCAGCCATCTGGGACATGGCAGCGCAGCGCCGAAGCTGGACCCGATGGCGAATGAGATCGCGGATCAGCCCTCGCTTCCGCCCGTCGCCGAACCCGAAGTGATCGCGGCGCGTGGCTGGACCGCCGAAGCCGAAAAAGAGCTGATGAAAATCCCGTTTTTTGTCCGCGGCAAGGCACGCCGCAACACCGAGCGCTACGCCAGCGAGCACGGCGTAGCCAGTATCACTCTCGACACGCTCTATGACGCGAAGGCTCATTATGCGCGCTAATGCCCCCGCCCCGACAACGCCCGTTCGCGTTGTGGTGATCACACTGGACAATCACCTGTCGGGGGCATTCCAACGCGCGCAACGTCAATTCGATCAGCATCACCCCGGCATCACGATCGATTTCCACGCGGCCGCCGATTGGGAAGAAAAGCCCGGCGCACTTGATGCCGCCCGTGCCGACATTGCGCGCGGCGACATCATTCTGGTGACGATGCTTTTTCTGGAAGACCATATCCGCGCCGTCCTGCCCGCGCTTCAGGCGCGGCGCGACAGTTGCGATGCGATGGTCGGCCTGATGTCCGCCGGTGATATCGTCAAGCTGACGCGGATGGGCGATTACAGCATGGACAAGCCCGCCACCGGCGCGCTTGCCCTGATCAAGAAGCTCCGCGGTACCAACAAATCGGGCGCAAGCTCGGGCGCCGGCCAGATGGCGATCCTGCGCCGCCTGCCCAAGCTGCTGAAGTTCGTGCCCGGCACTGCGCAGGACGTGCGCGCTTACTTCCTGACGCTGCAATATTGGCTGGCGGGCAGCGACGACAATATCGTCGATCTGATCCGCGCGCTGATCGATCGCTATGCGGCCGGCGACCGCGCCGGGCTGCGCGGCAAGATGAAGGCGGCGGCGCCGCGCGACTATCCCGAGGTCGGCGTCTATCACCCGGCCATCCCTGCCCGCATGTCGGCCAAGCTCGCCGATCTGCCCCGGCGCCGCGGCACCAAGGGCACCGTCGGCGTGCTGATGCTGCGCTCTTATGTGCTGGCCAAGGATGCTGCGCATTATGACGGCGTAATCGCCGCGCTCGAAGCACGCGGGCTCGACGTGATCCCGGCCTTCGCCGGCGGTCTCGACGGTCGCCCCGCGATCGAGCAATTGTTCATGAAGGACGGCAAGTCGACCGTCGATGCGGTCGTCAATCTGACGGGGTTCAGCCTCGTCGGCGGCCCCGCCTATAACGATACCGCCGCTGCCGAAGCGATCCTGACCAAGCTCGATCGCCCATACATCGCGGCGCATCCGGTCGAGTTCCAGACGCTGCAGGCCTGGGGCGCGAACCGGCAAGGACTGTTGCCGCTCGAATCGACGATGATGATCGCGATCCCCGAGCTCGACGGCGGCACCCAGCCGACGGTGTTCGGCGGCCGTTCCGACGGCACCGACACCGCCTGCACCGGCTGCAAGCGCGGCTGCACCTTCCCCGCGACGGGCGCCGTCCGCCAGATGGAAAGCTGCGGCGAGCGCGCCGAGGCGCTGGCCGGGCGCGTCCTCAAAATGATCGAGCTGCGCCGCTCGGCCGAGGCCGACCGCCGCGTCGCGATCGTGCTGTTCAACTTCCCGCCCAATGCCGGCGCCGCGGGCACCGCGCAGTTCCTGGCGGTGTTCGAATCGCTCCACGCCACGCTTACCCGTCTGGCAAGCGAAGGCTATGACGTCGCCATCCCCGCCACGGTCGACGACCTGCGCGCGGCGATCCTGGGCGGCAACGCGGCGCGGTACGGTACCGAGGCGAACGTTCATGCCCGCGTCAGCGCCGACACCATCGTCGCGCGCGAAACCTGGCTGAGCGAGATCGAAGCCGCCTGGGGCCCCGCGCCCGGCAAGCTCCAGTCCGACGGGACCGCGGTGCAGATTCTCGGCGCGCAGTTCGGCAATGTCTTCATCGGCATCCAGCCAGCGCTCGGCATCGAGGGCGATCCGATGCGGCTGTTGTTCGAAGGTCGCTTCGCCCCGACGCACGCCTTCGCCGCCTTCTATCGCTGGCTGCGCGAGGATTTCAAAGCCCATGCCGTGCTGCATTTCGGCACCCATGGCAGCCTGGAATTCATGCCCGGCAAACAGGCCGGCCTCAGCGCCGATTGCTGGCCCGATCGGCTGATCGGCGACCTGCCCAACATCTATCTCTACGCCGCCAACAACCCGTCCGAAGGCGTGCTCGCCAAGCGCCGTTCGGGTGCGACGCTCGTCAGCTATCTGACGCCCGCGCTCACCAATTCGGGCGTGTACAAGGGGCTCGCCGACCTCAAGGCCTCGGTCGATCGCTGGCGCAGCATGGAACCGGGCGACGACCAGGCCGCACCGCTCGCCGAGATGATCGCGGCACAGGCCGAAGCGCTCGACCTCGACGGCAGCGACGTCACCGCGCTCGCCGCCAAGCTCTATGAAATCGAGCGCGAGCTGATCCCGCAAGGGCTTCACGTCGCCGGGCTCGCCGCCACCCGTGAGGAGCGGATCGACATGATCCTCGCCTCCGCCGAAGGGCGAGACCAGCCGCTGGCGCGTGCAACGGTCGAGGCACTGGTCGACGGTGTCATCAAGCCCGATTCGCCGCTGCTCAAGGATATGGCCGCGCTGAATGCGGCGCTGGCGACCAACCACGAACTCGACGGTATCGTCCGGGCGCTGAACGGCAGCTATATCCACCCGGTTTCGGGCGGCGACATCCTGCGCAACCCCGAGATCCTGCCGACCGGGCGCAACATCCACGGCTTCGATCCCTTCCGCCTGCCCAGCGCCTTTGCCGTTCAGGACGGCGCGGAACAGGCGCAGCGCTTGATCGACCGCAGCGTCGCCGATGCCGGCCATCTGCCCGAAACCGTCGCGATGGTGCTGTGGGGCACCGACAATCTGAAGAGCGAGGGCGCGCAGATCGCCCAGGTGCTCGCGCTGATCGGCGCGCGGCCGCGCTTCGACAGCTATAATCGCCTTGCCGGGGCCGAACTGATCCCGCTCGCCGAACTCGGCCGCCCGCGCATCGACGTGATCGTCACGCTGTCGGGCGTCTTCCGCGATCTGCTGCCGCTGCAGACGCGGATGATGGCCGAAGCCGCGCTGCTAGCCGCCCAGGCCGACGAGCCGGTCGAGATGAACTTCGTGCGCGCCCACGCGCTCGCCCATCAGGCCGAGCATGGCTGCGATTTCGAAACCGCTGCCTTGCGCGTCTTCTCCAATGCCGAGGGCGCGTACGGTGCCAACGTCAATCTGATGATCGACGACGGTGTCTGGACCGATCCGAACGAACTCGCCGACAGTTTCGAGCGGCAAAAGGGCTTTGCCTACGGCGTCAAGGGCGTGCCCGTCCGCCAGGCGGCGATCCTCGCCTCGGCGCTCAGGACGGTCGATTGCGCCTATCAGAACCTCGAAAGCGTCGAACTCGGCATCACCACGATCGATCAATATGTCGATGCGCTGGGCGGCATCAGCCGCGCCGTCACCCGCGCCAAGGGCGGCACGACCGCCCCCGTCTATATCGGCGACCAGACGCAAGGGTCGGGCAAGGTCCGCTCGCTTCAGGAACAGGTCGCGCTCGAAACCCGCACCCGCATCCTCAACCCGGTCTGGACCGAGGGGCTGCTCCGCCACGGTTACGAAGGCGTCCGCACGATCGAAGGCCATGTCACCACGACGATGGGCTGGTCGGCGACGACCGGCGAAGTCGATCCCTGGGTCTATCAGCGGATCAGCGAAACCTATGTGCTCGATGCCGAGATGCGCGAACGAATCGCCGCGCTCAACCCGCGCGCCTCTGCCCGCGTCGCCAACCGCCTGATCGAGGCGGTCGAACGCAACTACTGGTCACCTGACGAAGCTACGCTCGCTGCACTCCATGCCGCCAGCGACGAACTCGAGGATCGTCTCGAGGGCGTCGTGGCCGTCGCGGCATAAAGGAACAATATATGGCACTTCTCGACCCCCCCGTACGCGGCACCGATGGCGAAGGCTCCGTCCAGGTCCGCATGGATCCCGCCGATCGCATCGGCAATGCGAAGGTCTTCGCGGTTTACGGCAAGGGCGGGATCGGCAAGTCGACCACCTCGTCGAACCTGTCGGCCGCGCTCTCGCTGCTCGGCAAGCGCGTGCTGCAGATCGGCTGCGACCCCAAGCATGACAGCACGTTCACGCTGACCAAGAAGCTGATGCCGACCGTCATCGACGTGCTCGAAACCGTCGATTTCCACGCCGAGGAACTCCGCCCCGAGGACTATATGTTCGAAGGCTTCAACGGGGTGATGTGCGTCGAAGCCGGCGGGCCTCCAGCGGGCACCGGCTGCGGCGGTTATGTCGTCGGTCAGACGGTGAAATTGCTCAAGCAGCATCACCTGCTCGAGGAAACCGACGTCGTGATCTTCGATGTGCTGGGGGATGTGGTGTGCGGCGGGTTCGCCGCGCCCTTGCAGCATGCCGAGCGCGCCGTCGTCGTTGCCGCCAATGATTTCGACAGCATCTTCGCGATGAACCGGATCGTTGCGGCCATCAAGGCGAAGTCGAAGAATTACGACGTGCGGATGGCCGGCGTGATCGCCAATCGGTCGGCGGCGACCGACGAGATCGACCGCTTCAACGAGGCGACCGGCCTGAAGCGGCTCGCGCATTTCCCCGATCTCGACGAGATTCGGCGCTCGCGCCTCAAGAAATGCACTCTGTTCGAGATGCCCTCGTCGCCTGCCGTGGACGCTGCCTGCCTCGAATATAAGCGCCTCGCCGCGCAGCTCTGGGCCGGCACCGATCCGCTCGAGGCGATGCCGATGAAGGATCGCGACATCTTCGAGTTTCTGGGGTTCGAATGATGGCGACCGCAACCTATGCCGACTATCGGGGCAAGCTCGAAACCTATTTCGACAAGACCGCGAGCAAGGCCTGGGAGCAGCTGACCAGCGACGCGCCGGTCAGCGGCATTCGCGCGACGGTCCGCGCGGGTCGCACCGAAATGCGCGACACGCTGCTATCGTGGCTGCCCGACGACATGACCGGCCTGCGGCTGCTCGATGCCGGGTGCGGCACTGGCGCGCTGGCGGTCGAGGCAGCGCAGCGTGGTGCCCGGGTCGTCGCGATCGACGTCGCTGGCAGCCTCGTCGACATCGCCCGCAAGCGCGCCCCCAAGGGTCTCGACATCGACTGGCGGGTGGGCGACATGCTCGATCCCGCGCTTGGTCGGTTCGACCATGTCGTGGCGATGGATTCGCTCATTCACTACAAGGCGTTCGACATCGTCGAGGTGCTGCGCGGCCTGGCCGATCGCACCGGCGGGTCGATGGTGTTCACCTTCGCGCCGCAGACGCCGATGTTGATGGTGGCGCTCGGCATGGGGCGGCTGTTCCCGCGTAGTGACCGCTCGCCGGCGATCATCCCGGTCCGCGATCGGCTGATCCGCACGCTCGTCAAGAGCGCGATGCCACACGCCCGCCTGGGCCGCGATCGCAAGGTTTCGGGCGGTTTCTACACCAGCCACGCCCTGGAGGTGCAGTTGGGATGAAGGCGGGCCGCGCGACCCAGTTCTGGATGGCGGCGGGAACCAAGTTCCTGCCCTTCGCCGATGCGGCGACCAGGGAACTGCCGCTCGGCCGGCTGCTGCGGCTGTCGCTGTTCCAGATCTCGGTCGGCATGGCGTTCGTGCTGCTCAATTTCACGCTCAACCGCGTCATGATCGTCGAGCTCGGCGTGCCGGCCACGCTGGTGGCGGCGATGGTCGCGCTGCCGCTGCTGTTCGCGCCGGCGCGCGCGCTGATCGGGTTCAAATCGGACAACCACAGCTCGGTGATCGGCTGGCGCCGCGTTCCCTATATCTGGATGGGCACGCTGTTTCAGTTCGGCGGTCTGGCGTTCATGCCGTTCGCGCTGCTGCTGATGTCGGGCCGGGGCGCGCTCGCGAGCGGTGTCGAGATCGGGACGGCAGCGGCCTGCCTGTCCTTCCTGATGGTCGGGGCCGGCATGGCGCTCGTCCAGACCGCCGGCCTGGCGCTCGCGACCGATCTCGCACCCGAAGCGAGCCGCCCGCGCGTCGTCGCCTTGCTGTACGTTATGCTCCTCGTCGGCATGTTTTTCAGCTCGGTCGTGCTCGGCAATTTGCTGCACGATTTCGATCCCAACCGGCTCGTCGGCGTGATCCAGGGCACTGCGGTGATCACCGCCATCATCAACCTAACCGCCTCGTGGAAGCAGGAAGCGCGCGTGCGTGGCGGCACCAGGCGCGACCCCGACGCCGATTTCGGTGCCGACTGGCGTGCGTTCGTCGCGCCCGCCCGCACGCGTCGGCTGCTCGTCGCGCTCGGTCTGGGTGCTGCCGGTTTCGGCATGCAGGATATCCTGCTCGAACCTTATGGCGGCCATGTGCTCGGACTCACCGTCGGCCAGACGACGGCATTGTCGGCCTTGTGGTCGGCGGGGATGATCGGCGGCTTTGCCTATGCCGCTCGCGCGCTGGCGCGCCGCGCCGATCCGCACAAGCTCGCCGGCTTCGGCGCCCTGATCGGCATCGGCGCCTTTGCTTTGGTCGTTTTTTCGGCGCCGCTCGCCTCGCCGGCGATGCTGTGCGTCGGCGTCGGCGGCATCGGCCTTGGCGGGGGCCTGTTCGCGATCGGCACCCTGATCGCCACCATGGGTCTCGCGCTGCCCGGCAAGGCCGGCCTCGCCCTCGGCGCCTGGGGCGCGGTGCAGGCCAGCGCCGCCGGCGTCGCCATCCTGGTGTCGGGCGCGCTGCGCGACGGTGTCGGCGCGCTCGCCATGTCGGGCCGCCTCGGCGCCGGCATGATCGGTCAGGCGACCGGCTACAGCTTCGTCTGGCACGTCGAAATCGGGCTGTTGTTCGCGACGCTCGTCGCGCTCGGCCCGCTCGCCAGCCGCATTCATCACCCTGCGTATCGAGACCGCCTCGGCCTCAGTGATTTTCCCCTCGACGGATTGAAAGAAGGAACGGTCTGATGCATTTGCAAGTCACTCACGGGATCGACGTGGCGCTGATTGTCCTCAACGCCTTTTTCCTCTTCTTCCTCGGGCTGGTCGTTTACCTGCGCCGAGAGGACCGCCGCGAAGGCTATCCGCTCGAGCATGAGATGACCGGCCGGCTGGAAAGCGAGGGCGGTCTGATTTTGACCGCGCCCACCAAGAGCTTCAAGCTGCCCTTCGGCCATGGTACTGTCACCGCGCCGACCAAGGGCCGCGAACCAGTCAACATCGCCGCCCGCCGGATGGAGAATTTCGCCGGCTCGCCGCTGGTGCCGACCGGCAATCCGCTCGTCGACGGGGTCGGCCCGGCGGCCTATGCCGAACGCGCCAAGCGCCCCGATCTCGATTGGGAAGGTCATCCCCGGATCGTGCCGCTCAGCACCGCGCTCGGCTTCTTCGTCGCGTCGCAAGATCCCGACATTCGCGGCTATGCGGTGTACGGCTATGACAATGTTCGCGCCGGCACCGTCAGCGACCTGTGGATCGACAAGGCCGACCGGCTGATTCGCTACATCCAGGTAGAAACCGCCGGCGGGAGGCAGGTGCTGCTGCCGATGATGATGGCGGCGATCAACCGCGGCGGCGCCTATGTCAGCACCGATTCGGTTACCGCCGCACAGTTCGCCGATGCGCCCGCCATCGAGGGACTTGGCGTCATCACCCTCTATGAGGAAGAGCGTGTCCAGGCCTATTTCGGCGGCGGTTATCTCTATGCAACCCCGACGCGCGCGGAGCCGATCATATGATAACCGAATATGAATCCGAGCCCGTGCCGGGCCTGCCGGGCCGGCTTCCCAAGGGCGAGACGATCATCTGGCAGGGCTCGCCGAACTGGCGCGTGCTCGCCCGGACGGCGTTTCATACGCGCGTGGTCGCCGCCTATTTCGCTGCGCTGACGGTGTTCGCCGCCGGCAACGCCGCCTGGCACGGCGTGAGCGGCGCCGCCGATCTCTCGGGGGTCGCGATCACCCTCGCCGCGGGCGTGATTGGCGTTGCCCTGCTCCATCTGCTCGCCTGGGCGACGGCACGATCGACCATCTACACGCTGACCGATCGCCGCATCGTGCTGCGGATCGGCATTGCGCTGCCCAAGTGCATCAATCTGCCGCTCGGCATCATCGGCAACGTCGATCTGCGCCAGCGCATGGCGGGCACGGGTGATCTGGCGATCAAGCTCAACAGCGAACAGCGCCTCGGCTATGTCGCCTTGTGGCCGCATGCGCGCCCCTGGCACTATAGCGAGCCGCAGCCGATGATGCGCGCGGTGCCCGATATCTCGACGGTAGCGACGCTGCTGGCGCGGGCGTGCATGTCGATCCAGACCAACGGCCGGGTCGTTCCCATCGAAACCGCGACCCGCCTCGGCGCGGTCGCAGAACAGGCAGTCGCCGCATGAACACGCCCCATAGTCATCACGTCGATGTGCCGCGCGGCGCGCTGATCATGGCGGGCGCGCTGGTGCTGATGGCGGTCACCGCGACGAGCATCGCGCGCATCGCCGAGATTCCGCCCTCCGCCTCTCCAGCGCTCGTTCGGGCGGCCGACAACGCGCAACCGCTGAGGAGCCGCGAACTGCGCTTCAGTGATCGCGCCGATGGTGCCGTCGTGATCGAGGATGTCGGCACGGGCAAGACCGCCCTGACGCTCGAACCCGGCAGCAACAGCGGCTTCATCAGGGGCGTAATGCGGGGGCTCGCGCGCGAGCGGCGGATGCACGGCGTCGGTGCCGAGGCACCCTTCACGCTGACGCTGTGGAGCGACCGGCAATTGTCGCTGACCGATACCGCGACGGGCCGCTCGATCGAACTCGGCGCGTTCGGCTCGACCAATCGCGCGACCTTCTTCGATCTGCTCACGCGGCCCGAAGCCGCCGCGCCGACCCGCTCATGATCGCCCTGACGCGCACCCGGTTCGATACGCCCTGCCGGATCGAAATCGAAAACAGCCACGAGCATTTCCACGCGCATGTCGAACTCGACGGCGGCGTCGCGATCCATCCCGGCGACAAGGTGCGCGTGCATGGCGATCCCATCATGATCCCGTTCGGCGAAAGCGCGACCTTCGACCGTATGGCCACCGTCGAGCGTGCTACGGCATTTGAGCGGCTCTGGACCCGATTTGCCGGTCATTTCGAGATGACCGAACTCTACGAAGTGAGCTTTACCCCCGGGAGGATCGCATGAACGCCGTCACGCAGATCAAGGCAGCGCCCGATACGATGGCGATCGCCCGCGAGAACACCGTGCTGTCGCCGCGTTTCTACACCACCGATTTCGTGGCGATGGACAAGATCGACGTGACCCCGGTCCGCGCCGAGTGGGACAAATTGATCGCCGAGATGGTCGCCGATCCCAAGGCCTGCGCGAGGAGTTCATCGATTTCCTCGTGAGTTCGCTGACTGCCGAATTCTCGGGCTGCATCCTCTACGCCGAGATTCAGAAGCGCGCCAAGAACCCCGACATCAAGCAGCTGTTTCGGCTGATGAGCCGCGACGAGAGCCGCCATGCCGGCTTCATCAACGATACGCTCAAAGACGCGGGCATCGGGGTCGATCTGGGATTCCTGACCAAGACCAAGAAATACACCTATTTCCGCCCGAAGTTCATCTTCTACGCGACCTATCTGTCGGAAAAGATCGGCTATGCGCGCTACATCACGATTTTCCGCCATCTCGCGCGCCATCCCGAGCTGCGCTTCCATCCGATCTTCAACTGGTTCGAGGAATGGTGCAACGACGAGTTCCGCCACGGCGAGGCGTTCGCGCTGCTCATGCGCAACGATCCCAAACTGCTAAGCGGGCATAACAAATTGTGGGTCCGCTTCTTCCTTGTCGCGGTCTACGCCACTATGTACGTGCGAGATCACAACCGCCCCCAGTTCCACAAGGCACTGGGCATCGACCCCAAGGATTATGATTTCCAGGTCTTTCGCACCTGTTCCGAAATCACCAAGCAGGTGTTTCCGATGACGCTCGACACCGATAGCCCCGCCTTCCGCGCCGGGCTCGAACGGATGCGCAAGGTGGCGCTCGCCATCGACGCCGCGAAAGCCCAGGGCGGCGTGATCGGCACCGTCAAGAAATTCGGGCTGATCGCCGCGGCGGGGATCAATTTTGCCCGCCTCTATCTCCATCCGGTCAAGCGCAATGCCTTGCCGGCGCAGATCCGGCTGGTGCCGGCCTGGTGACGATCCCGCCGCTCCTGTTCGCCTTGTTGATGTGGTTTATCGGCACCGCGGCGGTCGTCTGGCTCGACAGTCGACCGCGTCACACCTTCGCGACGAGCTTCCGCCTGGCCGGGATCGTCGCGCTGGTGGCGCTGGGTGCGGTATGGCAGACCGCCGACGATTCGAGCTGGAGCGCCGCCTATATCGGCTTCAGCGCCGCCATCCTGATGTGGGGATGGCACGAAATGGGGTTTCTGATGGGATTCGTCGCCGGCCCCAACAAGGCCCCGTGTCCGGCGGGGGTGGTCGGTTGGGAGCGCTTCAAGCTGGCTACCAACACCGTCATCCATCACGAGATATCGATCGCGCTCAACGCGCTGCTGCTGTTCGCCATGTGCTGGGGGCAGCCCAATCAATCCGCGCCGCTCACCTTCCTGTTGCTGTTCGTGCTGCGGCTGAGCGCCAAGTTCAATCTCTATCTCGGCGTGCCGAACCTGAGCGACGAAGTGTTCCCGGAGCACCTCGCCTATTTGAAGAGCTATTTTCGCGTCCGCCGGATGAACCCGCTGTTCCCGTTCGCCGTGGCGGGCTGGGTCGCGATCACGATCTGGTCCTGGCTGGCGGCAGAGGCCTCGCCGATCAATAGCGGCGCCGCGGCCACCGCAACGCTGCTCGCCGGGCTCGCCGCGCTCGGGGTCGTCGAACATCTGTTCCTGGTGCTGCCGCTGCGCGACGCCAAGATGTGGACCTGGGCCTCGTCCGCCAAAACCACTCAGACGAAACCGGTAAATCCGGTTGTAATCGACTAGAATATCGGGGAGGTAGAGTAATGGATTATCATGCATTCTTCCAGGCAGAGCTCGACACGCTCAAGGACGACGGCCGCTATCGGATCTTCGCCGAGCTCGAGCGTCGCGCCGGTGCCTTCCCCCGCGCCAGACACCATGTTGACGGTGCCGTCAACGATGTAACCGTTTGGTGTTCCAACGATTATCTCGGCATGGGCCAGCACCCGGCGGTGCTCGCCGCGATGCACGAAACGCTCGATTCGTGCGGCGCCGGCGCCGGCGGCACGCGCAACATTTCGGGCACCACCCACCAGCATGTTCAGCTCGAGGCCGAACTCGCCGATCTGCACGGCAAGGAATCGGCGTTGCTGTTCACCTCGGGCTATGTCTCGAACTGGGCAGCGCTCGGCACGCTCGCCGCGCGGATGCCGAATTGCGTCGTGCTGTCGGACGCGCTGAACCACGCGTCGATGATCGAGGGCATTCGTCACAGCCGCGCGCAATGCCTGCGCTTCAAGCATAACGACCCCGAGGATCTCGATCGGCTGCTCGCGACGATCGAACCGGGCCGGCCCAAGCTGGTGGCGTTCGAAAGCGTCTATTCGATGGACGGCGATATCGCCCCGATCGCCGAAATCCTCGACGTGTGCGAAAAGCATGGCGCGCTCTCCTATATCGACGAAGTCCATGGCGTGGGGCTCTACGGCCCGCGCGGCGGCGGTGTCGCCGAGCGCGAGGGGCTGATGGACCGGATCGACGTCATCGAAGGGACGCTCGGCAAGGCGTTCGGCGTGATGGGCGGCTATATCGCTGCATCGACCGCGTTGTGCGATTTCATCCGCAGCTTTGCGAGCGGCTTCATCTTCTCGACCGCGCTGCCCCCGGCAATCGCCGCCGGCGCCTGCGCCAGCATCCGGCATCTGAAGGCCAGCAATGTCGAGCGCACGCAGCATCAGGAGCGGGTCGCGCAGGTCCGCCGGCGGCTCGATGCTATGGGGATTCCGACCCTCGACAATCCGAGCCACATCATCCCGATCATGGTCGGCGATGCCCATAAGTGCAAAATGATCAGCGACTGGCTGCTCGAACATCACGGCATCTATGTCCAGCCGATCAACTATCCGACCGTGCCGATGGGCACCGAGCGGCTGCGGATCACCCCGTCGCCGGTTCATACCGATGGCGACATCGACCGGCTGGTCACCGCGCTTTCGGAAATCTGGTCGCAGTGCGCGCTCGCGCGGCGGGCGATGGCTGCCTGATCGACCCGGGCGGCGCTGCGACGGGAATCCCGTTCGGTGCCGCCGCCCGGTTACACACCCTATCTGCCGCAATCGGTGCCGATTGCGGTCGCCGATAATCTCTGGATCGTCGATGGACCGGAGATCGGGTACCGTTTCGCTGGGCTGACGCTGCCGTGCCCGACGCGGATGACGATGGTGCGGATCGGGACGGCGCTCTGGCTGCATTCGCCGACGCATTATTCGCCAGAGTTGGGTGCGCAGCTTGAGACGCTGGGCGAAATCGCGTGGATCGTAGCGCCCAACAGCTTCCATTACAGCCATGTCGCCGCCTGGGCCGCTGCCTATCCGGCTGCGGCGTGCCATGTCTCGCCAGATGTCCTTACGAAGCTCCCGCCGCTACGAGGTCGTCCGATCCCGCTTGGCGACGCGGCACCCTCGCTCTGGCGCGACGATCTGGACCAGCTCCACGTCGATCTCGGCCGTTTCGTCGAGACGATCTTCTTCCATCGACCGAGCGGCACCCTGATCGTCAGCGATCTGATCCAGAATTTCGAGGCCGGTCGCATCCGCAACCCGTTGATACGCGCGGTGATGCACGCCGGCGGTGCGACCGGGCCGGGCGGCAAGGCTTCGATCGATATCCGCTTCGCCGCGCGCCGGCATCGTGAACGCGTTCGCGAAGCACTGGCGCAGATGCTGGACTGGGCGCCGGGGCGCATCATTCTATCGCATGGCAAGGGCTATGACGCCGCGATCGCCGATCAATTGCGCTGCGCGTTTCGCTGGGCGGCCAGATAGCTCAGCGGGCGTTATCGCGCCGCCTTCGCCCGGAAGGTCGTCGTGCGCGCCTTGAGCGTGAAATAAAGGATCAGGCCAACGCCGACCGTGCTCGGGATCGCCCAGATGACGGGATTGAAGACGTGATCGGGCACCAGCCGGATCAGCCCGACCGACAGGAAGGCGGTGTACGCCGAAATCCCCATCCCGAGCAGCGAGCGGAAATGCTCGGCGACATGCGCCTGACGCGCCACGCTCGATCGCCAGATGTAGAAGAGCTGGGTCGTCACCGCGATCAGCCCGATCGAGGCCACGAGCGCCATCAACGGTTGCCCGGTGCCAAGGCCATAGACCCCGCAATTGACCGCCGACACGATGACCGCAGCGAAGATCAATTGGTGCCGGGGCGCGCGCAGTCGCTCTCGCTGCGTACGGTGGCGCACGACCGACAGGCCGTAATCGGCAAAGCTGATCGTCAGGATACCAAGGTAAAGCATCATCCAGCCGAACAGGCCGCGAAACAGGACGCGATCCTTGATCATCGGCAGCCGTTGCTCGGGGCCGTAGAGCGATAGCAGCGCCATCGCGATCGCGAGCGCGCCCGCCGTCATGAAGGCCAGGCTCGCCACCCTGCCCCATTTGCGATGCGAAACGCCTCCCTTGCGGGCGGCGATCGGGATCCAGAAGCATATCAAACCGGTAGCGCCGGCCAGGACGTGGAGGACGACGATGATCTCAAACAGCTTCATCGTGCCTCAACGGCCTGGCCATCGCGCCTGAGACGGTCGGGTTCAGTTACCGCCCGTCGCCGCCGCCGCCGCTGCTGGCCCTGGAGCGACCGGGGCAGCCCCGGGCAGCGTGGCGGCCGTCGTCGTCGTACCGGCTGGCGCGGGCGCCGCCGGCGGCACGACTGCCGGCCTCAGATAGGGATAGTCGGGCAGCATGCTCACCCCGCCGAGCGGCTTGGAAAGCCCCTGGTGGCAGGTCGTGCAATTGACCTTGTAGACATCGCCATAGGGGCCCTTGCGGTTGGCAGGGAACACCGACGCCAGCGAGGTGATGTAGGACTCGTTGACGTTGCGCACCATGCGAATGCCGTACCAGGCGGTCACGCGTTGCGGCCGGCTGTTCGACCAGCTGCTGAACGAATCGGTGTTGTGGCAATAGGTGCAGTTGACGTTGAGCGCCGACGACATGTGCATCATCAGACCATAGGTCTTTTCGGTGTGCGCGATCGATGCCCCCGGCGACGGCGTGCGCAGCGGCGTGTTCGCCTGAACGCGGATGTTGTTGTTGGCGCCGAGATAGGTGGTGAAGCTGTCATAGGGCAGCGACGAATAGGCAACCGCCGCGACCGGCGTATCCTGCCCATGCTTGTTGCCCATCGTCCGGGTGCTGCCACCCGGCGGATCGGCGCGTGCCCAGACATTCTTCGGGATCACGTTGCCGCGGTGGCAGGTGTAGCAGGTGACCCCGGTCTGCTTGACGTGCGGCGACCAGGTCGAGTTGATGTTGAGCGTCATCTGCAGCATCCGCCGCGCGACGATCTTGGTGTATTTCTCGTCCGACGCCATGTTTTCGGGGTTGTGGCAGTAATTGCAGCCCACCTTGGCCGGATCGCCGGTTTTGGGCGCGATCCATTCGTTCATCGACGCCATCAGGTGGCTGAACCGCTCGGCGCTCATGTTGCCGACGACCTTGACGTTCTGATACGTCTCCGCCGCGGTCGGCCCGCCATCGGCCGGCAAGGGATAGGGCGGGGCCGGGATCGGCTGCGCGACGATCCGCTTGACGGCGATGATCTGATCGCCGGCCGTTCCCCGGAAACCGGTCTGTTCGATCTTCTTGGGACCGAATTCGCACCCGCCGAGCGCGAACAGAAGGGACCCGGTAACGGCGGTGGTGGCGATAGTGGCGACGCGGATCATTGCGGTGCTCCCGGCAGGGTGGCTGGATCGACGACACCGGTAGAAGGATAGGCCGGCGCATACCCATGCTGCTGGGCCCAGAGATACCAGTTATCGACGACAGTGCCCGTCAGCAGAATGCCGATGCCGCCCGTGAGCGTCGTCAGCACTGCAAACCACCAGGCCCAGCGGTGGATCGATTCCATCGTGGCATTGAACCCCATCGTCCAGCGCCAGAACAGCGCCGCGCGCTCGGAGGCCGTACCACGATCGGTAATTTGCTCGATTTCACGCTCACCGCCATACCGACCAACGGCTAGGATGGTCGCGCCATGCATCGCGAAGAGCAGCGTCGACCCGTACAGGAAGACGATCGAGAGCGCGTGGAACGGGTTGTAGAAGAGGTTGCCGTAGCGGATCGAGAAGGCTGCGGTCCAATCGAGATGCGGGAAAATGCCATAAGGCACCGCCTCCGACCAGCTGCCCATCAGCATCGGGCGGATGAAGCCGAGCACCAGCATCAGCCAGATCGCGCTGAGGAAGGCCCATGAAACGTGCGTGCCCATCCCCAGCGCGACCGCGCGGCGATAGGTCCGCAGCCACCACAGCAGCACCGAGACACTGAAGAACAGGCCGGTCAGGATGAACCAGCCGCCATCGGCGAGCGGCACGAAGGGCGAAAAGCCATATTTGGGCGCCGGTGGCTCGAGCGACAACCAGAACAGCTGGCGGACGAACTGGATCGGGCTCCAGTTGACCGACGCGAGCATGTTGAGTCCGATGATCTCGAAGGCGATCAGCCCGAACACGAGCGAAAGCGTCCCGAGCCAGCCCAGATAGATCGGGCCGATCTGCGCATTGCCGATCTTGCCCATGAGCCAGCTGAAACCGGCCGGTTGCGAGCGTACCTCGCGGGGATCGTTGGTCGGCGGGCCCATTTCGGGCAGGCCGCGCAACTGCACCTGGTTGAAGATATTTTGGTAGCTTGCCATTTCTCGCAATCCTCTCAAGCCCAGATCGGCAGATTGAGCCACCAATTCCACCATTCAGGCCAGCCGCGCGTCCAAAGCGGGCCGCTGATGATGATGCAGACGGCACTCCAGAAGCCCGCCGAGAGCGCGAGGAACAGGCCGACACGGTGAATGCCGAGCGTGCCGACCGAATAGCCGATCGTATCGCGGAAAAAGGCGTCTTCATATTCGGGAGATTTGACTTCCTCGCCGGCCTGCGGATTGACCGCCGACAGGACCAGGCCGCCATGCAGCGCGAGCGCCAGCGTCGTCGTGAAGAAGAAGCTGACCGCGATCATGTGCGCCGGGTTGTAGTGGAAGTGAAGATATTGGTAGCCGGTGTTCGACACCCAATCGAGGTGGCTGAAGATCCCGTAAGGAAAGCCGAAGCCCCAGGCGCCGAGCAGCAGCGGGCGGATCACGACCAGGCTGACATAGGCGAAGATCGCCACCCCGAACGCGATCGGCACGTGATAGCCGATCCCGAGCTTGCGGCAGATTTCCACCTCGCGCAGCGCCCAGGAGCAAAAGGCGCCGACCGCGCAGATCGTGATGATCTGCCACAGCCCGCCAATCTTGAGCGGGGCGAACGCCAGGCCATAGCTGATATCGGGCGGCGCGATGCTGATCAGCCAGGGGTTCCAGGTCGGCCCCAGCGATGCGCCGTAAAGGATGAGGGCGGTGCCGAGGCCGGCGAAGAACGCCGTCGTCACGCCGAAAAAGCCGACATAGAAAGGGCCGATCCAGAAATCGAACAGATCTCCGCCCACGAGCGTGCCGCCCCTAACCCGGTATTTCCGCTCAAAGCTCAAGAGTGCCATGGACCCGCTCCTTCCCCCCACCGGTCTGCGGCGGGATGGCCTAAATTCGAATAAGGTTGAGGACTGGACGGACCTGGGCGCGCTTGGCGCCAATCAGGTCACGTCCGCCTCGTCGTCTTGCATTGCGACAAAGCTGTCGCTCGAGTCCGGTCAGGACGCGGGCGCCGCCGTCGTCGTCACCGCAGCAGCCGCCGCGGGGGGGTTCGGAGCCTCAAGCCAGTTGTACCGGTTGGTGCTCAGCAGGATGAAGTGAATCAGGATTGCCAGCGTGAACAGAAACACGGCCAGCGCGGTCAGGACCCGGCGAGGGTCAAACGTTACCCACATTCTCCACATGGTATGATCTCCTTGTTAGCCCTTGGCCGGGTTCGTGGCCGGCGCCGAAATTGCCGATGTTGCCTGATAGCCCTGCGATGGGCCAAGCCATGGCCGCCATTGCCAGACGAGGAAGTGGGCGATGATCGCAACCACCGTGAAAAAGCCCATGCTCACCACGAACAGTTTGTGAAACTCTTTCGCTTCCTCGGGCGTCAGGTAGGTGCCCGGCCCCATTCTTTCGTCAGTCATATCGCTCGTTCCTTCTTTGTCGTTCGACCCGACGAGATCAGGCGCGCGGCACGCGTCCCCCGACGGCATCCACGCAGCGCGGCGCGCCACGAAGATGGGGTGGTCCGCATTTCCATGCGGAGATGGCTGGGCCGGGCGGTCATGCGCTCCGGCTTTCGGTGATGGCGTCGGCAAGCCGCTCCGCCGTGACCCTGGTTTCGCCTGCACGGCGCGCGCCGCGCTCGGCAGCGTCGCGGATGCGCTTGGCGGCGGAAATGCGGACCAGCACCGGCTCGCGCTCGACGACGGCGTCGAGTTCGGCCTTGGCGCGATCTTCCCACATCAGTTCGCGTTCCATCCGCGCCGGCGTCGCCTCGACCTGGTCGAGCTGCGCTGCGAGCGGAATGATGTTGAACAGCGCGTCGAACAGCGCGTTGCAGACTTCCTGTATGAGATAGGTCGCGCCCGAATAGCCCATGTAGGGCGTGCCGGTATGGCGCCGGATCGCGGCGCCGGGGAACGACACCGGCACATAGATGCTGCGGGCGCCCGTCTCGGCCAGATACATGCGCTCGTTATAGCTGCCGAACATGATCAGCGGCGGATTGGTGCGGATCGATTCGAGCACGGCGGCATTGTCGGGCTTCACCCCGGCCGTGCGCCGATAGGAGAAGTTGCAGGGCAACCCCATATCCTCTTCGAGGAACTTGCGGATGCCGCGTTCGTAGGTTTCGGTCGCGACGACCGCGAAGCTGGCGGTCGCAAAGAAATCCTGCGTCACCGAACGCCACAGATCCCAGAGCGGCTTGATCGTGGTGTGCTTTTCCTGCTCGATGAACGGCTCAGGGTCCAACCCCGTCAGCTCGCCCAGCTTGCGCAGGAACAGCGTGGTCGATTCAAGGCCGATCGGCGCCTGCAGATAGGGCCGCTCGAGTGCCTCGCACAGCCCGCGCCCGAATTCGCGGTACATGCACACATTCACATGCGCGTTGGCGAGTTTCTTGACGTCGGCCAGATGGCTGCCGAGCGGGAAGACCATGTTGATCTGCGCGCCGATGCCCTCGACCAGCCGGCGGATCTCGGCGAGGTCGCTCGGCATGTTGAAGGTGCCGTACATCGGCCCGATGATGTTGACGCGCGGCTTTTCGCCCTCGCGCAATTCCTTCAGGCTCGGCACTTTCTTGGGGCCGAACTGCGTCCACAGCCAGGTCAGCGCGCGG
>NCGF01000021.1 GCA_002281485.1 Sphingomonas sp. 28-66-16
AGAAGCTCGTTCGGAATCGCAGGCTCTTTGCGTCGGGACATATGGGATCTCCTTTTTACCCATTATGCCCGCCCGCACACGGAAATCCTGACAGTCCCCCGTGCCGGCGCAGCGGACGGCGGCGCGGCCGGGCAATAGCCGGCGATGAACCGCTCCTGCGCCGGCAGCGTTGCCAGCCGCGCGTCGATCGCCCGGCGAATGTCCCCGAGCGCCTGCCGCAACGCCCCCGGCTCGAGCAGGCGGGCCAGCTGGTGCCAGTGCGCCGGCTCAAGCCGCTGGCCGAGCATCACCGACACCCACGAGTCGACCCGGAACAGCGCCTCGCCGCCCAGCCCGAGCTGGGCCGATTCGCGGAACAGTGCGATCCGCTCGGCCAGTGAAGGCGGGATCGGCATGTCCCGGCACCGCCGCCAGAAGGCGGTGTCGTCGCGCTCGGTCAGCTTGTAGTGCATGATGATGAAATCGCGGACATGTTCCCATTCGCGCGTCGCTTGGGCGTTGAAGCGGCCGACAACCGCGTCACTGATGCCGTCGAAGGGAAAGAGCTGGATCAGCCGGGTGACCGCGATCTGGATCAGATGGATGCTCGTCGATTCGAGCGGCTCGATGAAGCCCGCGGCCAGCCCCAGCGCGATGCAGTTGCGCGCCCAGGGTTCGGCACGCATCCCGGTCGCGTAACGAATCGGGCGGGGCTCGAAGAGCGGCCTGCCCTCGATATCGGCGAGCAACCGCGCCCGTGCCTCGTCGTCCGACATGAAGGCGCTCGCATAGACGAGCCCGTTACCGACACGCGACTGGAGCGGAATGCGCCAGCGCCACCCGGCCTCATGCGCGATCGCGCGCGTATACGGAACGGGCGGGCCGACGCTTTCGGTCTGGACGGCAAGGGCGCGATCGGTCGCGAGCCATTGACCCCAGTCGCGAAACCCGACGCCCATCGCCGCGCCGATCAGCAACGCGCGAAAGCCCGTGCAGTCGATGAACAAATCGCCCTCGACCCGGTCGCCGTTGGCCAGGTGGAGCGCGGCGATGAATCCGTTTTCGGGATCGAGCACGACGTGGTCGATCCTGCCTTCGATGCGGCGCACGCCCGCCGGTTCGGCAAGCGACCGGAGAAACCGGGCATAGGCCGTGGCATCGAGGTGATAGGCGTGGCTGAGCGCCGGCTCGCCGCCGGTCGCAAAGCGCCCCTGCATCGCCGCCTGATGTTCGAGCGAATAGGCGCCATAGGGCTCGGCGATCCCTTCCTCGCGGGCCTGCAGCCAGAAATGCTGGAACTCGCCCATCCACACCGCACGGCCCACCGATCCGAACGGATGCAGGTAGCGGTCACCGATCCTGCCCCAGTTTTCGAACGAGATGCCCAGCTTGAAGGTCGCATTGGTCGCCCGCATGAACGCCTGTTCGTAGATGCCGAGCAACTCGTGAAAGGTTCGTGCGGTCGGGATCGTCGACTCGCCGACGCCGACGGTGCCGATGTCGTCCGATTCGACCAGCGTGACCTCGATCAGCGGCCCGAGATGCTTGACGAGGGCGGCGGCCGCGACCCAGCCAGCGGTGCCGCCGCCTGCGATCACGACTTTTTTGATGCGCCGATCGCTCATCGCCAATCTCCTTTCACGTCAAGCGCCGCCTTGGTCGGCTGGCCCGAATACAATGTGCGCGTCGGCGGGGCCTGGCCCTGATCGCCGTCGTGCGGGCGATAGACGACGAGGATCGCGACCGCCGCCAGCGCGCTGGCGCACATCCCCGCGAGTGTCGATCCGGCGGCGCCGACCAACGTCAGCGCCACCACCGTCGGGGCAAAGGCTTGGGCGAGTTTCCGGGCGATGTTCGAAAGCGCGTAGACGCGCCCCACGCAGCCGCCATTGGCCGCATAGCGCTCGCAATCGGCAACGGCTACCGGCACCAGCGACCAGAACATCACCGACATCCCGCAGCCGGCAACGATCGCGACACAGGTCAGCACCACCACCGCGGCAACCTCGCCGGCGATCACCGCGAGCACCGTCGCCGCTGCCTGCGCCAGCGCCGCGAGCAGCAAGGTCTGCGATTGCCCGAGCCGCGCTCCGAGCATTGCCCAGAGCGGGGTGGTGAGCAGCAACGCCGCCGCCGGGACGAGCGCCACATAGAATCCGAGTCGCGGGGCGCCAATCTCCTCGAACAGGAACAGCAGCGATTTGTTGACGACGGTGATCGACAGGCCCGAGGCGATGATCGCGGCAATCAGCCGCCGAAGCGATGCCGATTGCCGCAACAGGCCGGCATAGAACAAGGCCGCGCGCCAGATGCCCCGATCGTGCGCGTCTGCCGGCGGGGCGGGCGGCTGCACGCGCTCGCGCACGCCGACGAACGTCACCAGAAAGGCGGGCAGGGCGAAAATCGCGAGCAGCTGGGCGCCATGGCGAAATTCGGCGCCCACCGCATCGGCCGGCAGCATCGCATAGACCAGCGCGGCAATCAGCCCGCCGATCGCCGCCCCCTGCATGCGCGCGCTGGTGAGCGCGAGATGATCGCTCGGCAGCGCCGAGATCCGCGCGGTCAGCGCACCATAGGGAATGTTGCCGAGCCCATAGGCCGCCCGCAAGCCGAGATAGGTGATCAGTGCGCCGACCGGCACCCAGGCCGGCGCAAGCGGCAATGGTTCGAACGCCAGCGACAGCATCAACACCGAAAGCGGCCCGCCGACGAGCACCCAGTGACGCAGCGGGCGGCGCGGCGCGGCGCGATCGGCCCAGGCCCCGACCACCGGATCGATCATCCAGTCGACCGCCGCCCCGGCAAGAAATATCCCCGCCGCGATCGCCGGCGTCAGCCCCAGCACCCGGATGTAGTAGAACAGCAGGTACAGTTCGATCGACTGCCACACGAAATTGAAGCCGAGATCGCCCGCTGCATAGCTCCAGCGCTCGCGGCGGCTGATCATGGTGTCGGGTCGGCGGACGCTGGCGGCTTGGCCGGGATGCCGATGCGCCGGTGATCGGGGGGGGATGCGGTCGAATCGCGAATCAGCAAGCGATGGTCGTGCTGGGTGGTGCGCACGGTTTCGCGCCGTTCGAGTTGCGCCACGAGCATCCCGGTCGCGGCGACCGCCATGTCGAACACCGGTTGCCGCACGGTGGTCAGCCGCGGCCAGGTGATTCGCGATACTTCGGAATCGTCGAATCCGGCGATCGACAGATCGCCCGGCAGCGACAGCCCCAGATCGCGCGCCGCCATCATCGCGCCGACCGCCATTTCGTCGTTCTGCGCGAGGATCGCGGTCGGTCGGTCTGGCCGATCGAGCAGCCGCCGTCCCGCTTCGAACCCGCTCTCGAACGTGAACAGCCCGGGCTCGATCCAGTCCATCCGCATCGCGCAGCCGGCATCGTGAAAGGCCTGGGCGTAGCCGACCAGCCGCGCTTCGGTGGCGGCATGGCCGGGATCGCCCTTGATGATCGCAATGTCGCGGTGGCCGAGCGCGAGCAAATGGGCAGCGACCTCGCGCGCGGCGGCGACGTCGTCGATCAAGGTGGAGCAGCCGATGTCGAGCTGACGCAGCGGCGCGATGCGCGCGAAGCGGATGCCCGCGGCGGCCAGCTCGGCGAGAATGACCGGGTGGTCCGATGCCGGCGGCGCCAGCACCACGCCATCGAGCGCGGCCGAGCGGATCATGCCCACCACTTCCCGGGCCTTGTCGTGCACCGACTGCACCGGGATGACGACCAGCCGGTACCGCTCGCTCTGCAAGCGATCGAGCACCCCCATCTGGAGTTCGACGACATAGCTCGGGCTGGGCTTTTCATAGATCAGACCGATCAGATGCGAGCGCTGGCGCACCAGCGATTGGGCATGGACGTTCGGGTAATAGTTGAGCTGTGCGGCGGCGGCGTGAACGCGTGCCTTGATGTCGTCGCTGACATGCGGTTCGCCGTTGAAGACGCGCGATACCGTCTTGGTGGAAACGCCGGCAAGGCGGCCCACGTCGACGATCGTCGTTCGCTTGATCTCGCGCGTCAGTGCCCCGCCTCCCCATGCGCTCGCTGTCCGACAACGATGTCGCCTGCACTCTTGCAGGCGCACCGATATCCTTGGTCGAGCGGCTGTTCTGCAAGTCTTTTTTTGATTAAACCAGAATGGGGCGAAAAGCAGCGTTGACAACGTAAGACAATATGGTACCGCTATCACCGTCGTCTTAAGCCCCAAATGGGCACGGGGCGGCACCGCGGCATCCAGATCGCGGGACATGGAGGGGATAGATTATGAGGGGCTTTCTGCCGGCGTGCGCGCTTGCGCGTTCCACTTCCACCATCGCCATCGCGGCGGGCCTCGCGCTGCCGGGCATCGCCAATGCGCAGTCCGTGGCGGCGCCGACCGACCCGGCGGGCGCGGCGCAGGAACAGCCATTGCCCGAGGCGATCGTCGTCAACGGTATCCGCGGCTCGCTCGAACGGTCGATCAGCATCAAGCGCAACTCGACGGGGATCGTCGATGCGATCTCGGCCGAAGACATCGGCAAATTTCCCGACACCAACCTGGCCGAATCGCTCCAGCGCATCACCGGCGTGTCGATCAGCCGTCGCAACGGCGAAGGCGCCGATGTCACGGTGCGCGGCTTCGGGTCGCAATATAATCTGGTCACGCTCAACGGGCGCCAGCTCGCCGCTACCCAGCAGCAGGCGGTCGGCGGTGACGAAAGCGCCGATTTGTCGCGCAACACCAGCCGTTCGTTCGATTTTTCCAATCTCGCCTCTGAAGGCGTCCGCACGCTCGAGGTCTACAAGACCAGCCGCGCGGCGGTGCCCTCGGGCGGCATCGGCGCGTCGATCAACATCGTCACCCGGCGTCCGCTCGACACCAAGGATCCCGGGCTGATCGGGACGTTGGGCGCAAAGGCGGTCTATGACGCCAGCGCGGGGGACTGCGTCAGTTGCGGCTCGATCGTCACGCCCGAAGTCTCGGGTCTGCTCAGCTGGAGCAATCCGAGCCGCACCTTCGGCGTCTCGGTGTTCGGCAGCTACCAGAAGCGCAATTTCAGCAACGTCAGCGCCACCTCGAACGGCTGGAATATCACCACGCTGGCGAAGTTCCTCGATCCCAACAGCGGCAACGTCAACGCCGCGACCAGGATCAACAACGCGCCGACCGATCCCAACAGCCTCGTCGGCCGGCCGAATGACTTCCGCTACCATTTCGGCGAGGGCTCCCGCGAGCGGATCAACGGCCAGGCGGTGATCCAGTTCAAGCCGACCGATACGCTCGATATCACGATCGACGGCCTGTATGCGAGCAACCGGCTCTCGGAGCGCCGCTCCGATCAGGCCAACTGGTTCAACCGCCCGTTCGATATCGTGACGTTCGACAGCGGCCATTCGGTCGCGACGACGAGTTACCTGCACGAGGTGATCTCGGGCGAGACCAAGGACGCCGGCTTCGAGCAGCAATATCGCGCGCAGAAGAGCACGCTGTATGACATTGGCGGCAACGTGAAGTGGGACGTCACCGATCGCTTTCGGCTGTCGCTCGACGGCCATGTCGGCCGTTCGAACAGCACGCCCGACAACCCCAATGGCATGACGTCGACGCTGGTGGCGATCAGTTCGCCGACGCTCGCCGAACATTCGGTCGACTATAGCAATGGATTCCCGATCCAGACGGTGCGGTTTTCCGACCCCGCCACGGCGACGGCGGCGCATCCGACCATCAAGGGCAACGGCAACGGCATGCTCGATGTCGGCGATCTCGGCAGCCAGGTCGGCCGCCAGGTGGCGACCCGGATCAGCCAGGAGATCAAGGAAATCCGCCTCGATGGCGGATGGGATCTCGGCGGCGGGAGTCGCCTCGATTTCGGGGCGAACTATCGCACCACCGGAACCCGATCGCAGCAGACCTCTTATTATCAGACGCTGGGCGACTGGGGCAACGCCGTGCCGCGCGACGTCGAGGCGATCGCGCCCGGGCTGGTCAAGCCGTTCTGCCTGGTCTGCCGGTTTCACGACAATGATCCGCAGGCCACCGGCGACGGGCGGATCGCCTTCCGCACGCAGGACGCCACCGCGCTCTACAATGCGCTTTCGGCCGCCTACACCGCCCGCGGCAACGCCAATGCGATCGACGGCTTCGTCGACGATCGCATCCGCGAGAATATCTTCGGCACCTATGGCCAGATCACCTGGAAGGGCGAGATATCGGGCCACGATGCCAGCCTCGTCGCCGGCGTGAGGTACGAAAAGACCGTCGTTCATGCCGATTCGAACCAAGCGATCCCGATCGCCATCCGCTGGCAATCGGACAATGATTTCACCATCGATGTGTCGCCCACCTACCAGCAGGTCAGCGATGCGGGCAGCTACAGCAACATTCTGCCCGGGATGGATTTCCAGTTCGCCATCAAGAAGAATCTGCTCGCACGCCTGTCGTTCGGCCGGACGATCTCGCGGCCGAGCTTCGGCAATCTGTTCGCCTCGATCGGTGTCACCAAGCCCGCCGACGCCACCGCCGTCGGCGGGCAGGCCGGCGGCACCGCGAACAATACCAATCTTCAGCCACTGATTTCGGACAATATCGATCTCTCGCTCGAATATTATTTCAAGCCGGACAGTTATTTCTCGATCGGCTTCTTCGACAAGCGCGTGCACAATTTCATCGGCAACACCGTCGTCAAGCGCAACCTGTTCGGTCTGCGCGATCCGAGTTCGGGAGTGGCGGGGAGCCGATCGGGGACGGCCAAGGCGCAGTTGCAGGCGCTCGGCGCCGATATCACCGACGTCAATCTGTTCACCTACACGGCCTTGCTCCAGCAAAATGCCGGCAGCGTCGCCGCCGCGTCGGCGGCCTTCAACGCCAATTACAGCCCGACGGCGCGCGCGCTCAATCAGGCGTTCGTCGATACCGTGCTGGCCGCGGTCGATATCTCCGCCGACGCCAACGACCCGCTGTTCACGTTCAACGTCAACACCCCGGTCAACAATCGCGACGCCGAAATCTACGGCTTCGAGGTCGCCGGGCAATATTTCTTCGGCAATAGCGGGATCGGGCTTGCGGCTGCCTACACGCTGGTGCGCGGCGATGTCGGGATCGACGTCGCCGCCGATCCCGGCGTCGATCAGTTCGCGCTCGTCGGCTTGAGCGATACCGCCAACGTCACGCTGATCTACGACAAATACGGCCTGTCGGGGCGGCTGAGCTACAATTACCGCGCGAAGTTCCTTTCGGCGGTCAACCGCGACGCCGATCACAATCCCGAATTCACCGCGCCCTACGGGCAGATCGATCTCAACGTCTCGTATGACGTGACGCCGCGGCTTGCCCTGTCGGTCGAGGCGATCAACCTCAACAAGGAAGGGGTCAAGACCTTCGGCCGCTCGCCGAACCAGATCTGGCTGGTGCAGGAAGGTCAGCGGCGGTTCCTGTTCGGCGCGCGCTATCGCTTCTGATGAACGGCGCGACCGGTGAACAGCCAAATGGCCGCAACAAGGGGGCTGGGGGACATGGGAAACCGTGGCCCCCGTTTTTTGGGCGATCCTCCCCGGCTTGCGGACCGATCCGCAGCAGCGCATGTCTCGCGCCGTGATCAAGCGCGCGGAAGCGGAAGGTCGGGGAATGGCGGGGCAATGAACAGCGTTTTGCTCGATCCGGTCGAGCATCATGATCTCCGCGTGATCGTCGATCGCGGGGCGCCATGGGGCGATGCGATCAACCAGATTCCGGTGCTGCCGACCGAATTCGAGGCGGTCCAGCGCGACTATCCGATCGTTTTCCGGCGCGATGCCGATGGCACGTTCGAGGCGGTGGCCTTGCTGGGGCTCGATCCGGGCGAGAACCTGTTTCTCGAGGGCGACCGCTGGACCGCGCGGCACATCCCCGGCCTGCTCGCGCGCGGTCCCTTTTCGGTCGGGCTGCACGACCGCGGCGATGGCGAGCGTGAACCGATGGTGCATGTCGATCTCGATGATCCCCGCGTGTCCCGGCGCCACGGCGAGCCGCTGTTCAAGCCGCATGGCGGCGCGACGCAGCTGCTCGATCGGCTGACCGATATCCTGCTGGGCATCCATATCGGCCACGCCGCCCAGGCGCCGATGTTCGCGGCGTTCGCCGAGGCTGGCCTGATCGAATCGGTGCGGCTCGAAATCCAGCTCGACGAGACGGTGCGCTATGATCTGGTCGATTTTTTCACGATCGGCGTGGCGGCGCTCGGCCGGCTCGACGGACCGGCGCTCGAGCGACTGAACGGCGCGGGGTTCCTCGCGCTGGCGTTTCACGTCGCGGCATCGCTCGGCAACATCGAACGGCTGATCGCGCTCAAGAACCGCAAGCGCGCGTCGGGTTGATCGGGCAATGGCCACCATCACCCGCCGCACGCGCACCATCGAGCCGATCGAGATCGGCCAGCCCGACGCGCTGCTTCGCGCCTCCGAACCGGTGATCGTCAAGGGGCTTGCGGCGGATTGGCCGCTGGTGCGGCTCGGCCGGCAGGCCGATCGGGACGCGATCGCCTACCTCGGCGGATTCGACGCGGGGCGGCAGGTTACCGGCTACACCGGCGCGCCGGGCGCGGGGCCGCGGCTGTTCTACAACGCCGCGCTGACGGGGATGAACTTCGCCCGCGAACGCGTCGGCCTGAGCGATTATCTCGCCCGGATCGAGCAGCATCTCGACGACAGCGAGGCCCCGGCGCTCTATATCGGCTCGACCGATCTGACCGATTACCTGCCGGGCTTCGCGGCAGAAAATCCGCTGCCACTGAAGGCCGCGACGCTGGCGACCTATCCGCCGATGGCGAGCATCTGGATCGGCAACCGGACCACCGCCTCGGCGCATTGGGACATGTCGAACAATATCGCCGTGTGCGCGGTCGGGCGGCGACGCTTCTCGCTCTTTCCGCCCGATCAGATCGCCAATCTCTATCCCGGGCCGCTCGAGCCGACCCCCGGCGGCCAGGTGGTGAGCATGGTCGATTTCGATGCCCCCGATGGCGATCGCCATCCGGATTTTCGGCACGCGATCGCCGCCGCCGAGATCGCCGAACTCGATCCGGGCGACGTGCTCGTCTATCCGGCGATGTGGTGGCATCAGGTCGAGGCGCTCGATCGCTTCAACGTGCTCGTCAACTATTGGTGGAACGAGGCCGAGCCGTTCGCCGACACGCCGATGACGACGCTGCTCCACGCGCTGCTCTCGCTGCGCGACCGGCCGCTTGCGGAGAGGCAAGCGTGGCGGACCCTGTTCGATTATTATGTGTTCGGCCCGGGGGATCGCGCGGCGGCGCATTTGCCCGCGCATGTCCGTGGCCCGCTCGCGCCACTCGATGCGGTCGAGGCGCGGCGCTTGCGGGCGGAGATACTGCACCGGCTGAATCGGTAGAAACAGGCACGATCGCCGTCCGATACGGCGCGCGGTCGCTTGACAACGTTGACAATCACCCGGCCCGAGGTTGGCCGCAGACGGGAGAAGATGACGTGGACCGACGGGATTTCATCAGGACCGGCCTGGTCGCGAGTGCGGTCATGGCGGGGGGGCGCGGCGCGGCGCTGGCAGCGGTCGGACCGGCCAGCGCCAATCTCGATTTCCCCAAGGGATTCGTCTGGGGATGCGCCACGGCGTCATACCAGATCGAGGGAGCGGTTGCCGAAGACGGTCGCGGCCCGACGATCTGGGACGTGTTTTCGCACACGCCCGGGCGCGTCGCCAACGGCGACACCGGCGATGTCGCGTGCGACAGCTATCACCGCTACCCCCAGGACATCGCGCTGCTGAAGCAGCTCGGCGTGGGTGCCTATCGTCTGTCGATAGCCTGGTCGCGGATCTTCCCCGACGGGCGTGGCAAGGCCAATTCAAAGGGTATCGACTACTACAACCGGCTGATCGATGCCCTGCTTGCGGCCGGGATCACGCCTTATGTGACGATGTTCCACTGGGATTTGCCGGCGGCGCTGCCGGGCGGCTGGCAATCGCGCGATACCGCGCTGGCCTTTGCCGACTATGCCGGGTTCATGGCCGGCAAGCTCTCGGACCGGGTGCAGCAGTTCATGACGGTCAACGAACTGCGCTGTTTCACCGATCTCAGCTATCAGGACGGCAAGCATGCGCCGGGGCTCCAGCTCGGGCCGGCGGCGGTCAACCAGGTGCGCCATCACGGTGTGCTCGCGCATGGCCTGGGCGTCCAGGCGATCCGTGCCAGCGCGCGCGCCGGCACCCAGATCGGCATCGCCGACAACACCAATTTCTACGTACCGGTGATCGAGACCCCCGACCATATCGAGGCGGCCAAACAGGCGGTGCGGGAGGAAAACGCGATGTTCCTGACCGCGGTGATGGAGGGCCGCTATACCGATGGCTATCTCACCCGCGAGGCCGGCAACGCCCCCAAGGTCGCCAGCGGGGACATGGCCGCGATCGGCAGCCCGCTCGATTTCGTCGCGCTCAACATCTATGCGCCCAATTACGTCAAGGCGAGCGCCGCCGCGCCGGGCTATGTCGTCCTGCCGCATCTCGACTCGTCGCCACGCATGGCCTCGCCCTGGCTCTATGTCGGTCCCGAAGTGGCCTATTGGGGCGTCCGGACCGTGAGCGAGCTGTGGCAGCCCAAGACGCTCTACATTTCGGAGAATGGCTGCTCCGCGGACGATCCGGTCGTCGATGGCCGCGTCGACGATGCCGATCGCATCATGTATCTGCGCAACTATCTGACCGAATTTCATCGCGCGACCCAGGAGGGATTTCCGCTGAAAGGCTATTTCCTGTGGAGTCTGATGGATAATTTCGAATGGGCCGACGGCTATACGAAGCGCTTCGGCATTCACCACGTCGATTTCGACACGCTCGTCAGGACGCCCAAGCTCAGCGCCGCCTGGTACCGTGAGATGATCCGCCGCAACGCGCTCGTGTGAGCCGGCGCCCGCCGCGATCGTGGCTCAGGCGGAGCGGCGGCGGGCCGAGCGCGCGCTGCCGATCAGGCGGGACAGGACGAGTTCGTTGATGCCGGCATAGCCGAGCCCGAGATGATCGGGCCGCACGGCGACGGCATCGCCGAGCGCGAGATTGCCCGAGCGTAGCCCGGCGCGCCCGATCCGCGACCAGAGCCGGGCGGTCTCCCAGCGGATCAGCCGCAAATCCTCCGGGCCCGGCGCGAAGCGATCGATGAAATCGGTCTGGAGCGCCATCAGTGTCTCGCCGAGCAACGCGAGCGTCGCGCGGTCGGGGATCGCGCTGCGGTTCATCACATGGCGGACGATCAGGATCGCGCGATCGGGTGCCGCCGGTCCGAACAGCCCGGCGTGGCGCTCGGCGAGCACGCGGGCGGCGCTCGCCTGCATCGTCTCGGTGAAGCGCTGCGAGGCGCCGCCGCTATGCGTGCGATAGCGCAGCAATTCGGCGTCCAGCCGCGCGATCCGGCCGTGCGGTGCGAGCCGGTGGTAGAGATCGAAATCCTCGGCATAGAGCAGCTCGGGGCGGGTGAACGGATCGAGCCCCCGGGCGATGTCGCCACGGATCATCACTGAGGACCAGACGAGCGGATTGAGGATGCACAGCATCCATTCGACGAGCATCGGCGTCGTGACCGAGGGCAGGGTGGGCGCGCGGCTGCTCGCGCCGTCGAACAGGCTCGCAGCGGTGCCCAGCACGACCGTGTCGGGGTTCGCCTCCATCCACGCAACCTGCTGCGCGAAGCGATCGGGGTGGCACAGATCGTCCTGGTCTAGCCCGGCGATGTAGCGACCGCGCGCCTCGGCAAAGGCGCGGTTGCGCGCATGCACCGGCCCCTGATTCCGGGCCGAGACGATCAGGCGAAAGCGCGGATCGTCGATCGCGCCGACGATCTCGCGGGTCGCATCGGTCGAGCAGTCATCGACGATCAGGCATTCGAAATCGGCGAAACGCTGCCCCTGCAACGAGGCGATCGTCTCGCCGATCAGCGCGGCGCCGTTATACGCCGCCATCACCACGCTGACGACGGGCGCGGTCATGCGACGGCGCGGGCGCGGTCGCCGAGGATTTGATCGACGATCATCATGCCGACATCGTTCTGCCACAGCCAGAGCCCGTTGGCCTGACCGGTGAAGCTCGCCTCGCCGCCGAGCGGTCCCCAGGGAACGAAGCCCGCCGCAAGGCCGATGCCATAGGCGCCGGGGACCGGCGTACCGTCGGCGCCGACGATCCGGCAGTGCCGGTCGACCATGGGGTCGCCGCGATCGGCGGCGAGGGGGATGGGTTCGCCGCCCACGTCGCGCAGCGGCAGCGCGTAGGGCCGATAGCCGAGCGCCGCGATCACCAGATCGGCGCCGAGCAGATGCGCTTGCGCCGCGGCATCATCGTCGCCCGATATCCGGTGGAGCCGGACGCGCGGATCGGGCGCGCGGCCGTCGATCGCCAGCATCCGCAGCACCAGTTCGCGCGCTTCGAGCCGGAACCCCGCCAGCCGGTAAACGAAGCCCGAGACCGGGCAGATATCGTCGGGGCCGAAATCGGTGAAGCCCTCGGCCTCGGCCGCCGCCACCGAGTGATAAAAGGGGCGCAGCGGCCGGCGGTGCAGCAGCGTGATCGCGCCGGCGCCGAACGGCAGCGCCGGGACGGTCTTGAGCAGCAGCGCGACGGTCGCCACCGCGCTCGTCGATCCGCCGATCACGGCGATGCGCGGATTGCGCTTGCCCGCCAGCAGATCGCCGACCTTGGCGAGCCCGCCGAGCCCAAGCACCTCGTCCGATTGCAGCAGCCGATCACCGACGCTCGCCGACAGCGGCAACCCGGCGACTTTCTGCACCGCCAGCCGATCGAGCGGCTGATGCCCGCCAGTGGCGACGACGATCGTCTCGCTGCGCTGCTCGAAGGTGCGCCCGGTCGCCCGTGCGCGCAGCGTCAGCGTCCATTGGCCTTCCTGGGTGCGCTGGGCGCCGAGCACCTCATGGCCGGTCATCACCGCGCCGCCATGGTCGACCACCAGCTGGGCGAGCACCTCGCCGGTGGCGCGCAGCAGCGGGCCGGCATCGACCAGCGGCACCCCCAGCGCATCGGTGAAGTTAGCGACGGTGCGCGCGGCGGGATGGTCGATCAGCGCGGCGAGCGCCGGCTCGGGATTGTCCTTCACCGCCGTCAGGAAGGTCTGCGCGGTGCTGTCCGAGGTGATCGCATAATGGCCCAGCCGACCGCCGCCGATCATGCTGTCGCGATCGACCACGATCAGCCCCGATCGGGCGAGGTCGGGCAAGCGCCCATGTTTCGATGCCGCGGTGAGCAGCGCGGTGCCGGCGGGGCCACCCCCGATGATCGTGACGGCCGCCACTGCCATCCGCCGCGGGCGCGCCGGGAGCGCGTGGATGCGGCGATCGGCGCGGCAGGCGTCGATGAACTGGCCGGCGATGATCCGGGCGTCGTCGACGGCCATCGCATCGGTGATCGGCAGCGACAGCATGCGGCGGGCGATCGCATCGGCGTGCGGCGTGGCGTCGATCAGCGCGCTTGCCTTGAACCAGGGCTGCTCGGCGAGATGCGGGCTGAAATACTGGCCGCAGCCGATGCCGGCCTCGGCGAGCGCAGCGATGATCCGCGGGCGATCGGCGGCGCAATCCTCGGGGACCAGCACCGGCATGAACTGAGTGGCACGACGCCGCCCGATCGGGCGCTGCAGGTCGAAATCGGCGAGCGCCGCGCGATAGGTCGCCTCGATCGCGCTGCGCGCGTCGCAAATCTCGTCGATCTCGGCGAGCTTCAGCCGCGCCATCAACCCCAGAATTTCGGGCAGCTTGGCGTTGATGCCCGGCAGGGTCGCGCTGCGCTGTCCCTGGAAGCCGAAATTGCTCATCGCCCGCAGCGTTTCGATCAGCGCGACATTGCCCGAATGTATGAGCCCGCCCTCGCCGACCGAGAAGGTCTTGGTCGCGTGCATCGAATGGACGATCGCAAAAGGCGAGTCGGCACCAAAGCCACGGCCCGCCTCGTCGATCGTCCCGAGCGAAGCGGCGGCATCGACCACCACGCCGACATTGTAGCGGCGCTGAAAGGTCTCGTAGCGATCGAGATCGATCGCGTTGCCAAAGGTGGCATAGGGGATGATCACCGAGATGCGGCTGCCATATTGCCGGAGCAGCCGTTCCTCGGCCTCGGCGCTCGCGGCCCAGTCGAGCGGGTCGATGTCGCAGATCAGCGGGGTCAGCCCCGCCCAGATCGCCGCCTGTGCGGTGGCGGCAAAGGTCAGGCTCGGCATCAGCGCGAGCGCGCCGGGCTCGGGCAGCACGCCGGCAGCCTGGCGGATCGCGATCATCAGCCCCAGCGTCGCATTGCCGACCGCCAGGCTCGCGCCGCTGCCGCCGAACAGCTTGTCGGTCACCTCTTGCTCGAACGCGCGCACTTCGGGGCCATTGTTGCTGAACACCCCCGATTGCTCGATGCGGCGCAGCGCGTCGAGATTGTCGCTCAGGCGCGGCGGGCGCGGCGCGATCAGGGGATATTGGGTCATGGACGCCGGGTCTGCCTGTTGTCGTTGCTTGGCCTCAGCCTAACCAGCGCTGCCTAAAAACCCGTTACGGCGAAAGTTTTTGGCCGGCCCTGCCTTGGAGCATCGGCGCCACGCGCTTATAGTCGGCGCAGCGGCAGGGAGAATGAAATGACGACCGAGTTCCTCCTGAACGGGGCGAAGATCCGCTTCGATGGCGATCCGGACACCCCCCTGCTCTGGGTGCTGCGCGATCATCTCCACCAAACCGGCACCAAATATGGCTGCGGCATCGCCCAGTGCGGTGCCTGCACCGTCCATCTCGATGGCAAGAACCGCCGCTCCTGCGTCACCCCGGTCGGCAGCATCGCGGGGCGCAGCGTGACGACGATCGAGGGCGCGAACGGCGTGGTCGCCGATGCCGTCAAGGCCGCCTGGGTCGCGATCGACGTGCCGCAATGCGGCTTCTGCCAGTCGGGCCAGGTGATGTCGGCGATCGGCCTGCTCTCCGCCAAGCCCCGCCCGAGCGACGAGGATATCGATCACGCGATGGCGGGCAATATCTGCCGCTGCGCGACCTATGTCCGGGTGCGGCAGGCGATCCATGATGCCGCCAAGATGGTGGAGGCAAGGGCATGAACGCGATTCCCAGCAACCGCCGCGAATTTCTGGGCGCGTCGGGTCTCGTCCTTGGCCTGTCGCTGACGATCGGCAAGGCAGCCGCGGCGGCGACCCCGGCCAAACCGTTCCAGCCCAATGCGTTCGTCCGGATCAGCCCCGACAATCTCGTCACCGTCATCATCAAGCATGTCGAATTCGGCCAGGGGCCATCGACCGGGCTGACGACGATCCTCGCCGACGAGCTCGATGCCGATTGGGGCCAGATGCGGATCGAATTCTCGCCCGCCAATGATCCGCTCTACAAGAATCTGGCGTTCGGCACGATGGGCACTGGCGGCTCGACCGCGATGGCCAACAGCTGGATGCAGATGCGGAACGCCGGTGCGGCCGCACGGGCGATGCTCGTTGCCGCCGCCGCCAAGCGCTGGGGCGTACCCGCCGCCGATATCGCCGTGTCGAAGGGCGTCGTCAGCCATGGCGCGCACAAGGCGAGCTTCGGCGAGCTGGCCGAAGCCGCGTCGGCGATTGCCGTCCCCGAAAAGCCCCCCCTCAAGACCCCCGAGCAATTCACGCTGATCGGTACCGATCTCCCCAAGATCGACAGCATCGCCAAGTCGAACGGCAGCGCGACCTTCACGATGGACATCGCCCGGCCGGGCATGGTGACGAGCGTCATCCTCCATCCGCCCGCCTTCGGCGCGACGCTCATCTCGGTCGACGACAGCGCAGCGCTGGCGGTGCCCGGCGTCGTCGCAGTCAAGACCGTGCCGCAGGGCGTCGTCGTCTATGCCAAGGACAGCTTCGCCGCGATGAAGGGCCGCAGCGCGCTGAAACCCCAATGGGATTTCGCCAAGGCCGAGACGCGCTCGAGCGAAGACCTGTTCCGGAGCTATGCCGAAGCCGCCAAGGGCCCCGGCAAGGAAGTCGGCAAGACCGGCGATGTCGCCGCTGCGCTCGCGGGGGCCGCCAAGACGATCGATGCGACCTATTATTTCCCCTTCCTCGCGCATGCGCCGATGGAGCCGCTCGACGCGGTGATCGAGCGCAAGGGCGATGGCGCGACGCTGTGGATGGGCAGCCAGTTCCAGGTCGGCGAAACCAAGGCGGTCGCCAAGGCGCTGGGGATTCCGTTCGAGAAGATGACGCTCGCGCAGCAGTTCGCCGGCGGCAGCTTCGGTCGCCGGGCGCAGCCCGATTCGGGCTTTGCGGTCGAGGCGGGGACGGTCGCGGCGGCCTATCCGGGCGCGCCGGTCAAGCATTTCTGGACCCGCGAGAACGACATCCGCGGCGGGCGCTATCGTCCGATCGCGGTACACCGGCTGCGCGGCGGGATCGATGCCAGCGGCGCCATCGTCGGCTGGGATCAGACGATCGCGATCCAGCCCTTTTCGCCGCAACAGGCCGGCGTCGATGACGGCATGCACGAAGGGGCCGGCCCCGACGATTATGCCTTCCCGGCCGACCGGGTCGGCGTCGTCCGGATGGACAATGGCGTGCCGACGCTCTGGTGGCGCTCGGTCGGTCATACCCATACCGCCTATGCGACCGAAGCGTTCCTCGACGATCTGCTCGCGGCGGGCGGGAAGGACGCTGTGCAGGGCCGGCTCGATCTGGCCAAGGACGCCCGTGCCAAGGCGGTCATCAACCGCGTGGCCGAGCTGTCGGGCTGGGGCGGTGGGGTCCCCGGCGACCGCGCGCGCGGCATCGCCTTCCACAAGAGCTTCGGCACCTATGTCGCGCAAGTTGCCGAGGTGTCGAAGGGTGCCGACGGCTTGCCGCGGGTGCACAAGGTCTGGTGCGCGGTCGATTGCGGCATCGCGATCAACCCCAATATCATCCGCGCGCAGATGGAGGGCGGCATCGGCTACGGGCTTGGCCACGCGCTCTATGCCGAGCTGGTGCTCGGCGAGGGTGGCCGTGTCGCGCAGGGCAATTTCGACACGTATCGCTCGCTTCGGATCGGCGAGATGCCCGCCGTCGAGGTCGCGATCATCAAGTCGGGTGCCGACCCGACCGGCGTCGGCGAACCCGGCCTGCCGCCGATCGCCCCCGCCGTCGCCAATGCCTGGCGCAAACTGACCGGGAAATCGGTCCGCCGACTGCCCTTCGCGCACCGGGAGAATGCATGATGCGCGTGTCCTATGGTTTGATGGCGCTTGCCGCCGCTGCCTGCGCCTTGCCGATCGCGGTGCTCGCCCGACCCGATGCGGGTTTGCAGGACCCCGCCAGCTTCGCGTCGATCGCCGACACGTCGGCCCGTTCGGCGGCGATCTTCACCGAGATGGGCAAGGTCATCCAGAGCCCGCGCTGCATCAATTGCCACCCGCGCACCGATCGGCCGCTTCAGGGGGATGCGATGGTCGCGCACAACCCGCCGGTCGTCCGCGGACCCGATGGCCACGGCGCGGCGGGACTCGAATGCGCCACCTGCCATTCGGACGCCAATGTCGCCTTCGCCAATGGCGAGGGCAGCATCCCGGGCGCCCCGATGTGGCACCTCGCGCCGCTGTCGATGGCGTGGGAAGGCAAGTCGCTCGGCGAGATATGTCAGCAGATCAAGGACCCGGCTCGGAACGGCGGCAAGTCGCTAGAGGCACTGATCGAGCATAACGGCGAGGACAAGCTCGTTGGCTGGGGCTGGCATCCCGGCGTCGGTCGCACCCCGGCGCCCGGCACCCAGGCGCAGTTCGGCGCTTTGACCAGGGCCTGGGTGGAGAGCGGCGCGAAATGCCCGGCATAACGGCGGGCACGCCGCGATAATCCTATCCCCTGGCCGTCATGCCGGACTTGTTCCGACATCCACCGTGGTCCACGTCAACCGTTCGTTGCCTTCGCGGCACGCTGGACCCCGGCACGAGTCCGCGGGGACGCAAGAGGGAAGCATTCGGTCATGCCAGATTTCGACACCATCACCCTGACCGTCGACGAGGGCATCGCCACGATCACCCTCAACCGCCCCGATCGGATGAACGCGTTCACCCCCCGGATGATGGCCGATCTGATCGCCGCGTTCGATGCGACCGATGGCGATGATGCGGTGCGCGCGGTGATCGTCACCGGCGCGGGCAGGGCGTTTTGCGCGGGCGCCGATCTCGCGAGCGGCGAGGCGACCTTCGACTATGCCAGGCGCGGCGGCAAGGGAGGCGAATCGCCGATCCGCCCCGACGGCTCGGTCGATTTCGCGCATGAGGGGGTACGCGACAACGGCGGGCGGTTGACGCTGCGCATCTTCGCCTCGCTCAAGCCCGTGATCGGCGCGATCAATGGCGCCGCGGTCGGCATCGGCGCGACGATGCAGCTGCCAATGGATTTCCGCCTTGCCAGCGACACGGCGCGCTTCGGCTTCGTCTTCGCGCGGCGCGGGATCGTGCCCGAAGCCGCGTCGAGCTGGTTCCTGCCGCGCCTCGTCGGCATCGGCCAGGCGCTGGAATGGTGCTATTCGGGGCGGGTGTTCGGGGCGGAAGAGGCGCTGAAGGGCGGCCTCGTCCGCAGCCTCCACGCGCCCGACGATCTCCTGCCCGCCGCGCGGGCGCTGGCGCAGGAACTCACCGCGCATGGTGCCCCCGTCTCGATCGCGATGACGCGGCGGATGCTGTGGACGATGCTGGGGGCCGCCCACCCGATGGACGCGCACCGCATCGACAGTCGCGGCGTCTGGGTGCGCGGCGGCAGCGCGGATGCCAAAGAGGGGGTCACGTCCTTCCTCGAAAAGCGTGATGCGGTATTTACCGATGCGATCAGCGAGCAATGGCCGCTCGCCGCCGATTGGTTTGACGACCCCGGCTTTCGTTGAGGCGTGAAATACCAGATCGGCGTCAGGCGTCCCGCTACAGCCGCACCTGCGCCGCCTCGTCCACCAACGGATTCGCCTCCCGATCCGCTTCAGGACCACCCGGTCGAATCCAGGTGCCATGCGCGTGCGAGGTGGCGATTACCGTACGTGCCGCGTCGCCGGGCCACGACCGAACCGAGACGATTTGTACCGCCAGCGCGCGATCGGGTTCCATCGACACCCATGCAAGCGGGCGCTCGGTGGAGGCACGCGCCCCTGCGGCCGCCATCGCCGCTCGGATGCGCTCGGCGACAGGATCGGGCAGATATTGCCAGACGACCGAATGCATCAGCACGCGGGTCACGCCACCCACCTGTGGTTCCGCCAAGCGGGCCTCCACCCAGTCCGCGGCATCGGCCTTTTCCAACTGCACACCGCCTTCGCGCACCATGTCGATCGCCTTGCCGAGCCGCACCCGCCGGGCTGGGGTTTCCGCCCAGACATATGCCGCCAGCCGCGCTTCCACCGCCGGATCGGTCACGTCGAGCGGTGCCACATCACAGCCCCTGGTCGAAACGATCTCGATCGGTATGGCCGCTGGCGCGTCGCCGCGCCATTCGGGCGTGATCGTGATCGGCGCATCGGTCGGGCCCACCATCGTCCCCCCCAGATCGAAACGATAGCGATCGATCAGCAGGTTCAGCCCGCCGCTCGAGCCGATTTCCAGAATCTCGATCTTCGGCCCGAAACGGCGTGCAACCTCGAGCAACCCCAGGATCAGCGCGCCCGACCGCCCCGGCTCGTTGGTCTGCGGCGGTCCGTCGAGCCACGGCATCAGGGCATCGTCATGGCGCAACAGCACCCGCCCGAGCGCGGCAATGACCGCGCTCTCCTCAATCACGTCGCCCCGGAAAATCGCCGCCAGTTCTGGATCCGCATCCGCCAGCACCAACGCATGCAGGCCCCCCATCAAACGCAGCGGGAGCGCATCGCGAGTCGGCTCGGATGGCCAGTCAAGAATGCGTGCGCCGGTTTTGCTCTCCCGGGTCAGTCCTGCCGCAATCGCGCGGCACACCCGCGCATAGATCGGCGCGCCGTCCATCACGCGGCAATAATGTTCCTGGATCATGAACGCGCCGCGCACATTGTCGTCAGTTGCCATCCGTCGTCTCCCTCATACCGGACATCAGCCCTTGTTGCGCCGCCGCACGACCCCA
This sequence comes from Sphingomonas sp. 28-66-16, assembly GCA_002281485.1. GTDB lineage: Bacteria > Pseudomonadota > Alphaproteobacteria > Sphingomonadales > Sphingomonadaceae > Sphingomonas. The sequence continues at coordinate 20,018 of NCGF01000021.1, forward strand.
CCTATGGCCAGCCAGCCTATGACCGATCCGATCATCCCCCCGATTATCATCGCCGTGCCGAAGGGGCGCATCCTTGGCGAAGCGCTGCCGTTGCTGGCGCGCGTCGGGATCGAGCCTGAACCCGCCTTTGCCGACGAGACCAGCCGCGCGCTGCGCTTCACGACGAACCAGCCCGGGATCGAGCTGATCCGCGTCCGCGCGTTCGACGTCGCGACCTTCGTCGCGCACGGCGCGGCGCAGCTCGGTATCGTCGGGTCCGACGTGCTCGCCGAATTCGCCTATTCGGAGCTCTATGCGCCCGTCGATCTCGGCATCGGCCATTGCCGCCTCTCGGTCGCGGAACCCGCCGAAATGGCCGCGACCGACGATCCGCGCGGCTGGAGCCATGTCCGCATCGCCACCAAATATCCGCACGTGACCAAGGCGCATTTCGCCGCGCGCGGCGTGCAGGCCGAATGCGTCAAACTGAACGGCGCGATGGAGCTTGCCCCCTTGCTCGGCCTGGCGCCACGGATCGTCGATCTGGTGTCGTCGGGCCGCACGCTCAAGGAAAACGGGCTGGTCGAGGTCGAGGTGATCGCCGAGGTCACCAGCCGACTGATCGTCAACCGCGCTGCGTTCAAGACGCGGGCCGAAGTGGTGCCCTTGGTCGATGCGTTTCGGAAGGCGGTGGCCTGACATGATCAGACTTTCCACCGCCACCCCGGATTTCGCCAGTGCCTTCGCTGCACTCGTCAATGCACGCCGCGAAGCAGATGCCGATGTCGCGCGCGATGTCAGCGCGATCATCGCCCGCGTCCGCGACGAAGGCGATGCGGCGGTGGGGGCGCTCACGCTGCAATTCGATCGGCATGATCTCGACAGGTCGGGTTGGCGGATCGACCTCGCCGATTGCCGCACGGCGTATGAAGCGCTCGATCCGACCTTGCGCGCCGCGCTGGACCTCGCCGCGCAGCGCATCACCACCTATCACCAGAAACAGCGCCCCGAAGGCAGCGACACCACCGACAGCGCGGGTGTCCGCCTTGGCGCGCGCTGGTCGGCGGTCGAGGCAGCGGGCGTGTACGTCCCGGGCGGTCGCGCGGCCTATCCGTCCTCGGTGCTGATGAACGCGATCCCCGCCAAGGTCGCGGGCGTCGACCGGCTCGTCATGGTCACGCCGACGCCACGGGGCGAGATCAACCCGCTTGTCCTGGCCGCCGCGCATCTTGCCGGGGTCGATGAGGTGTGGCGTGTGGGCGGCGCGCAAGCCGTTGCCGCGCTCGCCTACGGCACCGACCGGATCAGGCCGGTGGACGTCATCACCGGCCCGGGCAACGCCTGGGTCGCCGAGGCCAAGCGCCAGCTCTACGGCGTGGTCGGCATCGACATGGTCGCGGGCCCGAGCGAAATCGTCGTCGTCGCGGATGGCCAGAACAATCCTGAGTGGATCGCCGCCGATCTGCTCAGCCAGTCCGAGCACGACCCGACCAGCCAGTCGATCCTGTTCACCGACGATGAGGGTTTCGCCGACCGGGTCGCCGCTGCGGTCGAAGCGCAAGTCGCCACGCTCGCCACGGCAAAAGTCGCGCGCGCCGCGTGGGACGCCAACGGCGCGATCATCCTCGTGCGCGACTTTGCCGAGGCGATGCCGCTCGTCGACCGGCTCGCCGCCGAACATCTCGAACTTGCGGTCGGCGACCCGCAATCCTTGTTCGATCAGGTCCGCCACGCCGGCTCGGTCTTCCTCGGTCGCCATACCCCGGAAGCGGTCGGCGATTATGTCGCGGGGCCCAACCACGTCCTCCCCACCGGCAGGCGGGCGCGTTTTTCATCGGGGCTGTCGGTGCTCGATTTCATGAAGCGCACCAGCTTCCTCCAGCTCGATCCCGCGAGCCTCGCCGCCATCGGCCCGGCGGCGCTGGCGCTGGCGGAAGCCGAAGGCCTGCCCGCGCACGCCCGCTCGGTGGCGCTTCGGCTGGGATAATTCAAACCGGACCCGTTCGGGTATAGGAACATGCACATGACCAACCCCAGCACCCGCGCCAATCCGCGCACCGCCGCCCGCAGCAAGGCCCGCGCCGCCGCCCGGCTCGGTGCCGTCCAGGCGCTGTACCAGCACGACATGGAGCAGACCCCGCTCGCGCAGCTGCTCCACGAATTCCACAACCACCGGCTCGGCGCGGAGATCGAGGACGCGCATTATGCCGAGGCGGATGCCGATTTCTTCGACGATGTGGTGAAGGGCGTGCTCGCGCGCGAGGGCGAGATCGACGCGGCGATCGCGGGCAAGCTCGCGACCGGCTGGAGCCTCGAGCGGCTCGACAAGCCGATGAAGGCGATCCTGCGCTGCGGCACCTATGAGTTGCTCGCCCGCGCCGATGTGCCGACGGGTGCGGTCATCACCGAATATGTCGACGTCGCCCACGCCTTCTACGACAAGCGCGAGGCGGGCTTCGTCAACGGTCTGCTCGACGCGATCGGCAAGGTCGCGCGGGTCTGATGGCGGGGGTCGTCAACCTGCGCGCCGCGCGCAAGGCCAAGGCCAGGGCCGATGCCACCATCGCGGCGGCGAACAATCGCGCGCTGTTCGGTCGCACCAAGGCCGAGAAGCAGGCAGCCGCAAATGCAGGCGCCCGGCACGATGCCGTGCTCGACGGGGCCAAGCGCGAACGCTGACCACGCCGCGTCGGCACGTGCGATCGCCGACCGCGGATTGCCCGACCGATAAGCGTCATCGGGCTTGACGGGTCGACTGAAAATGGCTTGGCGATCGCCATGGCCCGCACCTGGAAGCTTTTCGCGCGATCCGTCGTCACGCGCCAGCGACAGAGACTTCGCGAGAGCGAGGCGGCCTTCATCCTGCTCGCCACCGTGTCCGGACTGATCGCCGGGCTGCTCACCAACATGCAATCGGCGCTGGCGCACGGCATCCAGCAGCTGCTTTACGGGGTGACGATCAACCGGCTGAGTGCGCTGGGATCGATCCATCACCCCTGGCGGCTGCTCGCGCTGCCGCTCGGCGGGCTGTGCCTGGTGGCGCTCGGCTATTTCATCGGCAGACGCCAGCGACCGCCGATCGACGTGGTCGAGGCCAATGCCCTGCATGGCGGGCGCATTCCCTTCGTCGACAATTTGGTGATCGCGGCGCAGACGATCCTCTCGAACGGAGCGGGCGCCTCGGTCGGGCTGGAGGCTGCCTATGCCCAGGTCGGCGGCGGCGCCGCCTCGTTCCTCGGCCAGCAGCTGAAACTGCGCCGCAATGATTTGCGCATGCTCGTGGGGGCCGGAGCGGGGGCGGCGGTCGGCGCCGCGTTCGGCGCGCCGCTGGCCGGGGCCTTTTATGCCTTCGAAATCGTCATCGGCGCCTATACGCCGGCAGCGATCGCGCCAGTCGCCGCTGCGGCGCTGGCGGCGGCCCTTGTCACGCGCAGCCTCCACGTCGACCCCTATCTCATCGCCACCACGGCGACCCGCTTGGTCTCGACCGCTGATTACCTGATCTATGCGTTGCTGGGTCTCGTCTGCGCGGTGATCGGCATTGCCGTGATGCGGATGGTTACCTTTGTGGAAATGCGCGTCCAGTCGTGGCAGCGGCTGGGCAACTGGCGGCCGGTCATCGGCGGCTGCCTGCTGATCCCGGTCGCCTGGCTGTCGCCCCAGTCGCTGTCGGCGGGGCACGGTGCGCTGCATCTCGATCTCGCGCTGCATCCATCGATCAGCTTCCTGCTCATCATTCTGCTGCTCAAGATCGTCGCCTCGATCATCTCGCTCAGCTTCGGCTTCAGGGGCGGGCTGTTCTTTGCGTCGCTGTTCCTCGGGTCGCTGGTTGGTCAGATCTTTGCCGCTACGCTCAATCTCTGGTTTCCCGGGCTGGCGATCGACAGCACCGACGCGGCGCTGGTCGGTATGGCAGCGCTCAGCGTGTCGGTCGTCGGCGGGCCGATGACGCTTGCCATGCTGATGCTCGAGACAACCCATGATTTCGCGCTGATGGGGGTCGTCCTTACCGCATCACTGATCGCGAGCGCATTTACGCGGGAAACCTTCGGCTATTCCTTCTCGACCTGGCGACTGCATGTCCGCGGATCGAGCGTGCGCAGCCCGCGCGACATCGGCTGGGTGATCAATCTCACCGCGTCGCGGCTGATGCGCAAGGACTGGGTCAGCGTGCGCGACACGCTGTCGATCGCCGATTTCCGGGCGCAAATCCCGCTGGGGTCGACGAGCAAGGCAGTGGTGATCGACGCCTCGGGGCGCTATCTCGGTATCGTGCCGACCGCGATCGCCTATGGTTCGACATTGTCGGAAACTGCACCGGTGGGCTCGATTGCCACGCTGGCCGATACCACGCTGGCGGCATCGGCGGACATTCATCAGATTCTGGAACGGCTGGACCACTCGGGCGCCGACGAACTCGCGGTCGTCGACGATCATGATGTGGTGCTGGGCATCGTCACCGAAAAACACGTCCGAAGGCGCTATTTCGAGGAGATCGAGACGTCGCAGCGGGCGATGTTCGGCGAAAGCTGAGCGCGGCGGCGGCGGCCTTTACCCATCGCCGGGCGTTCGGCCGCACCAAGGCCCAATAGCAGGCCGCAGCGGCGGTTGCCGATCGCACCGAACGCGCGCTCGATGGGGCCACGCGCGAATGCGGGCGAGGACCTTATAAAAAGGGCCCCGCCGGACGGCGGAGCCCTTGTTCCTGATACTATTGTGCGGCTTACTTCCGGTCGTCCTTGACGCCGACCGTCGGCACGTCGACCGTCGTTGTGGTCGTCTCGACCTTCGGCACGGTGACCTTGGTCTTGCTGGTCCCGACGACGAGTTCCTTCGAATGCACATCGACGTTCGGCAGGTCGCCACCCTTCACCGATACTTCGGGCAGGGCGCCCGTATCGGTGACTTTGGCGCTCCAGAAGCCGGTGGCGAACAACAGGCCCACGATCACGATGACGGCGACGAGAACGATGCCGATCGTCATGCCCATGTTGTTACGTTTCGCCGTGCCGGCGTCGGTGCGGGTGTTAGGATAGTCAGCCATTTTATTATTCCCTCGGTTGATCGGTTATTGTGCAAGCCTGTCGTTGCCGAACGCGGCTTGTTACAATCTCTTGCGCTTCCAGGGAGCTCAACTCGCGGCGGTTGAGAACGATCCCCGCCCCGTCGACAATTGCAGCGCGCACCCGCGCGCGTGCCCTTTGGCGCCCATTGCCGAAGCGCGATTACCGGGCGCGAGCGGTGGCAGACACGAGGCCGGCCGCGCGTTAAGACGCTCGCCGATGACCGAAGCCGATTTCCTCGACCGCCTGCGCGCGCTGCCGCTCCATCCCGGCGCGCAGCGGCTGGCCGATGATGCCGCGCGGCTCGGCAGCCATGTGCTCACCACCGATACGCTGGTCGAGGGGGTGCATTTCCTCAGCCACGATCCGCCCGGCGACGTCGCGTGGAAGCTGCTCGCGGTCAACCTCTCCGATCTCGCCGCCAAGGGCGCGCGCCCGGTCGGGGTGCTGCTCAACTATCCGATCCGCGACGACGAATGGGACCGCGGCTTTCTCGCCGGGCTCGACGGCGCGCTGCGGCAACTGGGCTGCCAGCTGCTCGGCGGCGATACCGTAACGCTGCCGCCCGGGGCACCGCGCGTCCTGACGCTGACCGCGATCGGCAGCGCCGATGACGCGATCGACCGCGGCGGGGCGCAGCCGGGCGACGGGCTGTTCGTCACCGGCACGATCGGCGATGCGGGGGCCGGGCTCGCCATCGCGCGCGGGCGGGAGGGCCCGGCCGATCTCCTCGCCGCCTATCGCCGCCCCGTCCCCCGGCTCGATCTGGGGGAGGCGCTCGCCGCGAAGGTGCATGCGATGATGGATGTCTCCGACGGGCTGTTGATCGATGCGCAGCGGATGGCGGCGGCGAGCGGTCTGGGGGTGACGATCGACCTCGCCGCGGTGCCGCTGTCGGACAGCTACCGCCGCCACGCCGGCGACGACCGCGCCGCGCGGCTGGCGGCGGCGACGGCGGGGGATGACTATCAGTTGCTTTTCGCGGCCCCCGCAGCGCTCGCAGTGCCCGCGCGCCGGGTCGGCGTGTTCGCGGCCGGGGCCGGCCTCTCGCTGGTCGACGGCGGTACGGCGGTCGCGCTGCCCGCCCGGCTTGGGTATCTCCACGGCGATTGACGGCGCTTGCGCTCACCGGGCCCTCGCCTATAGCGTTGCCGGATAAGAATAAGCGATCGGGCCGTGGCCACCGCCAATGAGCCCCGACGCGGATCATTGGGGAAGGACTGCGCGAATGACGATCGTCTATGCGGCCATGCTTTGTGGGCTGCTTGCCGTCTTGTACGGCATCATCACCAGCCGGCAGGTGCTCGCCGCCCCGGCCGGCAACGAGAAGATGCGCGACATCGCCGCCGCCATTCAGGAAGGCGCGCAGGCCTATCTCGGGCGGCAATACCGCACCATCGCGATCGTCGGCGTGATCATGCTGGTGCTGGTCTGGCTGCTGATCGACGGCATGGGCGCGCCGGTCTCCGCCGCCAGTTTCGCGATCGGCGCGATCCTGTCAGGGGTGGCCGGCTATATCGGCATGAACATCTCGGTCCGCGCCAACGTCCGCACCGCGGAGGCCGCGCGCGGCTCGCTGCAGGGCGGGCTGACGATGGCGTTCCGGTCGGGCGCGATCACCGGCATGCTGGTGGCGGGGCTCGGCCTGCTCGCGATCTCCGGCGTGTTCTGGTACCTGGCGGGCAGCAACGGCGAGCATGCCGGGGCGCCGATCGTCGTCAAGGCCCTCACCGGGCTCGCCTTCGGCTCCTCGCTGATCTCGATCTTCGCGCGCCTGGGCGGCGGCATCTTCACCAAGGCGGCCGATGTCGGCGCCGATCTGGTCGGCAAGGTCGAGGCCGGCATCCCAGAGGACGACCCGCGCAACCCCGCGACGATCGCCGATAATGTCGGCGACAATGTCGGCGATTGCGCGGGCATGGCCGCCGATCTGTTCGAAACCTATGTCGTGACGCTCGGCGTGACGATGATCTCGATCGCGCTCGCGCTCGCCAATGCCGACAAGCTGCTCGCGGTGATGACCCTCCCGCTGATCGTCGGCGGGGTGTGCATCGTCACCTCGATCATCGGCACCTATGCGGTCCGGCTGGGCAGCGGCAACAACATCATGGGCGCGCTCTACAAGGGGTTCTGGCTCAGCGTCGGCCTGTCGGTGCCCGCCATCTATCTCGCCACCCAGTTCACGCTGGGCGACATGAACGCGGTGATCGGCGGCAACAGCTTCCTCGACGGCGCTTCGCCCGAAGCAGTCGCCGGCGTTGCGGCGACCACCACCACCGGCATGGCGCTGTTCTGGTGCATGATGATCGGGCTCGCGGTTACCGGGCTGCTGGTGTGGATCACCGAATATTATACCGGCACCAATTTCCGCCCCGTCCGCAGCATCGCCAAGGCATCGGAGACCGGCCACGGCACCAACGTCATCCAGGGCCTCGCGGTCAGCCTCGAATCACCGGCGATGCCGACCATCGTCATCGTCGTCGCGGTGATCGGCGCGTATCAGCTGGCGGGCGTGATCGGCATCGCCTTTGCCGCCACCGCGATGCTGGCGCAGGCCGGGATGGTGGTCGCGCTCGACGCCTACGGCCCGGTCACCGACAATGCCGGCGGCATCGCCGAGATGGCCGGCCTGCCCGACGATGTCCGCCACCGCACCGATGCGCTCGACGCGGTCGGCAACACCACCAAGGCGGTGACCAAGGGCTATGCGATCGGCTCGGCAGCGCTTGCCGCGCTGGTGCTGTTCAACGCCTACACCTCTGATCTGGCACGCGACTTCCCGTCGCTCACGGTCAATTTCCAGCTCAGCAATCCCTATGTCATCGTCGGGCTGCTGCTCGGCGCGCTGCTGCCCTATCTGTTCGGGGCGATGGGGATGACCGCGGTCGGCCGCGCGGCGGGGTCGGTGGTCGAGGATGTCCGCGCGCAGTTCCGCGACGATCCCGGCATCATGGCGGGCACCAGCCGCCCCAATTACGCGCGCACCGTCGATCTCGTCACCAAGGCGGCGATTGCGGAAATGATCGTACCCAGCCTGCTCCCGGTGCTTTCCCCGATCGCGGTCTATTTCATCATCACCGGCGTGGCAGGCCAGGCCGAGGGCTTCGCGGCGCTCGGCGCGATGCTGCTCGGCGTAATCGTGTCGGGGCTGTTCGTCGCGATCTCGATGACCAGCGGCGGCGGCGCGTGGGACAATGCCAAGAAATATATCGAGGACGGCCATCACGGCGGCAAGGGCAGCGAGGCGCACAAGGCCGCCGTCACCGGCGACACCGTGGGCGATCCGTACAAGGATACGGCGGGCCCGGCGGTCAACCCGATGATCAAGATCACCAATATCGTCGCGCTGCTGTTGCTCGCGGCGGTCGCGGCGGCGAGCGGGGTGGGCGGCTGAGCGCCGCGCGCCGCGCGATCGTATCGACACGATCGCGCGGCGCCCCTTCTCAGACGCTCTCGAGCAACCTCGCCGCCTGCGCGCGCGCCTCATCGGTGATTTCGGCGCCCGAAAGCATGCGGGCGATCTCTTCGCGGCGTTCGGCCGCGGTCAGCGCGCGGACGCCGGTCCGGGTGACGGTGCCGTCGCTCGATTTGGCGATGAAGAAATGATCGCGCCCGCGCGCCGCGACCTGCGGACTATGGGTCACCACCAGCAATTGCGTCCCCCCCGCCAGCCGCGCGAGCCGCTCGCCGATCGCGCTCGCGACCGCGCCGCCGACGCCGCGATCGATCTCGTCGAAGATCATCGTCGCCGCTCCGCCCTGTTCGGCGAGACAGACCTTGAGCGCGAGGATGAAGCGCGACAATTCGCCCCCCGATGCGATCTTGACGAGCGGCGCGAAGGGCGCGCCGGGGTTGGTCGAGATTTCGAACTCGACGCGGTCCTTGCCCGCAGCCGACCATTGCTCCTGCCCGAGCGGGGCGATCGCGGTGCGGAAGCGCGCGGCGTCGAGCTTGAGCGGAGCAAGCTCGGCCTTGACGGCAGCGTCCAGCCTGGCCGCTGCCTGCGTGCGCGCGTCGGTCAGCCGCGCCGCCTCGTCGGCATAGGCGCGCGCGGCAGCGGCGAGCGCGGCTTCGAGCGTGGCGATCCCTGCCCCGCCGCTTTCGATCCGCTCCAGCTTGGCGGCGAGATCGTCGGCCAGCGCGGCGAGATCGTCGGGCTGGACCCGATGCTTGCGGGCGATCGCGCGCAGTTCGAACAGGCGGGTTTCGTCTGCTTCGAGCTGGGCGGGATCGAAGGCGAGCGCGTCGGCGGCGGCGTCGATCTGCGTCTGCGCGGCAGTTCCCTCGATGATCGCGCGGTCGATCGCGGCGAGCGCCTCGCCGAGCGCCTCATGATCGCTCGCGATGCGTTCGAGCACGCGCGCGGCCTGGCGCAGCCGCGCGAGCCCGCCTTCGGACCCGTCGAGCAGATCGGCGACCGCCTGCATGTCGCCCGCGATCTTCTCGCCGCGCTGCATCCCCGCGCGGCGGGTCGCCAGAATCTCCTCCTCGCCGGCTTCTGGGGCGAGCTGGCGCAGTTCGCCGACGGCATGCTCGAGCCACTCGCGGTCGCGCGCGACGGTGTCGAGTTCGGCACGCGCCGTGTCGAGCCGATCGACGGCGTCGCGCCAGACGCGGAAAGCGGTCGCGACGGGGGCGGTATCGATCCGCCCGAACGCGTCGAGCAGCGCACGGTGGCCGCGCGGATTGAGCAGCCCGCGATCGTCGTGCTGGCCGTGAATCTCGACGAGCTGGCTCGCGAGATCGCGCAGCAGCGCCGCCGAGGCCGGCTGATCGTTGACGAAGGCGCGACTGCCGCCGTCGGCCTTGACGATGCGGCGGATCAGCAGCGGTTCGGCGGGATCGAAATCGAGGCCGTTGAGTTCGAGTGCGGCGGCGACCGGGCCGCCGATCGCGGGCGGATCGAAGCTTGCCGTGACCACCGCCTGGGCCGCGCCGTGGCGCACCAGGCCGCTCTCGCCCCGCGCGCCGAGCGCGAGCCCGAGCGCATCGAGCAGGATCGATTTGCCCGCGCCGGTCTCGCCGGTCAGCACGCCCAGCCCGGCCCCGAAATCGAGATCGAGCGCCTCGATGAGCACGACGTCACGGATGGAAAGCGCGGTCAGCATGGTCGGTCGATCATCCTATCCGCCGTGCCGGCCCATTGGCCCACGCCTGTCAGGCGCCCGATTTCGCCGTGACGGGATGCCGCTCCATCAGCTTGTAGGCGCGCTCGTACCAGATCGAGCCGGGATAGTTGGCGCCGAGAACGGCGGCGGCCTTCTTGGCTTCGATCGGGATGCCGAGCGCAAGATAGGTTTCGGTCAGCCGCATCAGCGCTTCGGGGACGTGGGTCGTGGTCTGATACTCGTCGACGACCTTGCGGAAACGCAACGTCGCTGCCAGCCATTCGCCGCGCTTTTCATAGAAGCGGCCGATTTCCATTTCCTTGCCGGCGAGGTGATCGCGGACCAGATCGACCTTCAGCCGCGCATCGGCGGCATATTTCGACGCCGGATAGCGCCGTGACAATTCGCCGAGCGCATCGAGCGCCTGCTGGGTGATCTTCTGATCGCGCGTGACGTCCGAAATCTGCTCATAATAGCCCAGCGCGACGAGATAATAGGCATAGGGCGCATCGCGGTTGCCGGGGTGGACGGCGAGGAACCGCTGCGCCGATTCGATCGATTTGGTATAGTCGGCATCGAGATAATAGCTGAACGCGCCCATCAGCTGCGCGCGCCGTGCCCAGATCGAATAGGGATGCTGGCGCTCGACCTCGTCGAACAGCTGTGCCGCCTCCTTGTAGCGCCCGCGGTCGAGGTACCGCTTGGCGGTCGCGTAAAGTGTCCCGACGTCGCGCGCGACATAGGGAACGTCGCCCTTCGAGCGGTTGTTGGCACAACCGGCGATCGGCAGGGCACAAGCGGCAATCAGCGCGAGCGCAACGGAGCGGGACAGGGGCATACGCATTACCGCGCTCAATAGCCGAGCCGCGCGCCCGCGAACAATGTTTTTTGCGCGCGCCCGATTTCGCTCGCGGCGACGCCGGACGCAGCAGGTGGCTGGCGCGGCGCCGGGCTTGGCGCTAGACCGACGACGGGGGCGCGAACAAAGGAATCACCATGACCGTCACGGCGCTCGCGACGAAGCGCGTCGACAAGCCCTGGGGCCGTCACCAGCTCTGGCCCGACTTTGCCGATCCTGCGCCCGGCGCGGATCCCGTCGGCGAGATCTGGTTCCAGACGCCGGGCCCCGACTCGCCCGATCTGCTCGTCAAATATCTGTTCACCAGCGAAAAGCTGTCGGTTCAGGTCCACCCCGACGATGCCAGCGCGCGCGCCGCCGGCTATCCGCGCGGCAAGGACGAGGCGTGGCTGGTACTCGCCGCCGAGCCCGATTCGACGATCGCGATCGGCACGCTGGCGCCGGTCGACAGCGATCGGCTCCGCGCGGCCGCGCTCGACGGCAGCATCGAGGGGCTGCTCGACTGGAAGCCGGTCAAGGCGGGCGATTTCTTCTATTCGCCAGCGCGCACCGTCCACGCGATCGGGGCAGGGATCACGCTGATCGAGATCCAGCAGAATGTCGATCTGACCTATCGCCTCTATGATTATGGCCGCGACCGCGCGCTGCACCTCGATGAGGGCGTCGCCGTCTCGGATGCAGTGCCTTTCGTCGCGCAGGACGCGCCGGGCGAGATCGCGCCGGGACGAACCCTCCTGGCCGAGGGGCCGAAGTTCGTGCTCGAGCGCTGGTCGGCCGGGGTCCACAAGGTGGCGATGGCGGGCAAGATTGGGTGGCTGGTGCCAATCAGCGGCGCAGGGCAGGCAGATCATGTCGCCTGGCGTGCGGGCGACTGCCTGACGATCACCGGCGATGCGGTGATCGACGCGGCACCCGGCAGCGATCTGCTGTTCGCCTATCCCGGCGACCAGCGGATTGAGGTTGGCAGCTGAGTGAATCTTTAAGCCGACCGGGATAGAGGTTGGCCGATGCTGCGCGTGCTGACCCTCTCGACGCTGTTCCCCGACGTTTCACGCCCCAATTTCGGGGTGTTCGTCGAACGCCAGACGCTCGGGCTGGCGGCGCGCGACGATGTCGATTTGCGCGTGGTCGCGCCGATCGGGGTGCCGCCCTGGCCATTGTCTCGCCACGCGCATTATCGCGGCTTCGATGGCGTGCCGGCGCACGAAAACTGGAAGGGGCTCGATGTCCGGCGGCCCCGCTTCGCCGCGCTGCCCGCGACCGGCGGGCGGTTCCACGCGGCGATGCTCGCGCGGCGACTGATTCCGCTGCTCGCCGATCTCCGCCGTGATTTCGCGTTCGAGGTGATCGATGCCGAATTCTTCTTCCCCGACGGCCCTGCGGCGATCACGCTCGGGCGGCATTTCGGCGTGCCCGTCTCGATCAAGGCGCGCGGCGCCGACATCCATCTGTGGGGCAAGGGTTCTACCGCCACGCAGGTCGTGGCGGCGGGGCGCGGGGCGGGTGGCCTGCTGGCCGTGTCGGCGGCGATGCGGCGCGACATGATCGCGATCGGCCTGCCCGACGACGCGATCCGGGTCCACTATACCGGGGTCGATCTCGATCGGTTCGTGCCGGCCGATCGGGCCGTCGCCAAGGCCGCGCTCGGGGTGACGGGGCCGCTGGTCGTGTCGCTGGGGGCATTGGTCGAGCGCAAGGGGCACGCGATCGTCATCGAGGCGGTCGCACGGTTGCCCGGCGTCAATTTGCTGGTCGTCGGCGCCGGCCCTGAGCAAGGCGCGCTGACGGCGCTGATCGCGCGGTTCGGCGTTGCCGACCGGGTCCGCCTGGCGGGCGCGATGCCGCATGCCGCGCTGCCAGAGCTGCTCGCCGCCGCCGATGTGATGGCGCTTGCCTCGGCCTCCGAAGGGCTCGCCAATGCCTGGGTCGAGGCGCTCGCCTGCGGCACGCCGATCGTCGTTACCGATGCCGGCGGCGCGGCCGAAGTGCTGACCGAGCCCGATTATGGCCGGATCGCCGATCGCACTGCCCCGGCCTTTGCCGAGGCGATCGCCGCGGTGCTTGCCGCGCCGCCGCCGCCGTCAGCGGTGCGCCGGGGCGCCGAGCGCTTCACCTGGCCCGCCAACACCGCCGCGCTGGTCGGTCATCTGCGCGCGCTGGTCGACTGACGGGTCAGCGCTTCGCCGCCCAGGCCCTGGCCTGTTTGTCGGCAATCGTCACCAGATTGCCCATCGCCACCGGCATGTCGATCAGATGCAGCCCCCAGTCGGGCAGGATCTTGCCGAGCACCGAGACGTCGCCGACGATCGTGTCGGTGCGCGGATCGGCGGGATCGGCGTTCACGCTGACGGCGAGATAGCTGAACGTGCCGCTGGTGGTGCACTGCGTCGAGATCAGCCCGGGCACCTTGACGAACGCCGTCGTCACCGGCGCGCCGTCGCTGGTCCACGGCCCCTGTTTGGCGCTCGCCAGCCCGGCGCCGGTGGTGCCCAGATACGCGTCACTGACGGCCTTGCCGCCGCCGAGCGCGGCAGGATTGGTGCAGGCGGCGACCATGCCCGGCTCGGGGACCACGCCGAAGCGGCTGTTCTCGGGCGGCGGGGCATTATCGCGGAAGCTGACATAGCTGATCAGGCAACCGGTCTGGCTGTCCTTGCGGCAGAGCGGGATCGATTTGAGATCGCCGCCGACATCCTTGCCCGCCGGCACCGCAACATTGGTGCCGAGCAGCATCGCCGAGATCAGCTGCTTCTGGACAGGCTTGCCGTCGATCTCCTGCTGGAGCAGTAGCTTGAGCACGCCCGAGCCCTGGCTGTGCCCGATCAGCACCACCCCGCGCCCCTTGTTGTCGCGCGCGAGATACTCGTCCCACGCCGCTTTCACGTCGTTATAGGCCATTGCCCGGTCGGGATTGGCGGGCTTGCCCGCCATCAGCGCCTGCAGCGCGGTGAGCGTCACCTGGCGATACATCGGCGCGAACACCCGGCAATATTTGGCGAAGCGCGCCGCCTGGAACGCGGCGACCGCGCGCTCCTCGGGGCCGATCACCAGATCGCTGTTGGGGGTCGGGTCAAGCGAGACGGTCGGGTAGACGTAGAAGCAATCGAATTTGGGATCGGCAGCGGCGGTGAAGATTTCGGTGCGGCGGCTGCCGTCGGCGTTGATGACGGTCGCGTCCTGGTTCGCCGAACAGGCATCGGTGCGGCCCGGGCGGCACAGCCAGTCGCCATCCTGGGTATAGTCGGGCGCTGCAGCGGGCGCGGGCTGGGGCGCTGGTTGCGCCTGGGCAAGGGCCGGTAGCGGCATCGCGAGCAGCGTCAGCGCGGCAATCATTTTCATGGCTCTCTCCCGGGAACGATTATCATTTTGGATCGATCATAGCCGAAGCACGGGCGCGGTCGAGCGCCGATTGTGCGGTCAGAACGGGTAGAGCGCGGCCGCGATCCAGCGGCCCTCGTGGCGCAGCACGCCCCAGGCCCGGGCGGCGGCGCGGCTGTCCATCGCCTCGATGCCGATGCCGCGTGCCTCGCACGCCGCCACCAGCGCGCGCGGCGGCTGGACGAGCCCGGGCCCGGTGCCGATCAGCAGGAATTCGGGGGATGGATCGAGCGCCAGCAGCGGCGCCAGCGCAGCGATGTCGAGCGTCTCGATCGGCGGCGGCGCCCAGCTGTCGGCGCGCTGCGGCGTGATCAGCAGCGCGGTGTAGATATTGTCGTCGATTCGGTAACCGCCGCGCGCAAAGCCCCGGATCAGCGGGCCGTCTACCCCCGGCGCGCGATCGATCCGCATCAGGGGCGGTCTTTGGGCGCCACCCGTTCGGCGTTGGTGATCGCGCCCGGTTTCTCGACATTGGGATCGGCGCGCAGCCCGAGCGTGATCAGCAGCGACGACGACACATAAATCGACGAATAGGTGCCGACAAAGATGCCCAGGATCATCGCCGCGGTGAAGCCGCGCAGCACATGGCCACCGAAGATCAACAGCGCGAACAGCGCGAGCAGAATCGTCAACGAGGTCATCACCGTCCGCGGCAGGGTTTCGTTGACCGAGAGATCGACGATCTCGCGCATCTCCATCTTGCGATAGCGCCGCATGTTTTCCCGGATGCGATCGTCGATGACGATCTTGTCGTTGATCGAATAGCCGATGATCGTCAGCACCGCCGCGACGATGTTGAGATCGAATTCGAACTGGGTGAGCGCGAAGAAGCCCAGCGTCATCAGCACGTCGTGGACGATCGCGACGACGGTCGACACGCCGAACTGCCACTCGAAGCGGAAAATCGCGAACAGGCCGATGCCGAGCACCGCGAGCACGACGGCGGCGACGCCGCGCCAGATCAGTTCGGTCGAAACCTTGCCAGAAACCGCATCCTGCTTCGAGAATCTGGCATCGGGGAATTGCGCGTTGATCGCGGTCTGCACCTTCTTGACGACCGCGTCGGTGGCGCCCTTGTCGGCGCTCGGCGGCGGCGGCAGGCGGATCGAGACGGTGTGGCCGTCGCCATAGGGCTGCAGGCGGACTTCACCGAGGCCGAGATTGTCGATCGTCTTGCGCAATTTCTCGATCGCGGGGGGCTGGACGAATTTCTCCTCGATCATCAGCCCGCCGACGAAATCGACGCCGAGATTGAGTTTGAAGATCAGCACCAGCGCGATCGCGCCGATCGACAGCAACGTCGTCAGCGCGAACGCCCAGCCGCGCAGCGACACGAACGGCAGGTTGGTGTTGTCGGGAACGAGTTTCAGCAGGCGCATGGTTTTGTCCGCCGGGTCAAATATGAATTTCGGAGGGGCGGTTCTTGCGCACCCAGAGCACGACGAGCATGCGCGTGAAGGTCACCGCAGTGAAGACCGAAGTGACGATGCCGATCAGCAGCACCACCGCGAAGCCCTTGACCGGGCCCGAGCCGAGCAGCAGCATGATCACGCCCGAAATGCCGTGGGTCATGTTCGCCTCATAGATCGTCCGCGACGCTTCCTTGTAACCGAGCTCGACCGACTGGATCACGCTGCGGCCGCGCCGGCGCTCTTCGCGGATGCGCTCGTTGATCAGCACGTTGGCGTCGACGGCGGTACCGATCGTCAGCACGAAGCCGGCGATCCCCGGCAGCGTCAGCGTGCCGTTGAGCACCGCGAGCACGCCGAGGATGACGAAGATGTTGATGACGACCGCAAGGTTCGCATAGGCCCCGAAACGGCCATAGGTAACGAACATGAAGACGATCACCGCGACCGCGGCGATCACCGAGGCGAGAATGCCCGCGCGGATCGAATCGGCGCCGAGATCGGGCCCGACGGTGCGTTCCTCGACCACCTTGAGCGCGATCGGCAATTTGCCCGAGCGCAGCGCGATGGCGAGTTCGTTCGCCGTCTTGACGGTGAAATTGCCCGAGATCGAGGCGGTGCCGCCGAGGATCGGCTCGTTGATGTTGGGCGCCGAGATCACCTGATTGTCGAGGATGATCGCGAACGGCTTGCCGACATTTTCCTGCGTCACCCGCGCGAATTTGCGGCCGCCCTGGCTGTCGAAGGTGATGACGACATTGGGCTGGTTGGTCTGCGGATCATTGCCCTGGGTCGCGTTGATCAGCTGGTCGCCCGAGATGATCGTCGAGCGCTTGACCGCGACCGGCGCGCCGCCTTCGGCATAGGGCAGGATCTGGCTGCCGATCGGGGCATTGCCCTTGGCGAGCGCGACGGGATCGGCGGTCAGATCGACGAGCTTGAATTCGAGCTTGGCGGTCTTGCCGAGCAGGTCCTTCAGCGCCTGCGGATCCTGCAGGCCCGGCACCTGGACGACGATTCGACTGGTGCCCTGTCGGACAATCGTCGGCTCCTTGGTGCCGAGTTCGTCGATGCGGCGGCGGACCACCTCGGTCGCATCCTGCATCGCGGTGTCGATCGCCTGGTCGAGCCCGGCCTTGGTCGGGGTCAGGACGAAGCGCGCGCTGTCGACGACTTCGATGTTCCAGTCGCGCTGCCCGGTCAGCCCGGCACCATTGGTCAGCGGCAACAGCCTTTCGCGCGCTGCATCGACCTTGCTCACGTCGCGCAGCAGGAAGCTGAGTTTGCCGTCGCGAGTCGAAATATCGCCGATGTCGATGCGCGGGTTGCCGCGCCGCATCTCGGTCGCGACGGTTTCGCGCATCTGCTCGATCCGCGACGCGGCGACGTCGTTGACGTCGGCTTCAAGCAGCAGATAGCTGCCGCCGGCGAGATCGAGGCCCAGATTGATCTGCGGCAGCTTGACGCCGAGATTCTTGGTCAGGTTCTCGGGCACGAAACTGGGCACCGCGAGCAGCATCAGCGCAACCAGCAGGCCGATGATCGAGGCTATCTTCCAGCGCGGAAAATCGAGCATGGCGGGGTCAGTCGTTCGCGGGTTTGGCAGCGCCGGTGGCGGCGATGCTGGCGAGAGTCGCCTTGACGACGCGGACCTTGACGCCGGTCGCGATCTCGACCTCGACGAGGCGCTCCTCGACCTTGGTGACCTTGCCGACGATGCCCCCGGCGGTGGTGACCTCGTCGCCCTTCTTGACCGCGTTGACCGCTTCCTGAAGCTTCTTCATCCGCTGCTGCTGGGGGCGGATCATCAGGAAGTAGAAGGCGATGAACACGAGAAACAGCGGTGCCAGACCGATGATCTGGCCAAATCCACTATCGGCGGCGGCCTGACCGGCGGTCTGGGCAAAGGCGGGAGTTGCGAACATGGCCGTCCTGTAAATGATCGGGGTGGCGGCGCGACTGCATCCCGCCCTATAAGCGGCGCGCGCTATCACCATCGCGGAAACCGCGCAACCGGGAGAGACCGATGACGACCGCATCGACGATGATCGCGATCGGCCCTGTCCGCGCGGCGCCGGGCGCGATCGCCTGGCTGGAGGAGAGGCTCGAGGCGCGGCTCGAGGCGGCCGCCGACGCGGACCGGGCGGGCGGGGTGTTCAGCGTTGCGTCGGCCCCGGCCGGTGTCGCGGCATCGGGCGCGCCCGGGTAATACTTGCATCGGACAGCCGAGGCGCATAATGCCCCTCGCTCGGTCGGGGCGTAGCGCAGCCTGGTAGCGCATCACACTGGGGGTGTGGGGGTCGCAGGTTCGAATCCTGTCGCCCCGACCAATTTGATCGGGTCCCTCGGCGATCCGGCCAGGGCCGGCTGCGGCGAACCGCCGATCCCCGGCAGCGCGCGCCCCTGGCAGCGCCCGATGCCTCGATTCTCGGGCCCGTCGCATTTTGGTCGCCTGCGTCTCACCAGGCGCGACGGCGCCGTGTGGGCGTGCGATCCGTCCTGTCGGACTGCTGCTTTTCGCAGCTCGAGGGAGACGACGATGCTTTATCATATTTCAATCGACGCCGATGATCCCCAGCGGGTCGCCACGGTCATCGCCGAGCTTTGGGGGGGCGAGGTTGCCCCGTTCCCGCCGGTCATCGCTGGCAGCTGGGTCGCGCTGGCGGGCGACGCGCGCGGCTCGCTCGTCGAAGTCTATCCGCGCGGTACCGAACTGGAGATCGCCGAGGGCGACGCCGATTCCTTCGGCTTGATCGGCACCCCGGCCCGGCGCAGCGCGACGCATTTCGCGATGGCGACCGCGATGGACAAGGCGGCGGTGTTCGCCATCGCCGCGCGCGAAGGCTGGCCGGCCAAATATCGCAAGCGCGGCGGGATGTTTGGCGTGGTCGAATTATGGATCGAGGGCTGGCGGATGATCGAGGTGCTCACGCCGGTGATGCAGGCCGAATATCTCGATACGATGGGCAATGCGCTGGCCCATCTGGGCGCCCATCCTTCCGGGCAATCGATGCCGGCATTTGCCCCGGCCGAATGATCGATCACCTTCGGTGCCCTTCGGCCCGGCCAGCGAAACGCGGCCGGGCCGATGGCGTTTGGGGTATATGGCCGGCCGGTCGGGAAGGTTCGCCGCGTCAGCGACCGATGTCGAGGCTGTCGATCAGCGCCGACACCGGCCATTCGGGATCGGCATCGGGCCAATAGGCGCGCACCGGGAATAGCGCGCCGGGGGAATCGACCGGGCGGGTGACCACGCCATCGGCAAGCGCGTCGGCATGGCTCTGACACACCAGCGCGACCCCCTCGCCCGCGGCGACGGCGCGGAGCATGCGTGCCGGCCCCAGATCGAGGATCGTCGCGCTCAGCGCGACGCCTTCGGGGAGGATGCGCCCGGCGAGAAAGCGGTGCATGTCGCCGCCCAGCTGCTGTCTCGAGACGAGAACGGGATGGCTGCCGAGATCGGCAGGAGACACGCTGGGTCTCCCTGCGAGCGGATGGCCGGGCGGCATCGCGATCATCACGCGCCCCTGGCAGATTTCCGCCGATCGCAGTCCCGGGACCGCGTTCCCCGGCAAGACCGCCAGCGCCAGGTGGCCGGCGCGCAGGGCAGGGAGCAGCGCGCCGCGCGACATCTCGTGCACGCCGATATCGATCTGCGGCCAGCGGTGCGAGAGGCCGAGCAACCGGTCGGCCAGCCAATCCCGGCAGATCGAGGCGAAGCAGCCCACGGCCAGATCGGCGCGGCCATCGCGGATCGGGGAATTCGCGCCAACGCCGGCGGATACGCTCTTCATTGCGCCTGCTTGCGCGTTTCGCATCGACCGCGGAGGCGGCTTGCGACCAATGCGACGAAACTGCGACGAATCCGACGGGCGCCGCGACGGAGCCGTCGGGCGCCCCTGCGCAAACGACCCGGAAGACGCTATGGACGTCGCGGAGGAGAGGGGGGCATGCACGACCGGACCGGCATCGAGACGATCGAGAAGCTGCGCGAAAGCGAGGAGCAGTTCCGGCTGCTGGCCGAGAATCTCCCGGCGCTGTGCTGGATCAGCGACGGCGAGGGCCATCTGCTCTGGGGCAATCGCGAATGGCACGCGATGTTCGATGGCACCAGCGCCGAACGGGGCGACCCCGGCGGCATCTGCCATCCCGAGGATTTGCCGATCCTGCGCGATCTGTGGCGCCGGATGCGCGCGGCGGGCGACCCCGAATCGGTCCAGCTGCGGCTGCGCGGGCGCGACAACATCTATCGCCCCTATTCGAGCAAGGCGGTGCCCGTGCGCGATGAAGCGGGCACGGTCGTCCGCTGGTGCGGGGTCCAGATCGATCTGAGCGACCAGCAAGCGCACCACCGCCGCCAGACCGTGATGCGCGCCTTTCACGATCAGTCGCGCGACCTGACCAATGCCGAGGCGATCCTCGAAGTCGTGGCCGGCATCCTCTCCGATTATCTCGGCGTGCCGCACATGCTCTATGGCGAGATCGGCGATCGCAGCGGGCAGCCGCCCGATGTTTTCCATGCCGCCGGCGGAGTTCATCAGCCCGATTCCGCGCGCCGCTATCGTCTCAACGAAGCCCTGGCGGCGATCGCGGCGCGCGACAATTGGCTCGATAGCCTCGTCGTCGAGGATAATGCTCGGCTGGCGCGCGATCCCGACGACGCCGTCCAGCGCTCGGCCGATCTGATGGGCACGCGATCGGCGATCAACATGCCGATCGTCAAGGATGGCAAATGGGTCGCGATGATCGCGGTGCTCGATGTGGTGCCACGCCAATGGACCCGCGACGAGATCGAGCTGTGCGACGAGCTGAGCGACCGCGTCTGGGCGGCGATCGCCCGGGCGCGCGCCGAAGCGGCGCTGCAGGAGCGCGAGCGGCACCAGGCGTTCCTGATCGACTGGAGCGACAAGATTCGCGGCGAGACGCGTGCCGATGCGATCATCGCGACGACGCTCGAATGGCTCGGCGGCCATCTGGGCGTCGCCCGCACCACCTATGCCGAATGCGACGCGGATGGCCTGTTCACCGTGACCGGCGAGTGGCGCGACGATCGGGTGAAGACGATCCTCGGCAACAGCTTTCACCTGAAACAGGTCGGCGCGGCGGTCGATCGTCAATGGATATCGGGCGAGATCGTCCGTTACGACGACGTCGCGATCGATTCGCGGCTCGAACCCGTCGTCACGGCGCGCTATGCCGCCGCGCAGATCGGCGCTTTCGTCAGCATTCCGCTCGTTCAGGGCGGGCGCATGCAGTCCGCGCTGTCGGTGCAGCACGATGCGGCGCGGCACTGGCGCGAGGGCGAGGTCCAGCTGATGCGCGACATCGCCGAGCGCACCTGGGTCGCGCTCGAACGCGCCCGCGTGCAGGCGGCGCTCGAGGAGCGCGAGCGCAACCAGCGCTTTCTGCTTGGCTGGAACGACCATATCCGGCGCGAGAACGGCGCGCGCGCGATCCTCGGCCGCACCCTCGCGTCGCTTGCCGAGCATCTCGGTGCGATGCGCACCAATTTTGCCGAAACCGCCGCCGACGGGCACGATCTCATCGTCCTTCAGGAATATTCGAACGGTCGCCCCGGCATCGTCAATCAACGCTACTCGCCCTCCGATCTCGGCGAACGGCTGGCGCGGTCGCATGCCAGCGGCGAGCCGGTCCGCGTCGACAATATCGAAACCGATGCCCGCTTCGACGACCAGAACCGGCCGCTGTTCCGCTCGCTTGGAATCGCCTCGGTGCTGACGCTGCCGATGATGCGCGGCGGGCGGATCGTCGCGGTGCTCTCGGTCCAGCACGATCACCCCCACCAGTGGCGCGACAGCGAGGTCGAGCTCGTTCGCGATCTGGCGGATCGGACGCTGACCGTGATCGAAAGCGCGCATGCCGAGGAACGGCTGGCGGAGAACGAGGCGCGGCTGTCGGCATTTCTCGAAAACGCGCCGGTGGCGATGCATCTCAAGGACGAAAATGGCCGCTATCTGCGGGTCAATCCCGAATTCGCGCGGGCGCTGGGGCGGAGGCCGGAAGAGCTGATCGGCATCCATCCCGACGAGTTGTTCCCGCCGCGGATCGCCCAAGAGCTCGCCCGGCTCGAGGCGATCGGCCAGGCCGGCAGCGTGGCCAGCGCCGAGATCTCGATCGAGGAGATTATCCCCGACGCGCATGTGCTGTCGATGGTCTTTCCGATCACCGGTGCCGGCGAGGCGCGGACCGGCGGCTTCACGCTCGACCTGACCGAGCGCAAGCGTGCCGAGGCGGCGCTGGCACGGTCGCGCGAGGCGCTGTACCAGACCGAGAAGCTGACCGCGCTGGGATCGCTGCTCGCGGGCGTCAGCCATGAACTCAACAATCCGCTGTCGATCGTCGTCGCCCAGGCGGTGATGATGGAGCGGCAGTCGCGCGGCGGCGAACTCGCCGAGCGCGCGCAGAAGATCCGCAAGGCTGCCGATCGCTGCGCGCGCATCGTCCAGACCTTCCTCGCGATGGCGCGGCAGAAACGGCCCGAGCGCGCACCGGTCGATCTCAATGCCGTGGTGATGGCCGCCTATGATCTCGCCGAATATGGCCTGAAGAACGACGGCATCGCCGCGATCCGCGATCTCGCTCCGGCGCTTCCCCGCATTTCGGCCGATTCGGATCAGCTCCACCAGATCATCATCAATCTGATCGTCAATGCCCAGCAGGCGCTGGTCGAGACCGGCGCGCAGGGGCGGACGCTGACGCTCGCGACCCGGCTCGGCGAGACCGCCGATGCCGTGATCCTCGACGTGATCGACAACGGCCCCGGCATTCCCGAGGAAGCGCGCCGACGCGTTTTCGAGCCCTTTTACACCACCAAGCCGCAGGGCCAGGGGACAGGCGTCGGCCTGTCCTTCTCACAGGGGCTCGCCGAAGCCCATGGCGGCCGGCTCGAGCTGATGCCGACGGCGGCGGGCGCCTGTTTCCGGCTGACGCTGCCGGTCGATCCCGACCAGGCCGTCCCTGTCGGCATCGCCGAGGCGCCGACGACGGGCGACCTGCCGCTGCGCCGGGCGCTGGTGGTCGATGACGAGCGCGAGATTGCCGAATCGCTCGCCGATTTCCTGACGGTCGAGGGATTTTCCTGCGACATCGCCGTCGGCGGGGCGGCGGCGCAGCTGCGGCTCGCCGGGGGCGACTATGATCTGATCGTCAGCGATCTGCGCATGCCGGGGATCGACGGACCGACGCTCCACGACTGGATTGCCGCCCGGCGGCCCGACCTGATCGATCGGGTCGGCTTCGCCACGGGGGACACGCTGGGCGCGGCCGCCGCGCGCTTCCTCGAAAAGGTCAGGCGCCCCGTCCTCGAAAAGCCCTTCATGCCCGATGCCGTGCATCATTTTCTTCAACAGATGGACCTCGCATGACTCGCCCCGGCCCCGCCTCCGCCTCCGGCACCCAGCCTCCCGTCCCGCCGCACATCGTCGTCGTCGACGACGAGGACGATCTGCGCGAACCGATCGCTGCCTATCTGCGCGAGCAGGGCATCGACGTCGACGAGGCGAACGGCGGCACGGCGCTCGACGCGATCCTCGCCCGCCGTACCCCGTCGCTCGTCGTGCTCGACGTGACGATGCCCGACGAAGACGGCTTCAGCATCGCGCGGCGCCTGCGCGCGAGCCATGGCGCGATCGGCATCGTCATGCTCACGGCGCGCCGCGACGTGATCGACCGCGTGGTCGGGCTCGAGCTCGGCGCCGACGACTACATCATGAAGCCGTTCGAGCCGCGCGAGTTGCTCGCGCGCATTCGATCGGTGTTGCGTCGCCTCGCCAACGCGCAACCGCCGGTGATGACCCGCAGCAGCGCCGACATCGACTATGACGATGACGAGGACTACGATCAGCGCCGGGCTACCCCGGCGCGGACCGACTATCACGACGAATTCTGGATCCCGACGACGGGCGGCCAGATCCGCGTGCCGGTCGACGCGATCGACTGGATCGAGGCGGCAAAAGACTACGCCCTGCTCCACACCCGCGAGCGCAGCCATATGATCCGCATCACCATGTCGGCGCTCGAGCAGGGGCTGGACCCGGTCAAGATGATCCGCGTTCACCGCTCGGCCTTCGTTCGCCCCAGCTCGGTCCAGCGGATCAGCACGATCGGCCGGCATATGGTGCTCGAGCTCCATTCGGGCGCGGCAGTGCGCGTCGGCCCGCAGCATTGGGGCGAGGTCCGGCATCGCCTGAAGGCGTAACCCGCCGGCATCGCCTTGGAGTCGCCGCGCGCCGGCGGGTGCGCCCGCCCTGTCCTTTTCGTCGCTTCGTCGCGGGCCTGGGCCGGTTTCGACGCAGCGTCGTCCCTGCCGTCGCCAGACGGGTTCATCGCGCGATCGATCCCGGTAGCGGGCTGGCGACGGTCGATGGTGACCGTCAGCCAACGCGCCGGCGAAGCACCGGCGCCACAGACCAGGGAATTGCATCATGCGTATTTCGATCATCCTCCTCGTCGGCTTGTCCGCGATCGGGCTGGCGGCCCCCGCCTCGGCCAAGGAAAACGCCCGCTTCACCGGCCCGCGCATCGAAGTGAATACCGGTTATGAGTCGACCCATTATGATGACGGCATCGCCGCCACCCCGAACACGCTGGGCGGCCTTCGCATCGGCGGCGCGGTCGGCTACGACATGCCGCTCGGCAAGATGTTCACGATCGGCGTCGAGGCGGGCGGCGGCTACAGCGTGTCGGGCCGCAACGACGGGCAGCTCGCCACCACCAGCTACCGGCTGACGGGCGGCTACGACCTCGACGCGTCGGTCCGGCTCGGCGCCCGCGTCGCGCCGAACACGTTGCTGTACGGAAAGCTGGGCTATGCCCGCAGCGAATTTCGGCTGCGGACCACGATCGGCGGCACCGCCGGCAACAGCGTCTCCACCTTCTCCGATGACCAGGATGGCTGGCGTATCGGTGCCGGCGTCGAGCAGGCGTTCGGCGATCACTTCTACGCCAAGGCCGAGTATCGCTACACCGATTATGGCAGCGACGTTACGCGGCACCAGGCGCTGGTCGGTCTCGGCTACCGCTTTTGAACCCGCCTCTGCGCGACGGGCGGCGAGCGATCCCGCGCCGCCTGTTTCGTCTCGAGCTTGGGAAGCGAATGAACGATGAAAGCCGGTCGCCATGCTGCGCCTTCAGCCGGAAGACGGCGGCGAGCCCGGGCGCGATCAGGCCGGTGGTGCACCCGACTGGATTCGAACCAGTGGCCTCTGCCTTCGGAGGGCAGCGCTCTATCCAGCTGAGCTACGGGTGCCTGATCGGCTCGCTAGCAAAGCGCGGGCGCCGACGCCAGTCGTTTCAGTGCGGCTTGCTGACGCGCGGCGCGAGCGTCACCGGCTGGAACTGGCCGAGCCCGCAACTCGCCCCCGAGCGGAGCGGGCTGGTATAGAGCACGGTGATGATGTCGCTCGAACAAAGCTGGTCGATCGACGTCGAATAACTGAACGCCTGCTGGAAACCGAGGCCGGGGCAGCCGCCCGGCAGCGTGTTGCGATAGACCTTGTGATCGATCATCTCGAAATCGATCACGTCGTCGCTGCGGACGATGCTGTTGCTGATCCGGTGGCGGGTGATGCAGCTCTGGGGCTTGCCCGCCGGCGTCGCCGCCGGGACGGTGTCGCGGTCGCGTGCCGCGGCAGGCCCCAGCGTGGCGGCGGTCATCGCGATCAGCAACATCGTGGCAAGACTGTGGGGCGGGCGCATCATCGATCCTCCTTGCGGCCGGCGCCGGCACGGCGGCCGGGCGAGGGCGTCTTTGGCTTGAACGCGCACAGATCGCTGACGGGGCAGCGCCAGCATTCGGGGGTGCGCGCCTTGCAGACATATCGCCCGTGCAAGATTAACCAGTGATGAGCATGGCGCCGGAAGGGCTTCGGCGTGGCCTTGTCGAGCGCGCGTTCGACCGCGAGTGGCGTCTTGCCGCGGGCGAGGCCGGTGCGATTGCCGACACGGAAGATATGGGTGTCCACCGCGAAGGTTTCGGCGTCGAACGCGACGTTCATCACGACATTGGCGGTCTTTCGGCCGACTCCGGGCAGCCGTTCGAGCGCGTCGCGGTCGGCTGGGACCACCCCGCCATGGTCGGCGATCAGCGCTGCCGACAGGGCGATGACGTTCTTCGCCTTGGTGTTGAACAGGCCGATCGTCCTGATGTGCTGCTTGAGCGCCTGCTCGCCGAGCGCGACCATCTGTTCGGGGGTCTCGACCGCGGCGAACAGCTTGGCGGTCGCCTTGTTCACCCCGACATCGGTCGCCTGCGCCGACAGCACGACCGCGACGAGCAGCTGGAAATGATTGCCGGCGACGAGCTCGGTCTCGGGATGCGGATTGTCGGCGGCGAGCCGGGCATAGAAATCGACGACCGCCGCCTTTTTCACCGTGCGCCCCGCGTCACAAGCCGAGCACTTGGGCCATCGTGTAGCGCCCGGCGGGCTTGTCGGCGAGCCACCGCGCGGCGGTGATCGCGCCGTGCGCGAAGATCGCGCGGTCCTCGGCGCGGTGACCGAGCTCGATCCGCTCGCCATTGCCCGCGAAGATCACCTGATGATCGCCGGCGACGCTGCCGCCGCGCAGCGACGCTATCCCGATCGTTCCCTCGGCGCGGTCGCCGCTCAGCCCGGCCCGCCCGAGCACGCCGATCGCGGCCAGGCTGCTGCCGCGCCCCGCTGCTGCCGCTTCGCCGAGCAGCAAGGCGGTGCCCGATGGCGCATCGATTTTGGCGCGGTGGTGCATTTCGACGATCTCTATGTCCCAGTCGGCGCCGAGCTTCGCCGCCGCTTCGCGGACCAGCGCGGCGAGCAGGGTGACGCCGAGCGAGGTGTTGCCGGTCTGCAGGACGGCGATGTCGCGGGCGGCCGCGTCGATCGCGGCGTGGTGCGCCTGGGTGAGGCCGGTGGTGCCGATCAGGATCGGCGTGCGCGCGGTCCGGGCGGCGGCGAGATTGGCCGCGAGCGCGCCGGGCACCGAGAAATCGACGAGCACATCGGCGGTCGCGGCGAGCGCGGCGGGATTGCCGCCGGCATCGATCCCGCCGGCCAGCCGCGCGCCCTGGTCCTCGATCGCGGCGATGATCGCCCGACCCATGCGCCCGGCGCTGCCGAAAATCCCGATCGCTGCCACGTTCCGTCCCGTCGATTGCGCCAGCCCGCTCGCTGGTCGGGGGCGGGAATGGCAGAAATAGACGGGCGGCAACAGGCCCTTTTCGCTCGGCAGGCGGCGTGATTGAGCCAACGGGGCTGTCATCATCGCGTCGCCAAATCGCGCGACAAGGTGTCCCCCCGAGACCGGCGAGTCTTGCCCTGATGGAGGCGATTGCCATGCCCTATTTCGCGACCGACGATGGTACCGATCTGTTCTACAAGGATTGGGGCACCGGCCAGCCGGTGGTGTTCTCGCATGGCTGGCCGCTCAGCGCCGACGCCTGGGATGCCCAGATGCTGTTTCTGGGCCAGCATGGCTACCGGGTGATCGCGCATGACCGGCGCGGGCATGGCCGGTCGGACCAGACCTGGGACGGCAACAATATGGACAGCTATGCCGATGATCTCGACACGCTGTTCGACGTGCTCGATCTCGACGACGTGATCATGGTCGGCCACTCGACCGGCGGCGGCGAGGTCGCGCGGTTTCTCGGGCGGCACGGCACCGATCGGGTCGCCAAGGCGGTGCTGCTCGGTGCGGTGCCGCCGGGGCTGCTCAAGAGCGGCGTGCCGATGGCGGCCTTCGATTCGATCCGCGCCGGGGTCGAGGCCAATCGCAGCCAGTTCTACATGGATCTGACGATGGCGTTCTATGGCTATAATCGCGATGGCGCCGAGGTCTCCGAAGCGGTGCGCCAGTCGTTCTGGATGCAGGGTATGATGGGCGGTCACAAGCCCCAATATGATTGCATCAAGGCCTTTTCGGAGACCGATTTCACCGCCGATCTCAAGGCGATCGACATTCCGGTCCTGGTCGCGCACGGCGACGACGACCAGATCGTGCCGATCGACCTCAGCGCGAAACTCTCGGTCGAGTTGCTCCACGATGCCCGGCTGAAAATCTATCCGGGCGCGCCGCACGGCCTGGCGACGACGCATGCGGCCGCGTTCAACGCCGATCTGCTGGCGTTCATCCGCGACTAGGGTTTGATGCGGCGCCGCCTCAGCCGGGAATCGCCGCCACCGCGATGATCTCGATCGCGCCGGGCTTGCCGTTGAAATCGATCGTCTCGTCGGGCTCGGCGCCGATCATCGCGCGGGCGAGCGGTGCCGAGAAGGCGAGGCGATCGGCGGCGGGATCGGCCTCGTCGTCGCCGACGATGTCGATGGTCCGTGTGGCGCCGTTGATCCGCGCGGTGACGCGGCAGCCGAACGCCACCGCTGCACCATCGGCGACCGGCGCGAGCACTGCCGAGGCGGCGCGGGTCTGCCAGTAACGCTGGTCGCGCCGGAGCGCCTCAAGCGCGACCGGATCGGTTTCGGCGGCGACCGCCTCGGAGAGCGCGGCGGCCTTTTCGCGTACCAGCACCAGCCCGCTCGCCGTGACCAGATTGGGGCCCGGCGGGATCGGCAGCTCGAAGCGGGGCTCCTTGTGTTCCTCGTCACTCTCGCGACGAAAGGCGACGCTCATCGATTTCTTCCTCCTTGCCGCCTAGATGGGAAGCCTCGCCGCCAAAGGCCAGCCCGGGGCCGACGCAACCTCGCGCCTTGCCTCGCTTCGCCATCCGCACTAAGTCTCTACCGTCACAGGCCGCTCCGGAAGGGGCGGCCCTTATCGTTTTTGGGAGTTTTGCAAGTGGCTCAGCCGCTCATGCCGCACGCGACCGCCTCATGGCTGGTCGACAACACCTCGCTCAGTTTCGAGCAGATCGCCGAGTTTTGCGGGCTCCATATCCTGGAGATCCAGGCGATCGCCGACGATACCGCAGCGACCAAGCTCACCGGCCGCGACCCCGTCCGCGCACACGAGCTGACGCAGGAGGAGATCGACAAGGGCCAGGCCGATCCCAATTACAAGCTCAAGATCCTGAAAGGCCCCGATCAGGTCCGCCGCACCAAGGGGCCGCGCTACACGCCGGTGTCCAAGCGGCAGGACAAGCCCGACGGCATCGCCTGGATCATCCGCAACCATCCCGAAATCTCCGACGGCGCGATCGGCAATCTGATCGGCACGACCCGCACGACGATCGCGGCGATCCGCGATCGCAGCCACTGGAACATCGCCAACATCACCCCCAAGGATCCGGTCACGCTCGGCCTCTGCTCGCAGCGCGAGCTCGACGCGATCGTCGCCAAGGCAGCCAAGGCGGCGGGCATCGAAGCGCCGGTCGACAGCCGTCTCGAGGGCGACCGCGCCGCGCTGATCACCGAACTGCGCGCCGAACGCGAGCAGGCCGCGCGCGACGCCGAAAATGCCGGCCATGTCGAAACCGAGCTCGAGGCGCGCGGCTTCGAGGATCCGTTCAAGCGTTGAGCGGGTGCCGGTTGCCAGCCCCGATGCGTCGCTGATTCCCGATGCGAGCTTCGTGCCGACCAGCCACAAGGGGCTGACCTACCCGTTCGGCCATCCCGATATCGAGGCGGCGCAGCTCCTGCCGGTCGCGCCCGGCGTCCATTGGGTGCGGGTGTTCGTGCCGGGGCCGCTCAAGCACATCAATTGCTGGGTGATCGACGACGACGACGGGGTCGCGATCGTCGATACCGGCATGAATCTCGATAGCGCACGGGACGTGTGGAAGGCGCTGTTCAAGGGGCCGCTGGCGGGCCGCCGCGTGACGCGGATGATCGGCACGCACTTCCACCCCGATCATATCGGCCTCGCCGGCTGGATGTGCGATCATCATCAATGCCCGCTGGTGATGACGCGCGGCGAATGGCTGACGGCGCGAATGCTGTCTGCCGATGCGCGCGACGCCGTGCCCGCCGAGATGGTGGCTTTCTGGCGCGCCGCCGGCTGGGACGACGCTCAGGTAGCGCGCGGCACCGAGCGCGGCTGGTCGGGCTTTCGCCGGATCATCACGCCGCTCCCGCTCGGCTATCGCCGGATCGTCGACGGCGAGGTGTTGCGGATCGGCGGGCACGACTGGCAGATCGTGACCGGATCGGGCCATTCGCCCGAACATGCCTGCCTGTACGACGCCCAGCGCAAGCTGCTGATCGCCGGCGATCAGGTGCTGCCGCGAATCAGTTCGAACATCTCGCTCGGGGTGACCGAGCCCGAGGCCGATCCGCTCGGCGACTGGCTCGACTCGATCGCCCGGTTCCGGCAGCTTCCGGACGATCTGCTCGTGCTGCCCGCGCACGGCGACGCGTTTCACAACCTCCATGTGCGGCTCGACGCGCTCGACCGCGAACATCGCGACCGGCTCGACGAGCTCGCGCTGTTCATCGCCGAAGCGCCGCGCCGCGCGGTCGATTGCTTCGGTCGGCTGTTCCGTCGCGCGATCGGGCCCGAACTGCTCGGCATGGCGACCGGCGAATCGCTCGCGCATCTGCGCCGGCTCGAGGTCGAGGGGCGGGCGGCCAAGGACGTGGTCGACGGCGTCTGGTGGTACCGGGCATCCAATCCCGCTTGACGGCGGCGCGGCGATCTGTTCCTTCTTCGTTCCGCACTGAGGGAGAGTCGCGATG
This sequence comes from Sphingomonas sp. 28-66-16, assembly GCA_002281485.1. Lineage (GTDB taxonomy): Bacteria > Pseudomonadota > Alphaproteobacteria > Sphingomonadales > Sphingomonadaceae > Sphingomonas. The sequence goes on from NCGF01000021.1 coordinate 50,438, forward strand.
GCTGATGATCTGATCTTCTATACCAATCCGATGTCGCGCGGGCAGATCGCCCGCTGGGCGCTCGAAGAGGCCGGGGCGTCCTATGAGACGGTCGTGCTCGATTACGCCTCGACGATGAAGCAGGAACCCTATCTGTCGATCAATCCGATGGGGAAGGTGCCCGCGATCGTCCATCGCGGCCATGTCGTCACCGAATGCGCCGGCATCTGCGCCTATCTCGCCGATGCCTTTCCCGAAGCCGGGCTCGCGCCGACTCCGGCCGAGCGCGCCGGCTATTACCGCTGGTTCTTCTTTGCCGCGGGGCCGATCGAGCAGGCGGTCACCAACATGGCGATGGGGTTCGCGCCGAGCGCGGAGCAGGGCCGGATGGCGGGCTATGGCAATTACGATCTCGCGGTCGATGTGCTCGAAAAGGCGGTGGCGGCGCACCCCTATATCGCCGGTGACCGCTTCACCGCCGCCGATGTCTATATTGGATCGCAAGTCGTGTGGGGCACGCAGTTCGGCACCCTGCCCAAGCGCGCGGCGTTCGACGATTATGCCGGTCGGGTCACCGAGCGGGCGGCGTACAAGCGCGCGAGGGAAATCGATGCCGCGCTGATCGCCGCGGCGCAGGCAACGGCCAGCTAGCGGCTTGTCTTTTCGGTCCGGCACGGCATGATCGCGCGGACCGGGCGGGGGCAGGCATGATCAAGCGACTGGAATATTGGTTCGAAAACGCGCTGTTCGCGTCGCGCTGGATATTGGCGCCTTTTTATGTCGGCCTCGTGCTGTCGATGGTCTTGCTGCTCGTGGTGTTCTGCCGCGAATTCGCCGAGGCGGTGCCGGCGGCGGTGACGATGTCGATCGAGGAGGCGATCCTCAAGGTGCTGACCTTGCTCGATCTCGCGCTCGCCGCCAATCTGATCCTCGTCGTGATCCTGGCGGGGTACGAGAATTTCGTCTCGAAGATCGATACCGAGGGGCACGAGGATCGGCCCGGCTGGATGGGCACGACGAGCTTTGCCGGGCTCAAGCTCAAGCTTTACGCGTCGATCGTCGCGATTTCGGGGATTCAGCTGCTCAAGGTGTTCATGGGGCTCGGCCATGGCAGCGTCGATCCGGGCACGCTCGGCTGGATGACGCTGATCCATTTCACCTTCGTGATCACCGCGATCCTCTCGGCGCTGACCGATTTTCTGTCATCGCGCACGGGCAGCGTCCACTGAGGGCGGGCTGCCGCCGCGTCAGCGGTCGCGCCGGGCCCTGCGCGCAGGCAAGGCAGCGATCACGCTGGCGCGCCATTCGGGCGTGCCGCTCATCCAGCCGCCGATTTCATGCAATGATCGCGCACAGCCTTCGCACAGCCGGGTTTCGGGATCGATCCGGCACAGATTGATGCACGGGCTGGCGATCGCCTCGGCGTCGAGATTGTCGATGAAGCCCGGCGCCACGCAGTTGACCGTGATGTTGCGGCTGCCGACCTCGCGTGCCAGCGACTTGGTGAAGCCCATGATGCCGGCCTTGGCCGCGCTGTAGTTGGTCTGACCGGCATTGCCCATGGCACCGACCACCGAAGCGATGGAAATGATGCGTCCGCTGCGCGCCTTCATCATGGCACGCAGCACCGCACGCGACAGGCGGAACACGGAGGTGAGGTTGGTCGCCAGGATGTCGTCCCACTCCTCGTCCTTCATCCGCATGAGCAGGTT
>NCGF01000002.1:0-299370 GCA_002281485.1 Sphingomonas sp. 28-66-16
CCTCACCGAGCGCATCCGCAACCTGACCGAGCATTTCAAGGATCACAAGAAGGACAATCATTCGCGCCGCGGGCTGCTGATGATGGTCAACAAGCGCCGGTCGCTGCTGGATTATCTCCGCCACACCGACGGCCAGCGTTACACCGATCTGATCGCGAAGCTCGGCCTTCGCAAGTAATTCAAGGGGGCGGCCTTCGGGCCGCCCTTTTCGCATTCCCGCAAATGGCGGGATGACCGGACGCAAAGCAATTCGGCTGACCGTCCCCGGGGCCATGAAAGGCCCCAAACCGCGCGAGCCGGCTTAGCTCGCACATAGGCCCCAACCGCATCGGGCGGTTGGCGTTGAAGGAAACCACATGTTCGATACCAAAACTGCAAGCATCCAGTGGGGCGGCAAGACCCTCACGCTGGAAACGGGCCGCGTTGCCCGCCAGGCCGACGGCGCCGTGATGGCGACGCTTGGCGAAACCGTCGTCCTCTGCGCGGTGACTGCCGCGAAGTCAGTGAAGGAGGGCCAGGATTTCTTCCCGCTCACCGTTCACTATCAGGAAAAATATTCGGCTGCCGGCCGCATCCCCGGTGGCTTCTTCAAGCGTGAGCGCGGCGCGACCGAAAAGGAAACGCTGACCAGCCGCCTGATCGACCGCCCGATCCGCCCGCTGTTCCCGGAAGGTTTCTACAACGAAATCAACGTGATCTGCCAGGTGCTCAGCTATGACGGCGAGAATGAGCCCGATATCCTCGCGATGGTCGCGGCCTCGGCTGCGCTGACCATTTCGGGCGTGCCCTTCATGGGGCCGATCGGTGCCGCGCGTGTCGGCTATATCGATGGCGAATATATCCTGAACCCGACGCTCGATCAGGTGAAGACCGGCGAGCTCGACCTCGTCGTCGCCGCCACTGGTGCGGCCGTGATGATGGTCGAATCGGAAGCCAAGGAGCTGTCGGAAGAAGTCATGCTCGGCGCGGTCCAGTTCGCGCACCAGGCGTGCCGCGAAGCCGCCAATGCGATCATCGATCTGGCCGAACAGGCCGCCAAGGATCCGTGGGAAATGGCCGAGCAGGCTGATCTCTCGGCTGCCAAGGACAAGCTGAAGAAGCTGATCGGCAAGGACATCATCGCTGCCTACAAGGTTACCGACAAGTCGGCACGGTCGGGCATGCTCAACGACGCCCGCGCCAAGGCGAAGGCAGCGTTCGCCGATGCGAGCCCGCAGGACCAGATGGCCGCCAACAAGCTGATGAAGAAGCTCGAGGCCGAAATCGTCCGTGGTGCCATTCTGAAGGACGGTCAGCGCATCGACGGTCGCACCACCACCCAGATCCGCCCGATCGAGGCGATGGTGCACTTCCTGCCGCGCGCGCATGGCTCGGCGCTGTTCACGCGTGGCGAGACGCAGTCGATCTGCACGACCACCTTGGGCACCAAGGAAGCCGAGCAGATGATCGACGGCCTCACCGGCCTGTCGTACGAGCGCTTCCTGCTGCATTATAATTTCCCGCCCTATTCGGTTGGTGAAGTCGGCCGCTTCGGCGCGCCGGGTCGTCGCGAAGTCGGCCACGGCAAGCTCGCCTGGCGCGCGCTGCACCCCGTGCTGCCGTCGATGGACGAGTTTCCGTACACGATCCGCGTTCTCTCCGACATCACCGAGTCGAACGGCTCGTCGTCGATGGCGACGGTGTGCGGCGGTTCGCTGTCGATGATGGATGCCGGCGTGCCGCTGAAGCGCCCAGTGTCGGGCATCGCGATGGGCCTGATCCTTGAAGGCAAGGACTTCGCCGTCCTTTCCGACATTCTGGGTGACGAAGATCACCTCGGCGACATGGACTTCAAGGTGGCGGGCACGTCCGAAGGCATCACCACGATGCAGATGGACATCAAGATCGCCGGCATCACCGAAGAGATCATGCGCAAGGCGCTCGAACAGGCCAAGGAAGGCCGCGCGCACATTCTCGGCGAAATGGCCAAGGCGCTCGACCACACCCGTGAGGAACTCTCGGCGCATGCCCCCCGCATCGAGACGATCACGATCGACAAGACCAAGATCCGCGACGTGATCGGCACCGGCGGCAAGGTGATTCGCGAGATCGTCGCGACGACGGGCGCCAAGGTCGACATCGACGACGAAGGCGTGATCAAGGTCTCCTCGTCCGATACCGCGCAGATCGAGGCAGCGATTGCCTGGATCAAGGGCATCGTCGAGGAAGCCGAAGTCGGCAAGGTCTATAACGGCAAGGTCGTCAATCTCGTCGATTTCGGGGCGTTCGTGAATTTCATGGGTGGCAAGGACGGCCTCGTCCATGTCTCCGAAATCCGCAACGAGCGCACCGAGAAGGTCTCTGACGTCCTCAGCGAAGGCCAGGAAGTCAAGGTCAAGGTCCTCGAGATCGATCCGCGCGGCAAGGTGCGCCTGTCGATGCGCGTGGTCGACCAGGAAACCGGTGCCGAACTCGAAGACACCCGCCCGCCGCGTGAAGCGCGCGAGGGTGGCGATCGTGGCCCCCGTGGCCCGCGTCGCGATGGCGATGGCGGCCGTGGCCCGCGCGGTGACGGCGGTGGCCGAGGTGACCGCGGTCCGCGTCGCGACGGCGGCGGTGGTCGTGGCGGCGAGGGCCGTGGTGACCGTGGTCCGCGCCCCGAACGGTCGGCGGAAAAGGATGACGGCCCCGCGCCCGAATTCGCGCCGGCCTTCCTGACCGGCGATCGCGACTGAGCGGTTCGATCAAGGATTAACGGAAAAGGGCCCGGGCAACCGGGCCCTTTTTCTGTTTGTGGCCCAGGTCGTAAGCCCTTAAACGACGGTCAAGGGCACAAGGGCCGAACGGCCGAGAATGGGGAAAGCGGACGTTGGCTTTGACGGCAGGCGGCCGGCGGCGTATTCCAGTCCGATGCATGGAACCCTCGCTTTTCCGGCAAGCAAGCCCACGATGGGTAAGCTGCGCTTAACAGCCTTCGCCGCCCTTTTTTGCCTGTTCACTTATGCGCTCCTTTCTGCTCGCGCAGGGATGATCCTGGGGGAAAGCTTTGCCCTGCTTTCCGAGAAGCGAGTCGTGGCCACCCTGCTGGGAGCAGGAATCTTCCTTGCAGTCCTCCACGTTTTCGCGATGAGCGAGAGGTTGTCATTAGCTAAGCTGGCAGCGGTCGTAGCGACAATCGTTCCGGCCTCCTTAGCTGTGCTCGCTGCCCGCTTGCTTGTCGACAGCTTCTACTTCGATCGGCCCCTTGATTTCGGCGATAATCTTCGTTGGGTGATCCTTTGGGCCGGTTATTTCGGCCTTTGGGTCAGCGGGGCTCTCGCTCTCAAGTTGCACTCACTCAACGAGGGTAACGCTGCTTTCTCGAAAGTGCTGGCTTCGGACCCGACATCGCCCCCGTTGGTTCGAGTGCCGCGTTCGCAGACGGTTCTTCCGGCCGAGGTCGATGCATGGGCCTGGCTCGTCGACACGATTGGTCAGGAAATGTCGGTCCTTCCTCCTCGGGGCAGGCTCGCGATTTTGGAGAGCCTGATAGTTCGGGCAGGGTATGAATGCGCCGACACATTGTCGGGTGAAGGAAACGTGCAGGCCGCGCGCGCGGCTCTTGTAAGACGTCTTGCCGAGCGATGGCCGGAGTGACGGCAGCCGGCTGAACGGCCGCAATTGGGCGGCTGCGGACCGGTCGCTTTCATGAGTGCACGGCCCCGTGGCTTTCGTCAACACGCCGCCATCCGGTCGCGTCAGCTATCGCAGCACCCCCGCCGCATCGACCAGTGTCACATCGTGCATCTGGTTGAGATAGGCCTCGTAATAGCCCTTGTGCGACGCCCCTACGATCGCGAGCAGGCGCGAACCGGGGTGAAGACCGAGCATGTCGCGGATATTGGCGACCATGCGCAGATTGCGCGTTTCCCAATAGCCCAGATAATTCCGCCCGAATTGCCGGGGCGACGGTTCGACGAAAGCCGCGCCGAAATCGGACTGGTAGACCGGCATCGCCGCGGCGGGATCGTTATACGCGCGATACATCGCCAGCACGCCGCCCGGTTGCGCGAGACCCGCCTTGAGCCGATCGTCCTGCGCGCGCCGCGCCGTCGAGGCGGGATTGTCCCAGGCCTTCATGATCGCCGCATCATAGGCCTTTTCATCCGCCGGCGGCGGGCTGTCGGCCGAATGATCGTCGACGCTCCACAGCCGTTCGAGCCCGAGTTGGGCGGCGAGCGCGGCGGCGATCAGGTTGGTCTCGTTGCGGCGATCCCTCGCCTTGTCGAGCGCGGCGACCAGTGCGTCGTTGAGCCCGTCTCCCGCATGCCGCTCGCCCGGCGCGAGGCGGAGCCATTGTACGAGTGCCGAGCTGCGCTCGCCGGCGGCGAGGAACACGGCCGCCAGATGGCGTCGCGCTGCGGGCGTCGGCGCCGCTGGCCACGCGGCGAGCAGCCGCTCGGCCTCGGCATTGGCGGCCGGCACGTCGAGCCCGACGGCTTGCCCCGCGGCCGCGGGATCGGGGCAATAATCCGCGACCGTCGTCGCATAGCGCGCGGGATAGCGGCGCAGGCTATCGCATTGCAGCCCCGACAGATCCTCGGTGGCGATGGCGGTCGGGTGCCAATCGGCCAGCCGCTTGAGCAGTGGCGCGAGCATCGCCGGCTTGAAACTTTCGGGCAGCCCGGAGAGATGCGGTGTCGCCAGCACCAGCACGTGGTTCGGCTTGCCGGCGGGTGGGCCTTTGAGCGTGTCGGGACGGAAAGAGGGTCGGTAGTCCTGGCCGGCTGCGAGCGCGGGGGCTGCCGCGACCAGCGCAAACCCGCAAAACAACGGCACCAGCGAACGACCGACGATGCGACTCATGCCCGACTCCTTTGAGCCCTCATAGGCACGCCGTGTTATTCTCGCAATACACTAGAGCAGCTTGTGGTCATCCCAACCCATAGGTCACCCCCGACCCAGCCCGGGGTGACGGAATAGGGCCAATCGCTCCGATCACGGTTGCCTCTGAGGCGACTGGGGTTCCGGCGACATCGCGGCGCCATCCGCTGGCAGCCCTTATTTGTCGGGCAGCGGCGAATTGGCGTCGCTGGCGGGCAATTGCGGCATCATCACACGGGGCTGATCGCCCGTCAGAGCCTTCAAAAAAGCCACCAGCTTGGCATTTTCGTCCTTGCTTATGGTCTGGCCCAACTGCGCCTTTGCCATCGTATCGACGACCTTGGCGAGATCCTGCTCCGATCCGGTATGGAAATAGGGTGCGGTTAGCGCGATGTTGCGCAGCGTCGGCACCTTGAAGCCATAGTCATCGGATGCCAGTCCGGTGACGCCGCCGCGGCCCTTGTCGTCGGCCGGGCGATATTTGGCATCGGGCGCGGCGACCGCACCGAACTTGGCGTACATCGAGCCGCCGATGTTGACGCCGGCGTGGCAGGCGCTGCAGCCCTTGTCGATGAAGAGGGTCAGGCCCCCCTTCTGCGTCGCGTCGAGTGCGGTGGCATCGCCGCGCAGATAGCGATCGAACGGGGCGTTCGGCGTGATCAGGGTCGCCTCGAACACGGCAATCGCCTTTTGCGCATTGGCTAGCGACACCGGGCTCGCATCGCCCGGAAAGGCGCGGGCAAAATCGTCGCGATAGGCGGGCAGCGCCGCGAGCTGCTCGGCGACATGCGCCTTGGGGGACGCCATTTCGACCGGATTGACCATCGGGCCGCCGGCCTGTTCCTCGAGGTCCTTGGCGCGGCCATCCCAGAATTGCGCGAAGTTGAACACCGCGTTGAACACGGTCGGCGAATTGCGGCCGCCGCGCGTCCCGTGGAATCCGGCCGATTTCGGGGAATTGTCGGCGCCGCCAAGCCCAATATTGTGGCACGACGCGCAACTGATCGAATGCGTCGCGGACAGCCGCGGATCGAAATAGAGCATGCGGCCGAGCGCGAGTTTTTCGGCGGTGGCCGGGTTGCCCGGCAGGTCGGGGGCGTTGAGCGGGATCGGCGCGAACAATGCGCGGGCGCGCATAATCAGGGGATCGGTCGAGGCCTGTATCGCGGGTTCTGCCGGCGATGCAGTGGCGACCGGGGCCGCGGCTTCGTCGGGCGCCTTGCTGCAGCCGGCCAAGGCCAGGCTGATACCGGCAGCGACGAGCAGCAAGCGGTTGCCGGCCATGCGGCTGGGCACGCCAGAGGACCGAGCAGGCATCATGGCCTGACCATCCGGATTGTTCATCGCTATGTCCTTGGCGATCAACCGTGCCGACCAGAGGGCCAGCAACCGCGATCGGTGGTCGTTATACCATCATCGCCGGGGCAATGCCAGTACGCTCGCCGGCCAGCGGCGGGGCAGACCGGCAGCGACTTATCCGATGGCTCATGGCCATCGCGGCCGAGCGCGCCATGCCGCTAGCCGCGATACGCCTCGACCATCGCCCGGACATCGACCTTCGCCTTGAGCCGCGCGGCTAGCAGCGCCGTCCCGCTGATCTTGCGCTGCGCGAACAGCATCTCGATCGGCGGCATGTGCCAGGCGCCGCGATCCTGGCCGATCGCCATTCCCTGATCGCGCAGCGCGCCGACAAAGGCGCGATCGCCGAAATCGAAGGGGCCGGGACGGTTCATCTCGGTGATGATGACGTCGACCATCTGGCCGATCAGCACCGGATGGCGCGCCAGCGTCTGGTCGCCCAGAAATCCGGCGGTGACGGCAGCGGCGGCGACGGCGTCACGGTCGCCGTCGAGCCCGGCCGAGAGCAGCCCGCGATAGCCCTCGGCCGTCGCCGGCGTGATGTCGCGGGTCGCGCCGAAATCGAGCAGCACCAGCTTGCCGGTGTCGCGTTGATAGCGGAAATTGGCGAAATTGGGGTCGGTCTGCATCACCCCGAACTCGAACAACTCGCGCAACACCAGCGCGATCAGCGCGGTCATCAGCCGATCGCGCTCGTCCTGCGGCGCATCGACCAGATTCTCGATCGCGGTGCCTTCGACAAAACTCATCGCCAGCACTTCGCCGCTGGTGAATTCGGCGTCGAGCGTCGGCACCACAAAGCCCGGATCGTCGGCGAGCAGCGCCGCATAGCGCTGCATCTGCTGCCCCTCGCGGACATAATCCGCCTCTTCGTGGAGCTGCCGCTTGGCCTCGGCGAGCAACGGCGCGATGTCGATTTCCTTCGGCATCATGCCGGTCATCCGCAGCAGCGTCGCGACATTGTCGACATCCGAATCGATGCTCGTGCGCACGCCGGGATATTGCACCTTGATCGCGAGCGTGCGCCCGTCATGCGTCACCGCCTTGTGGACCTGGCCGATCGAGGCAGCGGCGATCGGCGTCGCGCCGAAGCGCGCGAAACGGCGCCGCCAGTCCTTGCCCCAATGGGCGGCGAGCACCTGCTGCAATTGCGGCGGGGGCATGTGATAGGCGCGGTCGCGCAAGCGCCCCAGAATCGCGGCGAGTTCGGGCGGGAGCATGTCGCCCGCATCCATCGAGATCATCTGGCCGAGCTTCATCGCCGCGCCGCGCAGATGCGAGAGTTGATCGGTCACCCGGGTGATGTTGGCGGGGGTAAGCAGCAGATCGCCCAGCTGCGGCCGTTCGCCATTCGCCAGCCGGCGCGCGCCTTCGGCGACCACGCCGCCCGCGACTCCGCCGGCGAGCTTGCCGAACACGCCGAGCCGCGACAGTCGCCCGCTCGGGACGCCCCGGCTCTTGCTGTCATAAATGTCGTCGGTCAAGCAACTCTCCGTTCGGCGTCATCGGCAGGCCGGCAACAGGCCGGACGGTCCATCGCGCTATGCGCGGTGGGGCGCCACTGCAATCAGGGACAAGGCAGCGCTTGACAGCGCCTGCCCCTATGTGGGGCGCGGCACCGACCGCCGCAATCGGCGGCGGGATTCGGGCTGGCACTGCAACGGCTTGGCAGCGCGCTTGGCGCGGGTCTAGGAGACGCGGGCAGGGCGTCAGACCCGAATGATTCGGATGCGCCCGTTAGATGGAGAATGCAGATGCGTTCGTTGATCCTGCTGGCCTCGTTCGCGCTCGCGGCCCCGGCGGCGGCCCAGGATCAGCCGCCCCCCGAAAAGCCGCTTCATTATTTTCCCGGGCTGCCCGAACCGGCGCCCGCCGAGCGCCAGGCGGGTTTTCAGACGCGCGGCCAGCTGTTCGTCGCGCCTTCGGGCGAGCCGTTTCGCGCGCTGCCGGGCACGCCCTATCCCAGCATCACCTGGTTCACCCAGGCCGATACCGATCATGACGGCAAGCTCGATCGCACCGAGTTCGAAAATGATTTCGCCCGATTTTTCGCGGTGCTCGATACCAATCACGATCAGGTGATCGATCCGGCCGAAATTCAGGTCTACGAAACCCGCATCGTTCCCGAAGTGCGAACGGGCGGCGTCGAGGGCTTTGGCGGGGAAAGGCCGAGCGGTGGCCGGAGCGGCGGGCGGCGCAATCGTGGTGGTGGTGGCCGTCCGGGCGGCAACGCCGGGGGCGGCGAGGGCAGCTTCGCGGGCGGCTTCGGCGGCGGCCATGGCGGCGCACCGGCGGCGGCCCCGGCGGGTCTCAGCGGCGAGGGTGCCGGGGGGAACGGCAGTGGGCTCCAGGACGGCGACGCGCCGTCGGGCCGGCCGGCGCCATTGCCGATCGAAGGCGCGGGACGGTTCGGCATGATCAGCAATCCCGAACCGGTGTCGTCGATGGATATCAATCTCGACGGCAGCGTCTCGTTGGCGGAGATGCGCGCGGCGGCCCGGCGGCGCTTCGACCTGCTCGACCGCGACGGACGCGGCTATCTGACCTTCCGGTCGCTTCCCGAACCGCCCGCCCAGCGGGGTCGCCGCTAGCCCCCGAGACGAAGCCCGATCCACAAAGTACGCGGCGTGCCGAGATCGATCGAGCCGCCCGAATTGCGCGTGACGACCGTTGCGTCGCCCAGATTTTCGCCGCGCGCGACGAGCGCGAAGCCATGCCCGATCGGCAGCCGGGCGACCGCGTCGAGCGTCGTCGCGGGGGGCAGCGACTCGGTCTGGAGATCATCCTCGAACTGGCGGCCGACATGCCGCAGCGTTGCCGACAGCGACGGGCCGCCGCGCGGCGCCCACGCAAGCGTCGCGCTCAGGCTGTCGCGCGGACTCTGCGCGGGCACCAGCCCGTCGAGCGGCCCGCGCGCGCGCACCCGGCTGTCGCTGAACGCATAAGACGCATTGAGCACGAACGGACCCCGCCGGGCCGTCGTCGAGAGCTCGATGCCACGCGCCTCGATCGCGTCGAGGTTGCGGCGCTGGCGCAGATTGGGGCCGATCGAGACATTGGCGATCGCGCCCTCGAGCCGGTTGTAGAAGCCCGTCAGCGCGATCGAGACGCCCCGGACGGGTTCGATATCGACCCCGCCCTCGATACCGCGCAGCCGCTCCAGATCGAGCGCGTCATTCGCCTGGGTAACGACCGGGAAGACCGTGAACGGGCGATAGAGTTCGTTGAGCGTCGGCAGCCGGAAGCCGGTATAGCCGGCCGCACGCAGCGCGACGCCCGCCGTCGGACGCCACACCAGCCCCAGCCGGCCGGTCGGCTCGATCCCCGACCGATCGGCAAAGCGCCGTTCGGCGTTGATCGCGCCCGCGCCCGAAAGCTCGCGAAAGAATCCCCCGCCAATCCGCCAGAGATCGGCGCGCACCCCGGCGGTCAGCACCAGCCGTCCCAGCGTCCAGTCATCCTCGATGAACAGGCCGATGGTTCGGGTGCTCCCACCGGCGGTACGCTGCGCGGTCACGGCGCCGGTGACCGTGCTATAACCATCCTCGGCGAGCGCGCCGTCGGCCGCGCGGGCGTCGGCCCCGAACCGTAGCAGATGGCCGGCGCCGATCGTCGGGCGCAGCTCGATCTTGCCGCCGATCCCGGTCGACGGCGTGTCGCGCTGATCGAGCGCGAGGCGGAAATTGCTGCTGCTGATCACCTTGTTGGCAAAGTTGCGCGCCTGGAGATAGGCGATCGCATCGATCTGCCACGCGCCGCGGTGGATCAGCCGAATGCTGGCATCCTGCCCTTGCGAGCGGCTGTCGGCGCCCTCGAACCGCAGCGTGCGATCATCGGCGAAGACCAGCCCGCGCGCCTGGAGCTCGGTACGGGGGCCAAGGGGGACGACCGCGCGCAGCCCCGCCGACCAGTCTTCAAATCGCGCCCGGGCAGAGGCGGGAACGCGCTGGTCGATCGGGGTGGTGAAGAAACCGCCGCTGCGTTCCCAGCGACCGGTCGCGGCGACGAAGCCTTCGCCAAGATCGGGGTTGAAGCCGAATGTCGCCGATTGCGAGTCGAAGCTGCCGACACTCGCCGCGCCGGCGACCAGCGGCAGATCGGCGCGGGTCGCACTGGTCAGCTCGATCGTCCCCGCGACCGCGCCCGCCCCGAACGCCCCGGCACCGCCGCCGCGCGTGACGCGCGCGCTTGCCAGGCCATCGGGAAGAATCGCGTTGAAGGGGATATAGCCGAAGAACGGATCGGCGATCGGGACACCATCGAGCAGGACGAGCGCCCGGCTGGTTGCGTTGCCGCCGAGCGCACGCAACGTGACGCCCTGGGCCGAGGGATTGGCCGATCGACTGTCGGCGCGGCGGAATTGCTGAAAACCGGCGACGTCGCTCAGCACATCCTCGAGCCGGCCCGAGGCATCGCCGCCAAGCCGTTCCGGCCCGATCGTGACTGATCCATAGGCCGGCGTGCCAGGCGAATCCGCCAGCGGGGTGCCGAGCACGACGATGTCGGTATTGAGGGCGGGGCGAGGCGCGGGCAGAGTCTGCCCCCAGGCAGTCTCGACCCGTCCGCCGATCGCCAGCAACAGCGCCGCCGCTGCGCGGGCAAGCGGTCGGGCACGTTGGCGAGGACCGGCCGCCTTAGCGTCCAACAAGCGCGCGTCCGGGCATGGCAAGGGATGGTCGCTCGGGCAGCCCCGCATTCGGCGTCGCTTGATCGGCCGGGTCGCCGTTCGCAGGGGCGGCGGGGTCGCCCGAGGGCGGTGCAAGCGCCCAGCGGCTGGCGCGCCCGGCGCGCAGCCCGAATTCGTAAAGCCGGTTCATATAAGCGGTATCAAAGGGCTTGTGTGGTGGTCCGTGCTCGAAGGTCGAATCGATATAGGTCAGATGATAATGCGCGCCATAGCGTTTCGCCCAGAGATAGGCCGTGGCGGTCTGCTCGCGGACCGCCGACGTCGTGGCGAGCGTGAACGCGCGGCCGGCGATGCTCAGGATTCCGCCCTTGACGATCTTGAAATCGCCGCCGAGGGCGCCATTGACGAGCAGGTAAAGCTCGGCGCCGGTGCTGGCGATGCCGCTGGTGGTGACGACCCCGGGCGGCACGACGAGCAAGGATCCCGCAGTCGCGCCATCGACATGCGCCTCGCGGATCGGCTTGCCGCCCGCCCGCGCGTCGATGATCACCGGCGGAAACAGCGCGGGGACCGCCGACGAGGCCAGCAGCACGCGCCGGAACAACCGGTAGCGGTCGGCCGCGCCGCTGGTCGCGATCGCGCCCATGTTCCACACCACCCCGCGCTGGGCGTCGAGATTGGCGGTGCCGACGAACAACCGACGCCCCGCGCGGTGCGCGGCGGCGACCTCGTCGATGACGGCATCGGTGACGTAATGATTGAGCAATTCCCAGAGCGGCTCCGTGGTGGCGACGCTGGTCGAGAGCAGCGCGAGCGGTGCCGGGCGCCGATGATAGATGTCGCGTTGGCTGATCGTCGTATAGGCGGCCTTGATCCGGTCGTCATAGCGCTCGCCGAGCAGCGCGAAGGGGGCGAGCAGCGCGCCGGTGCTGACGCCGGTGACGACCGTGAATTCGGGGCGCTTGCCCGATTGGCTCCAGCCGTTGAGGAAGCCCGCCCCATAGGCCCCGTCGTCCGATCCCCCCGAGATCGCGAGCATCGCCTGCGATTTGCCCGGGGTGGGCGCGGGCCGCGCCTTGATGAAGGCGGCCGGATCATCGGCCCAGAAGCGCGCATCGGGGATATCGGCAATCTCGGCGATCGCCTGCTCGCGCTCCGAATAGTCGCGCAGCGGCAAGCTCACACAGCCGGAGGTCGCAACGACGATCAGGGTGAGCAGCCACGTCTTGCCAGTCGGTCGCGTCATCGCCGGGTCTCCGCGCGGGCGCCAGTGCGCCACGTCGCTTGGGCACTACAGCGTTTTGCGTGATCCGTCTGCGGCTACTGCGCCGATCTTCGATGCCCGCCATTGTGGCGCGGGCGAAAGTCTCCGCTCGCCGGTCAGGCTGGCGCCTTGACTGACGGCGGGACGAAGACCAGCCCTTCTTCCTTCAGTTGCGCCGTCGCGACCGCTTCGCGTTCGAGCGCGCGCTGGACGGCGGGGCGGCTTTCCATCGCACGCGCGTGGCGGGTGAAATGCGGGTAGCGGGAAACGTCGAAATCAGCCCCCTCGACCCGCCAGAACACCCAGTAGAGATAGGCATCCATCACGCTCCACGCGTCGCCATACCACCAGGCGCCGTCCGCCAGCCGGGTTTCGATCATGTCGAAATAGTCGCGCATGGCGAGCGACGCGCGCTCATACACTGCCGGGGTCGCCTCGGGCGTCGCGAACATCGCCGGCAGGCGAATGCGGGTCACGATCGGATGGAGCGTGGCTGCGCAAAAGCACAGATCGGCGGTCTGGCGCGCACGGTCGAGCGGGCCCGATACAGCCGGCAGCAACCCGGCGTCGGGGAAGCGTTCGTTGAGATAGCCGGCGATCGCGACATTCTCGGTCAGCGCCTCGCCATCGATCACCAGCGCGGGCACCTTGCCCTTTGGGTTATACTGTCGATAGGCAGCGCCCCGGTGCTCGCCCGCCATGAAACGGACGACTCGGGTTTCGAACGGCACGCCGATTTCCTCGAGCGCAATGGTCGGCACCCGCGAGCAACTGCCCGGGGCAATGAACAGGATGATTTCGGTCATTATCGCCTCTCCGTCTCAAAGCCTCTCCGACAGGGCGATCCGCAGCATCGGCGGAGTCACCGCCAGCCCCAACGCGCCGCCATAGATCGCCTTGAACGCGAGCGCGGCGGCAAAGCCAAGCCCGTCGTGCCACAGCGTCAGAAACAAGGCGGCATTCAGCGCGACCCCGATGCCGGCAACCGCAGCGGCGACGAGTGGCGCGCGGAGGCGCAGGGCGCGGTCGCGACGGTCTGCGACCGCGGGGCGGGCGGCGATCACCCCGGCCGCACGCCGCCTGCGGGTGAGCAGAGTCGGCACGATCGTGCTCATCAGCGCGATCATAAAGCTCTGCGGGGCCGCGTCGGCGATCAGGCTGGCGGCAGCGATGTGCGCGGTGCCGCCAAAGACGAGAAACACGAAGCCGATACTGATGACGACATTGATCGCCACGCTGATCGCGGTCTCGACGGCGATATAGCGGCGGTGCGCGGCGGTCACGGGCTCAGAACCGGTCGAGATCATGCGCAATGGCGACCGGCCCGTGATAGGTCGCGGTGAGGCCTTCGAGATAGCCCGACATGTCGGTCTCGCTGTCGAGCCCCGGCACCAGATGAGTCAGCACGACCTGCTTGACGCCCGCGCGCGCGGCGATCGCCCCGACATTGGCGGGGGTCAGATGGTCCTGCGCCATATGCGCGATCATCGGCGCCAGCGCGCCCGGCGGGATATCGGTCGCTCGCTCGAGAATCGCCGACATCGCCGCCAGATCGATCACTTCGCTGATCAGGACGTCGGCACCCTTGGCGAGCGCTTCGAGGTGCGGCGAGGGCCCGGTGTCGCCGGTATAGACGAAGCTGCGCCCGGCGGTTTCGATCCGGAACGAATAGGAGCGCGCGGCGGCGGCCTCGGGACTGCCCGACGCGAAATGATAATGATCGTTGGTGATCGCGAAAACGCGGATATTCTCGTCGCTATAGACCAATGTCGGCGTGTCCATCGTCTTCGCCATGTCGGTCGCGGCAATGGTGTCGGCGAGCGCCGGCTTGGGCGGGCCGCCGATCGCGATCGGCGCGAGTTCGGTCGCACGGAACGCCGTGGCGATTCCCGCGACCATCGCCACCGTGCCGGGCGGACCGATGACCGGTAGCGGCACATAGCCGTTGAACAGCCAGCGCGATACCAGCAGCGGCCCGAGTGCGGCGTTGTGATCGATATGATGGTGCGAGACGAAGACGGCGCGAACCGTTGGCAGCGCCAGATCGGCGGCGAGCATCTGCCGCTGGACGCCGTCTCCCGCGTCGAACAGATAGACCGCACCGTTGACGACCACGGCGTTGGCGGGCTCCGACCGTTTCAACCGGATGACCGGCCCGCCGCCGGTGCCGAGCGTCACGAAGGTGGCGCGGGCTTTCGATGCCTCGACGACACCGGGTTGGGCGACCGCCGACGACGGCAGCACCACCGCCAGCAGCCAGCCAAGCCAATGCCGCATCAGAACTTCACGCCGGCGCGCACGCCGAAGGTGCGCGGCGGACGGATCTGATTGTAGATCGTGCCCGATTTGACCGGGCTCTGGAACGAGTTCGAATAGATCAGGCTGTCTTCGATATTGTTGACGAAGCCGGTGATCGAATACTTGCCGTTCGCTGTCTCGTAGGTCAGGTGCGCGTTGGTGGCGGTGTAGGCGCCCTGGCGGCCCAGTGCCAGAAAGTCGATCGACAGGTAGCGCGACGATTCGATTCGCGTATCGGCACCGGCAAGGAAGCGGCCCGCGCTGCCCATGTCGAATGTGTGCTGATAACCGGCGTTGAGCGTAAGCTTCGGGGCGTTGACGACGGGCCGGCCCGAGCAATCGACATTATAGATCCGCGCGGCGGGTGTCGCGCCGATCTGGGTCGTCGGGGTGGCGGGGCAGCCCACGACCGGGGCGCTGCCGTCGGTCGAATAGAATTGATATTTCAACGTGTCGTAGTTGGTGTGGAGATACTGGATGTTGGCCGAGAACAGATCGTTCCGGGTCGGCTGGAACAGCAGTTCGGCTTCGACGCCGTAGATCGTCGCCGCACCGGCATTTTCGGTCGTGAATACCGGCCCGAAGATCGGTCCGCCGGGTGTGGCTGCAACCTGCACGGGGCCAAGATGCGAGATCTGCTGGTCCTTATAGTCCCAGTAAAATGCCTCGATGTTCAGCTGCAGCTTGTTGTCGAAAAACCGGTTCTTCGATCCGATCGTATAGGCCATCAGCGTTTCCGGCTTGGAATAATTCAGGCCGGTAGCCGAGAACAGCACCCCCGATTTGAAGCCGGTCGACACCGACGCATAAAGCAGCGATCTCGGGCCGAGATCATATTCGACCCCGGCCTTCCAGGTCACCTTGCTGAACGTCACGTCGGTGGTCGGGAAGGAGGGCAGATCGAGAATGATCGGCACGAGCGGGAACACGCCGGGCACGAAGCCGACGAAGGGCCGCGTGTGCGCCTCGGTATTCTGCGTCTTGTTGTCGCTCGTGTAGCGAATGCCCCCGGTCACCCGGAAGGCATTGGTCAGCGAATAGGTCGCCTGACCGAACAGCGCGTAGCTTTCCGTGGTCAGCTTGGAAACGATCGTGGTGCCGTTGCTCGCCTGGTTGAAGAACTGGTTGGCGCTCACATCCTCGCCGAAATAATAGCCCCCGACCACCCAGTTGATCGGCCCGCTCTGGCTCGAGAGCCGCGTCTCGAGCGACATCTGGTTGGATTTTTCGGTGACGTCGATCAGAAAGCTCGAGGCGTAGCCGACATAATCGAGATCGGTCGTGCGATACGCCGGGATGACGGTGAGCTTGGCGAAGCCCAGATCGGCGTTGAGCGTGATCGCCGCGCCGAAGAACGAATTGTCCTGATACCCGTCGCCGCGCGCGACGATCTGCGGGACCGGCGCGGTCGGCGGCCGGGACAGATATTCGGCGATCACGCGCGGGTCGCTCGGCCCCAGCCGGGTGTTGCCGGCGAGCAGCGGCAGGATCGTGCCGCCCGATCCCTTGCCGCCGACATGCGCGTAATCGACCGAGAGCAGCGCGTTGAACCCGGCACCCGGATCGAATTTCAGCTGGCCGCGGACGGCCTGGGTGTCTTCGTCGTCATAGCCGTCGCTGAAATAGCCGTCATGCTTGGCATATTGGCCCGAGACACGGAAAGCGGCATCGTCGCCGAGCGCCAGATTGACGGCGCCTGAGCCCTTGATCGTGTTGTAGTTGCCATATTCGGCATTCAGGTAACCGCTCGACTCGCCGATCTTTGGCTTGGCGGTGATCACGTTGATCGCGCCGCCGGTGGCGTTGCGGCCATAAAGCGTTCCCTGCGGTCCTTTCAGTACTTCGATCCGTTCCAGATCGTAGAACAGCCCGGCCGGGGCGGCGGGTCGCGACAGATAGACGCCGTCGAGGTTGAACGCGACGCCTTGCTCGGCAAAGGCGTTGGAGCCGAACGTGCCGACGCCGCGCAGATAGATCTGGGTGAGCGCCGACGCCGGGGCGACCTGGATCGAGGGGATCAGGCGGGTCAGGTCGGTCGCCTGGGTCACGCTGGCGTTGGTCAGCGTGCTGCCGGCGACCGCGCTGACGGCGATCGCTGCCTTTTGCAGGTTTTCGTCGCGGCGCTGGGCGGTGACGATGATATCCTCGAGCCCCGAAGCCGATTGGGGATCGGTCGAATCGTCCGACGGTGCGGCGGTCGCGGCGCCGTTGGCAGGCGCTGCCGTCTGGGCGAGCGCCGGCATGGCCAGCGCCAGCGCGCCGATCGCGCCGGATGTATGCAGGATTCGCGCAAGCCTCATGATATCCTCCCCAAATGCGGCCCCGCATTGTCCTGCGGCGGCGCCTTATCAGGGGCATCTTGTCGTCGCTTTGATCATAAGAAAAATCATTTGTTTTGATTGAATAGCAATCATGCTGTCGATAGATGGACCATGCGGTTCAAGGGACTCGACCTCAATCTGCTGATCGCGCTCGACGTGCTGATCGACGAACGCAGCGTATCGCGTGCGGCGGAGCGGCTGCATCTCAGCCAGCCGGCGATGAGCGCGGCGTTGCGCCGCCTGCGCGACTATTTCAACGATCCGATCCTGGCAGCCCACGGCAAGAAGATGATCCCGACCCCGCATGCGCTGCGGCTGCGCGCGATGGTCAGCGCGCTGCTGACGGGGGTGGAGGAGATGGTCTCGGTGTCGACGCGGTTCGATCCGGCCACGTCGCATCGGCGCTTTCGGATCGGCACGTCTGACTATCTTTCGACGGTGTTGTTCGGCGTGCTCGTGCCCCGGCTGCAGCGGTCCGCGCCGCGCGTCGCGATCGAACTCATCCAGCCGTCCGATACGATGCATGCCGAGTTCGATCAGGGCAATCTCGATCTCGTCATCACGCCAGCCGAGCATGTCTCGCCCGATCACCCGAGCGAATTGCTGTTCGAGGAGCGGCATGTCGTCGCGGGATGGAGCGGTAATCCGGTGTTCAGCCGACCGATGACCGAGGAAGCCTTCATGGCGGCGGGGCATGTCGTGGTCGAGATCGGCCGGGTCCGCCCGACTTCGTTCGCCGAGAAATTCCTGCGCGAACGCGGCAAGGAGCGCCGGGTGGAGGTCCAGGTTTCGGCCTTTTCGCTCGCACCAGAGATGCTGATCAACACCGATCGGCTCGCGGTGATGCACGAACGGCTTGCCCGCACCTGTGCGGCGCGGATGCCGCTCCGCTATGTCGACATG
The DNA here is from genome assembly GCA_002281485.1 of Sphingomonas sp. 28-66-16. GTDB lineage: Bacteria > Pseudomonadota > Alphaproteobacteria > Sphingomonadales > Sphingomonadaceae > Sphingomonas. The sequence continues at coordinate 17,615 of NCGF01000002.1, forward strand.
CCCTTCGAATTTCCGATCATGCGCGAGATGATCCAGTATCACAGCGCCCGCGCCGACGATGCCGGCCTGCAATGGCTGATCGGCGAGATCAAGGCAGCGGCAAGCATCCATGAAATTGATCGGTAAGCATAAAAACAGTAATTTTTACAGATAGAAGTTTGACGCCTATCCTGCTGACCATCGACCCGGAACAAGTCGGGCGAGTGGCCTGGGGCGGATGCGTGAAAAATCTCAAGATCCTCATCATCGGCGGCGGCATCGGCGGCCTGACATCGGCGATCGCGCTGGGTCGGGCAGGATTTTCGGTCGATATCGTCGAGAAGGACCCCGACTGGGCGGTCTATGGCGTCGGCATCATCCAGCAGTCGAATGTCATTCGCGCGATGACCGAACTCGGCATCCTCGACGACTATCTGCACGCCGGTTTCGGGTTCGACACGGTCGAAATATACACGCCGACGGGTAGCCGCGTCGCGACGGTGCCGTCGCCGCGGCTGACCGAAGGCTATCCCGCGAATGTCGGGATCAGCCGCCGCGCGCTGCACACGGTGTTGGGGGACCGGGCGATCGCTGCCGGCGCGTCGGTGCGGCTGGGGGTCACCGCGACGCGGCTCGACGATGACGGCGACGGCGTCGACGTGACCTTTTCGGACGACAGCGCCGGTCGCTACGACATCGTCATCGGTGCCGATGGCCTATATTCGCAAGTCCGTGGCCTGATCCTGGCCGATGCCCCGGCCCCTGAATTCGTCGGTCAGGGCGTGTGGCGCTACAATTTCGCGCGGCCCGACGATGTCGTTGCCTTGTGTGCCTACGACGGTGCGCTCGGCGTCGGGCTCGTGCCGCTATCGAACGAGCTGATGTATATGTACGTCACGACGCCGGAGCCGGACAACCCGCGCTACCCGCGCGAAGGGCTGGCGGCGGTCCTGCGCGACAAATTGGTCGGCCAGCCGCCACGGATCGCCGCGCTGATCGACGAGATCACCGACGACGACGCGGTAGTCTACAAGCCGCTCGAATGCATCCTTGTCGAAGGCGACTGGCACAAGGGGCGGATCGTCCTGATCGGCGATGCAGTGCACGCCTCGACCCCGCATCTTGGCCAGGGGGCCGGGATGGCGATCGAGGACAGCCTGGTGCTGTGCGACGAGCTGGTCCGGCAGGAGACGCCCGAGGCCGCCTTCGCGGCGTTTCGGGCGCGACGCTTCGATCGCTGCAAATATATCGTCGACTCGTCGAAAGCGATCAGCTTCGGCCAGACCGGGCAGGGGCCGCGAGTCGATCAGGCGCGCGCGACGCACGAAATGTTCGCCGTCGTGGCCCAGCCGATCTGAGCCGTGCGAGTGACCGCCCTCACGCTCGTTCAGGCCGTGACGATCGTCACGGCAACCCTCGCCGAGGGCAAGGCGCGCGGGTTCGCGCCGCTCTGCGCGGTGGTGCTCGATGGCGGGGGGCACGCGCTTGCGTTGCTGCGCGACGAGCGGGCGTCGATCGCGCGTCCCGACATTGCGATCGCGAAGGCCGCCGGTTGCCTTGGCATGGGGTTTGGCGGGCGTGAACTCGCCAAGCGCGCACAGACCGTGCCGCAATTCTTCGTCGCGCTGGCACCGATATTTCCGAAAGGCATCGTGCCGGTGCCGGGCGGCGTGCTGATCCGCGATTCGGCCGGCGGCCTGCTCGGGGCGGTCGGGGTCAGCGGCGACACCTCGGACAATGACGAGATCTGCGCACTGGCGGGGATCGCCGCGACTGGGCTGACGGGAGATGCCGGGTGACGGGCCGCACGCTTTTCACCAACGTCCAGATCTTCGACGGCAGCGGCAGCCCCCGCTTTCCCGGCGAGGTGCTGGTGGCGGGCGACCGTATCGCGGCGGTGGCGACCGGCGACGAGCGCCTTGACCGCAGCGGCGCGACGCTGATCGACGGCGCCGGCGCGACGCTGATGCCCGGCATGGTTGAAGCGCATGCCCATCTGACCTGGCCAAGTTCGGTCGAGCGCGTCGTCAACGCGATGACGCTGCCGCCCGAGGAACATCTGCTGGTCACCGCGCAGAACGCCCGGATCACACTCGATCATGGCTTCACCAGCGCCTATTCGGCGGGATCGCTCGGCGAACGCTTCGAACCCGCGCTGCGCGACATGATCGATGCCGGGTATCTGCCGGGACCGCGGCTGCGCGCCTCGGCGCTCGAAAAGGGCGCTGAAGGCGTGATGGGCGTGCCGGCCGGGCATGACCCGACCCATGACCGCAGCATCGACGGCCTGCGCAGCTATGTCGCGCAGATGAAGGCCAATGGCTGCGACACCATCAAGTTCCTGATGTCGAGCGACGAGGGCTTTGCGCCCGGCGGATCGCAGGTGCTGATGTATTCGGAGGAAGAAGCCCAGGCGATCGGCGAGGCAGCGCGCGACGCGGATATCTGGCTCGCCTGCCACGCCCAGGCGTCGGAAGCGATCAAGCGTGCGGTGCGGGCGGGCTTCCGGGCGATCTTCCATTGCACCTATGCCGATGAGGAGGCGCTCGACCTGCTCGAGGAACGGCGCGAGTCGGTGTTCGTCGCGCCCGCGCCGGGCCTGCTGTACGCGCGCTGCCACGAGGCGGCGGCATTCGGGATCGGCGCGGCCGAGGCCGAGCGGATGGGGGCGACATCGGGGCTTGCGCTGATGCAGCAGGTGATCCCGGCGATGCGCAAGCGCGGCATCCGTGTCCTGCCCGGCGGCGATTATGGCTTTCCCTATAACCCGGTCGGCAGGAACGCCCGCGACCTCGATATTTTCGTGACGATGTTCGGCTTCTCGCCGGCCGAGGCGCTGGCGGCGGCGACCGGGCAGGGCGGCGCGCTGATGGACATGCCGGTCGGCGACATCCGCGCGGGCAAGCTTGCCGACATCCTGCTCGTCGACGGCGATCCGACCGCAGACGTCACCCTCTTGCAGCACAAGACCAATCTGCTGGCGATCATGAAGGGCGGCGCCTTTCACAAATCACCGGCCCGAACGCTTCAATAAAGGAATCGAGTATGAGCCGTGTGACCGAAATTCGCTATGTCGGCTATGGCGTCCCCGACCTTGCCGCCGAACGCGATTTCTATGGGGCCAAATGGGGCCTGCGCGAGGTCGCCGAGCGCGACGGCATGGTCTATTTCGCGACCGAGGGGCATGACGAGCTGTACGTCGTCCGCCTGCGCCAGTCGGACACCAAGCGGATCGATGTGGTCGGCTTTGCCGCCGACACCCGCGCCGATGTCGATGCGTTGCACGACAAGGTGATCGCCGCAGGCTGCCGGATCGTGTTCGCGCCGCGCGATCTCGACGGGGTGGGCGGCGGCTATGGCTTCCGCTTCTTCACCCCCGACGGGCTGACCTTCGAGATTTCGAGCGACGTCGCGCGCGGCGATATGCGCGAGATGAAGCGGTGGGACGCGGTGCCGCAGAAGATCAGCCACATCGTCTTCCATTCTCCCGACCACAAGGCGGCGACGCAGTTCTTCATCGACGTGCTCGGCTTTCGGCTGAGCGACTGGCTGGGCGACTTCATGTCGTTCCTGCGCTGCAATTCGGCTCATCATCGCATCGCCTTCCTGCCGGGTCCGCCCTGCCTCAACCATGTCGCCTATGACATGCTCGGCGTCGACGACATGATGCGCGGCATCCACAATCTGAAACAGAAGGATGTCGAGATCACCTGGGGCCCGGGACGCCATACCGCCGGCAACAACACCTTCAGCTATTTCGTCACCCCCAATGGCTTTGCGGTCGAATATACCTCCGAACTCGAAGAGGTCGACGACGCCACCTGGCAGCCGATCGTACATGTGCCCGCGCCCTTGGTCATGGACCAGTGGGGCATCGGCATCGGCGGTCCGCAAACCATGCCGCACGCCGCGCCCGACGCCGGGTTGTTCCAGGCAGTGGAGGCTTAATCGATGGCATTGTTCGAATATTTCCCGAATTATATCTGGAATCTCAGCCTCGCGATCGCGCTCGAAAGCGGCGGGCGGATCGGCGAGATCGTCGACATGTGCCAGCCGATCAAGGATGCGGCGAACAACGGCACCGATGCCGGCACCGCCGAATTCATGACCGAATGGGTCAAGATGGCCGACAAGCTGATCGGGCTCGCCGATGAGGACGAGTCACGCGGGCGCGGCTTTTCGGCCGGGACCAAGTTGCAGCGCGCCGCGCTCTATCTGCTGACAGCGGAGCGCATGCAGGGCCATGGCCATCCCGGCCGCGCGGCCACCTTCGCCAAGGCGCTCGGCGCGTTCAGCAAGGGCATGGCGCTGTCGGGGGAGGTCATCGAGCGGGTCGAGATACCGATCGAGGGCGGCACGATGCCCGCGCTGTTCACGCGCGCGCCGGGCGACGGCCCGAAACCCGTGGTGGTCTATTGCAACGGGCTCGACAGCTGCAAGGAGCTGTTGTTCTGGTCGGGCTTGCCGCGCGAACTGGCGCGGCGCGGCATTTCGACCCTGTGCGTCGACCAGCCCGGCACCGGCGAGACGCTGCGGCTGCAGAACATCCCGGCGACGCCGCAAAGCGAGCGCTGGGCGTCGAAGGCGGTCGATTGGCTGGAAACCCAACCCGATGTCGATGCGCGCCGGATCGGCATGACGGGTATCTCGCTCGGCGGCCATTATGCGCCACGCGCGGTCGCGTTCGAGCCGCGCTTCGCCAGCGGGGCGGTGTGGGGCGCCAACCATAATTGGGCGGAGGTCCAGCAGAAGCGGCTGAAGCGCGAGGGCGAGAATCCCGTGCCGCATTATTGGGCGCATGTGATGTGGGTGTTCGGCGCCAGCGACATGGATGATTTCCATGCCAAGACCAAGGGCATGACGCTCGACGGCGTGATGGACCGGATCAAGGTGCCGTTCCTCGTCACCCACGGCGCGAAGGACCGGCAGATCAGCGTCGATTATGCGCATCAAAGCTTCGATCAGCTCGTCAATTCGCCGCGCCGCGAACTCAAGATCTTCACCGCGCGCGAGGGCGGCGTCGAGCATGTCGGTGCCGACAATATGAGCTTTGGCCGCGACTATATCGCCGACTGGTTCGCCGACACCTTGGGAGGGCATACCGCATGAAAATCGGCAACACCGCCGGGCCCAGCCGGTCCCTTCGAACCATCCCGACCGTTTCGCTCGCCCCGAGACCCCGTTGACCTTCAACGGGGCCGATGCATTCCAGGAGACGCCACATGGCCCGTCGCTTCGTCGATTTATCGATCACGCTCGAAAACGACGTGATCACCGACCCGCCGTTCATGCGGCCCAAGATCACCTATCAGCAGCATCATGAGACCATGGCCGAGATGGGCAATTTCTTTCCCGGCGTGACCGCCGAGCAGATCGCGGGCGGCGAGGGGTTTGCCGCCGCCGAAACGATCACGCTGACCACGCACAACGGCACGCATCTCGATGCGCCCTGGCATTTCCATCCGACACAGGACGGCGGCGCGCCGGCGCTCACGATCGACGAAGTGCCGCTCGACTGGTGTTTTCGCCCGGGGGTGAAGCTCGATTTTCGGCATTTCGCGGACGGCTATGTCGCGACTGCCGCCGATGTCGAGGCCGAGCTCGCGCGGATCGGCCATGATCTTCAGCCGCTCGACATCGTCGTGGTTAATACTGCCGCCGGCAAGGCCGTCGGCGATCCCAACTTCGTCAATATCGGCTGCGGCATGGGCTATGAGGCGACGATGTACCTGACCTCGCGCGGCGTCCGCGTCACCGGCACCGATGCGTGGAGCTGGGACGCGCCGTTCAGCTACACCGCCGCCCGGGTCAGGGAAACCGGCGATACCTCGCTGATCTGGGAAGGGCACAAGGCCGGCCGGGACATCGGCTATTGCCATCTGGAGAAGCTGCACAATCTGGAAGTGCTGCCCGGCCACGGTTTCACGATCAGCTGCTTTCCCCACAAGATCAAGGGCGCGTCAGCCGGCTGGACGCGCGCGGTCGCCATTTTCGACGAATGACGAAGCGGATCGTCGTCACGGGGGCGGGCGGCTTCGTCGGGCAGGCCTTGCTGCGCGCGCTCGGGCCCGATCATGATGTTCTCGCGATCGACCACCGGCTGAACGGTCATGCCGGGCTCGAAGGCGATCTGGGCGATCCGGCCCTGCTCGCGGCGGCCTTTTCCAAGCGCTGCGAGGCGGTCGTCCATCTGGCGACGGTGCCCGGTGGCGCTGCCGAGGCGGATCCGGCGCGCGCCAAGCAGGTCAATGTCGATGCGGCGATGGCGCTGATCGACGCGGCAGCGCAGGCTGGACGGTGCCCGCGCTTCGTCTTCGCGAGCAGCATCGCCGTGTTCGGCGATCCACTGCCGCCACTGGTCGATGACGCCACGCCGATCGCACCGACGATGGTCTATGGCGCCCACAAGGCGATGATGGAGCAATGGATCGCCACGCAAACGCGGCGCGGGGCGATTTCCGGCGTGTCGCTGCGCCTGCCCGGCATCGTCGCGCGACCGCTGGGGCCATCGGGGATGAAGTCGGCATTCATCAGCAACCTGTTCCACGCGCTGCATGCGCGCACCCCGATCGTGTTGCCGGTGTCGCCGGGCGCGACATTGTGGCTGATGTCGGTAACCCGCTGTGCCGCCAATATCGTCCACGCGCTCGGCATCGAGGCGACCGGCAGCGTCACCCTGCCGGCGCTGCGGAGCGCGATGGGCGATCTGGTTTCGGCAATCGCCCGGGCGACGGGCTGTGGCCCGGGGCTTGTCGACTATGCTCCCGATGCGGCGATCGAGGCCGTCTTCGGGCGCCAGCCGCCGCTATCGACCCCGCGGGCCGACGCGCTCGGTTTTACCGACGACGATGCCATCGACTCGCTGGTGGCGTCGGCGCTCTCCACGCTGGCCTGAAAGGACACAGCCATGAAGCTTGCGACATTGAAGAACGGATCACCCGATGGCCGGTTGATCGTGGTATCGCCCGATGGCGGTCATTATGCCGAAGCCCCGGTGGCGACGCTTCAGGCGGCGATCGAGCGGTGGCATGATGTCCGTGGCGGGCTCACGGCGATTGCCGATTTCCCGTACGCGCTCGATCCGCAGCGACTTGCCGCCCCGCTCCCGCGCGCCTGGCAATGGCTCGACGGGTCGGCATTTGCGAGCCATGGCGACCTCATGCAGATCGCCTTCGATCTCGCGCCGATCGCGACCGACCGCCCGCTGATGTATCAGGGCGTCTCCGACACCTTCTACGGCCCGCATGATGACGTGCCGATGCCCGACGAAGGGCTCGGTATCGATTTCGAGGGCGAATTCGGGGTGATCGTCGATGCCGTGCCGATGGGGATTTCGCCCGAAGCGGCGATGGCGCACATCAGGCTGATCGTCCAGATCAACGATTGGTCGCTGCGGACGCTGGCACCGGTCGAGATGAAGACGGGCTTCGGCTGGATCCAGGCCAAGCCGCCGTGCAGCGTCGCACCCTTTGCGGTGACGCCCGACGAACTCGGCGCTGGCTGGCGCAACGGTCGCGTCTGTCTCGACCTCGCGGTCGACTGGAACGGCAAACGCTTCGGCAATGCCAATGGCGAACCGATGGCGTTCGGGTTTCACGATCTGGTCGCCCACGCCGCGCGGACGCGGCATCTCGTGGCGGGGACGATCATCGGGTCGGGCACGATCTCCAATCCCGATTACCGGCAGGTCGGCTCGTCCTGCATCGCCGAGCGCCGCGCGATCGAAATCGTCGATGACGGCAAGCCGACGACCGCCTTCATGGCGTTCGGCGACAGCGTGCGCATGGAGGCGCGCGCACCGGGCGGCGGGGTGTTGTTCGGTGCGATCGATCAGAAAGTCGTTCGGGCATGACCGATCGGCTGCCCCAGCGAGCGTTGCGGCCGGTTCAGCGCATCGTGACGGGGCATGACGCCGCAGGCCGGTCGATCTTCAAGTCGGAGGATGCGGCATCGCCCAGCATGATCGCGTCGGGCGATGCCACCTTCCTGCTGGTCTGGACGACCGAGCGCGTTCCCGCCGACAATAATGACGAGACCGATGGCCGCGACCGCGATGCGGGGCTGACGCTCGATCGCGGCTCGGTCATCCGCATCGTCGACATGATGCCCGGTCGGCAAAGCCCGATGCACCGCACCAACAGCATCGACTATGGCATCGTCCTTGACGGCGAGATCGAGATCGAACTCGATGATGGCGCCACGCGGACCGTCCGCCAGGGGGGCGTCATCGTCCAGCGCGGCACCATTCATCTGTGGCGAAACACGACCGACAGGCCGTGCCGGATCGCGTTCGTGCTGATCGAAGCCGCCGCCTATCGGCATGACGGGCAGCCGCTGCCCGAGATCAAGCCGTGATCGTGCGACCGCGGCTGCCGGGGTAGATGCGGGTGGGCCGGATCGCGCTTCGCCGATCCGGATTTGCGGTTCATTCGCGTCCGCTATTTGGTCGCCTTTGAAAAGTCGCTCATCAAGTTGAATTCCGGCGTGTCACGCGGATCCCGGTCTCGAGGAGGAACGCCTGTGGTCGAAATATAATGGTCCACCAGGCGCTGCTGAAGCGCCTCCCGCACCTTCGCATGATCCGGGGCGTCGATCAGATTGTGCGTCTCCAGGCGATCCTTTCGCCGGTCGTAGAGTTCCGACTGACCGCCAGGGCGCGCAATGAACTTGTAGTGGGGTGTCGCGATGCTTGCAGCGCGCGTCACTGTTTGCGGCTGCTGATTTTGAATGTCGTGCTTGGCCGTATAGATGTTCGGCGGCCCGGTAAGCGGCGGTTCAAACGCTTGTGGCTCGAACGTGTCGTAGCCGCTCTCGGTAAAGGCGGCGCGCTCGGGATCCCCGCCAAGGCCGTTGAGCTCCGGTACCAGGCTCCGGGCAAAATATTGCTGTGTGGCCTCGACCCGTCCGAGGTCGAGAAACGTCGCCATGATATCGAATAGTTCGGTCATTTCCGGCACGACATGCCCTTTGATGCCGCCGGGCATTCGGGCGATCAGCGGCACATGGGTCAGGCAGGACTCGAGGCCACTGGGCCATTTTTCGACCAGACCATAGTCTCCTGCATAATCGCCGTGATCGGATGCGGCGATCAGGACGGTGTCGGCGGCATGGCCGGTGCGTTCCAACGCCTCCATCAATTCGCCCAGCAGCCAGTCGGCATAGCTGACCTGGCCGTAATAGGCCGCCCTGACTTGCCGGAAGTCGCGGTCGGTCGCCCGGTCGAGATGATATGCCTTGCGGATCGCCGCATGATATGAGGGCTTTTTGGGCAGTCCGGGCGGTGCGAGCGGTGGCAGATCGGCGGGATCGTACATCGCATCGAAGCCCTCTGGCGCGAAATAGGGAGGGTGGGGCTCGACCAGCGGCAGAAAGATGCAGAAAGGCCGATCCTTTTCGCGCCGTTCGAGCACCTTGATGGCCAACTGCAGCAGCTTGTAGTCGTTGAACGCCCGCCGATCCATCTTGCCCTTGATCTGCATGGTGTTGGGCATCGAAGGGTCGATCTGAAAACCACCGGGAAAGCGTGTGTATCCCAGATCGTGCCACTCGGTCAGGCTGAGCGGGAAGCTTTCCGGCGCGAGCGCGTCGTTTTTGCCGAACCACAAGGTGTCGTACCCGCCGTCCTTCAGATAGCGGAACAGGTTCGGCTCGTCGCGGCGCAGGAAATAATAGAGGCTGCGGTGGCCCGTATTGGCAGTTGGCAATCCGGTGAGCATGCTGCACCGTGATGCGCCGCAGACCGGGAACTGGACATGGCAGTCGGCAAAGCGGGTGCCCTGGGCGGCGAGCAGATCGAAGTTGGGCGTCTTGCAGACTGGGTTGCCATATGAGCCCAGCGCATCGGCGCGGCATTCGTCGACGAGAAACAGAATCAGGTTCGGTCGGTCGCCACGGGCGCCACCGCCGGTGGCGGCATGGGCGGCAGACGGAACCAGCCCGCGCGCGCCAAGCACGGACCCGGCAAGCCCGGCCGCCATCATGCCCAATATATCCCGGCGATTGGAATTGTCGTCACGTGCCACTGATTTTCTCCAACCTCGGGCGTGCAAATTCGTCGGCTATCGGCAATGCCTTCGCGCCGCAGGCGATGGCGGGTTGACGCAAGACATCTTCCAATCGGGGTGTGGCGCGCCGTCCGGCATGGCGGGCGGCCTCACCAGTTCCACATCGTGCCGTCCTCCAGCCTTGCGACCGGCAGGCTCGCTGGCTTGTAGGGATATTTCGCCGCCAGCGTCTCATCGATGTCGACGCCGTGGCCGGGCGTCTCCCCGCAATAAAGATCGCCCTTGTCGAAATGATAGTCATGCGGAAACACCGCATCGGTTTCCTCGGTGTGGCGCATATATTCCTGGATCCCGAAATTGGGCACCCAGGTATCGAAGTGCAGCGCACACCCCATCGTCACCGGGGACAGATCGGTGGCGCCGTGGCTGCCGGTACGGACCTGATAGAGGCTCGCAAAATCGGCAATGCGGCGCATGTGGGTAATTCCGCCCGCGCCGACGATGGTGCAGCGAATATAGTCGATCAGCTGGTTCTGTATCAGGTCCTTGGCGTCCCAGATCGTGTTGAAAATCTCGCCGACGGCGAGCGGCGTGACGGTGTGTTGCCGCACCAGCTTGAACGCTTCCTGGTTCTCGGCCGGGGTGCAGTCCTCGAACCAGAAGAGCTGATAAGGTTCGAGCATCTTGCCGAGATTCGCGGCTTCCTGGGGCGTATAGCGATGGTGGCCGTCATGCAGCAGATGATAGTCGAAGCCATAGGTGTCGCGCAGCGTTTCGAACAGTTTTGGCACATGGTTCAGCGCCTTGCGCGTATCCCACCCCGTCACCGTCGGCAGCGCGGCGTCGGCGGGCTCGTAAAACAGCTTGCCGCGACCGACGCCATAGGCGTCCTTGATCCCGGGCACGCCGGTCTGCGCGCGGATCGCCCGGTAGCCCAGGTCGATATAATGGCCCACCGCGTCGACCGTTTCGGCAATGTCACCGCCATTGGCATGACCATAGACCATCACCCGATCGCGGCTGCGGCCGCCGAGCAGCTGATAGAGCGGCATCCCGGCCATTTTTGCCTTGATGTCCCACAAAGCCATGTCGACCGCCGCGATCGCGCGCATCGTGACCGGCCCGCGCCGCCAATAGGCGCCGCGATAGAAAAATTGCCAGATATCCTCGATCCGGCGGGGATCCATGCCGATCAGGCACGGAATCACATGCTCTTCGAGATAAGCGACAACCGCCAATTCGCGGCCGTTGAGCGTGGCGTCGCCGATGCCATACACGCCCTGATCGGTCTCGATTTTGAGGGTGACGAAATTCCGTCCCGGGCAGGTCACGATGGCGCGGGCGGAGAGAATTTTCATGGCGTTGCCTATGTCCAGAATCAAGTTGATCTGTTAGGCCACGACTCTTGACCATGGGCATTTGGCCTGTCAAGTTGTCTTTAACTGGTAAGGCCATTTTGGAGCGTTGACGCATGGATGAGATCTTGACTCAAGATCGGCTCTATCAAGGTCTGGCGCGCAAGCTGATGGCGGAACTGTCATCGGGGCGTTTCAAGGCCGGCGACAGGCTTCCCGCCGAACGCGAACTGGCCGCCGAATATAATGTCAGCCGCCCGACGGTCCGCGAGGCGGTGATCGCGCTCGAAGTACAGGGGCTTGTGGAAGTCCGGGTGGGATCGGGAGCCTATGTCAAGCGGGTGCCCGGCAAGGGCGACGTCCCCGGCTTCAACATCACCGCATTCGAACTCACCGAAGCGAGATTGCTGTTCGAGGGAGAGGCGGCAGCACTGGCGGCTACCCAGATCACCGATGAAGAGCTTGCGTTGCTCAGGTCGCTGATCGACGAAATTGCCAAGGAGAATCTTCGGGACGGTGGGGCGGAGAAGGCGGATCGGGCCTTCCATCTTGCCATCGCGCGAGCGACGCGAAATCAGGCGATCGTCGACACGGTCGAGCATCTGTGGACGCTGCGATCGACCTCGCCCGAAAGCGCGTTGCTGCACGAAAAGGCGCGCGTCGCCCATGTGAAGCCCGTGGTCGACGAACACACCGCCGTGCTCGATGCCCTTGCGGCGCACGATCCTGCCGCAGCGCGCGCGGCCATGCGCGCCCATCTCAGCGCGGTGCTCGAAAGCCTGTTGTTCGCCACCGAGGAAAGGGCGATGAGCGCCGTGCGTCAGGCCGCCGATGCCAAGCGCGCGCGCTATCAGGCGATCTGAGCGCCCCCGCCTGACGGTTGCCTGAGGCAGAGGTGGGGCTCGGCACTGGTGATCGCCTCGCTTGACTGAATGACCAAATATGCTCTAACTGGACTTACCAAAAAAGAGCGGAGAGGTTTGACCATGTTGCTGCGCACGCTGATCTCTTGTGCCGCGTTGCTCTGCGCTGGTGTCGCTCAAGCGCGCACCGAGGTGCCGCTCGATAGCGGCTGGCGCTTCCATTTCGGCGAAGAAGGCGCGGCGGTCGTCCAGGCCGGCTTCGATGACAGCCAGTGGCAACCGGTTTCGGTGCCGCATACTTGGAACCGGATCGGCGAATATGCGACCGAACGCTCTCCGGCGTCCGACAACCGGCAGGGAATTGGCTGGTATCGCCTTTCCTATCGTGCCCCGGCAGCAGTGAAAGGCGAGCGGCACTATCTGGACTTTGCCGGGGTGGGCAACGTTGCCGAGGTCTGGGTCAACGGGAGTCGCGTCGGTGGCCATAAAGGCGCCTTTTCCCGCTTTCGTCTCGACGTGACCGAAGCCTGGCGGCCCGGTGCTGTGAACCTGATCGTCGTCAAGGCGGACAACAGCAAACCCGCGCCGGGCAGTGCGACGGCAGACGTGCTTCCGCTGTCGGGCGATTTCTTCATCTATGGCGGGCTGTATCGCGGCGTGTCGCTGATTGCAGCCGACGACGCGAGCGTCGACCTGCTCGATTATGGCGGGCCTGGCGTCTATGCGCGGGCAACATCGATCACGCCGCAGCAGGCCGAGATTGCCGTGCTGACCCGCCTGCGCAACAGCAGCCACCGGTCGCGCCGCCTGTCGCTGTCGGTGTCGATTGCCGATGCCACCGGCAAGATCGTTGCCCGGGTGGTGAAGCCGCTGCCGCTGGCGGTGGGCGCTCGCGCGATCACCCAAAGCTTGACCGTGCCCGGTCCGCATTTGTGGAACGGCCGTGCGGCCCCCTATCTCTACGCCGTCACTGCCGAACTCAGCGAAGCCAATCGCGTGATCGATCGGGTGACGCAGCCGCTAGGCATTCGCAGTTTCCGCTTCGACGCCGACAAGGGTTTCTTCCTCAACGGCGCGCATCTGGGCTTGCATGGGGTTTCACGCCATCAGGACCGGCTGGGCAAGGGCGGGGCGTTGTCCAGGGCCGATCACGATCAGGACATGGCGCTGATCGAAGAGCTGGGTGCCAACACCGTTCGCCTCGCCCATTACCAGCATGCCGATGAATGGGTAACGGATGCTGACGAGGCGGGCATGGTCGCCTGGGCCGAAATACCCTATGTTTCGGGCCCGTCCTTCGATGGCTCGGCGGGCTCGCCGGCGGTGTTCGCCAATGCCGAGCAGCAGATTCGCGAACTGATCCGACAGGATTACAACCACCCGTCGATCATGATGTGGTCGGTCGGCAATGAAATCGATTTGAACGCCAGCATCGCGCGCACCGGCAAACCGATGCAATCGCTGGCGCTGCTGCAATTCATCAACAAGATCGCGAAACAGGAAGACCCCTTCCGGCCGACGGTGTTCGCCGATTGCTGCGAGGAAACCCCGCTGAGCTCGCCCGGGCAGCAGAAGCTCGCGGGCGCGGCCGACATGATCGGATATAATCGCTATTTCGGCTGGTATTATCCGAATCCTGCAAAGATGGCCGAACAGCTGGCTGGCGCGCTCGACCATCTTCATGCCATGCACCCGCAATTGCCGATGTCGCTCAGCGAATATGGCGCGGGCGGGGCGCTGTCCCAGCATTCCGACAATCCGCTGGGGGGGCTGATCAATTCACGCGGCCGTCCTCATCCCGAGGAGTATCAGAGCTGGGTGCACGAGCAGAGCTGGCCAGTCATTCGCGATCGCCCCTATCTGTTTGGCACGTGGATATGGAACATGTTCGATTTCGCGTCCGATATTCGCCAGGAAGGCGACGCGATCGATCTGAACGACAAGGGTCTGGTCACCTTCGATCGCAAGACCCGCAAGGATGCCTTTTATTTCTACAAGGCGACCTGGTCGGACCAGCCGGTCCTGCACATCAACGGCCGCCGTTATGTCGATCGCGCCTACCCGATCACCGATGTCCGGATTTACAGCAATGCACCGACGGCGGCCTTGTCCGTCAACGGCAAACCCCTGGGGTCACGGCCCTGTCCCGACCATATCTGCGTCTGGCCGAACGTCAGGCTGCAGCCCGGTGCCAATAGTGTCGATGCCTCGGCCGAGATCGACGGTCATCGGGTGACCGACATGGTCATGTGGACCGCGCCCGACGCGGCCGCCGGTCTGTCGATCGATAGTGGCGCGCTGGTCGGCCAGGTGCTGCCGGGCGAGCAGCGCTTCGGTTCGGATAGTTTCTTCAACGGCGGGGAGCCGCGTCTGCTCAATCCAGCGAGTTTTGGGCCCCCAACGCCGCCGAAGCGGGTCGCCTCGACCGACCTTGCCGCGCTCTTCGAAGGGTATCGCGAAGGGGCGTTCAGCTATGATCTGCCGCTTCCGGACGGCCAGTGGCGGGTCATGATCGATACGTTCGAGCCAGACGCGGCGATGGCCGGAAAGCGCACTTTCGACATCCTTCTCGATGGCCGGGTCGTGGCCAAGGCAGTCGATCCGGCGCGCGCTGCCGGCGGGGCGATGCGGGCGGCCACCCTGTCGTTTCCGGCGACGGTATCGGGGGGCGTGATGAAGCTGGCATTTCGGCCGCAGGGCGGGCCGGCAATCGTCGCGGCCATCCGGGTGATGCCCGATCGCCAATAGACGCCAGCCCCGTTGGTCTCGCCGGGAGCCGCCGAGCGGCAGCGAGACGAGGCAGGCCGCCCAGGCGATGGAGAAGATGGCGTCATGAAAAGGACCAGGCATCTGCGATGGTGGATCATCGGCCTGGTAACCCTGGGCACCGTGCTCAATTACCTCGCGCGATCGTCGCTCTCCGTGGCGGCGCCGACGCTCAAGGCCGAATTCGGCATGACGACCGAGGATTATAGCTGGGTCGTGCTGGCGTTTCAGGGCGCCTATACGATCATGCAGACGGTGTCGGGGGCTATCCTCGATGTGCTGGGCACCCGGATCGGCTTCGGGCTCTTTGCCGTCGGCTGGGCCCTGGCGAACATGGCCCATGCCCTGGCAACCGGCTGGCCGAGCCTGGCCTTCTTCCGCGGGTTGCTCGGCGCGACCGAAGCGGCTGCCATCCCGGCGGGGACCAAGGCCGTGTCCGAATGGTTCCCGCCGCGCGAGCGCGCGATGGCGACCGGCGTCTTCCAGATGGGGACCAGCGTGGGCAACATGATCGCCCCGCCGCTGGTGGCATTCTGCATCCTGTATTGGGGCTGGCAGTCCGCTTTCGTCGTCACCGGGGCGCTCAGCCTGGTTTGGGCGGCGGGATGGTGGTGGGGCTACCGATCGCCGACAGAGCATCGCGGGTTGAGTGATGCCGAGCGCACGCATATCGAGGCGGGGCGCGAAAAGGACGACGTGAGGGATAAGCCGGCGACAAGGCGCCAGGTGCTGAAAAGCCGATCCTTCTGGGCGATCGCCATTCCCCGCTTTCTCGCCGAGCCTGCCTGGCAGACCTTCAATTTTTTCATCCCGCTCTATCTCGTCGCGGTCTGGAAGCTCGATCTGAAGAGCATCGCCTTGTGGGCCTGGCTGCCGTTTCTGGCGGCGGACTTCGGCTCGCTCGCGTCGGGCCTGTTGCCCGGCTGGCTGATGCGGCGCGGCTCCTCGGTGATCGCCTCACGCAAGCTGACGATGACTTTCGGCGCGATCTGCATGGTGGGGCCCGCGTGTATTGGTCTGGCAGGATCGCCGGGATTGGCCATTATTCTCTTCTGCGTCGGGGGCTTTGCGCATCAGATGTTGTCAGGGGCACTGTTGACGCTGTGCGCCGACGTGTTCGATAGCCGGACGGTCGCCACGGCAAGCGGCATGGCGGGCTCGATCGCCTGGATCGGCGGGATGCTGTTCACCTTCGCCATCGGTCAAAGTGCCGATGCCTATGGCTATAGCCCGCTTTTCGTCGCTCTGGCGCTACTCGATCTGGCGGGCGCAGCGGTCCTCTGGACTCTGCTCGCCAACCGCAAGCCAGAAATCTAAGGGCATATGGGCGGCCTGGGGTGCCGCGAGCGAAAGCGCCTGGCGAGCAGGCGCCATGCTCTCTCCCATACACCGCCAAGGCGGATTTGGCGCGCATGCATCAATTTCAATGATGGTCAGCCATCAAATATATTTGATTGCGGCTTACCGGTTTTCTCCATATTGGTCTGACCAACGGGTCGTCAGGCAAGACGATGGGATTGAGGGAGAGGAAATTCCGATGGCGAAAAAATTCCTGGCCGGCACGGCCATTGTTTTTCTGTTCCAGGCGCACGCAGCGCTGGCCCAGGAGGCCAAGAGGGCGCCCGCCGATCCCGCCGCAGCGCAGACCGCATCGGAGGGCGACATCATCGTCACCGCGCAAAAGCGTGAGCAGAATATTCTTCAGGTTCCCGTTGCCGTCAGCGTCATCAATCCCGACACGATCAAGGCCGCGCAGGTTACCGATTTCAGCGACGTCACCCGCGTTTCGCCCTCGCTGACCATCAGCGAAGGCGGCACGTCGGCATCCGCCGTTGTTTCGCTCCGCGGCATCGGGACGAGCTCGTTCTCGACCAGCGCTGAACCTGCCGTTTCGATCATCGTCGACGATATCGCCCTGCTTCAGCAAGGGCAGGCATTCGGCAAGCTCAACGACATTGCCCGGATCGAAGTGCTTCGCGGCCCGCAGGGCTCGCTGTTCGGTAAAAACGCATCGGCGGGCGTGATCAACATCGTCACCAACAATCCCTCACGTGACCTGAGCGGATATGTGGAGGGCACGCTGACCGACGACGATGAAGCCAAGGTGATCGCGATGCTGTCGGGGCCCCTCGGCGCAGATGCCGGATTTCGGATCAACGCCTTTTATGCCGACCGCAAGGGCTACATCAATAATCTGACCAACAATACCCGGCTGAATGGCGAAGAAAGCTACGGCGTTCGCGGCAAGTTCACCTTCTCATCCGGACCCGTCAATGTCGCGCTGACGGCCGATTACAGCAAGACCAGGTCGAATGGGAATGCGACGACCTACGCCGTTCTCGCGCCGACCACCCGGCAGAACGGGGCGCCTATCGACCTGACGGGCATCAATGTCGGGATCGGCAACAACGCTGTCCGGTTCAATGTCGATAACGTCGGGAACAGCGACCAGCTGCTGCTGGCCGCAAAGATCGATATCGATGTCGGGTTCGCCACGCTGACCTCGACCTCCAGCTATCAGGACTGGAAGCTCGACACCTTGACGGACAATGATTTTTCTCCTGCCAACACGATCAACCAGGGCGGCCCCTATCGGACAAAGCAGTTTACCCAGGAATTGCGGTTGACGTCGCCCTCGAGCGGCAAATTCAATTACCTTGTCGGGCTCTATTACGCCGACGGATCGACCGACCGCACGTTCACCCGCACGGTGCCAGGCTTCCTCGCCTTCCTTCGGCAGAACTGGGACTCGACGGCATCGACGAAGACCTACGCAGCCTTTGCGCAACTCGGCTATGATTTCTCGCCATCGACCACGCTGACGCTTGGCGGACGCGTCAATCATGAGAAAGTCGGCGTGTTCTTCTCCGACAACCGCTTTGCGCCACCGGTGGTGTATCGGGGGTCTGCCAGCGACACCGCCGTCACCGGCAAGGCATCGCTGCAGCAGTTCTTGGCGAAGAATCTCACGGTCTATGCCTCGATCGCGACGGGCTACAAGGGGCAGGCCTATGACATTTCTTCCGGCTTCAACCAGTCCCGGATCGATAATCTGGTCAAGCCCGAACACTCGGTCGCCTATGAAGTCGGCATGAAGGGGCGGTTCTGGGACAATAAGGGATTTTTCAGTCTCACGGGTTTCTGGACCGACTATAACAACTTCCAGTCGCAAAGCGCCGAGTTCATCGCCGGCGCGCCGCAGTTCGTCCTCCGAAACGTCGGTCGGCTGCGTACCAAGGGGATCGAGTTCGAAGGGTCGGTGCGGCCGGTCGAGGGGTTGAGCCTGTTCGGCTCGGCCGCCTATATCGATGCCAAGATCCGTTCCTTCCCCGGGGCGGCCTGTTTCCCGAACCAGACGGTTGCGCAGGGCTGCACCGCTTTGGCGGGCACGACCACACTGGTGCAGAATCTGGCCGGCGCCGATCTGGCAAACTCGCCGAAGTTCAAGTTCAACCTGGGGGGCCTGTTCGAAAAGCCGATCGGCGGCACCCCGATGAGCGCTTTCCTCACCGCGAACTATACATGGCAAGACAAGGTCAATTTCTCGCTCGACACCAATCCAGCGACGGTCCAGGCTGCCTATGGGATCGCCAATCTAAGCGTCGGTCTTCGCCAGACCGAGCGTCGCAACTGGGAAGTATCCCTTTTTGTCAACAATCTGTTCGACAAGGCCTATGCTGCCTCGCTCATCGACTTTACCGGCAACGGCTATTCATCGACGGCCATCATCCAGCAGGTTCCGCGCAATTTCCGCCGGTACATCGGCGTTCGCCTGCACTGGGGCTTCGGCGGTCGTTGATCCTCGCCGGGAACTCCGGGGGGCGTCGCACCACGCGACGGCCCCCTCGGGAGCGGCACCGGCCGATGTCATGATGGTCGCCCTGACGCGCAGGGGCATTGATCGTCAGAGGTTTGACGGCGGATTCGGCGCACGAGAAAGTCCGATCGAGAGTCGCCGATGTTCGGGAGAATGACGATGAAGGCGATACCCTCAACGCTTTTCAAAAGCGGTGCCCTCGCCATCTCGCTCGCCGGCGCACCGCTCTTGGCAACGACGCCGGCCCAGCGGCCGCAGGCGCCGATCGTGACGATTGATAGCGGCCGCATAGACGGCACCACCGCCGACGGCGGCGTATCGGCCTATCTTGGCATTCCTTATGCCGCGCCTCCGGTTCGCGACTTGCGCTGGCGCGATCCCCGGCCGGTGGAGCCATGGTCGGGCATTTTTCACGCCGATCGGTTCGGGCCGCAATGCGTGCAACCGCAGCGGGGAATCACGACCAATCAATATTCCGGCGCAGAGGTCACCAGCGAAGATTGCCTGTACCTCAACGTCTGGACCAGGCCGAGCCTGAAGCAGGCGCCGGTGATCGTCTTCCTCCACGGCGGCGGCTTTTTCATCGGTGCGGGAAGCATGCCGCTCTATGCTGGTGACGGGATTGCCCGGCAGGGGGCCGTCATGGTGAACCTCAATTATCGGCTCGGCGCGCTCGGCTTTCTCGCCCATCCCGACCTTTCCAAGGAATCGCCGCACCACTCGTCGGGCGATTATGGATTTCTCGATCAGATCGCGGCGCTGCGCTGGGTCCACCGCAATATCGCGCGCTTCGGCGGTGATCCCGACAAGGTGACGATCGTCGGCCAGTCGGCGGGATCGATGTCGGTGCTCGCGCTGCAAGCGAGCCCGTTGGCGCGCGGCCTTTTCCAGCGCGCGGTCGGCATGAGCGGGGCGATCATCGGCAGCGCCGGTCCGATGACCATGCGATCGCTGGCCGATGCCGAGCGCGAAGGCAAAAAATTCGAGACGCTGATGAAAGCCAGCGACATTGCCGGCCTCCGCGCCATCCCGGCGGACCGGCTTGTCGTGCCGCGCCGACCCGATTCGCCGGCGATCGGCCCGATCGAAGACGGCTATGTCCTCCCCGACAGCATCGAATCGATCTTCGCCCACGGCAAGCAGAACGACGTGCCGCTGATGCTCGGTTTCGCGCGAGACGAGACGCTGGGGGGCTTCGGCGCGATCAGCGGCCTCGACGACTACCGCGCCGGCGCCGCTGCGCGTTTCGGGGATCGCGCACCCGCGTTTCTAGCGCTCTATCCAGCCTCGTCCGATCAGGAGGCGCAGATGCAGGCGCGTCTCGCGGATCGCGATCAGGTCATGGTGGCAGCGATGGCGGCGTGGGCGGAGGCGCAGGTCGCCCATGGCCATGCGCCCGTCTACAGCTACATGTTCGCGCGACCGCACAGCTACACGCCCGGCGTCGCAATTCCCGACATCGATCCGGCGACGGCGGGCGCCTATCATACGTCGGAGGTCCCGTTTTGGCTCGGCACGCTGGACAGTTTCAACCGGTTCCGCACAACGCGTGACTGGACCAGGGCCGATCGCGATTTCAGCGCGGCCATGACCGAATCGCTCGTCGCCTTCGCGCGTACCGGCAATCCCGATACGGCGCGGTTCCAGTGGCCCGCTTTCGACCCCCGGCATCCGCGGTTGCTCGAACTCGGGGCGCAGGCCCGTCGTGGCGATTGGCCCGATCAGCGCAAGCTCGCGTTTTTCCAGAACGCGCCGGTCAAGGGGGAACCCTCGCCCAAGACACGCGACTGACCGATATCCCTGAGCACCGGCCACATTGCTCCGACAATGCCTCCCGACACGCCAAACGACAGTAAAAGAGCCATTTTTCGGGGGAAATGATAGGCTGAATTCTGGGGTAGATGGCGGAGCGGGAGGGATTCGAACCCTCGATACGCTTTTGACGTATACTCACTTTCCAGGCGAGCGCCTTCGACCACTCGGCCACCGCTCCGCATGCATCCGTTCGCCACCGCCGTCTTCGGCACAATGATCGTTGCGGCTGCTCCAGCGGTTCTGGCGCAGTCCGCACCGGCAAAGCCCGTGAGCGCCCCGTCGCCCGGCGAAATCGTCAGCGCGGCGCCGGCGAGCGACTGGGTGGCGATCGCGCCTAAAGACCTGCTGGTGATGCGGCTGAAGCCCGATGCCAAGGGCAGGCCGCGCACGGTCGTGATACAATTGATGCCGGCGCCGTTCAGTCAGGGCTGGATCGGCAACATCCGCAAGATCGCGGCAGCGACCTGGTGGGACGGCACCGCGATCGTGCGCGTGCAGGACAATTATGTCACGCAATGGGGCGATCCCGATGGCGATGACAAGGCGGCGGCGAAGCCCTTGCCGAACGGACTGGCCGTGGTGCCTGAGGGCGATTATGTCGTCGCCCGGGCGGGCTTTCTCGAGCGGCAGGGCGTGGCCGGCGGACCGGCGCTGCGAGATCTGCTGATACCGCGCAACGACGTCAGCCATTTTCACGCCTTTTACCGCGGCTTTCCGGTCGAGGCGAGCGGGACCCCCGATTCGGTGAGCGCCTGGCCGATCCACTGCTATGGCATGGTCGGCGTCGGCCGTAACTTGTCACCCGATACCGGCACCGGTGCCGAACTCTATGCCGTCATTGGTCAGGCGCCGCGGCATCTCGATCGCAATATCGCGCTCGTCGGGCGCGTCATTCAGGGAATGGAGCACCTGTCCAGCCTGCCACGCGGCACTGGCCCGCTGGGCTTTTACGAGACCCCGGCAGAGCGGGTGCCGATCGTGTCGGTGCGGCTGGCAAGCGCGCTGCCCAAGGCCGAGCAGCCGCGCTTCGACTATCTCGCGACCGATAGCGCCAGTTTTGCCCGATATGCCGCCGCACGCGCCAACCGGCGCGATCCGTTCTTCATCCGCCCGGCGGGAGGCGCCGATATCTGCAATATCCCGGTGCCGGTCCGTGCGGTGCCCGGCTAGCGGCCGATCCAGGCGGCGACGTCGGCGGCCACGCGGTTGGCGGCGCGATTGAGCGCGGGGCCGACGCTGGTCGCGCTGATCGCGCCGGTGGGTTCGCGCGCCTCGAACCGGCGCTTTTCGAAACCGTCGCCATCGCCGCGCTTGAGCACCGCCTCGTAGCTGACGATCGCGTCGCCGCTTGCTTCGTCGGCTCCGAAATTGCGCAACTCGCCCGACAGACGCGCGCCCTGATCGCCGAGCGCCTGCGCGCCGCCGAGGACGACGCGACCGGTCTTCGCCGCGATCGTATCGGCTAGCAGCCGCGCGAACAGCCGCGCCGGCGGTTCGGACCACTGGGCATCCTTGACATAGGCGATCGAGGTCTCGCTCGTCTTGACCGGCACGCGCGTCGTCGCGAGCGCCTGCGGGAACGAGGGGACGCTGATCGCGATCGTGGGCGCGGTCGCCGAGCTCGTCGTCTCGCCGATCGGCAGCGAGACGGCGGGGGTCAGCGTCAGCAGCGAGGGCGGCGGTGCCGCGCCGAAGCTGATGCACGCCGACAGCGGCAGCGCGGCGAGCAGGGCGGGCAGCAGGATGATCGAGGGACGGGTCATATCGGGCCTCACTTCTTCGCGGGCTTGTAATCGGGGAGCTTCGGCGGGCCGAGGATCGCCCCGGCACCATTCTGGTCGATCTTCTCGGCGACCGAGGTCAGTGCCGCCGCCATCGTCCGCAGATCATGCACGAGCAGGCCGACCTCGGGGATGGTTTCCTTCGAGAAGCGCTGCAGGCCCGGCCGCGCATCGCTGACCGCGGCATCGACGATCTGAAGGCTGTGTTGCGCCGAGGCGACTGCCTTGCCGAGATTGGCGAGCGCGGGCTTGACGTCGGTGCGGACGAGCTGGTCGGTGGTGTCGGCAAGCTTGCCGATCTTTTCGGCGGCATCCCCTGCCTGTTTGAGCGTCGCGCGCGTTTCGGTGATCGTCGCGCCGAGATCGGGCGAGCGATCGGCGAGTGCCTTGGTCAACCGATTGGTGTTTTCGAGAATGCCGGTGATCGACGCCTGATTCTTGTCCGAGAGCAGATCATCGAGCCGCCGCGCGACGCTCGAAAGGCGTTCGAGCAGCTGCGGCGCCGAGCTGAGCAGCGCGCCGAGCCCGCCCTGACGGGTGGGAATCACCGGCACGCCGAACGGGCACGCCGATTGCGGATTGACCTTGGGGCAGCTGATCGGCGGCGCGCCCTTGACCGCGCCGTCGAGCTGGATCGTGCTGGTACCGGTGAAGGTGCTCTGGATCGTCGCGGTCGTGCCCTCGAGCACCGGCGTATCGCTGCGCACGCTGATCCGGACGCGGACGAATTGCGGATCGGGCTTCCACAGCGCGATCTCCTTCACCTGGCCCGACAGAACGCCCGAAAACGCCACCCCGGCGCCCTTGTCGAGGCCGCTGACCGATTGCTTGAAGAAGATGTCATACTCCTTGTCGTCGCCGCCGTTGAGCCGCGCCAGCCAGACGACGAACAGCGCCAGCATCGTCAACAGAATGAGCATCACCGAGCCGACAAGCACGTGATTGGAGCGCGTTTCCATCTTCGTCAGTCCCCGGCTGCAGCGGTGGCGCGGCGCGCGGCGCTTTCGACCGTTGCGGTCGCCGCCCGGCCGCGCGGGCCGTTGAAATATTGCTGAATCCACGGATGGTCCAGCGCGAGCAATTCGTCGATCGTCCCGACCGCGATGACATGCTTGTCGGCGATCACCGCGACCCGGTCGCAAATCGCATAGAGCGTATCGAGATCATGGGTGATCAGGAACACCGTCAGCCCCATCGTCCGCTGCAGCGACAGCGTCAGTTCGTCGAACGCGGCGGCACCGATCGGATCGAGACCGGCGGTCGGTTCGTCGAGGAAAAGCAATTCGGGGTCGAGCGCCAACGCGCGGGCGAGGCCGGCGCGCTTACGCATGCCGCCCGAGAGCTCGGAGGGGAATTTGGGGCCGGCATCGGCGGGCAGGCCGGTCATCACCACCTTATAGGCAGCGATCTCGTCAAGCAGCCCTTGATCGAGGCCATGGTAGAATTCGCGTAGCGGCACCTGGACGTTTTCGGCCACCGTGAGCGTCGAAAACAGCGCGCCGCCCTGGAACAGCACGCCCCAGCGTCGCCGCAAGTCGATGGCGGCATCGACCGCGAGATCGATCGTCGAGGTGCCAAACACCTCGATGTCGCCCGCATCGGGGATCTGCAGGCCGATGATCGACCGCATCAGCACCGATTTCCCGGTGCCCGATCCGCCGACCACTCCCATGATCTCGCCGCGATAGACGTCGAGATCGAGATCTTCGTGGACGAGCTGCTCGCCGAAGCTGTTGCGCAGTCCCTTGACCGAAATGATCACTTCGCGGGCCATCAGGTCCACCCCAGCCAGGTGAAGAAAACCGCGAAAAAGGCATCGAGAACGATCACGAGGAAAATCGCCTGCACCACCGCCGAGGTCGTGCGCGTGCCGACCTGCTCGGCGTCCGATTCGACGAGCATCCCCTGAAAACAGCCCGCGATCGCAATGATCGCGCCGAACACCGGCGCTTTGACCATGCCGACATAGAGATCGGTGATCGGCACCACCTCGCGGATTCGCTGGATGAAGGTGATCGGCGGGATATCGAGCGACGCCCAGCAGAACAGGCCGCCGCCGATGATGGCGATCACCGACGAATAGAAGCCGAGCAGCGGCATCATCAGCACCGCCGCGAGCACGCGCGGCAGCACCAGCGCCTCCATCGGCGAGACGCCGATCGTGCGCATCGCATCGATTTCCTCGGTGAGCTTCATCGTCCCGATCTGCGCGGCAAAGGCCGAGCCCGAGCGGCCGGCGACCATGATCGCGGTCATCAACACGCCAAGCTCGCGCAGCGTGATCCGGCCGACCAGGTTGATCGTGAAGACTTCGGCGCCGAACTGGCGCAGCTGCACCGAGCCCTGCTGGGCGATGACCAGCCCGATCAGGAAGCTCATCAGCCCGATGATCCCCAGCGCAGAGACGCCGACGACCTCGAAGCGCTGGACCGTGGCGTTGAACCGGAAGCGCGAGGGGTGGGTGCAGACATTGTACAGCGCGATCACGGTTGCGCCGAAAAAGCCGAGCAAGCCATAAAGCGTTCGGAAAGCGACCAGCGTCGCCTCGCCGATCTGCCCGAGCACGCGGACGAGCGGCCCGCCGCTGGCAAGGCGCATGGCGACGGGCTGATCGGCTTGCGCGACCTGATCGAGCAGATGGGCGGCGTTGCTGTCGAGTCCCTCGATCCGGGAATGATGCTCTTCGGCGAACCGGTGGATCAGCCATGCGCCGACCGTATCGATCCGCTCGACCGCACTCAGATCGAGCAGTGCGATCGGGCCCTCGATCCTGCGCAGACGTTCGGGGAAATCTCCCAGCTTCGGCAGCGACAGGCTCCCCGTGAGCCGAAGCGTCGCTGCGCCGTCGACCTTTTCATGGGAAAAATCAGCCGGCGCATTCATCGTGCCCACCCTTGCTGCAATCGGACTGGATCGGCAAGAACATAGCAGCGTATGGCAAGGCGATGAATGCCATCGCCATTTATGACATGGACAAGACGATCACGCGGGCGCCGACTTGGACGCCCTTCCTGCTTCACGCGGCGTGGCGGCTGGCGCCGTGGCGGCTGGCCTTGCTGCCGATCGCCGGCGGGGCGGCGCTGGCCTATGCCGCCGGCGCGATCGATCGTGCCGGTTTGAAACAGCTGACCCAGCGCCTGCTGATCGGCGAAGCCGCCGATGCCGGTGTACTGGGGCGGGTCGCGGACGATTTCGCGCGGAAGATCGTCGCCCGCGGCGTGTTCGCCGATGCGCGGGAGCGAATCGATCGCGACCGGACCGAGGGGCGGCGGCTGGTGATGGCGACCGCGTCGTTCAGCTTCTACGCGGGCGCCATCGCCGCCGCACTCGGCTTCGACGACGTCATCGCGACGCGTTCCGAGCGAGACGGGGCCGGCCGGGTGCGCGCGCGGATCGCTGGCGAGAATTGCTACGGGGCTGCCAAATTGCGCATGATCGAGGCATGGTTCGACGCTATGGGCCTCGATCGCCGGGCAGCCACGATCCGCTTCTATTCGGATCATGTTTCCGATGCGCCGACTTTTGCCTGGGCCGATGAGGCGGTGGCGGTCAATCCCCACGCCCCGCTGCGGGCGATGGCCACGGCCAGGGGATGGCAGCAGGTCGACTGGGCCTGAGGCGAGCCGATCACAGCAGCAAGTCGATCGCGTGGATAGCGACCCCGACCAGCCCGCCGACGATCGTGCCGTTGATCCGGATATATTGTAGATCCTGCCCGACGGCATTTTCGAGCCGCCGGGTGATCGTCTGCGCATCCCAGCCATGCACCGTCTCCGACACCAGCCGGACGATCCCGTCGCCATAGTCGGCGGCGGTGCCGACGGCGGCACGCCGGACGAAGCGATTGATCGTCGCTTGCAGCCGCGCATCTTCCTGCAGTGTGGTGCCGAGCTGGTTGAGCGCTTCGCCGAGACGCCCGCTGCGCCCCGCATCGGGATCGCGCGCGATCCGCAACATGCTCTGCCGCGCCGATTCCCACAGCCCGTCGAGCCAGTTCTGCATCGCCGGATTATCGATCAATTCGAGCTTGAGCAGCTCGACCCGCGCGCGGACCTGATCATCGAACTGCAGATCGAAGGCGAGCCGGGCAAGCCCTTCCTCGGCCTTTGCGCGCAAGGGATGGCCGGGATCCTCGGCCATGTCGGCGAGCATCTGATCGAGCCCGTCGATGATCTTGTTGGCGAGCGTTTCGTCCAGACCTGTCCAGCGCATGATCGAGCCGGCCCGCTCGTGGACCATCGCCCGGATCATCGGTTCATTGGCGCTCAGCGTGCGGCCTGCCCAGCGAATGATCCCGTTGAGGAGCGGTAGATGGCGGTCCTTGGCCATCGCGGCGTCGAGCGCCTGGCCGAGCAGCGGCGCGATATCGAGCGTGCGCAGCCGCTGGCCGATCGTCGACTTGACCATGCCGCCCAGGCGCTTCTGGTCGAACGCCTCGAGCAGATCGGCGGCGAGACGGGACGCGCCGCGCCGCATCCGGCCGTCACCACCCGAAGGGCTCGCTAGCCAGCGGCCGGCGGCCGATGCGATGTCGAGCTGCCGCATCCGCCGCGCTACCACGCCCGGCACTAGGAAATTGTCGCGCAGAAACGCCGCCAGCGCGTCGCCGATGCGGTTCTTGTTGCGCGGGACGATCGCGGTATGCGGGATCGGCAGGCCGAGCGGGTGGCGGAACAACGCGGTTACCGCGAACCAGTCGGCAAGCCCGCCGACCATCGCGGCTTCGGCGAAGGCGCGCAGAAACCCGAAGGCGGGGTTCACCCCGGCCATCGAGCGCGCGGCCAGATAGATCAGCGCCATGGCGATGAGCAATCCGGTCGCGATCAGACGCATCCGTACGAGGCCCGGGGGCGGCGGCTCGGGTCGAACGAAGCGGGGAAACAGGTTCATGCTCGAAACAATCCCTGAAACCCGAGATTGTTCAAGTCGGCATGATACCCGGGCTTGGTCACTCGGCGGGCTGCGGCTCCCCGGCGCCGGGGCGGTAGCCGATCGGCGCGGCAGGGCCGTGACCGATCGGGCGCGGGCCGCCGGGGCCGTTGTCGATCACCGGCACGCCGTCGTCGCCGGGGCGATAGGTAAGCAACCGCCGGCCGAGGCGCGGTCCGATCCATTGTTCGAGACCGACCGCGAGGCTGAAGCTCGCCGGAACGATCACCAGCGTCAGCAGCGTCGAGAGGATCAGCCCGCCGATCACGGTGACACCCATCGGCGCGCGCCAGCTGCCGTCGCCGGTCAGCGACAGTGCCACCGGCACCATCCCCGCGACCATCGCCACCGTCGTCATCACGATCGGCTGGGCACGCTTGTGGCCGGCGTCGAGGATCGCGGTGGCGATCGGCACGCCCTTGTTCATTTCCTCGAGCGCGAAATCGACCAGCAGGATCGAATTCTTGGCGACGATCCCGAGCAGCATCAGCAGGCCGATGAACACCGGCATCGACACCGGATCGCCGGTCAGCCGGATCGCGATCGCGCTGCCGAGCGGCGCGAGCGCCAGCGACCCCATGTTGACCAGCGGCGGCATCACCCGGCGGTACAGCAGCACCAGCACCGCGAACACCATCAGGATACCCGCGATCACCGCGATCAGGAAGTTGAGCAGCAGCTCGGCCTGCCATTTGGCCTCGCCGACGGTCAGCCGCGAGACGCCGTTGGGCAGGTTCTTGAGCGCCGGCAGCGCATCGATCTTGGGCATCGCGTCGCCGGTCACCTTGCCGGGAGCGAGATCGGCACCGATCGTGATCCGCCGCGTCTGGTTGCTCCGCTGGATCAGCGTCGGCCCGGCGCCGAAGCCGATATCGGCGATCACCTTCAGCGGCACCGATCCGCCAGTCGCGGTCGGCACCGGTAGATTCTCGATCGTCGACAGGTTGCGGCGCGAATCCTCGGCGAGCGCGACGCGGATCGGGATCTGCCGGTCCGAAAGCGAGAATTTGGCGACATTCTGATCGATGTCGCCGAGCGTCGCGATGCGGATGGTCTGGCTCAGCGCGGCCGTGGTGACACCCATATTGGCGGCCAGGTCCATCCGCGGCTTGATCGTGATTTCGGGGCGCTGAAGGTCGCCGTTGACGCGCGGCGCCCGCAGTTCGGGCACGGTGCCCATTTCCTGAACGAGCTGATTGGCGACCTTGTTGAGCAAGGCGGGATCGCTGCCCCCCAGCGTGATCGTGATGTCGCGGCCCGATCCGCCCCCGCCGCCATTCTGCGACTGGAAATTGACCCGGGCATCGGCAACCTTGGCCAGCGCCGGCGCAAAGGCGCGCTCGAATTCGACGCTGCTCCGCTTGCGATCGCGCTTGAGCGTGATGAAGATGCTGGCATTGCCCACGCTCACATTGGTGAAGGCCGAGGCGACTTCGGGGGCAGGACGGATGATCGCCGTGACCTCTTCGGCAACTTGCTTGGTCTGTTCGAGCGTGGTGCCCGGCGCCATCTGGATGCGAATGCGGCTGAAATCGGTGTTGACGGTGGGCTGGAACGCCAGCGGAATCGGCTTGATCACGCCAGGCAGCCCGACGAAGCCGACGATCATCAGCACGAACGAGAGCGCGCCGATCCCGACGGTCTTCCAGCGATTGAGCAGCGACCAGCGCAGCGCGACCATATAGACGTCCATCAGCCAGCCTTCGCCATGCTCGGCATGGCCCTTGGCCTTCAGGAAATAGGCAGCGATCATCGGGGTGATGAGCCGTGCGACGCCGAGGCTGAGCAGCACGGCGACGACGACGGTCAGGCCGAAATTCTTGAAGAACTGGCCCGAGATGCCGGGCATCAGGCCAACGGGCAGGAACACCGCGACGATCGACATCGTCGTCGCGAGCACGGCGAGGCCGATTTCGTCGGCGGCGTCGATCGCGGCCTGATAGGCCGATTTGCCCATGCGCATGTGGCGCACGATATTCTCGATTTCGACGATCGCGTCATCGACGAGCACGCCCGCGACCAGGCTGAGCGCGAGCAGGCTGAGGAAATTGAGCGTGAAGCCGAGCTGATCCATGAAGAAGAACGCCGGAATCGCCGAAAGCGGGATCGCGATCGACGAGATCACGGTCGCGCGCCAGTCACGCAGGAACAGGAAAACGACGACCACAGCAAGGACGGCGCCCTCGACCATCGCCTCGATCGCCGAAATATATTGGGCCTTGGTGTAGTTCACGCTGGTGAACAGTTCGGTGAACTTGATCTTGGGATTTTCCTTCTCGATCTTGGCGAGCGCCTTCACCGTCGCGTCATAGACCGCGACGTCCGATGCCCCCTTGGCGCGTTCGACGCTGAAGGCGAGCACTTGCTTGCCGTCCATCAGCGCCAGCGAGCGCTGCTCGGCATAGAGATCCTTGACCTCGGCGATGTCGCCGAGCTTGATCGTGCGACCGCCGCCGATCGCGATCTGCGTCTCGGACAGCGCATTGGCGGTCTTGGCATTGCCGAGCACGCGCACCGATTGCTCCGAGCCGGCGATCTCCGCGCGTCCGCCGGCCGCATTGAGGTTGGTCTGGCGCAATTGCTGGTTCACCTGAACCGCCGTCAGCCCATAGGATTGGAGCTTGACCGGATCGAGGATCACGCGGATCTCGCGATTGACCCCGCCGTTGCGGCTCACCGCTGCCATGCCGGGAATCGCCAGCAGGCGCTTCGAGACGGTGTCGTCGACATACCAGCTCAGCCCTTCGAGCGTCATGTCGGTCGTCGCCGCCGAGAAATAGGCGATTTCTCCGCCCGACACGTCGACGCGGTTGACCTGCGGCTCGAGAATGCCGTCGGGCAGATCGCTGCGGATCTGGGCGACCGCGTTGCGCACGTCGTTGACCGCGCGATCGATTGGCGTGCCGATCGCGAACTGGACGAACGTATTGCTGGTGCCCTCGCTGACGCTCGAATTGATCTCGTCGACCCCGGCGATGCTCCGGACGGCGGCTTCGACGCGCTGGGTGACCTGCTTTTCGAGCTCGGTCGGCGCGGCGCCGGGCTGCGAAACCTGGATCTGCGCGGCCGGGAAGTCGATATCGGGGCTGTCGTTGACGTCCATGCGCGTGAAGCTGACGATCCCGGCGATCGTCAGGGCGATGAACAAAACGATCGGCGGAACCGGATTGCGGATCGACCAGGCGGAGATATTGCGGAAACCCATCTGCGTTCAGCCCTTTGCCTTGGTGATGCCCGAATCCTTGACCGGCACCACTTTCTGTCCGGGATTGAGGAAGGCGCCCGCCGAGACAACGACCTGCTCGGTGCCGGTCAGCCCCTGCGCGATCGCGACGCCGGCGTCGGAGACCTGACCGACCTTGATCGGGCGCCGGACGACTTCGTTCTTGCTGTCGACGACATAGACGTAATTGCCCTTGGCGTCGCTCTGCACCGCCGATTCGGGCAGCAACGGCACGTCCGAGACGCCGCTGACGATCACCGCCGAGGCGAAACCGCCCGGGCGGAGCGCCTCGTTGTATGGTAGCGCGATCCGAACGACGCCCTGGCGGGTCTGTGGATCGATCACCGGCGACACCTGCCAGACGCGGCCGTCATAGGTGCGATCGCTGCCGACCGGGGTCACTTCGGCGCCCACGCCGACCTTGACCGCGGTCATGTCCGAATCGCTGAGCGCCGCGCGCAGCTCGAGCTCGCCGCCCTTGGCGAGGCGGAACAGCGTGCCCGATCCGGCGCCAACGACCTGGCCGGGCTCGACGTTGCGGGTCAGCACCAGGCCAGCCGCTGGCGCGCGGATGTCGAGCCGACCCGTCCGCGCCAGCGTCTCCTTATACTGCGCCTGCGCCACGTTGACGCGGGCATTGGCGGCGTCGCGGGTCGCCGCCTTGCGATCGAGATCGGCCTTGGAGATGAAGCCGCGATCGACGAGCTGGGTCGCGCGATCGAGTTCGGCCTGGGCGAGCCGGGCATCGGACCGGGCGACGTTGATCTGGGCGGCGAGCGCCTGAGCGGTCTGCACCTGCACCGACCGGTCGATCGTCGCCAGCACCTGGCCGGCCCCGACCCATTGGCCGGGCTGGACGAGAACCTTCGTCACGACGCCGCCCTCGCCCGAAACGCCGACCGGCATGTCGATCTTCGCAGCGAGCGATCCGGTTGCCGAGATCGTCCGGTCGACCGTCTGGCGCCCGGGGACCGCCACCGTCACGCTTGGCGCCTGCGCCTTGCCGTCGCCCGCCGCCGCGGTAGATTTCGATTTCGACGACAGTGCCCAGTAACCGCCGACCAGCGCGAGCGCGACCACCACCAGCGCGACGATCCACCACCGCCGCCGCCGGGGACGGTCCCCGGACTCGCCCGAAAGCAGCCGCTCGTTATTGCCAATCGTGCCTGGTTCGTAATTCATGTGAGTCACTCTCGCGTATCGGCTTGCGCCGCCCCGGTTATCCGTGGCTGTATTATATAAATAAAGCACCGACCTCAAGCGGTCGTTTTCAGGCAGGGCGCGCTTGCCTCGTTTTCGGTCTGTCCGCAACCCGCGCACGCGCGCCCGACGCCCGATTCGGTGTGTCCCGGTCGCCGCCAGATTCAGGTTGCATTGCCCCCGACATGGTCCGATTCTGTCGGCCGGGGCGATATCGCCCCGGTCTCGGGGGGCACTAATATGCTTTTGCAAAACAGCTTTCTCGGCTGGATTTTGATCGGCCTCGTCGCCGGCGTTCTTGGCAAGATCATCATGCCTGGCAAGGATCCCGGCGGGTTTATTGTAACCATTTTGATCGGAATTGCCGGCGCACTGCTCGCCGGTTTCGTATCGCAATCAGTGGGTTGGCGGATCGAGGGCGGGCTGGAGAGCTATGCCGCGGCCACCGGGGGCGCCGTCGTGCTGCTGGCGCTGTACCGGGTGGTGGTCACCAGGCGGGTACGCTGAGCAGCCGCGTCGCGACATGGCAACGGGCTTTATCGGCCGTTGCCGACTCGGGCTGGCGACGCCCTGAAACGCAGAAAATCGTCGCGCCGAACAGTCGGCGCGACGATCTCGTGTCGAGTCGGGATGAAGGGCCACGATCGCACAGGTCGATGGCGCCATCCCGGATGTAGTTTCGACTGGCTTACCGCGAGCGCCCGTATCGCGGGAGGCTGGCCTGATTCAGCGGACGGTGCCGCGGCGAATGAGGTTGACTATCGCCAAAAGGATGATGGCGCCGATCAGCGAATAGACGAAGGTCGTGACGGTGATGACGTCGTTGATCCCGCCGCCGAACAGGAACGAGGCGATCACCGAGCCGATGATGCCGACGACGATGTTGAGAATGATGCCCTGCTGCCCGTCGGTCCGCATGACCATGCTCGCGAGCCAGCCGCATATACCGCCCACGATCAACCAGATAATTAGACCAACCATATGTCCCTCCATGTTAGCGCCCGGCGGGCGACAGGGACAAGACTCGCCGGCCGGGGGGTTTGTTCCGCCCCCGACCTGGTTGGCTCAATATTTCTGCTGGCGCTCGTAGAGCGAGCGATAATGCTGGATCCGCGTGACGCGCAAACCCGGCATTCCCGATCGATCGATCGCGCGCTGCCAGCCGGCAAATTCCTCGACGGTCAGATTGTACCGGGCGCAGACTTCGTCGACGCTCAGCAGCCCGCCATTGACGGCCGCGACGACCTCGGCCTTGCGCCGGACCACCCAGCGTGTGGTCTCGGGCGGCGGCAAGGTGTCGAGTGTCAGCGGTTCGCCGAGCGGTCCGATTACTTTTGCCGGGCGGATCTTCTGATTTTCGATCATTCCAAACCTCGATCGGGGCGGGGGCCCCTCCAATTCAGTAACGGCAAATACACACCGGACTTGAACATCGCCTGAAACGGCTCGGTAAACGTCGCGTTCATTGGTCGTTCCACCGGGCGATGCTCGTCGCGGTGGCGAGGTTGAAGGCGCCGTGCGGCGGCGCCATCAGGGTGATGTCGCGTGCCGGGGGGGTGCGCCCTTCGGCCATTGCGGTCGGGCTCGTCGCCTGCCGTCCGGCCACGCCGACCATCAACACCGCGAGATCGAGCGGCATTGCCGACATCGCCGCATCTTTCTCGAGACGGAAAAATCCCAAATCCACCTACGCCACTTTCCAAACCGACTCGATTGATCGACCGGTCTAGCGCCGGGTTCTGAAGGTCCGGTAAAGGCGCTCTTGAAGAGAGATGGCGCGGCGCTTTGCATCGCGGCGGCCGATCCCCTATCTGCGCTGCCATGATCGACGGCAATTTCCAGCTGGGGCCAGACCCCGCCACCAAGCGGCTCGTCGTGGCGATGTCAGGCGGGGTCGACAGTTCGGTGGTCGCGGCGCTGGCCGTGCGAACCGGCGCCGAGGTGATCGGCATCACGCTCCAGCTCTATGATCACGGCGAGGCGGTCGGTCGCGCGGGCAGTTGCTGTGCGGGGCGCGACATCCGCGATGCGCGCGCCGTCTGCGATCGGCTGGGTATCGCGCATTATGTGTTCGACCATGAAAGCAGCTTTCGCGATCAGGTGATCGACGATTTTGCCGATGAGTATCTCGCCGGCCGGACGCCGATTCCCTGCATCAAATGCAATATCGGACCAAAATTCACCGATCTGTTGAAACTGGCCCGCGATCTTGGCGCCGATGCGCTCGCGACCGGCCATTATGTTCGCCGCGTCGAGGGCGCCGAGGGGGCCGAACTCCACCGCGCGATCGATCCGGCCC
This sequence comes from Sphingomonas sp. 28-66-16, assembly GCA_002281485.1. GTDB lineage: Bacteria > Pseudomonadota > Alphaproteobacteria > Sphingomonadales > Sphingomonadaceae > Sphingomonas. The sequence continues at coordinate 51,646 of NCGF01000002.1, forward strand.
GCGACCAGAGCTATTTCCTGTTCGCGACGACCGCGCGGCAGATCGATTATCTGCGCTTTCCGCTCGGCGGCATGGCGAAAGCGCGGGTGCGCGCGATCGCCGCCGAAATCGGGCTCGGCGTCGCGTCGAAGCCCGATAGCCAGGATATCTGCTTCGTCCCCGACGGCGATTACGCCAAGCTCGTCAGGAAGCTTCGGCCCGAGGCGGATACGAGCGGCGAGATCGTCGACGAATCCGGGCGGGTGCTGGGGCGGCACAAGGGCCTCATCCACTTCACCGTGGGCCAGCGGCGCGGGCTCGAAATCGGCGGCACGCCCGAGCCGCTCTACGTGGTTCGGCTCGAGCCCGACGACAAGCGCGTTGTCGTCGGCCCCCGGCACGCGCTCGCGGTCGGCGCGGCACGACTGACCGGGATGAACTGGATCGGCGGCGACCATGTCGGGCCGCTCACCGCCAAAGTGCGATCACTGGCCAAGCCCGTGCCGGCGCTGCTGCACGACGACCGTGTGGTGTTCGACGCTCCCGAATATGGCGTCGCCCCGGGGCAGGCGGCGGTGCTCTACGCCGGCGACCGCGTGTTGGGTGGCGGCTGGATCGCCGAAACCGAACGTGCGCGCGTCGCTGCTTAGCGTTTGAGCGGCGCCGGCTGGCAGCCGAGCAGCGGATCGAAGCGCACCGATCGGCTGGCGATCAGCGGCACCGAGGCGGTGACGGTCTTTGTCGCCGCGTTCTCGCTCAGCTGGATCGGCTCCATCCCCGGCTCGAAATCCTTGCGGCAATCCTTGAGATCACGGTTGCCGATATAGCGGCAGGAACAGGCGACCCGCGCGCCATAGCCGACGCCGAGTTCGAGCTGCGGCTGCAGCGCGCGGACATAGAGCCACGCGCCCAGCGCAGCGGCGGCGAGCAGGATCAGCACGGTCGGCAGGATCAGGCGTCTTGCGTTCATCGTGGGGCAGCCTAGGCTGGGTTCATGCAAATAAAAAGCGCCCTGATGATCGGCCTTGCGAGTCTCGCTTTTGCCGGCGACGGCCTCGCGAAGGGGCCGCCGTCGGCGGGGCCGCTCGCGCCGCTGTTCGCGCCGGATCAGGCCGAGGCTCGCGCGGCGATCCTGATCGAGGACGGGCGGGTCGTCGCCAAGCATTATGCGCCGGGCTATTCGGACGCGAATCGATTCATCAGCTGGTCGATGGCGAAGACGATCACGGCGATGCTCGTCGGCGAACTGGTCGCCGACGGCAAGCTGCAGCTCGATGCGCCCGCGCCGATCGCCGAATGGCACCGCGCCGGCGATCCCCGCGCGGCGATCACGCTGCGCGAGCTGCTCAACATGGCCTCGGGTCTCCAGCATACCGAGGTCGGCGAGCCGGTCGAAAATTCGGATACCAATCAGGTGCTGTTCGTCGGTGGGACTCAGGACATGGCCGCGCGCGCGATCGCCAAGCCGCTCGAGGCAAAGCCTGGCGCCAAGTTCGAATATAGTTCGCTGACGACGATCATCCTGTCCGAAATCATCACGCGAACACTCACCGACAGCCGCGATCCACGGGTACGCGCCAAGGCCTATCGCGATTTCGAATATTCCCGGATTTTCACGCCTGCCGGGGTGACGACGGCTTTCCCCGAATTCGATGGCGCGGGCACGCAGATCGGCGGCTCGCTGATCCACATGTCGCTGGAGGATTTCGCGCGGCTCGGCGGGCTGATGCTCGACGGCAAGGCGGCCGACGGAACGCAGGTGATCGCGCCCGACTGGCTCGCCTTCATGAAATCGCCGTCGCCGACCAACCCCGAATATGGCGGCCAGACCTGGCTCAACCGCCCCGGCGCGCCCGATGGCACGCCCTCGCTGTTCCCCGGCAAGGGGCCGGCGACTCTGGTGTCGATGAACGGCCATCTGGGTCAATATGTCATGGCGTTCGAGGGCGCCGGCCGCGACGGCGCGACGCACCGCTACGTGCTCGTCCGCCTCGGCAAGACACAGGACACCCGGCTGCGCACGGTGATCGAGCGGATCGGCGATGTCGTCGAGGGGCTCGTCCCGCATCGCTGACGGCCATGGACCAAGGCCCAGCATGACGACGGCGCGGTGCGCGTCTAGTGATCGGCCATGCAAAGACTGACGATCTGGTTCGACGGCGGCTGTCCGCTGTGCCGGCGCGAGATTGCGCTGATCCGTCGGCTCGATCGCGGGCGGGCGATCGATTTCATCGACGTCGCCGAGGCGGGCGCGGCATGCCCGATCGATCGCGCCGCGCTGCTCGCCCGCTTTCATGCCCGCGAGGATGGCAGAATGCTGTCGGGTGCGGCGGCCTTCGCGGCGATGTGGCGGGCGGTGCCGCTGCTCCGCCCGCTGGGGCTGGCGGCGCGCCATCCGGCCGTGCTCGCGGCGCTCGAATGGCTTTATGGGCGGTTCCTCGCGATCCGCCCGTTCCTGCAGCGGGTCGCGCGCCGGCTCTGACGGCCGGCGTTCAGAAAAACAGACTGCCTTCCATCACCGTCACGCAGCGCCCGCCGAGGACCACCCGATCGCCGTCGAGCCGGCAGGCGACATGGCCGCCGCGGGCGCTCGCCTGATAGGCGGTGAAGGCGTCGCGACCGAGCCGCTTCGCCCAATAGGGCGTCATCACCGCGTGCGCGGAGCCCGTCACCGGGTCCTCGGGAATGCCGTAATAGGGGGTGAAGACGCGGCTGATCACGTCGGTCTCGTCGCCCGGCGCGGTGACGATCGCGACCAGCGGACCCTGCGCGGCAAGCGCGCTCTGGTCGGGAACGAGCGCTTTGACCTGATCGGCGTGGTCGACCACGATCAGCGCATAGCCGGTCTCGTACCACAGGCTCTCGACGGCGCCCGCCAGTCCCAGCGCGGCAACGATCGCGGGCAGGGGGGTCGGCGTCGGTGGCCATGCCGGCAAACCAAGCGCATAGCCGTCGCCGTCGCGCGCGACCGACAGGATGCCGGCCTTGCGGGTCCGAAACGTGACGCGATCGCGCGCCCGATCACCCGAAAGGACATAATGGCCGCTGGCGAGCGTCGCATGGCCGCACAGCGCGACCTCGGCGCCAGGCGTGAACCAGCGCAGTTCGAAATCGGCGGCATCGGTTGAGTCCCGCACCAGAAATGCGGTTTCGCTCAGGTTGTTTTCGAGCGCGATCGCTTGCAGCAGACCGTCGTCGAGCCACGCGTCGAGCGGGATCACAGCGGCGGGGTTGCCCGTGAAGGGCCGCTCGGCAAAGGCGTCGATCTGGGTAAGGGGCAGGCGGATCACGGCGCGTCGTCCTTCAGTTTGGCGAATTCGTCGGCTTCGACCAGATCGTTGCCGGGATGGTCGACCTGGCCTTCGGGATCGATGTGGATCAGGATCTCGGTGCCCGGAAATTCCTGCGCCAATCGGTGCTCGATAGCGTCGGTCACCTCATGCGCCGCGGCGATCGTCATGGTCGGGTCCATCCAGATGTGGAACTGGACGAAATCGGTCGCGCCGCTGGTGCGCGTGCGCAGATCGTGCAGCCCCTTCAGCTCGGGATGACGGCAGGCGATTTCGACGAAGCGCCGCCGCTTTTCCTCGGGCCATTCGCGGTCCATCAGCTGGTCGATCGCGCTGAGCGACGAGCGCCATGCGCCCCACAGCAGCCACGCGGCGATCAGAATGCCGAACACCGCATCGGCGCCTTCGATCCCCAGATATTGTTCGATCACCAGCGCGGCGATGACGGCGGCGTTGAGCAACAGGTCCGACTGATAATGGACGTGATCGGCGCCGATCGCGACCGATCCGGTGCGCGCGATCACGAAGCGCTGATAGGCCAGCAGCGCGATCGTCAGCGCGATCGCGATCAGCGAGGCGCCGATACCGAGTTCGGCATGCTCGGTTGCCTGATGCGCCATCAGCCGATCGACCGCGCGAACCCCGATCGCCAGCGCCGACGCGGTGATGACCGCCACCTGGAACAGCGCGACCAGTGCTTCTGCCTTGCCGTGGCCGAAGCGGTGGGTGGCGTCGGCGGGCTGCATCGCGAAGCGGACGCCGAACAACGTCATCAGCGAGGCGACCAGATCGAGCCCGGTATCGGCCAGCGAGCCGAGCATCGCGACCGAACCGGTCGCCCAGGCGGCATAGCCCTTGATGCCCATCAGCACCGATGCCGTAAGCACGCTGGCGATCGCGGCGCGGGTCGTCAGCGATCCGTGGGCATGGCGGTGCGCTGCACGGTGATGATGATGGTCATGGCCATGGGGATCGAGCGCATCATTCACGGGTAGAGCAGGCCCTCCTGCCAGCCTTCGCCGCTGCGCGTGAACAGGCGGCGCTCGTGCAGCCGGTGGGCGCGATCCTGCCAGAATTCGATCGACTCCGCCGCCACGCGATAGCCCGACCAGTGCGGCGGACGTGGCACCGGCCCGCTGTCGAACCGCGCCACCATCGCCTCGAAGCGCGCCTCGAAGGTCGCGCGCGAATCGAGCGGTCGCGACTGGTCCGACGCCCAGGCACCGAGTTGCGAATCCCGGCTGCGCGTCGCGAAATAGGCGTCGGCTTCGGCGTCGCTCACCGTCGTAACCGGCCCCTCGATGCGGACTTGCCGCCGCAGCGATTTCCAGTGGAACAGCAAAGCGGCGCGCGGGTTGGCGGCGAGATCGGCGGCCTTGCGGCCCTGCTGATTGGTGTAGAAGACGAAACCATCGGGGCCGTGCCCCTTGAGCAGCACCATGCGCAGGCCGATCCGTCCGTCAGCATCGCTCGTCGCCAAGGCCATCGCGTTGGAATCGTTGATTTCGCTGGCGCGCGCTTCGGCGTACCAGTTGTCGAACAGTGCGAGCGGATCATCGGTCATGCCCGCTGCCTTACCGGCTCCTGCCCGCGCCGTCACCTGTTCGCGCCCTTTGGCGGTTGCGCGCCGGGATCGATTGTGGTGACCTTCGCGCGCGGCGCACCGGGGGCATCATGATCGGCAGAATTTCGGCAATCGACTCGGCCCTGTTCGGTGCCCTAGGCACGTCCGGGCAAGGCCGCTGATGGCGACGGTCGTTGCGCCCGGCCTGATCGACCCCACGACCACGGCGGCGCGCTGGATCGCCGATTATTGCCGCGACGGGCGGCGCGGCGACGTGATGTGCAGCGACGATCCGGCGTGGCCGTCGATGCTCGAGGAGCTTGCCGGCGCCGTCGGCGACGATCTGGTGCATGCCCGCGAGCGCGTCCAGCGCCAGGCCGAGGATATCGGCACCGGTTTTCGCATCATCGGCGAAAGCGAGGAACGACCCTGGCCTGTATCGCCGATCCCGCTGCTGATCGACGAGGCCGAATGGCAGTCGATCGCCGACGGCGTCGTCCAGCGCGCCGAACTGATCGAGATGATCGTCAGCGATCTTTACGGCGCCGGTGATCTGGTCGCGGGCGGCTCGATCCCGGCGGCGCTCGTCAATGGCAGCCCGTTCTTCCTGCGGCCGCTGGTCGGACTTACCCCGCCGGGCGGGCATCACCTTCATTTCGTCGCGATCGACCTCGGCCGGGGGCCGAGCGGCGAATGGCGTGTGCTCGCCGATCACCTGCGCGCGCCGGCCGGGGCGGGCTATGCGCTCGAGAACCGGTTGGCGATCTCGCGCACGCTCGGCGGCTTGCAGACCCGGCTCAACATCCAGCGCCATGCGCCGTTCTTCGCCGATTTCCGTGCCGGCCTCGCCGTCGCCTGTCGGCGCGCCGAACCGCGCATCGGCCTGCTCACCCCGGGGCGCTACAACCCCAGCTATACCGAGCAGGCGCATCTCGCGCGCTATCTGGGGCTGTTGCTCGTCGAAGGCGCCGATCTCGCGGTGCTCGAGGACAAGCTCTACATCAGGACGATTGCCGGCCTGAAGCGAGTCGATGCGCTGTGGCGGCGGGTCGATCCGCGGCTGCTCGATCCGCTCGCCTTCGATTCGCATTCGACGATCGGCGTCGCCGGGCTGGTCGATGCGATGGCGGCGGGCAATGTGGTGATCGCCAACGCGCCGGGCGCGGCCGTGCTCGAATCATCGGCCTTTGCGGCGTTCCTGCCGCGGCTGTGCAGCGAGTTGACCGGTCAGCCACTCAAAATTCCCAACATTGCGACTTGGTGGTGCGGCCAGGATCAGGCGCAGGCGCATGTCGCCGCCGATTTCGACCGGTTGCTGATCGGCAGCGCCTTCGCCGCCGATCCGCTGGGCCTGCCGGGTGGCGAATCGGTGCTCGGCGCCGATCTGCACGGTGCGGCGCGCGAGGCGCTTCTCGCCGACATGGCGCGCCGGCCGCAGGATTATGTCGGCCAGGAAGTCGTCCAGCTCTCGACGATGCCCGTCGTCACCGACGACCGGCTGGTCGCGCGTCCGTTCACCCTGCGCGTCTTCGCGGCGCGCGGGCCCGACGGCGGCTGGGTGGTGATGCCGGGCGGGTTCGCGCGGATCGGCGAGCATCCCGATGTCCGTGCCTCGGTGATGGGCGAGGGGAGCTGGTCGGCCGATGTCGCGATCCATGGTCGCGTGCCGGTCGCGACGGTGTCGCTGCTCCCGACCACCGACGACGTCCATATCCGCCGCAACCCGGGGACGCTGCCGAGCCGGGTCGCCGACAATTTCTTCTGGCTGGGTCGCTATCTCGAGCGCGGCGAGGCGCTGCTCTCGGTGATCAGGGTCATGCTCGGCAATTCGATCACCGCCGACGCCGGGGCAGCGCTTGCGCGCGAGACGGTCGCGCGGCTGATCGGCATCATCACCGATGGCGGTTCTGCGCCTGCCCCGGCGGGGCTGCGCCGCGCCGACCTGATCGCCTTTGTCCGGATCGCGCTGGAAGACGACGCCGGCCACTGGCAGAGCGTCCGCGCGATCAACCGGATGGCGCGCTCGATCGGCGCCGGATCGCGCGACCGGCTTTCGGCGGACATGATCCGCCTGCTCGATGCGCCCTTCCCGAGCGGCGGGGCGATGCTCGATCGCGCAGGCACGTTACAGCGCCGTTATGCCGCGCTCGCGGGCCTTTCGACCGAGCATATGAGCCGGACGGCGGCCTGGCGATTCCACGATCTCGGACGCCGGATCGAGCGGGGGACGGCGCTCGCCCGGGCGGCGCGGGTGCTCGGCGGCCCGGACGCGACCACCGACGATCTGTCGAGCCTGCTCGATCTCGCCGACAGTCAGATCAGCTATCGCCAGCGCTATCTCACCGGGCTGGCGCTGCTGCCGGTGCTTGATCTCGTCGTCCTCGATCCCGGCAATCCGCGCTCGATCGCCTTTCAGGTCGCGGCGATCGTCGATCATGTCCGCGCCTTGCCGGTGCTGGCTGACGACGGCATGGACGAACCCCAGCAGATCGAAGCGACCCGCCTGTCGGCGCTGGTCGCGACGACGCCGGCAGCCGCGCTCGATTCGCTGGCGCTGCGCGAGATCGAGCGCCGCTTCTACGGCCTGTCCGAAGCGATCGCCCGACGCTATTTTCTGCAAGGGGGGGAACCGCTGCGCGCGGCCGGGCTTACGCTCGCATGATCTACCGAATCCGTCACGTCACGCGCTTCGATTATGGCGCGCAGGTTCGCTTTGCGCGCTGCAATTTGCGGCTCAAGCCGATCCTGTGGTCGGGGCAGAATCTCGACGATTATGCGCTGACGATCAGCCCTGCCGGCCGGACGGCGCCGGCGCGCGCCGAGGCGGGGCTCGCCAATGTGCTCCGGCTGGTGGTCGACGAGCCGGTGCGCTATCTGATGATCGAGAGCGTGTCGCACATCACCGTCGACCGGCTGGTGCCTGTGCCGTCGCCCGACGATCCGACGCTCAGTGCCATTGCGCATGCCGCCAGGATCAGTCGTGATGCCTCGCCGGCGGGGCCGAGCGCCTATCTGTTCCCCTCGCCGCTGATCCCCCTCGATCCCGATATCGCCGCTTATTGCGCCGCCGATCTCGACCCCGATCGGCCCGCGCTCGAGGCGGCGATCGCGCTTGCCCAGCGAATCCAGCATGATTTCGATTTCGATCCGACCGCGACCCTCGTCGATACCCCGCCGCGCGAAGCCTTTATGAAACGCGGCGGCGTCTGCCAGGATTTCGCGCAGATCATGATCACCGGGCTGCGCGCCGCCGGGCTGCCGGCCGCCTATGCGTCGGGCTATATCCGCACCATCCCGCCGCCCGGGCAGGAACGGCTGGTCGGCGCAGATGCGACACATGCCTGGGTGCTGCTATGGTGTGGCGAAAAGCTCGGCTGGGTGGGGGTCGATCCCACCAACGGGATCTGGATGGCGGGCGATCACATCATCATGGCGATCGGCCGCGATTATGCCGAGATCGCGCCGATCGACGGCATCGTGCTCGGATCGGGGGCTCAAAAGCTCGCGGTAAGCGTTGATGTCGCGCCGGTCGGCTGAGGCCGGCGTGGGGGATGCAGCGATGGCGTTTGCGCTCGCCCCTCAAATACCCCAAATAGGCGCCGCGAGTGCAATCAACCGGGAAACCAATGGCCGATCCCTATCTGACTCTGGGCGTGGCGCGCGGCGCGAGCGAAGCCGAAATCAAAAAGGCCTATCGCAAGCTGGCGAAAGAGCTCCACCCCGATCGCAACAAGGACAATCCCAAGGCGACCGAGCGGTTCAGCGAGGCGACCCAGGCCTATGACCTGCTGACCGACAAGGACAAGCGCGCGCGGTTCGATCGCGGGGAGATCGACGGCGACGGCAATCCGCGGTCGCCGTTCGGCTTCGGTGCCGGCCAATCGGGCGGTGGCGCTGGATTCAAGCCCGGCGGCGCGCAGTTCGACTTTGGCGGCGGTGGCGGGGATCCGGGCGACTTCGGCGATATTTTCGAAGGCCTGTTCGGCGGGCGCAAGAATAGCGGCTTTTCGAGCGGCTTCGGCAGGCGGCCCGCGCCACGCGGCGCCAATGTCGGCTACAAGCTCGCCGTGCCATTCGTCGATGCCGCCACGCTGAGCGCCCAGCGGATCACGCTCGCCGACGGCAAGACGATCGATCTCAAGCTGCCCCCCGGTGTCGAGACCGGCACGCAGATGCGGCTCTCCGGCAAGGGCGAACAGGGGCCCGGCGGCGCCGGCGACGCGATCGTCACGATCGACGTGCAGCCGCATCGCTTCTTCGAGCGGGTCGGTGACGATGTCCGGCTCGATCTCCCGATCAGTCTCGCCGAAGCCGTGCTCGGGGCGTCGGTTCGGGTGCCGACGGTCGAGGGCGCGGTGATGCTGTCGGTACCGAAGGGATCGAGTTCGGGAAAGGTGTTGCGGCTCAAGGGGCGCGGCTTCCACCGCAAGCCGGGCGCCGCCAATGGTCCGCGCGGCGACCAGCTCGTCACGTTGATGGTCGACCTGCCGGTCCACGACGACGCGCTCGTCGAATTCGTCCAGAACTGGCGTGATCGCGACAAATGGAATCCGCGCGGCAAGCTGGATATGTGACCGCCCGTGCAGGATTTCTCGCCCGAATCGCCCGAAGCGCGGCGACGTCATCCGGGCAGGCGGCTGAGGCTTTCCCGGCATCTCGCCTTCATGCGCCCGGGCAGTTATGTGCGCGAGATCGGGCGGCGGGTCATCGTCGGGGTGCTGAGCGACGGCTTCATCCATGCCGGCAACCTCGCCTACCTCTCGCTCGTCACGCTGTTTCCTTTCTTCATCGTCGCCGCCGCGATCGCCCGGCTGTTCGGCCGAACCGATGAGGGGAGCCACGCGGTCGCTGCGTTTCTGCGCACCGTGCCGCCGAGTGTGTCGCACGTGCTCCAGACGCCGATCAACGACGTGCTCGCCGCGCGGTCGGGCTCGCTGTTGTGGTTCGGCGCGGTGGTCGGGGTTTGGACGACGACCAGCTTTATCGAGACGATCCGCGACATCCTGCGTCGCGCTTATGGGGTTCGCTCGCAACGACCCTTCTGGCATTATCGGCTATGGTCGATCGGGCTGACGATCGCATCGCTGCTGCTCGTGCTGGCGGCCTTCAGCTTTCAGGTGGCGCTGGTCGCGGCCGAGCAGTTTATTGTCCGTATCATGCCGTTTGCAACGGGTGCAGCCTCGGCGGTGTCGTTGACGCGGATCGCGCCTTCGCTTGCGCTGTTCATCGCGTTGTACCTCGTCTTCTTTTCGCTCACGCCGCGGCAATATCGCTCGGGCAAGTTCCCGAAATGGCCGGGGGCGGTGTTTACCGCCGGCTGGTGGCTGCTGGTGACGGCGCTGCTGCCGGGGATCCTCGGCATCCTCACGAACTATGATCTTACCTATGGCAGCCTGGCCGGGGTGATGATCGCGCTGATCTTCTTCTTCCTGGTCGGTCTGGGGCTCGTCGTCGGGGCGCAACTCAATGCAGCACTGGCGGAATCCGAGGATCAGGGAGTAGAGGACGAAGCCATAGGCAACAACGCAGAGGGTATTGGCGCGTGACAGGATTGATGACCGGAAAACGCGGTTTGATCATGGGGCTCGCCAATGATCGTTCGCTGGCATGGGGGATTGCGAAAAAGCTGAGCGAGGCGGGGGCCGAGCTGGCCTTCAGCTATCAGGGCGAGGCGATGGAAAAGCGCGTGCGCCCACTCGCCGAGCAACTCGGCGTCGCCCGCCTGTTCAATTGCGACGTGTCGGACATGGCGGCGCTCGACACGACCTTTGCCGAATTGGCCAAGCAGTGGCCGACGATCGATTTCGTCGTCCACGCGATCGGCTTTTCCGACAAGAACGAGTTGCGCGGCGGCTATGTCGACACCAGCCTCGACAATTTCCTGATGACGATGAACATCAGCGTCTATTCGTTCGTGGCGGTGGCAAAGCGCGCCAGCGCGATGATGCCGAACGGCGGCGCGCTGCTGACGCTCAGCTATTATGGCGCCGAAAAGGTCATTCCGCATTACAACGTGATGGGCGTGGCCAAGGCGGCGCTGGAAACCAGCGTGCAGTATCTGAGCGTCGATCTGGGCCGCCTCAATATCCGCGTCAACGCGATCTCGGCGGGGCCGATCAAGACGCTGGCGGCCAGCGGCATCGGCGATTTCCGCCTGATCCTGAAGTGGAACGAATATAACTCGCCACTGAAGCGCAACGTGACGATCGAGGACGTCGGCGGCTCGGCGCTCTACCTGCTCAGCGATCTGGCGAGCGGGGTGACGGGGGAGACGCACCATGTCGACGCGGGCTATAACGTCATCGGCATGAAGGCGGAGGATGCGCCGGATATCACGCTGGCATGAGCCACAACAGCTTCGGCCATCTGTTTCGCTTCACCACCTGGGGGGAGAGTCACGGCCCCGCCATCGGCGCGGTCGTCGATGGCTGCCCGCCAGGGCTGGCGCTAAGCGAGGCGGATATCCAGCCTTTCCTCGACAAGCGCCGCCCGGGCACGTCCCGCTTCACGACGCAGCGGCAGGAGCCGGATGCGGTCCGCATCCTCTCCGGCGTATTTGAAGGCAAGACGACCGGTACACCGATCAGCCTGATGATCGAGAATGTCGACCAGCGATCGAAGGATTATTCAGCCGTCGCCAAGGCCTATCGACCCGGCCATGCCGATTATGCCTATGACGCCAAATATGGTTTCCGCGATTATCGCGGCGGTGGGCGATCGTCCGCGCGCGAGACGGCGTCGCGGGTCGCGGCGGGTGCGGTTGCGCGGCTGGTGATCCCCGAGGTGCGGATCACTGCCTGGGTCGAGGCGATCGGCGGAGACGCGATCGACCCTGCCAATTTCGACGCCACCGAGATCGACCGTAATCCGTTCTTCTGCCCCGATGCCGCCGCCGCCGCGCGTTGGGAAATGCTGGTTGACGCGGCGCGCAGGGCCGGCTCTTCGCTCGGTGCGGTGATTGCGTGCGAGGCGGTGGGCGTGCCGGCGGGCTGGGGGGCACCGCTCTACGCCAAGCTCGACGCCGATTTGGCGAGCGCGTGCATGAGCATCAACGCGGTCAAGGGCGTCGAAATCGGCGACGGCTTTGGCGCGGCGGCATTGCGCGGTGAGGACAATGCCGATGCGATGCGCCCCGGCGACGATGGCCCGTTGTTCCTGGCCAACCATGCAGGCGGCATCGCCGGTGGTATTTCGACCGGCCAACCGGTCCGGCTACGCGTCGCGTTCAAGCCGACCAGTTCGATCCTGACCCCTGTCGAGACGGTCGACCGGGAGGGGAAGGCGACCGAGATCATGACCAAGGGCCGCCACGACCCCTGCGTCGGCATTCGCGGCGCGCCGGTCGTCGAGGCGATGGTCGCGCTGGTGCTCGCCGATCACAAGTTGCGGCATCGCGGCCAATGCGGTTGATCGCATTTCCGCCCCAGTAGCGCGCCGAACTGCCCGAGGGAAAGGACAAGCGCTGGCAGGGAGGGCTGAACCAACGCGCCGCCGTCTCGTTGGGTTTTCACAATTTGCCGCGCTTTTTGCGGCAGTTGTGAAGGAGTAGGATGATGCGTATTCAGCCCGTGATCGCCATTATTGCGCTATCCGCCAGCACGGCGGCATTTGCCCAGACCACCAAACCCCATAAGCCCAAAAAGCCCGATACCATGGCACCAGCGCCGTCGGGTCAGACACCACGCTCGACTGATCCGATGATGCCCCCCCCGATCCCGACACCGACCCCCACTCCGACGCCCGAGCCGTCCGACACGATGATGCCGGACAGCACCACGCCGCTGCCCAGCGATCCCGCTCCCGGGTCAGCGGCTTCGCCGGCATCCGGGACGGACACGATGCCGCCCAAGAACTGACGCCGGGCAGAGGACGCGCGATGCGATCCTCAATCCGCGAATGGATCGCGGACGAGGATCGTGTCGTCGCGTTCGGGGCTCGTCGAAACCAGCGCCACCGGGCAGCGGATCAGTTCCTCGATCCGCTTGATGTACTTGATCGCCGCCGCCGGCAAATCGGCCCAGCTGCGCGCGCCTGCGGTCGATTCGTGCCAGCCCGGCAGCGTCTCGTAAATCGGCTCGACCGCCGCTTGGTCATTGGCGTGGGCGGGGAAGTAATCGATCGTCGCACCGCGCAGCCGGTAGCCGGTGCAGATCTGCACCTCGTCGAAGCCGTCGAGCACGTCGATCTTGGTGAGCGCGATGCCGGTGATGCCGCCGACCGCTGCCGATTGCCGCACCAGCACCGCGTCGAACCAGCCGCAGCGCCGCTTGCGCCCGGTGACGGTGCCGAATTCATGGCCGCGCACCCCCAACCGCTCGCCGGTCGCGTCGTCGAGTTCGGTAGGGAAGGGGCCAGAGCCGACCCGCGTCGTATAAGCCTTGGTGATTCCCAGCACGAAACCGACTGCCGATGGCCCGAGCCCCGACCCGCTCGACGCCGTCCCCGCCACGGTGTTCGACGAGGTGACGAAGGGATAGGTGCCGTGGTCGATATCGAGCAGCACGCCCTGCGCGCCTTCGAACAGGATGCGCTTTCCCGCCGCGCGCGCTTCGTTGAGGTCGCGCCAGACCGGCCGGGCATAGGGCAGCACGAAACCGGCAATTTCGCGCAGTTCGGCGAGCAGCGCCGCGCGATCGATCGGCGGCTGGCCGAAGCCCGCACGCAAGGCATCATGATGTGCGGTCAGCCGGTCGAGCTGCGCGCCGAGATCGTCGAGATGGGCCAGGTCGCATACCCGGATCGCGCGCCGGCCGACCTTGTCCTCATAGGCCGGACCAATCCCGCGCCGCGTCGTACCGATCTTGCCCGCACCGCTCGCATCCTCGCGCAGGCCGTCGAGATCGCGGTGGAAGGGGAGGATCAGGGGGCAATTGTCGGCGATCATCAGCGTATCGGGCGAGATGACGACGCCTTGCTCGCCGAGCTTGGCGATCTCCGCCTTCAGGTGCCAGGGATCGAGCACCACGCCGTTGCCGATGACGGAGGGCGTCCCGCGGACAATGCCCGAGGGGAGTAGCGAGAGCTTGTAGGTCTTGTTGCCGACAACGAGCGTATGGCCGGCATTATGCCCGCCTTGAAAGCGCACGACGACATCGGCGCGTTCGGCGAGCCAGTCGACGATCTTCCCCTTGCCCTCATCGCCCCATTGGGCACCGATCACTGCTACATTTGCCAAGCAACGTTCCTCTACGTAGGCACGCATGGTGCCTTCAATGCCCGTCATGCTGAAAGTGTTTCAGCATCCACCGCGCCGCCCGGACCGCCGCGCGCGGTGCGCGGTGCACCCTGAAACAAGTTCAGGGTGACGGGGGTGCGGAGTGACGGGCGCGTGTTAAAGCGGCGTTGGTCCGCCTGCCATTAAAATATGCGTGCACAGTTGCGCCTCGGGCGTGTCGCCATCGTCGAGCGCCGCCACCGTCACCCAGCCCTCGCCGCGCATCTCCGCCGCCAGCGCGGGGTCGGCACCGACGGGCACGAACAACCGCCGCCGCTCAATCGGCGCGAGGCCCCCATCGACGATCGCGTCGGCATAGAGTGAGAAACCGATCGCTGGTTCCTCCGTACCATCCTCGTGCATGACGGTGTAACTGCCGCCGCGCCCAATTTCACCGCGCACGCCGCCTGCGAAGATCGAAAAGCCGATCCAGCTCTGATATTCGAAACCATGGCGCTCGGTCGGGTCGAGGGTCAGCGCGACCTTGCCCTTCAGGCTCTGCGCGATCGCCCAGAGACCGTCGAGGCGCGAGGTCAGTTTCCCGCCGGTTGCGAACGCGCAGAGCCGGTCATGCGCCGCCTCGAACGGCCCCGCTGCCTCGATCAGCGGCAGATAGGCGGGCGCGAGGGCGGCCACGGCACCGGCATCCTTGGCGTCGAGCCGGTCCTTCAGCGTCTCGATCTGGTCGGCCGCGACCGGGAAGGGCCCCGCGGCCAGAATATCGACGAGGTCGGGCAGGGTGAAGTCGATCGAGATGTCCGCGACCCCCGCCGCCGCCAGCGCCTCGACCGCGACACCGACGATTTCCGTTGCCGCTGCCACGCTGTCGAGCCCGATCAGTTCGCAGCCCATCTGGCGCTGCTCGCGGTCGGGGGCGAGTTCGGAGGCACGCAGCTTTACCACCGGCCCGGTATAGCTCAGCCGCACCGGGCGCGGGTGATGCGCCATGCGGGTGGCGGCGATCCGCCCGACCTGCGCGGTGATGTCGGGCCGGATCGCCAGGGTGCGCTGCGACACCGGATCGACATAGCGCACCGCGTCGATCGTGCGCGATGCCTTCAGCCGCTGGGCGAGCCCTTCGAAGAATTCGACCAGCGGCGGATCGATCCGCTCATAGCCATGCGCAAACGCGGCTTCCATCACGCGTGCCTCCAGCCGCGCCGCGACATCGGCGAAGGGCGGGAGGCGATCGTGAAAGCCTTCGGGGAGGAGGGAGAGCGTCATGCCTGCCCCTTAGCCATGTCAGAAGCTCAATCCCATCACCGTTTTCACCCCCGGCAGGGCGCGGACATGGGCGATCAACTCGGGCGTCACCGCTTCGTCGACCGAGAGCAGCACGATCGCCTCGCCGCCCGCCGATCGGCGGCCGAGGTGGAAGGTGCCGATGTTGACGCCCGATTCGCCGAGCGCGGTGCCGAGCCGCCCGATGAAGCCGGGCGCATCCTCGTTGACGACATAGAGCATGTGCCCGGCGAGATCGGCCTCGACCTTGATGCCGAACAGCTCGACCAGCCTCGGCGCGGCATCGCCGAACAAGGTGCCGGCGACCGATTTGTCGCCCTGTTCGGTCTTCACCGTCACGCGAACCAGGGTGTGATAGTCGCCCTCGCGGTCATGCCGGATTTCGCGGACGTCGATGCCGCGTTCCTTGGCAAGATATGGCGCGTTGACCATGTTCACGATGTCCGAATGGACGCGCATCATCCCCGCCAGCACGGCGCTGGTGATCGGCTTTTGGTTGAGCTGCGCGGCGGCTCCTTCGACCTCGACCGAGATGCCCGACAGCGCGCCATGGGCGAGCTGCCCGACCAGCGAGCCGAGCTTTTCGGCGAGCGCCATGTACGGCTTCAGCTTGGGTGCTTCCTCGGCCGACAGCGACGGCACGTTGAGCGCATTGGTGATGCCGCCGGTGACGAGGAAATCGGCCATCTGCTCGGCAACCTGCAGCGCGACGTTCACCTGCGCCTCGGTAGTGGACGCGCCCAGATGCGGGGTGGAGACAAAGCCCGGCGTGCCGAACAGCGGCGACTCCTTGGCGGGCTCGGTCTGGAACACGTCGAGCGCCGCACCCGCGATGTGCCCCGAATCGAGGCCGGCTTTCAGGGCCGCTTCATCGATCAGCCCACCGCGTGCGCAGTTGATGATCCGCACCCCCTGCTTGGTCTTGGCGAGGTTTTCCGCCGACAGGATGTTGCGGGTCTGGTCGGTCAGCGGGGTGTGCAGCGTGATGAAATCGGCGCGCGCGAGCAGATCATCGAGCGCCACCTTTTCGACGCCCATTTCGAGCGCGCGTTCGGGGGTGAGGAAGGGATCATAGGCGATCACCTTCATCTTCAGGCCCAGCGCGCGGTCGGCGACGATCGAGCCGATATTGCCCGCGCCGATCAGGCCGAGCGTCTTCGATGTCAGTTCGACGCCCATGAAGCGGTTCTTTTCCCACTTGCCGGCCTGGGTGCTCGCATCGGCTTCGGGCAATTGCCGGGCCAGCGCGAACATCAGCGCGATCGCGTGTTCGGCGGTGGTGATCGAATTGCCGAACGGGGTGTTCATGACGACCACGCCCTTGGCCGACGCCGCCGGGATGTCGACATTGTCGACGCCGATGCCCGCGCGGCCGATGACTTTCAGGTTCGTGGCATGCTCCAGGATCGCCTTGGTCACCTTGGTCGAGCTGCGGATCGCCAGGCCGTCATATTGGCCGATAATCGCCATCAGCTCTTCGGGCGTCTTGCCGGTGATTTCGTCGACCTCGACCCCGCGGGCGCGGAAGATGGCGGCGGCGTTTGGGTCCATTTTGTCGGAGATGAGGACTTTGGGCATGTTACGAATCCTTTGCGAAGATCGTCACCCCAGCGAAAGCTGGGGTCTCGCGCCACGAACGGCGCGCTTGGGAGAGGGAGGCCCCAGCTTTCGCTGGGGCGACGCGCTTAATTGGAGGCTTTCGCCGTCGCATAGGCCCAGTCGAGCCAGGGCCCGAGCGCCTCGATGTCGGCGGCGTCGACGGTCGCGCCGCACCAGATGCGCAGGCCGGGCGGGGCATCGCGATAGCCCGCCACGTCATAGGCCGCGCCTTCCTTTTCGAGCGCGCCCGCCATCTTCTTGATGAAGGCCTCGTCCGACCCAGCCACCGTCAGGCAGACGCTGGTCTTCGAGCGCGACGCCGGATCGGCGGCGAGGTGGCCGAGCCAGTCGCGGCCGGCGACGATCGTGTCGAGCGCGGCGGCGTTGGCAGCCGACCGGGCGATCAGGCCGTCGAGCCCACCAAGACCGTCCGCCCATTCGAGCGCGAAGATGACGTCCTCGACCGCGAGCATCGACGGGGTGTTGATCGTCTCGCCCTTGAAGACGCCCTCGGCGAGCGTGCCCTTCGACACGATCCGGAAAATCTTGGGGAGCGGCCAGGCGGGGGTATAAGTTTCCAGCCGCTCGACCGCGCGTGGCCCGAGGATGATCACGCCGTGCGCGCCTTCGCCGCCGAGCACCTTCTGCCAGGAAAAGGTCGTCACATCGAGCTTGTCCCACGGCATGTCATAGGCGAACACGGCCGAGGTCGCGTCGTTGAAGCTCAGGCCCTCGCGGTCATCGGCGATCCAGTCGCCGTTCGGCACGCGCACGCCGCTGGTGGTGCCGTTCCAGGTGAAGAGAACGTCGTTCGACCAGTCGACCGCGCCCAGATCGGGCAAGTGCCCATAATCGGCGCGGAGCACGGTGGGGTCGAGCTTCAGCTGCTTGACGGCGTCGGTCACCCAGCCTTCGCCGAAGCTTTCCCAGGCGAGCGTGGTGACGGGCCGGGCGCCCAGCATCGTCCACATCGCCATCTCATAGGCGCCGGTGTCGGAGGCGGGCACGATGCCGATGCGGTGCGTGTCTGGCACCTTCAGAATTTTGCGGATCAGGTCGATCGCATCCTGCAGCCGCGCCTTGCCGATCTTCGAGCGGTGCGAGCGGCCGAGCGAGTCGGTTGCGAGCTTGGCGGCGTCCCAGCCGGGCGGCTTGGCGCAAGGGCCCGACGAGAAAAACGGACGGGCGGGTTTGGTGGTGGGTTTGGTCGGTGCAGACGCAATGGTTGCGTCAAGCGCAGTCGTATCAGTCATATAGTCTCTCCTTACAGAGAGCACGCGCGGCGTTGGGACCGCGTGGCCCGTCGACGGCCCTATAGATGGCGGCTCGCCTGTCAAGCACGCTGTTGCCCTCGCCCCGCCGGTAGCGCCGCGTTAACCATGGCCGCCTAGGGTCGTTGGGGTGAGACATCGCTTCACCTTGCTGGTCATGATCCTGCTCGCCGGCTGTTCGTCGGGCAGTCGGGACGATCGCGCGCCGCCGCCACGGCCGACGGCGGGCGCGCCGGTGACGGTGCCGATTCCCGATCGACGCGAGACCGAGGCGTGCTTTGCCGATTTGCGGCGTGCCGATGTCCGCTTCACGCCGTTGCCCGATCAGAATTTCGGCACCGGTTGCAGCGCGATCGGATCGGTGACGTTGCTCGACATCGGCGTGCCGGTGACCAATTTGAAGAGCATGCGGTGCGGGCTGGCGCGCAGCTTCGTCGGCTGGGTGCGCTTCGGCGTCGCGCCGGCCGCGCGGCAGATTCTCGGGAGCGATCTCGTCAAGATCGAGAGTTTCGGCAGTTATGCCTGCCGCAATGTCATCGGCAATGCCTATTCGGCTGCCATCCGATCGGGCCACGCGATCTCGAATGCGGTCGACATTGCCGCGTTCGTCCTCGCCGATGGCCGCCGGATCACGGTCGAAAAGGGGTGGCGTTCGCCCGATCGCCGCGAGCGCGATTTCCTCAAGACGATCCACAATTCGGCGTGCAAGCGCTTCGGCACGGTGCTCAGCCCCGATTACAACGCGGCGCATCATAACCACATCCATCTCGAGGACGATCGCGCGGGCTTCTGCCGCTGACGAAAGCGATTCATTCCCGCGAACGATTGCGCTAGGGCGCCTTGATGACAGACCCCAAAGTGCCCGCTCGCGTGTTTGCCCGCGCCTCCGAAGACGCCGAGACCGCGAAGGCGCAGATCTCGACCCCGCAAACCGAACACCCCGCTTATCGGCTCGCGTTCCAGGACATGGACTTCCTGCTCCGCGAAGATCTGCGCCCGGTGCGCTTCCAGCTCGAACTGCTCAAGCCCGAGCTGATCTTTCAGGAGGCCGGGATCGCCTCGACCTTCGTCTTCTACGGCTCGGCGCGCATTCCAGAGCCCGCCAAGGCCGAAACGCTCCTCGCGCTGGCGCAGGGCGAGGAGGCGCAGACGATCGCGCGCAATCTCATCGCCAAATCACGGTATTACGACGTCGCGCGCCAGCTTGCCCGGCTCGCCAGCGGTTGCCCGCGCGACGACGACGGCAAGCGGCAGTTCGTCGTCTGTTCGGGCGGTGGGCCGTCGATCATGGAGGCAGCGAATCGCGGCGCGGCCGATGTCGGCGCCGAATCGGTCGGGCTCAACATCGTGTTGCCGCACGAGCAGGCGCCCAACCTGTATGTGACCCCAGGGCTTAGCATGCAGTTTCACTATTTTGCGCTGCGGAAGATGCATTTTCTGCTGCATGCGCGCGCGCTTGCCGCGTTTCCCGGCGGATTCGGCACCTTCGACGAGCTGTTCGAACTGTTGACGCTGATCCAGACCGGCAAGATCGAGCCGATTCCGGTGCTGTTGTTCGGGCGCGACTTCTGGAATCGCGTCGTCAATTTCGAGGCGCTGGTCGAGGAGGGCGTGATCTCGCGCCGCGATCTCGGCATCTTCACCTTCGTCGAGACCGCCGACGAAGCCTGGCAGGTGGTTCGCGACTTTTACGCCGATCGGCCGGACGTGGCTCCGATGTGCCCGCCCGACTGACCGAGTCGTTCGAGCGGTTTACTTCGCCGGCGCAGCGTCGGCGGCGTTGGCCGCGGCGGCGGCATTGTCGGCCGCCGGTGCATCGGCTGGGGCGGTCTCGGCGGGGGCCGCCGGCAGCGGCAGGTTGGAGCCCTGGCTGTTGAGATAGACGATGACGTTGGCACGGTCCTCGGCACTGGCAAGCCCGGCGAAGGTCATCTTGGTGCCCTCAGCGAATTTGCGCGGCGATTTCAGCCAGTCGTTGAGGTTGGAGAAGGTCCATTTCTGGCCCGCGCCCTTGGTCTTCAGCGCGTCCGAAAAGGCATAGCCGCCCTTGCCGGCGGCGATCTCCTCGCCGACGGTTGCCCACAAATTGGGGCCGATGCCGTTGGCGCCGCCCTGGGCGATGCTGTGGCAGGCGGTGCACTTCTTGAACACGTCGGCGCCCTTCGAAACGTCTGCCGAGGCGAGCAGCACCTCGATCGGCTTGTCGGGCGCGGCTGCTTCCGCGCCGCCGCCGGCCTCGACGACCCCTTCGATCGGATAGCCCATTTTTTCCGGACGTTCGGTGTGGAAAAATTTGCCGCTGACGATGCCGAGCCCGAGCGCAACGAATAGGGCGGCGAGAATCCAGCCAGCGATCGTGTTCGTCCGAATGTCCATTTTGGGATAATGCCTCTTTGCTTAAGTGCGCCCCCTTTAGTTTCGCAACTGCGGCATCGCAAGCAGCGCTTGCCCGGGCAGGGTCGCGCCGATAAGCGCACGCCTCGATGGAAAACTTTGCGGCCCCCGCCCGCCCGATCGTCGCCCGCATGACGCAGGCCGCCGCCGAGCACCCCGAACGCAGCGTCGCCTTTCAGGGCGCACCCGGCGCAAATTCGCACGTTGCCGCGCTTCAGGCCTTTCCCGACGGGCTGGCGTTGCCGTGCTTCGACTTTGCCGATGCGATCGATGCGGTGCGCGATGGACGCGCCGATTGCGCGATCATCCCGATCGAGAATTCGCTCCACGGACGTGTCGCCGACATGCATTTTCTGCTGCCCGAATCGGGTCTGGTCATCACCGGCGAGCATTTCCTGCCGATCCGTCATGCGCTGATGGGGGTTGGCCGCCGCGATCAGGTGACCGAAGCGATGAGCCACCCGCAGGCGCTTGGCCAGTGTCGCCACTGGTTGCGCGCGCACGGCATCGCGCCGGTCGCCTATCCCGATACCGCCGGCGCGGCCGCGCTGGCTGCCGAACTCGCCGATCCGGCGATCGCCGCGCTGGCGCCGCCCGGCGCGGCGGCGATCTATGGCCTCAACCTGCTGGCGGAAGACATTGCCGACGCCGATCACAACACAACGCGGTTCGTCGTGCTGGCACGGGCCGGGCGGCCGATCGAGGGCAATGGTCCCTTCATCACCACGCTGATCTTCGAAGTGAAGAACGTTCCCGCCGCGCTCTACAAGGCACTCGGGGGCTTTGCGACCAATGGCGTCAACATGACCAAGCTCGAGAGCTATCAGCGCGGCGGCAGCTTTGCCGCGACCGAATTCTATGCCGACATCGTCGGCCAGCCCGGCGATCCCGCCGTCGACCGCGCGCTCGAGGAACTGGGCTTCCATACCAAATGGCTTCGCCTGCTCGGCACCTATCCCCAGGCGCGCGCGCGGGGTTAGGCGCGCTTCAGTTGGTTTGACGATTTCAAAAACCGTTTGGCCTGAGTAGCCTTTGATCTGCCGAAATGGCGTATCGAAGGACGGCATGATGCGCGGGCCCTTCGATACGGGGCTTCGACAAGCTTAGCCCCTAAACGGGACGAACGGATCAGGTTTTCGGCTCGCCCTCGGCCCAGGCGGTGAGCAGCGTGTGGGCGATGGCATAGGGCGGCGGCGGCAGGAACGGCCCCGCCTGTCCGGCAAGGACCGCGCGGACTGCGTCGCGTGAGACCCAGATCGCATCTTCGAGCTCGTTGGTGTCGACCGTCAGCACGTCGCTCTCGGCCTCGGCGACGCAGGCCATCATCAGCGACGACGGGAAGGGCCAAGGCTGGCTGGCGATGTAGCGGACGTTCGACACACGTACGCCGGCTTCCTCGAAAATCTCGCGCGCGACTGCTTCCTCCACCGATTCGCCGGGCTCGAGAAACCCCGCCAGCGCCGAATAGCGCCCCGCTGGCCAGCCCGGCCCACGTCCGAGCAAGGCGCGATCGCCATATTCGGCGATCATGATTACGACCGGATCGACTCGCGGGAAATGTTCGGCCTGACAATTGCCGCAGCGGCGCCCCCAGCCGGCGCGGTGCATCACCGTCGCGGCGCCGCAATTGGCGCAAAACTGATGCCGGCAATGCCAGTCGATCACGCTGCGGGCGGCGGCATAGGTCGCCGCTTCGCCGGGCGCCAGCTGCCCCAGCACCGCGAACAACGACATCGGCCGCCCAGCTGGCGCGGGCATGCCCGGCAGATAGGCGGCGAAATGCGCGCGCCCGCCCTGCGCCTGATCCAGCCCGAGCAGGATCAGTTCGGCGTCATCGGGCGCGTCGGCCAGCGTCGTCCAGCCAAGCCGGCCATCCGCGTCGATTTCGGGCTCGAAATTGCGCAGCTTGAGCAGGCGCGACCGCCAATCGCTCATCGCGCCGCCCAGCGCCTCGGCGTTCTGGCGCAGGGCATCGGCGCGATCGAGCAGACCGCCGGTAAATCCGGGTGTCGGCAGCGGCATCAGGGCGCGATGTCGGCGTAGAGCGCCTTGGTGAAATCGGGCCGCAGCGGCCATTTCTCGCCGGGGATGTAATTGACCATCGCCGTCGCGCGCAGATGGTGGACCGGATCGACCCAGGCGATCGTGCCGGCGGCACCGCCCCAGCCATAGGTGCCTTTGCCGGGCCCACCGGGGATATCGACCAGATAGACCGATCCGCCCGCCCCAAAGCCTTGCGACGACCCGCGCGCGCCGCCGGTATTGGCGACCGCGCCGGGATAGACGACGCCCGCGGGCAGCAGGTTCGACATCGCCAGCGCGACGGTTTGCGGCTTCAGGATCCGCGCGCCATCGAGCGTGCCGCCATTCTGGAGCATGTGAAGGAAGCGATCATAATCATGCGCCGACATCACGAGGCCCGCGCCGCCATAGGGAAAGCTCGGCGGGTTGAGGAACACCGACGTCGCCGCCGGATCGAGCGGAATCATCTTGTCGCCCAGCCAGGTATAGCCCGTCGCCAGCCGCCCGGCATCGGCGGCCGGCACGGTGAAGAAGGTCGAGTTCATCTTGAGCGGGGTGAAGATACGAGTCTTGAGAAACGTGTCGAACGGCATCTTGCTCGCGACTTCGATGACGCGCCCGAGCACGTCGAGGCCGATCGAATAGCTCCATTTGGTGCCCGGTTCGGCGATCAGCGGCAGCGTCGCGACCTTGTCGGCAAAGGCCTCGAGCGTCTTGGGACGGGCCGCCCGCATCTGTTCCTCGATCGCCGCATTGGCGGTGAAGGGCGTGATGCCGGCCTTTTCATATTCCTTCAGCAACGGGCCCTTGGTGATGATCGTATAGCCCAAGCCCGCCGTATGCGTCATCAGATGGCGGATCGTGATCGGGGTCTTGGCGGGCACCGCTGTCAGATCCTTGTCGGGATCGACGAGCACGGTCATGTGCTTGAACGCCGGAATGAAATCCGACAGCGGCTGATCGAGCTTGATCTTGCCTTCCTCGATCAGGATCATCGCCGCCATCGCGGTGATCGGCTTGGTCATCGAATAGACCCGCCACAGCGAATCGCCATCGACCTTGGCCGCGCCGGGCTCTTCGGCGAGCGTGCCGGCGGCGATGATCACGGGGTCAGCGTCGCCCCGGCCGATCGCGGCAACGATGCCGGGCGTCTTCTTGGTGGCGGGATAGCTGTCGATCAGCGCCGTCGTCCGCGGCAGCGGTGCATTGTCGACCATTGCCGGCGCGGGTGCGCGCATCGCCTGGCCCGCCAGCGCGCCCGAGGCGATCAGCCCCGATAGCGCCGCCGACAAAGCGAGTTTCCGGATCATCTTCGCCATTCATCGTCTCCCTAGTCGTGCCGCCTTGGCGAACACTGTTGGCAAGCCTGCCGAATCGAGCGCATCGATCGCCCACCACTCGCCGTTCGCCGGCGTTGCATGCCCATCGATCGTGGCAATCGCAAGCATGAGTTCGAGGCGGAAGTGCGTGAAAACATGTGTGGCGCGCGCGCTCGCGACGCGCCAGGCGGCGCCCTCGATGGGTGCCCCCGCCAACCCGGGCGGCGTCTCCTGCCACGGGCCGGTCGGCAGCGCGCGCATGCCGCCGAGCAACCCCGTCGCCGGGCGACGGACGAGCAGCACGTGCCCCGCGCGCTCGATCCAGAAGACCGTGCCGTGGCGCTGCGGCTTGGCCTTTTTGGGTGGCTTGATCGGATAGGCGTCGGGCCGTCCTGACGCCGCTGCGCGACAGGCGGATCGCAAGGGGCAGAGCAGGCAATCGGGCGCGCGCGACGAACACAGGCTCGCGCCGAGATCCATCATCGCCTGCGCGAAATCGCCGGCGCGCGATGCCGGCGTGATGGCGTCGGCATGCGCGCGGATCACCGGTTTGCTCCCCGGCAGTGGCGCTTCGACCGCGAACAGCCGGCTGACGATCCGCTCGACATTGCCGTCGATCACCACCGCGCGCCGGCCAAAGGCGATCGCGCTGATTGCTGCCGCGGTATATTCACCGACGCCGGGCAATGTGCGCAGCGTCGCCTCGTCGGCAGGGAAACGGCCGCCATGATTGCGCACGATGGCGCGCGCGCCGGCGAGCAGATTGCGCGCGCGGGCATAATAGCCGAGCCCGGCCCAGGCGCTCATCAGATCGGCGTCGTCGGCGGCGGCGAGCGCCGCGACGCTTGGCCAGCGGCCAATGAAGGCGGCAAATCTGGGCCGCACCGTCGCGACCGTCGTCTGCTGGAGCATGATTTCGGAAAGCCAGACGCGGTAGGGATCGGCGATTTCGCCGGGTTTCGCGCGCCAAGGCAGATCGCGGCGATGGCCATCGTACCAGCCGAGCAAGGCGGGAGCGATCGCATCGGGGGCGATTTTGGCATCAGGAACCTTGGCGTTCACGACGCGGCTATGGCATGGGAGGCGGCATGAGCAACAGCGGCGTTCGCGCCCCCAAACCCAAGGCCGCCAAGCCCGCCAAGGCGGCGCCTCCTGCGGCCAAGCGCGGCGGCCCGGCACGCGCGGTCGCCGATCTGCTGCCCGAAGTCGGCGGCGCGGCGTTTCGCCGGTTCGGTTTCGTGCAGAGTTCGGTGGTCAGCCGCTGGCCCGAAATCGTCGGTGCGCGCTTTGCCGCCGTCTCGGCGCCCGATTCGATCCGGTTTCCGCGCGGCCAGCGCGCCGAAGGGACCCTCACCCTGATCGTGCGCGGGGCGCACGGCCCGATGATGCAGCATATCGCCCCCGAGATCATCGATCGGGTCAATCGCTTCTTCGGCTATGCGGCGATTGCCCGGGTGGCGATCCGCCAGGGCGACGTGCCGATTCCCGCCACGCGCAAGCCGCCGCCGTCGCTCAAGCCGGTGCCGGTCGAGATCGGCGACAGCCTGCGCGCGATCGCCGATCCCGAGTTCAAGGCGGTGCTCGAGGCGCTGGCCGCCGGCATTTCGGGAACGCGGGGACCACCCGTGATCGAGCCGCTGCCGGAGCGCGAGGCGTGAGGCCGATCGCGCTCGCCGCGCTGTTGCTGATCGCCGCCCCGGCGATCGCGGCGCCAGCCAAAAGGGCTACGCCAAGGGCACCCGTCGCGCGCGACTGGACGCAGTTTGTGCGGCAGACGCCGCAGGGGTATTTCGTGCTCGGCAATCCCGCGGCGAGGGTGAAGATCGTCGAATATCTGAGCTTCACCTGCCCGCACTGCGCGCATTTCGCCGCCGAATCGGCGGCGGTTTTGAAGGGGCAGATGATCCGATCGGGATCGACCAGCATCGAATATCGCCCGATCGGGCGCGACCAGATCGATCTCGGCGCCACCTTGCTCGCGCGCTGCGCGGGGACGGCGGGATTCGTCGGCGCGGCCGAGGAAATATTTGCGCGCCAGGATGACTGGCTGGGGCTGGGGATCAATTTTCTCCAGCGCGACGCGGGCCGGTTCGCGCTCGATACACCGCTCGAACAGGTGCGCGCGGGTGCACAATCGACCGGGCTCGTCGATCTGATGCGCGCGCGCGGCCTGAGCGACGCCCGCATCGACGCCTGCTTCGCCGATCGGGCGGCGCTGACGCACATCCTGATGACCGGTGAAACGTCGCGCAAGCTGATCGACGGCACCCCGACCTTCTTCGTCAACGGCACCAAGGCGCCGGCTTCGGACTGGACCCGGCTGGAACCCATTCTCAGGGCGGCGGGCGGCCGCTAAGACGCTATTTTTCTCAGGAGTAACGAGATGAAGTTTTCGATCGCCTTTGCCGTGGTGCCGTTGCTGCTTGTCGCCGGGTGCGGCGAGAAGAGCGCCGAGACGGTGACGCCTGCCGCCGCCGTCACGGCCAAGCCCGCGCCGGCCGGGACCCAGTGGGTCGACGTCGTCAGCGTGACGCCCGAGGGGGGGCACCGGATGGGCAATCCCGATGCGCCGATCAAGCTGATCGAATATGGGGCGCGGACCTGCCCGACCTGTGCCCGCTTCGATCAGGAGGGTTTTCCCGAGCTCAAATCGGGCATGATCAAGAGCGGCAAGGTTTCGTATGAGTTCCGCGACTATCCGGTGCACGGCGCGCTCGATATCGGCCCGATCCTGCTCGGCCAGTGCGTCGAGCCGGCGGCGTTCTTCCCGATGCTCGACGAGATGATGCGCAACCAGCCGACCCTGCTCGCCAAGGAACAGGAGGTCGCCACCTCGGCCCAGGCGCTGCAGGGCAAGCCGCCGGCGGCGATCGGCGTTCATTTCGCCGAGGGACTCGGCTATATCGATTTCGTCAAGCAGCGCGGCGTGCCCGAGGCCAAGGCCCGCGCCTGCCTGGCCGATCAGGCCGCGCTCGATCGCCTCGCCAAGAACCTTCAGGTCGCCGATCAGGAATATCGCATCTCGGGCACGCCGACCTTCATCATCAACGGCAAGGTCGCCGAGGGCGTGTCGGACTGGGGCGCGCTCAAGCCGCTGCTGGTCGCGGCGGGCGGCTGATGCGCTGACCGGCGGGGCGCGACCGAAGTGCAGATCAAGCGGCTCCGGCTGACCGGCTTCAAGAGCTTCGTCGACCCCGCCGATCTGCGCATTGAACCGGGGCTGACCGGCATCGTCGGGCCGAATGGCTGCGGCAAATCCAACCTGCTCGAAGCGCTGCGCTGGACGATGGGCGAGAACAGCGCCAAATCGATGCGCGGCGCCGGCATGGAAGACGTGATCTTCGCCGGCACCGCAACCCGCCCGCAGCGTGATTTCGCCGAAGTCTCGATCCTCGTCGACGGCACGGCAGACGATAGTGACGAGACCGAGATCGTTCGCCGGATCGAGCGCGGCGCGGGCTCCGCCTATCGCGTCAACGGCCGCGACGTGCGTGCCAAGGACGTGTCGCTGCTGTTCGCCGATTCGGCGACCGGCGCACATTCGCCTGCCCTTGTCAGCCAGGGAAGAATCGGCGCGATCATCTCGGCGCGCCCCGGCGAGCGGCGGGCGATGCTCGAAGAAGCCGCAGGGATCGCCGGGCTGCACGTGCGCCGCAAGGATGCCGAGCAACGCCTGCGGGCGACCGAAGCCAATCTGGAAAAGCTCGGCGAGCTGATCACCGAGCAGGAAGCCCGCGCGGCGGCGCTGCGGCGCCAGGCCAAGCAGGCCGAGCGCTATCGTGCCTTGTCCGACCAGATCCGCGTCGCCGAGGCGCGGATGATCTTCGCGCGCTGGCGCGACGCTGCCCACGCCGCCGACCTTGCCAGAAAGGAAGCCGCCGAAGCCGAGGCGCGCGTCGGCGATGCCGCCGAAGCCCAGCGGGCCGCCGCCGCGCACCAGACTCAGGCGACCGACCGGCTCGCCGCCGCCCGCGCCGCCGCGCTCCACGCCCGCGACCGCGCAAGCGAGGCCGCGCACCAGCTTGCGACGCTGCGCACCGAGCGCGCGAGCGTCGATCGCCGGATCGAGGCGCTTGCCGAGGCGCGCGCGCGAATCGTCACCGATCGCGAACGCGAGAGCGCGCTTGCCCATGATGCGGCCGAGGCGCTCGCGCGGATCGCCGACGAGGCGCGCGCGATCGAGGCGCGGATGGCCGAGGCGGTGGCGCGCCAGCCGCTGCTCGATCGCACGCTTGCCGAGGCCGAGCGCGCGGCGCGCGATGCCGAGGTGGCGCTTGCCCAGGCGCTCGCGGCGCAGGCGAGCGAAGCCGCCGACGCCCGCGTCGCCCAGGCGGCGCTGACGGCGGCGCGCACCCGGCTCGACCGCGCCGAGCGCGACCGCGCGCGCGTAATCGCCGAGGCGAAGGCGGTGGGCGAGATCGCCCCGCTGGTCGCCGAGCGGAAGGCCGCGAGCGACGCGCGCGCGCAGGCGCTGCATCACGCCGAGGCCGCGCGCCAGGCGCTCGCGCGGACCGATGGCCAGGAGCGCGCCGCGATCGATTCGCGCGATCGGGCGCAATCGGCGCGCGCCGCCGCGCATGCCGAGCTGGCCGCGATCGACAGCGAAAGCGTCGCGCTCGCCAAGGCGACGCGGTCGACCGGCAAGGATCGCGTGCTCGATCAGCTCCGGCCCGATCCGGGCTATGAGCGCGCGCTCGCGGCGGCGCTCGGCGACGATCTCGAGGCCGGGCTCGATCCGGCGGCGCTGCACTATTGGGGGGGCGCTGCCGCCTCGCCGGACGATCCGGGTGTGCCGGCGGACACCGTGCCGCTCGCGCGCCATGTCGCTGCGCCCGACGCGCTGGCGCGGCGGCTCGCGCAGATCGTCGTCGCCGAAAGCGACGCGGGGCAGCCGCTCGCGGTCGGCCAGCGGCTGGTGACGATGGCGGGCACGCTGCGCCGCTGGGATGGCTATGTCGCCAAAACGGGCGGGGCGGCCGCCGCCGAGCGGCTCGAACGGATGAACCGGTTGCGCGCGCTGGAGGCATCGCGGGCACCGGCGGCGCGCGCGGTCGATGCCGCCGACGCCGAGCTCGCGCGAATCGATGCGACGATCCTCGATGCGCGGCGTGCTGCCGTCGAGGCGCGCCGCGTGCTCGACGCTGCCGAGACCAGCGCGCGCGACGCCGGCCGCGCCGAGGACCGGCTGGCGTCGGCGATCGAGCGGATCGAGGCTCAGCGCGCCGATCTCGATGGCCGCGCGCGGCGGATCGATGCCGATCATGACGAGGCCGCCGCCGAGGTGCGGCGCGCCGAATCGGTCGCCGCGGCGCTCCCCGATGGCAGCGCGACCCGCACGCAGGTGGCGTTGCTGCAGCGCGAGGCCGAGGTTCATCGCCGCGCCGTCGCCCAGGCGCAGACCGACCGCGCGGCGCTCGACCGCGAGATGGCGGTCGATCGCGAGCGTCTGGCCGCCGGCCAGGCCGACGCGCGCAGCTGGCGGACCCGCTCGGGCGAAGCGGCGCGGCGAATCGCCGATATGGCCAGGCGCGCCGAGACGATGGAGGAGGAGGCGGGCATCCTCGCGGCGCGCCCCGCCATTCTCGATCGCCAGCTCGGCGAGCTCCAGGTGACCCACGCCACCGCGCGCGCCGATGCCGAGGCAGCGCTGGCCGCCGAACGCGCGGGCGAGGCGGCGCTGCGCGAGACCGAAGAGATCGCCCGCGTCGCTGCCGAGGCGCTGTCGCAGGCGCGCGAGGCGCGCGCCGGGGCGGCGGCCCGTGCCGAGAATCAGGAGCTGCGCCGGATCGAGATGGGGCGCGTTTCGGGCGAGCGCTTCGAATGCCCGCCGCCGCTGCTGCCCGAGCGCGCTGGCTTTCGCGAGGACGAGATTCGCACGCCCGCCGACGAGGCGACTCGTCACGAACGGCTGACGCTCGAGCGCGAACGGATCGGGCCGGTCAATCTCGTCGCCGAAACCGAGCTTGCCGAGATCGAGGCGGCGAGCACCGCCAACGCCACCGAACGCGACGAACTGGTCCAGGCGGTGCACCGGCTGCGCGGGTCGATCGGCACGCTCAACCGCGAGGGCCGGCAGCGGCTGCTTGCCGCGTTCGCAGCCGTCGACGGACATTTCCGGCGGCTGTTCACGACGCTGTTCAACGGCGGCCAGGCGCATCTGGCGCTGGTCGATTCGGATGATCCGCTCGAGGCGGGGCTCGAAATCATGGCGCAGCCGCCGGGCAAGAAGCTGCAATCGCTCACCCTGCTGTCGGGCGGCGAGCAGGCATTGACGGCGGTGGCGCTGATCTTCGGGCTGTTCCTCACCAATCCCGCGCCGATCTGCGTGCTCGACGAGGTCGATGCGCCGCTCGACGACGCCAATATCGAGCGCTTCTGCGATCTGCTCGACGCGATGACGCGCGAAACGGCGACGCGCTATCTGATCGTCACCCACAATGCGGTGACGATGAGCCGGATGCACCGGCTGTTCGGGGTGACGATGATCGAGCAGGGCGTGAGCCGGCTCGTGTCGGTCGATCTCGGCGGGGCGACCTCGCTGCTCGCGGCGTGACGCCTCAGAGGTTTTTGGTCATCCGGTAATTGTGGATCGGCACGCCAGCGATGTCGAAATCGCGGCGCGCCTCCTCGACGAAGCCCCGGCGCAGGAAGAATCGCCGCGCCGGTTCGCTTGCCTCGACATACAGCATCGCGATCGCCTCATCGCGCGCGATCCGTTCGAGCGCGTCGTAGAGCGCGATCGTCAGGCCCGTGCCGGCGTGGTCGGGATGGCAATAGAAATGGTCGATATGGCCGTCGCGCTCGAGATCGCCATAGGCGAGCGGCGTATCGTCGTCGTCGACGGCGACCAGAAGCCGCCGTCCATCGGCAGCCCTGGCAAGATAGCGGGCAGGATCGGGCGCCGCCGGGCTCCATGCGCCGCGCTGATGCGGGGTATAATCGCGGGCCGCAAGCCGGTGGACAGCGGCGTGGAACAGCGCCGCGAGCGCGGGCGCGTCAGACGATTCGAAAAGACGGATCGGCATGTTTCGCGGCCATGGGCTGCCGCCTCGGCCAGCGCTGGCCAGTCCGTTCGCCACGCAAAAAAACGGCGGCCCGATGGCCGCCGTTTTCTCGTGTCGAAGGGCCAGGATCAGCGGCTGGCAGGGGCGCTGTCGGTCGAGACGAAGACCACGCCAGCGATGACGCCGATCACGGCGACGGCAGGCAGGATGACGCCGGCGCCGAGCACCTTGTTCTTGCGCCCCGATTTGGCGCTGGCGCGCGCGGCGATCGCAGCCTTGGCGACGGGCGCGATCGACAGCGACGATGCCGCGTTGTGCGCCGAAGCAGCAAATGGCGCGACGGCCATGGTCGTGGCGGAAAGCACGGCAACAATCTGCTTGATGGTCATGACGAACCCCCATTGGTTGGCAAAGTCAGGGGCCGGGTATCAATTTTCCGGGAACGGCGCCAGCCTGATCGACCCGAAATCGGCGCGATGTTGCACTGCAACGCATTTTCCCGGAAAGGGGTTGCCAATCTGCAACGCCGGGGCGGGCGGCTTGGCTGGACAGGTCCGGCGACAAACGGCCGGGGCGGCGACGCGCCCCGGGTGGAGGGACCTGATCGCGTGGCTGGGGTGTTGGTATCGGTCAGCGCTCCCGGCCCGGGCGCAAGCCGCGCAGGACGATCATGCCGTGAACGATAAGTCCCCCGCCCCTGCCATTCGACCCGGAGCGCAACGATGAACCTGCCTGCCATCTACCATAGCTGGATCGACTGGATCGGCGACGGCACCGGGCTTCCCGATACCGTGCTTCACATTCATGCCGGCATGGCGATCCTGCTGCTCGCCCGGGTCGTGACGCGGCGCTCGCTCGGGACCTTCGTGCCGCTGTCGGTGGTCACGGTGGCGGAATTGCTCAACGAGGTGATGGACCGGCTCAATTTCGGCTCGTGGCGCTGGCCCGATACCAGCAGCGACATCGCCAACACCCTGTTCTGGCCGCTCGTCATCTGCGTCGCGGTGCGCATCCGCCCGCTCGTCGGTCCCGGCTGGCGCGCGCAGTCTCCCCTTGGGGCGCGGGCCGAGGCGTGATAGGCGCGCGCCCATGCTCAATATCAATGGCATCACGGTGCGCCTTGGCGGGCGAACGATTCTCGATCGCGCGAGTGCCTCGCTGCCGCAGCGCAGCCGCGTCGGGCTGATCGGCCGCAACGGCGCCGGCAAATCGACGCTGATGAAGGTGATGATCGGCGCGCTCGATCCCGACGACGGCGAGATCGAGATGCCGCGCAAGACGCGGATCGGCTATCTCCAGCAGGAAGCGCCCCACGGCACCAAGACGCCGATCGAAACCGTGCTCGAGGCCGATGCCGAGCGCGCCGCGCTGTTCGCCGAGGCAGAGACCTGCGCCGATCCCGACCGGCTCGGCCATATCTATGAGCGGCTCAACGCGATCGACGCCTATACCGCCGAGGCACGCGCCGCGCGCATCCTGGTCGGTCTGGGGTTCGACGAGGAAATGCAGCAGCGCCCGCTCGACAGCTATTCGGGCGGGTGGAAGATGCGCGTCGCGCTCGCCGCCCTGCTCTTTTCCGAGCCCGACCTGCTGCTCCTCGACGAGCCCTCGAACCACCTCGATCTCGAAGCGACCCTGTGGCTCGAAAGCTTCCTCAAGGCCTATCCGGGCATGATGGTGGTGATCAGCCACGAGCGCGATCTGCTCAACAACGTCGTCGACAACATCCTCCATCTCGAGGGCGGCAAGGTCACGCTCTATGCCGGCGGCTACGACAGTTTCGAGCGCCAGCGCGCCGAACGCGCGGCCCAGCTCGCGGCCGCGCGCGCGAGCCAGGATGCGCAGCGCGCCAAGCTGCAGGAATATATCGCCAAGAATTCGGCACGCGCCTCGACCGCGAAACAGGCCCAGTCACGCCAGAAGATGCTCGCCAAGATGCAGCCGATCGCGGCGATGGCCGAGGATCCGACCCTGAGCTTCGAATTTCCGAGCCCCGACGAATTGAAGCCGCCGCTCGTCACGCTCGACATGGCGAGCGTGGGCTATACCGAGGACAAGCCGATCCTCCGCCGCCTCAACCTGCGGCTCGATCCCGACGACCGGATCGCGCTGCTCGGGCGCAACGGCAACGGCAAGACGACGCTCGCGCGGCTGCTCGCGGCGCAGCTCGCGCCGATGGAGGGCGGCATGACCGCCTCGGGCAAGATGCGCGTCGGCTATTTCACCCAATATCAGGTCGAGGAGCTCGACGGCGACGATACCCCGCTCGAGCACATGACCCGGATGATGAGCGGCAAGACCCCCGCCGCGGTGCGCGGACAGCTCGGCCGGTTCGGCTTTTCGGGCGCCAAGGCGACCACCAAGGTGGGCCGGCTCTCGGGCGGCGAGCGCGCGCGGCTCGCGCTCGCGCTGATCACCCGCGATGCCCCGCACATGCTGATCCTCGACGAGCCGACCAACCATCTCGACGTCGACGCGCGCGAGGCGCTCGTCCAGGCGCTCAACGCCTATGACGGTGCCGTCGTCGTCGTCAGCCATGATCGCCACATGATCGAGCTGACCGCCGATCGCCTCGTGCTGGTCGATGACGGGACCGCGAAGGAATATGCCGGCAGCCTCGACGATTATACCGATCTGATCCTAGGGCGGAACCAGCCCAAGGCCGAAGGCGGCGCGGGCAAGGGCGGCAGCAAGAAGGACAAGAAGGCCGCCGCGCAGGAACGCGAGCGCGCGGTCGCGCTCAAGAAGGCCGCGCACGAGGCCGAGCAGGCGGTGATCAAGCTCACCAGCCAGCGCAGCGCGATCGATCGGGCGATGTTCGATCCCGCGGGCGCCGAGCCGTGGCTGTCGAAACTGTCGATGAGCGAGCTCGGCCAGCGCCGTGCCGAGGTCGAGACCAAGCTCGAGGCCGCCGAGGCCGCATGGCTTGCGGCAAGCGAGGCGCTCGAGGAGGTCACGGCATGAGCGCATCGGCGACGCGGGCGGGACAAGATCGATGCTGCGCCTTTCGGAGCTGAAGCTCCCGCTCGGCCATCCGCCCGGAGCGCTGCGCGCCGCCGTGCTGGCGCGGCTGGGGATCGCCGACGAGGCGCTGCACGAGGTGACGATCGCGCGCCGCGCTAATGATGCGCGGCGCAAGACCGCGATCCTGATGGTCTATACGGTCGACGTGCGCGTCGCCGACGAGCCCGCGCTGCTGACGCGCTTTGCCGGCGATCCGCATGTCAGGCCGACCCCCGATACCGACTATCGCTTCGTCGCGCGGGCGCCGGCAGGATCGCCGGTGCAGCGGCCGATCGTGATCGGCACCGGCCCGTGCGGGCTGTTTGCCGGGCTGATCCTCGCGCAGATGGGGTTCCGCCCGATCATCGTCGAACGCGGCAAGCTGGTGCGCGAGCGCACCAAGGACACCTGGGGGCTGTGGCGGCGCGGGGTGCTCGATCCCGAATCGAACGTCCAGTTCGGCGAAGGCGGCGCGGGCACTTTTTCGGACGGCAAATTGTGGAGCCAGGTCAAGGATCCGCGCCATCTCGGCCGCAAGGTGCTCACCGAATTCGTCAAGGCGGGCGCCCCGCCCGAGATCCTCACCGAGGCGCACCCGCACATCGGCACCTTCCGGCTGGTGACGATGGTCGAGCATATGCGCGCGACGATCGAGGCGCTCGGCGGCGAGTATCGTTTCGGGCAACGGGTCGACGATATCGATGTCGCGACCGGGCCCGACGGCAGCCGGCGACTGCGCGGCCTCACGCTCCATTCCGGCGAGCATCTCGACGCCGATCATGTCGTCCTCGCGATCGGCCACAGCGCGCGCGACAGTTTCGCGATGCTCCATGCGCGCGGCGTTCATATCGAGGCCAAGCCCTTCTCGATCGGCGTGCGCATCGAGCACCCCCAGGCCTGGATCGACAAGGCGCGGTTCGGGGCCTGCGCGAAACATCCCGATCTCGGCGCGGCGGCCTATACGCTGTCGCATCACTGCGCCGATCGGCGCACCGTCTACAGCTTCTGCATGTGCCCCGGCGGCCGGGTGGTGGCGGCGACGTCGGAGCCGGGCCGGGTCGTCACCAACGGCATGAGCCAATATTCGCGCGCCGAGTTCAACGCCAATTCGGGGCTCGTCGTGGGCATCGACCCCGATCGCGACTATCCGGGGCATCCGCTCGGAGGGATCGATCTCCAGCGGCGGCTCGAGGAAAAGGCGTTCGTCGCCGGCGGGTCGAGCTATGCCGCACCCGGTCAGCGCGTCGGCGATTTCCTCGCCGGGCGGCCCTCGACCGCGCTCGGCGCGGTGATCCCCTCGTACAAGCCCGGCGTGACGATGACCGATCTCGCCGAATGCCTGCCCGATTTCGTCATCGCCGCGATCCGCGAAGCGCTGCCCGTGTTCGGGCGCCAGATTGCCGGCTATGATCACCCCGACGCCGTGATGACCGGAGTCGAAACGCGGACCTCGTCGCCGATCCGGATCACCCGCGGGCGCGATTTCCAGAGCCTCAACACCGCCGGGCTGTTCCCGGCGGGCGAGGGGGCGGGCTATGCCGGCGGGATCCTTTCGGCAGCGATCGACGGCATCAAGGTCGCCGAAGCAGTCGCGCTGAGCCTGACCGGCGGCATGCGGGCCGACGCCGCCTGACGCGTGGGCCGTTTAGAGCGGGATGAAGCTTCCGTTCGCGTCGAGCGAAGTCGAGACACCCTGCGGGGCGATGGTGGCAAGTTTCTCGACTGCGCCCGAAACGAACGGGTCAAGGTCGAGGCGTCACCCTCTAGGGCGCCGGCGCCTCGGCCGCGCGGCGCGCGGTGACGATCTTGACCGGGGCGGCGATCATCTGGCCCTTCATGAAGCCCTCGCCCAGCGTCGGCGAGAGCGGCGCCTCGAAAATCTTGAGCGCGACGTCCTGACCCTCGACCAGATGGCCGAACGCGGCGTAGCCGGCATTGTCGCCGGCGGCCTCGGGATGCGCGTCGAGCCCGGGCATGTCGACGAGCAGGATCGAGAAATCGCCGGTCGCGGTGCCGGGCGCGTAGCGCGCCATCGAGATCGTCCACGCCTTGTGGAGAATCCCGGTCTGGCTGGTCGGCTCGTGCGCGATCGGCTTGAGGATGCGCTTGGGATCATTCTGGGTGCCACCCTGGATCAGGCCGTTGGGCTGCTTGCCCCAGTCGAGCCGCATCGCCCGGTAAAAGCTGGTGCCGTCGAATCGCTTCTGATCGACATAGGCGATGAAATTCTCGGTCGTCACCGGCGCGTGGAGGTGATCGAGTTCGAGCGTGATCGGGCCGAGTTCGGTAGTGAGCACGACGCGGATCGTGTCGCCGATCGGCAGCGGCGCCGGGGCGGGCTTCGATGCCGGCGCCGGTTTGCGCCTGGGCGCCGCGTCGGCGGTGACCGGCGCGAGCAGGGTGAGGGCGGCGGCGGCAAGCGCGAGTCGAATCATCATCGGCGCATCATGCCGGGCCGGTCGTCAGATCGCCATCCCTGCGGCATGGCCGCTCGCCCACGCCCATTGGAAATTATAGCCGCCGAGCCAGCCGGTCACGTCGACCGCCTCGCCGATCGCGTACAGGCCGGGCACGCGCTGCGCCGCCATCGTTTTCGACGAGAGGCCGTCGGTGGCGATGCCGCCGACGGTGACCTCTGCCTTGGCGAATCCCTCGGTGCCGTTCGGCATGAAGCGCCAGTCGCCGAGCCGCGCGGCGATATCGGTCAACTCGCGATCGGTATAGGTCACCAGCTCGCCGCCATGCGGCAGCCGCACGGCCAGCGTGTCGGCGAGCCGCGTCGGCAGCGCGCTCGCCAGGCTGTTGCGCAGCGTGACTTTCGGCCCCGCGCGCTTCGCCGCGACCAGCCAGTCGCGCGGCCGACCCGGCAGGAAATCGATGCCGATCGCCTCGCCGTGGCGCCAATAGGACGAGAGTTGCAGGATCGCCGGCCCCGAAAGCCCGCGGTGGGTGAACAGCGCCGCTTCCCGAAATGCCGCCTTGCCGCACCGCGCGACGACCTCGGTCGCGACCCCCGACAGGCTCTGGAACAGCGCCTCGTCCGGGCCAAGCGTCAGCGGCACCAGCGCGGGGCGGGGCTCGACCACCTTGAGGCCGAATTGCCGCGCGAGATCATAGGCAAAGCCGGTTGCGCCCATCTGCGGGATCGACGGCCCGCCGGTCGCGATCACCAGCGCGGGCGCGGATTCGGTGCGCACGCCGATGGTCACATGAAACCGCCCGTCGGCATGCGCGACCGCGCCGACCGGCGCGCCGAGCGCCAGATCGACGGCCCCCTTCGCGCATTCGTCCAGCAGCAAATTGACGATCTGCTTCGCCGATCCGTCG
This sequence comes from Sphingomonas sp. 28-66-16, assembly GCA_002281485.1. Classification (GTDB taxonomy): domain Bacteria; phylum Pseudomonadota; class Alphaproteobacteria; order Sphingomonadales; family Sphingomonadaceae; genus Sphingomonas. Next base: position 88,874 of record NCGF01000002.1, read on the forward strand.
CAGAATAATTGCCCCAGCGTCTTTTCGTGCCAGGCGATGCCGTGCGCGTCGACCAGCGCGACGAAATCGGCCGGGGTGTAGCGGCTGAGCGCCGATTTGGCGAAATGCGGGTTGGCCGACAGGAAGCGATCGGGGGCGGTGGCGATATTGGTGAAGTTGCACCGCCCGCCGCCCGAGATCAGGATCTTCTTGCCCGGCGCATCGGCATGATCGACGAGCAGCACGCGTCGCCCGCGCTGGCCGGCGACCTGCGCGCAGAACATCCCGGCCGCCCCCGCGCCGAGGATGATCGCATCATAAGGCAAGGGAAGCGGCTATTCGGGCGTGCCGGTGTACCACATCCGCTGCAGCTCGCGCTCCTTGTCGAGGAACTGGTGCTTCAGCGCGCCGGCGATATGGAGGAACACCAGGCCATAGATCGCCCAGGCGATCAGCTCATGCGCCTGGCCGAAGACGTCATGGACGGTCTTCTTGGTGGCGGGATCGAGCGCCATGATGAAGCCCAGCCTCGGCCATTCGAACAGCCCGAACAGGAACATCGGATTTTGCGCTGCCTTTTCCCACGCCGAATCCATGATCCACCCGGTCAGCGGCATCGCCAGAATGACGGCGTAGAGCAGCAAATGGGTGAGGTGGCTCAGCGTGACTTCCCACGGCCGATAGCCCGCCGGCAGGGTGGGCGGACGGTGGGTCAGCCGCCAGAGAATCCGCAGGACGACAAGGCCGAGCACGGTGATGCCGAGCGACTTGTGAAAATTGATCGCCGGGCGAACCTGGGCATCGGGGTAGAAATCCCAGGTCAACGCCAGCACCACGTTGACGACGATGCCGATCGCCACCAGCCAGTGGAAGGTGATCGCGAGATGGGTATAGCGGCGTGCGTCCATGCTCTTCTCCGGTCGTATATTGCACTGCATCACAGTGCATCACTGGTGGTTCGGTGGTGCGACCCCTAGCTTAGCGTAATCCCACGTTAATCTGAAATCGGAAAAACGCCGCCTCGATGCCTTCCCTCAGCCAATCGCTCGTCGCGCAGTCGCCGCGCCTGACGCCGCGCCCCGTGCCGCTTGCAAGCCACGCGATCACCGGCGGCGCGATCCTGTTGTTCATCGCCTTGATCGCGCAAGTCTATTTCCGCACCGGGCTGGCGAGCTGGTCGGTCGGGATCGCCTATATCCTCTACGATACGGCATTGCTGATCTTCACCGGGCGCAAGACCTGGGCGCTGATGCGCGATCCCCCGCAGCCGCCATCGTCGGTGCCGCGCCCGCGCCTCGGCGTGATCATTGCGGCGCACAACGAAGCGGGCGTGCTCGGAATCACGATCGACACGCTCGTCGGCCAAAGCGATCCGCCCGATCTGATCCTCATCGCCGACGATGGATCGAGCGACGCCACGCCGGAGGCGCTGATGCGGCTCTACGGGCTTGCCGCGCCGGCGGTCGGCGAGATGAGCGGGCCGGCGCCCGCGCTTCCCAGCCTGTGCTGGCTGCGCCTGCCGCACGGTGGCAAGGCGCGCGCGCTCAACGCGGCGATCCAGCGGGTCGATACCGACATCGTGCTGACCGTCGACGCCGATACCTTGCTCGATCCCGGCGCGCTGGCGGCGATGCGCGGCGCCTTTGCCGCCGAGCCCGCGCTGGTCGCGGCGACCGGCGTGCTCACCCCGATCTGCGGCAATTCGCCCACCGAGCGGCTGTTCCAATGGTTCCAGACCTATGAATATGTCCGCAATTTCCTGTCGCGCTATGCCTGGATGCGGGTCGACAGCCTGTTGCTGATCTCGGGCGCCTTCGCTGCTTTCCGCCGTGAGGCGCTGATCACCGTCGGTGGCTTCGATCCGGCCTGCCTCGTCGAGGATTATGAGCTGATCCACCGGCTGCACCGTCATTCGGTCGATGCCGGGCTCGGCTGGACTGTGCGGGTGATCGGCGGCGCGCATGCCCGCACCGATGCGCCTGCCTCGCCGATCGCTTTCCTGCGACAGCGGCGGCGCTGGTTCGGCGGTTTCCTCCAGACCCAGCACTGGAACCGCGACATGATCGGCAACCCGGCTTTCGGCTCGCTCGGCACCGCGATGATGCCGGTCAAGACGCTCGATACGCTCCAGCCGATCTACGGCCTGGCCGCCTTCGCGATCCTGATCGCGCTGGTGGCGACGGGCAATTTCCGGCTCGCCTTTCCGATCCTGCTGGTGATGATCGCCAAGATCGTCTTCGATCTTGCCTATCATCTCTGGTCGCTCAAGCTCTATGCGCGCTGGACCGGGCAGCAGGCGGGGCAGGGCACCGGCTGGGCGGTGCTCGCGGCGATCGCCGAGCCGTTCAGCTTCCAGCTGCTGCGCCATGCCGGCGCGCTATGGGGCTGGTACAGCTTCCTCACCGGGCGCGAGACCTGGGGCCGCCAGCGCCGCACCGCGATCGAGGGGGCGGGGCGGTAGGGGACCCCATCGCAGCGATGGACCCCCTGGCCCAGGGGAGGCGCGCCTAAAGAAACCCGATCAGCAGCGTCGCGTTCAATCCGATGATGACCGCCGCCACGCCCCAGGCCGTGGCCTTCAGCCACGCCGGGTTGGCGAAACGACCCATCAGCGCGCGGTCGCTGGTCGCGACGATCAGCGGCACGACGGCGAACGGCAGTTGCAGGCTGAGCACGACCTGGCTCGCCACCAGCAACTCGGTCGCGCCGCGTTCGCCGCGCGCGCCGACGACGATCACCGCCGGCACGATCGCCAGCAGCCGCGTGATCATCCGCCGCAGCCAGGCGGGGATTTGCCAGTCGAGAAACCCCTCCGCGACGATCTGCCCCGCGAGCGTGCCGGTGATCGTCGAATTCTGCCCCGAGGCGAGCAGCGCGACCGCGAACACGATGCTCGCCGCGCCGACGCCGAGCATCGGGCTCAACAATTGATAGGCCTGGTCGATCTCGGCGACGTCGGTGCGCCCCGCGACGTGGAAGGTCGAGGCGGCGAGCACCAGGATCGCGCCGTTGATGAACAAGGCAAGCATCAGCGCCACGCTCGAATCGATCGTCGCGAAGCGGATCGCCTCGCTCTTTCCGGCATCGTCGGTATCGAAGCTGCGCGTCTGGACGATCGACGAATGGAGATAGAGGTTGTGCGGCATCACCGTCGCGCCGAGGATGCCGATCGCGATATAGAGCATCGCGGGATCGGTGACGATCGCGCTCGTCGGCACCAGCCCGGCGATCACGCCGGCGATCCCGGGCCGCGCGATCGCCAGTTCATAGGCAAAGCACGCGGCGATCACCACCAGCAGCGCGATGATGAAGGCTTCGAGCAGCCGGAATCCCCGGCGCTGGAGCATCAGGATCAGCAGCACGTCGAGCGCGGTCAGCACCACCCCTGCGAGCAGCGGCAGCCCGAACAGCAATTGCAGCGCGATCGCCGTGCCGAGCACTTCGGCGAGATCGCACGCGATGATCGCGATCTCGCACAGCACCCACAGCGCGATCGTCACCGGTCGCGAATAGCGCGCGCGGCAGGCCTGCGCGAGATCGAGCCCGGCGACAATCCCCAGCCGCGCCGCCAGCGCCTGGAGCAGCATCGCCATCAGGTTCGACAGCAGGATGACCGAGAGCAGCCGATAGCCGAACGCCGATCCGCCCGCGATGTCGGTCGCCCAGTTGCCCGGGTCCATATAGCCGACCGCGACGAGATAACCCGGCCCGCTGAACGCGGCCATCCGCCGCCAGAAATGCCCGCCGCGCGGCACCGCGATCGACCGATAGCTCTCGCTCAGCGAGACGCGCCGGGCAGCGGGCGGAGCGTCACCGGGGACGGGGTCGGCAGCAAGGGGCGGGGGCGGGGACACCAGCGCCTCATGGCGCGGCGAGCGGGCGGCGTCCATCCGGCAAAACGGCCTGGCGTGGGGGGCGGCGCGGGCACCAGTCGCAGCGAGCGCGGATCGCCGGCCGTGTCGATATCGCGCGTTGATCTTTTTCTCTGCTCGATCCAGTCTCTGACCGGTTGCCTCGCGGGAGAAGCGGGATGTTCGGTGCACGGTCCCTTGGAACGACGCGAAGGGCAGTTCTCGCCATGGGCGCGGCGGGGGTCGTCGCGCTGACGGCACGGGCAAGGGGAGCAGCGCGCGCCTTCATCGTTCCGGAGGTCGACGCGCTGACGCTGCAAGTCGTCACCGATGGCGCGACATTCGGCCCTTTTCTCGCCAATCTCGATCTTCCCGGACTGAAGGTCGTTCGCGCCGGCAACGGCGGGCAGCCATCGAGCCCGCGGATGCTGCCGCGCGCGCTTCTCGGCGAATTCGGCCTTTCGATCCTCGGCGAGTCGGTCATGGCCGGCCAGCGCCGGCGTGTGATGATCGATTTCGGCTATTCGCGGGAGGCCCTGGCGAACAATCTCGCGTTGCTCGGGATCGATCCGATGACGATCGATGCCGCCGTTCTGAGTCACGGCCATCTCGATCATTATGGCGGGTTTCCAGGCCTCTACGGAGAGGTTGCAGCCGGCGGCCACCGGGTGCCGCTCACGGTCGGGGGCGAGGAAAGCTTTTGCGAGCGCGTCGCGATGATCGGCAATCCGCCGCCGGTGATGGGCACGCTCGACCGGCGCGCGCTTGCGAGCGCGGGGTTCGACGTCTCGATCCGCGCCGAACCCGCGATCATCGCCGATCAGGCCTTCACCACCGGGATCATTCCGCTGGACAGCTTCGAACGCGCCGCGATTCCGACCAGAATGCGACCGGGCGTCGGCTGCGATCGTGCAAAACTCGATCCCGCGAAACGGCAAGCCACCGAGCTCGACGATGATGGCGAGCATGAACTGGCCACCTGCTACGCCGTGCGCGGGCTCGGCCTGGTGGTCGTCGCCTCCTGCAGTCATCGCGGCGTGATCAATTCGGTCCGCCGGGCACAGGCGATTTCCGGCATCGACAAGGTCCATGCGGTACTCGGTGGATTTCACCTCGTCCGGCCGCGAACCGACGCCGAAGCGGTGCAAACCGTGGCGGCCTTTGCCGCCATCGATCCGACCTATATCGTGCCGATGCATTGCACGGGCGAGGCGTTCATCGCCGAGGCATTGCGGGTGATGCCGCAAAAGGTCATCCGGTCGTATGTCGGGTCGAAATTCGTGTTTTCCGCCGCCGTTTGACGGCCGGCTTCGCCGGCAAGCAGCGTCAATTCTTCGGGAAAGAGGCGATCGCGCTGCCGTGGCGACGCCCGGCGCCAGCTTCGGCGGCGTCATTCCCGTTTCGGTAGACATCGGCGCGGGAACGGTGTCGAGAGGCGGCCTTGGATCATAACGCCGATTTGGAGCATCATGACGAAGGTTCGAACATGCGCGGCGGGATTTGCGCCCCGCCTGGGTTTCGTGGCGCTGCTGGCAATGCTGCTGGCGGCATGCCAGGCGAACGGGCGGTCGCACGCGACCGATGTTTCAGGGGCGGTGCCCTCGCTCGGGCTGTCGATGACGCGCGCCAATGACGGCAAGGTGGTCGATGCGGCCGATTATCGCGGCAAGGTGACGATGCTCTATTTCGGCTATACCTTCTGTCCCGATGTCTGTCCGATGACCCTGTCGAACGTCGCGCGCGTGTTGAGGAATCTTGGGCCTGCCGCCGATGACGTCCGGGTGCTGTTCGTCACGGTCGACCCGAACCGCGATACGCCGGCGGTGCTCAAACGCTATGTCGCGGCATTCGGCCCGCATATCGATGGCTTGCGCGGCGATCCCGACCAGTTGGCGGCGCTCGCCCGGCGCTACCGCGTCGCCTATTCGGTCGATCCGCATGGCGCCGATGGCAGTTATGTCGTCACCCACGGCTCGGCCATCTACCTGTTCGACCGCACCGGCAGGGCGCGGTTGCTGATCGATTCGCTGTCGATCGCCAAGCCCGACATCGACGGCGTCACCAGCGACGTTCGCGCGATGCTGCGTTAACGCCCGGTCCACGGCGCCGGCATCAACTCCTCCTTGCCGGCCGATTGGCGTTCGTCGTTCAGGCGAAGCGCATTGAGCACCAGCAGCAACGCGACGACGCTCATCATCGCCGGCGGAATCCAGACGATCAGCCCGCCGTAATTCTGGTCGTCGAGCGGGCCGATCGACGGGTAGAGCCGGCCGCACCATGTGTAGAAGCCGTAAAGATCCTGATGGGCGAAGGCGATGACGGCGCCGATCGCGATCTGCGGAAACATCACCCCGATCGCCAGCAGCGCGCGCAGGCCGAAGGAGATGCCGGCGGCGGCCTTGTCACGCGGATCGAGGACCAGGCTCCAGAACAGCAAACCATCGCCGACCATCGTCCAGTTCATCACGAGATAGAGATCGGGATCGATCATCGCCCGGAAATGGACCGACGGAATCAGCCACAAGGCGATCAGCCCCACGAACAGAAAGGCCGCGATGAACGGCTGTCGCGCGAGGTGGAGCAGACGCACGACGAATCGCGCGCGGGCGATCCGCCGGACGATGTCAGGCGCCCCTGCCAGTATCGTCTCCCACGGCCATGCCAGCGCGATCAGCAACGGCCCCAGATGATGCATGACGACATGCTGCAGCCGGTTGAGGAAGAACATATGCTGGGCGAGATATTCGAGCCGCGTCTGCAGGACCGCGTAAATCATGGCGATTCCCAGCAGCAATGCGATCGTCCGCCAGAGCGAGGGGCGCCGGTCAGGGGCAAGCAGGCGACGCCCGCGCCAATACCAGAAGAGCACGAAGGCGGTGGCGTAGAACCAGGAAAAGGAAAAATCCCACGGCGCCCAGGAGGGCATCGCCGCCGCGTGAAAGCGACTGAGCCACCACAACAGCGCGCTCGCCGCAACGATGACGATGGTCGCGGGGTGGGGCGACCGGGCCGACCGGAGCATCACCGAGCGGCGACCTGGAGACGATGCGAAAGCTGGCAAATCATCGTCGGCGGCGTTAACGCATCGCGATGAGCGATCCAAGTGCAGTGTTCTTCGTCGCGGGTGCCATCCCGCTGGTGTTGATCGGGACGGTCTATGAGCGCGGCGCGCGCCGCCGGGCGACCGTCGAGCGGCCGGTATCGGCCCTGCGCCGGGCGCTGTTCGCGGCGGGCCTTGGCCTGTTTCTGCTGTCGATCGAATGGCCTTTTGCCAATTGGGAGCATGCATTGTTCTCGGTGCACCAGATCGGCATTCTGGTGGCGCGCATCATCGCCCCGATCCTGATCGTCGCGTCGCGCCCCGCGGGGCTGCTGATCGCCGGCCTGCCCCGCGTCCTGCGACAGCGGCTGCTCGGGCCCGCCCTGTCGCAACCGTTCGTCAGACGCGCCTGGCCGATTGTCGGGCACCCGCTGGTGAGTTTGTCGCTTTATGTCGCGCTGCTCTACTTCTGGGAGATTCCGGCATTGCAGGCCGACGCCGTGGCCGAGCCCGCGACCGGGCTGGCGATGCATTTCAGCCTGTTGGTGACCGGCCTGCTGTTCTGGAATCGCGTGTTCGAGCGGCGGCCGGCCCCGCATGCGCCGTCGCATGGCTGGCGACTGATGATGATCTGGATCGCCGTGCTCAGCCAGATCCTGCTTGGCGCCTATCTCACGCTCAAGGGCTCGATCTTCTATCCGGCCTATGCGGCGACCCGGCGGCTCGCGGCGATGCCGGGCATCATCGACGAGCAGACCGGCGGGTTTCTGATCTGGGTGCCGAGCAGCTTCCTGTCGCTGCTCGCGCTGATCGTCGTGATCGATCAATTCGGCCGCCACGAAACGAAGATGGACGAGAAGCGCACCCGCTGGTCGCCGTCGAATTCCGCCATCCTGCTGTATCCGCAGACGGCGGTGGCGCTGCGGGCCATGACCCGGGGGAAGAACCGCAAAATGGCGATCGGGATGATCGGGTTCGCCCTGCTCGTCTTTTGTGCCTCGTTCGGCAGCGCGATCAACAGCCACCGGCTCAGTCGGCGCGAGAATATCCGGCAATATCTGTTGTCGCGACGCTGATATCGCCCGCTACTTTTTGAGCACCCGCCCCGCGACGGCATCCAACTTCGCCAGCAGCGCCGGGTCGCGGTGCGCCGGATCGGTGATCAGCGCGTAATCGAGCACGGTGTCGAGCGGGGAGGGGGTCCGCCTCGGCGGCAGCGCGGCGACGAAGGCGGCGACGCTCGCCCGCGCCAGCGCGCCGTTGGCGCTCATCTGGGCGATGATCTCGCTCACCTCAACATGCGCCTCGCTCTCGCGCCAGCAATCATAATCGGTGACCATGCCGATCAGCGCATAGGGAAGCTCGGCCTCGCGCGCGAGCTTGGCCTCGGGCATCGCCGTCATCCCGATCACGTCGGCGCCCCATTGCCGGTAAAGCAGGCTTTCGGCGCGGCTCGAGAATTGCGGGCCTTCCATCGCGAGATAGGTCGCGCCCTGTGTCACCTTGCCGCCCGCCGCCGCGACCGCGCCGGTGGCATAGCCCGACAGGCGCGGGCAGACCGGCTCGGCCATCGAGACGTGCGCGACCATCCCGCTGGTGAAGAAGCTCGAAGGGCGTGCGACGGTGCGGTCGATGAACTGATCGACCACCACGAAGCGCCCTGGCTCGAGCTCCTCGCGCAGCGAGCCGATCGACGAGATGGCGAGAATGTCGGTGCAGCCCGCGCGCTTGAGCGCATCGATATTGGCGCGCGCATTGAGCTCGCCCGGCGAAATGCGGTGCCCGCGGCCGTGACGCGGCAGGAAGACGAGGTTGACGGCGCCGATCCGCCCGAACAGCAGCTGATCGGAGGGCGCGCCCCAGGGCGTCTCGACGGTGCGCCACTGCGCGTCCTCGATCCCGTCGATCGCGTAGAGCCCCGATCCGCCGATGATCCCGATCGTCCATTCGTCGTTCATGCTAGTAACTCCACTATCCCGAATCATCACCATCCGAAGGACTTGCCGATGCGCCCCAACCTGCGTTCGCCGATTGCCGCTCTCGCCCTGCTCGTGCTGCCCGTCGCCGCTCATGCCGCGACCCCGATCACGGGGCAATGGCTCACCGTCGAGGGCAAGGCGATCGTCAGCATCACCGAATGCGGGCAGGGGGTTTGCGGGCGGATCACCAAGGTGCTCAAGCCCAACCCCAACGGCGCGACCGTCGACGCGCACAATCCCGATCCGGCCAAGCGCGGCCGCCCGATCGAGGGCTTGCAGATTCTCGCCAATTTCAAGGACGATGGCGCCGCCTGGCGTGGCACGATCTACAGCCCCGAGGCGGGCAAGGAATATAAGTCGTTCGTCAAGCGCCAGCCCGACGGGACGCTGCAGGTCAAGGGCTGCATCGCCTTTTTCTGCCAGACGCAGGTGTGGAAGCCGGCGCGCTGAGCGCGGCCGGCGCGCGGCGGCGATCGGTGGGGCTCACACCACCGCCATGTCGACCTTGTAGTGATGCCACGCCATGATCGCCGCCGCGCCGCGGTGCGGGCGCCACGGATCGGCGAGCAGCCGCGTCGCCTTTTCGGTCGGGCGGGCGTCGAGCCCCAGGATGCGGCCGATCTCGATCTGGACGGCAAGGTCGCCCGCCGGCCAGATGTCGCCGCGGCCTTCGGCGAACAGCAGATAGATTTCGGCCGACCAGCGGCCGATCCCCTTGACGCTCGACAGCGCGGCGATGGCTTCCTCGTCGTCGGGGGAAAGGTTCTGCAGGTCGAGCTGCCCGCTCGTCACCTGCTCGGCGAGGCTGTGGGCATAGCTCGCCTTCTGGCGCGATAGCCCGAAGCCGCGCATCTCCTCGATGCTGATGGCGGCGAGCGTCGCCGGATCGTTCAGGTCGCCCAGGCCCGCCTCGAGCTTGGTCCAGATCGATTGCGCGGCGGCGACGCTCACCTGCTGGCCGACGATGGTGCGCAGCAGCGTGGCATAGCCGCGCTCGCGGATGCGCGGCGGCGGATAGCCCGCACGATCGATCGCGGCGGCCATCGCCGGCTCGATCGCGGCGATCGCGTCGAGGCTCGATTTGAGGTGGTCGGCGGTCAGGCCCATCGAGTGTGTCCTTGAAATTGCCGGGGCAAGACGGCAAGGCAGCGCAACTGATCGCCATGGAGAGTGCAGATGCCCGAGCTTACCGTCGTGTTGCGCAATGGGGAAGAACGGGCAATCACGGGCGAGGCGGGCCTTTCGGTGATGGAAGTCATCCGCGACGCCGGGATCGACGAGATTCTCGCGCTGTGCGGCGGGTGCTGCAGCTGCGCCACCTGCCATGTCCATGTCGACCCGGAATTTGCGGCCAAACTCCCCAAGATGAGCCCCGACGAGGATGATCTGCTCGATTCGACCTCGGATCGCGACGACTATTCGCGGCTGTCGTGCCAGATTCCGTTCACCGACGCGCTCGACGGGCTGAAGGTGCGCGTCGCCGCCGAGGATTGATCGGCGCCGCGCGCTCTGGGCACGCTCAGGGCGCGCTCAGGATACGGGCGGAGCGAGTTTCAGCACCGCGGCGGGCGCGGTCCGCGATAGCGGCGTGGCTTTCCAGCGGATCGTCCTGCGCCCGTCCGCATTGATCGCGCCATCCTCGTTATTCTGGCTGACGATCTCGGCATCGGTGTCGAGCGTGAAGATGCCGTCGAGACGGCTCGCCATCGCCTGGCCCATATCGGGCATGCCGGGGGCCGATTTGCCGCCCTCGTTGCCGAACGCGGGCGCCTTGACGCGGACCAGCCCGCCCTGGCGCAGCTCGATCGCGACAAACGGGAACAGCACCTCGGCGTCGATGTTGTACGGCCACACGAAGACGTGATCGAGCCGGCCCGTGATCGCATAATCGATCATGAACTTGCCCTCGCCGAGATACTCGACCCGGCGATAGCCCGCCTCGCGCGCGAGGGCGGCGGCGACGGCACGGTTGCGGGCATCGGCTTCGGCGCGCTTCGTGGCGGGGTCCTTGGTCGCCTCGTCGTGATCCTTGGCGGTCAGCCCGCCGCCGAGCGCCTTGTCGCCCTCCTCGGCATAGACTTCGCCGACATAGCTGAACGCGAAGCGGCGATCGGCATCGATCCTCAGCGTCGAGGTGAACTTGCCGGGGGCGAGGATGCAGCTCGCCAGCGCGACCGGAAGGAGAAGCGCGACGGCAAGGCGCGCAAGCGGAACAAGGCGAGCGATCATGGCGAGACCCCCGGATCAACCCGGTGCTTATATCACTGTCGGGTCGCCACCGCATAGAGCGCGATCGCCGCCGCGTTCGAGACGTTGAGGCTTTCGACGCGTGGCGAGATCGGCAGCCGCGCCAGCACGTCGCAATGTTCCTCGGTGTTGCGCCGCATGCCCTCGCCCTCGGCGCCGAGGACGAGGCAGATGCGCCCGCCGCCGCCGATCGCCTCGCCGAGCGGGAGCGAAGCCTCGCCGGTCAGCCCGATCCGCCAGAACTGCGCCTCGGCGATCTCGTCGAGCGCGCGCGACAGATTGACGACGCGCACCCACGGCACGATTTCGAGCGCGCCCGAGGCGGCGCGCGCCACGGTGCCCGATTCGGGCGGGGCGTGGCGATCCTGGGTGATGATGCCGAGCGCGTCGAAAGCCGCCGCCGAGCGCAGGATCGCCCCGACATTGTGCGGATCGGTGACCTGATCGAGCACCAGCAGCGGGCGCTGATCGTCGGCGCCCTGCTCGAGCAGATCGCCGAGCCAGATATCCTCGAGCGGATCGACCTCGGCCACCAGCCCCTGATGCGGCGCGTCGCTCGGCACCAGCCGGGCGAGATCGGTGACCTCGGCGAACACGATCGGGATCACCGGCGGAATGTCGAGGCTGGCGAGCGCCTCGCGCGTCGCCCAGAGCTTGCGCACGACGCGCTCGGGGTTGGCGAGTGCCGCGATCACGGCGTGGCGCCCCCAGAAGCGCGGCCGCCCGGCCGGGGCCTGTGACGGCCTGTGTCCCTTACGCGCCATGCGCCATCATCCAATCGTCGTCATTGCCGAACGGCGCGCGTAGCCGCTTGGCCGCATCGACGCCAGTCCGCGCCGCTCACTCGTCATCGTCGGGATAGGCATAGGGATCGGTGACGGCGGGCCTGGTCGGCATCGGCGGGCGCGGCAGCGCCTTGTCGGCGTTCGCGGCATTGAGCAGGAACGACGCGAGGATCGTCGCGCCCTGGCGCATGTCGTCACCCTTCAGATGATCGAAGGTGTCGATGCTGGTGTGGTGGACGCGGCTGCCATAATCGAGCGGGTCCTGGATGAACTGGAAGCCGGGCACGCCGATCGCCTGCATGAAGACGTGATCGGTGCCGCCGGTCTTCTGGATGACGACGTTGGTCGCCTCCATCGGCGCGAAGGGCGCCAGCCACTCGCGGAAGATCGGCACCACCGCAGGGTTGTTCTCGGCATAGATGCCGCGGATCTTGCCCGAACCATTGTCGAGGTTGAAATAGGCGGCGAGCTCGCCCCAGCCGGGTCTTGGGGTGATCGGCCAGCGCTGCGACCAGCCATAATAGCGCGCCAGCCCCGTTGCGGGCGGATCGCCGGCGCTGCCCCGGGTCGCCAGATGCTGCTCGATATAGGCGAGGCTGCCGAGCAGCCCCTGTTCCTCGCCGACCCACAGCGCGAAGCGGATCGTCCGCCTCGGGCGCACGCCCGTCGCGCTCAGGATGCGCGCGGCCTCCATGATCATCGCGGTGCCCGCGCCATTGTCGGCGGCGCCGTCGCCCGCGACCCAGCTGTCGAGGTGCGCGCCGGCCATCACATAGCCCGCTTTGGGGTCGCTGCCGGGGATTTCGGCGATGACGTTATAGGCGTTGCGGTCGCTGTCGTCGAAGCTGACCTTGCTGTCGATCTCGAGCGTCGGCGTCATGCCGGCCTTGGCGAGCCGCGCGAGGCGTCGATAATCCTCGGCGGCGATCTCGACGCCGGGCAGCGCCGGGGTGTCGCCGACGCCGAACAGATAGCCCTCGCCGTGGACCAGCTTGCCGTCGAGCCGCGATTGCTGCGCCCACGCGACGGCACCCTCGGCCTTCAGAAACGCATCGAGCTTCTTGGCGAAATCGAGCCGCTTCATGCGGCGATCGGCGGTTTCGGGATCATAGACCGGCTGCTGGAAGCTATCGAGCTTTGCCAGATCCTCGGCGCCATAGCGGTTGAAGGCGGGCTTGGAGGGTTCGGAGCCGGTCGAGGGCCGCGTGAGCAACACGATCTTGCCCTGCAGCTGGCCGCGCCATTTGTCGAAATCGCCTTCCCTGCGCATCGGCGCGACGATGATCGGGGCCGAGACCGGGCCGTCGGTCCCGGGCGTCCAGGCGATCGGGATCGCGGTCAGCTGGATCGGGCGCGGGGTGAGCATGCGGACGCTCGATCGCTCGATCTGCCAGCCGCGCCCGAAATCGAAGCGCTCCTTGTGGACGTTGGCGAGGCCCCAGTCCCTGAACCTGCTCTGCGTCCAGTCCTCGGCCTTGCGCATCGCCGGCGAATTGGTCAGCCGCGGGCCGATCACGTCGGCGAGATGCTCTGCCGTCACCATCACCTGGCTGTGGTTGATGCCCTCGTCGATCAGCTTGTTGACCGCCCCCCGATCGACCGACTGGGCAAGCGCCGGCACGGCCAGCCCGAGCGACAAGGTGACAAGAAGCAGCGAACGATGCATGAAAACCCCCGGTTGAGACGACACTGAAGAGCGGCAATGGCTATGCGGGCGCGACGAAAGGCGCAAGCCGGCGTTGACAGCGCCCGAGTGGATAGGCATTGGACCGCCTCGCTTTTCGAGCGGCCCGGATGGACAGGTGGCCGAGTGGTTAAAGGCAGCAGACTGTAAATCTGCCCGTGCAAGCGTACGCTGGTTCGAATCCAGCCCTGTCCACCACCTCCTTATCCTGGCGTTCGACCTGACAGGACCACCCGCCATGGCAACCGAAGAGCCGCCGTTCACCGTCACGCTCGCGAAGGGCGACTTCGAAATCCGCGATTATCCCGCGCTGGTGGTGGCCGACGTGTCGGTGAGCGGCGACCGCAAGCAGGCGGCGAGCAAGGGATTCCGGCTGCTCGCCGGCTATATTTTCGGCGGCAACGGCGCGAACGACAGGATCGCCATGACCGCACCGGTCATCCAGGAGGCTGCCGGCGGCGCGAAGATCGCGATGACCGCCCCCGTGCTGCAGAGCGGCGGCGAGGGCCAATGGCGGATCAGGTTCATCATGCCGCACGGGTCGACGCTCGAGACACTGCCGCAGCCGAACAATCCCAAGGTCCACCTCCACGCGATCGCGCCGACGCGCATGGCCGTGGTCCGGTTCAGCGGGCTGGCGCGGCAGGACAGCATCGCCGCGAAGACCGATGCCCTGACCCGCTTCATCGAGTCCGAGCATCGGCACGCGATCGGTCCGCCCGCGCTCGCGCAATATGATCCGCCCTGGACATTGTGGTTTCTGCGCCGGAACGAGGTGATGATCCCGATTGCGCCGTGACGGTGTCCGGCGATCGGCTTGTCTGTTAGGAACATCGATCATATTCCAGTCGCCGATCAGCGCGGAGGTGTAAGCCGTGCCCACTCGGCTGGACAGGATCCCGATCGCGCCGTGGCGGTGCCTCGTGGGCGCCGCCATCCTCGGGCTGTCGCCGAACGCGGTCGAGGCACAGGAAAGCGAGGCAGCACCGGTTGCGCTGACCCTGAGCGAGGCCGCGGCGCATTTCGATGGCCATTCGGCAGCGCTCAGCGGCGCCGACCACGCCACCGCCGCCGCGCGCGAGACGGCGGCGGCGGTCAAGACGCTGCGTCGCCCGGTGATCACTGCCTCGGCGCAATATCTGGAATATCAAAAGACGCTGTCGGTCGATCTGACCGGGCCGAAACAGGCGGCGATCGGCAACACGCAGCAGCTGCTGAACGGTCTCCCCGGCACGTTCCCGTCCGGCTTCCAGGACATCGCCGCCGAGATCACCGCCAAATTGTCACAAGCGTTGCCCCAGCTGTTTGCGGGCATCCCCGACCGGCTGACCTATCGCTACCGCGACGACGTGTTCCGCCCGACGGTGCAGGCGGTGCTGCCAATTTACACCGGCGGCGCCATCCCGGCGGTGCAGGGCGCGGCGCGGGCCGGGGTGTCGCTCGCCGAGGCGAAGGCCGACGGCGTCCGCGACGCGGCGCGGATCAACCTCATTCGCGTCTATTTCGGCCAGCAGGCGGCCCAGGCGCTCGAAACGTCCGCCCGGCAATCGCGCGACGCGCTCGCCAGCCTGTACGACGATGCGCGCAAGCTCGAAGCGGCCGGCGTCACCGCGCATGTCCGCACGCTCGAGGCAGAGGTTGCCCGCGATGCCGCCGCGCGCGCGCTCGACCGCGCCGTGCTCGCGCACCAGACCGCGCGTCACGAGCTCGCCGACACGCTCGATCTCGACGCGGTGCGGCCGACCACGCCGCTGTTCGTGCAGTCGCGGCCGATCGCGCCGCTGGCGGCGTTTCTCGGCCGCGAGGACCGCCTGCCGCAATCGCGCGAGGCCGACGCGGCGGGTGCGGTCGCGCAGGCGGGCGTGGCGCTCGCCAAATCGCGCTACCGGCCGCAGCTCTTCGCGTTCGGCGAATATAATCTCAACCGCGACGATGCGCTGCCGACCGAGCCCGACTGGATCGTCGGCATCGGTGCGCGGATCACGCTCTTGTCGAATGTCGATCGCGGCCACACGCTCGCCGCCGCGCGCGAGCAGCAGGCAGCGGCGGCCGATGCGGCCCGCGCGGCGCGCAAGACCGCGACCGGCACCACGCGCCGCGCCTGGGACCTGACCGAAGGCGCGCGGCGATCCTTCCTGCTGCTCGACAGCGCGATTGCCGCTGCCGAGGAAAATCTGCGCGTCCAGCGGGTGTCGTTCGATGAGGGCGAGGCGACGGTGACCGCGGTGCTGGGGGCCGAGGCCGCGCTAGCCACCGCGCGCGCGCAGCGGATCGCGGCGGCCTATGAATTTGATCTCGCGCTGGCCGGCCTGCTCGCCTCGACGGGCGATCTTGCCCAGTTTTCCGATTATCTCAGCCGGGCCGATATCCGCATCGCACCCGAGGCCAGCCAATGACCGAACCCGCCGACGATACACCGCCCGGCCGCCGCAAGCGCATCCTGCTCTATGTCGGGCTGGCGGTGATCGCCTTGCTGCTCGCGCTCGGCCTGTGGCTCGCCTCACGGCCCGCCAATCCGCCGCTGCAGGGGCAGGTCGATGCCGATTCGGTCAACATTGCGACCAAGGCACTGGCGAGGATCGAAACGATCCGCGTCGAGGAGGGCGACCGGGTCAAGGCCGGCGACGTGCTCGCCACCTTGTCGAGCCCCGAAATCGCCGGCGGCCAGCAACAGGCGCAGGCGGCGCTCGACAGCGCGCGCGCGGCCGAGTCGCTGACCAACGACGGCGCGCGCGCCGAAGATGTCACCTCGGTCAAGGCGACCTGGCTCGCCGCGCAGGCGACCGCCGATCTGGCCGCGACCAGCAGCGCGCGCGCCGACCGGCTCTATGCCGAGGGGGTGATCGCCGCGCAGCGCCGCGACGAGGCGCATGCCGCGCGCGACAGCAGCGCACGGCTCGCCCAGGCGGCGCGGGCGCAATATCTGAAGGTGATCGCGGGCGTTCGGCCCGAGACGAGCGCGATCGCCGCCGCGCAGGTCCGCATCGCCGCCGCCGGTGCCGCGACCGCCGCCGCGCTCGGCAAGGAAACCAGCCTCGTCGCACCGATCGACGGCGAAGTGTCGCGCCGGCTGGTCGAACCCGGCGAGCTGATCAGCCCGTTGCTGCCCGCGATCGAGCTGATCGATATCGATCATCCCTATGTCGTGATCGACCTGCCCGAGAGCCAGTATAAGGGCATGGCGGTGGGGCGCATGATCACCGGACGGGTGCCCGCGCTCGATCGATCGATGACCTTTCATGTCCAGCACATCGCCCCGCAGGGCGCGTTCGCGACCTTCCGCGCCGATCGCCAGTCGCGCGGCTATGATGTGCGCGCCTTCGAGGTGCGGTTGCGCCCGGCCGGGCGGGCGACGGGCCTGCGGCCGGGCATGAGCGTGCTGTTCGACTGGCCGCAATGAGCATCGCCGCCGGTTTTCGCGCGGAACTCGCGCGACTGGCCAGGACGCGCTTCGATCTCGCGCTGCTCACGCTGGTGCCGGCGCTGCTGCTCGCCTCGATGGCGGCGATGATCTTCCCGGGTTCGCTGAGGGCGCTGAAGGTGGTGGTCGTCGATCGCGATGGCGGCCCGCTCGCGCGCCAGATCATCCGCAATGTCCGGGCCTCGCCGCGCCTCGATCTGGTCGGCGTGACGCCGCAGATCGGACCGGCGCTGTCGGCGGTGCGGCGCGAGGCGGCGCAGGCGGTGCTGGTGATCCCGCCCGCCGCTGGCCTGTTGCGCGATCGCCAGCCGATCGAGATCCTCTACCAGGCGCAGTTCCTCGCGGCCGGATCGCTTGCCTCGACCTATCTCGAGCTCGCCACCGCCGATGCGCTCGCCCGGGCAGCGGCGCAGCAGGCGCAGCTCGCGGGGCTGGAAGGCGTCCGTCGGCGGGTGCCGGGGCTGCATATTCGCCTGCTCGGCAATCCGACGCTCAGCCTCGAATGGTATCTGGGGCTGCTGCTGGGCCCTGGCGTCTTGCACCTCGCCATCGCCGTCACCGCGATCGGCTCGGCGGCGCTGCTGATGGAGGACGGGTCGTTCGCGGCGTTCGCGCGCCGGACCCGCGCGCCCGCGACCTGGCTGATCGGGCGGATGGGGCCGCATGTGCTTGCCGGGACGCTCTGGGGCGCGCTCTGGTTCCTGTGGCTGACGCTGGCGCGCGGCTATCGGCTCGAAGGGAGCCTGTCGATCGTCGTCGCCGCGCTGTTCCTGCTGTTCGTCGCGACCGTGGCGATCGCGCTGTTGCTGATCGCCGTCACCCGCGAAACCGCCACCGCGCTGTCGGGCGCGGTGATCGTCGCCGGTTCGGCGCTGGCCTATTCGGGGGCGTCGCTGCCGATCAACGGCGCGCCCTGGCCAGCGCAGCTGTGGAGCGCGATCCTGCCGCTCACCCATTATCTGCATTTGCAGATGGACGAGACGATGGGCGCGGCGCTGCGCCCCGTGCTGGTCGAAGCAGGGGTGCTGCTGCTGTATCCGCTGCTCCCCGGTGGGCTCGCGCTGTGGCTGATGACGCGCGCGGGGGCACGCCGATGAGGTCGGTCGTCCGCGCCTTCGAGGCGGCGTTGCTGGAGATCCTCGGCGCCCGCGCGCTGCTGTCGCTGGCGATCGTCTCGGTGCTGTTCTATGCCTTTTACTATCCCGCGCCCTATGCGCAGCAACAGGCGCAGACGCTGGCGATCGTCGCAGTCGATCAGGACCGCACCCCGCTGTCGCGCGCGGTCGTTCGCGCGCTGGGCAATACCAACGCGGTCCGCATCACCGAACAAGCGCCCGACATGATGGCCGCGCGCCAGGCGGTGCGCCAGCGCCGCGCCGATGGCATCATCCTGCTGTCGAAGGGGCTCGCCGCCGAGGTGCTCGACGGTCGCCCGGGCAGCGGCATCGCGGTGATCGTCAACGGCGCCTATTTCGTCCGCGCCGAAGCGATCGGCCGCGCCGTCGCCGAGGTCGCGGCCGATCAGGCGGCGCGGCTGGGCGGTCGACTCGGCCTGCCTGCCGGCCTCGATCCCGCCAAGCTGATCGTGCTGCAGCCGCTGTTCAACACCACCCAGGGCTATCGCGACTATGTCTTTCCCGCGATCATCAACATCATCCTGCAACAGACATTGCTGTTCGCCGCCGCCCGCCTGATCGCCGAGCGGCGACGCCGCGGCGTGTGGCGCGGAGGCATCGCCGAAGCGCTCGGCAGCTGGGCGGCGCTGACCGTGATCGGCATCGCCGCCGGGGCGTTCGTGTTCGGCTACGCCTTCTGGCTGCAGGACGTGCCACGCGCGGGCAATGGGCCGGGGCTGTTGATCGCGCTGCCGCTGTTCGCGGCGGCGGTCGCGGCGCTCGGCCTGTCGATCGGCAGCCTGTTCGACAATGGCGACGATGCGCTCAAGCTGCTCATGCCGACCTCGGTACCGCTCGTCTTCCTTGCCGGATTTGCCTGGCCGCTCGACGAGATGCCGCCATGGCTGGCAGCGTTGGCCTGGCTGTCGCCGTCGACGGCGGCGATGCACCTGCTGGTGCGCTTCAACCAGATGGGCGCTTCGATCGCCGAGGCGATCGGCCCGCTGGCGGTCATGGCGGGACTGGCCGGCGGCTATGGATTGCTCTGGTGCCAGCGAAACAGGGCGTTGGTCGGGCGCCGCGACTGAACGGCCCGGCGCGGCGACGCCGGCTGCCGCACCGCTGGGCTTCAGGGCATCCGGTCTCGATGCAACCGGGCGCACCGCGCGGCGTTGACCGGTTGACGCCCGGCCTGGGACCCGCCACCGCAGACCATCCATCATTGAGGCATCCAACGATGACCGATCAGACCGATCTCCCCGAAGATTATGGTGCAGCCGGGGGCTGGGGCTCGATGCGCGGCATGGCGCGCACCCTCCGCGAGACCCATCCAACGCCGATGGTGGTGCGCAGTCTCGGCCGGATGAACAAGCCGCGCGGCGTGATGTGCGTGTCGTGCGCCTGGCCCAAACCGGCCAATTATTCGGCGTTCGAATTCTGCGAAAACGGCGCCAAGGCGACGATGTGGGAACTGACCAGCGCGCGCTGCACGCCCGAATTCTGGAAAAACCCCGCCCATAGCGTCACCGCGCTGCGCGCGTGGAAGGATCACGACCTCGAAAAGACCGGCCGGCTCACGCATCCGCTGCGCTACAATGCCGAGACCGATCGCTATGAAGAAGTGAGCTGGGACGAGGCGTTCGCCGCGATCGGCGCGACGCTGCAGGCGCTGCCGAGGGAAAGCGCGGTCTTCTATGCCTCGGGGCATGCCGGGCTCGAAGCCTCCTATCTCTACGCCCTGCTCGCCCGCGCCTATGGCAACAACAATCTCCCGCAAAGCTCGAACATGTGCCACGAGACGACCTCGGTCGGGCTGACCAAGGTGATCGGCTCTCCCGTCGGCACGATCGTCTGGGACGATCTCGCCGAGACCGACGCCTTTTTCTTCTTCGGCCAGAACCCGGGCACCAACAGCCCGCGATTCCTGCATCCGATGAAGGATCTGAAGGATCGCGGCGGCAAGATCATCACCTTCAATCCGGTCATCGAACAGGGCCTGGTTTCGTTCGTCGATCCGCAAAACCCGCTGGCGATGCTGACCGGCAAGGAGACCAAGATCTCCGATCAATATCACCAGCTCAAGGCGGGAGGCGATGTCGCGGCGATTCTGGGCCTGTGCAAATGCGTGGTCGAGGCCGATGACGCGGCGCGCGCGGCAGGCAAGGCCGACGTGATCGACCACGCATTCGTCGCGCAGCACACCACCGGCTTCGACGCGTTCATCCAGTCATGCCGCGACGCGAGCTGGGCCGAGATCGAACGGGAATCGGGCCTGACCGAGGCGGCACTGCGCGAGGCGGGCGACGTCTATATCGCCGCCGAAAAGGTGATCGGCGTTTATGGCATGGGGCTCACCCAGCACACCCATGGCGCGCTCAACATCGCGATGCTGGTCAATCTGCTGCTGCTGCGCGGCAATATCGGGCGGCCGGGCGCCGGCTGCTGCCCGGTGCGCGGGCACAGCAACGTCCAGGGCCAGCGCACCGTCGGCATCGCCGAGAAGACCAAGCTGGTGCCGCTCGACAAGCTGAAGGAGCTGTTCGGCTTCGACCCCCCGACCAGGGACGGGATGAACATCGTCGAGGCGACCGAGGCGCTGTTCGAGGGCAAGGTGAAGGCATTCGTCTCGCTCGGCGGCAATCTGGTCCGCGCTGTGCCCGACCAGCAGCGGATGGAGACCGCCTGGGCGGCGCAGGAGCTGACCGTGATGGTCTCGACCAAGCTCAATCGCAGCCATCTGTTTCCGGCCAGACAGGCCTATATCCTGCCCTGCCTCGGCCGCTTCGAGGAGGATATGCAGGCGACCGGCAATCAGAGCGTCACCACCGAGGACAGCTTCTCGATGATCAGCGCCTCGATCGGCCACCGCGAGCCGCCCTCGGCGATGCTCAAGAGCGAACTGGCGATCGTCACGGGCATCGCCAAGGCAGCCGTGCCGCCGATGCCCGGGCTGAAGTGGGACGACTGGACCGCCGATTATTCGCTGGTCCGCGATCTGATCGAAAAGACGTACCCCGACGATTTCCGCGATTTCAACGCCCGCATGTACGAAGCCGGCGGCTTTTATCGCGGCAACGGCGCGCATGAACGGATCTGGAAGACGCCCGAAGGCAAGGCGGTGTTCACCACCCCGGGCCAGCTCAATTCGCTGGGGTTCCAGGACGCGCCCGGCCGCTATCGGCTGATCACCCTGCGCTCGAACGATCAGTTCAACACGACGATCTACGGCTATTCGGACCGGCTCCGCGGGCTCGAAGGGTCACGCGACATCGTGCTGATGTGCCCCGAGGACATCGACGCGGCCGGACTGACCAACGGCCAGACCGTGACGCTGATCACCGATGTCGACGACGGGCAGGACCGGCGGCTCGCCGGGTTGACGCTCACGGCCTACAAGCTGCCGCTCGGCACGATCGCCGGCTATTATCCCGAGTGCAACGTGCTGGTGCCGGTCCAGCACCATGACGCCTTGTCAAAGACGCCCGCGTCCAAATCGGTGCCGGTGCGGATCGAGGCGGGGTGAAGGCCAGCGCCGCTCTCACTCCTGCGCGCGCGGGAGCGATTCGACATAGGCAGCGACAGCGCGGGCGTCGGCTTCGTTGAGCCGATAGGGCGGCATCGGCGGTGCCGGATTCGACCCGTCGGGGCGAATGCCGGTCTGCAGGAAATGCACGAATTGCTCGTGGCTGAAATTGGCGGGCCTGCCCGCGATCTGCGGCGCGCGGGGCATCCACGGCATGTCGATCCGCGGCGCGACGAGGAGCTCTGCCCCCTGAAGCGAGCGGCGCATATCGGGTCCCTTCGGCGTCATCGGCGTGTGGCAGTCATTGCAGCCTGCCACGCGGGTCACGAGATATTCTCCGCGCGCCACCAGCTGTCGCGGCGTTTCCGATGCCTGATTGGCGCAACCCGCGAGCAGCGCAGCGGCGATCAGGGGCGCCGTCGTCTTGATCATGTCATGTCTCCTTCTGGTTCAGCCTGTCGGCGGTCGCAGCACCGCCATCGTCATGGGTCGATCAGACGTGTTCGGCGTGGGGAACGGGCGAGCGCGGCGGACCCGACGATCCCCCCCCCGGCATTTGCCGACAGCTCCAATTGACTTGTGAAGGCGCGCTACCCGAACCGCACGCGAAGCGAACGCACGGCGCGACCGGCGCGACAAAATTGCGTCGAAGCCGCCGCTGCCGCGCGACGGATCGACGAAAAGGACCGGCTGGGATGGTTCCAGCGGCGCGCCCGATTTTTCAGATATGCCGCAGCCATGCGCCAGGTCGCGGGCGACCAGTTCCAGCCTGACGATTCACGCCGTTCGCGCGCAGGGGGGGGAGGGGGCGCGCTGTCGCTCCTGCATGAGGCGGCGGCAAACGGCCACGGTGGCGGGTAGCAAGGGCGCGTGCGCTGCGGCGGTTATGCCTCGTCACGGTCCTTGTAATTGGGCTTGCCACCGACCGATTTCGGGTAATCGTCCGGTGTCACGCTCGACTGATTGTCGACCGCCTGACGATCGTCGGGATCGCGCGCGCTGCCGTCGTTCTTGGTGTCGCCGGCGGGCTTGTTGGGCTGGTTCATGGTCTTCTCCTTCCCAGCCCTAACGGATCGGCGGCAGTCGCGTTGCAATGGCCGTCACCACGCCAGCTTGCCCGCCGCGCGCCGACCAGCAGGATAGAGGCGCGCTGGCGATGATTCCGAAATCACCCGCTGTGGCACCCGACATCGTCCGAGCCAGCGCTCGCCCCCAATCGCGCCAGCCGGGAGTCCACGGCGAAGAGACACCGCTGCCATGGGGTGGACGCGCGACATCGCTCCACCAGCGCGTGACCGGGTTATCGAACAGGGCGGACATAGCGATGGCTCAGCGCCCCTGCGGCAGGTGCCGCTACATCATCCGCGCACGCAGGTTCATCAGGATCACCAGCGTACCCGACACCATCAGCACGATGATCAGCGTCGAGAACAGGATCAGCCGCAAATCGTCGCGCGCCGACCGCGCCAGCGTGATGTGCAGGAAGAAGCGGAAATGGACGATCATCTGTACCAGGCCGAGCGCCAGCACGATGCCAAGCGTCGTCGCGGCCCCAAAGCTCGGCCAGCGCACCGCCGCGAATGCGGCCACCGTCAGGATCAGCGCGCATCCATAGCCGATCAGATAGCTGCGGATGTCGGCGCGTCGGTGCTGGTTCGGGTCGCTCATCGGATCAGCCCCGGCAGATAGACGACCGAGAAGATCGCGATCCAGATGATGTCGAGGAAATGCCAGAACAGCCCGAGCCGCAGCACGTTGATCTTCACCCGTTCGTCGCGGCCGAAGATGCGGAGTTGCGCCATCATCACGACGATCCAGAGGCAGCCGACCGCAACGTGCAGCCCGTGCAGCGGCACCAGCGCGAAGAAGCTCGACAGATAGCCGCTGCGGCTCGGCACCGCGCCGTCGCCGATCATCACTGCGAAATCGCGGAGCTCGAACCCCAGAAAGGCGAGACCGAGGACCAGCGTCACCGCCAGCCAGCCCAGCAATGCCCTGGGTCCCCGGCCATGCTTCAGCGCCACCGATGCCATGCCGAAGGTCAGGCTGCTCGTCAGCAGGATCAGCGTATCGATGAAGGCGGGGACGAGCCTGTACGTCTGCGCCGGCGTCGGCCCGCCGGCGGTGCCCGCCAGCATCGCGCCATAGGTTGCAAACAGCAGCGCGAAGAGCACCGCATCGCTCATCAGGAACACCCAGAAGCCGAACACGTCGGCACCCGCCTGCACATGGGTCTCGGCGTCGCTGTCCCCCAGGTTGATCCCGGCGTGCCTGACCTCGCTCGCGCTCATGCCGCCACCTCGGCGAGACCCTGATTGGCGGCGGTGGTCTCGATCTCGCGCGGGATCGGGCGCGCGGCGGCGAGTGTGGCGCGCCAGGCGCGATCGATCCGCTCGACGTCGGCCGCCGCGACGGTGCGGTGCGTGTCGCGGACGAAGCTGCGCGCTATCACCGTGGAAACGACGCCGATCATCGCGAGGATCGCCAGCCACCACATATGCCAGACCAGCCCGAAGGCGGTTGCCGCCCCCAATACCCCGAGGATCGGGCCGACCGCCGAATTTTTGGGGAGCTCGATAGCCTCGTAGCGCTCGGGCGCCGGATAGGCATTCCCGTCGTCATGCTTCGCCTTGTAAAACGGATCGCGGCCAGTGACGGTCGGCACCACGGCATAGTTATGGTCGGGGGGCGGCGCTGCGATCGACCATTCGAGCCCGCGCCCGTCCCAGGGATCGCCCGCAGCGACGCGATTGTCGGCCCGGTCGCGAATGCTCACCCAAAGCTGGACCGCGAGTGACACGAGCGCGGCGAGCAGCACCAGCGCCCCGACCATCGCGACATAGAGCCAGGGCCGGAAGGCGGGTTCGAAAATCTCCGCCGTCCGTCGCGCCATCCCGCCCGCGCCGAGCACATAGAGCGGCATGAAGGCGAGATAGAAACCGCCCACCCAGCACCCGAACGCGATCCGCCCCCACCGCTCGTCGAGGCGAAAGCCGAACGCCTTGGGGAACCAGTAATGATAGCCCGCGAGCATGCCGTAGAGCAGCCCGGGGATCAGCATGTTGTGGAAATGCGCCACCAGGAACAGCGTGTTGTGGACGAGATAGTCGAGCGGCGGAAACGCGAGGATGATGCCGGTCAGCCCGCCGAGCACGAAGGTCATCATGAAGGCGAGCGAATAGAGCATCGGCACGCTGAAGCGCACCCGCCCCATGAACATCGTCCAGATCCAGTCATAGATCTTGACCCCCGTCGGCACGCCGATCGTCATCGTCGCGATGCCGAATACCGCGTTGACGTTCGCGCTCTGCCCCATCGTGAAGAAGTGATGGACCCATACGGTGAACGACAGCACCGCGATGACGATCGTCGCGATCACCAGCGATTGATAGCCGTACAGTTCCTTGGTCGAGAAGGTCGAGACGACTTCGGAATAGACCCCGAACGCCGGGAGAATCAGAATATAGACCTCGGGATGACCGAACAGCCAGAAGAGGTTGGCATAGTTCATCATGTTGCCGCCGAGATCGTTGGTGAAGAAATGGAATCCCAGATAGCGGTCAAGCGCGAGCAGGGCAGTCGCGACCGTCAGCGGCGGCATCGCGAAGATCATCAGGATGCTGGTGGTGAGCGACGTCCAGCAGAACATCGGCATCCGCATCAGCGTCATCCCCGGGCAACGCCCCTTGTAGAGCGTGACCGCGAAATTGACCCCCGTCAGCGTCGACGCGATCGACCCGAGCGTCACCGCCCAGATCCAGTAGTCGGGCCCGACCCCGGGGGAGAAGCCGAGTTCGGTATAGGGCGGGTAGCCGGTCCAGCCGCCGGTCGAGAAGGTGCCGATGACCAGCGACACCATCATGATCCCCGCCGCCCCGCCGGTCAGCCACAGGCTGATCGAATTGAGCAGCGGAAAGGCGACGTCGCGCGCGCCGATCTGCAGCGGCATGACGTAATTGATCGCCCCGGTCAGGAACGGCATCGCCATGAAGAAGATCATGATGCTGCCATGCGTGCTGAACAATTGCGCGAAATGATCGGGCTCGACGATGCCGGGCGCGTTGATCGCGCTCGCCTGCTGCGCGCGCATCACCACCCCTTCGATCAGCGCGCGCGCCAGCATCACGAACGCCAGCGCGATGTACATGATGCCGATCTTCTTGTGGTCGAGGCTGGTGAACCAGTTGCGCCACAGATAGCGCCACTTGCCGAGCATCGTGATTAGGATGACGGCACCGATCGCGCCGAGCACGACGATCGCTGCCGCGCCGGCCCCGATCAGTTCGTCGAGCGTCGGGTTCTGCCAGGCGCGCACGAAGACCAGCGCGTGCCAGTCGAAGCGGCCGAGCAGCGCGGGCCAGACCGGGTCGCTCATCGCTTCATCTCCATCGACGATGCATCGCGCGACAGGATGGTGTCGAACAGCCCGGCGGGCACGGTCGAATAGAAGATCGGCTGGGGCGGCGTGCTCCTGGCGAACAGTCGCGCAAAGGCGGCCTGATCGAGCGGATGATCGGCGGCATGCACCCGATCGAGCCAGCGCCGATAGCCGGCCGGCGGCAGCGCGATGACGGCGAATTTCTGCCGCGCAAAGCCGGTGCCGTTATACTGGACATTGGCGCCCCGATAGATGCCGGGCGCACTGGCGGCGAGGTTCAGTTGGGTGCGCATCCCCGCCATCGCATAGATTTGCCCCGCCAGCCGGGGGATCAGCATCGCCTGCATCACCGTGCCGCTGGTCAGGCTGATCCGGACCGGGCGGCCGACCGGAATCGCGAGCTGGTTGACACTCGCGATGTGCTGGTCGGGATAGATGAACAGCCATTTCCAATCGAGCGCGATCGCCTGGATTTCGAGCGGCGGCTGCGCGCCCGCGATCGGTCGATAGGGATCGAGCCGGTGGGTATAATCCCACAGCAGGACGCTAAGGCCGATGACGATGCCGGTCGGGGGCACCCAGATCAGCCCTTCGAGCCACCAGGAAAAATGCCATTTGGTCTGAAAGGCATTGTCCTTGTTCGACAGCCGGTAATGCCAGGCGATCAGCGGCGTCAGCAGCAGCACGGGCCCGGCGACGAACACCAGCACGATCGCGAGCATGAAATAAAGGTGGCGCTGCGCCTCGGCGACCGGCCCGGCGGCATGCAGCGCGCCGAGCGCGATCGCATGGCAGCTACTGATCAGCGGCAGCGTGGTGAGCGCCGATAGTCGGACAAGGGTCGACCGCATCACATCTCGTTCCGGGGCCGGCCGGCCATCGATCGCAAGCGCCTTTCCTTGATCATCATTGCCACCACCCGTCGCGAACCGTTAGACGACGTCCAGAGTAGAAACGACGCCTAGGCGAAATGATCCCCGACGAAAGCCGTTCCACGGGCGTTTGATTTGACGGGGCATGGACATTCCGGCGGCGCCGGCTCGCGCGACCGATCCGGCTGCCGGGGCGTTGATGGCGATCATCGGATTGGGAAAGGCTGAGGGTGCGGGTGCTCGGGGCGATCATGGCTGGCGGCCGGTCTCGGCGGTTCGGCGCCGACAAGGCACGGGCGCAGTGGAACGGCGAAGCGCTGATCGCGCACAGCGTCGCCAGGCTCGCACCGCAAGTCGATGCGCTGGTGGTCTGCGGCCCGAGCTGGCGCGGCGTGGCCGCGCTCCCCGACCGGCCAGCGCCCGATCTCGGGCCGCTCGCCGCGATCAACGCGGCGCTGCATCATGGCGCGGCGCAGGGTTTTGACGCCGTCCTGTCGGTGCCCGTCGACGTACAACCGTTGCCGGATGCCCTGTGCACGCTGCTGGCCGGAATAGGCGCGGCCGTCCTCGATGGACAGAAGGCGATCGGATGGTGGCCGGTCGCGCTCGCCACGCGGCTCGACGGCCATATCGCCGCCGGTGGCCGATCGCTCGACTCCTGGATCGCGGTCGCCGGGTGTCGTCGCATCGACGATACGGCATGGGGTCTGGTCAACGTCAATCGGCCCGACGATCTTCAGCGGCTGATCGACCAACGGGAGACGCCATGACCGCCAGCCAGAACCAGCCAAGCGCCATCCGCGAGGTTTCGGTCCAGCGCATGACGTACGACACCGCCGCCGCGACGCCGGGTTCGCGCGCCGTGCCCATCGAGGCGCCGATCGCGCTGGAGTTCAACGGCATCGGCTATGCCGTCATGATGGGAACGCCCAGCGACCTCGAGGATTTCGTCGCGGGCTTCACGATCAGCGAAGGATTGGCGACCGCAGACGAGATCACCGAACCGAGCGTCAGCGAACTGGCCGGCGGCTGGATCGTGCGGGCGCAACTGCCCGATCGATCGATGCCGCGCATCCTCGAGCGGGCGCGCAACCGGGTGTCCGAAAGCGGCTGCGGGATTTGCGGGATCGACAGCATCGCTGCGGCGCTCGCCCCCCTGCCGCCGGTGCGGGCGGGCATTTCGGTCGATCGCGCGGCGATCGCGCGCGCGCTCGCGCGGCTTCGCGATCATCAAATGCTCGGGCGGGCGACGGGGGCGACGCACGCGGCGGCGTTTTGCAGCCCGGCGGGGGACATCGTGCTCGGGCGCGAGGACGTCGGCCGCCATAACGCGCTCGACAAGCTGATCGGCGGGCTGGCGCGGCAGGGCACCGCGACCGCCGCCGGGTTCGTGGTGCTCACCGCGCGGTGCAGCCAGGAACTGGTCGAAAAGGCAGTCCGCGCCGGTTTTCCGATGGTGGTGACGATCAGCGCGCCGACGAGCCTCGCCGTCGATCGTGCGCGCGAAGCCGGGCTCGCGCTGGCGGTGCTGGCGCGCGACGATACGATGCTCGTTGTCAACGATCCGCGCTCCTCCTTCGGATAGATGCGGGCGATCATCGGCGCGCGATCCTTCTCCCGCACCTTCGGCCGCGCACCACCCCAATATCTGTTGCTGCGGCGGATCAGCCTCGTCGCATGATCGGGTGTACGCCGCGCGCGTTTCGCCACGCGACCCGGTGACCCAGCGCAGGCGTCAGTGGGTCGGCACCCGTTTGAGCTGCGCCGAACCGATGTGCCAGCGAAGCTGGGCCGCCGAGGCGCCATCGACATTGTTGACCCGGCGCACCGTATAGCTGCCGGTAAATCGTTGATGGGTACCATCGTCGAGCGTGGCGTCGATCGTCACGGGGACGGGCTGATAGATCGATCCGGCGCCACCACTCCCGGGCTCGAGCCTGCCGATCGTCACGGCGGTCGATCGGGTGTGGGCGAAGCCGGCGTCGAATGCCGCACGAGTCTGGCCCGGTGCACCATTGTCGCCCCATTGGCGCCAGGCAGTGTCATAGTCGCCGGCGTTCAACGCCGAATAATAGCGCTCGATCACGGCAGCGGCGGCTTGCATGCTGTCGGGCGCCGGCGTGCACCCGGCCATCGGCGCGCCATGCCCGGCGAACAGCGCGCAGCTGCGGGCGATTTCATCATTGATCATCGCGCAACTATTGGCCGCATTGCACGGGGGATGGGTCGCCGGCGAGACGTTTCGGCAGATCGCTGCCCGACGCGCGGCAGCAGCGCCGCCGATATCGGCAGCGCACGAAAGCGGTTTTCCCGGCGCACGGGGGATGACCGCAGCCTCGGTGAGCGGCGGCGACGGCGCCGCCACCGGTGGCACAGGCATCGTCGGCGCTGCGGATGCCGCGGCGGTCGGCGCATTGGCGGGTGAGGGGGCGGATGTGCCGGTGTCGTCAGCCGGCCGACCACAGCCGGCCAGCGCCAGCAGCGGCAGCAGGAGCCGCGCGATCCTCGTCATCGAGCGTTGGCAATCTGCTCGACGCGGCCTGAAAAGGTCAGCATCGCATCCTGTTTCTGCGCCCGATCGAGCGCGGGATTGGCTTTGATCTTCGGGCAATAGGCGGTGACGATGTAGTTGACGATGGCCGCCTTCGACGTGTCGGGATGTCGATTGCGCAAGGTCGAGACGACCGCCTCGATCTCGTTGGCAGTGCCCGCCCCCAGATCGGCCGCCGCGGCGTCGATTTGCTGCGGGGTTTCACGCAGACTATCGGCGGCGGACCCGCTTTCGGGAAGCGGGCATTGGAGATCGGCGGCGGGTTTCGAGCAGCCGCCGGCGAGCGCGGCGAGCGCGAAAAGGGGCAATAGCGCCTTCATCGCCCTCCGGCCGCGTGCCGGCACCCGGCACCCATTGATCGCGAACCAGATCGGGAAGCCTGTATCGTCGGCCATGATTCAGGCGTCCGCGTGAAGCAGAACGGCGATCTTGCCCTGGGTGTGATCGTTTTCGAGCGCGTCCTGTGCGGCCGGGATATCCTCGAATGCAAAGCGCTGCTGCAGCTTGACCGAGACTTTGCCCGATTCGACCAGGTCCATGATCTCTGCAAGCTGGTCGCCATTGGGCGCGGCCATGTAGCGCGCCGTCCGGACGCCCGGTTTCTTGCCGTTGGACTCGGGCTCTTCGAGCGTCGAGATGAAGCGACCGTCGGATTTCACCACGGCCCATGCGGCCGCCTGCGGCTCGCCATGGAGCAGACTATACACCAGATCGACTTCGCCCTCGATCTCCGAAAGATCGGCGGAATCGGTATCGATGACCTGATCGGCGCCGAGCTCTTTCAGGAAATCGACGTCTTGCTGGCGGCCGGTCGCGATCACGGAGGCGCCGCGCGCGACGGCGAACTGGACGGCCAGATGGCCGACGCCGCCGGGGGCGCCGAGGATCAGCACGCGTTCGCCCGCTTGCAGGGCGCCCTGATCGAACAATCCCTGCCACGCGGTCAGCGCGGCGAGCGGCAGTGATCCTGCGGTCGTCATATCGACCCGGTCCGCGATGCGCGCGAGTTCGGCCGGCTTCATCATCACCTGCTCGGCATAGCTGCCGCGGCCAAAGGCGGGCATGCCATAGACCCGGTCGCCTGCTGCGAACGCGTCGCCACCCGCGATCACCGTCCCGGCGACGTCGCGACCGAGGATCGCCGGCAGATCGGACGAATCGACCGGGGGAAATTCTCCTTCGCGAGTCTTGTAGTCGACAGGGTTGATGCTGGTCGCGTCGATCCGCACGAGCAGTTCGCCCTCACGCGGCGTGGGCACCGGGACGGTCTCCAGCTTCATCATGCCGGCATCGCCAAAATCATGGATTTGCCAGGCTCTCATCGTGTCAGTGGTCATGGAGAATCCTTTCGCGACTCCAACGCGGTTTCGCAAAAAATGATCCCCCCGGAATGCCGCCGCATCGCCAGAGAGCCTTCACCGACGGCGGCCCTCACACCGGCTCGCCGGGAGCGCGCCTGCGCTGGGTGCCGCGATCGTCAGCATGGCTGAGGCCCCGCCGGATCGGGGTTGCGGCAGCTCCCTGAGGCGCGATCGTCGCGCTCGAGGGCGGGCGCATCGCCACTTATTTTTCGGGCTCCATCGGAACGGATCAGGCGCTCGACCCTTCTCCAGAAGAGAGCAAGCGACGATGCAGGAGCAACGAAATGGAACATCTGGCGGACGACTTCTGGCATGTCCGCGGTGATTTCCGGATCGCGCATATCATCAACGTCGGCACCCAAATGTCGCTGGTTCGCCGCCCGGGGGGGACCTTCGTCCTGCTCGATTCCTATGAGCCGGACAAGGCGGATCACGACGCGCTGATGGCGCTGACCGACGGGGGATCGCTGATCGAGGCGGTGCTGAACGTTCATCCGTTCCACACCGTTCATTGTGCGTTCGTGCAGGCGATGCTTCCCAATGCCCGGCTGATCGGCACCCGCCGGCATCATCACCATCTGCCGGATCTGCGATGGGACCCCGCGCTGATCGAGGCGCCGGCGACCCAGCGGGCATTCGCCGACCTGTTCGATTTTTCGGTGCCCGCAGGCGTCGATTTCATTTCGGATGACGAGAACGTCCATGTGGGATCGGTGGTCGTCCGGCACCGCGCCAGTCGCATCGTCCATGCCGACGATACGCTCAACGTGCTCGATCTGCCCTCGCTGATCCAAAAACTGGTGCCGGGCCCCGGGCTGCGCTTTCATCCCAAGCTCGCCGAGGCGCTCGAGAAGCGCGCCGGCGCGGCCGACGACTATATCGGCTGGGCAAAAGATCTGGCGCGCGACTGGGCCGATACGCGGACCGTCTGCGCCGCGCACAACGGCATTTGCCACCTGACCGACCAAAGCTTCGCCGACGCGATCGACGCAGCGCTCGACGACGCGGCCGAGACGCTGCGCGACCACCGCGAAACCCATGGCTGAGCGCGGCCCCGCCCGCACGACGCCTTTCAACACCATCAAGGAACTATCATGACCGACCAGACCATCCAGACCGTGAATCCGCTGACCGAACAGGTTCTGGAAACCTACCCGATCATGTCGGACGACGAGGCGATGACCGTGGTCCAGCGCAGCCATGACGCCCATCTCGTATGGCGGCTGAAGAGCCGCGAAGAGCGGGCCAGCGTGATCGCGGCAATTGCCGGCGAACTGCGCAACTCGAAGGACGCTTTCGCCCAGTTGATGACCGACGAAGTCGGCAAGCTGCTGCGCGATTCGCGGACCGAAATCGATCTGTGCGCCAGCATCTGCGATTATACCGCCGACCATGGCCCGGCGATGCTCGCCGATGAGACGCGCGACATTCCCGACGGGCGGGGGTTGATCTCCTATGCCCCGGTGGGCGTCGTCTACGGCATCCAGCCGTGGAATTTCCCCTGTTACCAGGCGGTGCGCTATTCGATTTCCAGCCTGATGGTCGGCAACGGCGTGCTGCTCAAGCACTCGGCAAACTGCACCGGCAGCGCGCTGATGCTGCGTGACATTTATGAGCGTGCCGGCCTGCCCAAGGGGCTGTTCGGCGTGCTGCTGATCACGCACGACCAGTCCGACAAGATCATCGAGCATGATCTGGTGCGCGGCGTGACGCTGACGGGGAGCGACAAGGCGGGACGCAGCGTGGCGCAAAAGGCGGCGGCGGTGACCAAGAAGACCGTGCTCGAGCTCGGCTCGAACGATGCCTATATGGTGTTCGACGATGCCGATCTCGATCTCGCGATCAAGACCTGCGTCCAGGGTCGCCTGTTCAACAATGGCCAGACCTGTGTGAATGCGAAACGCTTCATCGTCACCGAGAAGAATTATGATGCCTTCGTGAAGGGCTATGCCGACGCGTTCGCCGACATCGCGCTGGGCGATCCCAACGACAAGCACACGCAACTCGGGCCGCTGGTGTCGTCCAGCCAGCGCGACAAGGTCCACGCCCAGGTCGAGGAAAGCGTGGCGAGGGGCGCGACCATCGTCGCCGGCGGGGCGGTGCCCGATCGCACCGGCTGGTTCTATCCCGCCACCGCGCTGGTCGACGTCGCCCCCGGCCAGCCCGCTTATGACGACGAAATCTTCGGCCCCGTCGCCTCGATCATCAAGGCCAGCGACGACGAAGACGCGATGCGCATCGCCAACGACAGTCGCTACGGCCTGGGCGGCGGCATCTTCAGCAGGGATGTCGATCGCGCGGTCAGGATGGCGGAGACCTATTTCGATACCGGCATGGTCCGGATCAACTCCTATGCCGTGGCGATGCCCAACATGCCCTTCGGCGGGGTCAAGGATTCGGGCTATGGCCGCGAACATGGCGAGGTTGGCCTGAAGGAGTTCGTCAACGTCAAGTCGATCACGATCGCGGCCTGACATGGCCGAGACGCTTCGCTGCGACGTCGCCGTGATCGGTGCCGGCACGGCCGGGCTCGCAGCGGAACGCGCCGCGCGCTCGGCCGGGGCGCGCACGCTGCTGATCGATCCCCATTATAACGGCACGACCTGCGCGACGGTCGCGTGCATGCCGTCGAAGCTGCTGATCGCGGCGTCGCATGCGGCGCACGCGGCCCGTACTGCCGACCTGTTCGGCATCAGGGTTGCCGGGATCGCGATCGACGGCAAGGCGGTGATGCAGCGCGTCCGCGACGAGCGCGATCGCTTCGCCCGGCTGACCCGCGAAAGCATCGATGAGATTCCCGATGGCGTGCGGCTCCGGGGCCGGGCGAAGTTCGTCGCGCCCAACCGACTCGAACTTGACGACGGCCGGTTGGTCGACGCGGGCAGCATCGTCATCGCGACGGGATCGGCGCCGTTCGTCCCCGATCAATATGCGGCGCTGGGCGACCGCGTGCTGACCAACGAAAGCGTGTTCGACTTGCCGGACCTGCCCGCGCGGCTGGCGGTGGTCGGTGCCGGCCCGCTCGGCCTCGAGCTGGCACAAGCGATGGCGCGGCTCGGTGTCGAGGTGGCGCTGTTCGACCCGGGCGACCGCCTTGCCGGGATCCGCTGTCCCAAGGTTCATGCCGCGATCAGCGCCATCATCGAAGGCGACCTGATGCTGCGGTTGGGCGTCGAGCTGACGGCGCGGCGAACCCGCGATGGCGTCAGGCTTGGCTGGACCGGTCGATCATCGGGCGAGGCGGACTTCGACTATGTCCTCGCCGCTACCGGACGGCTGCCCAACCTTGAATCACTCGACCTGGCCGCAGCCGGCGTCGAGCGCGACGACCACGGGGTACCGGTCCATGACCGTGCAACGATGCAGTGCGGCGAGCGCGCGATCTTTCTCGCCGGCGATGTCGCCAACGACCGCCCGCTCTTGCACGAAGCCTCCCATGACGGCGCGATCGCCGGGCGCAATGCCGCGGCGTTCCCGGCATCGATCCGGGCCGACCGCTTCACCGCGTTCAGCATCACCTTCACCAACCCGCCCGTCGCGCGGATCGGCCAGTCGGAGGAGGAGGGGGTGATCACCGGCACCGCCGATTTCGGCGATCAGGGCCGGGCCAGGGTGGAGGGCAGCAACCGGGGTGCGCTTACCCTTTATGCCGCGGCCCCCGACGGCCGGCTGATCGGCGCCGATCTGTGTACCCCTGCCAGCGAACATCTGGCGCATATGCTCGCCTGGGCGATCCAGCAGGGGCGGACCGCCACCCAGTTGCTGGAGCTGCCGTTCTACCATCCGACGATCGAGGAGGGATTGAGGGAGGCGCTGCGCACGATCTGCGCCGCAACGCCCCTGGAATTGCCGCGGAATCAGGATCGCGGCGCCCCTGCGGGTGCCTAGGACGCGCCGCCGCTGATCGACCGCGATGGGGCGGCTGGGGGCAATCTGGCGGAATGCGCGGGCATCCAGCGCCAATTCCGTCGCCATCGGCGCTTTTCTGCGGCATGCAACGCGGTAGGGTGGCAGCCGTCCCCCCTCCAGCCAGCGGCACCAGCGATGAATCCAGTCTACACCTCTTTGGGCACCACGATCTTCGAGGCGATGTCGGCGCGCGCGCGGGCGAGCGGGGCGATCAACCTCGGCCAGGGCTTTCCCGACGGGCGGGGGCCGGAGGACGTGCTGCAGGCGGCGGCGCGCGCGCTGCTCGGCGAGTCGAACCAGTATCCGCCGATGGCCGGTCTCCCGGTGCTGCGGCAGGCGGTGGCCGATCATTATGCCGCACACCAGCGGCTCGATCTTGGCGCCGGCGAAGTGATCGTCACCTCTGGCGCGACCGAGGCGCTCGCGGCAGCGATCTTCGCGCTGATCTCTCCGGGCGACGAGGTGATCCTGTTCCAGCCGATGTACGACGCCTATCTGCCGCTCGTGCTCCGCGCGGGCGGCGTGCCGCGCTTCGTGCGGCTGGAGCCGCCCGAGTGGCGGATCACGCGCGAGGCGCTGGAACGTGCCGCCTCCGCCCGGACCAAACTCATCCTGTTCAACGATCCGCTCAACCCGACCGCGACGATGGCGAGCGCCGCCGAACGCCGCCTGCTCGCCGATTTCTGCGTCGAGCGCGACCTGATCGCGATCTGTGACGAGGTGTGGGAGCATGTCGTGTTCGACGGCCGCAGCCACGCGTCGCTGATGGCCGAGCCGGGGATGCGCGATCGCTGCGTGAAGATCGGCTCGGCGGGGAAGATCTTTTCGCTTACCGGCTGGAAAGTCGGCTGGCTGTGCGCGGCGCCTGCGCTGTCGGGCTTGATTGCCAAGGCGCACCAGTTCCTGACCTTCACCACCCCGCCCAATCTTCAGGCCGCCGCCGCCTATGGGCTGGGCAAGGACATGGCGTATTTTACGGCAATGCGTGCCGGCTTCGCGCGCTCGCGCGACCGGCTGGCGGTGGGGCTGGACGGCCTTGGCTATCGGGTGCTGCCGAGCGCTGCGACCTATTTCCTGTCGATCGACCTCGCCGCCAGCGGCATCGCGATGGAAGACGTGGCTTTTTGCGAATGGCTGGTCGAGGAAGCGGGCGTGGCCGCCATCCCGGTCAGCGCCTTTTACGCGGAGGACGCGGTGACCAATGTCGTGCGGCTGTGCTTCGCGAAGGTCGATGACACGATCGATGGCGCATTGGAGCGGATGGCGCGGCGGCCTTAGCCTGTCTGGTTCGGGTGGAAATCGGACATTGGTCGTATAGAGTTTGCAGCGGAGGCAGACATGGGCCGTCATCGGCAATGGCATGCTAGCGGTTGGGGCGCTGCAATTCTCGCGTCGGTCGCTATCCCTTTCGTGTTGCTGGTGGTTCTTTTTCAACGGCCGCTCGGGTTGAAGAGAAGCTCTGACCTCAACCCCGTCGATGTAGCCCGCTATTTATCCGACTTCCTTGATGGCAGCGGCGGGGCGTGGGACTGGGACGATTTTACCAGCATCTCGATTGCCGATTCTGAACTCGACAGTATTCGGCAAGAGGCGGGCGCGGTCCCGCTGCCGCTTACCACCCACGGCGAGGCGCAGATGAGGGCGCTGCTGGCACGGGTTCGCGCCCTTGAGATATGACGGCAAGTGGGCGCTTGCCGTCAGTCCCATTTCGCGACGATCAGATGCTGCGAGCTATTTTGGCTCCGTCCTGCGCGCGTGTCGATGCTGCGCCCGCTCCTATTCGGCGGTCAGGACGTTGCCAATGCCCGGGTCACTGATTTAGTTTCGCCATCAGGGAGGGAATGGCCGGTATGAAGTTTGTCCCGACAGTGATGACCGGTATCGTGATACTCGGTATCTTTTGGATCCTTTTTCAAGCGAGCCGAAACAAGAGCAAAGATTGAGCGATTAATTTCGATCGTCGAGCTTGAAGCTGGAACAGGCCTCGCCGATCGGCATCTTGCGGCGAGAGCAAACTAGCGGCTGCTTTCGGGATAAAAATGAATCCGCATTTTCGGCAAAATTTGCGGCGCAAACTGCCGCGTCTGCTTGCTCGTCACCCCGGCCTTGTTCCGGGGCCCCGCTTCTTCACCGGGAAACTAAGATGATGGACCAGAAGGCGCCGCCTTCTCGCCTCAGATCGTCGCGCTCACCCCCTTTTCGGTAATATAGCCCGTCACCAGCCTTGCCGGCGTCACGTCGAACGCCGGGTTGGCCGCGGCCGATGCCGTCACGCGCATCGCGCCGCCTTCGCCCTGGACGTGCGTCACTTCCTCGCCCGCGCGTTCCTCGATCGGGACGTCGGCGCCGGTCGGGGTGGTCGCGTCGAAGGTCGTCGACGGCAGCGCGACGTAGAAGGGGATGCCGTTGTCCTTGGCCGCCAGCGCCTTCAGATAGGTGCCGATCTTGTTGCAGACATCGCCGTTCGCCGCGACGCGATCGGTGCCGACGATCACCATGTCGACCTGGCCATTCATCATCAGATGGCCGCCGGCATTGTCGACGATCACGGTGTGCGGCACGCCGTGGCTCGCGAGCTCGAACGCGGTGAGGAGCGCGCCCTGGTTGCGCGGGCGCGTCTCGTCGACCCAGACATGGACCGGAATGCCCGCATCGTGCGCGATATAGATGGGCGCGGTTGCGGTGCCGTAATCGACCGTCGCCAGCCAGCCGGCGTTGCAATGCGTCAGGATGTTGAGCGGTCGGCCGGGGTTTTTGGCGTGGAGATCGCGCAGGATTTCAAGCCCATGCGCGCCGATCGCCTCGCTCATCGCGGCATCGTCGTCGGCGATCGAGTCCGCTCGCGCAAAGGCCGCCTCTGCACGATCGGCAGGGGCGAGCGGGCGGACATGCGCGGCCACATCATCGAGCGCCCAGCGCAGATTGACCGCCGTCGGCCGCGCCTCGAGCAGGAACTTGTGCGCCGCCTCCAGCCCAGCGTCCGATGCATCCTCGGCCAGCGCGAGGGCCAACCCATAAGCCGCCGTCGCCCCGATCAGCGGCGCACCCCGCGTCCACATCTCGCGGATCGCGCGTTCGGCGGTGGCGGCATCGCGCAGCTCCACCCAGGTGATCTTCCACGGCAGGTCGCGCTGATCGAGGATCGTCGCGCCCTTGCCGTCATCGGTGCGGCGGATCGAGCGGGTGTGGATGCCGTTGAGTTTCATTCGTCTCGTTCCTCTGCGCAATCCGTTCGGTTCGAGCGAAGCCTCGAAACACGGCGCACCGCTTGGGGCCTGTTTCCCGCCTTCGCTCGAAAAAAAACGGGCTAGGCGGTCGCCTCGTCGAGCATGATCGCGTCAAAGCTTGCAATATCCGCCGGTCCGCCCTCACGGTCGATCAGCAAAGCCTGCATCCCCGCCGCTTTGGCCGCATCGGTTTCCGCCGACACGTCCGACAGGAACAGCACCTGGCCCACCGGCACCCCGATCGCCCCGGCAATGCGCGTATAGGCGACGGACTCGCGCTTGGGCCCAGTCGTGGTGTCGAAATAGCCCGAGAAGAGCGGGGTCAGGTCGCCCGCTTCGCTATAGCCGAAGATCAGTTTCTGCGCTGCGACCGATCCGCTCGAAAACACGAAAAGCGGCACCCCCGCCGCATGCCAGCGCTTCAGCGCCGCCACCGCATCGGAATAGACATGCCCCTTGAACGCGCCGTCCTTGAAACCCGCGTCCCAGATCATCCCCTGGAGCGTCTTGAGCGGGGTGATCTTCTGGTCGGTGTCGATCCAGCGCGTCATCGTGGCGATCGGATCGCCCGGCTCCATGGCCTGCACCTCGGCCAAGATCGGCGCGACCTGATCGGGGTGGGCCGCGCAATAGCTCGCGAGCCGCGCACGCGCATAGGGGAACAGCACGTCCGCCACGAAGGAGATCGACGATGTCGTCCCCTCGATGTCGGTCAAAATGGCCTTGATCATTCAGGCCGCAACCGGCTGGAGCCGGGGAAAGCGATCGGCGATGTCGTCGCCGGTGAACTGGGCGATCCAGCCATCGGGGTTGAGGAACAGGCGAATGACGCTGAACTGCGGGCGCTCTCCCATGTCGAACCAGTGGCGCATGCCGGCGGGGACCGAAATCAGATCGCCCCTGGTGCACAGCATGTTGAACACCCGGCCGCCTTCGTGGAGCGTGAACAGCCCCTGGCCGTCGACGAAGAAGCGGATTTCGTCTTCGGCATGGGTGTGTTCGGACAGGAATTTGGTGCGGATCGTCGCGCGATCGGGATGGTCGGGGGTCACCCCCATCACGTCGATCGATCGATAGCCGTCGGCAGCGACGAGCCGCTCGATCTCGGGCGCATAGGCGGCGAGAACATCGTCGGCGCCTGCCACGTCGCGGGTCGGCCAGCGTTCGAACCGGACGCCGATCGTCGCGAGCTGCTCGGCGATCACGCCGGCATCGCTGGTGTCGAGCAATGCCGTGCCGGCATCGCCTTCGTCGAAGATTTGGAGGTGGCTCATCGTCTGCTCTCCCGGAAACGGCGCTCGGCGAGTTCGGCGGCGATCATCCATTCGACGCCCTCGATCACGCGCTCGGCCTCGGCCATGTCGGTGCCCCAGCCGTACAGGCCATGGCCGCGAATAAGATAGGCGGGCGGCGGCGATTCGGCCAGCATCGCGGGTTCGATCGCGGCGATGATGTCTGCCATGTCCTGGCTGTTATCGACGATCGGCAGGTCGAAGACGGCATCGTGGGTGGAGAAGCCGGGCAGCACTTTCAGCATCTCGTGCCCGGCCAGCCGATACGAGGACACATCGGCATAGGCGCGGCTCATCCCCACGGCTTCGGGCGAATGGCTGTGGAGCACCGCGCGCACCTCAGGAAAGCGCGCATAGAGCGCCATGTGCAGCGCCGTCTCGGCTGACGGCTTCTTGCCGTCGAGCGAGCGCCCTTCGGCGTCGACCGTCATCACCCCGAAATCGGTCAGGCGCCCCTTGTGCCAGCCCGAAACGGTGATCGCGAAGCGGCCATCGCCGAGCCGCATGGAATAATTGCCGGCGGTCGCGGGCGCCCAACCCTTGGCGTCGAGCCACCGCCCGGCCGCGATGATCTGGGCCTTTGCATCGGCCAGGGTCGCAGCGGTCATCGGGGTATCCGGCCAGAAAGTGGAGCGGGTAACGGGAATCGAACCCGTGTATTCAGCTTGGAAGGCTGCTGTACTACCATTGTACTATACCCGCTTGTGTCTCGGCGCGATAATGGCAAGCGCCCGGCGGCGCAAGCGGGGGCATCCTTAACGGATTGCTTACCGTCGCTGCGCTACGCCCTCCTCCAGATGTTGCACGATCCCGCTCTAGCGCGCGCGGCCAAGGCCGACCCGCGACCCCAATCCGCCGTCAGCACCGGCGTCGGCCTGTGCGGCCTTGTCGGTCTGCTGCTCTGGTCGGGCATCGCCCGCTGGTTTCATATGGACGGCCCCTATGCGGCGCTCGTCAACGTCGCGGCCTGCGGGATGCCGATGGTGCTCTGGTCGATCTTCGTCGACAAGGTCCATCGCAACCCGACGACGGGGATCAACTGGGAATCGACCACCAGCTGGCGCGAGACGCTCGACATCAGCCTCACCAAGCTTGCCGGCCTGTGGATGACGTGGGCAGTCATCGCCCTGGTCTATGGCGTGTCGCGCTTTTACTGGCGGGGCAATTACCTGTTCTCGATGGAGGCGTTCCAGGCGGCGGCGCCGGTCCTGTTCGTCGCGTCGATCCCTTATGTGATCTGGATCGATCGCAAGCTGATCGACCCCAAGGACGGCGCCTGGGCGCTCGGCGCGTGGCTGATGGGCACCGCCAATCCGGACAAGGACGCGATCTACAATCATCTGCGCAGCTGGGGGGTGAAAGGCTTTTTCCTCGCCTTCATGCTGGCGATCGTGCCGGGGGGCTTCGGCGAATTCGTCCGCGCCGATACCAGCCTGTTGCTGCGCGATCCGGTCGCGCTGTCGAACTGGCTGATCACCTTCATGTTCGTGATCGACGTTGCCTTTGCGACCGTCGGCTATGTGCTGACGATGCGGCCGCTCGATTCGCACATCCGCAGCGCCAATCCCTACGCCGCGGCGTGGCTGGCGGCGCTGATCTGTTACCCGCCGTTCGTGCTCATGGCCGATGGCGGGCCGCTCGATTATCATCCCGGCACGTCGGACTGGGTCCATTGGTATGCCGGCCATCCGATATTGCTCGCGATCACCGGCGCGGTGCTGGTGATGCTGACCGCAATCTACGCCTGGGCGACGATCGCCTTCGGATTTCGTTTCTCGAACCTCACGCATCGCGGCGTGCTCACCCACGGCCCCTATGCCTTTTCGCGCCACCCCGCCTATCTGTCGAAGAATTTGTTCTGGCTGATCTCGACGATCCCATTCCTGTCGACCGGCACGATGGTCGATGCTGCACGGGCGACAATCCTGATGGGCGTGGTCGCGGGCATCTATTATTGGCGCGCGCAGACCGAGGAATGGCATTTGGGCGAAGACCCGGCTTATCAGGCCTATACGCAGTGGATGGCTCGAAACGGCGCCGTCCCGCGGTTCTTCGGCTGGCTGGCGGGCAAGCCGCCACCGGTCGCTTAAAAGCGCATTTCCTCATACACCCGGCTGACATCGCCGCCCCAGGCGCCGTGATAGCGATCGAGCAGCAACTGCGCGGGCACCTTGCCCGATCGGACAATCTCGCGCAGCGGATCGAGGAACCCGGTTTCGTTGCTGCCGCCGGCATCGTGCCGGCCTCGCGCGGCCAACCCGCCATGGGCGATATCGAGCACCTCGCTCGCAATCGTCCGCAACGTGCCACCCGGGATCGGCGCATCGAGGCCAAGCTTGGGCACCGAGGAGCGGAGCAGCTCGCGCTCGTCCATCGTCCAGTGCTTGACGACGTCCCACGCCGCGTCGAGCGCCTGGCCGTCATAGAGCAGCCCGACCCAGAAGGCGGGCAGCGCGCAGATGCGGTTCCACGGCCCGCCGTCAGCACCGCGCATCTCGAGGAAAGATTTCAGCCGCACCTCGGGAAAGGCGGTCGACAAATGATCGTTCCAGTCGTCGATCGTCGGCAGTTCGCCGGGCAGGACCGACAATTCCCCTTTCAGGAAATCGCGAAAGCTGAGGCCGGCCGCATCGATATAGCTGCCGTCGCGGTAGACAAAATACATCGGCACATCGAGTGCATAATCGGCATAGCGCTCATAGCCGAAGCCGTCCTCGAACACGAACGGCAGCATGCCGGTGCGTGCCGGATCGGTGTCCGACCAGATATGGCTGCGGTACGATAGAAACCCGTTGGGCTTGCCTTCGGTGAACGGCGAATTGGCGAACAGCGCGGTCGCGAGTGGCTGAAGGGCGAGGCCGACGCGGAATTTTTTCACCATATCGGCTTCGGACTGATAATCCAGATTAACCTGAATGGTACAGGTTCGCAGCATCATATCGAGCCCCATCGTACCGACCCGGGGCATGTGACGGAGCATGATGGCGTAGCGGCCCTTGGGCATGATCGGCAGTTCGGCGCGGGTCTTGTCGGGCCACATGCCCAGACCGAGAAAGCCGATGCCGAGCTTGTCGCCCACTTTGCGCACCTGTTCGAGGTGCCGACCGGTTTCGGCGCAGGTCAGGTGGAGATTGTCGAGCGGCGCACCCGACAGTTCGAACTGCCCCGCGGGCTCGAGGCTGACGCTGCCGTCGACGCCCGACAGCGCGATCACCTTGCCGCCTTCGATGACGGGGACCCAACCGAATTCGGTGAGGGCATCGAGCAGATCGCGGATGCCGCCCGGTTCATCGTAGGAAGGCGCGCGGTGATCGTCGGTCTTGTAGACGAACTTCTCGTGCTCGGTGCCGATTCGCCAGCGCTCGGGCGGCTTCTCGCCCTGGGCGAAGGTCGCAATCAATTGGTCGCGGTGCTCGATGACCGCTGATACGTTGTTCGTGACGGTCTTCGTGCTCATGCGCGGCCATGTAGCGCCGGGCCGGGGCGGGCGCTAGGGGGCGCGCTCTACCAATCGCCCGCGCTTGCCATCCATAAGGCGACCGCCGCCGCCGCCGCCGTATCGGCGCGCAGGATACGGGGGCCGAGACCGATCCCGATCGCCTGCGGGACGGCGCGAATCGCCCCACGTTCGTCGGTCGTGAAACCACCTTCGGGGCCGATCAGGATCGCCGCCGGGCCGGGGTGCGCAGCCATCGCCGCCGCTGCCGGCGCGCCGCCGGTCTCGTCAGCGAAGAACAGCCGGCGATCACGCCAATCGCGGAGCAGGGTCGCGAGCTTGACCGGCTCGGCGAGCGCCGGCACGGCGGTGCGCCCGCATTGCTCGGCGGCCTCGATCATGTGCGCGCGCAACCGATCGCCGTTGAGCCGCTCGACGATCGTCCGCGCGGTCAGCACCGGCACCAGCTTGGCGACGCCAAGCTCGCAGGCCTTTTCGGCGAGCCAGTCGATCCGTCCTTTCTTGAGCGGCGCGGCGCACAGCCAGAGATCGGGCACCGCCTCGGTCGGCCGCAATTGCTCGGTAAGCTCGACGCTGAGTGATTTTTTCCCAATGTCGCGCGCCAATGCGAGCCATTCGCCATTTTCGCCGTCGAACAGTTTGACCGGGTCGCCCGGTTT
Organism: Sphingomonas sp. 28-66-16; assembly: GCA_002281485.1. GTDB lineage: Bacteria > Pseudomonadota > Alphaproteobacteria > Sphingomonadales > Sphingomonadaceae > Sphingomonas. The sequence goes on from NCGF01000002.1 coordinate 132,204, forward strand.
CAGCCGCATCACCTGGGCGAGATAATGCGCCTGCGGTCCCTCGATCAGGCGCATGCCGGCAGCGAGCGGCGAGGCAACGAACAGGCGCGGCGTCGATTGCGGCGGCCAGGCGGGGGTGGCGATCATCCGTCGCGCGATAGCCTGCTGTGGCGAATACGTCACCCACCGCCGCTTTTCCCGACGGAGGACCGCGCATGGTGTTCACCTTTCGGTAGCAATCGGCTAGGGCGTCCGCTTGAACTTGGGAATTTCGTTTAAATGTCATCCAATCCCGTGACCCCCTTGCTGGATCAGGTCCAGTTTCCGGCGGATCTTCGCAAGCTTACGCCCGATCAATTGCCCCAGCTGGCCGACGAGCTGCGCCAGGAAATGATTTCGGCGGTCGGCGTCACCGGCGGCCATCTCGGCTCGGGGCTCGGCGTCGTCGAACTGACCGTCGCGATTCACTATGTCTTCGACACGCCCGCCGACCGGCTGGTGTGGGACGTCGGCCATCAATGCTATCCGCACAAGATCATCACCGGCCGGCGCGATCGGATTCGCACGCTGCGCACCGGCGGGGGCTTGAGTGGCTTCACCAAGCGCACCGAGAGCGAATATGATCCGTTTGGCGCGGCCCACAGCTCGACCTCGATTTCGGCGGCGCTGGGCTTCGCGATAGCCAACAAGCTCGAAGGCACGCCGGGCAAAGGCATTGCCGTGATCGGTGACGGGTCGATGTCGGCGGGGATGGCCTATGAGGCAATGAACAACGCCGAGCAGGCCGGCAACCGGCTTGTCGTGATCCTCAACGACAACGACATGTCGATCGCGCCGCCGGTCGGCGGGCTCTCGGCCTATCTGTCGCGTATCGTTTCGAGTCGCGAATTTCTGGGTCTGCGCGATCTGGCGAAGAAAATGGCCCGGCGGCTGCCCAAGCCGATCGCCGAGGGCCTGAAGAAGACCGACGAATTCGCGCGCGGCATGGCGATGGGCGGCACGTTGTTCGAGGAGCTTGGCTTTTATTATGTCGGCCCGATCGACGGCCACAATCTCGAACAGTTGATCCCGGTCCTCGAAAACGTCCGCGACGCCGAACAGGGCCCGATCCTGATCCACGTCGTCACCAAAAAGGGCAAGGGCTACGCCCCGGCCGAAGCGGCGGCCGACAAATATCACGGCGTCCAGAAATTCGACGTCATCTCGGGCGTGCAGGCCAAGGCACCCCCGGGGCCGCCCGCCTACCAGAATGTGTTCGGCGATGCCCTGATCGAGGAGGCAAAGCGCGATCCCAAGATCGTCGCAATCACCGCGGCAATGCCGTCGGGCACCGGCGTCGATCGCTTTGCCAAGGCGTTCCCCGATCGCTCGTTCGACGTCGGCATCGCCGAGCAGCATGCGGTCACCTTCGCCGCCGGCCTTGCCGCGCAGGGCATGCGGCCGTTCTGCGCGATCTATTCGACCTTCCTCCAGCGCGCCTATGACCAGGTCGTGCACGATGTCGCGATCCAGAATCTGCCGGTGCGATTCGCGATCGACCGTGCCGGACTGGTCGGCGCCGACGGCTGCACCCATGCCGGCAGCTTCGACGTCACCTATCTCGCGACCCTGCCCAATTTCGTGGTGATGGCGGCCGCCGACGAGGCCGAACTGGTGCATATGGTGCACACCGCCGCGCTGTACGACGACGGTCCGATCGCGGTCCGCTACCCGCGCGGCAACGGCACCGGGGTGGCCTTGCCCGCCGTCGCCGAGCGGCTCGAGATCGGCAAGGGTCGCATCGTCCGCCACGGCCACAAGGTCGCGATCCTGTCGCTCGGCACCCGCCTCGCCGAGGCGCTCAAGGCCGCCGATGCGCTCGAAGCCAAGGGGCTGTCGACCACAGTCGCCGATCTGCGCTTCGCCAAACCGCTCGACGAGGCGTTGATCCGCAAGCTGCTGACCACGCACGAAGTTGCGGTGACGATCGAGGAGGGCGCGGTCGGCGGGCTCGGCGCCCATGTGCTGACCTTCGCGAGCGATACCGGCCTGATCGATGCCGGCCTCAAGCTGCGGACGCTGCGCCTGCCCGACATCTTCCAGGATCACGACAAGCCGGAAAAGCAATATGCCGAAGCCGGGCTCGATGCCGATGCGATCATCGATTCGGTGCTGAAGGCGCTGCGCTGGAACGAAGGCGCGGTCGGAGAAGCGCGGGCGTGAAGCGCGTGGCAGGGCTAATCACCATCGCGGCCGCGTTTGCCGCGACGACGGCTGCCGTCGCCGTCCATCCGCCGGCACGCGGGCAGGCGGGGACGGCGACGCTGACGATGCAGATCACCAACGTGCGCAATGCCAATGGCGTCATTCGCGTCGACGTGTGCACCGAAGCCGAATTCCTGAAAAAATGCCGAATCTTTGCAGACGCCAAAGCAGAGACAGGTACGACGATGGTCACGATCGAAAACGTGCCATTCGGGGTTTATGGCGTGTCGATCACGCATGACGAGAACAAAAACGGCAAGGTCGATCGCGGGCTGTTCGGTCTGCCCAAGGAAGGCATCGGCTTTTCCAACGATGCGCCGATCCGGATGGGCCCGCCGAGCTGGAGCGATGCACGGATCGAGTTCACCGGCCCGAAGACGATCAGCATGAAGATGCGCTATTTCATGGGCCCCAGCGGGCCGCGCTGATCGGGTGGGTGGTGCCGCGATCTTCCGCCTCGTCGAGCTGAGTGCCCGGCGGCCCTGGCAGTTGCTGCTGGCGTGTCTGTTGCTGGCGGCAGGGGCGGGCTGGTTCGCCGCGACCCATTTCGAAATGACGACCAATACCAGCGCGCTGATTTCTCCCGACGTCGATTGGCGTCGCAACGAGGCAGCGCTCAACAAGGCCTTTCCGCAACAGACCGATGCCACGCTGGTGATCGTCGATGGCAAGACGCCCGAGCTTGCCGAAGCCAGCGCGGCGGCGCTCTCGGCCGCGCTGACGGCGGACACCGGCCAGTTCAGGACCGTGATCCGGCCCGATGGGGGCGACTATCTCGCACGGAACGGCATCCTGTTCGGATTGCTGGCGGAGGTGCGCGCGACCACCGAGGCGCTGATCAAGGCGCAACCGCTGCTCGGCCCGCTCGCCGCCGATCCCTCGCTACGCGGCATTGCCAGCGCGGTGTCGACCGCCTTGACCGGGGTCGAGACCGGCAATGCGACGCTTGCCGATCTCGATCGCCCGATCGTCGCGATCGATGCCGCGCTCAGCCGGGTCATTGCGGGCAAGTCGGCGTATTTCTCGTGGCAGGCGCTGTTCGCGGTCGGTGGCGCCCCCGCGCCGCCGGTCCGCCGGCTGATCCTCGCGCAACCCAAGCTGGATTTCAGTTCGCTCAAGCCTGGCGAAAAGGCCGTCGATGCGATCAAGGCGGCGGCAGCGCGGCTCCATCTCGATCCGGCGCATGGCGTGCGGGTGCAGATAACCGGCGACGTCCCGCTCGCCGACGAGGAATTCGCGACGCTCGAGGAGAATATCGGCTTTGTCGGGCTGGTGATGGCGCTGGCGATGCTGGTGACTTTGTGGTTCGCGACCCGCTCGGCAAAGATTGTCGCGGCGATATTGGTGACGATCGTCGCCGGGCTGGTGCTGACGACGGCAGTGGGGCTCGCGGCGGTCGGGACGCTCAACCTGATCTCGGTCGCGTTCATCCCGTTGTTCGTCGGGCTCGGCGTCGATTTCGGCATCCAGCTGAGCGTCCGCTACAATCAGGAACGGCTCGAGGGCGCGGGCATCGTCGAGGCGCTCGAACAGGCCGCCGTCGCGCTCGGCACGCCGCTGTCGCTCGCGGCGGGCGCGGTGTTCCTCGGCTTCGGCGCCTTCCTGCCGACCGATTATGTCGGCATCGCCGAACTGGGCGTGATCGCCGGGCTCGGTATGGTGATCGCGTTGCTGTTCTCGATCACCCTGCTGCCCGCCCTGATCGTTCTGTTCGGCCCCAGCCCGCCGCGTCGCGAAGTCGGCTTCGCCGCCGCCGCGCCCGTCGACCGCTGGCTCGCGCGCCACCGCCGCACCGTGCTGTGGGCGTTCGGCGTGTCGATGCTGGTCAGCATCGCGCTGCTGCCGCTGGTGCGCTTCGATTTCAATCCGCTCCATTTGCGCGACCCCGACGCCCCGGCGATGCGCTCGCTCGCCGATCTGATGCGCGACCCGCTGCGCACGCCGAACACGATCTCGGTATTGACCGCCGGCCCCGCCGAGGCCAATCGCATCGCCGAACGGGCGGCCGCCCTGCCCGAAGTCGCACAGGCGATCACCCTCGACAGCTTCATCCCCGATGATCAGCCCGCCAAGCTGGCGCTGATCGCCGACGCGTCGTTGCTGCTCGATCTGACGCTCAACCCGTTCGACGTCGCGCCGCCGCCGAGCGACGCGGAGATCGTGGCCGCGCTCGCCGATCTGCGCAGCAAGCTGACGACGGTCGCCGCCGGGCGCGCCGATCCGCCGGCACGCCATGCGCGCGCGCTTGCCGCCACGCTCGGCCGGCTTGCCGAGGGATCGCCCGCGCTACGCGCGCGCGCATCGACCGTGCTCGTCGATCCGCTGGTGGTGATGCTCGATCAGACCCGCGCGGTGCTCCAGGCCAGCGCGGTCACGCGCGACACGCTGCCGCCCGAAATCATCGCCGACTGGCGCGCGCGCGATGGCCGTGCCCGGGTGCAGATTTTCCCCAAGGGCGACAGCAACGACAACCGCGTGCTCGCGCGCTTCACGGCCGCCGTCCGCAGCATCGCGCCCAAGGCGACCGGCTTGCCGGTGGCGACTCAGGAAGCCGCGAATACCGTCGCCGGCGCGTTCGTCCAGGCCGGGGTGATTGCGCTCGCGCTGGTCAGCGCGCTGCTGCTGATCGCGCTGCGCGATATTCGCGAGGTCGCGTTCACGCTCGCGCCGGTCGTGCTCTCGGGCTTTCTGACGCTCGCGAGCTGCGTGCTGATCGGCCAGCCGATCAACTTCGCCAACATCATCGCCTTCCCGCTGCTGTTCGGGGTCGGCGTCGCGTTCCACATCTATTTCGTGATGGCCTGGCGCGGCGGCGCCACCGATCTGCTCCAGTCGAGCCTTGCGCGCGCGGTGCTGTTCAGCGCGCTCGCAACCGGTTCGGCGTTTGGCGCGCTATGGTTGTCGGCGCATCCGGGGACGGCGAGCATGGGCAAGATCCTGATGATCTCGCTCGCCTGGACGCTGGTCTGCGCGCTGATCTTCGAGCCGGCCCTGCTCGGGCCTCCGCGCGGCGGCGCCGGGGGGAAGAAAGCGCCCGCGAAAATCTGATCCCGCGGGAACCGCGGCGCGTTCAGAAAACCCCTTGGCTGGTAACGAATGCGGCGATCTGCGCATCGGTGGGCAAGCCGTTGCTGCCCGAATCGAGCGCGGGCGCTTCCTGCGGGGGTGGTACGGTCGACGGGACGTCGGCTGGTGCCGGCGCGGGCTCGGGCGCAGCCACCGGGGCAGTCGCTCCCGGCGCAGCCGCCTCAGGATCGACCAACGGATCGTCGAACGCCGGCGATGCCTTCTTGCCTTCGTTCTCGGCGATTTCGGCGGCGCGGTTCTGGAGATAGACCGAGCGCAGCGTCGCATAGGGATCGACCGCCGAGGCCATGATCGTGGTCAGTTCTTCATCCGATTCGGCACGCAGATCGAGCCCGCCGATCACCAGTCGCGGCGCCTGATACTCGATCTTGTAAAAGGGATAGAGCGGCCGCCCGATCACGATCGGCGGGACGAAATTCTCCGATTGATCGGCGATGAAGTCGCGCAAGGTGGTCGGCCCGATCAACGGCAGGAACAGATAGGGTCCTGGGCCGACGCCATAATGCGCCAGCGTGTTGCCGAAGCCGTTGTTGCGATGCGGCAGCTTCGCTGCCTTGGCGACATCGAGAAGACCGCCGATGCCGATCGAGGAGTTGATGACGAACCGCGCCAGCGTCTTCGCCGCGCGCTTGGGGCGAAGCTGGAGCAGATCGTTGAGGAACACAAAAGGTTCGGTCAGATTTGACAAACCGTGCCGCAAAATGGTCCGCAGCGCTTTGGGAAACAGCTTGCGATAGCCAAGCGCGGCGGGGCGAAACAGGGCCCTGTCGAACGACTGCTGGACCGAAAACATCGACCTGTTGAACTTTTCGAACGGATCGCCCTTGGCATGTCTGGTGCGCACGGCGGGCGCTGGCGGCGCCTGCCGTTCGGCGGACTTGCCGGCAACCGCAACGGCAGCGGAAGGCGCCGCTTGCGCGCGCGCGTCCGCACCGGCGAGGGCGAACGCCAGAACGAAGGCGCTCGCGGCGCCGGCCCAGGCCCTTTCGGGGTTCAGCTAGCGCCCTTCTCGGCGAGGCGATTGATGTGCGCGATCAGGGCCTTGGCGCCGCCCTTGGCGACGATTGCCGCGAAATCGGCGCGACGGGTTGTCAACTGACTGATCGAATTCTTGAAAAACACATCGATCACGCGCCAGTCGCCGCCGGTCTGCCGCAACCGATAGGCGATGCTGACGGGGTCTTCGCCGGGTTGCGTCAGGCTGGTCTTGACGAGTCGGTCGGTCCCGCGGACCTCCACCTTGTCGGAGACCGAGATCGCCTGACCTGCCCAACTATCGAAATTCCGGGCATATTCGTTGATCGTGAGCTTACGGAATGCGGCCACGAGCGCGGCTTGGTCGGCCGCCGAGGTGCTCAGCCAGGCAGGGCCGACCGCCAGCCGCGTCATCAGCGGGATATCGAAAACGCGGTCGACGACGGGGGCGATCTGCGCCGCGCGACCGGAGAGGCCAAGCTTCGCGCCGCCCTTCATGATACCGATCAGCCCGTCGCTCAGCGATTGGACGGGGGCACGCGCGGGATCGGCCGCCTGCGCCGTTGCCGGCGCGACGAGCATGATCAGGGCGACGCCAAGCGCCGAACTGGAAGGACGAAACATTTGAAACTCCTAATCTCGGGTTGACGGATATCCGCGCCCGGCCGACCCGTCCAGCCCCCGGGGCCTGGCGCTCGATCCGTTACACAGCCGTGTCTTGGCGGCCACTATGCATCGAAATAGATGAACCGCGACCGACCTGGCGCGCCAGCGCACTGGTTTTCATGCTTTTATTCGCAGTGCAGCACGCTAAGATGAATCGGGGCGCCGTTCGCGGCGATTGGGAAGGCTGAGCGACGGTCACGATGCTGCCCGATTTATCGTGGACAGGGGCGCTTGGCTCTCGAGGGACGGAAAGGACTATTGCTTGCAGGTAATCCTGGCAAATCCGCGCGGATTCTGCGCGGGCGTGGTGCGTGCAATCGAAATCGTCGAGCGCGCGATCGATCTCTATGGCGCGCCGGTCTATGTGCGCCACGAAATCGTCCATAACCGCCACGTCGTGAACAAGCTGCGCCAGAAGGGCGCGATCTTCGTCGAGGAACTCGACGAGATCCCGGCGGGCGCACACACGGTGTTCAGCGCGCACGGTGTGTCGCGCGCGGTCGAGCAGGAAGCGAGGCAGCGTGGGCTGCCCGTGCTCGACGCGACCTGCCCGCTGGTCACCAAGGTCCACATCCAGGGGCGCCGCTACGCCAATGCGGGGCGGGCGATCGTGCTGATCGGCCATGAAGGCCATGCCGAGGTCGAAGGCACGATCGGCCAGGTCGATGCGCCGGTCTATCTCGTCTCGACCGAGGCCGATGTCGCCGCGCTCGATTTGCCCGAGGATGCGCCGCTTGCCTATATCACCCAGACGACGCTCAGCGTCGACGATACGCGCGGGATCATCGCGGCGCTATCGGCGCGATTCACCGATATCGTCGGCCCCGACGTCTCCGATATTTGCTACGCCACCCAGAATCGTCAAACTGCGGTGCGCGATTTGTGCCGCGTCGTCGATCTGCTGCTCGTCGTCGGTGCCGAATATAGTTCGAACTCGCGGCGCCTGCGCGAAATCGGTGTCGACGAGGGGCTGCCCAGCTATCTGATCGCCGATGGCGACGCGGTCGATCCGGCCTGGTTCGACGGCATCGCGACGATCGGCCTCACCGCCGGCGCCTCGGCGCCCGACGAACTTGTCGACAGCGTCATCGCCGCGCTGCGACGGATCACCCCGGTCACCGTGTCGCAATTGGACGGGATCGAGGAAACGCTGGAATTCAGCCTGCCTTCGGAGCTAAGGAACATGCCGAAACGGGCGATGCCTTCGCCGATGCAGATCCCGGCCGAATAGGAACGACACGCAATGACCCTTCCGATCAACCTGCTCGCGCGCATCGGCGGCTACACCGTCAAGAAGCATCTCGGCGGCAAGAAATACCCGCTGGTGCTGATGCTCGAGCCGCTGTTGCGCTGCAATCTGGCATGCCCGGGCTGCGGCAAGATCGATTATCCCGATGCGATCCTCAACCAGCGGCTGAGCTATGATCAGTGCATGGCGGCGATCGACGAATGCGGCGCCCCCGCCGTCTCGATCGCCGGTGGCGAGCCGCTGCTCCACCGCGACATGCCCAAGATCGTCGAGGGCTATATCGCGAAGAAGAAGTTCGTCATCCTGTGCACCAACGCGCTGCTGCTCAAGAAGAAGATCGACGATTACAAGCCGTCGAGCTTCTTCACCTGGTCGATCCATCTCGATGGCGACAAGGGCATGCACGATCACGCGGTCGATCAGGACGGCACCTATGAGGTGGCGATCGAGGCGATCGAGCTCGCCAAGGCCAAGGGCTTCCGCGTCCAGGTCAACTGCACCGTGTTCGACGGCGCGGATCCCGACCGGCTCGCGAGCTTCTTCGACGAGATGGAAGCGCGCAACGTCGAGATCACGATCTCGCCGGGCTATTCCTATGAACGCGCCGCCGATCAGGAGCATTTCCTGACGCGCGAACGCACCAAGAATTTCTTCCGCGACGTATTCCGCAAGGGCGATGGCGGGCGCAAGTGGAGCTTCACCAATTCGCCGCTGTTCCTCGATTTCCTGGCCGGCAACCAGACCTATGAATGCACGCCCTGGTCGATGCCGCTGCGCACCGTGTTCGGCTGGCAAAAGCCCTGCTATCTGGTCGGCGAAGGCTATGTCGATACGTTTGCCGAGCTGATGGAAGGCACCGACTGGGACGATTACGGCGTCGGCAAGTACGAGAAATGCTCGAACTGCATGGTCCATTGCGGCTTCGAAGGCACCGCCGCTACCGATGCGATCCGCAACCCGCTCAAGATGTTCACGGTGGGGCGCAGGGGCATCCGCACCGAAGGCCCGATGGCCCCCGACATCGACATCAGCAACGCCCGCAAGGCGGAGGATGTGCACTCAACCCATGTCGAGCGCGAGCTGGAGCGGATCAAGAACGCCGATCCGGAAGGCTATAAGCGGGTGCAGCGCGCGGCCTGATCGCATGGCGCGCGCCTGGCCGTTGATGCTGGCGGTGGCAATGGTTGCCACCGGCACCGCCGCTTTCGGAGGACAGATGACCGAGCATGTGGCCAAGGGGAATTTTGACGTGCAGCTCACGCCGACCAGTGCGGTGGACGCCGCCGTCGGCGCGATGTCGATCGCCAAGACCTTCCACGGCGATCTCGATGGGACCAGCACCGGCCAGATGCTCGCGGTGCGCACCTCGGTCGAAGGCTCGGCCGGCTATGTCGCGATGGAGCGGGTGACGGGCACGCTTGCGGGCCACAAGGGCAGCTTCGCGCTTCAGCACAGCGGCACGATGACGCAGGGGACACCGACGCTCTCGGTCTCGGTCGTGCCCGATTCGGGGACGGATCAACTGGTGGGGCTCAAGGGCACGATGGACATCATCATCTCGCCCGGCCGCCACGATTACGTGTTCCGCTACACGCTGCCCTGAGCGAGCAGCCTTGCCCAAAGCGGGGCGAGCTTCTGGTGGACCTCGGCCAGCGATTTGAACGCCAGCTCGGCGCTCCGCCCGGTGCGGATCAGCGCCGGTAGTTGGGCGGGCTGACGGGCGAGTGACACCAGCACCTTGCCCAAAGCCATTGATCCATCCGGGTTCATCCCCACCAGCGCCGCAGGCGGCAATGTCTCGTACGCTGTGTCCGAAATCGTGCGGATTGCGATAAACGGCAGGCCATGTCGGGCGGCCACCCGTGCGGCGATGTGCGACTCCATGTCGACCGCCAGCGCACCCGATGCGGCAAGCGCCGCCTTTTCGGCAATGCTAACGGCGATATGATCCTGCCCGATGATGGGCCCGAAATGGGCGTGGGGCAGGGCGGCTCTTAGCCCCTCCCCTTCAGGGGAGGGGTTGGGGTGGGGGCCGTCCCCCAGCGCGTCGGTCTCGATGAGACTGGGACCCCCCACCCCAACCCCTCCCCTGAAGGGGAGGGGCTTGAGATCGACGACGATGTCTCCTGCCATCAGCGATGGGTCGAGCGCGCCGGCGATGCCGGCCGACACTATCATCGTCGCGCTCGTCGCCTGAGCCTCGAGCGCCGCTTCCAGCCGCGCGCTATCGCCGCCGCCGGGGATGGCGATCACACCCGGCCCGGCGAGGATACTCGCCTCGCGCTGTAGCCCGCAGGCGATGAGGAGAGTCACGCGCCAATCCTATCTGTCATGCTGAACTTGTTTCAGCATCCACCGCGCCACAACGACGGGACGGCGTGGGGCACCGTGGACCCTGAAACAAGTTCAGGGTGACGAATCGAGGTTGGGCAAGGCAGGCGTACAATAACCGCCCCAATCACATCCCGAACGCCACGGTCTTGTCGTTCGACCGCTTCAAATTCCGGTATCGCGCCACCGCCCAGAGCGGGAAATATTTCGGATAGCCGTGATAGCGCAGGTAGAACACCCGCGGGAAACCGCCGCCGGTGTACATCTCCTGCCCCCACAGCCCATCCTCGTCCTGGTTTGCGACCAGCCATTCCACGCCGCGCGCCACCGCCGGATGCTCGACCACCCCCGCCGCCATCAGCGCGAGCAATGCCCATGCCGTCTGCGACGCGGTCGAGGGCGCGGCGGTGTACCCGGCATAGTCGAGCGCATAGCTGTCGCAATCCTCGCCCCAGCCACCATCCGCATTCTGGATCGACACCAGCCAGTCGACCGCGCGCTCGACGGTCGGCGCCTTGGGGCTCACCCCGGCGGCGTTGAGCGCGCACAGCACCGACCAGGTGCCATAAATGTAATTCACCCCCCAGCGCCCGAACCATGACCCGTCGGGCATCTGCTCCCCGGCGAGATAGGCAAGTGCCGCCTTCATCCGGTCGCTGTCGGTCTCGCCAAGCTGCGCCATCATCGACACGCAGCGCGCGGTCACGTCGCTGGTCGGCGGATCGAGCAGCGCGCCGTGATCGGCAAAGGGGATGTTGTTGAGATAGTGATAGGTGTTATCGGCATCGAAGGCGCCGAAGCCGCCATTCTTCGATTGCAGCCCGACGGTCCATTCATTGCCGCGCGCGATGGCCTCGTCATAACCACCCGCGAGTGCCAGCCGGTCCTTCGCCCGGTCCATCGCCATCACGACGACGGCGGTATCGTCGAGGTCGGGATAGTGCGCGTTGTTATACTGGAAGGCCCAGCCGCCGGGGCGAACATCGGGCTTCACCTCGGCCCAGTCGCCCTTCACGTCGAGCACCTGGAGCGGCTTCAGCCACTCAAGCGCCGCCTTGGCGCGCGCCTCATTTGCCTCGCCCCCTGCCTCGAGCATCGCATGCGCGGCGAGCGCGGTATCCCAGACCGGCGACACGCAGGGCTGGCAATAGGCCTCGTCCTCCTTGATCACGAGCAGCTTTTCGACCGATTGGCGCGCGATCGCCCGGTGCGGATGATCCTCGGCATAGCCCAGGCAATCGAACATCATCACCGAGTTCGCCATCGCCGGATAGATCGCGCCGAGCCCATCCTCGCCGTTCAGCCGTTCGGTGACGAAATCGACGCAGGCCTTCATCGCCTTCGCGCGCAACCCCTTGGGCCAGAGCGGCTCGACGCGCTTGAGCACCACGTCCAGCCCGCCAAAGAAGATCTGCCACGATCGCTTCGCCCCCTCGGCCTGGCTCTTCAGTGGCGCGGCCTTCAGTGTGTAGAGTTCGTCTACCAGCACGCCCGACGGATTTTTCGCGACGGGCTGCTTCGCCGCGAGCACCAGCAGCGGCACGATCACCGTTCGCGCCCAGTAAGACATTTTCGACAGATGCACCGGGAACCAGCGCGGCAACAGGATCAGCTCGACCGGCATCGTCGGCACCACGCTCCACGATCCGGCACCGAACAAGGCCAGCTGGATGCGCGTGAACACATTGACCGCCGCCGCGCCGCCCGCCTTGTGGATCGCCTCGCGCGCGCGGACCATGTGCGGCGCGTTCACATCGTCGCCGATCATCTTGAGCGCAAAATAGGCCTTCACGCTGGCGGACGTATCGAACGCCCCGCCGTGGAACAGCGGCCAGCCATGATGTTCACGCGACTGAATGCGGCGGAGATAGACGCCGATCTTGGCCTCGAGCTCAGAATCGCGCGGCTCGCCGAGATAATGCTTCAGCAGCACGAATTCGGCCGGGATGGTCGCATCGGCTTCGAGCTCGAACACCCAGTGCCCGTCATCCTTCTGCGCGCGCGACAGCGCATCGGCGGCGCGGGTCGCGCAGGCGTCGATCGCGGCGAGCGGGTCGGTCAAGGCGTCAGCAACACTGGCCATGCGTCGTCAATTCCTCTTGAGATTACCCATCAAGGTTTGTTTCGAGCGACGTCGAGAAACGGGCCACAAGCGCTGCGCCGGGTTTCTCGACTTCGCTCGAAACGAGCGGGAGATTACTTACAAATATGTCAGCGCATCGCCAAGTGCGCCGCGCTCACCCCTGATCGCAGCGCTCCCTCGATCGTCGCGGGCAGCCCGGTCTGCGTCCAGTCGCCTGCCAGGAACAGGTTGCGCCAGCGCGTCTTCGCGCCCGGGCGCCGCGCATCCTGCGCCGGGGTGGCTGCAAAAGTCGCGCGCTTTTCCTTCACCACCTGCCAGGCAGGCAGCGGGGCCGAAATGCCGTGCACCGCGCACAGCTCGCGCCAGAAAAGGGCGGCGAGCTCGGCCCGGTCGGTATCGACCAGCCGGTCCGCGCCGCTGACGGTGATCGACAGCCGATCGTCGAACGCGAAGATCCATTCGGTCGTGCCACCGACCACGCCGACCATCGCCGGCGTCCCCGGCGGTGGCACGAAGGCGAAATGCGCGTTGACGATCGCGCGGAACTCATTGGGCGCGATCAGATCGGGCACCAGCGCTTCGGCGACCCAGGGCGGCACCGCCAGCACCACCGCGCCCTCGACCGCGACCGCGCCATCGCCGAAATCGAGCGCCGCCACCCGATCACCGTCGAACACCAACGCACGCAGCCTTTTGCCGGTCGTCACCGCCCCGCCCCGAGCACGCAGCCAGTCGAGCGCGGGATCGACGAACGCCGCCGCCAGCGTCGGTTCGGCAATGCGCGGCCGCGTCGCCAGGCCGCCGCGCGCGAGCGATCCCTGCACGACTGCCGCCGCCAGCCTTGCCGATCCCTCGCGCGGATCGGTGTTGAGCGCGGACAGCAGCACCGGTTCGAGCAGCCGGTCCCACAACACGCCGCTGGTCGCGATCCGGTCGGCCACGGTGTCGTCCTTGCCGCCGATCAGCAATCGCCCGAGCGCCAGATGTGCAAGCGCCCCCGCGCCCGGCACCCGCCGATCGCGATCGAACAGCCACCACGGCACCGCGCCGTCATTGGGGCGGAACGTCCAGCGATCACCGCTCTTCAGGTCGCAAAAGGCAAAGTCGGCATGCGCCGGCCCGCTCAGCCGGTCGCGCGCGCCGATGGTGTCGAGATAGGCCATCACCGCATCGTTGCCCGCCAGCACCAGATGATTGCCGTTGTCGATCACCCTGCCAAGCTGCGGATCGTGATAGCTGCGGCACCGCCCGCCCGCCTGCGCGGCGCTGTCGGCGACGTCGACGGCGACCCCGGCGCGCGTCAGTTCAATCGCAGCGGAAAGCCCGGCCATCCCTGCGCCAATGATGTGGGCCTTCAACGGACCAATGCCTTCACCGGAACAGCCACAATTTCCCGACCGTGAAGATCAGCGCGGCCTTGTTGACCTTGATCCGTTCGCGTGGCGGTGCCCAGCCGACCGCCTCCATCCGCCCCAAAATCTTGTGGTAGACAGCGGCCATCAGCTTGGGCGCGATCAGATGCCCCCTGGGCTTGCGCTTCAGGATCGCCTCGGCGGCGAGGTAATGCTGCTCGGCCAATTCGGCGAGGTCGCGGCAGGCCGCATCGATATTGGGCGAGCGCGCGACACTTTCCGGGCTGCTCATGTCGACGCCCGCGGCCGCCAGATGCTCGCGCGCCAGATAGACCCGGCCGATCGCCGCATCCTCGTCGATGTCACGCAGGACGTTGGTGAACTGCAGCGCCCGTCCCAGATGGTGGGCAAGCGGCACGCCGTCGGCGTCGTCCATCCCGAAAATCTTAACCGAGAGCCGCCCGACCGCCGACGCCACCCGGTCGCAATAAAGGTCGAGTTGTTCGAAGCTCGGATAGCGCACGAAATCGGCGGTGTCGGTCGCCATCCCGTCGATCACGGCATGGAAATCGGCCTTGTCGAGGCGGAAGCGCCGCACCGCCTCCGCGACCAGGATCGCCTGGCCGGGATCGCCGCCCGCATAAAGCGAGTCGATATCCGCGCGCCATTGCTCGAGTGCCGCCGCGCGGTCGGCACGGTCGCCCTCCTCGTCATCGGCGATGTCGTCGACGATCCGGCAGAAGCCATAGACCGCATACATCGCCTCGCGCTCGGCCTTGGGCAGCACCCGCATCCCGGCATAGAAGCTGCTGCCGGAAACCTGCGCTTGCAGCGCGGCGGGGGTGTTGTCGGGATTCATGCCGCGAGCCTTTTCACCGCTGCCCAGGCGGCGATCCCCGCCATCTCAAGCTTGCCGTGGTGGACGCGCTCGCTGAGCGGATCATGGGTCAGCAGCCGCCGGGTCAGGCTCTCGGCCAGCCGCTGGATGATCGCGACTTCGACCGCGAGGCGCTTGTCGCTGATCAGGCCGGAAAAAACCGACGAATCGGTCAGCAGCCCCAATGTCTTTTCTGCCATTGCCACAATCACCGAACGCAGCGCCGGCGAGGCATGTTCCGCCCCGAGATCCTCGACCGAAGCCCCCGCCGCCGCCAGCATCTCGGTCGGGATATAGACCCGGTCGATCGCGCGATAATCCTTCCCGCAGTCCTGCAGATGGTTGATCACCTGAAGCGCGGCGCACAACGCATCCGACGCTGCCCAGGTGCTGCGGTCCTCATGATGCACATCGAGCACATAGCGCCCGACCGGCATCGCCGAGACGCGGCAATAATCGATCAGCGACTCCCAGGTCGCGTGGCGGCTGACGGTGCAGTCCTGCTCGAACGCAGTCAGCAGGTCGAGGCCGTGCTGCGGCGACAGCTTGTATTCGGCGAGCACGCCGCGCAGCGCGCGTGCCTCGGCGTTGGTATCGCTGATCCCGGCCAGCGTCGATCGCATCGCGCCGAGCAGCGCGAGCCGCTCATCGGCAGAGGCCGACCCGTTGTCAGCGACATCATCGGCGGCGCGCGCGAAATGATAAAAGGCCATTACGGGGGCGCGGTGTTCGGCTTTCAGCAAAAAGCTCGCGACCGGGAAATTCTCGTCCTTGTGCCCCTTGCCCGAGGCGAGCGCGGCAGCAGAGGCTGAAGCCGGAGCGGGGGTCATGCCTCGATCGCCGCCTGTGTGCGGCCCTTCCACATCCCGCCGCGCCCGCGCCAATGCGCCCAGGCACTGGCAACGGTGCAACCGGCATAGAACAGCGCGATGCCCGGCAGCGCCACGCCCCACAGCGGCGATCGGCGGTAGAAACGCAGCATCGGTTGGAACGCGATCGTCATCAAACCCCAGCAACACGCAGCAATGATCTGCGCATAGCCGTGCCCGAACAGCGCGAGCAAGGGCGCGGCGAGATAAACCAGTCCGAGTCCCGCGAGGGTGCCGATCAGCGCGACCGGCGAATAGCCCAGCTGCGCATAGGCCGATCGCGAAATCATTGCCGCGACCGACTCCCCTGTATCATAGACGCGAATGCTCACCGATCGATCGGTCAGCCCCAGCCAGACGCGCCCCTGCCGCTTCATCAGCGCGCCGAACGCGCAATCGTCGATCAGCGCATTGCGAACCGCGCCGATCCCGCCGGCGCGCTCGAGCGCGGCGCGTTCGGCGAGCATGCACCCGCCCGCCGCTGCGCCGACGCCGCCGGGTCTGTTCACCGCGCCGAACGGATAGAGCAATTGGAAGAACCACACGAAAGCGGGGATCAGCGCGCGCTCGGCGAGGCTTTCGCAGCGTAGCTTGGCCATCAGCGACACGAGGACGCGATCGTCCCCCATCGCGCGCGCGACGAGCGTGCGCAGCGTATCAGGCGCATGGGCGATATCGGCATCGGTTAGCCACAGATAATCGGGCGCGTCGCCCGCCGCCGCAATGCCCTGCGACACCGCCCATAATTTGCCCGTCCAGCCGGGCGCGAGCGGTTGGCCCGAGAGGATCGTCAGGCGCGATAAACTGCTGATCCCCTGCCCTTCAGGTGAGGGGCTTGTCAGGGCTACGGTCCGCGCGATCGCCGCCGTCCCATCGCTTGAATTATCGTCGACCAGGATCACCCGGAACGCCCCGGGATAGTCCTGGGCGATCAGGCTGCCGATCGAGCGTGCGATCACCTCCGCCTCGTCGCGGGCAGGCACGATCGCGGTGACGGCGGGCCAGTGCGTCGGCTCGGGCGGCAGATCGCGCGTGTCGCGCTCGCGGGTCAGCCAGAAGCCGTCGCGCGCGAACACCAGCACCAGCCAGACGGCGAGCGCCAGCGCCGCAATGACGAGCGCGATCACGCGATCTTCCCCGCCGCGCGGAACCAGGCAATCGCGTCGGCGATCGCCTCGGGATAGGGCCGGGCATGATAGCCAAGCGCGCGTTCGGCCTTCGCGCTCGAAAAATACATGTTGTGCGCCGCCATCTTGAGCGAATCGACCGTCAGGAACGGATCCTTGCCGGTCACCCGCGCGATCGCCTCGTTGGCATAGGCCATTGGGAACAGGGCCGCGCGCGGGATGCTGATCGTCGGGGCCTTGCGGCCGACGATCCGGGCGATCTCGGCGAGCATCGCGCGCAGCGTCACATCCTGCCCGCCGAGCACGTAACGTTCGCCGATCGCCCCCTTTTCGAGCGCGAGCAGATGCCCGGCGGCGACATCGTCGACATGGACGAGGTTGAGCCCGCTTTCGACGAAGGCCGGCATCCGGCCGTTGGCGGCCTCGACCAGGATCCGCCCGGTCGGCGTCGGCTTCACGTCGCGCGGGCCGATCGGGGTCGATGGGTTGACGATCACGACGGGCAGGCCGTTCGCCGCCATCGCCTCGACCAGCCGCTCGGCGACCACCTTGCTCCGCTTGTACGCACCGACGGCCTGTTCGGGCGTCGCCGGGCGGGTTTCGTCGGCGGCGCCGCCATCGAGCGGCTTCAGCGTGGCGACGCTCGATGTATAGACGAGCCGCTCGACGCCCGCCGCGCGCGCCGCCTCCATCACCGCGCGGGTGCCACGCAGATTGTTGCGGACGATGTCTTCGGGGTCGGGCGCCCAGAGCCGGTAATCGGCGGCGACATGAAAGAGGTAGCGCACCCCTTCGAGCGCCGCGCGCACCGACTCGGCGTCGCGGATATCGCCTTCGCGGGGGTCGGCATCGAGCCCCGCGAGATTGGATCGATCCGACTCGCGGCGCACCAGCACCCGCAGCCGCGCGCCCCGTGCCGCCAGCGCGCGCGCGACCGCCGCCCCGACGAAGCCGGTGGCGCCCGTCACCAGAACCGGTTCGCCGGCGAAGGTCATGATCGCTCCCAATTGAGTGTTGTGACACCCTAGACGCGGGCGCCGTAGGATGGGAAGTCACGAGCGAAAGCGCCGGGACGGTCTGATCATGCCGACAGCGATCGCCACGATATTTCTGGGTATCGCCCTGCTCGGCGTTGCCATCACGCTTGCCTCGGCGCTGCTGGCACGGCGCGGGGCGCCGCTGCCGATCCTGGCGACCTGGCCGTCGGTGACGATTCTGAAGCCGCTCCACGGTGCCGATCCGGCGCTCGCCGACAATCTCGAGAGCGTTTTCGCGCAGGCTTATGCCGGTCCCGTCCAGATTGTGTTCGGCGCCCGCGAGGCGACCGATTCGGGGATGGCGATCGCCCGGCAACTCGCCGGCGCGCATCCCGGTGCCGATGTTGCCTGCATCGTCGACGCCAGCCGCTGGGGCGCCAACAACAAGCTGTCCAATCTGATCAACATGATGCCGGCCGCGCACGGCGAGGTGATCATCGTCGCCGACAGCGATACGCGCTGGGCGCCCGATACGGTGGGGCAGCTGGTCGCGGCGCTCGCCGTCCCGGGTACCGGGCTCGCCAGCTGCCTGATCGCGGGGCAGGCCGGCGCCGGCTTCTGGTCGCGGCTGGCGGCGATGGATCTGTCCTATCGCTACATGCCGGCGGTGTTGCTCGGCATCGCGCTCGGCCTCGCGCGGCCCGTCCTCGGGCCGACGGTGGCGCTGCGCCACGATACGCTCGCCGCGATCGGCGGATTCGGCGCCTTCGTCGACATGCTCGCCGATGATTACGAGATCGGCCGCGCCGTCCGCCGCACCGGGCTGCGGACGATCGTCGCGCCCCTGTTCGTCACCCATATCTGCGACGATCGCTCGTTCGCTGCGCTCTGGGGCCATGAACTGCGCTGGTCGATCACGGTGTTTCGCATCGATCCGCTGGGATATGTCGGCAGCCTGTTGCTGCACGGCTTGTCGTTGTCGCTGATCGGCGCGCTGATCGCCGGCTTCACGCCGCCGGCAATTGGCATCGTCGTCGCCGCGATCGGCGCGCGCGCGCTGGTCAAGGCGCGGATGGATCGGATGGCCGGGAACCGGGCGGGATCGCTGGCGCTGCTGCCATTGCGCGATCTTTTGTCGTTCGCCTTATTTTGCGCCACTTTCTTCGTGGATAATGTCAATTGGCGTGGCACGAAATTCCGGGTAACGCGCGACGGCAAGCTACATTCGCAATAAGGGTTGGGTTATCATGCGCTCTTTGTTTCTCCAGGCGCCTTCGTTCGACGGCTATGATGGTGGCGCCGGGTCGCGCTATCAGGCCAAGCGCGAGATCAAGTCGTTCTGGTACCCCACCTGGCTGGCGCAGCCGGCCGCGCTGGTCGAGAATTCGACGCTGGTCGATGCCCCCGCGCACGATCTGAGCTTCGACGACGTCAAGCATCACGCGACCGCGCACGACCTGATGATCCTCCACACCTCGACCCCCGGCTTCAAGGCCGACGTCAAGACCGCCGAGATGATGAAGGCGCTCAACCCCAATCTCAAGGTCGGGATGATCGGCGCGACCGTCGCCGTCGATGCCGACTGGGCGATGAAGCACGCGCATTCGGTCGATTTCGTCGCACGCAACGAGTTCGACTTCACGATCAAGGACGTCGCCGACGGCATGTCCTTCGCCGACATCAAGGGCATCAGCTACCGCAATTCGGAAGGCATCGTGATCCATAATGACGACCGCGACGTCCTCATGAACATGGACTCGCTGCCGTTCGTCTCGCCGATCTACAAGCGCGATCTGAAGATGGAGAACTACTTCATCGGCTATCTGAAGCACCCCTATGTCAGCTTCTACACCGGCCGCGGCTGCAAGAGCCGCTGCACCTTCTGCCTCTGGCCGCAGACCGTCGGCGGGCATAATTACCGCGTTCGCTCGGTCGGGCATGTCATCGAGGAAGTGAAGTACGTCCTCAAGGAATTCCCGCAGATGAAGGAGCTGTTCTTCGACGACGACACGCTCACCGACAATCTGCCCCGCGTCGAAGAACTCGCCCGCGAACTCGGCAAGCTCGGCGTCACCTGGTCGTGCAACGCCAAGGCCAACGTGCCTTATGCCACGCTCAAGATCCTGCGCGACAACGGCCTTCGGCTGTTGCTCGTCGGTTATGAGAGCGGCAACCAGCAGATCCTCCACAACATCAAGAAGGGCCTTCGGATCGAGACCGCCAAGCAGTTCGCCAAGGACTGTCGCGCGCTCGGGATCGTCATCCACGGCACCTTCATCATGGGGCTGCCCGGTGAGACCAAGGAGACGATCCAGGAAACGATCGCCTATGCCAAGGAAGTCAATCCGCACACCATCCAGGTGTCGCTCGCGGCGCCCTATCCGGGCACCTTCCTCTACAAGCAGGCGATCGAGAATGGCTGGTTCGACGGCACGCATGATATGGTCGCCGATGGCGGCGGGCAGATCGCCCAGCTGACTTATCCGCACCTCGCCTCGGACGAGATTTTCGACGCGGTCGCCGAATTCTACAAGAAATTCTATTTCCGCCCGTCGAAGATCGGCTCGATCGTCGCCGAAATGGCGACAAGCCCGACGATGATGAAGCGCCGCCTGCGCGAGGGCGTCGAATTCTTCGATTTCCTGCGCAACCGGAATGTCGAGGCGGCGTAAGCTGCGGTCCTACCACCGTTTGTGCTGAGCCTGTCGAAGCCCTGCCTTTCTTTTCGACCATAGCGAAAAAAGTCAGCCCTTCGAAAAGCTTGGGGCAAACGGGATCGGGAATCGTCGATTGCCACGTGGCTTGCGGCCGCCCCGCGAGTGGGGCGCTTCAAACAGCGCCGTCCCGCCGTCGCCCCTCGAAGCGATACCAGAACAGAAACCCCGGCCCGCCGATCGCGACGTCGGCGATGCGCTTGATCAGCGACATCGCCAGCGCGGCGTCGGCGGGGATGCCGAATCCGGCGCACAGGATGACGAACGCGCCCTCCTGCACGCCGATCGCCCCCGGCACCGCAAACGCCGCGCCGCGCACCGCCTGACCGATGCTTTCGATGACGATCGCCTCGGCGACGGTGATCGGCACGCCCATGAAGGCGAAGATCACATAGACTTCGATGCTGCCGAGCAGCCATGCCGAGAAGTGGACGCCGGCGCTCGTTGCCATCGCCCGGCCGCGCTCGCGAATCCGCGCCAGCGCCGCGTAAAAGGCGTCGGTAGCGGCGAACGCCGCCCATTCCTTGCCGCCCGCGAGCTTCTTCAGCGCGCCGATGATCAGCGTGCCGACGCCGAGCCGCTGGATCAAATAGAAGCCGATCAGCGTCGGCCCCGCGATCAGCAGGCCGGTCGCTACCGTGCGAACGATCGATTCGCTCGCGCCGAGCTGGAGCAGGAGCAACGTGCCGCCGAGCGCGAACACGAACTGGGTGACGACCTGGAGGAACAGATCGGTCACCACGCCCGCCGCCGCCATCGGTGCGGCGATGCCGCACAACAGCATCAGCCGCGCCGCGACGATGTCGCCGCCGATCTGTGTCGTCGGCAGCAGGGTGTTGACGGTATCGCGGACGATGCGGATGGCTGCGCTGTCGGCCAGCGCCGGGCGTTGGTCAGGCGGCATGATCACCCACGACGCATAGGCGAGCAGCATCGTCACCGCGTAGCGCGCGAACACCGTCAGCGCGATGCCCCAGCCCGCCAGCCCGATCGCATGCGCGATATCGCCCAGCCGAATCCCGGAATAGATCAATCCGGCCACGGCAATCAGCAGAACCGAGCCGACGATCAGGAAGCGCTTCATTTTCTCAGCAAAACCCTTAGGGAGCGGGGCCGAAACCGAACAGTTGCAGTCGGCAATCCCCTTGGTCTACCAGCAGGGAGGGGTCAATCGCGCCGTCGCGTGCCCCACTTTGTCGAGATCGCCCAAGCAAGCGATTGTTTTTGTTATCGAATACCGGGAAACAAGGCGAATGACGAGCGACCATAGCACCCTGCCCGAAGCCACTTTCGAGCAGGGCGAGGCATTGCCCGGCGACCAGACGTCGCCGCCAGCCGGCGCCGGCGGGCCGGCACCGGAGACGATGGCCGGCCCGGTGATGTCCTATAATGAATGGGATCCGCTCGAAGAAGTGATCGTCGGCCGGCTCGAAGGCGCGACGGTGCCGTCGGTGCATGTCACCGTCACCTATAATCTGCCGCCGCTGATCGCGCGGCTCTATCGGCTTGCGGCGGGGCACCGCTATCCCAAATGGCTGGTCAACAAGGCGCAGGGCGAGCTCGACGGCTTCATCGCGATCCTCAAGGGCGAGGGCATCACCGTGCGCCGCCCCGAGATCGTCGATCATCATGCGAAGTTCAAAGCGCCGGGCTGGTCCTCGCGGGGCTTCTGCGTCGCCTGTCCGCGCGACGGCTTCATGGTGGTCGGAGACGAGATCATCGAAACGCCGATGTGCTGGCCGACGCGCTATTTCGAGGGCAATGCCTATCGCAAGCTGTTCAAGGAATATTTCCACGCCGGCGCACGCTGGACCTCGGCGCCGCGCCCGGAGCTCAGCGATGAGCTCTATGATCTGAACTACAGCATCCCTTCGCCCGGCGAAAAGATGCGCTATGTCGTGACCGAGTTCGAGCCGGTGTTCGACGCCGCCGATTTCGTCCGCTGCGGTCGCGACATTTTCGTCACCCAGTCGAACGTCACCAACCTGGCCGGCATCAACTGGCTCCGGCGGCATCTCGGCGATGAATATACGATCCACGAGCTGCCCAGCATCTGCAAGCAGCCGATGCACATCGATTCGACTTTCATGCCGCTCGCGCCGGGCAAGGTGCTGGTCAATCCCGATTATCTCGATCTCGATCGGTTGCCCCCGATTCTGAAGAAGTGGGACGTGCTCGTCGCGCCGCGCCCCGATCCGATCGACAATGTCATCGCCAAGATGTCGATGTGCAGCCCGTGGACAAGCATCAACGTGCTCTCGCTCACCGAGAAGAAGATCGTCGTCGAGCGCCAGCAGCCGACGTTGATCAAGGCGCTCAAGGATTGGGGCTTCGAGCCGATCCCGTGCGATTTCTTCAGCTATGGCCCGTTCGGCGGCGCCTTCCACTGCGCGACGCTCGACGTGCGGCGGCGCGGGACGCTGCAATCCTATTTCTGATCGGGTGCGAGGCGGAGGCGCCGGTCAGGCGGCGTCGGGTTCCTGCAGCCGCTCGTGATGGCGGATCACTTCGTCGATGATGAAGCGCAGGAATTTCTCGCTAAATTCGGGATCGAGCTGGGCGTCGCGGGCAAGGGCGCGGAGCCGGGCGATCTGGGTCACCTCGCGCGTCGGATCGGCAGGCGGGAGGCCGTGCTCGGCCTTGTAGCGGCCCACCGCCTGGGTCACCTTGAAGCGTTCGGCGAGCAGGAAGACGAGCGCCGCATCGATATTGTCGATGCTCTGGCGATAGCCGTTCAGCGTCGTGTCCGGCATGGCGTTGGTCTCTCCCGTGATCGTCCGGTCGTCTTTTTGCGTGCCCCCGGCGGGTGGCGCAAGCCCATCCCCTTGCCTTTGTGATCGCAAGCCGCCACATCGCCCTCGATATGACCGCCACCATCCATCGCATCGACCCACGGCCGCAGCCGTCCCTCGATCCGATGATGACGCTCGTGGCGGGCGACCTCAATCTGGTCAATGCCGTGATCCTCGATCGCATGCAGTCGCAAATCCCGCTGATTCCGGAGCTTGCCGGCCATCTGATCGCGGGCGGCGGGAAACGGATGCGGCCGATGCTGACGCTCGCGAGCGCGGCGCTGCTCGGCTATGCCGGCACCCGCCACCACCGGCTCGCGGCGGCGGTCGAATTCATCCATACCGCGACGCTGCTCCACGACGATGTCGTCGATGGCTCCGATCTGCGGCGCGGGCGGCGCACCGCCAACAATATCTACGGCAATCCGGCGACCGTGCTGGTCGGCGATTTCCTGTTCAGCCGGGCGTTCGAGCTGATGGTCGAGGATGGCAGCCAGAAGGTGCTCCGCATCCTGAGCAATGCCAGCGCGGTGATCGCCGAGGGCGAAGTCGATCAGTTGACCGCGACGCGGCGGATCGATCTCGGCGAGGAGCGCTATCTCGATATCATCGGCGCCAAGACGGCCGCGCTCTTCGCCGCCGCGTGCCGAATCGCCGCGGTCGTCGCCGAGCGCTCGGACGCCGAAGAAGCCGCGCTCGACGCTTATGGCCGCAACCTCGGCATCGCCTTTCAGCTCGTCGACGATGCGATCGACTATGTCTCCGATGCCGGCACGATGGGCAAGGATGCGGGCGACGATTTCCGCGAGGGCAAGGTGACGCTGCCGGTGATCCTGGCTTATGCCCGCGGCGATCAGGAGGAGCGGCGCTTCTGGAAGGATGCGATCGAGGGGCGCCGCGCATCGGACGACGATCTCGCCCATGCCGTGGCGCTGATCCAGTCGAGCCGCGCGGTCGACGATACGCTCGCGCGCGCGCGCCATTATGGCCAGCGCGCGATCGATTCGCTCGGCATCTTCGGCGGCGGCAAGGCCAGGGCGGCGATGGTCGAAGCCGTCGAATTCGCGATCGCCCGCGCCTACTGAGCCCCTATACCCGGCACGCCGGGCCCACGACGCAGGCACGATCGGCATCGATCTCGATCTGGATCGTCGCATGGGCGATACCGAACCGCTCATGGAGCATCGCCTGCGCCGCGGCGAGAAAGCCGTCGCCCGGATGCCCGGCCGGGATCAGCAGATGGGTGGTCAGTACCGGCTGGGTGGTGCTCATCGGCCAGATGTGGAGATCGTGCACCGCCTGCACCCCCTCGAGCCCTTCGAGCGCCGCGACGATGCGGTCATAGTCGAGCCCGCGCGGCACCGCGCCGAGCGACATCTCGATCGCCTCGCGGAGCAGTCCCCAGGTCTGCCAGAAGATCAGCGCGACGATCACAAGGCTGATCGCCGGATCGATCCAGCCGATGCCGGTCTGCCAGATTACCAGTCCGGCGAGCAGCACCCCCGCCGATACCGCCGCGTCGCCGGCCATGTGCAGATAGGCGCCGCGCAGATTGATGTCGCCGTCGCGCCCGCGCGCGAACAGCAGCGCGGTGGCGAGATTGATGACGATGCCGACGCCTGCGACCGCCGCGATCGTCGGCCCCGGCACCGGCGCTGGTTCGCCGAACCGCTGGACCGCTTCGAGGGTGATCGCCCCGAGCGCGACCAGCAGCAGCAGCGCGTTGAGCAGCGCCGCGAGGATCGTCGAGCCGCCCAACCCATAGGTGAACCGCTTCGACGGCGCCGCGCGCGCGAGCGCCATCCCACCCCAGGCGATCGCCAGCCCGAGCACGTCGGACAGATTGTGGCCGGCATCGGCGAGCAGCGCGACCGACTGGGTCCAGAAGCCGAACCCCGCCTCGACCGCGACGAAAGCGATGTTGAGCGCGATGCCGATCGCAAAGGCGCGCCCGAAATTCGCCGGGGCATGGCTGTGGCCTGCGTGGCTGCCATGGCCTGCGTGATCGTGGTGATGGTGGCCGGGATCGGCGGCATGATCGTGCGCGGTCAACAGCGGCTCCATCGGACAAATGTTGCCGCCCGCATATCATCGCCAGTCGAGGTGATACTAGGACACGGGCGCACGAACGGGCGAATGATCGGTATCCCAGTTTCCGGTGCGCCATCTCTCAGGAATGAGGCTTCCGCCGGCTGTCGTTTGCGCGATCGGTGGCAACGCGCTCAAGAGCTCGGCTTGGCCCCCCAGCCGATGGCGGCACGACCGCTTCGGATCGCCCGCCGCACCGGGTAATGGGCAAGACCTGCGTCGGCGATCGGCCCGGCGATCCGCCACATTAGGAATGCCAGCGCGATCCCAACGACACCGTCTATCGCATAGTGCCAACCGAGGTGGACCGAGCCGAACAGAATGAGCGCCGCATAAGGCAGGGCTACCCAGAGCCAACGGCGGCTGAACCCCACCAAAAAGCAGAGGAACAAGGTCGATAGCGCGTTATGCATCGACGGCAGTGCGGCGATCCCGCCCCCATCGGCGATGCTTGGTGCCCCCAGAAGCGACTGTAGCTTTGCTTGAGCGGCGAGCGATTCGAGCCCCGGATGGCCTTGGGCGATCAGCGTGGCCTGCTGGGCTGCCAGCGTGTTGGTCATTTCGACGAACTGCTGATTGCCGTGATAGAATAGGTCGAAGCAGGGCCCGACGGCCGGCAACAACGCCGCGACAAGGCTGGTCGGGACAATTGTCAGCATCGCAAAAGCCATGGTGTGACGAAGACGATGGCGGGAATTGAGCGGCAGGAATGTGCAGATCGCAATTCCCATGGTCATGGGAAAAAAGAACGGGTGATAAGCAAGATCGATGAGCCGGGTGGCCTCGGCGCTTGGCACCAGGGCGTGGGTCAGCTTCCAGGGATCGGTACCAAAGATGCTATGATCGATTCCCGCAAGAAATCCGTCATAGCCATATCCGGTCGATGGCAGCATGCGCTGTTTGAAAACATTGTACGCGGTGCCGACGAGAACCGCGGTCAGCAATGGTGTGAGGAACGGGAGGCCCCAACCGGGACGGACGCGCGTCTGGAAAAACGTGCGGACGATGTCCGTGACTGACTCGCCGAACCCGTACCAACGATTGTAGGACATTTTGCCGATCAACATGACGGGCGCAACAAGCGCAATGGCGCATAGGAAGCCCTTGCTTTTCAATGAGGCTACCGAGGTCCAGTCGATCAGGGGATCGCGAGCGAGAATGGCGACGCAGGCAGCATAAAGGAACGCCAGAATGAACGGCATCAAAATCGGCTGAAGCGGGGGCATGATGTAGGCAGGGTCCGCGCCAGTCCGGGCGCTTCGCTGGACGGTCTGGGTCATTGGCCCCGACCCAGCGGGCTGCGCCGGATCGGGCAGTGCCGTTTGGGTCCGGTGAGCAGCGCCTCCAGGGTCGGTGGAGCGCGCCATTGGCGAGCGGGCAACCCAGTTGTCAAAATCATTAAGCTCAGCAAATGCCGCCCATCAAATCGCTCATCACCCACAGCGATAGCCTGGCGCTGCTTACCACTCAGTTACGATGACAATAGGCTGTCGGGCCCATTCTGCGGCTCGGCCACAGCGCCACCAGAGGGCGGTCAACTCCTTCATCTCCATCGTGAGCGAGGTTCGAATTCGACTGATGGCCATTACCAGCGAACATTCCAGTTCGTCGCTTCGAAAGCCAGGACAAGGCGCGCGGTCTCCATCCCCCCACCAATGCCTTGCCACCAACACCACCAGGCCGATAGCTGGGCCATGGCCGATCCGCTTCCCATCAACGCTGTCTTGCCCGATCTGCTCGCGGCGTTGCTTGCCGGCCCCAACGCCGTGCTCGTCGCGCCGCCGGGGGCCGGGAAGACGACGGCGGTCGCGCCGGCGCTGCTCGGGGAAGGCTGGTGCGGCGGCGAAGTCCTGCTGCTGTCGCCCCGGCGTCTCGCCGCGCGTGCCGCTGCCGAGCGGATGGCGGCCAATGCCGGCGAGCCGGTCGGCCAGACCTTCGGCTATGCGACCCGGATGGACAGCAGGCGATCGGCGGCGACCCGCGTCACGGTGATGACCGAGGGGATCTTCGTCAATCGCATCCAGACCGATCCCGAGCTGACGGGCGTCTCGGCGGTGCTCTTCGACGAAGTCCATGAACGCAGCCTCGACAGCGATTTCGGGCTCGCGCTCGCGCTCGATGCGCAGGGGCTGCGGCCCGATCTGCGGCTGGTGGCGATGTCGGCGACGCTCGACGGCGCGCGCTTTGCCGCGCTGATGGGGGCCGGAATCGAGCAGGCCCCCGTGATCGAAAGTGCAGGCCGAAGCCATATGCTCACCCTCCGTCATCTCGGCCGCGCCGCCGAGACGCGGATCGAAGAGTCGGTCGCGGCGGCGATTCGCCAGGCGCTGCGAGACGCAGAAGGCGGGGTGCTCGCCTTTCTGCCCGGGGTCGCCGAGATCGAGCGCGTCGCCGAACGGCTTGCCGATCTCGGCCCTGCGGTCGTCCTTCACCGGCTCCATGGCGGCCTCGATCCGGCAGCGCAGCGCGCGGCGATCGCGCCCGATCCTGAGGGGCGCCGCAAGCTCGTGCTCGCCACCTCGATCGCCGAGACCAGTCTGACACTCGACGGCATCCGAATCGTCGTCGATTCGGGGCTCGCGCGCCGCCCCCGCTATGATCGCGCGGCAGGGATGACGCGGCTGGTCACCGAGCGCGCCAGTCAGGCCGCCGTCACCCAG
This sequence comes from Sphingomonas sp. 28-66-16, assembly GCA_002281485.1. Taxonomy (GTDB): domain Bacteria; phylum Pseudomonadota; class Alphaproteobacteria; order Sphingomonadales; family Sphingomonadaceae; genus Sphingomonas. The sequence continues at coordinate 160,274 of NCGF01000002.1, forward strand.
CGCGCCGGGCGCGCCGCGCGGCAGGCGGCGGGGGTCGCCTATCGGCTATGGGAGGAAGCAGCGACGGCGGGGCTACCGCGCTTCGATCCGCCCGAGATATTGGAGGCCGATCTGTCGGCGCTGACGCTCGATTGCGCGCGCTGGGGGGTGGCCGATCCGCGTGCGCTCGCGTGGATCGATCCGCCGCCCGACGCCGCCGTGCTCGAGGCGCGGGCGCGGTTGCGCACGCTCGGCGCGATCGACGGTGATGGCCGCCCGACCGCGCATGGCGACGCGATCGCCGCGCTGCCGATGCCGCCCCGGCTCGGCCATATGCTGATCGAGGCGGGCAAGCTCGGTCTCGCGCGCACAGCCGCCGATATCGCCGTGCTGCTCGGCGAGCGCGGGCTGGGCGGGCCCGATGCCGATCTCGAAACCCGGCTGCGGCGCTGGCATGGCGAGCGGGGCGGCCGTGCCGAAAGCGCGCGCAAGCTGGCCGCGCGGTGGACCATGCTCGCGGGCAAGCCGCCGCCGCCGGCCGCCCCCGACTCGCATCTCGCCGAGTCCAACGCGGCGGGGATCGCGATCAGCCTTGGCTTTCCGGATCGCGTCGCGCGCCGCCGCGATGCCTCGGGCGCGGCCTGGGCCTCGGTCGGCGGGCGCGGCTTCCGGCTCGATCCGGCGTCGAGCCTTGCCCGCCATGAATGGCTCGCGGTGGCCGAGACGCAGGGGCTTGCGGCGGGCGCGCGCATCCTCTCGGCAGCGCCGATCGATCAGGCGCAGGTCGAGGCGCTGTTCGGCGCGCGGATCGAGACGCGGCGCAGCGTCACCTTCGATCCCGCCAGCGGCGGCGTGAAGACCGAGCGCGGGCGCCGGCTCGGCGCGATCCGGCTGAGCGGGGGTCCCGATTCGGGGGCGGACCCGCAAGCGATCAGTGCCGCGCTGCTCGCGGGCCTCCAGACGCACGGCCTGGCGCTGCTCGCCTGGTCCGATACGGCGACCGCGCTGCGCCAACGTGCCGCCTTCGCCGCTGCGCACGGCGCGCCCGAGGTGGCGCTCGACGATGCCGCGTTGCTCGCCCGTGCTGATGCGTGGCTGGAGCCGCTGCTGGCAGGCAAGCGCCGGCTCGATCAGATCGATTCGGGCTCCCTCACCGACGCGCTTCGCAATCTTGTCGGCTGGGAGGCGATGCGCGCGATCGACCGCCTCGCGCCGCCGCGCTTCGGGTCGCCCGCCGGGTCGAGCCACGCGATCGACTATGCCGCCGAGGCCGGGCCGACCGTCGAGCTGCGGCCGCAGGCGCTGTTCGGGCTCGCTGCGCACCCGATGGTCGCCGATGGTCGCGTGCCGCTGGTGCTCAGCCTGACCTCGCCCGCCGGGCGGCCGATCCAGACGACGCGCGATCTGCCCGGTTTCTGGGCGGGCAGCTGGGCCGATGTCGCGCGCGAGATGCGCGGGCGGTATCCGCGCCATCCCTGGCCCGACGATCCGGCGCAGGCGAGCGCGACGCTGCGTACCAAGAACGCCGATGCCAAAAACACTGCTGCATCGCGGCGCCAATCGACGTAAAGAAGGCGTCATGACGATCGCCCGCATCTATCAGCGCCCAAAAAATGCCATGCAATCGGGCCGCGCCCGCACCCAAATCTGGGTGCTCGAATATGAACCGACGGAGCCCAAGCGGCCCGATCCGCTCACCGGCTGGGCCGGCTCGGGCGATACGCGCGACCAGCTTCGCCTGACGTTTCCGACGCTCGAGGCGGCGCAGGCCTATGCCGCCCGCGAATCGATCACCGCGCATGTCATCTCCGCGCCCGATCGGACGCTCAAGCTTCAGGCCTATGCCGACAATTTCCGCTGATCACCCGAAACGCGACGTCCTGGCGCTGACCTCAAGTCTCGACAAGCAACGCCAATAGCCGCACCCCCGCGTCGAAATCGGCGCGGTGCGCCGCACGCGTCGCAATCGCGAGATCGTCATCGCCCCATTGCTCGACCTGCCACGCCTCGTCGATCTGCGCGGCCTGCCAAACCGTCTCGGCATCGGCTGCCCCCTCGATCAGCGCGAGCGCGGCGATCAGCGACCCGGTGATCGTGACGAGCGGCGAAAGCCCTGCGAGTTCGAACGCCGTACGGCTCGCCACCGCCTCGGTCAGGCGCGCAAGCGTCAGGTCGGGCTGGGCGCGGTGGCGGATGCCCGCCACGACCTCGATATGCACGTCATAGCGCCGCCGCGCCCAGTCGAGCAGCGGGTCCCAGGCGGCGGCTTGGCGCGCGACCAAAGCGGCGGGCGCCTCGGCGCGGTAGCAGAGCAGATCGCTCTCGGCATAGGCGGCGAGATTGGCGACGAAGGGCAGGGGATCAGCCGCGATCCGCTCGATCGCGACATTGGCGAGGCCCGTCAGCGGCATCGCGCGCGGATCGATCGTGTCGGTGACGCCGCGCCACTCGTCGGCGACCGCCTCGGCAAGCGCGTGACCGGGCAGCACGAGCGGCAGCCGGCCGGGGGTGCGCACCGGCCGGTCATCGAGCGCGATCGCATGACCATCGGGCGCTGCGATGACGCTCACCCGTTTCCAGAAGCGTTTCACGGTTCGGGCGGCGTCCGCCAGCGCTGGGCGAGCGCGCGCGGCAGCAGCGCCATCACGACCAGCGCCGAAACGACGATCGCCGCACCGAGAATCTTGAGATCGAGCGTCTGCGCGCGCCCGAGCAGCAGCACGCCGAACACCGCGCCCGCCGCCCCGCAAAGTCTCGCGCCGGTCATCAGGAAATAGCGGTTGCGCGCGGTGGTGTCGGGATCGCTCATCGCGCCTCCAGTGCCGCGGGCAGGGCGTCGACCTGGTCGATGACGATGTGCGCGCCGGCGTCGATCAGTTCGTCGGCCGGATGATAGCCCCAAGCGACCCCGACCGCATGGACCCCGGCGGCGCGAGCCATCGCCATGTCGTAGCTGGTGTCGCCGATCATCACCGTGCCGGCCGGCAGCGCGCCCGCCTCGGCCATCGCTAGCTCGATCATCGACGGGTGCGGCTTCGAGGGATGGCGATCGGCGGTTTGCAACGTCACGAAACGATCGGCGATGCGATGATGGGCGAGGATATGGGTCAGGCCGCGATCGGACTTGCCGGTGGCGACGCCGAAGCGCCAGCCGGTGGCGGCAAGGGCGTCGAGGGCGTCGACAATTCCCTCATAGAGCGGCTCTTCGGCCATCGCGCCGCTACTGCGCAGGCGGAAGAACGCGGCCTTGTAATCGTCGGCGAGCAGCAGATGCTGCGCTGGATCGGCATCGGGCAGCAGGATCCGCATCGCTTCGACGAGGCTCAAGCCGACGATGCGGCGAATGGCGTTGCGCGGGGGCGGTTCGAGCCGCGCCGCGCCAAAGGCTTCCTCGACGGCACGGCAGATATTGTGCTGGCTGTCGACCAGCGTCCCGTCGCAATCGAAGATGGCCAGCCGGATCATTGCCTGCGGATAGCGCAGCCACCGCCAAAAGCAAAAGGCGCTTCTTGGCGCGGGCCCGGTTGACGCTTCCAGCGCGCGTTGGCTAGCCTGTCGCGATGACAGGGTCGGGCCTTCGTCTCCGCTTGGGAATTGTGGTCGTCGCCCCGATGTGCCTCGCGGCCGCGCCACCCGAAACGGTTGGCAGCATCGTGGCGGTGCGCAACGACGCCACGATCGCGACGCCACCAGCGACGCCTGTCAAAGCAGCGATGAAGGCGCCCGTGCACCAGCGCGACGTCATCACCACCGGGCCGAAAGCGGCGGCGGGGGTTCGCCTGATCGACGACACCCTGTTCAGCATCGGGGCCGATGCGCAGGTCGAAATCGACGATTTCGTGTTCGATTCGACGCGTAACGCCAGCCGGATGTCGCTCAACTTCGTCAAGGGGGCGTTTCGCTTCGCTTCGGGCAAGCCGACTCACGGCTTTCCCGGCCAGAAGGCGATCATCACCCCGGCGGCGGTCGTCGGCATTCGCGGGACGGTCGTCACCGGCGTCATCGGTCCCGAAGCGCTTGCCTATTACCGCCGGATCGACCCGAGCATCACCGCCACCGACGCTGCGGCAGCGACCGCCACGTTGATCATCCTGTCCGATCCGGGCGAGGGCGAGGGGGAGGGCGAGACCGCGACCGGCGGCATTGATGTCGCCGGCTCAGGAACGGTGACCCCACTTCGGACCGTGGGACAGGCAATCTTCTTCCCCAGCCGCGGCAGGCCGGCGTTGCCGCCGGTGATGCTCAGCCCCCAGTTGCGCGGCGCGATCGAGCGCCGCGCCGAACCGCCAGGGTTCAGCCGCCGCGAGGGAATCGGGCGCAACGCCAACGGCGGCGACCGGCGACAGGGCGATCAGAACCGGACGGGCGCCAATCGCCCCGGTCAGGGCCCCGGCTCGCCGCCAGGCGGCATTGGCGCGGGGCCGCCGCCGCAGGGGCCGCCGCGCTAGCCGAGCGATGACGCAAAAGGACCGGCGGATCGCTCCGCCGGCCCCTTTGGTGGGTTGGTAGGCTCGGCGCCAGCAGGGCTGCCGCCGGTCGGCCGGGTTCGGCGATGCCGACCTGCCGGCCATTTTGATTGCGTGCCCGGCGCAGCTTTCGCTGCGCCGGTCCGAAATCAGAAGTCCATGCCGCCCATGCCGCCCATGCCGCCGCCGCCCATGGGCATGGCGGGCTTGTCTTCGGGAAGCTCGCTCACCGCCGCTTCGGTGGTGATGAGCAGGCCCGAGACCGAGGCTGCATCCTGCAGCGCGGTGCGGACGACCTTGGTCGGGTCGATCACGCCGCTCTCGACGAGGTTCTCATACTGGTCGGTCTGCGCGTTGAAACCACGGGTCTCGTCGTTTTCACGCAGCAGGTTGCCAGCGACAACCGCGCCATCGACACCAGCGTTCTGGGCGATCTGGCGCAGCGGCGCCTCGAGCGCCTTGCGGACGATATCGATGCCACGCGTCTGGTCGTCGTTCGCGCCCTTCATGCCGGCCAACGCCTTGGTGGCATAGAGAAGTGCGGTACCGCCGCCGGGGACGATGCCTTCTTCGACGGCTGCGCGGGTGGCGTGCAGCGCATCGTCGACGCGGTCCTTGCGCTCCTTGACCTCAACCTCGGTCGACCCGCCGACCTTGATCACCGCAACACCGCCGGCCAGCTTGGCGAGACGCTCCTGCAGCTTTTCCTTGTCGTAATCGGACGTGGTATTCTCGATCTGGCTCCGGATCGCATCGGTGCGTGCCTTGATCGCATCATGGTCACCGGCACCATCGACGATGATGGTGTTGTCCTTGTCGATCGTGACGCGCTTGGCGGTGCCGAGCATGCCGACGGTCACCGACTCGAGCTTGATGCCGAGGTCTTCGGAGATCATCTCGCCCTTGGTCAGGATCGCGATGTCCTCGAGCATTGCTTTCCGACGATCGCCGAAGCCCGGCGCCTTGACGGCTGCGACCTTCAGGCCACCGCGCAGCTTGTTGACGACGAGCGTGGCGAGCGCCTCGCCCTCGATGTCCTCGGCGATGATCAGCAGCGGCCGGCCCGACTGAACGACAGCTTCCAGGATCGGCAGCATCGCCTGCAGGTTCGACAGCTTCTTCTCGTGGATCAGGATGTACGGATCGAGCAGCTCGACCGACATCTTCTCAGGGTTGGTGATGAAGTAAGGCGACAGATAGCCGCGGTCGAACTGCATGCCTTCGACGACATCGAGCTCGAATTCGAGGCCCTTGGCTTCCTCGACGGTGATCACGCCTTCCTTGCCGACCTTTTCCATCGCTTCAGCAATCTTCTCGCCGACCACGGTGTCGCCATTGGCCGAGATGATGCCGACCTGGGCGATTTCCTTGGTGCCCGAGACGGGCTTGGAGCGCGCCTTGAGGTCCTTGACGACTTCGATGACCGCGAGGTCGATGCCGCGCTTGAGGTCCATCGGGTTCATGCCGGCCGCAACCGACTTCATGCCCTCACGAACGATCGCCTGGGCGAGCACGGTCGCGGTGGTGGTGCCGTCACCGGCGACGTCGTTGGTCTTCGACGCGACCTCGCGCAGCATCTGCGCGCCCATGTTCTCGAACTTGTCCTTGAGTTCGATTTCCTTGGCGACGGTGACGCCGTCCTTGGTGATGCGCGGGGCACCGAAGCTCTTGTCGATCACGACGTTGCGGCCCTTTGGCCCCAGCGTGACCTTGACGGCATCGGCGAGAATATCGACGCCGCGCAGAATGCGTTCGCGCGCGTCGCGGCTGAATTTTACGTCCTTGGCTGCCATGTGGCTACCCTTTCAAATTGTGAAGTTGCGGAAGTTGCGGGTATCGGCTGAAGTCAGCCAACAATCCCCAGAATGTCGCTTTCCTTCATGATCAGCAGATCTTCGCCGCCAACCTTGACCTCGGTGCCCGACCATTTGCCGAACAGGATCTTGTCGCCGGCCTTGACGTCGAGCGGCGTGACCTTGCCGTCATCGGCACGCGTGCCGGTGCCGACGGAGACGACTTCGCCTTCCTGCGGCTTTTCCTTGGCGGTCTCGGGGATGATGATGCCGCCGGCCGTTTTTTCTTCGGCTTCGACGCGGCGAACGAGAACGCGATCGTGCAAGGGACGAAAGTTCATGCGTTCGATCCTTTCCATAAGGTATGAGTTGAATAGTCGTTAGCACTCACTCTAGGCGAGTGCCAGCAAGACGCATATGTGGTCGAAGCGTCGATTCGTCAAGGCGCCTGGGTCGCGGAACGGACCATTTCGGTCGGGACGAGGCCCAGCCGGGTTCGATGACTCCACCGCCAGCCGAGCATGATCGAAACCGCCATCAAGCCGGCCGCGAGGCCGGTCCAGATTCCGACACCCTGCCACCCCAGCCCGAACCCCAGCAGGCAGGCGGTGACGAAGCCGATCCCCCAATAGCCGAAGCCCGCGATGACCATTGGCGCGCGCGTATCCTGGAGGCCGCGAAGCGCGCCCGCGAGCACCACCTGGGCGCCATCGAACAGCTGGAACATCGCGGCGATCACGAGATAGCGCAGCGCCAGCGGCACCGTCCGGGCATTGGCGGGGGCGTCGAGATCGAGATAGGCCGACACGAACAGGCTCGGCACGAACCAGATCGCACCGGCGGTCAGCGCCATCACGCCGGTGCCCAGCGCGATCGCGGTCCAGCCGGCGCGGGCGATCCAGCGGGCGTCACGCGCGCCATAGGCCATGCCGACGCGGATCGTGGCGGCTTGGCCGATCCCGAGCGGAATCTGGAACGCGATCGCAGCGATGTTGAGCGCCACGGCATGCGCGGCGACGGCGGTCACGCTGATCAGCCCCATCAGCACCGCTGCGCCGCCGAACAGCGCGCCTTCGAGCGTGAAGCCGGCGGCGATGGGCGCGCCGAGCCGCAGAATCTCGATCAGGCGCGGCCATTCGGGGCGCCACCAGCGCCCGAACAGGCGATAGCGGCGCAGCCTGGGATCGAGCATCAGGATCATCGCAAAGGCCAGGACCATGGCAAGCGTCGTCGCGAGGCTTGCCAGCGCCGATCCTTCGAGCCCGAGCGCGGGAAACCCGGCATGTCCGAAGACCAGCGCCCAATTGCCGAGGATTCCGAGCAGCAACGCCATCAGCGTCACCGCCAGCGCCCAGCCGGGTCGGCCGAGCGCGGCCGCGACGGTACGCATCACCCCGGCGGCAACGCTCGGAATCAGCGACAGCAGCAATATGTCCAGGAAGCTGCCCGCTCGCCTGGCGACGAGCGGGTCCTGGCCAGCGAGACGGAGCAGGGTTTCGCCCTGGGCGAGGATTGCCATGCAAGGCAGCGCGACGATTACCGCCAGCCACAGCGCCATTCGGAACGACCGCCTGACTTCGCGCACCGCGTGCGCGCGGCTGCCCAGTTCGGCCGCAATGATCGGGGCGCAGGCGGTGGTCAGGCCGATCAGCGCCCAGAGCAGCAGACTGTAAAGGAAGACACCAAGCGTCGCGGCGGCGAAATCGACCGGGCTCAGCCGCGCGACGAAGATCACGTCGACCGCATAGACCGCCATCTGCACCAGATTGGCGCCAACCAGCGGTCCGGCCAGCCGCAGCAGCGCGCGCAGTTCGGCGACGGCGCTCGCGGGCGCACGGACGGCAAGCGGCCGGGGAGGAGCGATTATCGCCATGTGCGCTCCCCTAGACCGGACCGAGGCCGCCGTCACCGGGCCGCACCCGGATCGACCGCATCGGGTCGATAAGGCGTATTGCTGAAACCAGACACTAGAGGGTAGAGCAACGTTGACGATGCCGTTTGGCATCGTGCGGGAGAAGAAATCGTGAAATTATTGCGTGGCGCCTGGAAGCTGCTGGTCGGGATCAAGGATGCCCTGGTGCTGATCGCGATGCTGCTTTTCTTCGGCGCGCTGTTCGCGGCCCTGTCGGCGCGGCCAAACCCCACCGCGATCAAGGATGGCGCGCTGTTGCTGGCACTCGACGGCAGCATCGTCGAGCAGCCCGCCGAGGCCCAGACCTTCGATTTCGGCGGCGCCAACCGGCCGCGGGAATATCGGCTGCGCGATCTGGTCCGCGCGATCGATGCCGCGCGCGACGACAAGCGCGTCAAGGCGGTGGTGCTCGATCTCGATGGCTTCGGCGGTGGCTATCCGGCGGCGGTGAGCGAAGTCGCCTCGGCGCTCGGCCGGGTGCGGGCAGCGGGCAAGCCAGTGCTGTCCTATGCCACGAGCTACACCGACTCGGCCTACCGGCTCGCCGCCAATGCCAGCGAGATCTGGATGGATCCGATGGGCGGCACCCTGTTCATGGGATCGGGCGGGTCGCAGCTCTATTACAAGGGGCTGATCGACAAGCTCGGCGTCAACGTTCATGTCTACCGGGTCGGCAAGTTCAAATCCTTCGTCGAGCCCTATACCCGCACCGATCAATCGCCCGAGGCGCGCGAAGCGAGCCTGGCGCTCTACGGATCGCTCAAGGAAGACTGGCAACAGGCAGTCGGCAAGGCCCGGCCCAAGGCGCAGACGGCGGCCTTCCTCGCCACCCCGGCGGCGCTGGTCGGGGCGACCAACGGCGATATCGCCAAGGCCAATCTGTCGGCGGGGCTGATCGACAAGCTCGGCAGCCGCACCGATTTCAACCAGCGCGTCGCCGAACTGGCGGGCGCGCCATCGGGGAAGCCGGTCGGCAGCTTCAATACGATTCACTATGACGATTATCTCGCCGCCAACCCGCTGCAAACCGGCGGCGATGCGATCGGCGTCGTCACGGTGGCCGGCGATATCGTCGACGGCAAGGCCAATCCCGGCACCGCTGGCGGCGACACGATCGCCAAGCTGGTGCTCGACGGGCTGGCCGAGAAGAAGCTGAAGGGCCTCGTCGTCCGGATCGATTCGCCGGGTGGATCGGCGCTGGCATCGGAGACGATCCGCCGCGCGATCCTCGAGGCCAAGGCGCAGAAGCTGCCGATCGTCGTCTCGATGGGATCGGTCGCGGCGAGCGGCGGCTATTGGGTGGCGACGGCGGGTGACACGATCTTTGCCGAGCCGAACACGATCACCGGATCGATCGGCATTTTCGGCATCATCCCGACCTTCGAGAACAGCCTCAAGAAAATCGGTATCACCACCGATGGCGTCAAGACCGCCCCGCTCAGCGGCCAGCCCGATGTGTTCGGCGGCACCAACCCCGAAGTCGACGCGATTCTCCAGGCCGGCATCGAGCACGGCTATCGCGAGTTCATCGATCGCGTCGCGGCCGCCCGCAAGCTGACTCCGCAGCGGGTCGACGAGATCGCCCAGGGCCGGGTCTGGGATGGCGGCACCGCCCGTCAGATCGGGCTGGTCGACCGTTTCGGTACTCTCAAGGACGCGATTGCCGAAACCGCCCGGCGCGCGGGGCTGGACCCGACCAAGGTCCATGCCGAATATCTCGAGAAGAAGCCCGGCTGGTTCGTCCAGCTGATCGGCGATTTCATGCGGCGCGACGATGACGAGGAGAGCGATCAGGCGCATGACGTGTTTTCGCGGGTCGCCGCCGAACGGCGCGACGTCTTCGCGCAGGCGCTCGGCGATGCGCGCCGGCTCGCGACCGGCGCCGCCGTTCAGGCGCGGTGCCTCGAATGCGCAGGGCTGGGTGCCGCCACGCCGAGCCGGGCCGATGTCCGGCTGATGGACCTCGTGATCGCGCGGCTCGGCCTGTGATCGCGATCCGCCGCGCCACGCCCGACGATGCCGCCGCCATCGCCGCCATTTATGCGCCCTATGTGCTGAGCGGCACGGTGTCGTTCGAGAATGATCCGCCCGATACGCGCCAGATGCGCACGCGGATGACGGCGTCGGACGGCTTCTATCCGTGGCTCGTCGCGACCAATGGCGATCCCGATGGCGGCGGGGTGCTCGGCTATGCCTATGCCGGCCAGTTCCGCGATCGACCGGCCTATCGCTATGTCGTCGAGACGTCGATCTATCTGTCGGGATCGGTGCACGGCCAGGGCACTGGCCGGCTGCTTTACGATGCGCTGATCGATACGCTGCGCGCGCAGGGCTTCACCCAGGCGATCGGGGTGATCTCGCTACCCAATGATGCCTCGATCTCGCTTCACGAATCGGTCGGATTTCGTCGCGCCGGGGTCTATCGCGAAATCGGCTACAAGCAGGGGCGGTGGGTGGATGTCGGCTTCTGGCAATGCGAGCTCAACGATTCGGTGATCCCGCCGATCGAGCCGCGTCCGTTCAGCGAGGTCGGCATCGTCCGGGTCTAGCGGCGCTGGCGATAGGCGGGGAGCGAGAGGTTCCAGCCGATCGCTGCCGCCCTGAGCGCAAAGCCCGCGAGCGCGGCGATCGTCGCCGCGAGGGCGACCGGGATGCCGAGCCCGATCAGCCCGACATGGAGCGCGGCGGCCAGCGCGGCTGCGGTGACGTAGATTTCGGGGCGCATGATGATCGAGGGCTCGCCGGCGAGCACATCGCGGATGATGCCGCCGGCGCAAGCGCTGATCACCCCCATCACCATCGCCGGCACCGGGGGAACGCCATAGGACAACGCCTTGGCGGCGCCGAACACGGCATAGGCCGCGAGCCCGACCGCATCGAACCACGCAAGCGCGCGCCCCTGCCACCAGCGCTCGGGCGTGATCCAGATCAGCATCGCGGTGATCAGGCAGACGGCGGCGGCGCGGCTGTCATTGACCCAGAAGACCGGCGCGCCGATCATCAGATCGCGCACCGTCCCCCCGCCGACGCCGGTGATCAGCGCGAAAAAGCTGAGCGTGACGATGGTCTGCCCGCGCTTGGCCGCTGCCAGCGCGCCCGAGGCGGCGAACACCGCCAGCCCGGCCAGATCGAGTATCGGCGCCAACGCGGTCGGCAGGGTCGAGAGGGAGGTCGGCACCATCGCCGAGCGATAGCGGTGCAACGCCGGCAATGCCACGGGTCGATCGTCACCGCAGCGACGAAGAGCGCCCAACGAAAATGGGGGCCGGCATTGCTGCCGACCCCCGGTCGCCGGACTTCGATCCGCTTGGCGTTCCTTTCGGTCCACCCGCGCCTTCTGGTTTCGGCGGCATGCTCGGCCTCGTGCCGCGGGGGGCATTCGGCGTCGCTTTTCGGTTGCCTTCGCCGTCTCGCTTCGCGCCTTGCGGCAGCGTCGCCATCGGGTTCCGATCAACCCGCCGCGCCCTTTCCCTTGCGGTGCCGGACGCTGCGTCGGATGCCGGCTCGACCCCGATCGATGAAGAAGCGACTTGCGCCGTGCCTTCATGACCGGCGGGATCGACATCCCGCCTGGATCTCAGCGTGGTTTCCTTGCGGCACCGACGTGAAATCCCTGCCTAAGCATCTGATCTTCAACCGGTTTCCCGCCTTCCAATCCGCTGCTTACAGTCATGATGCTGTCACTATTCGCGAGTCGCGCCAACCCCAAATCGCCGCGTCGTGCCTGTGAATAACGTGGATATCGTTGATCGATTTGCACGGCGCCGCCGATCCGGCCGGCGCCACGGCGCGAGATGAACCGATGGTTGTTTCAGGTTCATGAAACCGGATAGCATTCAGGGGCGTTACGACCACGAGTTTTTCAAGCGAAGGAAATAGTGATGCGCAAATTTTTGATGGCCGCCTGTGCCCTGTCGCTGGTCGTCCCGGCCGGCATGACCAGCTTCCCCACCCAGGCGGAAGCCAAGAAGAAGCATTACAAGCCGCGCGTCTACCAGCGAAACGGCAAGACCTATTGCCGCCACTCGGATGGCACCACCGGCTTGATCGTCGGCGGAGTCGGTGGCGCGGTGATCGGCAATTCGATCGATCATGGCGGCGCGCTCGGAACGATTCTCGGCGGCGTCGGTGGCGCGCTCGGCGGCCGCGCGATCGACCGCTCGATGACGGCCAAGAAGCGCTGCCGCTAACCGTCGTCACTGACATAGCAAGGGGCGCGACGATTCGCGCCCCTTTTGCGTAGATGGGCGAAATGCTCAAGCGCCGCCGCCATTGTCGTACTTCCGATGCTGTTCGCAATACTGTCAGCGCCATGAACCGATGGTAGTTTTCAGTTCACGCAACCTCTGACGGGCGTGAACCGTTGATAGCAGTGAAGAGCATAATAAAGGAACTTCACCCATGAAATCCATGTTTATTGCCGCAATACTGGCGGCGGTCGCCATGCCGGCGATCCCGGCAGCTGCGCAGAACCCCCAACACGCCAATCGCGAATATCGACAGGATCTGCGCGAAGCTGCCCGTGATCGAAACAAGGCCGTACGCCAGGCCGACAACCCGCGCGAGGTGCGCCAGGCGAACCGCGAATACCGCAAGGACGTACGCGACGCCCGCCAGGATCGCCGCCAGACCGTACGCAGCTCGCGTGACTATCGGCGCTACGATCATAATCGCCTCGAGCCGGGCCAGCGCGCCTATGATCCCGAGCGCTACTATCGCGACGGCCGTTATTACAAACCGCGCCGGCTGACCCGGAACGACCGCATCTATCGCGGCAACAATGGCCGCTATTATTGCCGTCGTTCGGATGGCACGACCGGCCTGATCATCGGCGGTATCGGTGGTGGTCTGCTCGGCAATTCGATTGCCGGCGGCGGGTCGCGGACGCTGGGCACGTTGCTGGGCGGCGCCGCTGGTGCACTGCTCGGCCGGTCGATCGAGCGCGGCCAGGTCACCTGCCGCTAAGTATCGGCGCTAGTCCATCTACAGCAGGGGCCCGGCAGCGATGTCGGGCCCTTTGCCATGTCCGCTGCGAAAAGCTTCAGAGAATGCCGCCGCCGAGGAACAGGCGGACGCCGCCGAACAGGATGACGAGGATATTGAGGTTGCGGCCCGTTTTCTGGCCGGAAAGAACCCCAAGCGCGGTCCCGACCACGGCCATCGGCAGCGCCAGCCAGTTGAGCCAACCGAGCAACGGGACGAGGCCGACCAAGCCGACCACAAGCGCCACGATACCGACGAGAATCGAGAGGATGTTGAGCATGGAGCGAAGATGGGGAACTGTATTACCCATGTCAAGCACCTTGCGTTTGGCGATCGGTCGCGCGCGGTCAGGGCCAACGCTTTCTTAACCGCCAATGGTGCATCGCTGTTCGCCATATTCAGGAGCGTCTGGCATGGTTCGCAGTGGCCTTCGGGTCTTCATCGCCTTGTTGTTGCCGGCCGCGCTGGCCGCGTGTGGGCAGGGCAATGATGCCGATCGCAATCTCGATTCGCTCGATGCCGAACTCGCCGACGGCAACAGCGCGGGAAACAGCCGCGATCCGGCGCTGATGAGCGCACTGCACGATCAGATCATGGTCGATCCCGCCTTGGCAGGCCAGGCTAACGCCGATGCGATTCGCCCGCCGTCGCAGCCCTATGCCGCGCCGGTGCCGCCCGAGTCGGCAGGCAAAGCGCTGACCGGCCCCGCGCAGGACAATATGCCGACCAAGACTGCCCCCGCGGCAAAGGGCGCTTGCCCGCAATGTGCGGCAAAGCAGGAATCGATGACGCTCGGCGCGCTTGCCGCGCGCCAAGCGAGCGGGCGCACGCGTGCCTGCGCTGCGAATGTGCAATATTCCACGCGCTGGGCGCTGCGCCTGCCCGCCGATCTGCCGCTCTATCCCGATGCGCGCGTCACCGAGGCAGCCGGCAACGAAGGCGGCAACTGCGCGCTCCGAATCGTCAGCTTCGCCAGCGGCGCCCCGCTCCAGACGGTGATCGACTGGTATTATACCCGCGCGACCAATGCCGGCTATTCGGGCGAACACGAGGCCGATGGCGACGAGCATGTCCTGGCCGGCACGCGCGGCGATGCCGCCTATGCCGTGTTTTTGAATGCGCGGGGCGATGGCGGCACCGATGTCGATCTGGTGGTCAATACCGGCAAATAAGGCGCCGGTCGCGGCGCGGGTTCTCTTTGTCGGTCATTCGCGCTAACGCGCGGCGATGATTTCCCTCTTTCTTGTCATGCTCGGCGGCGCCATCGGCTCGGCAGCGCGCCTACTCGCCGGTCGATTGATGACCCATTGGCTCGGCAGCGGCTACCCCTGGGGCACGTTGACGGTCAATCTCGTCGGCGGTCTGCTGATGGGGCTGTTGATCGGGACGCTCGCGCGCGCGTCGATGCCAGGCGAAAATCTCCGCCTGTTCGCCGCGATCGGCGTGCTGGGCGGCTTCACCACCTTTTCGAGCTTCTCGCTCGACGTGGTCGCGATGATCGAGCGCGGCGCGCTGACGCCGGCACTGGTGTATGTTCTCGCCTCGACGATCGGATCGATCGTCGCGCTGTTTGCCGGCCTGTCGGTCGTGCGGGCGCTGGCATGAGCGGCGACGTCCGCCAGTTCACCGTCGGCGCCGACGACGACGGCATCCGGCTCGACCGCTGGTTCAAGCGGCATCTGGAGGGGACGAGCTTCACCACCGTCGCCAAATGGGCGCGCACCGGGCAACTGCGCGTCGATGGTGCGCGCGCGACGCCGGGCGACCGGCTGGTGGCGGGCCAGGTGCTGCGTGTGCCGCCCGCCGAGCCGGTTCATGCCGATGCGCCCAGGCCCAAGACGCGCGACCGCACCCCGCTGACCGCAGACGAGGAATCGTTCATCCAGGAACTCGTCATCCACAAGGATTCGCAGGCGATCGTCATCAACAAGCCGCCCGGCCTCGCGACGCAAGGCGGGACCAAGACCACCGAGCATGTCGACGGCCTGCTCGACGGGCTGAGCTTCGAGAGCGAGGGGCGGCCCAAGCTCGTCCACCGGCTCGACAAGGACACGTCTGGCGCGCTGCTGGTCGCGCGCAACGCCCGCGCGGCGGGGCATTTCGCCAAGGCCTTTTCGAGCCGCACCGCGCGCAAAGTCTATTGGGCGCTGATCGTCGGCGTGCCCGATATCTTCGACGGGATGATCGAACTGCCGATCGGCAAGCAGCCGGGCTCGGGCGGCGAGAAGATGCATGTCGATGAGGAAAACGGCTCTCCCGCGCGTACCCGCTACCGCGTGATCGAGCGCGCCGGCAACCGTGCCGCCTGGGTTGAACTGCAACCCTTTACCGGGCGCACGCACCAGCTGCGCGTCCACATGAACGCGATCGGCCACCCGATCGTCGGCGACGGCAAATATGGCGGCGCGGCGTCGTTCCTCACCGGTGGCGTCAGTCGCAAGATGCATCTCCACGCCCGTCGCATCCGCATCGACCATCCCGATGGCGGGCAGATCGACGTCACCGCCGACCTGCCGCGCCACTTCGCCGAGAGCCTGGCGTTGCTCGGCTTCGACGAGAAGCTCGGCGACGCGATGGTCCTCGACGAAGTCAAATTCAGCGAAACCGCCGAGGGCAAGCGCCGCGCCGCTGCCGCCATCGCGAAATCGCGGCGGCAGGAGCGCAAGGGCGAGCGTCGCGGGCGGCAACGCCCGTAACGATCGCCCGATGACTCGACGAGCCCTTGGTTCGATCGGACCGGGTGTCGCGCCTATTTCTTGTCCTCGACGGGCGGCAATTCGGGCGTATCGGCTACCGCCGCAGCGAGCGGGGCGGCAGGCGGCTTGCACCGCTTCGACAGGCCCAGCCCCTTCAGATAACCCCGCCGCACCGATCCGGCATAGACCGCCGCCTCGACGCGGCGCTGCGCCTTATCGGCGCCGGTGATGACGCGAACGATTCCGAGGCCGGGAATCAGCGTCGAGACGGCCGCGCGCGCGGCGGCCGCGGCGATCGCTGCGCCTTCGCCCTTTTCCTTGGCCGGGGCATCGACATCGGGGCCGAGCGCTGCATCGAGCTTGTCGATCTCGTCGGCAATCGCTCGGCAATTGCGCATGCCGATCGATGAATAGGGGGCCGATGCCGCGAGCAGCAGGATGTCGGGAATCTTGTCATCCTTGATCCGGGTGTCGCGCAGCGGCGAAGTCGCCGCGCGTTCGACGTCGCTCGGCTTCTTGTCCTGGGCGGGGGCGGGGACGCTGGCGAAGCCGGCGATCAGAACGGGGACGAACAGCTTCGTGATCGGGCGCATCGCTTTCTCCATGGCGGGCAGGACTGCCAAGACGACCGTTAATCGAACCTGCGGCCCCTGTCGAAGCCGATCGCAGGACCGGGCGCCCGGCCGCTACTCAGCCCTTCATCGCATCGAGCAGCTTCTTCACCTCCTGCGATCGGCCGCGCGGCACGATCAGGACGTCGTTCCCACTCGCCACCACGATCAGGTCCGATACGCCGACCATCGCGATTCGCAGCCCGTCGCTGCGCACCAGGCAATCGACGGTATCGACGGCGACGACATCGCCCTTGCAGCTATTGCCATGGCCGTCGCAATCGCTGAGCGCGTGGAGCGCATCCCAGCTGCCGACATCGCTCCAGCCCATGCTGACCGGGACGACGGCGACCCGATCGGCCTTTTCCATCACCGCATAATCGATCGAATCGGCCGGCGAATTCGCGAACGATTCGGCATCGGGATGGATGCGGATTCCGGTGCGTTCGGCGCGCGCCATTGCCTGTTCGGTCGCGACCAGCATCGCCGGGGCGTGCGCGGCGAGCGCCGCCAGATAGATATCGGCGCGAAACAGAAAGATGCCGCCATTCCAATAGTGATCGCCCGCCGCCAGCATCGCCTCGGCGCGGTCAAGCGGCGGCTTTTCGACGAAGTGCGACACCTTGTGGACGCCGGGATCGATTTCTTCGCCCACCTTGATCCAGCCATAGCCGGTCTCGGGCGCGTGGGGATCGATCCCGAAGGTGACGAGCCAGCCCGCGCGGACCATCGGCAACGCCCGCTCGATCGCGGCATGAAAGGCGGGCACGTCGTCGATCACATGATCGGACGGCATCACCAGCAGCGGGGCCGGGCCGCTGCCCGCGGCAATTGCCGCCAGCGCGATCGCCGGCGCCGTGTTGCGCCCCATCGGCTCGAGAATCAGCGCCTGGGCATGCGCCTCGACCGCGCCGAGCTGCGCTTCGACCAGATCGGCATGATAGGCATTGGCGACCACGATCGGCGCGCCGAAGCGGGCATGGCCGCTGGTCCGTCGCGCGGTCAGCTGGAGCATCGTCTCCTCGGCAGTCAGCGCCAGCATCTGTTTGGGCAGTTCGGGCCGCGACATCGGCCAGAGCCGGGTGCCGGAACCGCCGGAGAGGATCACGGGAATGACAGGCGTGACGGACGACATCGGCGTGCTCCAGGTTGCGGAAGTGCCTTAGCCGGAGATCGGGGCTAGGCCAGCATCGAACGAACGATCGCGTGTGGCGTTCAATCTTTCTTTGTCAATATTTGCGACATCGCTCGTGCGTGTCGGAAATGTTTACACCTTGGGCTTAAGGCTGCGGCGATGATCAGGCTGTTCAAGCATTATGTGCCGAATGCCGTGCTGCTGCTCGGCCTGCTCGACCTTGTCATGCTGATGATCGCGGCCGAAGCCGGATGGGTGGTGCGCGCCGGCCAGATCGGTATGGCCGTCGAGCCCGTACTCGGGCGCCTGCCGCAGCTGGTGAGCTTTGCGCTCTCGCTCGAACTGGCGATGATCGCGGTCGGCGTCTACGGACCCGGCGCGCTGCAATCCTTGCGCTTTGCGACGGCGCGGCTGATCGTCGCTGTATCGCTCGGCGTGATCTTCCAGAGCGTCATCTTCTTTCTCGTCCCCGATCTGACCTTCTGGCGTTCGAACCTCCTCTACGCGATGGGCTTCGCCATCGTCGGTCTGATCGCCTTGCGGATCCTGCTCGGAAAGACGCTCGGCAGCCAGGCGTTCAAGCGCCGGATCGTCGTGCTCGGTGCGGGCTTGCGCGCGCAGCGGCTGAAGATGCTGGCGCAGACTCCCGGCGCTGCCTTCGTCGTCGTCGGCTATGTCTCGATGAGCGAAGCCAATCGCGTGATTCCCGAGGCGATCGCGCGCGACGCGATCTACAACCTCGCCGATCATGTCGTGCTGCTCAACGCCAGCGAAGTCGTGCTCGCGCTCGAGGAACGCCGCAACGCGCTGCCGCTCAAGGATCTGCTGCGAATCAAGACGACGGGCGTCCACGTCAACGAAATCTCGACCTTCCTGGAACGCGAGACGGGCCGGGTCGATCTCGATAGCGTCAATCCGTCGTGGCTGATCTTTTCCGACGGCTTTTCGTCGGGCCGGATGCTGTCCGGGGTTTTCAAGCGGCTGTTCGATATCGCCGCCAGCCTGATCCTGCTGGTCTTCACCGGCCCGCTGATCATCGCCACGGCGATCGCGATCAAGTTCGAGAGCAAGGGCCCGGCCTTCTACCGTCAGCGGCGCGTCGGCCTTTACAATGTCGGCTTCGACATCATCAAGCTGCGCTCGATGCGCCAGGATGCCGAGGTCGCCGGCAAGGCGGTCTGGGCGGAAAAGGACGATCCTCGCATCACCCGGATCGGCCGTTTCATCCGCAAGGTGCGGATCGACGAACTGCCGCAGGCGTGGAGCGTGCTGAAAGGCGAAATGAGCTTTGTCGGGCCTCGTCCCGAACGCCCGCAATTCGTCGAGGATCTCGAGCAGAAACTGCCTTATTATGCCGAACGTCACATGGTGAAGCCCGGGATCACCGGCTGGGCGCAGATCAACTATCCCTATGGCGCCTCGATCGAGGATTCGCGCCAGAAGCTCGAATACGACCTCTATTACGCCAAAAATTACTCGCCGTTCCTCGACCTGCTGATCCTGCTGCAGACGATCCGGGTCGTCCTGTGGCCCGAAGGCGCCCGGTGATCGCGTGGCGGCGTCGCTGATCCTCTGGGGCCATGCGCTTGCGGCACTGTTGTTCGGGGTGCTCGCCTTGTCGCAGCTGCGCCACGCCGCCGATGCGCTCCCCCGGCTCACCTTCGTCGTGGCGCTCGGCAGCACCACCTTGTGGGCGCTCGCGGTGGCGGGGATCGGCGCCAACGATCTGACGACACTGCTCGCCGAAAGCCTGCGCAACCTGGCCTGGCTCAGCTTCATGTTCGCGCTGGTGCGGCGCGACGATCGATCGGCGATGGGCAACGCGATCGGCGTCGTGTTCGGCGTCGTCGCGCTGATCGTGCTGGCCGGCGGCGGTCTCGCCATGATCGCGGCGCTGCTCCCCGCAGCCGATACCGCGGCGATGGTCAGGGCGGCCATGGTGTTGCGGATGATGGTCGCGGTCAGCGCGCTGCTGCTCGTCCACCACCTCTATGCCGCGGTGGCGCCCAAGGCGCGCGGCGGCATCCTGCTCGTCGTCCTCGCGCTTGGCGGCATGTGGACGATCGACCTGCTGCTCTACGCCGTGGGCTATGCCGGGAGCAGCGCAACCGTCGCGCTCACTGCGGCGCGGGGAATCGCGATGGCGCTGCTGGTGCCGGTCTTTGCGCTCGCCGTGCACCGCAATGGCGACTGGACGCTGCAATTGTCGCGCACCGTTGCGTACCAGTCGTTCACGCTCGCGGCGATCGCGCTCTATGCGCTGACGATGGCGTTTGCGACGAGCATGATCGGCGCGATCGGCGGGCTCGACGTTCGCATCGTCCAGACCGCCTTCGTCTTCGGATCGACCGCGGCGCTGCTCGGGATCGTATCGACGCCGTGGCTGCGGGCCTGGGCCAAGGTGAAGCTGGCCAAGCATTTCTTCAGCCACCGCTATGATTATCGCGCCGAATGGCTGCGCTTTACCGAGACGCTGGGCAAGCCCGGCGACGGCGCCGCGCCGCTCGAGGAACGCATCGTCAAGGCGGTCGCCGATCTCACTGATTCGCCCGGTGGCCTGTTGCTCGTGCCCGAGGGGGCGGGGCTGGGGCAGGGCGCCGCGTGGAACTGGGACATGCGCGATCTGCCCGCGCAAGGCGGCGAGGCGGGGCTTGCCCGCTATCTCGAGTCGACCGGACGGATCGTCGAGCTCGACGCGGTGCGCGGCGATTCGGCCGATCCCGAAGAAGCCACGCATATGCCGCTGTGGATGCTCGACCATGCCAGTGCCTGGGTGCTCGTGCCGCTCGTCCATTTCGGCAAGCTCGTCGGGGCGATCCTGCTCGCGCGCCCGGCGATCGATCGCCGGCCCGATTGGGAGGATCTCGATCTGTTGCGAATCGCCGGCCGACAGGTCGCGAGTTATCTTGCCGAAGCGCGCGTCCATGCCGCGCTGTCCGAGGCGCAGCGCTTCGACGAATTCAACCGCCGCTTCGCCTTCATCATGCACGACATCAAGAATCTGGTCAGCCAGCTCAGCCTCGTCGCGCGCAATGCCGAGCGCCATGCCGACAATCCCGATTTTCGCGCCGACATGATCGCCACGCTGCAGGATTCGGCGGCGCGGATGAACGATCTGCTCGCGCGCCTGTCGCAGCATCATAGCGGGCGGACCGAAGCGGCCGGCCCGGTCGAACTGATGCCGCTGCTCGAACGCGTTGCGGCGCACCGCCGCGCCCAGCATCCGATCGTGGTCGGCGGCGCGCGCGATGCGCTGGCGATCGCCGATCCCGGCCGGGTCGAGCAATTGATCGGCCATCTCGTCCAGAATGCCATCGAGGCGAGCCCCAGCGATGATCCGGTGGCGGTGATGCTGGGGGCCATCGATGGCGCGGTGACGATCGATATCGTCGATCATGGCCCCGGCATGAGCCCAGCCTTCATCCGCGACCAGCTGTTCAAGCCGTTCGTCTCGTCCAAAGCGGGCGGCTTCGGGCTCGGCGCGTTCGAGGCGCGCCAGCTTGCCGAGGCGATGGGCGGCCGGGTCGAGGTGTTCAGCCGCGCGGGCGAAGGGACCCGCTTTCGGGTCACGTTGCCGGTCGCGCGCGCCGATCGGCCCATGATCGGCCGCGCGGCATGAACGGGGCGCGCAAATTGCTGATCGTCGAGGACGATCTCGGGCTGCAGCGGCAGCTTCGCTGGGCCTATGACGGCTATCAGGTATTCGTCGCCGGTGATCGCACCACCGCGATCGATCTGCTCCGCGCCGAGGAGCCCGATGTCGTCACGCTCGACCTTGGCCTGCCGCCCGATCCCGACGGCGTGACCGAAGGCTTTGCGACGCTCGACGCGATCGTCTCGCTCAAACCCGATACCAAAGTGATCGTCGCGTCGGGGCATGGCGCGCGAAGCAGCGCGCTCAAGGCGATCGAGCATGGCGCGTGGGATTTCTACCAGAAGCCGATCGACATCGACGCGCTCGGCCTGATCGTGTCGCGCGCCTTCCATGTCCATGATCTCGAAACCGAGAATCGCCGGCTTGCGGCTGCATCGAGCGGCACGACGGTGCTCGGCGGGATGATCACCGCCGCGCCCGAGATGCTCAAGGTGACGCGGACGATCGAGCGGGTGGCGGCGGCGGACGTATCGGTGATGCTGCTCGGCGCGAGCGGCACGGGCAAGGAACTGCTCGCGCGCGGTCTCCATGATTCGAGCCCGCGCCGCGACGGTGCCTTTGTCGCGATCAACTGTGCGGCGATCCCCGAGACATTGCTCGAATCCGAATTGTTCGGCCATGAAAAGGGCGCCTTCACCGGGGCCGTCAAGACCACCGAGGGCAAGATCGAACAGGCCCAGGGCGGCACCTTGTTCCTCGACGAGGTCGGCGACATCCCGTTGGCGCTCCAGGTCAAGCTGCTGCGTTTTCTGCAGGAGCGGGTGATCGAGCGGATCGGCGGGCGCCGGCCGATCGCGGTCGATACGCGGATCGTCTGCGCGACGCATCAGGACGTCGACGCCATGGTCGCCGATGGGCGGCTGCGCGAGGATCTCTACTATCGGCTCGCCGAGATCGTCGTGCGGATCCCGACGCTCGCCGAGCGCGCCGGCGATGCCGGTCTGCTCGCGCGCCATTTCCTGAAGAAATATGCCAAGGCGATGCAGTCGGGGGTGACGAGCCTCGCCCCCGATGCGCTCGCCGCGATCGATGGCTGGCGCTGGCCGGGCAATGTCCGCGAGCTCGAAAACCGGATGAAACGCGCAGTGATCATGGCCGAGGGCAAGGCGATCAGCGCTGCCGATCTCGACCTCGCCGAAGAAGTCGATCCAACCCCGCTCAACCTGAAGGCCGTGCGCGAAATCGCCGACCGCCAGGCGATCCGCCATGCCCTGGCGCGTGCCGAGGGCAATATCTCCAACACGGCCAAGCTGCTCGGCATCAGCCGACCGACGCTGTATGATCTGTTGAAATCCTATGATCTCCATGCCTGATCGCCGCCGCCTCGCCAGCCTTGCCGGCGTTACCGCCATCGCGCTCGCGGCACTCGCCGGGCTGGGCTCGGCGAGCCCGGCGCGCGCCGATGCGGCAAGCGCCCGCCACGAACTCGCGATCAGCCTGACGCTGCTCGAGCGCAACCAGGCGACATCGGCGCGCAGCCACGCGCTCAAGGCGGTCGCCGCCGATCCCGGCTGGGGGCTTGCGCATGCCGTGCTCGCGCGCAGCTATCTGGCGCTCGGCGAGGGGCTCGCCGCGCAGGCCGAACTTGGCCGTGCGCATGACGCCGGCTTCGACATCGACCGCGCGCATCAATTGCTCGCCGAGGCCTGGCTGCTCCAGGGCAATCCCAAACAGGCGCTGGTCGAAGCAGCGAAGGCGCCGCCGCGCTATTCGGTCTACGCTGCCCGCGTGGCCGGTCGCGCGCTCGCGGCGCAGCGCAAGCTGCCCGAGGCGCAGGCGATGCTTGCCCGGGTGCTGCGCGCGACCGACGGCAAGGACGCCGCGGCCTGGGTCGATCTCGGCCGAATCCGCCAGCAATCGAGCGATGTCGCCGGCGCGATCGCGGCGGCGACGCGCGCGCTGGCGATCGATCGCGGCAATGTCGAGGCGCTCGTCCTGCGAGGCGAACTGGTGCGCGACCAATATGGCCTGATCGCCGCGCTGCCCTGGTTCGAGACCGCGCTCAAGGTCGATCCCTGGCGGCACGACGCGCTGATCGACTATGCCGCCACCCTCGGCGATGCCGGTCGCTACACCGAGATGCTCGACGTGACGCGACGGGCGCTGGCGGCACGGGCGGGCAGTCCGCAAGCGTTGTACCTTCAGGCGGTGATGGCGGCGCGTGCCGGCAACGACGATCTCGCACGCGCACTGCTGCAGCGCACCGGCAACGCGCTCGACGGCAAGCCCGGGCCGTTGCTCCTCGCCGGTATCCTCGATTATTCGGCCGGGGGGTTTCAGCAGGCGATCGAGAAATGGCGCGGTGTGCTCAGCCTCCAGCCGACCAATATCGTCGCGCGTCGATTGCTCGGCACCGCGCTGCTGCAGGGCGGCGACGAACGCGGCGCGCTCGACGTGTTGCGTCCGGTGGCGCTGCGCGGCGACGCCGACAGCTACACGCTGTCGCTGGTCGGTCGTGCTTTCGAGCTCACCGGCGAACGCGACTGGGCGGTCAAGTTCCTCGATCGTTCGGCGATTCCGGTGCGCGATCCGTCGACGCCGTTCGGCATCGACGACAGTCTTGACGTGTTGACGGTCGCGCTCGACCGCGCGCCTGACAATCCGGTGATCACGGTCGATTATGTGCGCGGCCTGATCGATGCCAAGAAGATTGATGCCGCGCTCGCCGAGGCGCAGCGGCTGGCCAAGCTCTATCCCGGCGCGCCGCAAGCGCATCTGCTCGTCGGCGACGTGCTGATGCTGATGAAGCGTTTCGACGACGCCGCGGCCGCCTATCGCCGCGCGAGCGACTTGCGCTTCGACGAGGCGACGATGCTCCGCGCGGTGGACGCGCTCGATCGCGCTGGGCACCGCGATCAGGCATCGGCGGTGCTCGCGATCTTTCTGACGCAAAACCCTGAAAACGTCGCCGCCCAGCGGTTGACGGCCCATTGGCAGATTGCCGCCGGGGACTGGCTGGCGGCGATCGACACGCTCGAATCGCTGCGCGAACGGCTCGGCAACCGCGATGCCGCGCTGCTCGCCGAGCTCGCTTATGCCTATGCCGGCAACGACCAGCTCGATGTCGCGCAGCTGTTTGCAGCGGCCGCCTATCGACTCGCGCCGCTCAACCCGGCGGCGACCGATGCCTATGGCTGGGTGCTCTATCAGGCCGGGCAGAACACCCCCGCGCTGCAACTGATGCGCAAGGCGGTGTCGATCGCGCCGTGGCACGCCGGATTGCGCTGGCACCTCGCCCAGGCCGAGGCAGACAGCGGGCAGAAGGCCGAAGCAAAGACCAACATTGACGCGGCGCTGGGGGATCCGACTTTCGAGGATCGCGCAGCCGCACAGGCGTTGCGCGCGACATTGGGTTAGGCGATCTCGCGTCGACGGCTCAGCGTAGCGCCTCGACCTGCTCTGCCAATTCCAGCCAGCGCAGTTCTGCCGTTTCCTTCTCCGCGCGGGCCGCGGCGATCGCCTTGGTCAGCCGCTCGAAGCCGGCCGCGTCGCGCGCATAGAGCCCGGGATCGGCGAGTGCGGCTTCGTCGCGGGCGATCGCCGCGTCGAGCTCCTCGATCCGCCTGGGCAGCAGATCATAGTCGCGCTGGTCCTTGTAGGTCAGCTTGACCTTGGGGGCGGGGGGGGCGGTCGGCTCGACCTTGCGCGGATTGGGGCGCCTGCCGCCGCTCGCGGCGAGCCGGCGCCGCTTCTGCCAGTCCTCATAGCCGCCCGCGACGACATCGACGCTGCCCGATCCGTCGAGCCCGAGCGTCACCGTGACGGTGCGATCGAGGAAATCGCGATCATGGCTGACGATCAGCACCGTGCCGTCGTAATCGCCGATCACATCCTGAAGCAGATCGAGCGTTTCGAGATCGAGATCGTTGGTCGGCTCGTCGAGCACCAGCAGGTTCGACGGGCGGGCGAATTCACGCGCGAGCAGCAGCCGCGAACGCTCGCCGCCCGACAGCGTCGCGATCCGGGCATCGACCAGCTCGGGTTCGAACAGGAATTCCTTGAGATAGCCGATCACGTGCTTGCGCACGCCCTGCACGTCGATCCAGTCGCCGCCATCGGCGAGCACCTCGCGCACGGTCTTGTCGGGCGCCATCAGGCTGCGCTGCTGATCGATGACGATGCTCTCGAGCGTCTTGGCGAAGCGGATATGCCCCGAATCGGGCTCGAGCTCGCCGGTCAGCAGCTTCAGGAGCGTCGATTTGCCCGCGCCGTTCGCGCCGACGATGCCGATCCGGTCGCGCCGCGTGATCCTGAGCGTGAGATCGTCGATGATCGTGCGCGCGCCGAAGCTTGCCGAGATATGCTTGGCGTCGATCACCACCTTGCTGCGGGCATCGTCGGTGCCGATCGTCAGGTTCGCCGCGCCCTGCGGCCCGATCATCGCGGCGCGCTCGGCGCGCATTTCGTGCAATTTGGTGAGCCGGCCCTGGTTGCGACGCCGGCGCCCGGTGACGCCGCGCAGCAGCCAATGCTCCTCGATCTTGAGCTTGGCGTCGAGTCGTTGGGCGTTGCGCTCCTCTTCGGCAAAGACCTGTTCTGTCCACGCCTCGAACCCGCCGAAGCCGATTTCGGCACGCCGGATCGTCCCGCGATCGAGCCACAAGGTCTGGCGCGTCAATTTGGTCAGGAACGTGCGGTCGTGGCTGATCGCGATAAATGCCCCCGAGAAGCGGGCGAGCCAGGTTTCGAGCCATTCGATCGCGGCGATGTCGAGATGGTTGGTCGGCTCGTCGAGCAGCAGCACATCGGGCTCCTGCGCCAGCGCGCGGACGATCGCTGCTCGCCGCCGCTCGCCCCCCGAGGCCGAGCCCGCCTCGCGGCTCAGGTCGATGCCGAGCTGGTCGGCGATCGCCTCGGCCTCGTGGCGCGGCGGGGCATCGTCGCCCGCGAGGACGAAATCCTCGAGCGTCGCGAAGCCTGCGACCGACGGGTCCTGATCGAGCAGGATCACACGGGTACCCGGCTGGATCGTCCGGCGCCCCTCATCGGCGTCGATCCGCCCCGCGATGAGCTTGAGCAAGGTCGTCTTGCCGGCGCCGTTGCGGCCGATCAGCGCGAGCCGGTCGCGCGCGCCGACATGGATGTCGAGGCCGCGGAACAACCAGCCCGAGCCCTGGACGAGGCCGAGATTTTCATATGCAAGAACGGGTGCTGCCATGACAGCAGCCGTTAGGCGGCTTGGTGCGGCGCGGCAAGTTGCTGTCGCCTGACAGACGCATTCACAGGCTGTTCAACGCGCCATCCCTATGCGAAGCCTGATGAAGATGAAGCTCCCCCTGGTTCTCGCCGCCTCTGCGGCCCTGGCCGCTTGCGGCGACGCCAGCGCGCAGCGCCGCGGCGATCAGCAGGAGGCGTTCGATCAGATGCGCAACGGGCGCATCCTGCCGCTGAAGGAAATCGAACGCCGCGTGCTGCCGGTGATGGGCAACACGCAATATATCGGCGTCAACTTCGATTCGGCGAGCGGGATTTACACCCTGAAGTTCCTGCGCAATGGCAATGTGATCTGGGTCGATGTCGATGGCCGTTCGGGCCAGATCATCGGCCGGAGCGGCAATTGAGCCCGGGGCTCGTGGGGCAAGGGGAAGAGATTATGCGCGTTTTGATCGTCGAGGACGAGCCCAGCCTGGGCCAGCAACTGAAGAACACCCTCGAAGGCGCGGGCTATGCGATCGATCTGGCGACCGACGGCGAGGAAGGCCTGTTTCTCGGCCAGACCGAAAGCTACGACGCGGTCGTGCTCGATCTCGGCCTTCCCGAAATCGACGGGCTGACGGTGCTCGATCGCTGGCGCAAGGAGGGCAAGGTGATGCCCGTGCTGGTGCTCACCGCCCGCGACAGCTGGTCGGACAAGGTCGCCGGGCTCGATGCCGGGGCCGATGACTATGTCGCCAAGCCCTTCCAGTCGGAGGAACTGATCGCGCGGTTGCGCGCGCTGATCCGGCGGGCATCGGGCAATGCCTCGTCCGAGCTGACGGCGGGCGGAGTCCGGCTCGACACGCGCTCGGGCAAGGTCACGCTGGCCGGCGAGCCGGTCAAGCTGACCGCGCAGGAATATAAGCTGCTCAGCTATCTGCTTCATCACAAGGGCAAGGTGGTCAGCCGCACCGAGCTGATCGAGCATATCTATGATCAGGATTTCGATCGCGATTCGAACACGATCGAGGTGTTCGTCACGCGTATCCGCAAGAAATTGGGCCAGGAGGTGATCACCACGATCCGCGGGCTCGGCTACAGCCTCGAAGACCCCGATGCCTGACGCATTGGCCGCTGCCAAGGGCGCGCGCCGTGCGTGCGCGTCGGCGGGGCCGATCCCGGCGGGGGGCTGATCCGCCATGGCCGATGCATCCGCTGCCGGCGAAGATTTCACGCCGGAGCGCCCGGTCGCTCGCACCACCGGTTCGCTCAGCCGCCGGATGATCGGGATCGCGGCGGTGTGGATCCTCGTGCTGCTGACGGGGGGTGGCTTCGCGCTCGATCGGGTGCTGACGACCGCGATCACGCGCAATTTCGACGATCAGCTCGAATATGTGCTGACGGCGCTGATCGTCTCTGCCGAGATCGGCCCCGAGGGCGAGGTCTATTTCAATCGCGAGCCCGCCGACCAGCGCTTTCTCGAACCCTATTCAGGGCTTTACTGGCAGGTCAGCGGCGCGGGTCGAGAGGATTTTCCGTCGCGCTCGCTGTGGGATCGGCGGCTCGCTTTCGGCGGCGCGCACAATGATCTGGGCATTCACGGCTATGACAGCGAGCAGTTTCCCAAGGAAAAACTGCGGATTCTAGAACGCGACGTCAAGCTGCCCGGCTCGCCGGTGCGCTGGCGGTTCAAGGTCGCGCAGAGCCGCGACGGGCTCGATGCGCAGATCCGTACGCTGCGCCAGACGCTGCTCACCAGTTTCCTGCTGCTCGCGCTCGGCCTGATCGTGATGGCGGCGCTTCAGACCTTCTACGGGCTGTGGCCGCTGCGCAAGGTGCGCGAGGAGATCGCCCGGATGCGCAGCGGCCAGTCGCGTCAGATCGATCGGCCGATGCCCGTGGAGGTCGTGCCGATGGTCGAGGAGCTCAACGGGCTGATCGCGCATAACGAGCGTCAGGCCGAGGAGGCGCGGCGCCACGCCGGCAACCTCGCGCACGCGCTCAAGACCCCGCTGACGGTGATCATGAACGCCGCGACCGCGCAGGCCGACGATCTCGCGCCGACCGTCATCCGCGAAGCGACGACGATGCGGCGCCAGGTCGATCACCATCTCGCGCGCGCACGCGCAGTCGGGCGACGCGGCAATGCGCACAGCCGCTGCGACGTGTGGCCGAGCCTCGAATCGGTCGAGCGCGCGGTCGGGCGGCTCTACAGCCATGTCCGCTTCGATCTCGACGGGCCCAGGGATTTGCAGGTTCATGTCGAGCGTCAGGATCTCGACGAGATGCTCGGCAATCTGATCGAGAATGCCGCCAAATATGGCGGCGGCAGCGTGTTCGTGACGGTCAGCGCGCAGGCGGGCTATGTCGAATTTCTGGTCGAGGATGACGGACGTGGCATCGCCGAGGACGATCGTGCGCGCCTGTTCGATCGTGGCGCGCGGCTCGATACCGGCAAACCCGGCACCGGCCTGGGGCTCGCGATCGTCCGCGACGTCGCCGAAATCTACGACGGCACCGTCAGCCTCGAAGAGAGCGAGGATCTGGGCGGGCTGATGGTGCGGTTGCGGCTGCCGGCGGCGGTGTGAGCCGCGCCGACTAGCGTTTCCCGCTTTCCATGCCCGCCATCGCCAGCAACGACAGCAGCCCGACCGACATCCCGCGCAGGCTCTCGGGCTTGGCGACGTCGATATGTTCGTCGAGGCTGTGGGCGCGCGCGGCGGTGCCGCCCGAGCCGATCGTGATCGCGGGAATGCCGAGGCTCATCGCGATGTTCGCATCGGTCGAGGAGGATTCATAGTCGGGGGTGTAGCCCATCGTCCGGGCAGCAGCGGCGGTGGTCGTGACGATCGTTGAATTGGCCGCGGTCGAGCCCGCCGGGCGCTCGCCGATCAGCTTCAGCTCGGCGCTGATCTTGCCGACGCGAGTCGATCGCGCGGCGTTCTCGGCGGCGACGGCCCGGTCGACGACGGCGACGAACGCATGATCGAGCGTCGCGAGCGCCGCGGCCTGTTCGGATCGCATGTCGACCTCGAGAAATATCTCGGCCGGAATCGAATTGACCGAGGTGCCGCCGCCGGTGACGCTCGCCGCATAGGTGGTCTTGGGGTTGGTCGGTACGGGGATCGCGTAGAGCCCGCTCACCGTGGCTGCCATCGCCGCCATCGGGTTGACGATGCCGAAGGCGCCATAGCTGTGGCCGCCCGGCCCCTTGAAGGTGACCCGGTAACGCTTCGAACCGACCCCGCCGAGCGTCACGCGCGCCGGATTGGCGCCGTCCATCGAGTAAAAGGCGGCGATGCGATCCTTGTAGCTGCCCTTTGTGAACAGATAGCGGACGCCGCGCAGATCGCCTTGCCCCTCCTCGCCGACCGTCCCGACGAACAGGATCGGATGCCGGGTGCTGATCTTGGCAGCATCGAGCGCGCGGACATAGGCGAGCAGTACCGCCAGGCTGCGCGTGTCGTCGCCGATGCCGGGCGCGCGCAACGTCGTGCCGTCGCGCCGCACGGTGACATCGGTGCCCTCGGGAAAGACGGTATCGAGGTGCGCCGAGAAGACGATGAACGGCGCCTTGGGATCGGTGCCCGGGCGGATGCCGAGCACATTGCCCTCGGGGTCTATCGTCACGTCGCGCAGGCCCAGCGACCGGAATTTGGCGGCAAAGGCGGCGGCGCGCCGGGCTTCTTTGAACGGCGGCGAGGGGATCTGGGTCAATTCGACGATCTCGTCGATGAAATGGTCATGCCCCTGGTCGAGCGACGCCTGCGCGAGACGGAACGGCGCGGCGGCGGCGATCGCCCTGGGATCGGTCAGCGTCTTTGCCGAGACGGGCAGGGCGGCGAGGCAGCAGATTGCCCCTGCGAGCAAAAAAGGACGCGACATTCGGGTTGGTCTCCGGACAAGCAAGAGCGCGAGGGGTGGCAATCGCCTCAACCCTAATCGGCCCCGACGGCGATGTCCAAGAGCACGCTGCCCGGCGCGCGGCCGAGAAGCTTCGCTTCGCAGATCGGTAATAAGGGTGTATGGATAACGTGCGGAGTCGGCCCGCACACCCTCGTGGGAGTGGCGACATGGCGATCAATTTGGAACGGCAATATCTTTCGCGGCGCGCCCGCGAAGAACTGAAGGCGGTCGAAGAGGCCGCCTGCGTCGAAGCGGCGAGCGCGCACAAAAAGTTGGAACGGCTGTACATCGAGGAGTGCATCGCTTGCGATCATGGCCGCACCGACGAGTGTATCGAGTGCGATCTGCGGGCACAGTGCGACGCGATCCAGGCGCAGCAGGCAGAAACCGACGCCTGAGCTGGCACGCGACCGCTCAGGGCCGGCGGTCTTCAGGCGGCGATGCTGAGCGTCTGCATCGCCTCGGCGGCAATCGTCAGGCTGCGCTTGCGCGCCTCATGATCGTAAATCGAGCTGGTCAGCATCAGTTCGTCGGCGCCGGTGCGCGCGACGAACGCGGCGATCTCGCGCGCGATTCGCGCCGGCCCGCCGACCGCCGAGCATTGCAGGACATGGTCGAGGATCGCGGCGCCCTGCGGCCCGAGGCTCTCGCGATAGCGCGCCACCGGCGGCGGCAGCTGGCGTGGCTGGCCCGTGCGCAGCGCGACGAACGCCTGTTGCTGCGAGCTCGCGAGCAACTCCGCCTCGGCGTCGCTAGCGGCGGCGAAGACGTTGAAACCCGCCATCACATGCGGCCTGGCCAGCGCCGCCGACGGCCGGAAGTGGCGGCGATAGAGCGCGATCGCCTCGTCGAGCGCGTCAGGCGCGAAATGCGAGGCGAAGGCATAGGGCAGCCCAAGCGCGGCCGCGAGCTGCGCGCCATAGGTGCTCGATCCCAGAATCCAGATGTCGACCTTGGCGCCCGCGCCGGGGGTTGCGCGGATGCCGGTCTGGCCGTCGTCGGCGAAATAGCTTTGCAGTTCCATCACGTCCTGGGGGAAGGCGTTGGGATCGCTCTCGAGCGTTCGCCGCAGCGCCCGCGCGACCTTCATGTCGGAGCCCGGCGCGCGGCCGAGCCCGAGGTCGATCCTGCCGGGAAACAGCGCATCGAGCGTGCCGAACTGTTCGGCGATCACCAGCGGGGCGTGGTTGGGCAGCATGATCCCGCCCGCGCCAACCCGGATTGTGCTCGTGGCGGCGGCGACATGGCCGATGACGACCGAGGTCGCGCCCCCGGCGATCCCGCTCATCCCGTGATGCTCGGCGACCCAGTAGCGCGAGAAGCCGAGCGCCTCGACGTGACGCGCGAGATCGGCGGCGTTGGCGAGTGCCTGGGGAATGGTGCCGCCTTCGACGACGGGAACGAGATCGAGCAGCGAATAAGCAGTCATGTCACCAAGATGGGCACTCGCGATCGGTTTCGCCAGCCCCTTAACCAGCCCCGTCAAAATCCGATGCTGAAGCGCACCGCCGCGCCGACATCGTCGGCCAGCGCGGCAATGTTGCCGGGATCGCGCCGCCAGAACAAATGAGTCTGGAGCGCGCCGCCGGCCAGCGGAAAGCCATAGCGCGCCTCGATATCGATCTCGCGCCCGGTCGGCGTCAGGTTGAGCCGCTGGCGGGTGACGTCGCTGACCCCGCCCGTGGCATAGTCATAATTGGTCGGCAGGGCCAGATCGATGCCGCCCGCCGCCACGCGCAGCGGCTGGGCGATGCGCAGCCCGAAACTGTCGCGCGCGCCGAACACGCGATCCTTGCCAAGGTCTGCCGCGAAGCCATTGGTGCGAACGAGCCCCGATCCGGTCACGGCGCGGACCGCCGCCAGCGTCCATCCTTGCCGGACCGATCCGCCGACCGACCAGCCCCCGCCCGCTTCGATCCGGGCGCCCGCGTCGACAAACCAGCTCGTCGCGCGCGCCGCGCCGAGTCCGGCACCGAAATGCGCGCCGAGCAGCGTGTTGCTCTCGTCGAGATAGGTTGCGGTGACGCGCGCGATCAACGGCCCGAGCTGGCGATCGACGCCGATCGACAGCCGATCATAACCGAAGCGATCGGCGCGGCCGCGCAAGGCGGCGAGATCGCTGGTCCCGGCGCTCAAGACCGCACCGTGCTCGCCGGTGACCGTCATGCCCCAGGCGCCGATCGCGCGCCGGATGGCGACCGAGGCGGCCGGGGTGCTGGCAAAGCCCTGTGCCTGGGCGGGATCGCGCGCGATCAGGAACGCCGGATCGCGCCGGCCGGCAAGCTGCGCGCCCAGCATGCCCGCCGTTTGCGCCAGCCCGATCGCGAAGCTTGCCTTGCTGCCGATACGACCCGCGATCGTCGCGGCGATCGTGCGCGCCCGATCGGCGTTGCCGGGCGAAAGCAGCGTCCGTTCGATCCGGGTCTCGCTGCCCGATGAAGCGATCGTCACGGCGATCGCCGTGTCGCCCGTCGCGAGCGAATAATGATGCTGGCTGCCATCGAGTGCGGCGGTGAGCGGGCGATCGGGGCCGCTCGATTGCAGCGTGCGCGCCAGCTCGATCCCGAAGGCGCGGCCATAGCCGTCGAGGATCACTGCCCCGAGCCCGGTCTGGACGGCATCACCCATCGGCGCGGACAGCTGCCCGTTGCTAGTCAGCGAAACCGCCGCCCCGGTGCTCGCGAGCGAAGTCGCTCCCAACGGCGCAAAGGCCCGCGTCAGATCGAGGATCCCGCGGCCATAGACGGGGTCGACGCCAACCGCGCCGGCATCGCGCGCGCTGCGATAGAGGATGTCGACGATCTGCGCGCCGGTGAGATTCGGAAAGGCCTGGGCGAGCAGGGCGATCGCGCCCGATATCTGCGGTGCGGCGAACGAGGTGCCACTCCAGAGGAAGGGCACGTCGTTATTGTCGGGCGCGCGTACCCGCTCGCCGACGGCGGTCAGATAGTAATTGGCGCCGCTGCCGGCGCGGTCGCTGAAATCGGAAATGCCGTCGGTGCTGCCGACCGATCCCGCGACGATCACGAGCCCGCGCGCGACGGCGTCATTTTGGGCGATCTGGGCAAGCGGATCGGGCTGGGCGCTGGCATCGTTGCCCGCTGACAGGACGACGATGACGCCGGCGGCGGTCGCCCGGTTGATCGCCTGCACCAACGGCGCCGAGGCACCCGAGCCGCCCAGCGAGATGTTGACGACGCGCGCGCCGTTGGTCGTCGCGACATCGAGCGCGCGGGCGATGTTGGCGTCGTTGTGGGTGCACCCGCCATTGGTGCCCGTCGTCGCGCAGCTGCCGGGATTGTCGGTGCGCAGGACGAGCAAGGTCGCATCGAAGGCGACGCCGTGACTGCCTGTGTCGTTGCGCCGCCCCGCGAGCGTGAAGGCGACGGCGGTGCCATGCCCGCCTTCATCGTCGATCGAGCCATTGCCGGCGAAATCGGCCGAGGCGGGATCGATCCGGTTGCCGAACTCGGCGCTTTGCAGGTCGATGCCGCTGTCGATCACCCCCACTTTCACGCCCGCGCCGGTGGCCCCGCGCTGATAGGCGGCGAGCGCGTTGGCGGAGACCGCACCGACGGTCGCGCGATATTCGGCCGTGTCATAGTTGATCGACGGTGGTGGCGTCGGGGTGGGAGTCGGCGCGGGAACGGGGGTCGGGGTCGGCGCGGGCGCCGGTGTCGAGATCATCTGGACGCCACCGCCGCCGCCCGAGGAACATCCCGTCACCAGCATCAATGCGATGACCGAAGTGCCGCGCCAGGCCGAAACGCGGAACGACCTGGTCGTCATGCTGCTCATCCCCCCGCTGGCCCTGCCCTTGCTGACCCTGCGCTTGCTGACCCTGCCTTGCCCGTCGCCGCGACTGCGCCTAGAGCACGCGGCGCATGCTCGCGCGTCTCGCCCATATCCGCAACTGGATTTTCGATCTGGACAACACGCTCTACCCGGCGAGCATCAATCTGTTTGTCCAGGTCGATCAGCGTATTACCGACTATATCGCGATCGAGCTCGGGCTCGACCAGGTCGCCGCCCGCACGCTGCAGAAGCAGTATTTTCACAGCCGGGGCACGACGCTCGCCGGATTGATGGCCGAACATGGCACCGATCCGCACCATTATCTCGATTTCGTCCATAACATCGAAATGGACGTGCTCGCGCATGATCGCTCGCTCGCCGCCGCGATCGCCCGGCTGCCGGGCCGCAAGCTGATCTTCACCAACGCCGACGCGCCCTATGCGCAGCGGGTGCTCGCGCGATTGGGGCTGGGCGAGAGTTTCGAAGGCATTTTCGACATTCACGCGACCAATTACGTACCCAAGCCGGTGCCCGAGGCCTATGCGGCGATGTGCGCCGCCTTTGCGATCGATCCGGCCGAAAGCCTGTTCGCCGAAGACATGGCGCGCAACCTGACCCCGGCCAAGGCGATCGGCATGACGACGGTGTGGGTCGACAATGGTTCCGAGCAGGGGCCGGGCGACGCGCGTGATCATATCGATTACACCACCCGCCATATCGGCGACTGGTTGCACGAAATTCTGGAGGCAGCATGAGCGCACAATTGCAGGCAGTGATCGACGCGGCGTGGGAGATGCGCGAGACGATCGGCTTCGCGACGCAGGGCGAGGTGCGCCACGCGGTCGATCGGGCGCTTGCCTTGCTCGATTCGGGCAGCGCGCGGGTGGCCGAACCCGATGGGGCGGGCGGCTGGCACGTCAATCAGTGGCTCAAAAAGGCCGTGCTGCTGTCGTTTCGGCTCAACGACAATGCGCTGATCTCGAACGGGCCGGGCGAGGGGCACTGGTTCGACAAGGTCCCCTCGAAATTTTCGGGCTGGGGCGAAGCCGAATTCCGCGAGGCGGGCTTCCGCGCGGTGCCGGGCAGCATCGTCCGGCGCGGCGCGTTCATCGCCAGGGGCGCGGTGCTGATGCCGAGTTTCGTCAATATCGGCGCGCATGTCGGCGAGGGGACGATGGTCGATACCTGGGCGACGGTCGGCAGCTGCGCGCAGATCGGCAAGGGCGTGCACCTGTCGGGCGGCGCCGGCATCGGCGGGGTGCTCGAACCGCTCCAGGCGGGCCCGGTGGTGATCGAGGACGGCGCCTTCATCGGCGCGCGGGCCGAAGTCGCCGAGGGCGTGCGCGTGGGCGAAGGCGCGGTGCTGTCGATGGGGGTCTATCTCGGCGCCTCGACCAAGATCGTCGATCGCGCCACCGGCGAGGTCCACCGCGGCCATGTGCCACCCTATTCGGTGGTGGTGCCCGGCACGCTGGGCGGCGGCAACGGTACCCCGGCGCTCTATTGCGCGGTGATCGTCAAGCAGGTCGATGCGCAGACGCGGTCGAAGACCAGTATCAACGAGCTGCTCCGCGATTGATCCGCGCGGGCATCCTGATCGCACTTTTGCTTGCGTCGCTCGCGCCGGCGGGGGCGGCCGACGAGGCCGCGCCGGTCGTCCGCGCCGAAGTGATCAGGCGCTTGCCGCATGACCGTCGCGCCTTTACCGAAGGGCTCTTCATCCGCGACGGCATGCTCTACGAGAGCACCGGCGAAGTCGGCGCGTCGTCGATCCGCAAGGTTGATCTCGCGACGGGGCGGGTGCTCAAGCGAGCGATCGTGCCGCCGCCCTATTTCGGCGAGGGGATCATCAGCTGGGGCGATCAGCTGATCAGCCTCACCTGGCAGCACCAGAAGGGATTTCGCTGGCGGCTAACCGATTTCAAGCGGCTCGGCAGCTTCGACTATCCCGGCGAGGGCTGGGCGCTGACCAGCGATGGCAAACAGATCATCATGTCCGACGGCACGCCCGAACTGCGTTTTCTCGATCCGCTCACGCTCAAGGAGACCCGGCGGTTGCAGGTGACGGCGGACGGCCAGCCGCTCAGGCGAATCAACGAGCTCGAATATGTCGAGGGCGAGATTTACGCCAATATCTGGATGACCGACTGGATCGCGCGGATCGACCCCGAGAGCGGCCAGGTCGTCGGCTGGATCGACGTCTCTAAACTGGCGGCGGATTCGGGATCGGACGGGGTCAATTCGGTCGCCAACGGCATCGCCTGGGATGCCAAGCGCCGGCGGCTTTACGTCACCGGCAAGAACTGGCCCTGGCTCTACGAAATCAAACTGCCGCCCGCCGCCCATAAGCGATAGCCGGCTTCACGCCGCCCCGCCTCGACAAGCCGGTGTCGGCGGCTTATCGCGCCAGCGACAACAAAACAGGATGCCTCCCATGCCCAAGGCCAGCAAGGTGCTCGACCGCGTTCTCGTCCTCGAAATGGTGCGCGTGACCGAAGCCGCCGCCGTCGCCGCCGCCAAGCTGGTCGGGCGCGGCGACGAAAAGGCCGCCGATGCCGCCGCCGTCGAGGCGATGCGCGGCGCGCTCAACGAGCTCTACATGGACGGCACCGTCGTGATCGGCGAGGGCGAGCGCGACGAGGCGCCGATGCTCTACATCGGCGAGAAGGTCGGCTCGGCGATCGGCAAGGGCCCCAAGATCGACATCGCGCTCGATCCGCTCGAGGGCACGACGATCACCGCCAAGGCCGGGCCCAACTCGCTCGCCGTGCTCGCGATCGCCGAGGAAGGCTGCCTGCTCAACGCGCCTGACGTCTATATGGACAAGATCGCGGTCGGACCGGGCTATCCCAAGGACATCATCGATCTCGACAAGACGCCGACCGAGAACGTCAAGGCGATCGCCAAGGCCAAGGGCGTGAAGCCGCGCGACATCGTCGCCTGCGTGCTCGACAGGCCCCGCCACGAGAAACTGATCGCCGAGCTGCGCAAGCTCGGCTGCGGCATCATGCTGATCCCCGACGGCGACGTGGCGGGCGTGATTGCGACGACCAACCCCGATACCCAGATCGACATCTATATCGGTCAGGGCGGCGCCCCCGAAGGCGTGCTCGCGGCGGCTGCGCTGCGCTGCGTCGGCGGCCAGTTCAAGGGCCGGCTGGTGTTCCGCAACGACGACGAGCGCGCCCGCGCCGCCAAATGGGGCATCAAGGATCTCGACAAGCAGTATGATCTGAAGGAGCTCGCCAAGGGCGACTGCATTTTCGCCGCCACCGGCGTCACCGACGGTTCGCTGCTCGCCGGAGTCAAGCGGACGAAGGGCAAGATGACCACCGACAGTGTCGTCATGCGCTCAAGTTCGGGCACGGTGCGCTGGGTCAAGGGCGAGCACCGGATCGATTGACGTCGCGATTTCGCTGGCGGGAATCGGGCCATCGGCGCAATTGTGAGCTTATGGACATCGAGGTCAGTGCCGAAGCCAAGGACAAGCGGCTGAACCGAATGGTCGCGGTGACCGTGGTCGTGCTGTCGGTGTTCACCGGGCTGTGCAACATCAAGGACGGCAACATCGTCCAGGCGATGCAGGTCGCCAAGGCCGATTCGGTCGATCGCTGGGCCGAGTATCAGGCCACCAAGACCAAGCTCCATATCGCCGAGGACACCCGGCTGGAAATCGCCGTGCTCGGCGGGGATCGCCTGGCCAGCCTGGCCGCCGACAGGACGCTCGTCGCGGAGATCGCCAAATACAGCGCCGAAATCCCCAATCTCGCGCGCGACGCCAAGGCGCTCGCCGCGCAATATGACGCGCTCAACGTTCATGACGATCAGTTCGATGCCAGCGATGCGGCGATCGCCACGGCGATCTCGATGGCGGCGGTCGCGGCGCTGGCCGAAAGCTTCTGGCTGCTCGTCGCGGCATGGGGCATCGGCGGGTTCGGGCTGTTCATGGGCCTGTGCGGCTTTGCCGGCTGGGCATTCCACCCGGATGTGCTGAGCAATTTTCTGGGCTGAGCGATTCGCTTTACAGCACCGGCGAGCGGGCTAGGGTCTGGCGTCGACCAGGAGGATCACCGATGCGCTTTCGCTATCTCGCGCTGTTGCTTGCCGCCGCTGCGCCCGGATTGGCCCAATCGCCGTCGGTCGCCCCGCCGGCCGTCGCGCAAGCGCCCTTCACCTTCGAAAAGGTCATGGTCCCGATGCGCGACGGGGCGAAGATGGAGACGGTGATCCTGCGCCCGCGCGACCGGAAGGGGCCGCTGCCGATCCTGTTCCAGCGCACGCCCTATGGCGTCCCGCAAGCTGCCCCGCTGCGCGTGCCCAACAGCTGGCAGGGGCTCGTCAAGGACGGCTATATCTTCGTGTTCCAGTCGATGCGCGGGCGGTTCGGCTCGGACGGGAAGTTCACGCTGTCGACGGCGGTCCATCCCGGCCAGCCCAAGATCGTCGACGAGGCGACCGATGCCTATGATTCGATCGACTGGCTGGTCAAGAACGTCAAACCCAACAACGGCAAGGTCGGGATGTGGGGCGTCTCCTATCCGGGCTTTGCGGCGGCGGTCGCGCTGGTCCATCCGCATCCGGCATTGAAGGCGGTGAGCCCGCAGGCGGCGTGGATCGATTACTGGCAAAATGACGATCTCCACCGCAACGGCGCGCTGCGGCTGAGCTATGTCGCCGACTGGGTGCATTCGCTCCAGGCGACCAAGGAATCGCTCGACGATTTCCCCTATGGCACCGTCGACACCTATGATTTCTTCCTGAAGCTCGGGCCTGTCGCCAATCTCGACCGCGATTATTTCAAGGGCAGCTTGCCGATGGCGACCTCGCTGTTCGACCATCCCAACCACGACAGCTTCTATACCGACCAGAACTGGCAGAAGGCGCTCGGCAAGACGACGGTGCCGACGCTGAATGTCGCGGGGTTCTGGGACCAGGAAGACCCGTGGGGGTCGTGGCAGATCTACGCGAAGCAGGAGGAGAACGATCCCGATCATCTGAACGTGATGGTCGCCGGCCCCTGGGCGCATGGCACCTGGCAGGGCAGGATGGACATGCTCGGCAACATCCCGCTCGGCCGCGACACCGGCATCGAATTCCGCGAGCAGATCGAGGAGCCGTTCTTCCGCTATTGGCTCCACGGCGTGGGGGAGAAGCCGGCTTACGAAGCGCGTATCCTGCAATCGGGCTCAAATGTCTGGAAGAGTTATGCGAGCTGGCCGCCCAAAACCGCGACCGCGACCAGCCTGTACCTCCATATCGACGGGAGCCTCAGCTTCGACAAACCCGCCGCAGGGGAGGCGTGCCGCAGCTATATCTCCGACCCCGCCAACCCGGTGCCGTTCCGCGAGCGGCCGATCTCCCCGACCTATCCGCGTCCCGAATGGCGCTGGTGGGAAAGCGCCGACCAGCGCTTCGTCGATCATCGCCCCGATGTCCTGAGCTATGTCTCCGCGCCGCTGGACGCCGACCTGACCGTGACCGGCAAGATCGCCGCAGAACTGATGGCCTCAACCAGCGGCACCGACAGCGATTTCATCGTCAAGCTGATCGACGTGCTGCCCGACGACTATGCCAAGTTCGACGAAAACGCCCCGCTGGGTGCGTATCCGCGCCAGTTGAACGGCTATCAATGGCCGATCGCGATGGAGGTGCGCCGCGGCAAGTTTTTGACGAGCGAGACCGATCCGAAACCGCTGGTGCCCGGGCAGGTAACCAAATGGGACGTGCCACTGCGCGACCACGACCATGTTTTCCAGAAGGGCCACCGGATCATGGTGCAAATCCAGTCGAGCTGGTTCCCGGTGATCGACCGCAACCCGCAGACCTTCGTGCCGAACATCTCGCGGGCGAAGGAGGCGGATTTCGTGAAGGCGGAACAGAAGGTGTGTGCCGGATCGGCGGTGGTGTTGCCGGTGGTGAAATAAGGGGGGCATCCCTGACTCAACGCTCCTCGTCACCTAGGGCTTGACCGGGGTCCCGCTTCTTCTTCGGATGCGTGCCCCGATGGCGATCGGCGAAGATGGTGGCCCAGCCGCCCTTTTTGCGCGCGCCATCATCGTTGGATGGGAACAGCGGGACCCCGGGCCAAGCCCGGGATGACGAAAAGGGAGAGGGGCGGCAGGCGATTAATCTGAGCTCGGGATCAACTCTTCAACCGATACCCCGTCCGAAAAATCCACGCGATCGTCGCGAGCGACACCGCCAGAAACCCGCCGATCGCAACCAGACTCCACCCGATCGCGACATCGCCCTGGCCGAAAAAGGTCCAGCGAAACCCGCTGATCAGGTACACGATCGGGTTGAACAAGGTGACCGTCTGCCACGCGTCGGGCAGCATCTTGATCGAATAGAAGGTGCCGCCCAGGAAGGTGAGCGGGGTCACCACCAGCAGCGGCACGATCTGCAATTGCTCGAAACTCTTCGCCCAGATGCCGAGCACGAAGCCGAACAGGCAGAAGGTGATCGCGGTGAGCAGCATGAACCCCACCATCGCCACCGGATGCGCAAGCGGCAGCGCGACGAACAGATGCGCCGTGCCGAAGATCACCATCCCGAGGATCATCGATTTGGTTGCCGCCGCACCGACATAGGCGATGACGGTTTCGAACGGCGAGATCGGCGCGGAGAGCAGTTCATAGATCGTGCCCGACCATTTCGGCATGTAGATGCCGAAGCTCGCATTGCCGATTCCCTCGGTCAGCATCGACAGCATGATCAGGCCGGGGACGATGAACGCGCCGTAGGGCACGCCGTCGACCGTCGAAATCTTCGAGCCGATCGCCGAGCCGAACACCACGAAATACAGCGCGGTGGTGATGACCGGGGTCAGCAGGCTGGTCAGGATCGTGCGGCCGAACCGCGCCAGTTCGAAGCGATAGATGGCGGCGATGCCGTGCCAGTTGAACCCGGTCATGCGGCTCGCTCCCCAACATCCTGGGCCGATTGGTGGACGAGCCCCACGAAGATATCCTCGAGCGAGCTTTGCGCGGTGTTCAGATCCTTGAAGCCGATGCCGAGATCGCCCATCGCGCGCAGCAGCGACGGGATGCCGGTGCGCTCGTTATGCGCCTCGAACACATATTCGAGCTCATTGCCCTCGGCCTTTAGCGTGGGGCTCCACTGCGCCAGTTCGGGCGGCACCGCGTGAAGCGGCTCGGACAGGTTGATCGTCAGCGTCTTCTTGCCGAGTTTCTGCATCAGCGTGGTCTTGTCCTCGACCAGAATCAGCTTGCCCTTCAGGATCACGCCGACCCGGTCGGCCATTTCCTCGGCCTCCTCGATATAATGCGTGGTCAGGATGATCGTGGTGCCACGCTCGCGCAGCTGGCGGACCAGCCCCCACATGTCGCGGCGCAATTCCACATCCACGCCAGCGGTTGGCTCGTCGAGGAACAGGATGTCGGGTTCATGGGAGAGCGCCTTGGCGATCAGCACGCGGCGTTTCATGCCCCCCGACAGCTCCATGATCTTGCTGTTGCGTTTGTCCCACAGCGACAGGTCGCGCAGGATCCGCTCGATCACGGCGGGCGCGCGCGGGCGGCCGAACAGCCCGCGCGAGAAGGTGACGGTCGCCATCACGGTCTCGAACGCGTCGGTCGACAGTTCCTGCGGCACCAGCCCGATCCGGAAGCGCGCCGCGCGATAATCGCGCTGGATGTCGTGGCCGGCGACGGTCACGCTGCCCTCGCTTGGCGTCACCAGCCCGCAGATGATGCTGATCAGCGTCGTCTTGCCCGCGCCATTGGGCCCGAGCAGCGCGAAGATTTCGCCCTTGGCGATGCTGAGGTCGACATGGTCGAGTGCGGTCAGCCCCGACGCATAGGTCTTGGTGAGGCCGGAGACGGCCAAAATTGGTTGCATGACACCCCTTTGCGCTTGACCCGGGAGGTAGGGCGCGCGGAGGCGATCTTCAATCGCTGGTCAGCTTTTCGCGGCGGCGCGGGCCTTGGCGATCGCGGCCTGCAATTCGTCGAGCGGCAGCGCCGCCGAGACGACATGATCGCCGATCACCCAGCTTGGCGTGCCCGACATGCCGAGCCGCTGCGCGATGGCGAGGTTGCTCTGAATCTCGGCCTCGATCTCGGGGCGCCCGGCGGCCTGGCGCGCGACGGCAGGATCGATTCCGGCGACCGCGACGGCCTTGGCGAGCGAAGCCTCGCTGATCGGCCCGCCGGCATAGAGCGCATCGTGGAACGCCTTGAACTTGCCGCGCTGCGCAGCGACGAGGCTGTAGCGCGCGGCGACGCGGCTTTCGTCGGAGAGGATCGGCAATTCGCGGAACACGACGCGCAGCTCGGGGTCGCTCGCCACCAGCTTGGCGATCGTCGGCAGGCTCGATCGGCAGAAGCCGCAATTATAGTCGAAATATTCGACGATCGTCAGATTGCCGTTGGGATTGCCGATCCAGGCGTCGCCGAACGGCTTGACGATCGCATCGCGATTGGCGGCGATTTCGCGCCCGGTCTCGCGATCGCGCATCAGGCCCATCGCCTCGGGAATGATCTCGGGATGGGCGAGGACGTAATCATGGACGACGCGCTCGATCTGACCGCGCCCGCTGACCGGGCCGCCACCCGACAAATGGGTGACGGCGGCCATCGCGCCGGCACCGAGCAGCGCCGAGCCGCCGGCGATCGCGGCGAGCAGAAGCCGGTTGTTGCCGAACGCGGGGCTCATCGTTTCTTACCCTTCTGGTCGTCGAGTTGGTTCTGCGCGGTCAGCGCGATATCCTGCGCGCGGATCCAGTCGTTGGAATTCTGCGGCAGGCCGTTCATCGCCACCCGCGCGCTATAGGCGGCGGTGCGGAGATCGCCGGTCAGGCTCGCACGCTCGGCGGTCGCCAGCATCGCCCGGGGCTGATCGCCACGCAGTTCATAGACGACGCCGAGCTGATACCAGGCAAAGGGATTGTCGTCGTCGCGCGCGACCGCGAGCCGAAGCGCCTTTTCGGCCTCGGCATAATTGGCCTTGTCCTCGGTGGCGATCAGCGCGTGGCCGAAGGTGGTGGCGATCAGCGGCTGATAGTTGGTGGCAAGCGTCGCTTCGCGCAGCGGCACGATCGCCTCGCGCGGCTTGCCCGATTCGAGCAGGATCTGGCCCTTGATCTCGAGGAAATAGGGGTCGTCGGGTGCGGCCTTGATCAGCGCATCGGTCTCGGCGTTGGCCTTCTGCGGATAGCCGCCCTTGTGATAGGCGTAAGCCCGCGCATAATGCGCATAAATGCTCTGATCGGTGAGCGGATATTCGATCAGCGTGCGCGGCGGTTCGTTGACATACCCTGCGAGCTTCGCCTTCACCCGCAGGAAGCGGATCTGCATTTCGGGATCGGCCGGCTTGT
Source organism: Sphingomonas sp. 28-66-16 (assembly GCA_002281485.1). Taxonomy (GTDB): domain Bacteria; phylum Pseudomonadota; class Alphaproteobacteria; order Sphingomonadales; family Sphingomonadaceae; genus Sphingomonas. The sequence goes on from NCGF01000002.1 coordinate 203,678, forward strand.
TCCAGGCGGGGGCCGCCTCGAGCGTCTCGGTGAGATTGGCGATGCGTTCGCTCGAAACGGGGTGGTCGAGCTGGAAATTGTCCTGGCGGGTGATGCCATAGCGATTTTCGAGCTTTTGCAGCTTGGCGAAGAACGACAGATAGCCGCGCCCGGTGATTCCCGAGGCATTGAGATATTTGGCGCCGGCGGCATCGGCCGAGGCCTCCTGCGCGCGCGAAAAGGCCAGATAATTGGCGAGCGCGACCTGCTGGCCCGCAGCGATGATCCCGGCGGCGCCCTCCCCCGATCCGGCCGCTGCCGCCGCGATCCCCAGCGCGAGGCTGAGAATCTGGATGCCGAGCGCCGGCTTGATCGCGCGATCGCCGAGCGGGACATGGCCGCCGGTGATATGGCCGAGTTCGTGGGCGATCACGCCCTGGACTTCATTGGCGGTATCGGCGTTGTGGATCGTGCCCGAGTGCAGATAGACGACCTGCCCGCCAGCGACGAAGGCGTTGATCGATTCATCGTTGATGAGCACGACCTTGACGTCGCGCGGGTTGAGCCCGGCCGCCTTGACGAGCGGGGCGGACATGTCCGCGAGCAGCGATTCGGTTTCGGCATCGCGCAGGATGGACTGCGCGGTAGCCGGCTGGACGGCCGCCAGCAGCGAAAGTGCCAGGGCACCGATCAGTTTCTTCATGAAGACGATATCGGCCAATTGACCCGAGCATTCAACGCCGGGCGCAGAAATTTGCGCCGCGCGACCGCTTTGAAGCGTCCGCGCGGCGCAATTGGCTGCGTCAGGCGCCGAAAGTACGCTGCCACCAGCCGCGGCGGGCCGGGCCGCCATCGGCGGCGACCGACTCCCCGGTCGCCGAGTCGCCCGCGCCATCGCTCGCCGCGTCGACGGCGGCGTCGTTGTCGGCGGTCGCCGCCACCGGCGCGGCGCTGACGGCCGACGTCGGTGCCGCTTCGACGGCAGGTGCCGGCGCGTCAGCGGTCGCCGCCGTCGCTTCTGCAGCCTTTTTCTTGCTCGCGCGGCGCTTGGGCTTGGCAGGCGCCTCGGGCTCGGTCTGCTCGGTTACCGCCGCTGCAGGCGCTTCGGCGGCCTTGCTGGCCTTGGTCCGGCGCGCGCGCTTGGGCTTGGCCGGTGCGTCGGCAGCATCGGCCGGCGGAACCGGTTCAGCGGCCGATTCGACCGGCGCATCGACTGCCTCGGTCGACGGCAGGGCCGGCTCTTTGGCGCGCGGGCGTCGGCGGGCACGCTTGGGGGCTTCGGTCACGTCGCCGTCACCTGGGCCTTCGGCGGACACATCCTCGGCCACGGGCGTCGAATCGGTGCCGGTGACAGCATTCGGCTCGGCTTCGTCGCCGGCGCCCTCCGCGGTCCGCTCGCCATCGGTCCGCGGCTCGCCACGGCGGCCGCCGCGACGCCCGCGCCGCCCGCGCCGGCGCTTGGGTTCGCCGTCATCGGACGCGCCCGATTCGGCGGCCTCGGGTGCCGTCGAGTCGCCCTCGGCCTCGTCGTCGTCGCCGGCATCGGTCGGGCCGGCCTGATCGCTGCCGCCTTCGACATGATCACCACTGCCCTCGCCCTCACCTTCGGGACGGCCGCGACCGCGCCGGCCGCGCCGCCGCCGCCGTTTGCGACGGGCGTCGCGCTCGCCCTCGGTCTCGCCTTGGCGCGGGGCATCCTCACGGGCCTCGGCCTCGCGTTCGGCGTCGCTTTCCTCCTCGTCGATCTCCTCGATCTCGTCTTCGATCTCGTCCTCGATCTCCGGCACCACCGGGTCGAACCGGGGGGCATAGGCGGGCGGCGGGCCGCTCGCTTCGACCGACATGCGGGCGCCCTCCTGCTCGCCATCGGGGGCAACCTCGATCATCACGCCGTAGCGTTCCTCGATTTCGGCGAGTTCGGCGCGCTTGCGGTTGAGCAGGTAGAACGCCGCCTCCTGGCTGGCGCGGAGCAGCAGTTGCGAGCCGCGACCGCGTGCGGCCTCGTCCTCGATCAGGCGCAGCGCGCTCAAGCCCGCCGACGAGGCGGTGCGCACGAAGCCCGAACCCTCGCAATGCGGGCAGGGGCGTGTGGAGGCCTCGAGCACGCCGGTACGCAGCCGCTGGCGGCTCATTTCCATCAGGCCGAAGGAAGAGATGCGCCCCACCTGGATGCGGGCGCGATCGTTCTTCATCGCCTCCTTCATCGCCTTTTCGACTTTGCGGACGTTCGAGTTGTTGTCCATGTCGATGAAGTCGATGACGACCAGACCCGCCATGTCGCGCAGCCGCAGCTGGCGGGCGATCTCGTGCGTCGCCTCGAGGTTGGTCGCGGTCGCGGTTTGCTCGATGTTATGCTCGCGGGTCGAACGCCCCGAGTTGATGTCGATCGAGACGAGCGCCTCGGTCGGGTTGATCACCAGATAGCCGCCCGATTTGAGCTGGACGACGGGGTGATACATCGCGCCGAGCTGATCCTCGACATGGTTGCGCTGGAACAGCGGCACCGGATCCGAATAATGCTTCACCCGCCGGGCATGGCTGGGCATCAGCAGCTTCATGAACTCCTTGGCCTGGCGATAGCCCTCGTCGCCCTCGACGATCACCTCGTCGATATCCTTGTTATAGATATCGCGGATCGCGCGCTTGATCAGATCGCTGTCGCCATAGACGAGCGCGGGCGCCGCCGATTTGAGCGTGGTTTCGCGAATGCCGTCCCACAGCCGGGCGAGATAGTCGAAATCGCGCTTGATCTCGACCTTGGTGCGCTGGAGCCCGGCGGTGCGGACGATGCAGCCCATCGACGGCGGCAGCTTCAGATCGGCCATGATCGACTTGAGCCGCTTGCGATCGCCGGCGTTCGATATCTTGCGGCTGATCCCGCCGCCATGCGACGTGTTGGGCATCAGCACGCAATAGCGCCCGGCAAGGCTCAGATAGGTGGTCAGCGCCGCGCCCTTGTTGCCGCGTTCTTCCTTGACGACCTGAACGAGCAACACCTGCCGCCGACGGATCACGTCCTGGATCTTGTAGCGACGGCGCAGGTTCATCCGGCGTTCGCGCAGCGCATCGACGGCATCCTCGGAGCCATTGCGCCCGCGCCGGCCGCGCCGCTGGCCATTGTCCTCGGCGGCGGCTTCGGCGCCCTCGCCGCCATCGTCCTCGAAGCGTTCGATCGTGTCTTCGTCGAGATCGTCGTCATGGCCGTCGCCGTCGAGATCGTCTTCGCCATCCTGTTCGGCACGCAGCGCGGCTTCCTCGGCGGCATGCTCGGCTTCCTCGCGGAGCAGCGCGTCGCGATCCTCCTTGGGGATCTGATAGTAATCGGGGTGGATTTCGCTGAAGGCAAGGAAGCCGTGGCGGTTGCCGCCATAATCGACGAACGCCGCCTGCAGCGACGGTTCGACGCGGGTTACTTTCGCCAGATAGATGTTGCCCTTGAGCTGTTTGCGCTCGGCAGACTCGAAATCAAACTCCTCGATTCGGTTCCCTTTGACGACGGCGACGCGGGTTTCCTCCCGGTGCCGTGCGTCGATCAGCATACGCATGGTCATTGAATTTTCTCCGGGCGCGCGTGCCGGGGCCATTCAGGCGGGGCCGCGCGCGATAGACGGGCGCCGCCCGGCGGACGGCAACGCCATCCATTCCGGGCAAGCGGGTGAGTGTAGAAATTGCCTCTGCTGGCCGTGCACGCCGGAACCGATGGTTCGCGACACCCCACGCGCCCGCGATCCCGCCGGTTTCGACCGGGCGGAGGACGGGGCAAGGGAAATGCAACATGCGAGCGTCAACCTGATGGACTGCGCTGAGGCCGGAATCGGCCCAGGTCGGTCATTTGACCAGCGCCGCGCACGTCGCGCGGAACCAGAACAGTTTCAGGCCTAGCACCGCTCGCGCCGGGCAGCAACCGGCAGCTTCTTGCCGCCAGCCGGCAATAAAATGCCGAACGGCGAGTTAACCCCATCGTTTCACCGCGATTTGAGGCGCCAGTGTCTAGTCGGGGCGTAACAGTCCTATCAACGGGAGCGATCCCCCAATGCCTTTTTGCTGGACCGCCGGGGCCTCCGCGCGGCATTACCGCCCTGTGTCCTTTGTTCTTGCCCTGCTCGCCTGCTGGCTCGCCGGCGCGCCCGGCTGGGCAGCGAGCGTCGAACGCGTCGAGGTGCATGGCGACCGGATCGTCGTCCGCTTCGATGCGAGCGTCGCCGATGCGTCGAGCTTCATCCTCGATACGCCGAGGCGAATCGCGCTTGACGTCAAAGGGGCGACCCCGGGCGCGACGGTCGCCGCCGACGGCGCGGTCGCGGCGGTGCGGCAGGGCGCGCTCGGCGACAGCGGTGCGCGGATCGTGTTCGATCTGGCCGAGCCGGCGATCGTCAGCGACGGCAAGTTCGATCGCAACGGGCGTACGCTGACGCTCGCGCTCAGGACCGTCGACGATGCCAGCTTCGCGCGCGCTGCGGCCGAGGGGCGGCTGCGTTTTCTGCCGCCGTTCAGCTATGGCGCCGGCGCGGTGCCGGCGAGCTACCATGTATCGATGCCGGTGCCCCCGCCGAGCCGCACGCTCGCGCTGCCGCACGTCTATGGCGACGACGACAGCCGGCCGCTGGTGGTGATCGACGCCGGGCATGGCGGGGTCGATCCGGGCGCCATCTCGCCCGACAGCGGCCTCAAGGAAAAGGACGTGACGCTCAAGATCGCCAAGGCGATCCGCGACGAGCTGCTCGCCTCGGGCCGCGTCCGGGTCGCGCTGACCCGCGAGGACGATCGCTTCCTGGTGCTCCAGGAGCGCTATGGCATCGCCCGCAAGCTCAAGGCCGATCTGTTCATCTCGGTGCATTGCGACAGCGTAGGGGCGGGCGACGCGAGCGGGGCGACCGTGTATACGCTGTCCGAAGTCGCCTCCGACAAGGAATCGGCGCGGCTCGCCGCGCGCGAGAACAAGGCCGACATCATCCAGGGCGTCAATCTCGCCTCGACCTCGGCCGACATCTCGTCGATCCTGATCGATCTGACCCAGCGCGAGACGATGAACAGCGCGGCGAGCTTTGCCCGGCTGCTCGGCCGCGAGGCCAAGCCGCTGATGCCGCTCAAGCCCAATTTCCATCGCATGGCCTCGCTCGTCGTGCTCAAGGCGCCCGACATGCCGTCGATCCTGTTCGAAACCGGCTATATCTCGAACCCGCACGATGCCGCCTTCATCGATTCGCGCGATGGCCGCGCGGCGATCGCGGAGAGCATCCGCCGCGCGGTCGACATCCATTTCGCCCGGCGGCTGGCGTCGAACTAGCGCGCGGCGAGGGGGCGGGCGGGGCACCGGTCCGGGTTGTCATGCCGGACAAAGACGGTGCGCTGGCGGTCGTTGGATCGAGGACCGTTGAGAGTCATGGGCCCAGAATTGTGCTCGAGCCGCACCGGGCACTTGCCAAAGGCTGCCGGCCCGGGATCCCGAACGGCTGATTGCCCGGGCCTATCCGGATCGCTCAAGCGCTATCGAGCGCCTCGATGATCGGACAATCCGGCCGCCCGTCGCCATGGCACCGCTCCGCGAGATCGAGCAGCGCCTTTCGCATCGCCTCCAGCGCCAAGGCCTTGCGATGAAGTTCGTCGGCGCGCGCCAAGGCAAGCCGTTTGACATCGATGCTCTGGCGGTCGCGATCATGCCACAGGCCAAGCAGCGAGCGAATGTCCTCGATTCCGAAGCCCAGATCGCGCGCGTTGGCGATGAAGCGAAGGCGGTGGACATCGGCATCGGCATAATCGCGGTAGCCGCTGTCCCGGCGGGCGGGTGCGGGGATCAGCCCGATCGCCTCATAGTGGCGGATCATTCGCTGCGAGACGCCGCTCGCCTGCGATGCCAGCCCGATGTTCATAACTTCGCCCTGTTCAGCCAGAGTGCATTGGTCACGACGGTGACGCTCGACAGTGCCATCGCCGCCCCCGCGATCATTGGCGACAGGAGAAGGCCCGTCACCGGATAAAGCACGCCCGCCGCGATCGGCACCCCGATGCCGTTGAACACGAACGAGAAGAACAGATTCTGCCGGATGTTGCGCATCGTCGCGCGGGCGAGGCGGCGCGCGCGCACCATTGCCGCCAGATCGCCCTTGGTCAGCGTCATCCCGGCGCTTTCGATCGCGACATCGGTGCCCGTGCCCATCGCCACACCGACATCGGCGGCGGCAAGCGCGGGGGCGTCGTTGATGCCGTCGCCCGCCATCGCGACCTTGGCCCCCTTTGCCTTCAACTCGGCGATGATCCGCGCCTTGTCTTCGGGTTTGAGCCCGGCATGGACCGCGTCGATCCCGCCGATCGCCTTGGCGACGGCTTGCGCGGTGCCTTCCGCATCGCCGGTCAGCATGACGATCCGCAGCCCTTCCGCCTTCAGCGCGGCGATCGAATCGCGGGCGGACTCGCGCAGCGGATCCGCGACCGCGATCAGGCCGGCGAGCTTGCCCTCGATGGCGATCAGCATCACGCCTGCGCCGTCCCGGCGATAGCGATCCGCTGCGTCGGCCAGCGGCTCTGCATCGACCCCGATCCGCTCCATCTGGGCGGTATTGCCGACGACCACGTGCTTGCCATCAACTTGCCCGCCGACGCCCAGCCCGGTTTGCGATTCAAACTGCTCGAGCGACCCAAGGCTGAGCTTGGCGTCCTGCGCGGCAGCCGCAATGGCATGGGCGAGTGGATGCTCCGACCGACTCTCCACCGCCGCCACCGCCGCGAGCAGCGCATCCTTGGTGAAGCCGTCGCTCGGCTCGATCGCCGTCACCTTCGGGCGGCCCTCGGTCAGGGTGCCGGTCTTGTCGATCACCAGCGTGTCCACGCTCGCCATCATCTGCAGCGCTTCGGCATCCTTGATCAGCACCCCGGCGCGCGCGCCGCGCCCGGTGCCGACCATGATCGACATCGGCGTGGCGAGCCCGAGCGCGCAGGGGCAGGCAATGATCAGCACCGCGATGGCATTGAGCAGCGCATGCCCGAAGCGCGGCTCGGGCCCGACCAGGTTCCAGACGATGAAGGTCAGGATCGCGATCCCCACCACCAGCGGGACGAACCAGCCCGCCACGCGGTCGGCAATCGCCTGAATCGGTGCACGGCTGCGCTGTGCCTCGGCGACCATCTGGACGATCCGCGCCAGCACGGTGTCGGCGCCCACGGCGCGTGCCTCGATCAGCAGCGCGCCCGTACCGTTGATGGTCCCGCCGGTGACGTCGGCATCCTTCTGCTTGAGCACCGGTGCCGGTTCGCCGGTCAGCATCGCTTCGTCGACCGAGGATCGACCGTCGACCACCACGCCGTCGACCGCGATCGATTCTCCGGGGCGCACGCGGAGCCGGTCGCCGGTCGCGACGGCGGAAAGCGGTACTTCTTCCTCGCTGCCATCGTCGCGCAGCCGTCGCGCGGTCTTGGGCGCGAGATCGATCAGCGCGCGGATCGCCCGGCCGGTCGCCGCGCGGGCGCGCAGTTCGAGCACTTGCCCGAGCAGCACCAGCGTCACGACCACGCCGGCCGCCTCGTAATAAACCGGGATGACCCCGTGGATGCGGAAAGAGGGCGGCAACAGGCCGGGCGCGATCGTTGCCACCAGACTATAGGCGAACGCGGCCCCGACGCCCAGCGACACGAGCGTAAACATGTTGAGGTTGCCCGTGCGGATCGACGTCCAGCCGCGTTGAAAGAACGGGGCGCCCGCCCACAGCACGATCGGGGCGGTGAGCGCGAGCTGGACCCAGGGCGAATAGGGCGGCGGCACAAAACTCATCCCGAGCATCTCGGCCACCATCGAAATCGCCAGCAACGGCACGCTCAATACCCCGGCCACCCAGACGCGCCGGGTGAAATCGACGAGTTCGGGGTTGGGGCCAGTGTCGAGCGTCGGCTTCTCCGGCTCGAGCGCCATGCCGCAGATCGGGCAGGTGCTGGCACCGTCTTCAAGAATTTCGGGATGCATCGGGCATGTCCAGATCACGCCGGGCGCCGCCTTCGGCCGATATAGAGGCTTGTCGCCGAGATAGGATTCGGGGGCGGCAACGAATTTGCGCCGGCAGCCTGCGCTGCAAAAATGATAGCCTCGCCCGCCATGGTCGGCGTGATGCACGGTCTTGGCCGGATCGACGGCCATGCCGCAGACCGGATCGGAGACCAGGTCGTCCGCTCGGTCGGCATGTTGGCCGTCCCCGTTATGGGTGGAGGCGTGCGCATCGCTGGTCATCGGGGTGTTCATGCCAGTCCAGATAGGGTCTGACACCATGTCAGGGTCAAGCCCTGGGCGCAGCCGGTCGGAAAAGCACCAGGCGCCAGACATGCCGTCACCCCGGAAGGCGTCATGTCGCGCCGGTCGGCATCTCGGCACGCGGTGAGGCTATCGCTTGTTGATCCGCGCCGATCGCGGTGTGGCGCTGCGTTTCACAGGACGATTGCTTTGCCGAATCGGATGTTTGCAAAAGAAGAGCGCAGCATTCGCCATTCGGCCCTCCAGTTAAATCCTCCCAACCTTTCGGCAATGTGCTGCCAGAGTCCCGCAAGCGTAACAAAGCGACAGCATCAGCACCCCATCGGACACCGGCCAAGCGGTGTCGACAAACGCGAATTGATGACAATGAATGGGGAATTTTCGTTATGAAAATCCGAACGATGGCGCTCGTCTCGACGACACTGGCAACAATCTTGCCGATCAGCGTGCACGCCCAGACTTCGTCGGCGCCGGATTTTTCACGATCTGCAAAAGAGCGGTCCACCGACATCGTCGTCACCGCGCAACGGCAAGCCAAGACCGCGCGCGCCGAAGAACAGGCCGCGCCCAACGTGGTCAATATTCAGTCGGCGGAAACGATTGCCAAATACCCCGACATCAACGCCGCCGAAGCGTTGAGCCGCATCCCCGGCGTCGCTCTGTCGATCGATACCGCCGAGGGGCGTTTCGTCAACATCCGGGGACTGGACGGCAATTTGAACGGCGCGACATTTGGCGGCGTCGTATTGCTCAACACCCAGCCTGGCGGGACGTATTTCAATGCTTCGGGGCGCGCGGTCGAATTCGATACCGTGCCGGTCGGCGCGATCGACAGGATCGTCGTGACCAAGACGGGCTTGCCCGATCATGATGCCGAGGGGCTCGGCGGCACGGTGGAACTGACGCCGCGGACCGCGATCGGTGCCAAGCGGCCCTTTCTTGAAGTAACGCTGGGAGGCGGTGTTCAGCCGCTGCGCGGTCATGGTCTTTACCGCGATGAAGTCGTCTTCGGCGCGCCGTTCGGCGGCACCAATGCTGAAGGCAATGCGCCTTTCTCGGTCGTGCTGACCCAATTCCTCTACAATGATCGCCGCTCATTCGACGATCTCGAGGCAGCCTATATCAACGATCAACCCGCCACCCCCGACAAGGCCTTCGACGCGCTCGAGCTGCGGAACTACAACTATAATCGCAAGCGCTTCGGATTTAGCGGCGAGTTCGATTTCACGCCCAACGACAACCACCGCCTCTACGCTCGAGTCAGCATCGCGGGTTATAATGAAAGCGTTCATCGGCTGAGACTCGAAATCGACGGCCTCGCCGACGGCGTCGTCGTCGATCCGGCCAACCCGAATGGCTTTGTCGTGACCGCCGCATCGACGGTGAAAACCTTGCGCGATGAAGATGAAACGCACCGCAACGTCGTCTATCAGATCGGCGGCGAGCATCGGTTCAACGACATCAAGCTTGACTGGTTCGGTGCGTATTCGCGCGCAACCTATGTGAAGCACTTCGACTATAATTCCAATTTCAACGGACCCGATCGTCTTGCCGTTGGCTATGACAACATCACCAATCCGGATTTTCCGACCTTCCGGGTGCTCGGGGGTGCGTCGATCACGGACTCTGCAAATTACTCGCTGGCGCGGATCACCAATCAGATCGAATCCGATCGCGATCGCGAATGGTCGGGCGCCATCAATCTCTCGACGCCGCTGCATCTGCTGGACGATGATCAGCTCAAATTCGGTGCCAAGTTGCGCCTCCGCCGCAAGATCGCTGCGCCGCAGAGCTTCCGCTATAATTATGGCGGGCCTGCAGCCAGCCTGTCATCGTTCGCGACAGGGGCGCCCATCACCGATTTTTACGGCCTTTACGCCATCGGGCAGGACATCAATGCTTCCGCAGTCCGCAGTTTCCTGACGACGACGTTCAATCCGGCCGCACCGGGTGCCGCGACGCCGCTCTTCGACGACAGCGAGGATGTGATTGCCGGCTATGCGCAGTACAAGGCCGTTTTCGGCAATGTCAGTGCCCTTGCCGGTGTCCGCGTCGAAAACACGCATTCGATCTATCGCGGCACGACGGTGGTGACGCCGGCGGCCGGTGCTGACATCGTCACGGCAACGTCGCAGTCGCGCAGTTACACCAATGTCTTCCCGACGATTCAGCTTCGCTACCAGCCGATCGAGTCGGTGATCGCCAGGGCTACTTGGTCGACCGGCATCGCTCGTCCGGGCTTTTTCCAGACAATCAACAATACCCAGATCGACGTCGGCGCCGGCACGGTGTCGACCGGCAATCCCGCGCTCAAGCCCACCTATGGGAACAATTTCGATCTGGCCTTCGAGTACGCCCCCTCCGCCGATACCTTTGTCTCGATCGGGCTCTTCGACAAGGAATTCCAGGACTATATCGTCACACGCACCGTCCGCGGCAGCTTTCCCGGAATAACCGGGATTGCGACGATCGATACGTTTTCGAACATATCGGGGGCGCATGCGCGCGGTATCGAGGTCGCCGGGTCGACCAAATTTTCGGGGCTGCCGGGATTGTTCAGCGGTTTCGGAATCGATGCCAATGGCAGCTATGTGACCTCGGCAGGGCAAATTCGACCGGGTGAATCGATCACCTTGCCGGGCACGTTCAACTACACCGCCAACGGCGCGCTGTTTTACGAGGCGCGGGGACTGAAGTTGCGTCTCGCGGGCCAATATGAATCGGCCGTGTTGTTCGGGATCGGCGGCAGCCGCGCGACCGACGTCTTTCAGGACAAGCGCCTGACGCTCGATTTCAACGGCAGTTACGACGTCAATCGCCATCTCGGCTTGTTCGTCAATCTCAAGAATCTCACCGACGAACCGCTGCGCTTCTACGAAGGCAGCGCGAACCGACCGATCCAGCGTGAATTCTACGATCTGACCTTCGAGGGAGGGGTCAAGCTCAGATTCTGATCACCGCGTGGCCGAACCGGAGCGCGATTATCCCGGCATTGCCGGCCAGCATCGCCGAAATGCCGATCCGGCAATTGTGGACGGCAGCTTCGGCCGGTGCCGTCGCCGCCGGCCCTGATGCTCGCCTCCCTTGCCCTGCCGGCTTCCCTTCCGAAATGTCAGGCTGGCAACGTGCGTGAAACTTGCTAGAGCCTCGCCTCTCTATGGCGCCGTCCGACTCCACCGTGAATTTCCGCATCCGTCGCGAGGTCAGCGGCGTGCGCGGCTTCGTCGAGCGTGCCTGGGCGCGCTGGTGGGTGAAGGTGCTGGCGGTGCTGGCGGTGCTCGGCGCGATCGCCATGGCCGTGCTTTGGGTCATTTTCGCGCGCGATCTGCCCTCGGTCGACGGCTTGCGCGCCTATGAGCCGCCGCTGCCGACCAATGTCCGCGCGATCGACGGAACCCCGATCCACAGTTATGCCAGCGAACGCCGCGTCGAGCTGAGCTATGACGAATATCCGCCGCTGCTGGTGCGCGCTTTCCTCGCTGCCGAGGACAAGACCTTTTTCGAGCATCACGGCGTCGACTATCCGGGCACGATCGGCGCGGTCATCGACTATTTTTCCAAGATGGGGACGGGGCGCCGCGCCAAGGGCGGATCGACGATCACGCAGCAGGTCGCCAAGAATCTGTTGATCGGCAACAGCTATTCGCCCGCGCGCAAGATCAGGGAAGCGATCCTTGCCTATCGGATCGAGGATTCGCTGACCAAGCAGCAGATTCTGGAGCTGTACCTCAACCAGATCCCGCTCGGCCGCAACGCGTTCGGCGTCGAGGCGGCGAGCCACGCCTATTTCGACAAGGAGCTCGACGAGCTGACGCTCGGCCAGCTCGCCTATCTCGCCATCCTGCCCAAGGGACCGGCCAATTACGATCCGTTCCGCAACACCGCGCGGGCGCTCGAACGCCGCAACTATGTGCTGCGTGAAATGGTCAAGAACGGCTTCATCAGCGATGCGCAATTCGCCCAAGCCTCGGCCGAGCCGATCGGCGCGGTCGCGCGGCAGACGCCGAAGTTCGAGCGGGTCGGCGGCTATTTCGTCGAGGAAGTGCGGCGCGAGCTGATCGACAAGTTCGGCGAGAACGAGAAGGCGGGGCCGTACAGCGTCTATTCGGGCGGGTTGTGGGTGCGCACCTCGTTCGACGCCCGCTTGCAGGAATATGCCCAGCAGGCGCTGCGCGACGGGCTGTTGCGCTATGATCGCGGGCGTGGCTGGGACGGCCCGATCAAGCATCTCGATCTTGCCGGGCCGCCACCATCGGCCGACGACGACGTCGAAGCCGACGACCCAGGCCCGTCCAAAGGCTGGCTGCAGGCGCTGCTCAACACCAATATCGGGCTCGATTATCAGGATTGGCGCGCGGCGATCGTCATCGATCATGGCAGCGATGCGGCGACGATCGGCTTTGCCGACGGCAAGACCGGGACGCTGCCGCGCTGGGCGGCGCAGATGCCGGTGCGCGGCAAGGGCGGCACCGCTTTCGCCGCGTTGCAGCCCGGCGACATCATTGCGGTGGCGCCCGAAGGCGGCGCCTTTGCGATCCGCGCGCTGCCGCGGGTCTCGGGCGGGATGGTCGTCGAGGAACCCGGCACCGGGCGCGTGCTGGCGATGCAGGGCGGGTTCGACCAGCGGCTCGGCTCGTTCAACCGCGCGACCCAGGCGATGCGCCAGCCGGGATCGACGATCAAGCCGATCGTCTATTCGGCTGCGCTCGAAAACGGGATGACCCCGGCCTCGATCATCATCGACGGGCCGTTCTGCGTCTATCAGGGCGCCCGGCTCGGCCAGAAATGCTTCCGCAACTTCGGTGGCGGGCGCGGATCGGGGCCGCACACGATGCGCTGGGGGATCGAGCAGTCGCGCAACCTGATGACGGTGCGCGCCGCCGCGCAAACCGGCATGGAACGCGTCGTCGATACGATCAATCGGATGGGGGTGGGCAAATATCCGCCCTATCTCGCGATCGCGCTCGGCGCGGGCGAAACGACGGTGCAGCGCATGGTCAATGCCTTTTCGATCCTCGCCAACCAGGGGCGCGGCCACCCCTCGACGCTGATCGATTTCGTTCAGGATCGCCACGGCAAGGTGATCTGGCCCGAGAACTGGCGGCCGTGCGATCGCTGCAACGCGCCCGATTGGAACGGCCGGCTGATGCCGCGCCCGGTGGTGCGCACCCGCCAGGTGATCGATGCGATCACCGCTTACCAGATGGTCCATATCACCGAAGGCGTCGTCCAGCGCGGCACCGCGACCGTGTTGCGCGATCTCAATCGGCCGATGATGGGCAAGACCGGCACCTCGACCGGGCCGACCGACGTCTGGTTCATCGGCGGCACGCCGCAGATCATCGCGGGGCTCTATATCGGCTACGACAAGCCGAGCAATCTCGGCGGCTATGCGCAGGGCGGCACGCTCGCAGCGCCAATCTTCAAGCAATTCGCGCAAAAGGCCTATGAGGGGCTCGATCCGATCCCGTTCCGCGCGCCGGCGGGGGTGCGGATGGTCCGGATAGACCGCGCGTCGGGCAAGCCGGTGTTCGGCACCTGGCCGAGCGAAGAGCCCAAGGCGGCGGTGATCTGGGAGGCGTTCAAGCCCGAAAGCGAACCCCGCCGCGCGGTCGCGCCGACCGAAGACGCCGCCGATCGACCCAAGGAAGTCAAGCCGGTCAAGCGGGCGCCGACCCAGAGCGACAGCGATTTCTTGCAAAGGCAGGGCGGAATCTACTAGCGGCGACCGTGCCGCGTTATCAAATAGGCGTCACCCCGGCGCGAGCCGGGGTCTTTCGGGTAACCGCGAGATGCCAGCTTTCGCTGGCATGACGCGTCAGGAAAAGGTTCAGATTCAATGCGCGCCGAAGCGCAAGCTCATGTCGACCAGATCAACGAGGCGCTGGCGCTGCTCCGCCGTTTCCTCGATTGGGACCGTGCGCTCCGCCGGCTCGACGAACTCAACGCGCGGGTCGAGGACCAGGCGCTGTGGAACGACCCCAAGGCCGCCCAGGAAGTGATGCGCGAACGCCGCCGGCTCGACGAAGCGATCACCGCGACGCGCGCAATCGAAAGCGAGCTTTCCGATACCGTCGAGCTGATGGAGATGGCCGAGGCCGAGGGCGATACCGCGATGGTCGATGAGGGCGTGGCGGGGCTGGCCAAGCTGGCCGCGCGCGCCAATGAGGACAAGATAAAGGCGCTGCTCGCGGGTGAGGCCGATGCCAACGACACCTATATCGAGGTCAACGCCGGTGCCGGCGGCACCGAGAGCCAGGACTGGGCAGGCATGCTCAGCCGGATGTACACAAGATGGGCCGAACGGCGGGGCATGAAGGTCGAACTGATCGACCAGCATTCGGGCGAACAGGCCGGGATCAAGTCGGCGACGTTGCTGCTGAAGGGCGAGAACGCCTACGGCTATGCCAAGACCGAGAGCGGCGTCCATCGGCTGGTGCGGATCAGCCCCTATGATTCGGCGGCGCGGCGGCACACCAGCTTCGCCAGCGTCTGGGTCTATCCGGTGATCGACGACAACATCGAGGTCGATTACAATGAAAGCGATCTGCGCATCGACACCTATCGCGCCTCGGGCGCGGGCGGGCAGCACATCAACACCACCGATTCGGCGGTGCGCATCACGCATATCCCGACCGGCATCGTCGTCCAGTGCCAGAACCAGCGCAGCCAGCCACCAGATCCGGTCCTATGTGCTGCAGCCCTACCAGATGGTGAAGGACCTGCGGACCGGGGTCGTTTCGACCGCACCCGGCGACGTGCTCGACGGCGCGCTCGATCCGTTCATGGCGGCGGCGCTGTCGCAGCGCGTGACCGGCGAGACGGTCGAAGTCGAGGATGTCGACTAGCATGGGCCGGCCGATCTGCCTTGCCGTGCTGATCCTGCTGGCGGGCTGTGACAGCCTGTCGACGGTGGCGCGCGGCAAGGATGACCAGGCAGGACCGTTCCCCGCCGCCGACCGCCCGGTCGCGCGGATCGTGTCGTCGCGCTGGTCGACCGAGGAAGCGCGCGACCGCAAGAACGAGGCGGGCGAGGTGATGGACAAGGCCGGCATCGCGCCCGGCATGACCGTCGCCGATATCGGCGCCGGCGAGGGCTATTACACGATTCGCCTCGCCGAGCGCGTCGGCAAGGACGGGCGCGTGCTCGCCGAGGATATCGTCCCGCAGGTCCGCGACGCGCTGGCGGACCGCGTCGCGCGCGAGCGGCTGCAAAGCGTCAGCGTCCGGCTCGGCGAGCCCGCCGACCCGAAACTGCCCGAGCATAGTTTCGACCGCGTGCTGATGGTGCATATGTATCACGAGATCGCGCAGCCCTATGAATTCCTGTGGCGGATGCGGCCCTCGCTCAAGCCCGACGGGCTGGTCGTCGTCGTCGATGCCGATCGCCCGACGCAGAACCACGGCACCCCGCCCGCGCTGCTGAAATGCGAATTCGCCGCCGTCGGCTATCAACTGGTCGCGACCGACGACATGCCTTCGGCGGGGGGCTATCTGGCGACGTTCCGGGCCAAGGGGCCACGTCCCGACCCGAGCACCATCAAGCCCTGCCGGATCAACTGATCGCCATGCAGGCTTATCACGATCTCATGCAGCGCATCCTCGACGAAGGGGTCGAGACCGCCGATCGCACGGGCGTCGGCACGCTGTCGGTGTTCGGGCACCAGATGCGGTTCCGGTTGGACGACGGCTTTCCCGTCGTCACCACCAAGAAGTTGCACCTGCGATCGATCATCATCGAGCTGCTGTGGTTCCTGCGCGGCGACACCAATGTCCGCTGGCTGCAGGAGCGCAAGGTGGGCATCTGGGACGAATGGGCGCGCGACGACGGCGATCTCGGGCCGATCTATGGCAAGCAGTGGCGCGACTGGGCGGCGAGCGACGGCCGCCATATCGACCAGATCGCCGAGCTGATCGGCCAGATCAAGACCAACCCCGCCTCGCGTCGCCAGATCGTGTCGGCATGGAACCCCGGTGATCTCCACGCGATGGCGCTCGCGCCGTGCCACTGCCTGTTCCAGACCCATGTCGCCAATGGCAGGCTCTCGCTCCAGCTCTATCAGCGTTCGGCAGACGTGTTCCTGGGGGTGCCGTTCAACATCGCGAGCTACGCGCTGCTCACCCATATGCTCGCGCAGCAATGCGGGCTCGAAGCGGGCGACTTCATCTGGACCGGGGGCGATTGCCACCTCTATCTCAATCACCTCGATCAGGCCCGTCTCCAGCTGACGCGCACCCCGCATCCGCTGCCGCGGCTCGAAATCCTGCGCAAGGCCGACGGCATCGATGATTATGCCTATGAGGATTTCCGGCTCCACGATTACGTCGCCGATGCGCATATCGCGGCGCCCGTCGCGGTCTGACGCCGACATTCATCGCGCGTTCACGGCCGACGATTACATACGTAATCGTAATCGAGGGATGTGGGAGCAAGACGATGGGAAAGGCGTATTTCGCGCTGCTGGCGGCGGCATTGCTGATCGGCACCGCCGGCCAGCGCCAAAAGCCCAAGCCCGCGCCGGCCGACGCGCGACACACCATCCTGAACGCCGATCTCGGCACGGTACATTTCAGCCTGTCGATCGGCTGATGCGCGGGCGCTTGGCAGCGGCGGCCAGCACAATTTTGCACATCCAATCCACAGCTTCGTTAACCGTCTTTTTTTGAACCAAGGATTCCCTCGGCGCGTTCTGTGTGTCAGGATTGAGATAGAGGACGGGGCATCATGTTGCGTAGTTTAACATCCATTTTGGCCGTCAATGAAGACGGAGCGATAGGCGCCGGGAACACGCTGCCGTGGCGGGTTCGTACTGATCTGCGCTTCTTCCGCGAGCATACGCTGCGAAATGTCGTGATCATGGGGAGGAAAACATACGATTCGCTAGGTGGCGGTCTCCCTGACCGAAGCAATATCGTTGTAACCCATGGCTTTGGGATGTTTCCAACGACACCCTCCTGCCGAGCAGCGGGAAGTATCGTCGAAGCGCTATTAATGGCGGATGATATTAAGACTAAAAAACAGGAAGTTCTCATTGTCGGCGGCGCAAGTATGTACGAGCAATTTGCGCCTTATGTAGATCGGTATTTGATCACGGAGATTCAAAAACCCGTTCCCAACGCAGACACATTTTTTGATCGTGCTATTATCGGAAACACAAGGGATTGGGACATCGCAGTTGTCGCCCAGGGGCGAGCCGATGGACTTCACGACGAATGCGATTTCACCATCTACGAATTTAAGGTCAAGGACGCGGATAGACCCATGCGCCGCAGGGAAGGTGTTTTGGAGGATCTGAAGCGTCGCCGTCGCGGTCAAACCTTGCACGATGAATTTCCCCGAATGCGGGCAGCCGGTTAAGTGGCTATGGCGTGAATCTGAGGCTGGTTTGGGGCTTCTTTGCGCTGCTGCTGCTCGCGGCGATCGTCCTTTTTTCGTTTCCCGCTGGGGATCGTCGAGCGATCGATGAACAGGATGGCGCCACAGCCGTGACGGCTAGCGCCCCTGCCGACGCACCCCTATAGCGCGGCGCATGGAGCGTCTCGACGGGGGTGCGCCGGTGCCCGACCGCTATCGCGGCGGGATCGTCGCGCTGGGCAATTTCGATGGATTTCATCTCGGGCACCAGGCCGTGGTTGGCCGCGCGATCGGGCGCGCCCGTGCCGCCGGGGTGCCCGCGCTGGTCGCGACCTTCGATCCGCACCCGGTGCGCTATTTCAAGCCCGACGTCGCGCCGTTCCGGCTGACGACGCTCGACCAGCGCCAGCGGCTGTTCGCCGGCGCGGGCGCCGACGCAATGGTGGTGTTCGGTTTCGATGCCGCGCTCGCCGGGCTGACCGCCGAGGCGTTCGTCGACGAGCGGCTGATCGGCGCGCTGGGGGTGACAGGCGTCGTCACCGGCGAGGATTTCACCTTCGGCAAGGCGCGCGGCGGCAATGTCGCGGTGCTCGCGGCGCTGGGCGCGGCCCGGCGGTTTTCGGTCGAGACGGTCGGCGCGGTCGCGGCCGAGTCGGCGGTCGTATCGTCGAGCCGGATCCGCGATTTGCTCAAGGCGGGCGATCCGCAGGGCGCCGCCGCGCTGCTCACCCGCCCGTTCGCGATCGAGGGACGGGTGCAGCACGGCGACAAGGTCGGCCGGACGATCGGCTATCCCACCGCCAATATCGACCTGGGCAATTATCTTCGTCCGGCCTACGGCATCTATGCGGTGCGCGGGCGCCTGGCAGACGGGCGCGTGCTGGACGGCGCGGCGAACATCGGCGTGCGCCCGACCTTCGATCCGCCCAAGGAATTGCTTGAGGTGTATTTCTTCGACTTTGCCGGGGATCTGTACGGGCAGATGATCGAGGTCGAATTGATCGCCTACCTGCGCCCCGAGGCGAAGTTCGACAGCCTCGACGCGCTGGTGGCGCAGATGGACGCCGATTGCGTGGCGGCGCGGGCGGTGCTGGCTGCCTGACGATCGCGGGTGCGCGCCAAATCTTCGGCTTTGTCACAGGCGCAGCGCTACGCTATTGCCCGCCGACTTATGACTGACAGCACCGCACCCGATTACAAGGACACCGTCTTCCTCCCGAAGACCGCGTTCCCCATGAAAGCCGGCCTTCCGCAGAAGGAACCGGGCATTCTGGCGCAGTGGCAGTCGATCGGCCTGTACGAGAAGCTGCGCGAGGCCCGCAAAGGCCGCGAGAAGTTCATCCTGCATGACGGGCCCCCGTACGCGAATGGCGACATGCATATCGGCCATGCGCTCAACCATATCCTGAAGGACACGGTCTGCCGCACGCAGAGCCTGTTGGGGAAAGACGCGCCCTATGTCCCCGGCTGGGACTGCCACGGCCTGCCGATCGAGTGGAAGGTCGAGGAGCAATACCGCGCCAAGAAGCGCAACAAGGACGAGGTGCCCCCGGCCGAGTTCCGCGCCGAATGCCGGGCGTACGCGCAGCATTGGGTGAACGTGCAGCGCGAGCAGCTGAAGCGGCTCGGCATCAATGGCGACTGGGACCATCCCTATCTGACGATGGATTTCCAAGCCGAGGCGACGATCGTCACCGAGCTGATGAAGTTTGCGGAGAGCGGGCAATTGTACCGCGGTGCGAAGCCGGTGATGTGGTCGCCGGTGGAAAAGACCGCTCTCGCCGAGGCTGAGGTTGAGTATGAGGACGTCGTGTCGACGCAGATCGATGTGGCGTTCGAGATTGTCGATGCGCCGAACGCGCCGGAGCTGGTCGGTGCCTATGCGGTGATCTGGACGACGACGCCGTGGACGATCCCGGTGAACCAGGCTTTGGCTTATGGGCCGGAAGTTGAGTACGTCTTGGTCGGCGAGCACAAAGGGCCAAAGTATCTTGTCGCCGAGGCGCTAGTTCTTTCCGGGGCACTTTACGGCCGCTGGCTCAGTCAGGACGCGCGCGAAATTTTTTGGCGTGGTAAGGGCTTGCAACTCGCCGGCGCCACCGCCCTCCACCCAATGGCGAAGTTCTTCAAGCCCCTCCCCTTCAGGGGAGGGGTTGGGGGTGGGGGCTCTCCAATTAGCGCGGCGCTTGGGGATGGAGCTGTCTCCCCAACCGCATTCTTCGACTCCAGCGACGCGCCTGCGGACAGCCCCCACCCCAACCCCTCCCCTGAAGGGGAGGGGCTTAGTGTTGATGTGAACTCCCCGCTGGCCGAGTTCTTCCTGCGGCCGCGGCCATTCCTGCCCGGCGATTTCGTCACCACCGATGCGGGCACCGGGCTCGTCCACATGGCCCCGGATCACGGCGAGGACGATTTCCTGCTGTGCAAGGCGCATGGCATCGAACCCGTCTTCGCGGTCGACGCGGCGGGGATGTACCGCGAGGATTGGGCGTGGCTCGGTGGGCAGGGGTCGGTGATCAACAAGAAGTTCGTCGCCGCCGATGGCCCGATCTGTTCGGATTTGCGCGCGGCGGGGGCGTTGCTCGCCGCGAGCGATGATTTCAAGCACAGCTATCCGCATAGCTGGCGGTCGAAGGCGAAGGTGATCTTTCGGTGCACGCCGCAGTGGTTTGTGCCGATGGATAAAGCCCTCTCCCCTGCGGGGAGAGGGTTGGGTGAGGGGGAGCGCGGCGAAGCCGCGCGTGGCCCGCTTGCGATCGTGAGCGCGGACCACCCCCACCCAACCCTCCCCCTCCAGGGGGAGGGCTTTAAGGGAACGTTGCGGGAAAAGGCGCTCGCCGCGATCGAGGCGACGCGGTGGCTGCCGGCCAAGGGGCAGAACCGCATCACCGCGATGGTCGCGGGCCGCCCCGATTGGGTATTGTCGCGCCAGCGCGCCTGGGGCGTGCCGATCACCTTGTTCGTCAATCGCAAGACCGGGCACTATCTCTGCGACCCGGCGGTCAACGCGCGGATCATCGCGGCGATCGCCGACAAGGGCGTCGATGCCTGGACCGACGAGGCGGCGCCCGACCTGCTCGGCCCGGACTATGACGTTGCCGATTACGAGCGCGTCACCGACATTCTCGACGTGTGGTTCGACAGCGGCTGCACCCATGCCTTTGTGCTCGAATCGGGACGCTGGCCCGACATGCGCTGGCCGGCGGACCTGTATCTCGAAGGATCGGACCAGCATCGCGGCTGGTTTCAGTCGTCGCTGCTCGAAAGCTGCGGCACACGCGGCCGCGCGCCGTACAATGCGGTCCTGACGCACGGTTTCACGATGGATTCCAAGGGCATGAAAATGTCCAAGTCGCTCGGCAACACCGTCAATCCGCTCGACCTGATGAAAGAGTCGGGCGCCGACATCCTGCGGCTCTGGGCGCTGACGGTCGATTTCACCGAGGATCACCGGATCGGCAAGGAAATCCTGAACGGGGTGTCCGACCAGTATCGCAAGCTGCGCAACACCTTCCGCTATCTGCTTGGCGCGCTGGACGGGTTCGATGAGGCGGAAAAGCTGCCGATGAGCCAGATGCCCGAGCTGGAACGCTATATGCTCTGGCTGCTCGCCGACATGGATTACAAGCTGAAGGCGGCAATCGGCGATTTCGATTTCAATACGTACGTCCGGTTGCTGACCGATTTCGCGAACGAGGATCTGTCGGCCTTCTACTTCGATATCCGCAAGGATTCGCTCTATTGCGATGCACCCGACAGCGTGAAGCGGCGCGCGGTGCGGACGGTGATGGACGTGCTGTTCCACGCGCTGGTGCGCTATCTGGCGCCGGTGCTGGTCTTCACCGCCGAGGAAGTGTGGCAGACCCGCTTCCCCGATCCGGACGGCTCGGTCCACCTGCTCGAATGGCCCGAGGTGCCGCGCCCCGCCGCCGATCATCCGCTCGCGACGAAGTGGGGCGACATCCGCGCGCTGCGCCAGCAGGTGACCGAGGCGATCGAGCCGCTGCGCCGCGACAAGATCGTGCGGTCGAGCCTGGAGGCCGAGGTCACCGTCCCCGCGCTGCCGCTCGACGAGGCGGCGCTCGCCGAGCTGTTCATCGTGGCGAAAGTCAGCAAGGCCGATGGCATCGCCGTGGCGCGCACCGACTTTCACAAATGTGGCCGCTGCTGGCGGCTGCTGCCCGAAGTGACCGAGGACGGCGCGCTGTGTGATCGCTGTGCCGGAGTGGTGGCATGAAGCGGGTGCCGGTCGCCGGCCTGATCGCGGCGGCGATCATCTTCGCGCTTGATCAGCTGTTCAAATGGATCATCATCGGCCCGCTCGCGCTCGATCGGCTGGCGGGGGATCCGATCGATCTGCTGCCGATCTTCCGCGTCCGCTTCGTCCCCAACATGGGCGTGTCGCTCGGCCTGCTCCACGCGAGCAGCGACACGACGCGCTGGCTGCTGGTGGCGATGACCGGAGCGATCGCCGCTGGTGTGTCGATATGGATGTGGCGTGAGCGCAATCGCCAGGATCAGGTCGCGCTGGGGCTGGTGCTCGGTGGCGCGATCGGCAATATCCTCGACCGCGCCCGGTTCGGCTATGTCGTCGACTGGGCCGATTTGCACTTTGGCGCGTGGAGCCCGTTTTTGGTCTTCAATCTCGCCGATGCGGCGATTACGATAGGGGTACTCGTCCTGCTGGTGCGCGCGTTGCTCGTGCGCGACAAGCCGGCGCCTCGAGGTTCAACGGAGAATGGCAATGCGTAAATTTTCGGCCGTCGTCACTGGCCTCGGCCTGACCGTTCTTCTCAGCGCCTGCGGCGGCGGCAGCGGGCTCAATCGCGCCCGGCCGGACGAATTCGCGGTCGCGCGCCAGGCGCCTTTGGTGGTGCCGCCCGATTATGCGCTGGTGCCGCCGCGTCCGGGTGCTGCCCGCCCGCAGGACAACAACCCCAATGTGCTCGCGCTCGATGCGCTGTTCGGCGGCACAGCGGCGCGCAGCGCGACCGAGGCTTCGGTGCTGCAGGATGCCGGTGGTGATAGCATCACGCCGGGCGTGCGATCGGAAGTGGGGGACCCGAAGACGGTCGTCGTCGACAAGGGCTCGACGACCCGCGACATCGTCGCCGCGCCCGAAGGCGACGGTCAGAACGCGACGACCAGGACGCCCAAGTAGGCAAGCGCGGCGGCGGGCTGCGGCGCCATGCGGGCGCCGCTCCGGTCGACGCGCCCTGCCTCCCCGTTCAGATCGGGGCGCAAGGCGCGTCGAAACGTCGACCGCGCTTAGAAGCTGACGCCGATCGAGCCCACGACGCCCGAACTGCTGGCATTCCTGCCCGTGGTGGTGATGAAGGTCGCGTCGGTATCGACATATTGAACGCCGAACGTCAGCACCTTGTAGGTATAGGATGCGCCGAGGTTCCAGTCGGTATATCCCTTGGCACCGAGCGCGTCGGTGGCGAGCCAGCTCGGCCCGAAGCTGTGGCCGACATGCGCCGCGAGGCTGATCGGGGTCTTGGGGATGCCGAGCGCGAAATCGCCCGCGAGATAGAGGCTGTCGCGGCTCGGCCCGATCTGGTTGAGCGACAAGGCCTTTTGCTTGGGGGCGTAATTCACCGTTGCCTTGGCCGACACCGGCCCGATCGTGTGCGACACCGAGACATAGGGTTCGATGAAGTTCGAGCTCGAAACGTCGCCGGGCAGGCGCGATTTGGGGTAGAAATAATAAAGCGCGCCGATATCGATCGTGGTGCCGCCGAAGGTCGTCTTGTAGCCGCCGATGATGTCGATTTCCTGATGCGCCTGGGTCGAGGCAGTCACATAATCGTCGACCGATGATCCCCAGACCGAGACGTAGAAGCCCGATTTATGGGTGATCGTCAGCGAGCCCTGAACCGCGAAATTCTTGTCGGTCTGCGAAACCCCGCGAAAGCGATAATCGCTGACCAGCGTGGCCGTCCCGTTGATGGTGATCGCTGGCGGCGGATCGGTGTCTTCCGCGAATGCCGGCGTGGCGGTGGCGAGCAGCAGCGCGCCGAAGCTGAAAATCTTGAGGCCCATCGTATCCCTTTCCGATTGAGAGGCGATGTCCCTGCCTGCCGGGCCGAAGCGGTGTCTTTTGATACGCGCGCCGCTAATCGATCCGGCCCGCACCATGCGTCCTGTTGCTGCGTTGCACAACAATAATCAGAAACATTTCGTTACAGAACTGTTCGACTGTTGCGCTCAGGCCACAGTTTCAGGCAAGGGTACGAAAGCGATCGAGTCCCGCCGCCAGATCGTCGATCAGGTCGTCGGGGTCCTCGAGACCGATGCTCAGCCGCACGATCGGGCCCGCAAAATCGGGGGTCGTGGCGCTGCGGTAGCGGTGCGGATCGCATGGCAGCGCAAGGCTTTCGAAACCGCCCCAGCTATAGCCGATGCCGAACAGGTCGAGCCCGTCGATCAGCGCGACCCGCGCGGCATCGCCGCCGCCGTTGAGGACGAACGAGAACAACCCCGACGATCCCTTGAAATCGCGCACGAAATGCGCGTGGCCCGGGCAATCGGGCAGAGCAGGGTGCCGCACCTGCGCGACTTCGGGTCGAGTCGCCAGCCACCGCGCAATCTTGAGCGCGCTCTTTTCGTGCTGGGCAAGCCGCACCGCCATCGTCCGCAGGCCGCGCGAGCCTAGCCAGCAATCGTCGGGGCTGGCCACCTGGCCGAGCTGGAAACTGGTGTCACGCAGCGCCGCGAAGCGGCCAGGCCCGGCGGTGACCGATCCGAGCATGGCATCCGAATGGCCGACGACATATTTGGTGCAGGCCATGATCGTCAGATCGACGCCGCGCGCGATCGCCGGAAACAGCAGCGGGGTCGCCCAGGTGTTGTCGAGCAGGGTCGCGATGCCCTGCGCCTTGGCGACCGCGATGATCGCCGGCAGATCGGGCACTTCGAAGGTCAGGCTGCCGGGGCTTTCGAGCATGATCGCACGGGTATTGTCGCGGATCAGATCGGCGATGCCGGCGCCGATCATCGGATCGAAGAAGCGCGCCGTGATTCCCAGCCGCGCGAGCAGCCCGGTGGTGAGTGACCGGGTGGGATCATAGGCATTGTCGATGACCAGCAGGTCGTCGCCGGGGTTGAGCACCGAGAGCAGCGCCGCCGCGATCGCAGCGACTCCGGAGCAATAGAGAAACGTCCCCTCGGCGCCGGGCTCGAGCGCGGTCAGTGCATCGGCGAGCGACCACTGCGTCGGCGTGCCACGCCGGCCATAGAACAACCGGTGGTGGGTGTCCGCGCCCGCCGCGCGCATCTCGGCCACCGAATCGTAGAGGATCGTCGAGGCACGCCAGACCGGCGTGCTGACGACCCCCCGGGTCCACTCGGCGCGGCGGCCAGCCCCGACGACTCGCGTCGCGTCGCGCCGGTCGCCGGGATCGCTCACGCCGCGCCCGTCGCCTTCGGCGTCGACAGGTCGGCGCCCCATTCGGACCATGACCCGTCATAGAGCGCCGCCTCGTTGCCGAGCAGATGGGCGCCGAACACGAGCACGGCCGCGGTGATGCCCGAGCCGCAGGTGCCGACGAGCGGCTTCGACAGATCGATCCCGGCATCGTCGAACACGGCCTTCAGCGCGTCTCCCTGCTTCCAGCTGCCATCGGCATTGAAGAGCGTGCCGTAAGGGATGTTCTTCGATCCCGGGATATGGCCGGGCATCGTCGCGGGCCGGGGGTCGGGCTCCTGCCCGGTGAATCGCGCCGCCGAACGCGCATCCACCACCTGTTCGGCTCCCGATTCGACATTGGCCTTCATCTGATCGAGCGTGCGCACCCCCTTGTCGTCGGCCCAGACGGTGAAGTGGCGATGGCGCAGGCTTTCCTTGCCGCTCGCGACAGGGCGTCCTTCGGCCTGCCATTTGGCGAGGCCGCCATCGAGGATCGCGACGTCGTGCGCGCCGAAGGTGCGCAGCATCCACCAGGCCCGCGCGGCCGTGTGCAGCGGGGAATTGTCGTAGAGCACGATCCGGCTGCCATCGCCGAGGCCGAGCGACTGCATTCGGCTCGCGAATTTCTCGGGCGACGGCAGCATCGAGGGCAGCGGATTGGTCGTGTCGGCGATCTCGGCGAGGTCCATGAACACCGCGCCGGGGATGTGCGCCGCTTCATACTCGGCCGCCGCTTTGCGGCCCTGATCGGGCAGGAAATAGCTGGCATCGACGATCCGCAGATCGGTCGCGTGCAACTCATTCGCCAGCCATTCAGTCGTCACCAACGCATCCATCGCCATACTCCTGATCCTTGTTCGGCATTCCCTAGCCTTCGTCGGGAGCGCCGTCGAGACGGTCGCGATCGCGCGCAGCCGCCCGGCGGACATTCTATCGCATCGCGCCGCAGTTTGATTTCGGCCGGCGGCGCTCTAGATACGGGCGATGACCCCCAAGTTTCTCGGCCAGTCCAGCGCACTGCCAGCGTCCCCCGAGCAGGCCACGCTCGATTATGTGCCCAATCCGCGTCCGGCGACACCCTATCTGGTGCGCTTCACCGCGCCCGAATTCACCTCGCTCTGCCCGGTGACCGCGCAACCCGATTTCGCGCATCTCGTGATCGATTATGTCCCGGCGGCAACGATCGTCGAATCGAAATCGCTCAAGCTCTTCCTCGGCAGCTTCCGCAATCATCAGGCGTTCCACGAGGATTGCACGATCGGCATCGCCGAGCGGCTGGTGGCCGAAATGGCGCCGGTCTGGTTGCGAATCGGCGGCTATTGGTATCCGCGCGGCGGGATTCCGATCGACGTCTTCTGGCAATCGGGGGCGCCACCCGAGGGGGTGTGGCTCCCGCCCCAGGACGTGGCCGGCTATCGCGGCCGCGGCTGAGCCGGGATCAGCGCGCGGTGGGCCGATTCTCCCCGGTGTTGCAATGCAGCATGCAATGTCGCACTATTGCAACCATATCGTTGATCACGGGTTGAATGCCCCAGGACGAAATCGGCCTGTGGCCTCAGCGCTCGGTGTACGGCAATGGCTTTATTGGATCGGGAAACCCGCATTACGCATCTGGCCCTCATCGGTAATTTCCTGCCCCGCAAGTGCGGCCTGGCCACCTATACGACTGATACCTTCACCGCGCTCAAATCGCGCTATCCCGAGCTTACCGTCGACGTCTATGCGATGGACGATCATCCCGGTCGCTATGCCTATCCCCCAGCGGTGACGGCGAGCATCCCGCAAGACGACCGCGCCGCCTATATCGCCGCCGCGCGCGCGATCGAATCGAGTGGTGCGGAAGCGATCTGGGTCCAGCATGAATATGGCATTTTCGGCGGTCCGGCCGGCGAATTCATCCTGACCCTGCTCGATCGCACCTCGCTGCCGGTGATCGTCACGCTCCACACCATCCTCGAACATCCCAATGCCGACGAGCGGCGGGTGATGGAAGGATTGTTGCGGCGTTCGGCGCGGGTGATCGTGATGGCCGAACGCGGGCGCGAGATTCTCCAGCGGGTGCACGGCTTCGGCGGCAAGGCCGTGGTGATGATTCCGCACGGCGTGCCCGAACGGACCTTCGCCGATTCGTCGTTGTTCAAGCCGCGCTTCGGCTGGCAGGGCCGCAAGGTGGTCCTCACCTTCGGCCTGCTCGCGCCGAACAAGGGCATCGAGACGATGATCGAGGCGATGCCGGCAGTCGTCGCCGCGCACCCCGATGCGCTCTACGTGGTGCTGGGCGCGACCCATCCCAATCTGGTCGCGCACGAGGGCGAGGCCTATCGTGACCGGCTCCGAGCCCAGGCGGCAACGCTCGGGATCAGCGATCATGTCCGCTTCGTCGATGCCTTTGTCGAGCATGAGGAACTGATCGATTTCCTCCAGGCCGCCGATATCTACGCAACGCCCTATGTGAACCCCGCGCAGATCACCTCGGGCACGCTTTCCTACGCGGTCGGGGTCGGCAAGGCGGTGATCTCGACCCCCTATATCCATGCCACCGAGATCCTTGCCGACGGCCACGGCATTCTGGTCGATTTCGGCGATAGTGCCGCCTTCGCGCGCGAAATCATCGCCCTGCTCGACGATGATGAGAAACGACACAACTTATCGGCGCGCGCCTATGCACGTGGCCAGACGATGGTGTGGCCGCGCCTCGCCGAAGCGGCGATGGCGGAGATCGACGCGATGATCGCCGCCAAGCCGCACCGGCTGGCGCAAACGCCGCATCAGATGCGCCCGCTGGCGCCCGATTTCGCTGCCGTCGAGCGGATGAGCGACGCGACCGGTATGCTCCAGCATTCGATCTATTCGGTGCCCGATCGCCGCCACGGCTATTGCATCGACGACAATGCGCGGGCGCTGATGCTGACTGCGCTCATGCCCGGGCTGGCCCCCGAAATGCGCGACAAGTGGATGACGATCTATGCATCGTTCATCCAATATGCGTGGAACGACGGCGCGCGGCGCTTCCGCAACTTCATGAATTTCGATCGCACCTGGTGCGAGGATACCGGCTCGGAGGATTCGAACGGCCGCACGCTGTGGGCGCTGGGCACGGTCGTGCGCCACGGCGACCAGCGCAAGCATGTCGACTGGGCGTGCGCGATGTTCGACGATACCGCCTCGCTCGCGCTCGAACTCGGCAGCCCCCGCGCGCAGGCATTCGCGATGCTGGGCGCCGCCGAGATCATGGCGGTGCATCCGGGCCATGTCCTCGCGCGGACGATTCTCGAGCGTTTCAGCGCCGAACATCTCGCGCTGCTGGCGGCCAGCCGCCGCCCCGAATGGGAATGGTTCGAGATCGTCCTCGCCTATGACAATGCGCGCTTGCCCGAAGCGATGATTCGCGCCGGACAAACGCTCGGGCAAGCCGACCTGATCGAGACGGGGGTGGCGACGCTCGACTGGATCATGACCCACCAGACCTCGCCCGAGGGCCGGTTCCGCGCCGTCGGGACGGAGAGCTTCGGGCGGTCCTATCAGGCGCCGCTGCCGTTCGATCAGCAGCCGCTCGAGGCGCAGGCCACCGTCGAGGCGTGCGCGGCGGCGTTTGGCGCGACCGGTGACCAGCGCTGGCTCGATCAGGCCCAGCGCGCCTATCGCTGGTTCCTCGGCGCGAACGATCTCGATGTCGCGGTCGCGTCGGTTCAGGACGGCGGCTGCTATGACGGGCTGACTCCGACCGGGCTCAACCGCAACCAGGGCGCCGAATCGATCCTCGCGCTGCAATTGGCGTCATGCGCGATATCTGCGCTTTCAAAACTGGCCGAAACCGTGGCAGGACCCAATCACGCGGCTGCGTGACCCGGGTTCGGGAGCGTCTACCGCTGAAGTTGATCTCGTACGGGGGCGGTTCCGGTCAGTGCTTGAAGTCTTTCACCATCCGTTGCGGCTGCATGCCGATCCCTCCCGGGTCGTGGTGCGACCCTTTCACCTGGCCTGGCAATCGAACGGATCGGCGCCGAGCCGCACCGAACGGCTCGTCCGCGAGGTGATGGCGATGAGCCCCGGCCAGACCCGCGACGAGCTGGAGGTTGTGCTCAAGGATTTCGAGGCGCGCCACTGGCAGACCCGGCGCGTCTTCATGACCCGCTATGACGAGATCGAGGCGATGCTCGGGCTCGACGGCGGGCTGATCGGCGACGAAAAGCGCCAGCTGATCGGCGCCTATTTCTGTCATGAATACAGCTATGCGGCCGCCGCGCTGATGAACCCCAGCGCGGTGCCGCATTTCGACCAGACGGGCATGCCCGAGGGTTCGATGCGAATCCTGATGTCGATGCGCGCGGTGGGCGAGGGGCACATCTCCTCGATCGCTTTTCGCGAGGGCATCATCACCAGCAACAACGAGATGCGGCTGGCGCCCGAGCCGCCGTTCGCGACCGCGACCGATTCGATCGACAATGACGAGATGCAGCTGCCCGAAGGCCCGGTGACGGTGTTTCGCCACCGCGACAGCACGCTGTCGGGCACGGTGATCTTTCCGATCACGGCGGCCCAGTCGAAGGGGCTCGAGGATCTCCGCCTCGTCCAGTTCGAGCATGACGACGGCAGCGTCGAATGGCTTGGTACCTACACCGCCTATAATGGCTCGATGATCCAGTCCGAGCTGATGCGGACGAGCGATTTCCGGGCGTTTTCGCTCGTGCCGATGACCGGGAGCGCCGCGCGCAACAAGGGGATGGCGCTGTTCCCGCGCCTGATCGATGGTCGCTACATGATGATCGGACGGCAGGACGGCGAGAATCTGTTCCTGTTGCAATCCGACGACGTCACCCATTGGGAGGAAGGCGCGCGGCTGCTCCAGCCCGCCTATCCGTGGGAACTCGTTCAGATCGGCAATTGCGGGCCGCCGATCGAGCTCGACGAGGGATGGCTGCTGCTGACCCATGGCGTTGGCGCGATGCGCAAATATTCGATCGGGGCGGTGCTGCTCGACAAGGCCAATCCGTCGAAGGTGCTCGGTCGGACGCGATCGCCGATCCTGGCCGCTGCCAACGAGGACCGTGAGGGCTATGTGCCCAACGTCGTCTACAGCTGCGGCGCGATCCGCCACGGCGACACCTTGTTTCTGCCCTATGGCGTCGCCGACAGTTCGGTGGCGTTCGCCTTCATTCGGATCGGGGCGCTGCTGGCGCAAATGTGACCACCGCCATCGTCCGGCGATAGAGGATGCCGGTGAGCGCGAGGAACAGGATCGTGCCGCCGATCAGCGCCGGCACCGGGAAATTGACCCCCGGGATTGCGAGCGGCGAATCGGTACCCGCCGCCCCGACGATGCCGGCAAAGACGACCCCGAACAGGCTCTCCCCGACGATCATGCCGGTCGCCATCAGCACGCCCATCCGGTGCGCGCGCGCCGGATCGGGGCGGCGACCGGCCCAGTTGTCGTACAAGCGCCCGAGCACCGATCCGATCACCAGCGGCAGCGTGATCGACATCGGCAGATAGACGCCGATCCCGATCGCGAGCGGCGGCAGCCGCAACAGCCTGGCGCGACCGAGCATCTCGTCGAGCACGATCGCCGCGACACCAGCGAGCGCGCCATAGCCGATCATGGCCCAGTTGAGATCGCCGCCGAGCACGCCCTTGGCGAGCGCCGAGATCAGCGCCGCCTGGGGGGCCGGCAGGGCGTTGGGGCCGGCGCCGGGCGCGCCGGCGAAACCGAACGCGACATTGAGCAATTCCATCACCGGCGGCACGATCAGCGCGCCGAAGATCACGCCGATGATCAGCGCGACCTGCTGTTTCCATGGCGTGGCGCCGACCAGTTGGCCGGTCTTCAGATCCTGGAGATTGTCGTTCGAGATCGTCGCGACCCCGAAGACGATGCCGGTGACGATCAGCGCATAGGCGACCAGCGCCTGGGTGGTCGCGGGCGGATTGTCACGCCCGAACAGCCCGACGAGCATCAGCGAGGCGGCGATGATCGCAAGAATGCCGACGCCCGAGACGGGGCTGTTCGACGCGCCGATCAGCCCGGCCATATAACCGCACACCGCCGCGATCACGAGCCCGATGACGATCACGAACAGCAGCGCGCCGAGGATCAGCGGCAAGGCGCTGCCGGCGAGGACGCCGCCGGCGATATTGGTCCAGAGCAGCCAGCCGATCGGCAGCAGCATCCCCGCCGAAACCAAAGCGACGATGCCGATCGGCAGATCGCGCTCGCCAAGCGCGAGCGTCTCGCCGCCGCGTTTGGCGGCCGAGGCAGCCATCGCCGAGCGAATCCCCCCGATCACCGGGCCGGCGATCCGCAGCAACGTCCAGACCGCCGCGACGCCGATCACCCCGGCGCCGAAGAAGCGGACATCGGCCCTGAAGACGGTGTTGACCCAGACATCGACCGCGCCCGGAATCGGGTGCGCGGCGGTCAGGATCGGCAGCAGGATCCACCAGCCGAGCACCAGCCCGACGAGCTGGGCCATCCCGACCGACAGCCCGACGAGATGCCCCGCGCCGATCAGCGCGAACGACAGGCTTCCCGAGATACCGGTGGCGCCGGCGCCCGCGCGGAACCACACCGACGCCTCGGCGACGACGAGCTTGGTCTGGGCGAGCAGCGCGAAGCCGGCCGAGGCGACGGCGTTCCAGACGATGATCCACAGCCCCTTGAGGCTTTCGTCGTCGCCGCCGCGGGCCTCGTCACCGACCTTGAGCACCTCGGCGGCGGCGCGGCCTTCGGGGTAGGGCAGATCGGTATCGACGACGAGCGCGCGCCGCAGCGGCACCGAGAACATCACCCCCAATATGCCCCCGGTCGCGGTGATCGCGGCGGTGGTAAGATAGGGGAAGCCCTGCCACCAGCCGACCATGATCAACCCGGGCAGCACGAAGATGATCGCCGCCAACGTGCCCGCCGCGCTCGCCACGGTCTGGACGATGTTGTTCTCCAGGATCGTCGCGCCCCTGAAAAAGCGCAGCACCGCCATCGAGATCACGGCGGCGGGAATCGAGGTCGCGAAAGTCAGGCCGATCTTCAGGCCGAGATAGACGTTGGCGGCGGTGAACAGCAGCGTGATGATCCCGCCCAGGATGATCCCGCGCAGCGTGAGCTCGGCGACTGGCGCCGGTTTCGCATCGGTCATGCCTGGGCTCCGTGGGCGGCGGGGATCAATCGGGCGGGCGGGCTTGGCGCGTGAGACATCGCGGCACGCTCGCACATTCGCGCCTGATAGGAAATGACTTGTCGGCGCTTGCCGTCTTTCCTGCGCATTGCCACTGTCGATTGGCCGGACGGGACTCCGGTCGAGGAAGTCAGCGATGGTCTATGTCTCGATTACGGGATTGACGCTCAAGGGGCCGTTCGCGGCCCCGCGTTTCTGGTGGCATGCGCTGCGGTCGATGGCGCAGGCGCAGGCGGCGCCGGGCAATATCTTGGCGACCGCGCGGTCCGTGGACGGGGTCCAGCACACGCTGTCGATCTGGCAAAACCGCGCGGCGATGCGTCGCTTCATGATATCGGGGGCGCATGCCAGGGCGATGCGCGCCTTCCCGGCGATCGCGAGCGGGTCGACCTATGGATTTGACGCCGAGGCGGCGCCGGGCTGGGACGAGGCGCTGGCCGCCTGGCGCGCCCACGGCAAACCCTATGCCCTGGACGGCGCCAAATAGACGTTTCGTTCATGCAACATAAAAGCGCGATCGGTTGTTATAGGTGCACATCCGAAGGAGAGCTCCAATGAACCGTGTTACCCGCCTGACCGCGCTCGTCGCCACCAGTTGCCTGGCGCTCGCGTCGCCTGCCATCGCCCAGACCGCGCAGGAAGAGGCCCGCTTCGAGCAGGCCCAGACGCGTTTCCAGAACGAATTGTCGATCTTCCGAACCGAGTTCGATCGCTATCAGCAAGCCCGCGCCAACCGCCCGGTCTATCGGGACCCGCGCGGCGGCGATCCACGTTACAATGATCCCCGTTACAATGACCCCCGCTACAACGGCACGAGCTTCAATGACGAGCGCGACGAGGGCAATTATGATCCCGCGCGCTATTATCGCAACGATGCCCGCTATCAGGAGCGCGTGCTGGCGGCCGACGACCGCGTCTATCGCGGCAATGACGGGCGCTACTACTGCAAGCGCAACGACGGCACGACCGGGCTGATCGTCGGCGCACTCGGCGGCGGGCTGCTCGGTAACGTCATTCAGGGCGGTCGCTCGCGGACCGTCGGCACGCTGGTCGGCGGTGCGCTCGGCGCGGTGATCGGCAAGTCGGTCGATCAGAACAGCCAGGAAATCAAGTGCCGCTAATCATCTGACGAAGGGCGCCGCTCCCCTAAGGGAGTGGCGCCCTTTTTTTGCGCGTCGTCATCGGCGCCTTGCTTCACCATCGGCAGCGTTGGTGGGAATGGCTCCCACGGCTTCGAAAAGCACTCGGATGCTCGGGATCAAGATTCGGCTGGCCGGCCTCGCGGCGGCAACGCTCACCACGGCAATCGCGCCGCGTCGCCCGTCCGTTGTTCTAGAATCCGATGAGTTTACCTTGAACCGTTTGTCCCGAGCGAAGGCAAGGGACGTACCGCGAATCGCGTGGTGTCTCGACGTCGCGCGACACGAACGGATGAGGGTTTGATTCAACCAAAAGCTGTCCGCTCTAACTGCCATCAAGACGTTCTTGCCACGCAGCGAAACCCGATATGTGTGGTGGAGGTCTCGATCATCTCGGGGTGGCGCGCGGCCGGGCGGTAGCGTTGGCAATAGTTGGCGGCACATAGATGTGAACCGCCCTTGAGGACCTTTCGGCCGATGCGAATCGCCGGTTTGCCGGGATCATAACTGTCCCTCAGTTTGCCGCCGCGCGGGTTGCTAACGGTGCAGCACGCGCCATGGGTTTTTCGAGGATCGGCGTCGGCGAGGCGATCGATCCACCAGTCGGCGGTCCATTCCCACGTATTGCCGATCATGTCGTACAGGCCATAGCCGTTGGACGCATAGGATTTGACGGGCGAGGTGCGCTCCCAGCCGTCGAGGCACTGGTTGGCAAAGGGGAACAGCCCCTGCCAGTAATTGGCCATCATCGCGCCACCGGGCGCGAGCGCATCGCCCCAGGCATAGTCCTTGCCTTCCAGCCCACCGCGCGCGGCATATTCGTGTTCGGCCTCGGTGGGCAGTGCTTTGCCCGCCCAGTCGGCATAGGCTTTCGCATCGGCCCACGCGACATGGACGACGGGGTGATCCCACAGATCAAGACCGTCCAGCGAGGTGTCTGGGCCGAGCGGATGCCGCCAGTCGGCGCCGAATTCGAAGTGCCACCAATTGCCCGGCTGGGCGAGATCGACCGGACCGGACGTCTTGCGAAAAACCAGCGAGCCGGCCCGGTCCATGCCGGGGAGCATGCCGGGATAATCCTCGATGCGGGGCGCCATCTCGGCATGGGTGACGTGGCCGGTCGCGTCGACGAAGCAGGCGAACTGGCGGTTGGTGACCGGCGTCTCGTCGATCCAGAAGGCATCGACCGATACGCGGCGTCGCGGCGCTTCCTCGGGATAGAAATTGTCGGCCCCCATCATGAACGTGCCGGCAGGGATGTGGATCATCCCTGCATGTGGATCGCGGCGGGTGGCAGGGGATTCAGCCAAGTCGAACACCTTCAGACATCGGGTGAATGCCGATCATGCGGATCAGGCCAAAAGCCCATTATAGCGCGCAAACCGCACGAACAGTACCGGCCATTGGGCCGTCGGCACCGCTTGCGACAGCTGGACCCCGAACCCGTGCCCGCCTTTCTGGAAGACATGCATTTCGGCCTTCGACCCGGCGTCGAGCGTTGCCCGATACAGCGCGAGCGTGTTGGCCGGTGAAACCACCTGATCATCGCCAGCGCAGCACAGGAACAGCGGCGGCGTCCCTGATACGACATGCCTTTCCAGCGAATAGGCGTCGCACACCGCCGCTGATGGGGCCGCCCCGAGCAGGGCCGCGCGCGAGGGGGCGTGCGCGCCGTTCCCCATCGTCACCACCGGAAACAGCAGCGCCGCCAGATCGGGGCGGGCGGACAGATCGTCCTGCGCGTCGACCCGCTCATAGACTCGTTCATCGAAACGCGTGGCCAGCGATCCGGCGACGTGCCCGCCTGCCGACGATCCCAATAATCCGATGCGATTCTTGTCGATGCCCAGGCGGTCGGCGTTGGCGCGCACCAGCCGGATCGCGCGCTGCGCGTCCTGCAGCGGCACGTCGGCACGCTGCGCCCAGCCTTCGCCGGGAAGACGATAGACGAGGATGAACGTCGTAATGCCCACCGCGGTCAGCCAGGCTGCGTGATCGGTCCCGGCAGCATCATAGTTGAGCACCGAAAAGCCACCGCCGGGGATCGCGATGACGGCGGCGCCATTGGGCTTTGCCGCACGCTTCACGATCAGAACCGGGTTGCCGATCCGGCTCAGCCGCCGGTGGCGTTTCCCCTTGGGATCAGGATTGTCCTGGATCAACTCGGTCAGCGCTACCCCAGCACCGCCCGGCGGCGTGCCGGGCCAGAGCGGCAACACCTCATCGGCACCGTCGGCGGCGGGGGTATCGGCTGGCCTCGACCAGCCCGCGCGCGCGACGGCGAACGATGCGACCCCCATGCCGCCCAGGATCAACGATCGTCGCGACTGTTCCACCATGGCTTATCCTTCCCCGGCCTTTGTCGGCTTGCCCCATCTTCACTGCGCAGCGGCGGTTTGTCGCTCCGCCTGCGCCATCCGCTGCATCTTGTCGAAGCTGAGCGTCGTCAGCATATCGAGTGCTCTGGCTCTGAACGTGTCGCGCGAAGGCGCCATTCCGGTTTGCCGGCAGCTATCGGCGACAAAGTTCGTCATCGCCTGCAGATATTGTTGGTGGAGGTAATAGAGCGCCCGCCGCTGTCCGGTTTCGTCCACGAGCGACATTTCGTGCGAGGTGCCGTCGGGCGCATATTCATTATTGTAGAATTGCCAGATGAGCGCGAAGGGCAGATCGAGTTCGATGGCGACCTGCATGACATAGCGGCTCTTGAGATATTGCTGCTCGACGGTCAGCGGCCTGGTCTTGTCGGCATGATACCCATATTCGCCGATGAAGACGCGGTGGTCGAAGGGCAGGCCGGCCTTGGGTTTCAGTTGCCCTTCAAGATAGCGGACGATCTGTGTCAGCGGCTGCCTGATCGAGTCGATATCGGGCGACGGCGACTGCTTGATGGCTTCGTAGCTGGAGTAGGATACAAGATCGACGTCGGTCGCCGGTAGCACGCTCAGCGCGACGCTCGGTTTGCCGTCCAGCGCCCGTTTCACCAGATTGACCTCGACATAGTGATATACCTCGACGCCGTCATGCGGGGTCGCGGCCTTGGCGTCGTCGATCGCCTTCTGGCGGATGTTCAGCCAATCGATCATGCCCTTGATCGCCTCCGGCGTCGGCGGCGTGTCCTTGCCCTGGCCGCCGTTGAGCAGCCAGTCGCCCTCCCAATTGCCCAGCATGAAGACCTTGCCCGTCCCGGCGTAGCGCTTGAGGAGCCACGCGGTCAGATCGTAGATTTCGTCATAATATTGCTTCGCCGCGGCCTTGCTGACGCCGTGGTGCCAGTCGGCATCGGTGAAGGTCTGCACCCAGAATTGATAATATTTGAAATCGAGATCGAGCGTCTGCTGCAGGCCGCGCGCCGCCTTGAGATAGTCGAGTTCGGTGCGCGCCCGGGCCGCCGCATCGCCGAAGCCGTATTTCCCCGCCTGGCGCTTCCCGAGCGAGATTTTCAGGATGTTCGAACCGAGCGCCCTGATCGCCTTCGCCTGGTCGAGAAGCGTGCTGTCCTTCGCAAAATCATGATTGCCACCAAATGCCTGCGTGCCAAGGACATAATTGTAGTTTGCCGCCGTCTGCAAAGCCGTGGCGCTACACCTGTCATCCGGCTTTGCCTGCGCGACCGAGCTGAAAGCGAGCGGCAGCAGCACGGCGGCGCGGCGTATCGCCCGGCGCCGCCAAGGGTTCAAGGTGTGAAGAGCCATCATTTTCCTCCCGTAGGACCGGATGCGATGGCAACCGGAATCGAGGCGTTTTCGACATTCCAGCCGTCTACCCGGATGCTGGCGGGCCGTGCCGCTGATGCCGGCAGTTGCAGCGTCACCGTCCGCGTTTCGCCGGGCAGAAGCGACACGTAATTGTCGCTCCAGTAAGCAGGCAGGACGCGTGCGCCCGCAGCGTCGAGCGCCGAAAGCCGGACCATCAGGGCGGGGAGGGTGGTATCGTTCAGGACGGTCACCCTGATCTCGGTTTCCGGCGTGTCCGCGGTCTGGCGTGCCCGCACGGTGACCTTCGCGGGTGGCATGCTTGTCATTGCTGAATAGGCCGACGGGTCGCGCGCAAGCCAATAGACATTCTCGCTGAGCGGCGCGCCGCGCGCATCGAACAGCTCCAGCTTGGTAAGCACGACAGGCGATCGATCGAACATCGTCGCGTCGATCGCGTTGCCCGTTGCCGTCGTGGCGAGGGCGGCCGCGTCGATCCGGACCGATTGATCGCTCAACAGCGCGCCGTCGAGACGGTAGTTGCGAATCCGGACGCGCGCCCGAGCCAGCGTATTGGCCAGGCTGTTGACCACGGCCACCTCCCTCCCTGGAAGGTTCAGCTGGACATGGACCGGCTCGGTTCCCTTTTTGAACCCGAAATAGGAAGCCTGCGTGTCGTAGTTGTGGCTGTAGATTTGCCA
Organism: Sphingomonas sp. 28-66-16; assembly: GCA_002281485.1. Taxonomy (GTDB): domain Bacteria; phylum Pseudomonadota; class Alphaproteobacteria; order Sphingomonadales; family Sphingomonadaceae; genus Sphingomonas. Next base: position 241,363 of record NCGF01000002.1, read on the forward strand.
TAAGGTGCTCGGCCAGGCGGGATGCGTCATCCAGAGCAGTCGACCGCTGTTGCGGACGAACAGTCCGTCGTTCATCCCTTCGAAGATCGCGCGATGCGATTCATAGTTCAGCAACTGCGCCTTCTTCTCGAAATCGGCGAGATCGGCCGGCGCGCCAAATCGCTCGGTAAGTGCTTTCATGAAGCTTTTGACGTCGCCCGCCTTTGCCTGATGCCAATCGTGATAGGCCCAGCTGTCGCTGATCGGCCACTGATCGGCCGACGGCATCATCGCCTTGAAGGTTTCGAGCGTGGGGAAGGAGGGCGTGCCCACCTCGGTTGAGAAACCACGCGCCAGTCGGGTGAAATAGGATTCCGGCGGCTGATAGTTCCATGGGCCGCTATTCGCCATCTCGATCAGGCGCGAATTGGGCAGATAGAGCCGGGTCCCATCGATCTGCCGCACCGCCTGATCGAGCGCGACGTTCAACATGGGGGGCGGGACCCCCTCGTTGCGGCCGATCCACAGGGCAATTGATGGATGGTACTGGAACCGGCCGATCGTGTCGCTGGCGTTGGCCATGAACAGCGCGTTGTCGGCCGGCTCGCCATTGTGATCCTGCGTCGAGATCCAGAAATCGTTCAACACCAGCAGCCCGTATTCGTCCGCCAGATCGTAGAATACCTGTTCGGTGCTCTGGCCCAGCCAGTTGCGGATGGTGTTGACATTGGCCTGCTGATGCAGCCGGAAATAGGGCTCCATACGATCGCGCGAGACGCGCTTGAGCCAGTCATCCATGCCCCAATTGCCGCCGCGCACCGCGATCGGCACGCCATTGACCCGGATCAGCAAATGGGGCGTCAGCGATGGGGACGATACCGGGGCGAGCGCTGGCGAGCCATCAATGGCGCGAGCCAGTGAAACGGCCCATCCACCCTCGACCTTGCGAATCATCTCGTGCCGCACATCGAGCAGGCGCTCGCCCGGGCTTCGGTCTGGAATGACCGCTACGCGCTGCAACGCCTTCGCCGAATCGAGCGCCGACACTTCATAGCTGATCTCGCGAATGCCGTAGCGGACGTCCCGCTCGTCGCTGGCGGCGCCACCGGTGCTCGCCGTCAGCTTCAGGCGGTGCAAGGTCGGCTTGCCATAGCCGTTGGGCCACCACAGATCGGGATGGACGATGCGCAGTGCGCGAAACCGGCTGGGCGCGAACGTCACCATCTGGCTGCTGCGCGGCGCCAGCTTCACGGTCTGGGCAAGCGTCACCCGGCCCAGCAGCGCCGAGACGGTTGCCGCGACCGCTGTCTCCCCCTGATTGATCACGGGAACCGTGATCGTCAGTTCCGCGACACGATTGTCGGGTTTCGGTAGCACGGATCTGACATGTGGGTCGCCCAGCCGGACGGCGCCTGTTTCCTCCAGCACGACGTCCTGCCAGATGCCGGTTTCGCGGTCGCGCACCGTCGGAATCCAGTCCCAGCCCTCGCTCGCGGCGAAAGTGGGGCCGTCGACTGCCATCGCGCCGCCATTCTGGCCGGGCCCGGCGGCGAGCGATTCCTCCTGCGCCAATCCCGGATGTGGCGGCGGGGAGACGCGGATCGCAACGGCCACGCGGGCGCCCGGTCGCAATCGTTCGTCGAGCGGGAATCGTCCGCGAATGAACGCGCCCACGATCGTGCCCAGCCGTTTGCCGTTGACCCAGATCTCCGCTGCATAGTTGATGCCTTCGAAATTCAGGGCGCTCAGCCGTTGGGCATCGTTGTCAGGCAGCGTAAATTCGGTGCGGTACCAGTAATCCTGCCGGGCGAGCCGCTCGGGAATCAGCAGATTGTTCAATCCGTAGGCGGGATCTGCGAAGACGCCGTTGTCGATGTAGCTGGTCAGCACCGTCCCCGGCACCGTGGCCGTCAGCCAGTCGCCGTCGGCGAACCCAGGGCTGGAGATTTCCTCGGGCGGGGCGTGGGTCTCGGACTGGGCCACGAATCGCCACGCCCCGACCTTCCAGCGACCCGACGCCATCATCGTCAGTGGTGCGGAAGGGCGCGGCCGGGCGGTCGCCGGTAGCGGCAGCGATGGATCGCGGCTGACGGGAAGCGTCGCCGGGTCCTGTGGTCGATCCTGGCCCGGATATTGTTTCGTCTGGACAGGCCAGGACTGGCTGCCGCTTTCGGCAGCGCCGTTCGTTACGCCTGGCGTCGAGCTCGTCATATGGCGTGCTGCGTTCGCGACCCTGTTCGATGCGGCGATCCCGGCACCGTCACTCGCCGGGCCCCCGATCATCGCGACGACGCGCGGCTGCGCATAGGCGGCTTCCTCCCCCGTCACGACGCTAACGGCCGCCAGGGCAAGAGTGATGGCCAACCCGCCATGGAGCCGATGCACCATATTCCTCATCCCCAAGACCATTTCTTGCTGTCTTTTTATAAAGTCACTTTAATCAAATAAGAGGGGCATTGGTCAAGCATCAAAGCGTGGCGCCGTCGTCGCGGGCGTCGAAAGCGCGCCGCAAAATCATGGGAATCCAGCCGTTAAAGATATGGAAAAAGACGGAATTGATGGGTGACGCGTGACGGCCGCGGCAAAGCCTGGCGACACCGATTAAATGAAACAAATTTCTTTACTAAAGCGATCGACTCGATATAGGGGTGCTATTCGCTCCGGTTTCGAGTCGGCCCGTCAGATGCCGATCACGCCGTGGCGAAAGGGTGGAGGGGAGCATGAGGCTGTCATTGGCAGTAAGGGAATGCCCGCGACCGGCAGTCGCCTGGCTCCCCGACACGCGCATCGGCAATCGGTTCGCCCCAAGGATATCGGCTCGAGCCGCCGCGCTTGCGGATCGCCGTGTGGCGCCCCCCTTCAGGGGGAGCGCTCCGGCATCGGCCGGTATCCTTGCGCACCGGATTGCTCGCATCATCATTTTCTGTGGGGGAGAAGCCAAATGAAACTGCGCCTTGTCGTGTCCGGATCCAGATTGGCGGTGGCCGTCAGCATCCTCACTTTTGCCTGCACTACCGCGAACGCGCAGGATGCAACGCCGCAGGCCGCGAAGCCCGATGCCCGCAAAACCGGTCCGAACGCGCCGCCGTCCGCCGCGACCATCGATACGGATTCGAGCGATACCATCGTCGTCACCGGGGTTCGTCAATCGATCGAATCCTCGATCGACGACAAGCGACTGGCGACGGAGATCAAGGATTCGATCACTGCGGAAGACATCGGCCAGCTGGCGAATGACAATGTGGCCGAAGCATTGCAGCGCATTCCCGGCGTCCAGGTCAACCGCAGCAATGATGGCGAGGGCAAGCAGGTCCAGATCCGCGGCTTGTCCGAGAATAATGTGACCATCAATGGCGCTACTGCGACTGGCACGGGCGACGTCGATCTGTCCAACGGCAATGATCGCAGCGTCAATTTCCAGGACATTCCCGCCGAGCTGTTTTCCGGCGTGGAAATCCTGAAGGCGGCGACGGCGGACAAAATTGAAGGATCGCTGGGCGGCACGATCAACCTGCAGACCCGGGCCCCGCTGAAGGGCAAGCGCGACTTCGTCGTCAACGCTTCGGCCTCGGACATTTATCGCCCTTATGGCGGCAAGTGGAGTCCGTCGGCAAACGTGTTCTTGCAGAAGAAATTTCGCAATACGCCGCTCGGCGACTTCGGCGTCATCCTCGATTTCGGCTACAAGCGGATCTCTTCGGTCACGGCGGTATATGGCGGCGGCGAATATTTCGGGGCACCCGGCGCCTGGCTGCGCCTGTCGGGGGCCGATCCGCTCCCGACCAGCACCGGCGCCAATCAGACTGCGGCGAATTACAATTTCTTCTCGCTGGCGACCATTCCCAACGCCACCGGCGGCGGTTCGGTGGCCAACCCGTACAGATATGCGCCGATCGACGCCAATGGCGACGGCGTCGCCAATGCCAGCGACACGGTCTACGTCCCCAACGCGTTCGGCGAATCCCGCCGTACCCGCGACGACGAGCGCAAGACCTTCAACGGCACGCTGGAGTGGAGGCCCGCTTCCAATCTCGATTTCCGGTTCGATACGGTCCTGTCCAGCCTGAATCAGAACCTGACCGGCGCCAATTTCAACATCGTATCGAACGTTCCGCGCGCGGGTATCCTGGGCGGCGGCCCCGCCAACGTGTTCCAGAAACTGGAAGACTCGCCGGGGCTCGGCTCGGTCTATGTGATGACCGACGGCCGGCTTGCATCCTTCGTGCTGCGGGGCGGCGCCCAACCGTCGATCAACGAGACCCGGCGCAATTCCAAACAGTTCTCGCTGCAGTCGACCTGGGACGTGTCATCGAACTTCAAGCTGTTCGCCGAGGGATCGATCTCGCGCGGCGACGCGACGACGCTCAATTTCGGGCAGCTCAACACCTCGATCGAGCAGCAGGGCGGCAACAATGCGCGCCTCAACACCCAGGATTTCTACAATATCGTCGACTTCAGCCTGGGCAGCAATCTGATCCCCAATATCTCGTTCTACGAAGACCCCTTTCCGTCCTCGTTCTTCGGGGTCAATTCGGTGGTGCCGTCGTCGCAGCTCAAGGTCCTCAACCCGGGCGACCTGACGTACAATCGGCTTCGCTACTACACCTATCAGCGCAACGCTGCAGACACGAACAACAAGGACGATTCGGCCCGCATCGATGCAAGCTGGACGACCGACCACGGTTTCATATCCGCGATCAAGGGTGGTTTCCGCTGGGCGCAGCGCGAGTTCCGGCGGCAGAGCTTCGTCAACCAGAACCAGACCGGCGGTATCTACGGTGCCTCGGATGGCGTCAGCCCGCCGTCACAGTCGGTGCTGATCCAGCAGATCCCAGTCAATCCGGCCAACACCACCGATCCGGTCGCGGCCGCCACCTCGACGTTCCTGCAATCCTGCCTGACCACTGCGGACCTCGGCAACCAGCTGGCCAGGTTCGGCGGCAATCTGCCGACCAGTTTCGGCACGACCGGCGGCTGCGACATCACGGCGGTGCAGAATTATTTCAACCTGATCGACATCCGCGCGATCAACCCCGCCACCGGTGTCGGCTATTACGAGAATATCAGCGAGCGCTTCGCGGTGCGCGACGAAACCGTCGCCGGATATCTACAGGCCGATTTCAAGTTCCCGCTCGGCAGGGTGGACGTGTTCGGCAATTTCGGTGTGCGCTACGTGCGAACCGATACTTCGTCCTCGGGCAATTTCCTGAATCCCGGTGCGGTGAAGACGTACAGCGTCACCACCTTCAAGAATCACTATGATGACTGGCTACCGACCGCCAACATCAACGTCCCGCTGAACCGCAAGCTCGTGCTGCGCATGGCCTATTCGCGGACCCTGGGCCGGCCGCAGCTGACGCAGATCGCACCGAGCCTCGTCCTCGTCCGCCCGGCGACGCCCGACCCGATCTATGCCGGCTCCGGCACGGCCGGGAACCCCTATCTGAAGGCGATCCATTCCGACAATTTCGATGCATCGCTTGAATGGTATTATGACAAAGGCAGCTATCTGTCTGTCGCACTGTTCGCAAAGAACATCGATTCGACCATCTATCTCGATCCGACACCCGTCGACTATCAAATCGGCAACGAACTATTCTCGATCTCGACCTACCGGAATTTCGGGGGCACCAAGATCAAGGGCCTCGAGATCGGCGCGTCGCATGCGTTCAATTATCTGCCGGGGCTCCTCCAGAATTTGGGGATGACCGGCAATTTGACGGTCATCAGCGAGAGCAGCAGCCTGCGCGATCAGGAAGGTGATCAGATCGGCCGTCGCGGACTATCCAAGCTGACGTATAACGTTGGCGGCTATTATGACGATGGCAAGTTAACTCTCAGGCTGGCCTATAACTGGCGATCGAAGTTCACGCGGATCGAAACCGTTCCGCTCGGCTTCGCCAGCGCAAACTCGCTGCCGGAAATCGAAGCCGCGCGCGGTCAGCTCGATTTCTCGGCACGCTTCAAGATTGTCAAAGGCGTGAAGATCAATTTCGACGCGATCAACCTGACCAACACCGGCACCTTCCGCTACCTAAAATACCCCGTACTGGTGAACTATGTGGCGAATGCCGGTCGGGCCTTCAACATGGGGGTTTCGTTCAACTTCTAGCCGCCTTTTTTCTTCGCCCGGACCGGAGTTCGACATGAACCTTCATCCAATCCCGCGATCTTCCAACGATACGGGGGCATCCCGCCTGATCGTTGGTGTCGAACTCGGCGGAACGAAGTGCATTGCCACGCTGGCCGACGAAAATGGCGTGGTGATCGAGCAGCACAGAACGCCAACCACCGTGCCTGCGGAAACGCTCCCGGCGCTGGTCGCGCATGTCGATCGCTGGTGCGCGTCGAGTGAAATTGCCGCGATCGGCATAGCCAGCTTCGGGCCGCTGGACCTGCGCGTCGGGTCGCCGGGCTATGGCTGTATCGCGCAGACGACGAAGCGCGGCTGGTCGGGCGCCCAGGTCCGGCAGGCGCTGTCCTCGCGGTGGCGTTTGCCGACCGCCTTCGATACCGACGTCAATGGCGCGGCCGCTGCGGAAATGCGCTGGGGCGTCGGACTGGGGCTTACCGACTTCGCCTATGTGACGATCGGTACCGGCGTTGGCGTCGGATTGTTCGTCAATGGTCGTCCGACGCGCGGGACCGGGCATTGCGAAATGGGCCACATCCGCATTCCCCGGCTGCCGGGGGACGCCACCGCCAGCATCTGTTCGTTTCACGACGATTGCGTGGAGGGGCTCGCATCGGGGCCGGCCATCAAGGCGGCGCTTGGCGGACGATCGTTCGACAGCGTGGCGGCGGACGATCCGATCTGGAATGGGGTGGCGCATGCCATTGCGTGCCTGTGCCATGCGCTGGTTTGTACCACCGGGCCGCAGCGCATCGCCATTGGCGGCGGCGTTCTGGAGCGTCAGCCGCATCTGCTTGCCCGCATTGAGCCGCTGCTCGGTGCAAGCCTCAATGGCTATTTGCAGATTCCCGACGACGTGCCCTTCATTGTAGCACCGGCGCTTGGCGATCAGGCCGGGGCGTTGGGGCCAATTGCTCTGGCCTGCGGCTTGCTCTCCGACCAATCAACGGCCGAGGCGGCGTCGGCCGAGCGGGAAGGGGTCTTGCATTGAAAGTCGAACAACGATCGGCAAGCACCGGCCTCGCTTTCGCGTGCGTCACCACGCTGTTCTTCGCCTGGGGGTTCATCACGTCGCTGATCGATCCGCTGGTGGCGGCGGTGAAGGGGATTTTCAGCCTGTCAGACGTCGAGGCCCAGCTGAGCGCATCGGCGTTCTTCATTGCCTATGGCGTCATGAGCCTGCCAGCCGCAGTACTGCTGGCCCGACGCAGGTCGGTTGCCACCGTGCTCATCGCGCTGGCGTTGATGATCGCGGGCTGCATGCTGATGCTGCTCGCGACGAACCTCGCCATCTACGGGCTGGTGCTGGTCGGGCTGTTCGTGCTTGCCAGCGGGATCACCATTTTGCAGGTCGCGGCAAACCCGCTCGCGGCGGTGCTCGGCAGGCCCGATCGCAGCCATTTGCGGTTGACGCTCAGCCAGGCGTTCAACAGCCTTGGCACCTTCATCGGTCCGTTCCTCGGCGCATCGCTGTTCCTCAAGGGCGTCGAAATCAGGCAGGGTGAACAGCTGAACGATGCGGTGCGCGCATCGGCGCTGGCCGGGATCGACTCCGCGTTCCTGGCGATCGCCGTTCTCATTGCGTTGCTCGCTTTGTTCATCTGGTTCGCACGTCGGCTGATCGGTGCCGCGGCGCCGGCGGCACCCGAGCAAGCCTCGTCCAGCGGTATCGCCGCCATGCTCGCGGAGGCCATCTCGTCGCGCTGGGCGTTGCTCGGCGGTGCTGCCATCTTCCTGTACGTCGGGGCGGAGGTTGCCATCGGCACGCAGATGGCGCTCTTCCTGCATAGCGATACGGTGCTTGGCGTGCCGCTCGAGCAGGCCGGAAAAATGGTCAGTCTCTATTGGGGCGGCGCGATGGTCGGTCGCCTGATCGGGTCAGCTTTGCTGGCGCGCGTCCGGGCCTCCGCGCTGCTCGCGACGTTCGCGGCGATAGCGTGCGCCATCTGCCTGTTCGTGTTTCTGATCGGTGGTGCCGCCGGTGGCTATGCCGCGCTGACGATCGGCCTGTTCAATTCGATCATGTTTCCGGTCATCTTCACGCTGACGCTCGAACGGTCGTCGGCGAGCGAAGCGGCGACATCCGGGTTCCTGTGCTTCAGCATCGTGGGCGGCGCGGCCATTCCGCTGCTCGTCGGCCTGGTGTCGGGTGCCACCAGCTACGCAACCGCCTTCGCGGTGCCGGCTGCCTGCTACCTGCTGCTGCTGGGCTTTGCGCTCGCCGCCGGGCGGGTGGCGGCGATCCGCACCGAGGATTTCGCGCCTCATGCCGCTCATTGACCGGAGACCGGCGATGGCCGCCCTGCACCGCGCGCCGCGCGCTGTGGCGGTGGGCTGGGGGAAGACAAGGCTGGACCTTAGGAGGTGATGATGACGATGTTTTCCAAACGGCGGCGGGTATTCGGCAGCCTTGTTACTGCGCTACTGCTATCCGCGGTTTCCGGGCCGGTCGCGGCGATCGACAAGGGCGGCGATGCCCCCGCGCGGCCGGCCGCGCAGCCCCTCCCGCGTCCGGCGACACGACCCAACATCATCTTCATCCTCAACGACGACCAGCGTTACGACGCGATGGGCTTTCTGGACCCTGCGCTGAAGACGCCGAACATGGACCGGATCGCCCGGGAAGGCGTCTATTTCCGCAACGCCTTCGTCACCACCTCGCTGTGCAGTCCCAGCCGGGCGTCGATCCTGACCGGCGAGTACATGCACAATCACGGCATCGCCGATAACAACATCAAGGCGCGCCCGGGAACATTTTATTTCCCGCAGGCGCTGCAGGCCGCAGGCTACAACACGGCCTTTATCGGCAAATGGCACATGGGCGGCGAGAGCGACGCGCCGCAGCCGGGCTTCGATCACTGGATCAGCTTCAAGGGCCAGGGCCATTATCTGCCCCAGGACAAGGAGGGCGGCCCGCGCAACATGCTGAACATCGACGGCGAGCATGTCGAGCAGCATGGTTACATCACCGACGAGCTCAACAGCTATGCGCTCGACTGGCTCAGGCAGCAGAGCAGGGACAAGCCCTTCTTCCTCTATCTTAGCCACAAGGCCGTGCACGCCGATTTCATTCCCGCGGTGCGCCACCAGCATCTCTACAGCCGCGACAGCATCAAGCTGCCGGATAGCATGGCCGACACGCCAGGGAATTACGAGGGCAAGCCGCGCTGGGTGAAGACGCAGCGCAACTCGTGGCACGGCGTCGATTTCCCCTATCACTCGACGCTGGACATCGTCGATTACAAGCTGCGCTACAACGAAACGCTGGCGGCGGTCGATGAAGGCATCGGTGCGATCCTGGCCGAGCTCAAGAAAAAGGGTATGCTCGACAATACCATCGTGGTGATGACGGGGGACAATGGCTTCCTGTTCGGCGAGCACGGGATGATCGACAAGCGCAGCGCGTACGAGGAATCGATGCGCGTGCCGCTCATCGCGTTCGGCGGGGGGATGGTCAAAGGTCGGGTGGTCGACGACATCGTCGCCAATATCGATTTTGCGCCGACCTTCCTCGCACTCGCCGGTGCGAAGGCGCCCGAGGGCGTGAAGATCGACGGAATGAGCTACGCCGATCAGCTCATGGGGCGCCCGAACGAGGGGCCGTGGCGGACGTCGCTGAACTACGAATATTATTGGGAATATAATTATCCCCAAACCCCCACGACTTTCGCCCTGAGGGGCGATCGATACAAGTATATCCAGTATCACGGTATCTGGGACACTGAGGAGCTTTACGATCTCAAGGCCGATCCAAAGGAAATGAAAAACCTGATCGCCGATCCCGCGTTGCAGCCGATCATCAAGAGGATGCGCGTGCAGCTTTTCGCCGGCCTCGATCCCAGTCAGGGGCGATCGACCGTAACCTTCACCGAGCGCTACGGCGAGGGATCTGTCCTCAGAAACAGGAACGGCGCGAAGCCCGGCGATTTCCCGGCCCGCTGGATGCGCGACGGCACCGAAGGAGATCTGCGCAACGGCAACATCGCCGATGGCGTGAAGCCCGTCGGACACTGAGTTCCTCGCAGGCCGCGCAGTTTCGGAAAGCGTCGCTGTCGGGGCGCGCTCGGACGCGGCGAGCGTCTCGCCCTGCTGCCCTTCGTCCATCATCCTGCTTGAACAGTTGCATAATGACGACCGGATAGACATGACTGGACGCTGCCATGCCGGCGTCAAGTCATGCGCATCCCTGTCAGCCCCTAGATCGGAGAGTTTCATAGATGCCGAGCAGCGAACGGATGCCTTCAGGAACCGAATTCGCATCGCTCGACCGGGTAAATCTGGTCAGCACGGGATTGTCGGGAACTAACCTTGAGCGCGGCAGCTCGCACAATCTTCGGGTGACCTTGCAAGCGATCCGGCTGAACGCGCCGATTACCAAGGTCGAGCTCGCGGAAATTACCGGGCTTACCCCGCCGTCGATGACGAACATTACGCGAAAGTTGCTGGCCGACGGGTTGATCGTCGAGACCGGGCGCCGCCGCGGGGAGCGCGGCCAGCCTGCAGTGGAACTCGCGATCAATGCCAATGGCGCCTTTTCGGTCGGTATCAATATCGATCGCGATCACATCACGATGGTTGCGCTCGATTTCCTGGGCCGCGTGCGCGCCCGCGTTGCCGAGGAAATCGCCTTTGCGATGCCCGAGCAGGTGATCGATTTCTTCACACGCAACCTGGCTGCGATCCGCGCCTCCGGGGAAGTCGATATGGATCGCATCGCGGGAATCGGCGTCGCCATCCCCGACGATTTCGGTCGCGTCGACATGCCGCTTCGCCCGAGCGATTTCGGCATATGGGAGACCTTCGACCTCAGGCAGCTCTTCGCCGCACATGATCTGGATGTCTTCATCGAGAATGACGCAAGCGCAGCGGCGATCGGTGAGCTTCAGTTCGGCCACGGCCGTGCCGCGCAGACGTTTTTCTATGTGCTGATCAGTGCCGGCCTCGGCGGCGGGCTGGTGATCGATGGGCACCAGGTACGCGGCGCTTCCGGGCGCAGCGGCGAGATCGGTTTTCTGCCGCTCGGCAAGGCACGTCGCAAGCCCATCAATCTCCAGGACGTCGTTTCGCTGTCCGGCCTTTTCGGACACCTGGCCGCCGCAGGCTTTCCTGACGTTGGCCTGGGCGGGCTCGGCAAGCTCAAGGGTGCTATGGCCGAAGCGGCGCTTGCCTGGTCGGAGAAAGCGGCCGATTTGTTGTGCGAGCCAATACTCGTCATCAATGCAGCAATCGATCCCGAAGCGATCTTCATCGGTGGCCGCCTGCCCGCCAAACTGGTCGACTCGTTGTGCGGCCGGTTGGCCGTAAACATCCGCCACAGGGGCGCTTCTCTCCCCGCGCGGGCGCCGGTTCTGCGCGCGGCGCTTGCCGAAGATGCGGCGGCGATGGGTGCCGCTATTCTACCCTTCTCGAGCCGCTTCCTCCCGTCGCGAACGGCGCTCATGAAGATCGAAGCCTAGCTCCCGGCCAGCGGCGTCGACAGTCTCCACATCGATGTTGAGGTGCTTCCAGTCCAACGGCCTAGAGCCAGTCATCCTTCCATATGATTTCATCGATCAGCCGCGGACCGTAAATTGGTCGCCCTAGATCGAAAAAATACGACGAATGGCCCAGGTCGATCCAACGCCGCCCATTGAACCCAACTTAAAATGCGGAACCGGATGTAGCAGCGGTTTGCGCATTACGGTCAACAAGCGCTGAATCGCAGCGATTCTGGCTTGACGATGGTGACCCCTACGGGAGGGGTCGAAGGAAAAGTCAAGCTAGCAAAAACATAGACTTAACGACCGCAGCACCTTGCGATTGGATCAGTTTTGTATCAGCTTTCCGGCTCACCGCAAGGCCACTTCCAGCCGCCTAGCGGCGGAAAGTAGGACAGTTCGGTTGGAGACTCCCGAATACTGTCGCGATCGGCTGGGAGGTGCCTTTGATCGTCGGCCTTTGGTGATTCGGGTGGAAAACGGACCGGCCTCTTTGGGACACTGATATCGAATGCCAGACCTTCGTTCATGAAGCGCGGCAGGTTGGAGCCCATCGTTTCGCCGACTCGTTGGACAGCGCGTTGCCGAACTCTGGACGGGAAGGAGCTTGCCCCCAAATCAGGAAAGTCGAGTCTCCGACTTACGCAACGCTGGCGGGATCGATCTTTGCATCGGGGCCTGCGGCAAGCACTAGGCGGGCCAGCGCAGGGAGCGACTTGGCACCCGTCTTCTTCATGATCGAGGCGCGGTGATTTTCGACCGTGCGCTGGCTGATCTGCAGGTCAGCGGCGATATTCTTGCTCGGGTGCCCGGCGAGCACCATGTCCATGACCTGGCTCTGGCGTGGCGTTAGCCCGTTGATGTGCGCGACGGCATCATCGTGCCAAGCAGCGAACTTGACGCTATCGCGCGCCAGATCGAGGGCATGGTCGATGCTCGCAAGCAGCGCGCCGACTGCAACCGGTTTTTCGATGAAATCGACAGCGCCAGCCTTCATCGCCTGCACCGCCATCGGCACGTCGCTGCTGCCGGTGATCATGATCGCGGGCAGAGCATGACCTGCCTGTTTCAACCGTCGGAGCAGTTCGAAGCCGTCGATGCCGGGCAGATAGGCATCGATTAACAAGCACGCCTGTCCAGCCGGCGCATAGACTGCGAGAAACGATTCGCAGTCGGGAAATATGGCAACGCGCCTGCCATCGGCCACAAGAACGTCTCGAAGTGCGGTACGAACGGCGATATCATCATCGACGATGTAGATCGCCGGCCTTGTGTCATCAGCCGACGGGGACGCTGGCGACGCATCGGTCTGCCCATCCACAAGAAGGCGATGGATTGCATCGGTGAGTTCGCCGCGCTTGACCGGCTTATTGAACTGCACGCAACCCTGCTCGGCCACGTCGCGCAGGGTACTCGTTGAAATATCTCCGGTCAGGATGATCACCGGGATGCCCCCGAGTTTCTCCCTTATCCGGGCTGCAAGTTGTAGCCCACCCTCACCATCAGACAGGTTGAAATCCGACAGCAGGAGCTCTGGTTTAGTCTTTGCGTTGGCGATCATTGTCAGCGCCTCCGCGCCGTTTGAGGCGGTTGACACCTCATGCCCGGCGCTCGTCAGCAACTCGTCCAGCAAGGTCCGCACGTCCTCATCGTCCTCGACCACCAGAATATGGCCTGTTATCTGGCCAGCGACGGGTGCTGTGATCGCAAGCGCTGGCGCATGTACCAGTTGTGGCGCCTTGGCTGGCGCGTCGGGCAGCGTAATCTCGATCGCAAATACCGACCCTTTCCCGAGCCGCGAGCGGACACTCACGCGGTGCCCCAGCAACGTCCCCAGCCGCTGGACGATCGACAAGCCGAGGCCGAGTCCGCGCACCCGCTCGCGCGCGGCATTGCCGATCTGGTGATATTCATCAAAAATAGCGTGAAGCTCGGCGTCGGGAATGCCGATGCCGCTGTCCCACACCTCGACGCGCAGTACGCCCCCGCATTGACGGCACCCGACCAGCACTTTGCCCTGGCGGGTATATTTCAGCGCATTGGCGATCAGGTTGCGCAGCATCTGCTTGATCAATGCGGGGTCGCTATGGACCACCCGGCTGCAGCGCGCCATCCGCAGATCGAGATGTTGCGCCTCGGCCTGGTCGGCAAATTCGGCAACCGCGCGCGCGAGCAGGTCGCCGATGACAAAATCGACCGGCTTGGGCAGAACGACGCCCGCCTCGATCTGGTTAATGTCGAGCATCGTGTTGAGCATCGACGACATCGTGCCGAGCGTCTGGTCGAGCCGGGCGATCAGCGATTGCGCCCGCTCGCCGCTGACCGCGCTCACCAGCAACCCCTGCAACAACGCGAGCGATTGAAGGGGCTGGCGCAGATCATGGCTGGCCGCCGCCAGAAAGCGCGACTTGGCGAGATTGGCGTTCTCCGCGTCGCGCATCGCCAGTTCGAGCGCACGCCGCGATGCCTTGCGCTCGGTAATGTCGACAAAGGTGATGACCACGCCCTCAACCGCATTGTCATGCGCGCGGTACGGCTGGATGCGGCGAAGGAACCAGTGCCCGCCAGACGCGGCGACCTCGCGCTCGACAGACGCGTGGCCCTTAAGCACGGCTTGCGCATCGTGGGTCAGCTCGGGGTCGGCGGCCAGCGCGACGAGATCGGCGAGCGGCCGACCGATATCGCCGGGGATGAGGCTGAACAGCGCTCGGGTCGACGGCGTGAAGAACCGGATTTTCAAGTCGATGTCGAGAAACAACGTAGCGACGTCGGTGCTGTAGAGCACGTTCTGCAAATCGTCCGCTGTCGTGCGCTGGCGTTCGAGCGTTTCCTGGAGCTGGCCGTTGAGCGCGGTCAGCTCCTCGTTGAGCGATTGCAGTTCTTCCTTCGAGGTCAGCAGTTCCTCGTTGGTCGTCTGATATTCCTCGTTGACCGACAGCGCTTCCTCGTTGACCGCGCGGTGATCCTCGCCCGAGCTTTCGAGATCGTGGATCGCGGCGCGCAGATCGGCGCGCACCGCGTCGAGCTCGCGTTCAAGTTCGACGATCTGCGGCGCGTCGCTCAACCGGTTGGTCGATGCGCTGGCCAGCTTGGCCCCCGGTGCGTCGATGAAGGCGATCAGCAGCAGCTCCTCGCCATCGTGCTGGAGCGAGCGGATATCGATCGTGAAGGACAGATTGTGCCCGTCATGCCTGACGCGCCCGCCCGGCAGCGTGGTGTGCGGCGTCGCGCGGCCGACGCTGTCGATCGCGGTGCGCAGACGGGTGCGTAGTGCAGGCGTCGCCATCGCCAGCAGGTCGTACGTCGGATAGCCCGGCGCAACGCGCAGATAACGCTCGGTCGGGCCGGTCGAATAGAGGCACTCATGCGCGCGGTTGATGAGCACGACTGCAGGCGCGTAATGCTCAGCGACGAGGCGCCGGCACAGATCGGCAAGCGCCGGCTGCCGCACCGATGTGCGGTTGTTGTTCGCGCCCGCCGGGCTCCGCATCGTGGCGCCGCCGCCAATGGGGAAGTGCAGCGCGCCGGCGCGGCTCCGGCCGATCTGTCGAAAAATACGCTCCGGCTTGGCGACCGGCTCGAATTGGCCATCGGCCTGGCCGATCGTTTCGGCATTGCCGAGCAGCAGGATGCCGCCGCGCTTCAACGCGAAGTGGAACAGCGCGATGACCCGCGCCTGCGCCTCAGTGCCGAGATAGATCAGCAGATTGCGGCACGAGATTACATCGAGCTTCGAAAAGGGCGGATCGGCGAGCACGTCCTGGACCGTGAACACCACCAGATCGCGCAGGTCGCGCAGCACGCGGTAGCCATGCTCGTCATGCGCAAACCAGCGCGCCAGCCGGGCGGCCGAAACGTTCTTCGCGATCGCCGCTGGATACTGCCCCTCGCGTGCGACCGCAACCGCATCGGCATCGAGATCGGACGCAAACACGCACAGCTTGATCGTCCGCTTGGCCGCCGCGATCGCTTCCTGGAACAAAATCGCCAGCGAATAGACTTCCTCGCCGGTGCTGCAGCCGGGCACCCACAGCCGCAGCGCCTGATCCTCGGGATGGTCGCGGACGATATCGGGGATGATCTTTGTGGCGAGCAGATCGAAGACCTTAGCGTCGCGAAAGAAGCTGGTCACGTTGATCAGCAGATCATTCGCCAGCAAGTTCAGCTCGGCCGGATCGGCCTTCAGCGCGGTGAGATAGTTTGCCATGCCCTCTACCGGCGTCGCCGCCATCGCCATCCGGTGCTCGATCCGCCGGCGCAGCGTGCCGGGCTTGTAGAGCGTGAAGTCGTGCGAGGTGCGCTCGCGCAGCAGATTGATGATATCGGCCAGCGATCTATCGGCCTCGGGCGTGCCGTCATCGGCCGAATGCCCGGCGCCGACCAGCCCGACATGCGCGAGCATCGCCGCCGGCATCGCCGCGACTTCAAGCACCGCATCGACCAGACCGGTCGCGATTGCTGCCTGCGGCATGCCATCGAATTCGGCTTCGGCCGGTTCCTGCGCCAGCACATACCCACCGGCGGCGCGGACCGCGGCCAGGCCGGCGCTGCCGTCGCTGCCTGTCCCTGACAGAACCACCGCCACTGACCGGCTGCCGGCATCCGCTGCGATCGATTCGAACAGGAAATCGATCGGCAGCCGCGAACCATGCGGCTCGGTCGGCTTGGTCAGCCGCAGCGCGCCGTTCGCGATCGACAGATATTTGCCTGCCGGGATGACATAGAGATGATCGGGCTGGACGATCGTGCCATCGATCGCCTCGGCGACGGGCATATGAGTATGTTCGGCGAGCAGACCAGCCATCAGGCTCTTGTGCGCGGGGTCAAGGTGCTGGACGAGCAGATAGACCATGCCGGCATCGCTGGGGAGCGCGATGACGAGCTTGGTTAGCGCGCCAAGGCCGCCCGCCGAGGCGCCGATTCCGACGATGGGGTGATTGCCGCCGGTGCTTTCTGTGTCGGACATGGGTTGGGCCGGGCCCGCAAGTGCGACCGGTGCTCGCGACGGGAGGGTACCCGACAAGCTGCTTTGCCTCCTCACGGGACTGCCAAGCGTGACAGGACGTTTCCATCATAGCATTGGCCATGCTTCACGTCGACGGCGATCGATGAACCCGGCGCGCAAATAAAATGTGGGTATTTTCCGATCCTGACAGACGCCAGTAACCAGCAGCTAGATGGAGTGTCCGTTTCGGGGCCGGAAAGACCGCCATGACCAAGCCACTGCGCATTCTGATCGTTGAAGACGAAGAACTGATTGCCATGCTGCTCGCCGAAACGGTCGAGGCGCTGGGCCACGAGGTTTGCGCTACGGCAGCCACGCAAGCAGCGGCGGTAGCTGCCGCCGAAGCGCTTCGCCCTGATCTCATGATCGTCGACTCAGGCCTGGGCGATAGCAGCGGCGTCGATGCGGTCGCGACGATCCTCAAGACAAGCTTCATTCCGCACCTTTTCGTAACCGGCAACGCGCTTGAAGTCGCAGCGCGACGACCCGACGCCGTCATTCTGCAAAAACCGTTCTTTGTTCCCGAACTGGTAACCGCCATCGCCCGGGCACGTGCAATGCAGGCACGACCTTGACCGCGCCGCTATGCAACGCTGGATGGCTTGGACTCACGCGGGGAGCGTCAGGACGCCCTGGACGAGGACCAGGGTCGGATCACCCGGATACTCGCTCGCGACGAAGACCATCGCGCGCTCCAGCTCGATCGCCGCATGATTATCGCGGCTCTCAATCGCTTGCAGCGTGCGAATGCCCTGAGCCTCGGCGTAGGCGGCCACCAGATGCAGCATTTCCATCCGCGCTTATCGATGCTCCCGGCAGCGTCCAGCTTCGGAAACTACCTATACCGCTTGTATAACCGCTCGCCGCCAATGGATGATATGCTCGGTTCTCAACGAGTTCGGCTGGGATGTCGAAGCGCCCTGCGTGCGGGGCGTAGCGGGCGGATCAGTCTGGCGGCGTGGCGAATGCTTCAAGACGGCGGGTATTGCCCGACGAACCCGCACACCGCTTTACCTCTGCGTATATTCCGATCCTGCCGCACGACAAAGCGGCACATTATCCAAATCGTCCGCAACACGAAATGCAGGATAGGTCGATGAAGAAGCTCTTGTTAGCGAGCATGACGATGCTGATCCTCGGGCCAGTCCCGGTCGAAGCGCAGAATCATTCGCCAAGGCACGAGCGGCCACAGGGCCAGTCGAGCCAGCACCGCGTCCATAGCAACGGCAGCGATACGGGCGGTCGGCCAGAGCGGCCGGCGAGGCGTGCCGCGCCGTCCCGGACTGCAGCGCCGCAGCCGCGCGGTGCGCAGGCAGACCGGGAGACGCGAACGCACAGGCGACTCGGGCAGCGCGGACAATCACTGTCTGTGCCGACCTATCGCGGCCATGGCAGGCACAGCGGCAGATTTCAGCGCCAGCATGCCGCGCCGTTCCGCTATCCCCGCGGCTATGGCCATCGGCGCTGGTCGGTCGGGCTGTTGCTGCCGCGCATCTTTTTGGGATCGCGCTATTATTACAGCGATTATCGCGCCTTCGGCGTGGGCACGCCGCCCTATGGCTACCGGTGGATCCGCTATGGATCAGACCTGCTCCTCGTTAAAATCCGCACCGGCCGGATCAGGCGAGTTATCCAGGGCGCTTTCCATTGAGCGCCCCGGGAAAAGGATCGACCATGTCGCATGACGCCCCCGCCATCGCCCCCGGCCTTCGCGATACGATCCCTGGTACGCACCGGCGCGCGCTGGAGAAGGTTTTTCAGCACCCGCTCACCCACAATCTGACGTTGCGTGAGGTGACCCACCTGTTCGAGACGATCGGCAGCGCCGAGCATCAGCACAATGGCGACGTGTTGCTGCGGGTAGGTGGCGAACACCTGTCGCTGAAGCCCACGCGCGGCAAAGATCTTGACGCGACCGAGGTAATGGATCTGCGCCACTTGCTGGTGCGCGGCGGGTGGTCGGACAACAAACCGGCGCAAGCCATACATGCCGAACCCGAACCCATCCCCGAGTCATGATCGTCATCGATTTCGCGAAAGCGCACGCCTACCGCTCAATTCCGCCAGCCAGATAATAGCCACTGATTTTCGTTGGTGGCGCCGGCACGACTATCTCAAATGCCTAGGCAATCACCCCGCTCGCCCGACTGACAGGGTGCCCTTTTTTTTCGAGTCGAGACTGGCAGCGCCCTTCTCAAAAAGATCATCTGATTCACCCGGGACAGATGGTTCCTGGGAAGGTGTAGTCGCTCCGCCTTCATTGTCCCATCTCGAAAGCGCACGCTGCTCGGGTCTGGGCAAATTTGGGCGCTGCCGATGTCTTACGGGCATGGGTCAATGGTCCTTTTTGCGCGCTTAGCGCCAATCACATGGGCGAATCCTGGCCAGCGTGATCCACCAAACGAGTCTGGCGGTCGCGCCACCGACAAAGGAGCGTTTGCAATCTGGCCATTCCCCCCGGGTTTTGCGTCGGCGGCTGTCTGCTGAGTGAGATAGGCTTTGGCAGACGCCGGTCTCAGGGTCGGAAACTACGCACCATCGCGAGCAAGATACGATTCTTGCGGGCTGGGTTGGCTGCGTAGATTCCGTCGCTCGCAGGCGATGTCGGTCAAGTCCATATCAGTCGGTGCATCAGCGTGGCTCTGGACAAACAGGCGCCTCGAGCCGTTGACCGCCCTCAACCAAGGCTTTCCCATGACTGATTTCAACTCCCATATGTTTTTCTTCGGTTGGGAATGGATCCTGTGGATAGGGTTCATCTTCCTCCTTTTCTCCAGTGTCGGTAACTGGGGCTATGCCTATCGTGCCCACCGCAAAGTTGACGGCGTACCGCGCCGCGACGCCTCAACGATAATAAACGAGCGATACGCGGCGGGCGAACTGACGCGCCCACAATATCTGGAGCTTAAGGCCGATCTCGCTGCGAACTAGGCCATCACGCCCCGCGAGCCGGTTCATGGCGACACCGCGCTCGACGATCGTGCGGATGCGAAAGCCAAGCCGGTCGGCCCCCTCAATGTTAGGAGCGCATCATGATTCTACAGGCGTCGAAGATTAAAGGGTTCAAGATCGAGGCCAGCGATGGAGCGATCGGATCGATCACCGATCTGCTTTTCGACGATTTGACCTGGCGCATTCGCTGGCTCGTGGTCGATACGGGCGGCTGGCTTTCAGGGCGCAGCGTTTTGTTGCCGCCTGCCGTACTCGGGCATGTCAATCACATCGGGCATCACTATGCGGTGCGGCTTACCCGGCAGCAGGTGAAGGACAGCCCATCGTTGGAAAGCCACGCGCCGGTATCGCGCCAGATGGAATCCGGTCTGTATGACTATTATGGCTGGGCGCCTTATTGGTCGACCGGCTTCTACATGGGAGGCTATGGCTACACTGGCGGCATGATGGAGCCGCCAGGCCCGGGTTTCGAGCAGGCGGTAGCCGAAAAGGCCGTTCAGCAAGCGGGAGATCCCGGTCTGCGCAGCGTCCACGAGGTAACCGGATATCATCTGCACGCAAGCGACGGCGAGATCGGCCACGTCGCCGACTTCCTGATCGAGGATGCAGATTGGAGCATCCATTATCTAGTCGCCGATACGCGCAACTGGTGGCCCGGCAAGCATGTTCTGGTTTCGCCCCGGTCAATCGTCTCGACCGAATGGGCCGACCGTCTGGTCAACCTCGACATCAATCGTGAAAAGCTGAAGGGCGCGCCGGCCTATGACGGATCGCAGGCGATCGACCGCGCGTATGAATATGCCTTTCACGCCTATTATGACGGCAAGCGCGTCGTCGAACCGGCCTGATCGAAGTGGCGCCTCCCGAAAAAGCGACTCACCGGTCAAAAGCTGATTTGTCGAGCGACGGCACGCCGCCGGACATCGACCAGCGTTGCATCGACACGATCCGGACGCTGTCGATGGACGCCGTTCAGCGGGCCAATTCGGGCCATCCCGGCACGCCAATGGCACTCGCACCGGTGATCCATACGTTGTGGCAGCAATTTCTGCGCTTCGATCCCGCCGACGCTGACTGGCCCAACCGCGATCGGTTTGTGCTGTCCAACGGCCATGCCTCGATGATGCTTTACGCCATATTGTTTCTGGCAGGGGTTCGCAGCGTCGATCAGGAGGCGCTGACGCTCGACGACATCAAGGAGGTTCGCAGTCTCGGCAGCCGCTGCCCCGGGCATCCGGAACGGGGCGTCACCCCCGGCGTCGAGACCACCACCGGGCCGCTCGGCCAGGGGTGTGGTAACAGCGTCGGCATGGCGATTGCCGGCCGCTGGCTCGGCGCGCATTTCAATCGCCCCGGCTTCGTGCTGTTTGACCACGACGTCTACGCCTTTTGCGGCGATGGCGACATGATGGAGGGCGTCAGCAGCGAAGCCGCCGCGCTTGCCGGGCATCTGATGCTCGGCAACCTGTGCTGGATCTACGACCGCAACCGCGTCACCATTGAAGGCCATACCGATCTTGCCTTTACCGAAGATGTCGCGGCGCGGTTTCTGGCCTATGGCTGGAATGTCGAACAGGTCGGCGATGCCAATGACACCAATCGGCTTGCCGACGCATTCGCCGCGTTTCGCGCCAGCATCGACGTGCCGACCCTCATCATCGTCGACAGCCATATCGGTTACGGCGCGCCGCACAAGCAGGACACCAACGCCGCCCATGGCGATCCGCTTGGGCCAGAGGAAATCCGGCTCGCCAAACGCCGCTATGGCTGGCCGGAGGGGGAAGATTTCCATGTGCCGAAAGGGGTCGAGGCGCATTACCGCGAAGGTATCGGCGCTCGTGGCGCAGACTTAAGCGCAGCTTGGCGCGATATGCTGGAAGGCTATCGTGTCGCACATCCGGAGGCGGCCGAGACGCTTGACCGGATCATCGCCGGCACGCCGCCTGCGGGCGTTGCCGATGATCTTCCACTGTTCGCTGCCGATGCCAAGGGGATCGCCACCCGCGAAGCCTCGGCAATCGTCCTAAATACCATCGCAGAGCGCTATTCGGAAATGATCGGCGGCGCCGCCGACCTCGCGCCTTCGACCAAGACGCGGCTCAATTTCACTGGCGCAGGCGATGTGGAAGCGCCTACGCCCGGCGGTCGCAACCTGCATTTCGGCATCCGCGAACATGCAATGGGGTCGATCAGCAACGGCCTCGCCCTGTCTGGCCTGCGCCCGTTCGACGCGACCTATCTGGTGTTTTCCGACTATATGAAGCCGGCGATCCGACTGTCGGCGCTGATGGCACTGCCGGTCATCCATGTGTTCACGCATGATTCGATCGGCGTCGGCGAAGATGGCCCGACGCATCAACCGATCGAGCAGCTGGCAGCGCTGCGCAGCATGCCCGACATGCTGACCTTCCGGCCTGCCGACGCCAACGAAGTCGTCGCGAGCTGGCGCGCCATTGTCGCACTCCGCCAGCCCGCGTGTCTCGTCCTCACTCGCCAGGCAGTACCGACGCTCGATCGCCGCCTTTATGCCGACGCCGCTGGGGTTGCACGCGGTGCCTATGTGCTGGCTGGGGACGTCGACACCACCCCCGATCTGATCCTGATCGCGACTGGCAGCGAAGTCGCGCCGTGCGTTGCTGCCTTTGAGACGCTCCGCGCCGAGGGGGTGGCGGTACGGGTCGTCAGCATGCCGTGCTGGGCGTTGTTCGAGGCGCAGGACAAAAACTATCGCGACAGCATCCTGCCGCCGCGTGTGATGGCCCGCGTTACCGTCGAGGCGGCCTCGCCGCTGGGTTGGGATCGCTACGCCGGTGCGGTCGGAACGATCATCGCCATGCGCAGCTTTGGCACGTCGGCGCCGACTGCCGATGTGATGCGGCAGTTCGGCTTCACGGCCGCGCACGTGCTCGCAGCAGCGCGCCAGCAGCTCGCAGCCGCTGGATGAGCGACAAAGCTGCCCCTCGCGTGGCCGCGCCGGTGATCGGCGATCCGTGTGCGATCGTTATCTTCGGCGCAGGCGGTGACATGACCAAAAGACTTATGGTCCCGGCGCTGTATAATCTGGCACGCACAGGCGTGCTGCCGCAGGATTTTGCCATCATCGGCGTCGATTTGGCAGCCGGCACGGCAGCGAGCTGGTGCAATAGCCTGCACGATATGCTGGCCAGCTTCATCGGCGACGAACGCGCCGAATTCCGGATCGACCATATCGACACGGCGGTGTGGGAAGGGCTGGCCGCCCGGATGACCTATCTCCAGGGCGACATCACCAAGCCACAGGTTTACGCCGATATCGCCGCCGGGCTCGAAGCCGCAGCCAAGGAGCATGGCACGCAGGGCAATGCCATTTTCTACCTAGCCGTTGCGGGTAGTTTTTTCGCGAGCGTCGTCGAGCAGTTGGCCGATGCCAAGCTCACCGAGGACACCGGCACGCCTCATTGGCGCCGCGTCGTCGTCGAAAAACCCTTTGGCCACAGCCTCGCCTCAGCCCAGGCGCTCAACCGTGACATTCTCAAGACACTGCGCGAAGACCAGATTTTCCGGATCGACCATTTTCTGGGCAAGGATACGGTGCAGAGCATTATGGCGCTGCGCTTTGCCAATGGCCTGTTCGAGCCGATCTGGAACCGCGACCGGATCGACCATGTCCAGATTACCGTCGCTGAGACGGTGGGGGTCGAGACGCGCGGCAAATTCTATGAGGCGACGGGCGCGCTGCGCGATATGGTGCCCAATCACATCTTCACATTGCTATCGATGGTCGCGATGGAGCCGCCCACCGGCTTCGACGCAGCCTCGATCCGGTCGCGCAAGGCGGATGTCTTTGCAGCTATGGCGGCGGCCCGGCCGGACCAGTCGGTGCGCGGCCAATACGGCTCGGGCTCGGTCCGCGACCGCCCTGTGCCAAGCTATCGCCAGGAGCCCGAGGTCGCTACCGACTCCCTTGTCGAAACCTATGTCGCGATGGAGCTGGCGATCGACAACTGGCGCTGGGCCGGCGTGCCGTTTTACTTCCGCACCGGCAAGCATCTGACCAAGCGCAGCACCGAGATCGCCATCCGCTTCAAGCAAGCTCCGTTTGCCGCTTTTCGCGATACGCCGGTGGATAGCTTGCGGCCCAACTGGCTGGTGCTGCGGATCGCGCCCGACGAAGGTATTTCGCTGCAATTCGAGGTCAAGCGCCCGGGGTCTGCGGTCGATCTGGCGGCGGTAAAGATGGATTTCCATTATGCTGACTGGTTCCCCAAGGAGCCCAATGTCGGCTATGAAACGCTGATCCGCGATGTGATGGTGGGCGACCAGACGCTGTTCATGCGCGCCGACATGGTCGAGCAGGGGTGGCGGATCGTCCAGCCGGTGCTCGATGCCTGGGCCGCAGATGCGGATGGTCCCGATGGCTACGCATCCGGCAGCGACGGACCGGCGGCGGCAGCTGCATTGCTCGCGCGGAGCGGGCGCGACTGGCGGCCGATCGGCATCCCGGCATGATGGCGATTCCGGCCCCCGCCAGCGACACCGCCCCGCCATCGGTCATCATAGCGGCCTCCATCCTCGCGGCGGATTTCGGGCACCTTGCCGATGAAGTTCACGCGGTAGATGCCGCCGGGGCGGACTGGATCCATGTCGACGTGATGGACGGCCGCTTCGTGCCGGAAATCACCATTGGTCCCGGCGTCGTGGCAGCGATCCGCCGAAGCACGGCAAAACCGCTGAACGTCCATCTGATGATCGTCGAGCCCGACCGGCAGATCGCTGCCTTTGCAGCGGCCGGCGCCGATCACATCCTCATCCATGCCGAGGCGACCGCAACGGTCCATCTCCACCGCGTGCTCGGCGAAATCCGAGCGCTCGGGTGCAAAGCGGGGGTCGTACTCGATCCGGCCACGCCTGCGGCGATGATCGACTATGTGCTTCAGCTTTGCGATATCGCAATGGTGATGACGGTCAGTCCCGGCGCGGGTGGCCAGGCCTTCCTGCCCGACATGTTGCCCAAGATTCGTCACCTGCGCGCGCTGTGCAACGAACGCGGGCTCGTGCCGATCATCGAGGTCGATGGCGGCCTGGATGATGAGACGACGGGCCTCGCAATTGCCGCGGGCGCCAGTGCCATTGCGGCGGGCAGCGCGATCTTCGGGTCGCCCGATTATGCAGCAGCAATCGCCGGCATCCGCCGATCGGCCCGCGCCGCGCCGACCGACATCATGCCTCGCATCAGTCCTTGAGTAGTTTCCGATCCCGGTCGGGCTGGGTCCGTGCCCCCAAGTTGGGCGTTAACGGTTGATCAGGTCCCGACCCTGATCGCAGGCTTTGGAGCAACGACATGCAGATAGGAATTATCGGCCTTGGCCGCATGGGCCTCAACATCGGTATCCGCCTGTCCGATGCCGGCCATGACTGCGTGGTGTTCGACCGGGACCCCGCCGCGACTACCGCAGCCGTCGCCAAGGGGCTGAAGGGGGCAGACGATCTGGCCGCGATGCTGGCAATGCTCGCTCCGCCGCGCCTGGTATGGCTGATGCTGCCGGCGGCGGTCGTCGACGGCGCAATCGCCGATCTCGTCCCCGGGCTTATCGAAGGCGACGTGGTCGTCGATGGCGGCAACAGCCATTATCTCGACGATCTTCGCCGCGCTCAGGCGCTGGGGTCGGCGGGGCTCCACTATGTCGATGTCGGGGTCAGCGGCGGCGTATGGGGTCGCGAGCGCGGGTTCTGCCATATGATCGGCGGCGAGCACGATATCGTCCAGCGCCTCGACCCGATTTTCCGGTCGCTGGCGCCCGGTGTTGCGGCGGCAGCGCGCACGCCCGGCGCGACGGGTGAACCCGGCAATGCCGAACTGGGCTATCTCCACTGCGGCCCCGCAGGCGCAGGGCATTTCGTCAAGATGGTCCATAATGGCATCGAATACGGCATGATGGCGGCACTTGCCGAAGGGCTGAATGTCCTGCGCCATGCCAATGTCGGCGCAGGCGTGCATGCTGCGGATGCGGAAACCGCACCACTGCGTGAGCCCGAACATTATCGCTATGATTTCGACATGGCTGCCGTCAGCGAGGTCTGGCGGCGCGGCAGCGTCATTTCCTCATGGCTGCTCGATCTGGCGGCGGGGGCGCTGCGCGCCGATCCCGGTCTCGATCATTTTGCGGGCCGCGTTTCCGATTCGGGTGAGGGGCGCTGGACGCTGCAGGTCGCGATCGACGAAGGCGTGCCGGCACCGGTGCTCGCCACCGCCTTGTTCGCGCGGTTCGAATCGCGCGGCGCTGCCGATTATGCCGATCGCTTGCTGTCTGCGCTGCGCTTCGGCTTTGGCGGCCATCTGGAAAAAACGGCCGCGGCGGCACCGGTCGCCGAGCCCGCACCGCAATGAAAGTCCCTGCCATGCTCGCGCCCGCAACCGCCGCCCTCAGTCGCCTCGGCCAGAGCCTGTGGCTGGACAACATCACCCGCGATCTGCTCGATCATGGCACACTGCAGCACTATATCGACACGATGTCGGTTACCGGGCTGACGTCCAACCCGACGATCTTCGACAAGGCCATCGCCAGCAGCACCGCTTATGATGCCGAGATCCGGGATCGCCACAGTGCAGGCGAAAGTGACGAGACGCTATTCTTCCATCTTGCGATCGCAGATCTTCGACGCGCTGCCGATCTGTTCGCAACAGTCTATGCCGCGCGCTGCGGCGTTGATGGCTTTGTATCGCTGGAAGTGTCGCCGCAGCTGGCGCACGACACCGACGCGACGATCGCTCAGGCCAAGTCGCTCCACGCCAGTGCGGCGCGCGCCAATCTGTACATGAAGATACCGGGCACGGCGGAAGGGATACCGGCGATCGCCGAATGCATATTCGCGGGTGTGCCGGTAAACGTCACGCTGCTATTTTCGGTCAGCCAGTACCGCGCGGCGGCCGATGCCTGGCTGAACGGGCTCGAACGGCGCGTCTCCGCAGGGCTGGCGCCCGATACCGCCTCAGTCGCGTCGCTGTTTGTCAGCAGGTGGGACGTTGCAGTTGCCGATCGCACTAGCGCGCCGCTCCGTAATACGCTGGGCATTGCCATTGCCGGGCAGGTATACCGAGCGTACCGCGAAACGCTCGAATCCGATCGTTTCCAGCGGCTGCAGAATTTTGGCGCGCGGGCGCAACGGCTGTTGTTCGCGAGCACCGGGACGAAGGACCCGGCTGCCTCGGACACGCTTTATGTCGGCGCGCTGGCGGCACCAAACACGATCAACACCTTGCCCGAAGGAACATTGCAGGCGTTTGCCGCGCATGGCTATACGCCCGCCACGATGAGGCATGCGGCGGGCGAGGCCGATGCGATGGTGGCGCGGCATGTGGCGGCGGGCATCGATATCGACGCGCTCGGCGCCCAATTGCAGGAAGAAGGCGCCCGATCCTTCGTCGCGTCATGGCAAAGCTTGCTTGCGGCGATTGCGCGCAAGCGCCAGCAGGCGGCATGAGCCCGAGCTCCGCTTGGGCGGCGCTGACCGCCCACCATCAGCGCATCAAGGACGTGCATCTTCGCACCCTGTTTGACGATGATCCGGGCCGTGCGGAGCGATTCTCGGCCGAAGCAGCCGGCCTGTTGCTCGATTTTTCAAAGAACCGCATCAGCAACGAAACCATCGATCTATTGGTTGCGCTCGCCGCCGAGCGCGGGGTCGTAGATCGCCGCGATGCGATGTTTGCCGGTGAGCGGATCAATACCAGTGAAGATCGCGCGGTCCTCCATGTCGCCTTACGCGCGCCACCAGGCGAGCAATTGAGCGTCGACGACATCAACGTCGTGCCGGATGTGCACCAGGTGCTGGCGGCCATGGGGACGTTTGCAGATGGCGTCCGCAGTGGTGCGCTGACCGGGCATGGTGGCAAGCGTTTCACCACGATCATCAATATCGGCATCGGCGGGTCATATCTCGGCCCCGAAATGGCCGCGCTGGCGCTGCGCGAATTTCGCGATCCGAGCCTCGATTTTCGCTTTGTCGCCAATGTTGACGGCGCCGCGTTCAGCGCGGCGACGGAGGATCTGGATGCCGGGGAAACCCTGTTCATCGTTGCCTCAAAAACCTTCACGACGCTTGAAACCATGGCCAACGCCGCCGCCGCTCGCGCCTGGCTGGTCGATCGGCTGGGTGAGGAGGCGGCGGTGGCGAGCCACTTTGCCGCCGTCTCGACGAACATTGCCGGCGCCGTTGCCTTCGGTATCGATCTGGCGCGCATCTTCGGCTTCTGGGACTGGGTCGGCGGGCGCTATTCGATGGACAGCGCGATCGGGCTGTCCACCATGATCGCAATCGGTCCCGATAGCTTTCAGGAGATGCTCGGCGGCTTTCACGCCATGGACGCGCATTTCAGGACGGCGCAGCCCGCCGCCAATTTGCCGATGTTGCTGGGGCTGATATCGGTTTGGTACAACAACTTCTTCGGTGCGCAAACGCTGGCGGTCATCCCTTATGCTGCTGCGCTGGCGCGGTTTCCGGCCTATCTCCAGCAGCTCCAGATGGAGAGCAACGGCAAGCATGTCGATCTTGCCGGGCACATGGTTGATGGCGACACCGGGCCGATCATCTGGGGTGAACCGGGCACCGACGGCCAGCACAGCTTCTTCCAGCTGCTCCACCAGGGCACACGCCTAGTCCCGTGCGACCTGATCGGGTTCTGCCGGCCGTTGAGCCCGCTCATCGACCAGCACGACCTACTGATGGCCAGTCTGTTCGCGCAGGCCGAGGCGCTTGCCTTTGGCAAGGCGGCGGATGCCGACGCTCCGTACCGCGCGACCGAAGGCAACCGGCCGACCAACATTATCCTCGCGGAGCGGCTCGATCCGGCGACGCTCGGCGCGCTCGTCGCGCTGTATGAGCACAGCGTCTTCACTCAAGGCGCGATCTGGGGAATCGATAGCTTCGATCAATGGGGCGTCGAGCTGGGCAAGGAGCTTGCCGACGCCATCATTCCCGAGCTGAACCGCGATACCGCGCCGGCACTGGTGCACGACACGTCGACCAACGCGCTGATCGAGCGCTACCGGGCGCTGCGCGGATGAGCAACACGACCCGCGATAACCCGACGCCGACGATCTACCTCATCCGCCACGGTGAGACCACATGGTCGTTGAGCGGCCAGCATACCGGCAGAACCGATCTCGCACTGACACCGCATGGTGAGGATCAGGCGCGCGCGCTGTCACCGGTGCTGGAGAGGATTACTTTTAGCCATGTCATGACCAGTCCGCTGCGCCGCGCGCGCCAGACATGTCAGCTGGCAGGACTTGCCGAGGTGGCAATCGTCGAGCCCGATCTGATTGAATGGGATTATGGCGAGTATGAAGGGCTGCGCTCGGCCGATATCCGCAAGCAAAGGCCCGACTGGTCGATCTTTCGCGATGGTTGTCCCGGCGGCGAAACCGCAGACCAGATCGCCCGCCGCGCCGACCGGATGATCGCCCGGCTGGCTGGGCTCGCTGGCAATATCGCGCTGTTCGGCCACGGCCAATTCGGGCGCAGCCTTGCCGTGCGCTGGATCGATCTGGCGCTCGTCAACGCTGGGCGGCTGACGCTGGACACGGCATCGCTCGGCATCCTGGGCCATGACGGGCACCATTCGGATACAAGGGTCATTGCACTTTGGAACTTTGTCCCGAGCGGAAACGTCGCGCATCGCGCTCAGGCCTACCCTACGCAAGCATAGGTAGATTCCGATGCTGCCGACGTTGCCGGAAAATTTATAGACTAGCCAATCAATACCGTCGCTTAAGCTTATCGACCCAGCGTGGCCCTTTGGCCGCTTGGTCGGTTGTTAGGGCTATGGACTATTGGCATCGCACGAGGGATCTTAACATGGAGTCGGCTTCCAATTCATTTCTTTGCGGGCGCGCAAGCACCGAGATCAATATGGCCGCTGACGCGTACGATGCGTCTGCAACGTGGTCGCATACCCACCTTGCGCAACTCTATATCCTTAGGTGCAGCGAGGCGACATGGCATTCAATAGTGTGCGACAGCTGCG
Organism: Sphingomonas sp. 28-66-16; assembly: GCA_002281485.1. Classification (GTDB taxonomy): domain Bacteria; phylum Pseudomonadota; class Alphaproteobacteria; order Sphingomonadales; family Sphingomonadaceae; genus Sphingomonas. The sequence continues at coordinate 270,915 of NCGF01000002.1, forward strand.
AATTAGGAACCGAGTGCGAGCGGTTGCGGGCGAAGCACCATGCAGAGTTTGCATAGGCTCCCAAAATGACCAACAGGCGAGGGTTGGCCATGTCGTCGATTTCAAGCCTAGCGGCTCCAATGCTGTTACCGCGCCGCGGGATTTTCTCCAAAAGGCGGTCATCAGTCGCTTCATGGGCCGTTTCCAGCCGCGAAGGCCCAATGGCTGGCAAGAAAATGAGGAAATCCTTGAGTGCCGTTCCTCATCGCCGCCAATTGGAAAATGTATGGCCTCGACGAGCAACTGACAGAAATTAGGGCAATATCCGAGTGCGTGCGAACCTTGGCGAGCGCGATCGATGTGCTGGTCTGCGTTCCTGCCACGCTCATATCGCGTGCGGTAGACGCAAGTGGTGGAGGCGTTGCGATCGGCGGCGAGGATTGTGATGCCGCCATCAGTGGCGCTTTTACAGGCGATGTAAGCGCTGAGATGCTCAAGGATGCCGGCGCAAGTGCGGTCATTGTCGGGCATTCGGAGCGGCGCGCAAAGCACCACGAAACAGACGCCATGGTCGCCGCCAAAGCAGCGGCCGCCGCGCGGGCCGGATTGGGTGCTATCATCTGTATCGGCGAGACCAAAGCTCAACGTGACGCGGGCGAAGCGCTGCAAGTCTGCAGCGCCCAGCTTGAGTCGAGCCTGCCGGTCGATCGGCGGCTGCTTGCTGGGAGCGCGATCGCCTATGAACCCTTATGGGCGATCGGCAGCGGGAGTATGCCCGCAGGCGAGGTGACCAGCGAGGTTCACGCGCATATTCGCCAACAACTAAAGGTGCTGCTGGGAGAGCGAGAAAACAGCGTCCCGGTGCTTTACGGGGGATCGGTCACCCCCGACAATGCCACCGAAATTCTGGCATTGCCCGAGGTGGGCGGGGTGCTGGTCGGGGGTGCCAGCCTGAGGTCAGCGGATTTCAATGCCATCGTTCGAGCAGCAGCAGCGATCGCGGGCACGTCTGCTGCGTCGAACGCAGCAGATTTGGCTTATAGGGCCGGTCGTTGAAGAATCGGGGTATGCGCTCCAACCGGAAAACGCCGTAGCAAGTGGCTAAAACATCGCGTCGCTGCGCCCCCGGCGACTAAATGGTCGCGTCGACTGTCATTCCATCGCCGCGAGCAGGCTGTCGAGCGGTACGGTTGCGAACGTCGTGAAGCTGTCGGCGATGGCGTAGGGAAGCAATAGCATGCGTTCGATGGCTATCGCGCCACAGCTATAGAGGACATTTGGCACATAGCCGTCATGCTCGGCTGGATCAGGCCGGATCAACGGCTCGCTCAGCCGCCCCAGCAGTTTCGTGGGATCATGCTTGTCGAGCAGGCACGCGCCCAAACAATAGTTGCGAACGGCGCCGACGCCATGGGTGATCACGAGCCAGCCCTCGTCGATCTCGATTGGCGACCCGCAGTTGCCGATCTGGACGATTTCCCATGGATAGCGTGGCGTAACGATCTTTGTGCCCGCTTCCCAAGTGTACAGGTCGTCCGACTTCTGCACCCAGATATTCTCGTGGTCCTGCCGACCGAGCATGAAATAGTGTCCGTCGATTTTGCGGGGGAACAGCGCCATGCCCTTATTGTCGGTGCCGGGCCCACGCAGTGCAGTAAGATCAATGGTCTTGAAGTCAGTGGTCCGCAGGATCTCCTGCCGGATAGCGCCGCCGCTGAACGCCGTGTAGGTGCCGAGATAGGTCGCGTTGTCATCGTCGTCCACGAAGCGGAGCAGGCGCAGATCCTCGATACCATGTCGCTGTGCGGGCGTAACCGGAAAGATCACGATTTCTGAAGGGTCGCGGGCATCATCGAAAAATAGCCGCACCCCGGGGTCATCGGGTTCGCCGCCGGGGATCATCTTGATGCGTGGCGAGATCGCCTGAATACTGGGCGGGTCGATGGACAGGCAGCCATCCGACCAGAGCCCGGTTCGGAAGGTGACCGAGGAGACATTGCCTTCGCCAACCCCCCGTAAAGACAGCATCAACCTTACCGCACCCTCTGGTACGCCCGCCTGATCGGGATGAGGCACGATGCTGGGATTGAAGAGCGCTGCTGCCTCGAACGAATATTCTTCGCTGAAATAGGCACCTATGAGTAGGGATTGATCAGTGTCGATCGCGCAGGGAGCTATGACCAGGCCGTTGATATCATGGAACCGCCGGAGCAGACCCGCCGGCACATCGCGGTGATGCTTGGCGAGGCTGTCGGTGAAACGGGCAAGTTCGTCCGCCACCTCTGCATCGTCGAGCGCCATCACCCGGTTTGCGATGCGCTGGGCGCGCGACTGCTTGGGGTCGATAAAGGGCGGCTGATCATCCGCGGGCATGAAGGGCCGGATGACCACACGCGACGGATCGGGCCGGAGTTTGACCGGCAGATGCGTAGCCAGATCACTGCCCGTCATGGCTGTCTCCGGGCAACGCCGCTTCCACCGCAGCATCATAGCCGCCGCGACGGGCAGCGTGGTTGCACATCGCACGGTGCGCAATGGACGCCTGCGCGGCTGCCGTCCTGTCGTCACGTCCGGCCCAGATTTCGAGTGCGGGTTGCTGAATGGCACGCGCGAAAGAGAAGGCGAGCTGCCATGGCATGCGCCCGCGAAAGCGGTTGTTCATCGCGTTTAGCCGTACCGATGCGAGTTCGGCGGGTTGCCCGCCTGACAGGAAAGCAACGCCAGGAACCGCCGCTGGAACAGTATGAAGCAACGCATTCACGGTAGCGTCGGCGACAGCATCTACGCCCGCCTGGACCGCGCAGTCGGTGCCCGGCAACACCATATTGGGCTTCAGGATCATGGCTTCCAGCACGACGCCTTGTTCGTCGGCATGGCGGAAAAAGGCGTGCAGAATGGCTTCGGTCACCTCGGCGTCGCGCGCCAGATTATGAGCGCCCTTCATCAGCACCTCAGGCTCCACCACCGGGACCAGTCCGTCCTGCTGGCAGATCGCCGCATAACGCGCGAGCATCATCGCATTGCCTTCCAGACAGCCCCGGCTGGGCAGCGTGGGGCCAATCACAATGACCCCGCGCCACTTGGCAAAGCGGGCGCCCATCTCGACATAGGCTGCAAGCCGACCCCTCAGTCCATCGAGACCTTCGGTGATCTTTTCATCGGGGTGCCCGGCGAGCATGATCGTACCTTCATCGACCTTGATGCCGGCCAGGATTTCCGCGCGGTCGAGCACCGACACAAACGACGCGCCGCTACTCGTCGTTTGACGGATCGTCTCGTCCGACAGGATGACCGCGCCGATCCAGCGTTCGAGATCGGGTGTCGTCACAATCAATTCGCGCCAGGCGCGACGCATCTCGATGGTCTCGGGAATGCCCAGCGCGGCGAAGCGCCGATTGCAGGTGTCGACGCTTTCGTCAATCGCCAGCAGCCCTTTGTCGTGCTCCACCATCCGCCAGGCGATATGGGCGAGATCGGCCATGCTCAAATAGGCTCTCCCCATGTCCAGTTGCGGATTTCGGGCAGGTCTTCGCCGTGCCGATCGATATAGCGCTTATGCTCAACGAGCTTGTCGCGCATCGACTGCTGGAGATAGGCACCCTGGCTGCCGGTCTGCGGCAGCCGGTCGATCGCGTCGATAACAAGGCTGAACCGATCAAGCCCGTTCTGCACGCGAATGTCGAAGGGCGTCGTGATCGTTCCCTCTTCGCGGTAGCCATGGACGCGCAGATTGCGGTTGGTGCGGTGATAGGTGAGCTGGTGGACCAGTCCCGGATAGCCGTGAAAGCCGAAGATCACTGGCTTGTCGCGCGTGAACAGCGAATCGAAATCGTGCTCGCTAAGGCCATGCGGGTGTTCATCACAGGGCTGGAGCTTCATCAGGTCGACAACATTGATCACGCGAACCCGAAGCTCGGGCAGATGCGCCCTCAGTATAGATGTTGCCGCCATGATCTCCAGCGTCGGCGTGTCGCCGCAGCTTGCCATCACCACGTCGGGCTCGCCGTCCTGATCGTTGCTCGCCCATCCCCAGATGCCGATGCCTTGAGTGCAATGCGTAACGGCGGCATCGATCGATAGCCATTGCGGCAGCGCATGCTTGCCCGCCACAACGACGTTCACATAATGGCGGCTGCGCAAGCAGTGATCGAATACCGACAGCAGGCAGTTGGCATCGGGCGGCAGATAGACGCGGACGATATCGGCCTTCTTGGCGACAACATGGTCTAGAAAGCCCGGATCCTGATGGGTGAAGCCGTTGTGATCTTGCTGCCAGACATGGCTGGCGAGCAGGATATTCAGCGAGGCGATGTTGCGCCGCCAAGGGATTTCCTTGGTAACCTTGAGCCATTTCGCATGCTGGCCGACCATTGAATCGACGATGCGGATGAACGCTTCGTAGCTGTTGAACAGGCCGTGACGCCCGGTGAGCAGATAGCCCTCAAGCCAGCCCTCGCACTGGTGCTCGCTGAGCATCGAATCGACGACGCGGCCTGCCGGCGCGAGAAACTCGTCATTGGGCTGCGTGCTGGCATCCCATTGACGGTTGGTGACCTCGAACACCGCGCCGAGCAGGTTCGACAGCGTCTCATCGGGCCCGAAGATGCGAAAATTATCGGGGTTTTCTCTCACCACGTCGCGCAGAAATCGCCCCAGCACCGGCGTGTCGCCGAGCACAATCGCGCCGGGGTGGGGGACCGCGACCGCGTGCGCGCGAAAATCAGGCATCCGAAGATTGTGGAGCAATATGCCGCCATTGGCATGCGGGTTGGCGCCCATCCGCCGATCGCCCTCAGGCGCCAGCGCGGCAAGTTCGGGGACCAGCGCCCCGGCATCGTCGAACAATTCCTCGGGACGATAGCACTTCATCCAGCTTTCGAGCTGCTCGACATGGCCCGGGTGATCCTTGCTCACCAGTAGCGGCACCTGATGTGACCGGAACGTCCCTTCGACCTGCAACCCGTCGACGATCCGGGGCCCTGTCCAGCCTTTGGGCGAACGCAAGACGATCATCGGCCAGCGCGGGCGCGTGGCGTCGTTGTTCTCGCGGGCATTATGCTGGATCGCCTGAATGTCGGCTATCACCCGCGTCATCGCGCGTGCCATCTGCTGGTGCATGTCGCCAGGATCGTCGCCCTCGACGAAATGCGGCGTCCAGCCATTGCCTCGCAAAAACTGTTCGAGCTCGTCGTGATCGATCCGCGCGAGCACCGTCGGATTGCTGATCTTGTAACCGTTCAAGTGCAGGATGGGCAACACCACGCCATCCGTGACGGGATCGAGGAATTTGTTCGATTGCCAGGCGGTCGCGAGCGGCCCCGTCTCGGCCTCCCCGTCGCCGACCACGCACGCGACGATCAGATCGGGATTGTCGAGCACCGCGCCGAAAGCATGGCTGAGCGAATAGCCCAGCTCGCCGCCTTCGTGGATCGACCCCGGCGTGGTCGGCGCGACGTGGCTCGATATGCCGCCGGGGAACGAGAATTGCGTGAACAGCCGCTTCATCCCCGCCTCGTCGCGGCTGATGTTGGGGAAGAACTCGCTGTACGAGCCTTCCAGATAGGTGTTGCCGACCAGCGCGGGGCCACCGTGCCCGGGACCGGCGATGTAGATCATGTTCAGATCATGCGCCCGGATGACGCGGTTAAGGTGAACATAGATGAAGTTCTGTCCCGGCGTCGTGCCCCAATGCCCGACGACCAGCGGCTTCACATGCGCCAACGTCAGCGGCTCACGAAGCAGCGGGTTATCGTAAAGGTAAATCTGCCCGACCGAGAGGTAATTGGCCGCGCGCCAATAGGCGTCGGTTAGACGAAGTTCTTCTGATCCAAGCGTCGGCTCGGACGGCGAGGTCGAGACGTCGACAAGGTGCAGCGGCTCCAAGGCTATGGCGGGTGCGTCCATGGGATTGCTGCTCCGGGAAAGATGTCGGTCGGTCCGCCGAAAAGGTCGAAAACGTCGCGTCGGGGACGGTATAGCCCGAGCGCATCGCCCGGCTGGAGGATCGGAAACTACTTACGACGACTGGGTAGTTTCCGACACTGTCGCCGCGCGGCGGTTGGCGTGACAACGGCGTGCGATGATCCAGCCGCCCACGACTCCGCTCCGCTTCGACCCGATTTACCAGTACCGACTATGGGGTGGCCGCCATCTCGCGGACTTGCTCGCCGTCCCGCTGCCAGCTGAAGGGCCGATCGGTGAAGCGTGGTTGCTGAGCGATCGCGACGATAATCCAAGCCATGTATCGGAGGGGCCGCTGAAAGGCCGCACGTTGGCCGAGCTGATCGACGCATTTCCGGAAGCCATTCTCGGCAATCTGGCGCCGCGCTTCCGGCGTTTTCCGCTGCTGCTCAAATATCTTGATGTCTCGGCAATGCTGTCGGTGCAGGTCCATCCGCCGGCCGACCAGGCTGATCTGATCCCTGCGGGGGAAACCGCTAAGACCGAAGGCTGGGTCGTGCTGTCGGCCGAGCCGCACAGCCGCATTTATGCCGGGTTGAAGCCCGGCGTCTCGCTCGCCGCGCTTCGCGCGCTCTCGCAGGCGACTGTCGATGATCTGTTGCCGAGCTTCACGCCGTCGCGCGGGCAAAGCTTCCTGATCGAGGCAGGCGACGTCCATTCGCTCGGCAACGGCGTGGTCGTCCTCGAGGTTCAGCAAAACAGCGACGTGACGTTCCGCCTTTACGACTGGGATAATGTCGATCCAACCACGGGCCATCATCGCCCGTTGCAGATCGACAAGGCATTGCAGTGCGTCGATCTGGCTCAGGGTGTCATCGGGCCGCTTGCGCCGCAGATCGAATCGTCAGGATCGGTCCGCCGCGAACGCCTGCTCGACTCGCCACATTTCCGCTTGTGCCGCATTACCGCGTCGACGCCCTATGCGGTCGGCACAGCAGCCACGCCGACCGTGCTGGTGTGCATTGAAGGGACGGGCAATGTCGACAACGAAGGGCAGGATTTTCCGATGCGTAAAGGGGCTGTCATGCTGTTGCCGGCAGCGATCGGCCTGTGTCGGTTCCGCCCCGACAATGAGGCGACGCTGATCGAGATCGTCGTTCCGTCAACCTGACGCCATCAGTCGCCGCTCTTGTTCCGCATCAACCGCTGTACGCCCCCCGCTGCGGCGACATAGGCGATATCGAATTCGTCGAGAAACAGGCCGTGGCCGAGCAGGCCGGGGATCACCGAAAGCGCGAGCGCCAGTGGCTCGGGATCCTCAATCAGGCCGAAATCGCAATCGAGCACGGCATTTTGCTGGTCGGTACCATAGGGTTCGCCACCTCCCATCCGCCGCACCACGCTGGCGCCGAGGGCTTCGATCCGCCGCGTTACGAAACCAGCGGCGAACGGCAGAACCTCGACCGGCAGCGCATGTGCGCCGAGACGCCCCACCAGCTTGCTGTCATCGACGATCGCTATCATCCGCCCCGCCGCAGTCGCGACGATCTTCTCGCGCAGCAGGGCACCCCCGCCGCCCTTGATCGAGCGCAATCGGTGGTCGAGCTCGTCGGCGCCGTCGATGCCGATATCGACATGGTCGAGCGTATCGAACGCCATTACTGTTAGTCCTGCCGCCTCCGCCGCGCGCGCCGTTTCAAGCGACGTCGCGACAGTGGTGATGCGGAGCCCGGCCTTGGCCCGCTCACCCAGCGCGTCGATCGCAAAAGCTGCCGTCGTACCGGTGCCGAGACCGACGATCATCCCATCGACCACCTCGGCGACGGCGGCCAAGGCGGCCATGCGCTTCAACACGGCTGTATCGCGCGTGGCGGCTTCTTCGATGATCATGGACCTATCCCTGCGCGGGCTTCGTTATGCGCACAACTGAACATGAAAGCGAATGATGAAGCGGTTGGTTGCATTTGATCTCGACGGAACGCTTGCCGAGAGCAAGCAGCCGATCGACGCGGAAATGGCAAGCTTGCTGGCGCGGCTCACCCGGATCGTCACGGTCGCGGTCATTTCCGGCGGCGACTGGCCGCAATTCGACCAGCAACTCGTCGGCCATCTGCCGGCCGAGGCTGATCTTAACCGGCTGATCCTGCTGCCCACGTCGGGGACCAAGCTTTACCGGTACAAAACCACGTGGACGCAGATCTATGCGCAGGATTTCACGGCAGAGGAACGCACGCATATCCTGACCGCGCTCGACAAGGCGGTGGATGCAGCGGGGCTGGTCGGCGGACGGACTTGGGGCGACAAGATCGAGGACCGCGGCAGCCAGATCACCTTTTCAGGCCTAGGCCAGCACGCACCGCTTGACGCCAAGACCGCCTGGGATCCCGATTTTGCCAAGCGCAAGCAGCTTCAGGCCGAACTGGCGCCGCTACTTCCCGGCTTCGCGGTCCGCGTCGGCGGATCGACCTCGATCGACATTACGCGCGCAGGTGTCGACAAGGCCTACGGCATGACGCAGCTTGCCGCCGTTGCCAACATTGCCACCGAAGACATGATCTTCCTAGGGGATGCGATCTATCCCGGCGGCAACGACGATGCAGTTCGCGAAGCCGGGATCGACACGATCGCCGTCCGCGACGTGCATGAGACCAAACGCGTGGTTGAGGGGATCTTCATGTGCCTGCGCGGTGCCGTCAGCTGAGCCGAAGCCAGCGCTATGCGTAGTTTCCGAGCCTCCCGCGCCAATCACCTTTCCGTATAGGTAGCTCGTCCGGCCTGCGCGTGCCGGCATGTTCGCGCGTGTCGTCAGGAGATTGCCATGGCCGGATCGATCCTGACGTTGAATGCTGGATCGTCGAGCCTGAAATTCGCGCTGTACGATGCAATGCTTGCGCCGATTTTGCGCGGCGAGATCGAAGATATCGATGCAGCTCCGCATTTAGCTGCGCGCAATGCAGCGGGATCCACGCTGGCCGATCACCGCTGGCCGGATGGGCAGCCCTGCTTTGCGAAGATCCTCGGGGACCTGCTCGATTTCGTCCATGATCATTCTGGCAGTGATGGACTGGGCAGCACTGGCCACCGCATCGTCCACGGTGGCGCGGACCATGTCTCACCTTCCCTGATAACGCCCACGCTGCTCGCGGCGCTGGAGGCACTGACCCCGCTCGATCCGCTCCACATGCCGCACAACCTGGCCCCCGCTCGCGCGATCGCGGAGGCACGGCCCGATCTGCCTCAGGTCGCCTGCTTCGATACCGCCTTCCACCATGCAATGCCGGCAGAAGCGCAGGCGGTTGCGGTCCCGCGCGCGATGCGTGACGACGGGGTGCGCCGATACGGTTTCCATGGGCTGTCTTATGAATATATCGCCGCACAGTTGGCGGAGGAGGCACCCGAACTGACGCGCGGTCGCGTCATCGTCGCGCATCTCGGGGCGGGGGCGAGCTTGTGTGCGCTAAAGGGCGGCGCGAGCATCGCCACAACCATGGGCTTCAGCACGCTGGACGGGTTGATGATGGCGACGCGCTGCGGAAGCATCGATCCGGGGGTGATCCTGTATCTGGCGCGGCAGGGGCGCAGCATCTCCGAGATCGAGGACCTGCTCTATCATCAGTCGGGGCTGCTCGGCGTTTCGGGGATAAGCGGCGACATGCGCGTGCTGTTGGCGAGCGACGACCCTCGCGCGGCCGACGCGATCGAACTGTTCAGCTACAGGATCGCGGTCGAGGCGGGCGGGCTGGTCAGCGCGCTGGGCGGCATCGACGGCATGGTCTTCACCGCTGGGATTGGCGAGCATTCCCCCAAGGTCCGGGCGGCGATCTGCGCGCGGCTAGAATGGCTGGGCATCCAGCTCGATCCCGTCGCCAATGCGTCCGGCGCGGGCCGTATTTCGGCACCCGACAGTCGCGTCGATGTTCGCGTAATCGCCGCCGACGAGGAAGCGATCATCGCCCGCCATACCCAACAGGTGCTGCATGGCGAGCAGTGACGCGCGCGAGATCGACAGCGTCATCGGCAGCGTAATCGCGGTGCGCGGCGCGGTGGTTGACGTGCGCTTCGACGCTGTCGAGCTGCCAGCCATCGACACCGCGTTGATCGTCGATTGGGATCGTCCCGAACCGCTGGTGCTCGAGGTGCACAGCCATGTCGATCAGCAGACGGTGCGCGGCATTGCGCTGCAGGCAACGATGGGGCTCGCGCGCGCGACCAAAGTCCATGCGACCGGCGCGCCGGTCGCTGTGCCGGTTGGCGATGCGGTACTAGGGCGGTTGCTCGATGTGGTCGGCACGATGCGCGACAATGGCGCGGCGCTGCCGACTGACACCCCCCGCCGCAGCATCCATCACAAGCCGCCCGCGATTGAGGACGAGACATCGGCGACGGTGATCTTCGAAACTGGCATCAAGGTGATCGACTTGCTCGCCCCGCTTGCACAAGGGGGGAAGGCAGCGATGTTCGGCGGCGCCGGGGTCGGCAAGACCGTGCTGGTTATGGAACTGATCCACGCGATGGTCGAAAAATATCAGGGCATTTCGGTGTTCGCGGGCGTGGGCGAACGCTCGCGCGAGGGGCATGAGCTGCTCACCGACATGCAAAGCTCGGGCGTGCTCGAACGCACCGTGCTAGTCTATGGCCAGATGAACGAGCCGCCCGGCGCGCGCTGGCGCGTGCCGCTCACCGCGCTGACGATCGCGGAGTATTTCCGCGACGCCAAGCACCAGAACGTCCTGCTGCTGATGGATAATGTCTTCCGCTTCGTCCAGGCGGGGAGCGAATTGTCGAGTCTGCTCGGCCGGCTGCCGTCGCGGGTGGGGTATCAGCCTACACTGGCGAGCGAGGTTGCTGCGCTCGAGGAGCGGATCGCCTCGGTCCCCGGTGCGGCGGTGACCGCGATCCAGGCGGTCTATGTCCCCGCCGATGACTTCACTGATCCGGCGGTGACCGCGATCTCGAGCCATATGGACAGCATCATCATGCTGTCGCGCAAGCTGGCGGCCGAGGCCTTCTACCCCGCGATTGACCCGCTCGCCTCGTCTTCGGTGCTGCTCGATCCGCTTGTCGTGGGCGAAGAGCATTATGCGCTCGCCGAGCGTGCGCGCGAGGCCCTGGCGCGGTTCGAGGATTTGCGCGACATCATCGCTTTGCTCGGGGTCGAGGAGCTCGGCACCGAGGACCGGCTGATCGTCAAGCGGGCGCGGCGGCTGCAGCGTTTCCTGAGCCAGCCCTTCGTCGTGACCGAAGCCTTTACCGGCACCCCCGGCGAAAGCGTTTCGCGCGCCGATACGCTCGCTGGGTGCAAGGCGATCCTCGACGGCGAGGCGGACGATTGGGCCGAAAGCTCGCTCTACATGGTGGGCACGCTCGACCAGGCGCGGGCTAAGGAAGCGGCCTCGACCAAGGCCGACAAGCCATGAGGTTGCGCATCATCACCCCGCTGTTGGTCGTCGTCGATGAAGAGGTACTCGCGGTACGCGCCGAGGATGAGAGCGGCAGTTTCGGTATCTTGCCCGGCCATGCCGATTTCCTGACCAGTCTCGCCATCTCGGTGGTCGGCTGGAAACTGCCTGACGGCGCGCGGCGCTACTGCGCAGTACGGCGCGGGATGCTGTCGATCAGCGGCGCGGCGGTTGCGGTCGCGACGCGCGAGGCGATTGCCGGCGACGATTTGGCGACGCTCGACGCGACCGTCCTGAAGCGATTCCGCGCCGATATCGAGCAAGAACGCAGCGAGCGCTTCGAAAGCATTCAGCTGCAGCTAAATGCGATCCGGCGGATCGTCAGCCAGCTTGGTGCCAACAGCAGAGGGCGGTTCGCATGAGCGACGCTGATCCGTCGCCGCAAGACCCGCTGATCGCCAGCATCCGCCTGCGCGGCGAACGCGAAGCACGCTGGCTGCGCGACGGCGAGGAATCGGTTGCGCGCAGGCTGGCGCAAATCGGCGTGCTCGGCTGGATTTCGGTGGTGCCGATGCTGATCGGCATTTTTGTTGGGCGATGGCTGGACCGGACCTATCAAACCGGCATCTTCTGGACTGCGCCACTGCTGATGCTCGGCGCGGCGTTCGGTTGCTGGTCGGCCTGGCGCTGGATCAGGAACGCATGATGCCCGGGCTCGCCGTCGTCGCCTGGTTCGCCTTGGGCAGTGCCGTGGGCGCTGCTTATTTCGCTGGCATCTGGTGGAGCGCGGCGCAGTTTGCCCGGGGCGGGCGCGTCACGATGACGATCGTGCTGGCGCTGATACGGCTGGCGGTGCTCGGCGGGCTGCTCACACTGGCCAGCGTCCAGGGGGCCGGACCGTTGCTGGCGATGGCGGTGGGCATCGTGCTGGCCCGCTTCGGCGTGATGCGCCGGGTGCGGCGGGTCGCGCCATGATGTCGCCGCTCGGCAGCGTCACACTGTTTCACCTCGGGCCGGTGCCGGTTTCGCAGGCCGTGGTCACGACCTGGGCGATCATGGCGCTGCTCACACTCGGCGCGATCATTGTCTCGCGGTTACTCAGGCAAGCGCCGACGCGCAGCCAAGCACTGTTCGAGCTAATCGTCGACACTGTCGACAGCGAAATCCGCAACACCATGCAGGTCGATCCTGGCCCGTATCGCGCCTTTATCGGCACGATTTTCCTGTTCATCTTCGTCGCCAACTGGTCGACGCTGATTCCGGGCGTCGCGCCTCCGACCGCGCGGCTCGAGACCGATGCCGCACTCGCACTGCTGGTGTTTCTTGCGGTGATCTGGTTCGGCATCCGTTCGGGCGGGGTCGGCGGCTATCTCGCGACCTTTGCCACGCCCAATGTGCTGATGATCCCGCTCAATCTGGTCGAAAGCGTCACCCGCGCCTTTTCGATGTTCGTCCGGCTGTTCGGCAATGTGATGAGCGGCGTGTTCGTGATCGGTATCGTCCTGACGCTCGCTGGGCTGCTCGTGCCGATCCCGTTGATGGCGCTCGATCTGCTTACCGGCGCGGTGCAGGCCTATATCTTCGCTGTGCTGGCAATGGTGTTCATCAGCAGCGCGCTTCCCACAACTCAGCCTAAACAGAAAAGGACGGCACCATGAACTGGTTGGCCCTTTGCAGTATCATTTCGGCCGCGTTCGCCGTGTCGTTCGGCGCAATCGGCCCGGCGCTCGCCGAAGGGCGCGCGGTCGCAGCCGCGATGGACGCGATCGCGAGACAGCCCGAATCGGCCAACACGATCTCGCGCACGCTGTTTGTCGGTCTCGCGATGATCGAGACGACGGCGATCTATTGCCTGGTGATCGCGCTGCTTCTGCTGTTCGCCAACCCGCTGCTGAAGTGACGCGATGAGCATCGACTGGTGGACGCTTGGCTTCCAGACCGTCAATGTCGCGGTCCTGATTTGGCTACTCGGGCATTTTTTCTGGAAGCCCGTTGCGGCAATGATCGAGGCGCGCCAAGCTGCGGCAGATAAAGTGACCGGCGAGGCCGAGGCAGCGCGCGCAAAGGCCGATGCCGCACTGGCCGATGTCGAGAAAACGCGTGCGGGCTTTGCCAAGGAGCGAGAGGCGATCCTCTCCGATGCCCATCAGGCTGCCGAAGCAGCGCGCACCAAGACGCTGGCTGAGGCTCAGACTGCGGCGGAAGCGACCGAGGCCGCGGCCAAGGCGGCAATCGCCAAGGACGACCAGGTGCTGCAAAAGGCCTGGGCCGCGCGATCGGCTGATCTGGCTGTCGATATCGCCGGTCGGCTGTCGGCGAGGATGGACAGCAAAGCAGTGCAGGCCAATTTCCTGGACGATTTGCTGCGCGAAATCCGTGACCTTCCTGAAGCGGCGCGCAAGGCCGTGCGCGCGGAAGACGTAACGTTGGAATTGAGAAGTGCGGTCAAGATCGACGCTGCCGCGCGCAAAAGCTGCGGCATATCGATCGGCGAGGCATTCGGGGGTGCGCCGAAACTCACCTTCAAGACCGATCATAAGCTGATCGCCGGGTTCGAACTCCATGGCGAGCACCTGGTCGTATCGAGCAGCTGGCGCGCCGATCTGGCAGCGATCAAGGCCGATCTCGCGACATGAACGCGCCCGACACCTGGCTGGAGGAGGCGCGGCGCAAGCTCGACGGCACCGCGCCCACCGCCCATGCCGAACAGATTGGCCGGGTCGAGGAAGTCGGCGACGGAATCGCGTTGGTTTCGGGGCTGCCGGGCGTGCGGCTCGACGAATTGCTCCGCTTCGAGCGCGGTCAGTACGGCTTTGCGCAGATGCTCGATGAGGATCGCATTGGCTGCGTGCTACTCGATGACGTCGATGGCGTGGAGGCGGGCGACAGCGTGCGCGGCACCGGCGATGTCGTGCGCGTTCCGGTTGGGGCCGCGCTATTGGGGCGGGTCGTCGATCCGCTCGGCCGCCCGCTAGACGGCAAGGGACCGATCGAAAGCGACAATCTGATGCCTATCGAACGGCCCGCGCCGTCGATCATCGACCGCGATCTGGTCGTCGATCCAGTCCAGACCGGCCTCGTCGTGATCGACGCATTGTTTGCGCTTGGGCGCGGGCAGCGCGAGCTGATCATTGGCGACCGCGCGATCGGCAAGACCACGATCGCGATCGACACGATCATCAATCAGAAGCACAGCGACATTGTCTCCATCTATGTCGCGGTCGGCCAGAAAAGCTCGAGCGTGCGCCGCGCGATCGATGCGATCCAGCAAGAGGCCGCGCCCGAACGCTGCATCATCGTCGTCGCCAGCGCCGCCAGCTCACCCGGACTGCAATGGATCGCACCCTTCGCCGGCATGACGATGGCCGAGCATTTTCGCGATACGGGCGACCACGCGCTGATCGTGATCGACGACCTGACCAAGCATGCCGCCACCCACCGCGAAATCGCGTTGCTGACGCGGCAGTCGCCGGGGCGCGAGGCCTATCCCGGCGACGTCTTCTACGTCCATGCGCGACTGCTCGAGCGCGCATCGAAGCTGTCGAAGGCCAGGGGCAGCGGCTCGCTCACTGCGCTGCCGATCGCCGAAACCGATGCAGGAAACTTAAGCGCCTATATCCCGACCAATCTCATATCGATCACCGACGGGCAGATCGTGCTCGATGCAAAGCTGTTCTACGAAGGCCAAAAACCGGCCGTGGATGTCGGCACCAGCGTCAGCCGCGTCGGCGGCAAGACCCAGGCACATGCGTTGCGTGCGGCGGCGCAGACGCTGCGGCTTGATTATGCGCAGTTCCTCGAACTCGAAAGCTTTACCCGCTTCGGCGGAATGCCCGATACGCGCGTCCGCCAGCAATTGACGCGGGGGCAGCGCATCAGGGCGATCCTCAACCAGATTCAGCACGCGCCGCTGCGGCTTGCCGATGAGGTTGCGCTAGTGCTCGCGGTACAGGGCGGATTGCTCGACGTGCTGCCGCTGTCGGCGATCTCCGACTTTCGAAAGGGTCTGGCCGACATGATCGATCGCGACGCTACCGATGCCGTCGCGATGATCCAGAACGACGGCACGCTCGACGACGATGACAAGGCGACGCTGATAACTGCCCTGGATACCTATGCCAAAAGCGTCGCACCCGCATGACGTTGCGCCTGGCCGATATCGGCGCGCGGATCGAGGGCGTCGAGCAACTTGGTGCGGTGGTCAACGCGATGCGCGGCATTGCCGCCGCACGTGCGCAGCAGGCGCGGACCCAGGTCGCCGCCGTCGACACTTATGCAGCAACGATCGCGATCGCGATTGGCCGGGCGTTGGCGCTGATGCCGTCGCCCATCCCCGCCGATGAGGTAGCAGTGCCGGACCCGGCCGCGCCCAAACCGGCGTTGGTAGTGTTCGCGGCCGAGCAGGGATTTGCCGGCGCTTTCAGCGAGCATGTCTTTGCATCGCTTGGCGATCAACTCGCGGGATCGCGGCTGTTCCTGCTGGGCAGTCGTGGGGCGTCGCTTGCTGCAGAGCGCGGGTTCGCGCCTGTGTGGAGTAGCGCAATGCCATCGCATTCGGGCGGAACGCCCAAGCTGGCGGAGCAGGTCAGCGCGGCGCTATATGCGGGCATTGCCAAGGGCGAGATCGGCAGGCTGGATGTAATCTTCAGCCAGCGCGACCCCGGCCAATCCGCGGTGATCAAACGGGTGGCGCTGTTGCCGCTTGATCTCTCGCGCTTTCCAAGTACTCACCAGGCCAGTCCGCCACTCCATAATCTGGACCCGGCCGAGCTTGTCGCTGGCTTGGCCGCCGATTATCTCCACGCTCAACTCTGTCAGGCGGCGCTCCACTCCTTCGCGACGGAGAACGAGGCTCGGATGGAAGCGATGGCGGCAGCGCGCGACCAGGTTGCGCGGCAACTGGCTGAGCTTCAGGCGACAGAGCGACGAGTGCGACAGGAAGACATCACCGCCGAGGTGATCGAACTGGCCGCAGGTGCTGTCGCGAGCCGAGGATAGAGGCGGCAGTCAGGGCCGTTACGGTCGCTCGTAAACGAAGTGAGCGGTAACGGGAGTTGCGGTGCTGCTTCTGGTGACCCGAAACTCGATCGGATATCTTCCGGGGCTGGGCAGCTGGGCATATCGCCCATACGACTGGATTCCAGCACTGGACATAAATTCCATCGGCAGCCACCCAGAGGTCCGCGCGCTTGAGCCCCCGAGCCGAACGGCCACGCTGGCGTTCTTGATGCGCGTCTTTGAGCGCGTTTCGAACACAGCCAGAACGATGTGGTAGGAATTGGGTGATTGAGGTTGTGGCATTTGCATCGATGCGTTGGAGGGAGCGCCCATATCTTTCGATGCGATCGCGCCCTTGACGATGCCGTAGTAGAATGTCAGCCCGCCGATTGCCTTGGTTTGCGGTGTCAATTTCTCAACCTGCGAAGTCTTGCGCTGTTGCGTGCAGCCAGACGTCGTCAGCGAGGCCAACAAGCCAACGATGAGCGCGGCGGGAAGGGAATTCGGGTTCACCCGTACAAATTAATCGGTCGGCCTGTTAACGTGGAGGATCGGAATCTACGCAGTGCGGGCAACGTTTCATTTGCTGAACGGCGCCTGCTAACGGGAGAAACGCAGCGCCCCCTTCCAGGTCAATGTCGGGTGGGGCACCCGCTCGTCATCGCCGCCATTGCAAGTTTGAACGAATGCCGAAGCCCAGCGCGGCGACAAGACTTTGGCTGAACCGCGGTTCAGATGTGCAGCATCAGCGGCCCCTGGTCGGGCCGATGCGACACATAACGAACCGACGATAGAACCACGCCAAGTGCACCCCAACTGCGCTGCTCACAAACACAATGAGACGCCTGAATTGAGCTGATACAGAGATTGGCAGGGTGAACGGTGGGAGCGACCAGTATCAATGGCGCGACCAGGAGCTGACCGGTCAGCGACGAACACGGCAGCACGCGACCGGAATATAGCCGACTTGCCTGGATGATCTTGACCTCGATGACCGTGATGTTGGGACCGATGTATTTCAGCAATGATTTGTGTCTGAGGCGAGCCACTCTGCATACGATGGAACAGCTTCTCGGTGCAATTGCCTGAGTATTTTCCGATGCTGCCCCCCTTCACTTCGAGGGCCATAGTGATGCCGTGTCGGCAGACCTTAGATTCAGCGAACTGCCAATGATCAAAGCAAAAAAAGGAAACGACCATGCGTTCGACCGGAACCCGCCTTGCCCTTGCCCTGCTTGCACTGACCGCTTCCGTGACGGTCGCGCATGCGCAGACCGCCGCCCCGCACCATCCCAGCAGCCCGGTTCCTAATCCTCAGGCCGGCATGCCGATGCCGGACGCCACTGCACCAGGCAGCCAGCCAAGGACAATGGGTGGGGACATGGGATGCATGATGGCGACGATGCGCCCGATGATGCCGGAACGCGGCGGCATGGAAATGCCGTTCGAGCACATGGAGGGCCGTGTCGCCTATCTGAAAGCCGAGTTGCAGATTACCGACGCGCAGTTGCGGCCGTGGAACACGTTCGCTGACATGATGCGTGCCAATGCGATCGCGATGAAGGCTATGCATGATGGGATGATGAAGGACGGTATGCCCAGTACGACGCCAGAGCGCATGGCAGCGCAGCATAAGATGATGTCCGCACGAATTGGAATATTGGAACGCTCGGAGGCCAACACCAGAGCGCTTTACGCTTCGCTGTCGGAAGAGCAGCGGAAAGCGTTCGACCAGATGATGGTAGATTATTTGGGAATGATGTGACCGACTCGCACACGCGCTGCTGGCGATGTACCTAGTTTGATCGTGTAGACTCCGTACCTAAGATCTGAAGGCAATATGCTATGAAAACTGAGCATTTGACAGTCAGTGGGATGTCGTGCGGGGGCTGCGTCACCCGTGTGACGGAAGCTCTAGCAGCGATCCCCGGGGTAGGAGGCGTAGAGGTCGCGCTCTCGACCGGGAAAGTTGACGTGTCATATGACGAGAAACTGACCCAGCCTGGTCAAATGACTTCGGCTCTCGAGAGAGCTGGCTACCCTGTTGGTGCGCCCCAAGTCGATGCTGCGCCTAAATCAAAGGGATGCTGCGGTTAACGGGACCCCGGATTGGAGGAACCGATAATGCTAAATGGGGTGATTCTTCTCTGGTATATGTTGACGGCGCTAGCTGTCGGCTTCGTTGCGATAGACATTCGATCGTCGCCGGTATCGCCAGTGATGAGGTGGGCGTTCGTCCTTTTTACCGCATATACCGGGCCGATTGGCGTATTCCTATACGTGCTTGGATGCCGGGAGCCGCTTCCTGATCGCCACGCTGACTACGTACAAGCGCGGTGGCGGCAGGTTCTTGGCTCAACCATGCATTGCATCGCTGGTGACGGCGTCGGCATTCTTGCTGGCGCTGTCATAGGCTCGGTCATGTCGCTCGATCGGCCGCTTGAGGTGGCGCTCGAATATGGGCTGGGGTTTGGATTTGGGTGGACGATTTTCCAGTCGCTGTTCATGCGCAGTATGGCTGGGGGATCCTACAGGGTAGCGCTCAAGCGCGCATTCATACCTGAATTTCTGTCGATGAACCTGGTGATGGCCGGAATGACGCCGGTCGCTACGGTGTTTTGGGCGGCGGTCGGTGGTAAGCAGAGTCCGCTAACGCCAACATTCTGGTTCGCGATGAGCATGGCGCTATTGGCTGGCTTTGTGGTGGCATATCCAATCAATTGGTGGCTGGTCGCCAAGGGCCTGAAGCATGGAATGTCCACGGCAAGCGATCACGCGCCAAACTATGGTTCAGGCAAGGCTACCGCGGTCCAGTCTTCGCCGATGGCTCATCCGGGCGCCTCGACGACAGAAATCGCGTTGATGGCGGCCATATCGATCATCGCATTCGGTTGCGCGTATGCGATCGCGAGCGTCGTCCAGGCAAATATGGAGATGCCGTCAATCGCGCTTCCTTCCCGCTAACGGTGAAGGATGCAGGACCAAAGACCGGGATCAGACGTCTGGTCGCCGGGATGCTGCCGGGGCAAGTGTCGCCTCTCAGGCCTGATGACAGGCCTTGTGCTTATTGTCGCAGCAGGAGCGCCCTGTCATGCCGTGATCGATAGACGCCATTTTTGGCATGGGGTCGACGCACATTGCCTTCATCGCCAGCGCCGGGATCGGTGCCGCCAGAACGATGATCGCCAAGATCATGATGAGCAAGCGCTTCATACGACTATTTGACTATCACAACCTATTGCGCGTGCGCCAGCGGCGGTGTCGCCAGGCGGAACATTCGAGAACGACGCCCGGAAGCGATGGACAATCATCGTCGGCGCCTTTGTCGGTTTACGGCGGTGACGGGGCGTTGCCCGTCACGCAGTACGGCGGCAACTCCTGCGCGTTATCCGTGGTCCGCTCAGCGACGTCACCCATCATGCCGATGGGCAAACACCAGTGTTTGATCGAATACCCTACCCAGTATTGAGAGCCTCGATGATCGGACAATCCGGCCTCCCGTCGCCGTGGCATTGTTCGGCGAGATCGAGCAGCGCCCTTCGCATCGCCTCGAGTGCAGCGGCCTTGCGGTGCAGTTCGTCGGCGCGCGCCAAAGCGAGCTGCTTGACGTCGATGCTCTGGCGGTCGCGGTCATGCCACAGGCTCAGCAGCGAGCGGATGTCCTCGATCGGGAAGCCCAGATCGCGCGCGTTTGCGATGAAGCGGAGGCGGTGCAAATCGGCATCGGCATAATCGCGGTAGCCGCTGTCCCGGCGGGCAGGTGCCGGGATCAGGCCGATGGCTTCATAGTGGCGGATCATCCGCTGCGAGACGCCGCTCTCCTGCGATGCCAGCCCGATATTCATAGCTTCGCCCTGTTCAGTCGCAGCGCATTGGTAACGACGGTAAAGCTCGACAGCGCCATCGCCGCGCCCGCGATCATCGGCGACAGGAGCAAACCCGTCACCGGATAGAGCACGCCCGCCGCGATTGGCACTCCGATACCGTTGAACACGAACGAGAAGAACAGATTCTGCCGGATGTTGCGCATCGTCGCGCGGGCCAGACGGCGCGCGCGCACCATCGCCGCCAGATCACCCTTGGTCAGCGTCATCCCGGCGCTCTCGATCGCGACATCAGTGCCAGTGCCCATCGCCACACCGACATCGGCGGCAGCAAGCGCGGGCGCGTCATTGATGCCATCCCCGGCCATCGCCACCTTGGCACCCCTTGCCTTCAACTCGCCGATGATCCGCGCCTTGTCCTCGGGTTTGAGCCCGGCATGGACCTCATCGATCCCGCCGATCGCTTTCGCCACCGCTTGCGCCGTGCCTTCGGCATCGCCGGTCAGCATGACGATCCGCAAGCCTTCCGCCTTGAGTGCGGTAATGGCGTCGTGCGCGGATTCGCGGAGTGGATCGGCGACTGCGATCAGGCCGGCGAGCTTGCCTTCGATCGCGACCAACATCACGCCCGCGCCCTCATGGCGATAGCGATCCGCGGCGTCGGCCAGTTGTCCCGCATCGACCCCAATCCGCTCCATCTGTGCGGCATTGCCAACGACTACATGCTTGCCATCGACGAGCCCGCTGACACCCAAGCCGGTTTGCGATTCAAACTGCTCGAGCGACCTAAGGTCGAGCTTTGCCGCCTCTGCGGCAACGACGATTGCATGCGCCAGCGGATGCTCCGAGCGGCCCTCCACGGCAGCCGCCGCCGCGAGCAGCGAATCCTCATCGAAGCCGTCGCTAGGTTCGATCGCTGTCACTTTCGGGCGGCCCTCGGTCAGGGTGCCGGTCTTGTCGATCACCAGCGTGTCGACGCTGGCCATCATTTGCAGCGCCTCGGCATCCTTGATCAGCACCCCGGCACGCGCGCCGCGCCCCGTGCCGACCATGATCGACATCGGCGTGGCGAGCCCCAGCGCGCAGGGGCAGGCAATGATCAACACCGCAATGGCGTTGAGCAAGGCATGGCCGAAGCGCGGCTCCGGCCCGACCAGATTCCAGACGATGAAGGTCAGGACCGCGATCCCCACCACCAGCGGCACGAACCAACCCGACACACGGTCGGCAATCGCCTGGATCGGCGCGCGGCTGCGCTGTGCCTCCGCGACCATCTTGACGATCCGTGCCAGCACAGTGTCGGACCCCACGGCACGCGCCTCGATCACCAGTGATCCGGTGCCGTTGATCGTCCCGCCGGTGACGTCGGCATCCTTCTCCTTGAGCACCGGCGCCGGTTCGCCGGTCAGCATCGCTTCATCGACCGAGGAACGGCCGTCGACCACCACGCCATCGACCGGCAACGCCTCACCAGGCCGCACACGCAGTCTGTCGCCGGTCGCGACGTCGGCAAGCGGCACCTCTTCCTCACTGCCATCCTTGCGCAATCGCCGCGCCGTCTTGGGCGTGAGATCCATCAGCGCGCGGATTGCCCGGCCAGTCGCGGCGCGCGCGCGCAGTTCGAGCACCTGCCCGAGCAGCACCAGCGTGACGACCACCCCCGCTGCCTCGTAATAAACGGGGATGACGCCGTGCATCCGGAATGAGGGCGGGAACAACCCGGGCGCGATCGTGGCGACCAGACTATAGGCGAAGGCCGCCCCCACGCCGAGCGACACGAGCGTGAACATGTTGAGGTTGCCCGTGCGGATCGAGGTCCAGCCGCGCTGGAAGAACGGTGCGCCCGCCCACAGGACAATCGGTGCGGTCAGCGCGAGCTGAACCCAAGGCGAATAGGCCGCCGGCACGAAGCTCATGCCGAGCATTTCTGCCACCATCGAAATTGCCAGCAACGGCACGCTCAACACCCCCGCCACCCAGACGCGCCGGGTAAAATCGACGAGCTCGGGGTTGGGGCGGGTGTCGAGCGTCGGATTTTCCGGCTCTAGCGCCATGCCGCAAATCGGGCAGGTGCCAGGGCCAACCTGCCTAATCTGGGGATGCATCGGGCATGTCCAAATCGCACCGGGTACAGCTTGGGGCTGCGGTAAAGGCTTGTCGCTGAGATAGGTTTCAGGATCGGCGACGAATTTGCTCCGGCAACCCGCGCTGCAAAAATGATAACTGTGGCCATCATGATCGGCGTGATACTTGGTCTTCGCCGGGTCGACGCTCATGCCGCAAACGGGATCGGTGACCTTGCCGTCTGCTCGGTCGAGCTGCGGAATATCGGCGCTGTGGCCGTGTGCGTGATGATCGCTGGTCATGTGGGTCTCCATGCGAACCCAGATAGGGTCTGACATCATGTCAGGGTCAAGCCCTGACTTGGTCGGGTCCACAAATCACAACGCGCCAGACATGACTTCCCCTCTTGGATGGAAAATTTCACATCCCCGCTAGGCGGTTACTGTAGGCGAAGGAGGGAGGCGCGACAGAGCGCCAAAAGTGAAACTTGCCGGACGCTTTGAGAGTTAATGTCAGGAATGTCGATATAAGCGCTTGACCTTACCACAGTGTCAGACCCCATCTTCATCGACAACGTTGGCGGTCGGTGTCGGGGATCCGCACAGTCGCTGCTTGGTTATTCACAAACTATTTTACCCGCCCATGGAGGCCCATGACCAACCTTCTCGATCGTCGCCAGCTTATCCGGGGCGCTGCTTTTGCCGGTGGCAGCTTTGCGCTGTCGGCATGGATGCCTGCTTGGGCGCAGACCTCGTCGAGCGGCATCGCCGCGCTGCTACCGATGGTGTCAGGGCAGGACATTGCCCTTACGATCGCACGCCAGACAATGCGGATCGACGGTCGGCTCAGCCACGCAATCGGCATCAATGGCACCGTGCCCGGGCCATTGATCCGACTGCGCGAGGGGCAGAACGTCCGCCTTACTGTCAACAATGATCTTGACGAAGACAGTTCGATTCACTGGCACGGCTTGCTGGTGCCGCCGCAGTTTGACGGCGTCCCTGGCATCTCGTTCCCCGGCATCAAGCCGCGCTCGCGCTACCTGTACGAATTCCCGATCAAGCAGTCGGGCACCTATTGGTATCACAGTCATTCGGGCATGCAGGAGCAGCTCGGCCTGTATGGCCCGATCGTGATCGATCCGGCAGGGGATGATCCGGTGGCGTCCGATCGCGAGCACGTCATTGTCCTGTCGGATCACAGCCAGATGTCGCCGGAAGCCATTTTCCGGAAGATGAAACAGATGCCGGGTTACTTCAATTATCAGAAACAGACGCTCGGCGGATTGCTGGCGGGAAAGAACCAGTCGCTCGAGCAGCGCGCGATGTGGGGCGGCATGCGGATGGATCCGACTGACATCGCCGACGTCAATGGATCGACTTACACATTCCTCGTCAACGGTCATGGCCCCGAGGACAACTGGACCGCACTTTTCAGCCCCGGCGAGTGCGTGCGCCTGCGGGTCATCAATGCATCGTCGATGACGACGTTCAACGTTCGCATTCCTGGACTCAAGCTTACGATCGTTCAGGCCGACGGGCAGAATGTCCGCCCGGTAATGGTCGACGAGTTCCAGATCGGCGTGGCCGAAACCTATGACGTGGTCGTCCAGCCGAGTGACGACACCGCCTACACGCTAGTCGGCGAAAGCGTCGATCGTTCTGGCATGGCGCGAGCCACGCTCGCGCCGCGCGCTGGCATGGCGGCGGCGGTCCCGGCGCTACGCAAGCGCCCGCTCGCCTCGATGAAGGATATGGGCATGGGCGATGTGGGCGCAATGGACATGGCTGGCTCCGGCGACCCCAATGGCGCAGCCGTGGATCATGCCGCGATGGGGCATGACATGGGTGGCATGGCGCCCGGCAGCAAAATGGCCGGCATAGCGCCTGCGAGCGCCGCGATTCCCGGCATGTCCGGGGGCGATACAATGCAGAACATGTCCATGACCGGCATGGACATGAAGATGCGCGATTTCTCGAACGCGCCCACAATCGCGAAAAATCCAGGCGTTCAGACCGTCTCGATGAATCCGGTCGATCGCACTGGTGAGCCCGGTCAGGGGCTGGAGAATGTCGGTCACCGCGTACTCGTCTATCGCGACCTGATGGCGCTCGACCGCAACCCGGACGTGCGTGCGCCCAGCCGCTCGCTCGACATTCACCTGACCGGCAACATGGAGCGGTTCATGTGGTCGTTCGACGGGGTGAAAATGTCCGATGCGACCGAGCCGTTCGCGTTCACAGAGGGTGAGCGGGTTCGCGTCACCTTGATCAACGACACGATGATGGCGCATCCGATCCACCTGCATGGTCATTTCTTCGAGCTGGTTACCGGGCACGGCAACCACGCGCCGCGCAAGCATACCGTGATCGTCCAGCCAGGCGGCAAGGTGAGCTGGGACCTGACCGCAGACGCGGTCGGCGATTGGGCGTTCCACTGCCATATGCTGTATCACATGATGGCGGGCATGATGCGCACGGTGAGTGTCCGCCCTCGGGGGGAAGCCGCATGAGCCGCGCCGCCCTCGCCGGCCTCGTCACAGGCGCGATGCTGGCGACCGCGGCACCTGCCGCCGCCCAATCCTCTATGCCGGGTATGGATATGAAGGGCATGAAAGGCATGAAAATGCCGATGCCAGCCCCGACCAAAAAGAAGGTCGTTCCAGTACCAGCCAAGACGAAGCCAGCGGTCAGACCCGCCGCAATCAAACCAAGAGCGCCGCGCGCGTCGAAGCCGGCTGCTGATGACATGCAGGGCATGGCAATGCCCGGAATGGCGATGCCGGGAATGGCGACGTCCAAGGACACTCCGCCTCCCGCCGGGCAGGCGATGCCCGATATGGATATGTCAGCCGACCAAGCTTCAGCTGAACCAATGGCGGACATGGCGACGATGCCTGGCATGGCAATGCCCTTGCCGAGCGGCACCGACCTGCCGCCCGGCAACGCACCGGCCCCGGTGCCGCCCACCGACCATTATGCCGCCCGCTTCTTTCCGCCCGAGGATATCCACCGCGCCCACCGGGCGATGATGCGCGAAGAAGGCGGCCGCAATTTCTCGATGATCCTTTTCAACCTCGCCGAATATCAGGTCCGCGACGGCAAGGACGGCTATCGATGGGATGGCGAGGCGTGGTTCGGTGGCGATATCAACCGTTTCACATTGAAAACCGAGGGTGAAGGCGCGTTTCGCGAAGGGGTCGACAGCGCGGAAGTCCAGGCGCTCTACAGCCGCGCGATCGGTCCCTATTTCAACCTTCAGGCCGGCGTCCGGCACGATTTCCAACCTTCGCCCAACCGGACCTATGCCACCATCGGATTCGAGGGGCTCTCACCGTATATGTTTGAAGTCGGGGGCGCGGCGTTCATCTCAGAAAAGGGTGATATATTGGGCCGGATCGAAGGCTATTATGATCAGCGGATCACGCAGCGCCTGATCCTCCAGCCAAGGGTCGAACTCAATTTGTCGGCACAGGACGTCCCCGAGAACCGATTGGGCGCCGGCCTGACCAACGCCGAACTCGGCCTGCGTTTGCGCTACGAATTCGTCCGTGAATTCGCGCCTTATATTGGCGTTTCCTATGATGCCAAAACCGGGCGAACCGCTGACTTTGCGCGCGCCGACGGCAAGAGCGGGACCTCGACCAGCTTGGTGGCTGGCGTGCATTTCTGGTTCTAGCGACGCGTGAAGATGAGAGGATAGTTCGATGCACTCCGACCGATGGCGTCATCACCTGCCAAGCATATGGTTCGTCACCATTGGAGCTGCGGTCATGCTCTTTCTCGCAGCGATTTTAGTTTATTTTGGCGCCTACGACATCGCTGCGGACGCCCCGCATGCCCGCCCGGTCTATGCGCTACTGGATAGCTTGCGCGACCGCTCGATCGTGGTACGGGCGCGTGGCATTGTACCGCCCGCCGATTTGAATGCGGCCAGTCGGGTATCGACAGGCGCCGGTCTTTACGACGAGATGTGCACCAGCTGCCACCTCGGCCCCGGCGTCGAGCGAAGCGAATTAAGCCAGGGACTGTACCCGCAGGCGCCCGAACTCGCGAAGGCGCAGGACATGACCGCTGCCGAACAGTTCTGGATCATCAAGCACGGCGTCAAGCTGAGCGCGATGCCCGCTTGGGGAAAGACACATTCGGACGAGTTGATGTGGGACATGGTGGCGTTCTTGCGCCGCCTTCCGGGCATGACGCCTGCGCAATATCAGCAACTTGTCGCCACCGCACCGGGCGATCACGACGAGATGATGAAGGAAATGCCGCACAACAAAGAACCCGGCCATCATCACTGATCATTTCCAGACGCGCAGGTTTCCAATCAAGGGCAATGGGGCATCTATCACCGGGAGAAGAGACATGCAGGACGACGAGCAGCAGATGAAGATGGGCTATAGCCGGTTCGCAGCGATGATCGCGACATCGACTGTGGTGATGTTCGGCTTGATGTATCTCAATACCTATTCGTTGGACCACATATTCTACAGCCAGACGCGGACCTGGATGGCGATCTACATGGGCGCGGTCATGGCAATCATCATGCTCGGTTTCATGTGGTCGATGTATCCCAACCGGCGTACCAATCTGGCGATCATCGTAAGCAGCGTGGTCGTTTTTGCAGGCGCGTTATGGCTGGTTCGCAGCCAGGAGACAGTCGACGACATCTCCTACATGAAGGCAATGATCCCGCATCACTCGATCGCGATCATGACCAGCAAACGGGCGCACATCAAGGATCCCGAAGTGCGCAAATTGGCCGACGGCATCATCGACGCGCAGGTCCGCGAAATCGCAGAGATGAAGATCATGATCGCCCGCTTGGAGGCAAAGCCGACACCCAACTGAGCGCCGGGCCTGCTATCGTATCGCGAGGTATGGTCCGCGGGAAGCGGCGGGAGAGTCATGGCCCATAAAGGGTCCGACTAGACTGAAGTCATTCGTCGCGATCGCTGGCGCATAGGCGAGAGAGGTCGCCTTTTTTGCCAGGCAGAGAGAGAGTGGGATCACGGGGGCGGGATCTCTCGGAAATGAAGGGCACGGTCGACAAGCTGCATCATGTGGGTAGCAGCCTGAAGTGTGAGAGGGTGCTGCGTGAACCCTGGCCTTGGGGAAATGTAGGTCGCCATCTCGCGAACCACACTATGGGTTCGATCCGACCCTTCCGCGAGCAGCGCGATCACCAAATTTTCCAGCGCGATTACGCGCACACGGAGCTGCACCAAATCGGTATTTGAAAGATCGGGCGTGTTGAGTTGCTCGGGCTGCGCACCGCCTTCGTTATCCCACCGCGACAAGGCGGTTTGTCGCTGCTGGTCGATCTGCGTCGGCGTTTTTGCATTACCCATTACGGCGGTCTGCATTCTTAGCGCCGACCAGTTCGACCCGATGCTGAAACCGACCTTCAGAGTACACAACGTTCATCCCAAATCTCCCGATGGCAGAGTTAGCATAGCGAATCTTTCGGTTGTCGGCTGCAGCCCGTCGATCCGGCTCCGGCGGTCTGGTCTGCTATCATGGATCAGACGTGATATAAACTGGACAACAGCGCAGTCTGATCGTCCGTGGGGCATGAGTGCGGCGACCCAGCGCCGGCGTACCAAGCTCGAAAGGCGGCAAGCTGGGGCGCGTCGCTCGAATCCAGCCCTTCCGGAATCGACCAGACTTGCGCTATCTTCGCTAGGCTTCGGCAAGCGCCTGACCGTCCGCGCCGCCGTAAGCTGGTGTTCGTTTCCTCTGCTGGGATGAGCAGCAATGCGGCATTGCGGCCGAATTCGCGCCGTACCCACGCCCAATTCTGATACGCAATGGCGATCGCTGTACTCTTGTGGGTTGGGCCTAGCTGAGGACACTTCTCGGAAAATGTGCAGCAAGTCGCAATAGCGCCGCCAACAGCAACGCGACCCCAAACTAACAAGGTTGGGATGATCGCTGCTCCCATCTCATCTAGGAAGGTTTGCGGGCCATGTTCGTCTCCTTACGTTGCCGAGAGATCGCAATGCCGAGGGGGCGTCACGTCGAAATATGCTCTTGGCCCATTCCGAACTCTTGTCGTTGATGCGTTCGACCGCGCCATCGGGACGCCCACGCAGTGATCGCGGGCAGCACCAATAGCGTAAGCGCAGTCGAGGTGATGAGTCCGCCGATCACCACCGTCGCCAGCGGTCGCTGCACCTCGGCACCCGTGCCCGTCGCCAGCGCCATCGGCACAAAGCCCAGGCTGGCGACCAGTGCGGTCATCAGCACGGGGCGCACGCGTTCCATCGCGCCGTCGATGATCGCCGTCTCT